>NZ_KK069990.1 GCF_000576425.1 Brachybacterium phenoliresistens | reverse complement strand
CCCCCCGGACCATTGATGGCAGGGCAACAAAGCCATACCCGGCCGAGCGACCAGACCCCGACCATCGGGGCCCTCACAAGGTAACGGGGCAGAGGACCCCCGCGACGCCGGCCCGTGGAGCATCGGCGCGGAATCGGAGGCAGAGAGCCCCCGATGCCCGCCCGCCGGCGGGCGATCGGCCATCGGCCGCGTCAGAGGGCGAGGCGCTCCTCGACGACGGCGGCGAGCCGGTCGGCGATGCGCTGGGCCTGCTCGGCGGTGCCGGCCTCGACCATCACGCGCACCACGGGCTCGGTGCCGGAGGGGCGCAGGAGCACGCGGCCGGACTCGCCGAGCTCGGCCTCCGCGGCCTCGACGGCGTCCCGGACTCCGTGGTCCACGCCGGCACGAGCCTTGTCGACGCCCTTGACGTTGATCATGACCTGCGGGAGGCGCTCGACGACGCTCGCGAGCTCCTGCAGGGTGCTGCCGGTGTCGATCATGCGCTGGAGGAGGTGGAGGGCCGTCAGCTCGCCGTCGCCGGTGGTGGCGTGACGGCTCATGACCACGTGCCCGGACTGCTCGCCGCCCAGCGGGTGGTCGCCGCGGTTCATCTCCTCGAGGACGTACCGGTCGCCCACGGCGGTCTGGATGAGGGCGATCCCGGCGTTGCGCATCGCGATCTTCAGGCCAAGGTTCGACATGACGGTCGCGACGAGGGTGCGGTCGGGCAGCTCGCCGCGGGCGTCGAGGGCGAGGGCGAGGATGCCCATGATCTGGTCCCCGTCCACGACGTTGCCCTCGTGGTCCACGGCCAGGCAGCGGTCCGCATCGCCGTCGAAGGCGACGCCGCAGTCCGCGCCCAGGCGCACGACGGCCTCGGCGAGGCCCTCGAGGTGGGTGGAGCCGCAGCCCTCGTTGATCTGGCGCCCGTCGGTGCGGTCGCCGATCACGTGCACGGTGGCGCCGGCGGCGCGCAGGGCGGCGGGGCCGGTGAGGTAGGCGGCGCCGTTGGCGCAGTCGGCGACGACGGTCAGGCCGTCCAGCGGCCGCTCGAGGGTGCCGGTGAGGTGGCCGACGTACTGGTCCACGGCGTGGGGGTACTGCGTGATGGTGCCGACCCGGTCGCCCTGGGGGCGGTCCCACTGCTCGTGCATGCGCGCCTCGATGGCGTCCTCGACCTCGTCGGGGAGCTTGCTGCCGCCGCGGGCGAAGAACTTGATGCCGTTGTCGGGGGCGGGGTTGTGGGAGGCGGAGATCATCACGCCGAGATCCGCGCCGGTGGACTGGACCAGGTAGGCCAGCCCCGGGGTGGGCAGCACGCCCGCGTCCTCGACGTCGATCCCGGCGGAGGCGAGGCCTGCGCTCACGGCGGCGGAGAGGAAGTCGCCCGAGGGGCGGGTGTCGCGGGCGACGATCGCGCGGGCGCGCGGGCCGTCGAAGGCGCCGAAGGAGCCCAGGACGTGGGCCGCGGCCACGGACAGCTCGACGGCCAGCTCCGCGGTGATGTCGTCGTTGGCCCTGCCGCGCACACCGTCGGTGCCGAAGAGTCGTGCCATGGGTCGTTGCCTCCAGTGGATCCTGGGGCGCGCTGCGTCCTGCCTGCCCTCCGCCGGAGGGTCCCCGGCGCAGCGCGTCCCTGTGCTCGTGCGTGCCGCGGCGGGAGACCGGGGGCCTCCCGCGCAGCGGCGTATCGACATGAGCGTAGCGTCCCGGGGCCGAAGCGCCCGTGCACGGCACGGGGCAGGCGGCGCACCGCACACGCGGCAGCGGTCTCAGCCCTGCGCGCTGACCCAGTCGTAGGGCAGGAACTTCCCGTCGATGGTCAGGACGACGCGGTCCCCGCCGGGGTGCTCGGCGCGCCGCAGGTCGATGCTGCAGTTGATGGCGCTCATGATGCCGTCGCCGAACTCCTCGTGGATGAGGGCCTTCAGCGCGGGACCGTACACCTGGATCAGCTCCTGGAACCGGTAGATCGTCGGGTCGCCCGCTGCGGCGGGATCGGCGGTGCGGGTGGGCTGGCGGGTGAGGGCGTCCACCAGCTCCGGGTCCAGGGAGAGGGCCTCGCGGAGGATCTCCGCCTCGGCCGCGGGCACCGGGTGCGATCCGAGCACGGCCGATGCGGTCCACACCGGCGGGCGGCCGATGCGCCCGGCGAGGTCCTCCCAGCTGATCCCGGCCTTCCGGCGGATCTCGTCGATCTGCTCCCCTGCCTCGCGCTTGCCGATCATGTCGCTCCTCCGGCTCTCGGGACGCATCGGCGGGGGCCGATGCGGGACGGGCGTGCGTCCCGGCCCATCCCAGCAGGGCGCACGAGGGCCGACTGTGGCGTCCGGGGGTCGGGCCGTCCGGTCACGATCGGGTCTCGCGCCGGCGGACCGCCCCGTACCGGAGCGCCGGCGGGCCGCGCCGTGCCGGAGCGCCGCCGTTCGGGCGCTCCGCAGCCTGAGGGCCCCGCCGCGCACGGGAACGGTCCCCGAACGCGCCGGACCCCGGCACCACGAGGGTGCCGGGGTCCGGGGCGTGCGCGGGATCGAGGGTGTCGATCAGCGCTTCGAGTACTGCGGGGCCTTGCGGGCCTTCTTGAGGCCGGCCTTCTTGCGCTCGATGACGCGGGGATCGCGGGTGAGGAAGCCGGCCTTCTTGAGGGTCGGACGGTTGTTGTCCTCGTCGATCTGGTTCAGCGCGCGCGCGACGCCGAGGCGCAGCGCACCGGCCTGCCCCGAGGGGCCGCCGCCGTGGATGCGGGCGATGACGTCGAAGCGGCCCTGGAGGTCGAGCACGCGGAACGGCTCGTTGACCTCCTGCTGGTGCACCTTGTTCGGGAAGTAGTTCTCGAGGGCGCGGCCGTTGATGGTCCACTGGCCGGAGCCGGGCACGAGGCGGACGCGGGCGACGGCCTCCTTGCGACGGCCGGTCCCGTAGCCGGGGGCGGTCACGGACTGGCCGCGGCCGACAGCGGCCTCCTCGGTGGACTCGGTGGTGAAGCTGGAGGGAGCCGACTCGTCGGTGATCTCCTCGAGGGCCTCAGGGGCGGTGGTCTCAGTCACGGGTCTCCTTGAATGTTCCGTGTGGCAGGGCGCGGGCGGGGGGCCCCGCTTACTGCGCCACCTGATCGATGGTGAACGGGACGGGCTGCTGCGCCGTGTGAGGGTGCTCCGCGCCGCGGTACACCTTCAGCTTCTTGATCTGCTGGGCAGCCAGGGAGTTCTTGGGGAGCATGCCACGGATGGCCTTCTCGACCGCGCGCTCGGGCTTGGTCTCGAGCAGCTCCGAGTAGGGGATGCCGCGCAGGCCGCCCGGGTAGCCGGAGTGACGGTAGGCCAGCTTGGTCTCGCGCTTGTTGCCGGTCAGGGCAACCTTGTCAGCGTTGATGATGATGACGTAGTCGCCTGCATCCACGTGGGGTGCGAAGACCGGCTTGTGCTTTCCCCGCAGCAGCTGAGCAGCCTGGGAAGCGAGCCGGCCGAGGACGACATCCGTTGCGTCGATGACGTACCAGGAACGCTCGACATCGCCGGGCTTCGGGGTGAACGTACGCACTCGTGCCTTCTTCTCTCGTCGTGGTGCCCCGGGCGGTCGCCCGGCGGCACGTTTCGATGGACCGTGGACACGCTTCCTTTGGCATAAAGCATGACCGAGACGTCGCGCCCGCCACCGGCCCTGCGTACCTGGAGGGACGGCCGAGGATGCGAGTGAGGACCTCGTGTCGCGCCGGGTGTGAGAGCCCGGCTGCGGGGGCGAGGTGCGCATCGAGGCACGACGACACCCCAGCTTAGGGGCAGCCGTTCGGGGCGGTCAATCGAGGACGGGGCCTGCGGGGTGGGTCTTCGCTCACATCCGCCGCGTCCGCATCGGCCGGGACCGCGCCGGCCGCGCCCCGTCGGCCGCGCTCCCGTCGACCGTGCCCGCATCGGCGCGCTCCCGTCGGCCGCGTCCGCATCGGCGCGCTCCCCTCGCCCGCAGCCCGACCGGGCCTGCGCGGCTCAGCCGCGGAAGACCCGCGAACGCTCGGACTGCGCGGCGAGCTCGGCGTCCGGCGGGTACGCGACGTGCTCGAGGGTGAGCCCCTGCGGCGGGGACATCGGCGCGGCGCCCACCCCGTCGCGCCCGCCGGAGTCGCGGGTCGCCGCCGCCAGCACCCGGGCGGGCCAGGAGATCTCCCGCCGCCCCTCCCCCACCTGGAGCATCGCCCCGACCAGGGAGCGGACCATGTGATGGCAGAAGGCATCGGCCTCGACCGTGGCGACCACGAGGCCGGCATCGGCCCGCCCCGACGCCGGGCGGATCCAGCTGAGCTCCCGCAGGGTCCGCACGGTGCTCGCCCCCTCGCGCGGGCGGCAGAAGGAGAGGAAGTCGTGCTCGCCGTGGAGGGCGGCGCTGGCGGCGGCCATCGCGTCCACATCCAGCTCCCGCCGATGCCGCAGCACGTCGCGGCGCAGCGGATCGTGCCCGCGCGGCGAGTCGGAGATGCGGTAGCGGTAGCGGCGCCACAGCGCCCCGAACCGCGCATCGAACGCCGCTGGGACCGGGCGCGCCTCGTGGACGACGAGATCCGCCGGAAGCACGCCCCCGAGGCGGGTGACCAGCGCCTGGGCGGGGGTGCGGTCGGACCGGCCGGGCAGCGCCGCGAGCGCCTCGGGCGGCAGGTCCAGGTGGACCACCTGGCCGCGGGCGTGGACCCCGGCGTCGGTGCGGCCGGCGACGGTGACGCTCACGGGCACCCGCGCCACCCGCGCGAGGGCCTCCTCGAGGACGCCCTGCACGGTGCGCTGGCCGGGCTGCGTAGCCCAGCCGTGGAAGTCGGTGCCGTCGTAGGAGAGATCCAGGCGCAGACGCCGGGGCGCGGCGGCCGCGCCGGGGCGGGGCTCGGGGCGGACCTCGGGATGGGGCATGGCCCGGGACTGTACCGGGCCGGCATGGAGGCCGACCGACCTTCCCCCGCTGACCAGGGGTTTCGTCCGCCATGTGGACCATACGGACGGGACGGTCCGATACGCGCACGAATCGGTACAGTGGGCCCGGTGAAGATCCTCGTCATCGGTTCGGGCGGCCGCGAGCACGCCATCGTGCGCCGGCTCGCCCGCGACACCCCTGCTCCTGACCTGCACGCCGCCCCCGGCAATCCCGGCATCGCCGAGCTCGCCGCCTGCCACGACGTCGCCCTCGGCGACCTCGAGGGCCTGGCCGCCCTCGCCGACGAGCTGCGGCCCGACCTCGTCGTCGTCGGCCCGGAGGCCCCGCTCGTCGCGGGCCTGGCCGACCTCCTGCGCGAGCACGGCCACACCGTGTTCGGCCCCAGCGCCGAGGCCGCCCGCCTGGAGGGATCCAAGACCTTCGCCAAGGAGGTCATGGTCGCCGCCGGCGTGCCGACCGCGCGCAGCGTGAGCGTCCAGGACGCCGCCGAGCTCGCCGCGGGCCTCGAGCGCGTCAACCCGCTGGGCGACGTCCCCTTCGTCGTCAAGGCCGACGGCCTCGCCGCGGGCAAGGGTGTCGTGGTCACCGAGGATCGCGCCGAGGCGCTCGCCCACGGCGAGTCCGTCATCGCCGCCGGCGGCAGCGTGGTCCTCGAGGAGTACCTCGACGGCCCCGAGGTCTCCCTGTTCGTGGTCTGCGACGGGGAGCGCGTGGTCCCGCTGGCCCCGGCCCAGGACTTCAAGCGCGCCCTGGACGGCGACGCGGGCCCCAACACCGGCGGGATGGGCGCGTACTCGCCGCTGCCGTGGGCGCCGCCGCGCCTGGTCGAGGACGTGGTGCGCACCGTCGCCCAGCCCACCGTCGACGAGATGGCCCGCCGGGGCACGCCCTTCGTCGGCATCCTCTACTGCGGCCTCGCCCTCACCGCGCGGGGTCTGCGCGTGGTCGAGTTCAACGCCCGCTTCGGCGATCCGGAGACCCAGGTCGTCCTGGAGCGCCTGTCCACCCCGCTGGCACCGCTGCTGCTGGACGCCGCCCGCGGCGACCTCTCCGCGCAGGAGGCCCCGCAGTGGTCCGAGGAGTCCGCGGTGACCGTGGTCATCGCGGCCATGGGCTACCCGGCCGCCCCGCGCACCGGCGATCCCATCGGCGGCCTGGACGCCGTCGCCGAGCTCGGCGCCAGCGCGATCCACGCCGGCACCGCCCGGGACGTGGCGGGCACGCTGGTCAGCGCCGGCGGCCGTGTGCTGTCCGTCGTCGCCACCGGCGCGGATCTCGCCTCCGCCCGTGACCTCGCCGGACGGGCGGCCGATGCGGTCGACCTCGCCGGCGCCCACCATCGCACCGATATCGCCCTCGCGGCGGCCGAGGGGACCCTCCACGCATGACCACCGACACCGCCCGCACCGCGCTCGTGGAGGCCCCGCAGCTGCCCGGCTGGGACCTCGCCGTCTCCGGCAAGGTCCGCGAGCTGTACGTTCCCGCGGGAACCCCGGTCCAGGAGGCGCAGGAGGTGCTGGTGGTCGCCACCGACCGCATCAGCGCCTACGACTTCTCCCTGCAGCCCGGCATCCCCGACAAGGGCCGGGTGCTCACCGCCATCAGCATGTTCTGGTTCGAGCAGCTCGGGGACCTGGTGCCCCACCACGTCATCTCGGACACCGACGTGCCCGAGCAGGTCGCCGGCCGCGCCATGCGCTGCACCGGCCTGGACATGGTGCCGCTGGAGTGCGTGGCCCGCGGCTATCTCACGGGATCGGGCCTGAAGGACTACCGCGCCGGCGGCGCGGTGGGCGGCCATGTCCTGTCCCCGGGTCTGACCGAGTCCTCGCGCCTGCCGGAGCCGATCTTCACCCCGGCGACCAAGGCCGAGCAGGGCGACCACGACGAGAACATCACCGTCGCCGAGGCCCGATCCCGCCTGGGCGACGAGCTCGTGGCCGAGCTCGAGGAGCTCACGCTGGCGATCTACCGGCGCGCCCAGGACGTGGCCGCCAAGCAGGGCCTGATCATCGCGGACACCAAGCTCGAGTTCGGGCACGACCGCAGCAGCGGCGCCCTGACCCTGGGCGACGAGGTCCTCACCCCGGACTCCTCGCGGTTCTGGTTCGCCGACCGCTACCGCGAGGGCGTCGTCCAGCAGAGCCTGGACAAGCAGTTCGTGCGCGACTGGCTGACCTCGGCCGCCTCCGGCTGGGATCGCGGCGGCGCCGGCGCCCCGCCGGTGCTGCCCGAGGAGATCGTCGCCGCCACCCGCGACCGCTACATCGAGGCCTTCGAGCGGCTCACCGGTCGCCGCTTCGCCTGACCGCCGACGGGCCGGGGCCGGCCGCTCAGCCGACCTCGACCTGTCGCGTCTCGTCCCAGTCGCGCACCTCGGTGCCCTCGGGGGCGAGCGCCGTCGCCTGGCGGATGTAGATCGCCCGGCCCGCGGCGCTGGCCACGGCGTCGTGCACCGGCAGCGCCAGGCGCGGGGCGACCTCGCGGAGGAAGTCGATGGTCTCGCGCATCTTCGACCACGGCGCGACCAGCGCGAAGGCGAGCACGTCGATGCCCCGCAGCTCCGGCAGCGGCTCGAGGCTGTCCCCGGTCACGCCCAGGCGCGGCTCGCCGGGCCCGGTGAGCACCAGGCCGATGTTGCCGACGCGCGGGATGTCCGGGTGGATCACGGCGTGGTCGCCGCCGATGGCCGACAGCGTGGTCTGGCCGATGGCGAGCTCCTGACCGGCGGCCAGCGAGATGACCTCGGTGCCCGCCTGCCGGGCGGCGGCCAGCTCCTCGGCCCCTTCGAGGTTCTGCGCGGTCTGCGGCTCGGCGATCACGGGGATGCCCGGGTTCGCCGCGAGCACCCGGGCCAGCAGCCCCGGGTCCACGTGATCGGGGTGCTGGTGCGTGATGGCGACGGCGTCCACCCCGGTGGCCTCGCCGGCCGACGGGTCGCTGAAGCCGCCCGGATCGATGAGGAGGGTGCTCCCTGCCGCCTGCACCAGCAGGCACGAATGGCCGAGATGTCGGATCTTCATGGCGTGCTCCTCGATTCCTCCGCGGTCTGGTCCTCCGCGGTCCTCGTCCTGCGCGGTCCCGTGCCCCGCAGCTGTGGTCCTCCGCGACCCCGTCCCCTGCGGTCCGGGCGTGCCGCGGTCCGGCTGTTCCGCGCTCCGGGGTCGCCGCCCCGGACCGATGCGGGCGCACGTCCCCCGCGCTCTGCCTTGCACCGTAGCCCAGTCGTGACCTTCGTGGGGAGCGCACGGCCCGTCGATCCCGGCCGATGCTCCCTGCCGCGTCCGCCGGGACCGCCGGACGCCGACGGGAGCACCGGACGCCGACGGGCGCGCCGCCGTCCGGACGTCGCCGCGAGCAGTGCCGGCCACCGCCTAGAATGACGGAGCCGCACCTACGAAATCGGCCGAGGCACCCCTGTGCCCTCAGCCCGTCCCCCAGGGAGAATCCATGCCGCGCGTCGTCGTGCACGTGATGCCGAAGCCAGAGATCCTCGACCCCCAGGGCAAGGCCGTCGCCGGCGCCCTGCCCCGCCTCGGCTTCGAGGGCATCGCCTCGGTGCGCCAGGGCAAGCGTTTCGAGCTCGAGGTCGAGGGCGCCGTGACCGACGAGGTCCTCGCCACCATCCGCGAGGCCGCCGCCACCCTCCTGTCCAACCCCGTGATCGAGGACGTCGTCCAGGTCGAGGTCGAGGGCGAGGCGGCGCACTGATGCGCATCGGCGTGGTCACCTTCCCCGGGACGCTCGACGACCGGGATGCGCTGCGCGCCGTGCGGATCGCCGGCGCCGAGGCCGTGCCGCTGTGGCACGGGGATGACGACCTCCAGGAGGTCGACGCCGTGGTCCTGCCCGGCGGGTTCTCCTACGGCGACTACCTGCGCGCGGGAGCGATCAGCCGCTTCGCGCCGGTGATGGAGAAGGTCGTCGACGCCGCCAAGGGCGGCATCCCGGTGCTGGGCATCTGCAACGGCTTCCAGATCCTGTGCGAGACGCATCTGCTGCCGGGCTCGATGATCAAGAACGCGCACCGCTCCTTCATCTGCCGCGACCAGCCGCTGCGGGTCGAGAACAACCGCACCGCCTGGACCACGGCGTACGAGAAGGACCAGGTCATCCGCATCCCCCTGAAGAACCAGGACGGCCAGTTCGTGGCCGATGCGAAGACCCTGGACGAGCTCGAGGGCGAGGGCCGCGTGGTCTTCCGCTACACCGAGGGCGCGACCCACGGTCCGGTCGGCTTCGAGGAGAACCCCAACGGCTCCTGGAACGGCATCGCCGGCATCACCAACGAGTACGGCAACGTGGTCGGCCTCATGCCGCATCCCGAGCATGCCGTGGAGTCCGGCTTCGGCCCCGACGAGCCGGGCCGCGGCACCCGCACCGGCACCGACGGCCTGGGATTCTTCACCTCGGTCCTCACCGCGCTCACCGCCTGAGGCCCCTCGACGTCTGAGGTCCCCGACGCCGACTACGACCCGGCCCCACGACCGAGTCCTCCGGTCCGGAACGCCACCGCCGGAATCTCAGGGTCCTGACGCCGACCCGCGCTCGTGTCGGAATCGAGCGGAGTGATGTCGTCGCAACGCCATCGAGCGGAGTGAACCCGTCGCTTCCTGTCCGGGAAGCGACGGGTTCACTCCGCTCGTTCTCGATGCGACGTCTTTACTCCGCTCGTTGCTCCACCCGTGCGCAGTCCCCCGTGCTCGTGGCGCAGCGAGTCCTCCACCTTCCCGTGGCGACGCGGGATGAGAGATCTCCCGACACGGCTGCCGTGCCCCGCTCCGGGACGGCCGACGGAAACGGCCTACGAGCCGGTCCCGGTCGACAGGTCACCCGGATCTGGCTTGCCCGACGGGAACAGCTGGACCGACCCCGCCCGACGAAATAGCCCCGGTCAGGCGCGGGTGGCGACGAGGACCGTGAATCGGCGGTCCCGGGATGCCTGCTGGACCCGGCCCACGCGTCGCTCGAGCTCGGGGCGGTAGCGCAGGTGGGAGTTGTGGACCATCCAGAGCTGGCCGCCGCGGCGCAGCACGCGGGCGGCGGCGTCGAGGAGCTCCTGGACGAGCGTGGCGTCCACCGCGGTGCCGTCGTGGAAGGGCGGGTTGAGCACGAGGAGGTCCGCGCTGGCCGGCTCCTCCTGGGAGAGGGCGTCGTCCCAGCGCACGCTCACGCCGTCCCGGGCGAGGCCGGCCGCGGCGAGGGTGAGCCGGGCCGAGGCGACCGCATCGGCGTCGTCATCGCTGGAGAGCACCTGCGCGTCGGGGAGGGCCGCGGCGAGATAGGCGGTCATCAGCCCGTTGCCGCCGCCGAGGTCGATCGCCCGCTCGACGCCCTCGAGCGAGGCGATGCCGGCGTCGAGGGTCTCCACCAGCAGCACGCTTCCGGCATCGGCCGAGGCCGATCCGAACACGCCGCCGACGCCGCGCAGCGGGATCTCCCGCTGCTGGCCGCGCACGCGCAGCCGGGCGGCGCCGCGCGCGGGCTCGAGCAGGCGCGTGCCCGGGCGGGGCCCGCAGGCCGCCAGCGCCCGGGACTTGCCGATCCCGCGGGAGGCCGCGACCTCCGCGAAGGTCCTGGCGAGGGTCTCGTTCTGCGAGCGGGACATGTGCTTGACGCGCCCGCCGGCGACCAGCTCGAGCTCGGCGCCGGTGGCGAGGGCGTGGACGGCGAGCTCGCGGGCCCGGGCATCGAGCTCGCGCAGGGCCTTGGGCAGGCGCATCAAGGCGAGGAGGTCGCCGCCAGCGGAGGTCGCCGCGCCGCCATCCGGTGAGGTCGTCGCGTCCGCAGCCGCGTCCGCTGCGGCGGTCGGAGCGCCCGCAGCGGGGGCCGATGCGGCGGACGTCGCAGCCGCGAGGTGGTCGACGAGCGGGGTCGGCTCGCCGTCGGCCGCAGGGAGGATCAGCGACCCCGCGGCGATCTGGGCGGAGAAGCGCTCGCGCAGCGCTGCGGTGAGGCGGTGGGAGGCGCTCCAGCCGATGACGCGGGCGCCGGGCCGGGCCACGGCGGCGTCGAGAGCCCGGGCGGTGAGCTCGCCCGAGGCGTCCTCGAGGACGATCAGGTCGCGACCGGCGCCGCCCTCCGGCTCCGCGAGGGCGTGCTCGAGGATCACGCGATCGCTCTGGTGCAGGAAGGTCTCGGCCGGCTCGGGGGTGCTCATCCCGGGAGTCTATGAGGTCGGCGGGACCATCGGGCCACCACCAGGTGCAGGGCGAGCGTGGCCGTGAGCAGGGTCGCGGCGATCCACGGCAGCTGGACGGCCTCCATGCCCAGGGCGAGGCCCAGGCCCCCGGCGCCGCCGCCGAGGGCGACGCCCAGGGGGATCGCGCTCGCGTTCAGCGCCATCACGACGCTCGCCGAGGCCGGGGCCATCGCGGCCAGGCGCGCCTGCTGCGGGACCGCGTGGGCGCCGTTGCCGATCCCGGCGAGGAGGAACCATGCCAGGGTCGCCGCGGCCATCGCCCTCGCGCCGAGGACCGAGAAGGCGGTGCCGGCGAGGACGGCATCGGCCAGCAGGACGAGGAGGATCGCGGTGAGCACCCGCACCGGGTCGAAGCGGTCCACCAGGCGGCCGCTGACGGCGTTGCCGAGCATGCTGGCCAGCCCGTAGCCGAGCATGATGAGGATGATCGCCCCGGCCTGCGGGTGGACCGGTCCGAGGATCAGCACCGCATAGGTGAAGCAGGTGTAGCTGGCGCAGAGCACGCCGGTGGAGACCAGCAGTCCGGCGACCAGGCGTGGTCGCAGGAGCGGCTGCAGGCGTTCGCGCAGACGGGTCGGCGGGTAGCGCAGGGCCGGCAGCCGCGCGGCGATCCCGATGAGGGCGAGGGTGCCGACGGCCGCGACCATGAGCAGGGGGACGCGCCAGCTGCTCTGGCCCAGCAGCAGGCCGACGGGCACGCCGAGCGCGGTGGCGGTCATCCAGCCGCCGAGGACGAAGGACAGGGCGCGGCCCCGGGAGCGCTCGGGGACGAGGTGGACGACGTAGCCGGTGACGGCCGCTCCGAGGATGCAGGCGCCGAGGGCCGCGATGATCCGGCCGCCGAGGGCGACCGCGTAGGTCGGGGCGAGGGCGCTGACGACGTTGCCGGCGATGAAGGCCGCGAGGGCCGCCATGATGGTGGCGCGCTGCTCGCGGCCGCTCGTGAGGGCGCCGAGCAGCGGGCCGGCGAGCGCGGCGGTGAGCGCGAAGGCGGTCACCAGCTGCCCGGCGACGGCCTCGCTCACGGAGAGGTCCCGGGCGATGTCCGGGAGCAGGCCCGCCAGCACGTACCCGTCGATGCCGGTGCTGAAGGTGGCCACGGCCAGCCAGATCAGGGCGTGGTACGGGAGCCGGGCGGGCTCGCCGACCGCGAGGTGCGCCGGCGCGTCCCGGCCGGCGTCGGAGCGCGATGCGCTCCCGGGAGGCGGGCCGGCGGAGGGAGGCTCTGCACGGGGTGTCCGATGAGACATCCGATGACTCTACCGGCGCTCGGGTGCTGCGGCGAGGCCTCCGCGGCGCCGGAGCGCCGCGTCGGCAGGGCGCGCAGACCCTCGGGCGATCCGTACCATCGGAGCATGACGATCCCCCTCCTCGTGGACTGCGACACCGGCATCGACGACGCCCTGGCCCTGACCTACCTCGCCTGCCGCGAGGACGTCGAGCTCGCGGGGATCGTCTCGACCGCGGGCAACGTCGACGTGGACGCCGTGACCCGCAACAACCTGATCCTGGCCGAGATGCTGCGCATCCCGGCCCCGGTCGCGCGCGGCAGCGCCGCTCCCCTGGTGGCGGAGCTGATGACGGCCGATGACACCCACGGCCCGCAGGGCCTCGGGCACGCGGTGACGGCGGATCCGAGCCGCCGGGAGGATCCGCGCAGCGGTGCCCGGCTGTGGGTGGACGCCGCCCGCGAGCATCCCGGGGAGCTGGTCGGGCTCGTGCTGGGCCCGCACACCAATCTGGCCCTGGCCCTCGAGATCGAGCCGGAGCTGCCGCGGCTGCTGCGCCGCCTGCACATCATGGGAGGGGCGATCAACCACCGCGGCAACACGGCCCCGACCACCGAGTGGAACGTGGCGGTGGATCCCGATGCGGCCCAGCGCACCCTCGCGGCCTTCTCCGCCGCCGAGCGGCCGCCCGTGCTCGCGCCGCTGGATGCGACGGAGTCCGTCGAGTTCCACCAGGACACCCTCGATGCCCTGGCCGGCACCGCCGACCATCCGGTGATCCCGCTGCTGCTGGAGGCGTTCCGGTGGTACTTCGAGTTCCATCGGGCCGACGGCTTCGGCTGGATGGCCCATGTGCACGACCCGCTGGTGGCGGCCCATGCCCTGGAGCCGCAGCTGGCCCGCACGGTGCCTCTCGCCGTCGACGTGGAGCTGGCCGGCACGCTCACGCGCGGCCAGACCGTCGGCGACCGTCTGGGCCGATGGGGCCGGCCCCCGAACGTGGCCCTGATGGAGGATCCCGACGCCCCTGCGGTGATCGCCCATCTGCTCGAGACCCTGCGGGAGGGCCTGCCGCGCCTGCGGTGACCGCGGCCCGAGGCGCCCCGAGGCACCGCCCGAGGCAGCCTGCTGCGGGGCGCCGCGGCTTACGCTGCGGGCTCTCAGCCGGCGGCGACGATCTCCTCGAGGATGCGCACGCCCTCCCCCAGCCCGTCCTCGGCGCGCAGGCGCTGCCCGACCTCGTCGGCGCGCCGGGCGTAGGCGGGCGTGCCGACCAGCTCGCCGAGGCGGGCGGCCAGGTCCTGTCCCAGGCGGCGCGGCGGCAGCGGCCGCGGGGACACGCCGAGCTCGCGCAGGCGCGCGCCCCAGAACGGCTGGTCGCCGAGGAACGGCACGATGAGGGTGGGCCGGCCGGCGCGCAGGCCGGCGGCGGTGGAGCCGGCGCCGCCGTGATGGACGACGGCGGCGCAGCGCGGGAACAGCGCACCGTGCGGGGCGCCCTCGACGACGAGCACGTCCTCGCGGTCCGAGGCGCCGGGGGTCATGCCGCCCCAGCCGGTGGCCACGATGCCGCGCAGCCCCGTCGCGGCGAGGGCCCCGAGGACGGCGTCGCGCCGCTCCTGGGCTCCCTTGCCGAAGCCCATGGACCCGAACCCGATGTAGACCGGCGCCTCCCCGGCGGCGAGGAACTCCTCGACCTCGGGGGCGAGGGCCTCCTCCTGCTCGGGCAGGAACCAGTAGCCGGGCACGTGCGCCGTGCTCGGATAGTCCGGCGGGACGGGCAGGACGTGCCGGCTGTAGGGATACAGCACGTGCCCGGCGGAGCCGTCGGGGGTGCGCAGGGGGTCCTCCAGCCGCCCCACGCGGCCCGGCAGGCCGATCCGGGCGCGGAACGCCGAGAGCATCGGCGCGTACAGCGCGTTCCCGGCGCGGCCCATCGCGTAGCTGGCGCGGTTGCCGCGAGCCCCCAGGTCCGCTCCGCCGAAGAAGGGCACCGGGTACGCCGAGGTGGGGGTGTAGAACGGCAGCGGCAGGGTGAGCACCGCGGGGATGCCGAGCTTCTCGGCGATGTGGGGGCCGCCGAGGCATTTGGCGTGGTGGACGACGACATCGACGCCGCCGTCCTCGGCCTGCTGCTGCAGCGCGGCCTGCCAGGTCTCCTCGAGGTGCTCGCGCATGGCGCTCTTCATCGCGCGGAAGCTCCGGAGCCCGTCGGCCGCCCCGGACATCTGCGGCATGACGTCGCGGATCATGCGCAGCATCTCGTCACCGGCGGGGCGGACGGTGACGCGGCCCGCCGGGCCGGCCCCGCCGCCGCCTCGCCCCGCAGCGGGGACGAGGTCGGCGAGGGCGGAGGGGACGGCGAGGGTGACCTGGTGGCCGGCATCGGCGAGGGCCGCGGCGAAGGCGGCGTAGGGCTGGACGTCGCCGCGGGTCCCGAAGCTCGTGAGGAGGATGCGCATGCCGCGACCTTCTCACCTCAGCGCGGTGACGTCCACGGTGAAGCAGCGTCGCGCCGGACGGTCGCCCGTCGCGGGGCGCCAGCCGATGCCGCGCGTGCTGCCGGCCTCCCGGTCCTCCTCGTAGCGCACCAGGACGGTCCCGGGCAGGGTGACGGGGGCGCCGAACTCGACGTCCCACCGCAGCGGCCGGGTCAGGTCGGCGCGGGACTCGGTGAAGGCCCGCGAGGCGGTGTACATCCCGTGGGCGATCGCGCGGGGGAAGCCGAACGCCCGGGCGCTGAGCGCGGACATGTGGATGGGGTTGGCGTCCCCGGAGACCTCGGCGTAGCGCCGTCCCGTGTCCGCACCCAGGCGCCATCGGCCCGTGGGGATCGGGGCGGTGAAGGGGGCGCGCTCCCCCGGCTCCTCCCCGGGGCCCGCGGCGGGCGAGGTCCCGGAGGGGCGCGCCGCTCCCGGTCCGGCGGCGGCCGATGCCGCATCGCCGCCGGGCGTCCCGGACCGTCGGCCCTTGGCGAGATAGGTGGACACGTCGGTCGCGATGATCTCCCCGCCGGAGCTGATGGTGGAGACGGCCTCGAAGGTGCTGCCGCGACGATGGGGGCGCAGGCCGCGGGTGCGGCATTCGACGTCGACCAGCTCCCCCACCCGCACGGGGCGGTGCTGGAGCATCTGGTTGGCGGTGTGCACCAGCCCCAGCAGGGGGAAAGGGAAGTCCCCGCGCGCCATCAGCGCCAGGGAGACGGGGAAGGCGAGCACGTGCAGCACCCCGGGATGGACCAGCTCGGTGGCCGGGCCGCCCATGAGGTGGTCGAAGGCGGCGGCGCGCTGCGCGTCGATCCGCACGGAGGAGACGCCGAGGGCCGTGCCGGGCAGCTCGGTGCTGCGACGCATGCCGGGGCGGGGCCGCAGCGCCGCGGCGTAGATGGCGGGGAAGGACGGCACCTCACGCAGCATGCGGGCCCGCTCCGGGCCCGGCGCGGCGGAGGTCCGGCGGCGGTTCAGCTCGACCACGCCGTCACCGTCCCACCATGTGCTGGCCGCACACGCGCAGCGTCTGCCCGCGCACGCCGCCGGCCGGGCCGGAGGCGAGGAAGGCGACGGCCTCGGCCACGTCGACGGGCAGCCCGCCCTGCTGGAGGGAGCTGATGCGCCGGGCGACCTCGCGCTGCAGCGGCGGGATCTTCCGGGTCATCTCGGTCTCGATGAAGCCGGGGGCGACGGCGTTGGCGGTGCCGCCGCGCTCCTCGAGCTGCCCGGCGAGCGCCTCGACGAAGGCCATCACCCCGGCCTTGGAGGCGGCGTAGTTGGACTGCCCGCGGTTGCCGGCGATGCCGCTGGTGGAGGCCAGGGACACCACGCGCAGCTCGTCCCCGAGCACCGGGGCCGCCGCGGACCGACCCGCCGCGGAGGCATCGGCCGCCGCAGGGGCATCGGCCGACCCGGAGGCCTCGGCGGCCGGGGCATCGGCGGCCAGCAGGTCGCGCATGAGGCTGATCTGGCTGGCGATGTTCACCGCGATCACCGGGTCCCAGCGGTCCGGCGCCATGTTCGCGAACATGCGGTCGCGGGTGATGCCCGCGTTGAGCACCACGATGTCCAGGCGGAGGCCGCGCTCGCGCAGGAAGGCGGCCAGGCGGTCCCCGGCATCGGCCGCGGTGACGTCCAGCTGCACGGGCACGCCGCGCAGCTCGTTGGCCAGGCGCGCGAGCTCGGTGCCCGCCGCGGTCACGTCCAGCAGCACCACCCGGGCGCCGTCGGCGGCGAGGGTGCGGGCGATCGCCGCGCCGATGCCGCGGGCGGCGCCGGTGACCAGGGCCGTGCGCCCGGCCAGCGGCGCCTCCCAGCTCTCCGGGAGCGCGGCGCCGGCGGCGTCGATCCGCAGCAGCTGGCCGTCGACGAAGGCGCTGCGCGCCGAGAGGAGGAAGCGCAGGGCTCCGGTCACCGACGGGGCGTCCAGCGCGACGCCGTCGGCGACCAGCAGGCCGTTGGCGGTGGATCCCCGGCGCATCTCGTGCCCCAGGCTGCGCACGAACCCCTCGACCCCGCCGCGGGCCGCGTCCCGGGACGGGTCCTGGCCTGCGGCGGGGCGGGAGACGGTCACCACCCGGGCGCCGGCGGCCAGGCCGCGCATGGCCTCGGCCAGGGGCAGCACGAGCGGGCCGATGTCCTCGGGGCGCTCGATCGCGTCCAGGACGATCACGACGCTGCCGGGGTGCTCGGTCTCGGCGAAGCGGCGGCGGACATCGGCGCCCCAGCCGAGCAGGGTGCCGGTGATCTGCTCGGCCCCCTCCCCGGAGCCCAGCACGACCACGGGGTCGAGCACGGGCTGGGGCCGCTCCGCGCGGCGCGGGAGGTGCGACGGGCGGGGCAGGCCGGTACGGGCGGCGAGGGCGCGCCCGGGGGCGGTGCGGACCAGACGGGTATAGGCGTCGACCACGGTCGTTCTCCTGTTCGGGTGGGGGCTCAGGCGGGGTCGGCTTCGAGCAGGGCGACGGTCCCCTGGCCGGCGGCCGCGCAGATCGAGACGAGGCCGCGCTGGCTGCGCCCGGTCTCGCGGGCGCGCTGGTGCAGCAGCTTGGCGAGGGTGGCGACGATGCGCCCGCCGGTGGCGGCGAAGGGGTGCCCCGCCGCGAGGGAGGAGCCGGTGACGTTCAGCCGCGAGCGGTCGATCGATCCCAGCGGCGCCGTGCGGCCCAGGCGGTCGCGGCAGAAGTCCTCGGACTCCCAGGCGGCGAGGGTCGAGAGCACGGTCGCGGCGAAGGCCTCGTGGATCTCGTACAGGTCGATGTCGGCGAGCGCGAGGCCGTGGGCGTCCAGCAGCTCCGGCACGGCGTACGCCGGGGCCATCAGCAGGCCCTCCTCGCCGTGGGCGAAGTCCACGGCGGCGCTGCGGGCGTCGACCACCCGCGCCAGGGGCGTCAGGCCGCGGGCCGCGGCCCAGTCCCGGCTGCCGAGCAGCACGGCGGAGGCCCCGTCGGTCAGCGGCGTCGAGTTGCCGGCGGTCATGGTCGGCTCGGCGACGGCCGGGCTGCCCAGGCCGAACACGGGCTTGAGCGAGGCCAGCTTCTCCAGGCTCGAGTCGGGGCGCAGGTTGGTGTCCCGGCCGATGCCCCGGTACCCGGTGACGAGGTCGTCGAGGAAGCCGGACTCGTAGGCGGCGGCCAGGGCGCGGTGCGAGGCGAGGGCCAGCTCGTCCTGCGCCTGGCGGCTGATGCCCCACTGCGCGGTGGTGACGGCCTGGTGCTCGCCCATGGACAGGCCCGTGCGGGGCTCGGAGTTGCGCGGTGGCACGGGCGCCAGGTCCCCGGGGCGCGCGCCCGCGAGCACGGAGAGGCGCTGCGGGAGGCTGCGTGCGGCGTTCAGGCGGTGCAGGAGGCGGCGCAGGCGCGGGGTGACCTCGATCGGCGAGTCCGAGGCGGAGTCCACGCCGCAGGCGATCGCCGAGTCGATCTGCCCCAGGCGGATCCGGTTGCTCACGTGCATGACCGTCTCCAGCCCCGTCGCGCAGGCCTTGGACAGGTCCAGGGCCGGGGTGCGCGGGTCCAGCGGCGTGCCCAGCGCGCTCTCGCGGGTGAGGTTGAGGTCCCCGGCGAGCTTGAGGACGGCGCCGCCGGCGACCTCGCCCAGCATCTCGCCCTGCAGGCCGAAGCGGGCGACGAGGCCGTCGAGGGCGGCGGTCAGCAGGTCCTGGTTGGACACGCCGGCGTAGGCGCCGCCCGCGCGGGCGAAGGGGATGCGGTTCCCGCCGAGGACGTAGGCATCGCGCACCTCGGGGGTGCGCCGCAGGTCCAGGGCGCTGCGGCCCTCGTCGGGGCCGATGCCGCCGGCGGGCTCCGCCGGGCGGCCGGGGGATGCGGGACGGGAGGGCTCGCCCGGCCCGGCGGGCTCGGCGGGGGCGCCGAGGGGCTCGATGGGATCGGCGGAGGAGCTGGCGGGGCTGGTCACGGAACGGGACACCTCTTCGGATCGGACGGCGGATCGGCACCGGCACGTCTGCTGCCGCACCGGATCGGACGTGACAGAGACTACCTGGAACCGACGGTACTTGATACCCTTGGTCCCGTGAAACCTTCTCCGCCGTCCGGGTCCTCCGCGCCGTCCGCCTCGACGGCGTCCTCCGCGGCGCCCGCGGATCCCCCTCCCGGCATCGCGCCCGGGGATCCCGCCGCGCCGCGCGACGAGGGGCCCGAGCCGCTGGACGGCCTCGCCGCCCCCGGCGAGGGCGCCTCCCCCGCCGCCCCCGCGGTCGACGGCCGCTCCGCCCGCTGGGCGGCGCACCGCGAGACGCGCCGGGCCGAGATGCTGCGCGTGGCCCGCAAGCTCATCCACGCCCAGGGCCCCGACGTCACCATGGAGGACATCGCCGTCGCCTCGGGGACGTCGAAGTCCATCGTCTACCGGTACTTCACCGACAAGGCGCAGCTGCAGCGGGCGATCGGCATGCACATCCTCTCCGACATGCACCGCCAGCTGGTCGAGGGCATCGCCCGCCTCGAGCAGGAGGCCGGCGGCGCCGTCGACGCGGAGGCCCGGATCCGCGTGATGATCTCCGCCTACGTCTCCACGGCGGAGAGCTCCCCGAACGTCTACCGCTTCGTCACCCGGCCCAGCGACGGCCTGAACCACTTCCTGTCCTCCACCGCGCGCCTGGTCGCGGCGGCGGTCCCCGAGAGCTCCCCCTCCCCCGAGGTGTGGGCGGCGGGAGCGGTCGGCTTCGTGCGCGGAGCCGTGGACCGCTGGATGACCGACCGGACCTCCGGCCCGGCCGGCGGCACCATCACCGACGACCAGCTCATCGATCACCTCGTCACCTGGCTCATGAAGGGAATGCGACATTGACGTCCACGACCACCTCCACCGCATCCGACCCCCGCGGCATCCCGCGCGGCACCGCTGACCCCACCGGCCCGATCCCCGTCCCCGCGGCCGGCGCGCCGCGCCTGGACGTCGACGCGGTCGCCGAGGCCCTGCTCGGCGACTGGGCCGAGCTGCGCCGGGCGGCGCGCGAGCGGGCCCGCAGCAGCGCCCTGCATCGGCCGCTGGACGCGACCGTGGCCGAGCACCGCGCCCGCGTCTTCGAGCAGCTGCAGACCCTGGCCGACGCCCGGGTCTCCCTGCCCATGCTGCCCGAGTCCCTGGGCGGGCCCAACGACAACGGCGGCAACGTGGCCTCCTTCGAGGAGCTGGTCCTGGCCGACCCGTCCCTGCAGATCAAGGCCGGGGTGCAGTGGGGCCTGTTCACCTCGGCGATCCTGCAGCTGGGCACCGAGGAGCACCACCGGGCGTGGATCCCGGACGCGATGAGCCTCGCGCTGCCGGGAGCCTTCGCGATGACGGAGATCGGGCACGGCTCGGACGTCCAGTCCCTGGCCACCACGGCGACCTACGACGAGGCGACCGAGGAATGGGTGATCCACACGCCCTTCCGCGCCGCCTGGAAGGACTACCTGGGCAACGCGGCGATCCACGCGCGCGCCGCCACGGTGTTCGCGCGCCTGATCACCCGCGGCGTGGACCACGGCGTGCACTGCTTCTTCGTGCCCGTCCGCGATGCCGACGGGGAGCTGCTCCCGGGAGTGCGCAGCGAGGACGACGGCCCCAAGGGCGGCCTGAACGGGATCGACAACGGCCGCCTGGCCTTCGACCACGTCCGCGTGCCGCGCACGAACCTGCTCAACCGCTACGGCGACGTCGCGCCCGACGGCACCTACTCCTCGCCGATCGACTCGCCCGGGCGGCGCTTCTTCACCATGATCGGCACCCTCGTCCAGGGCCGCGTGTCCCTGGACGGCTCGGCGATCCGCGCCTCGCAGCTCGCGCTGCACATCGCGATCACCTATGCCTCCCAGCGCCGCCAGTTCACCGCCGCCTCCCCCACCGAGGAGACGGTGCTGCTGGACTACCAGTCACACCTGGCCCGCCTGCTGCCCAAGCTCGCCGCGACCTACGCCGGCGCCTTCGCGCACGAGGAGCTGCTGCACGCCTTCGACGACGTCTTCTCCGGCCGCGGGGACACCCCCGAGGCCCGGGAGGACCTCGAGACCCTCGCCGCCGCGCTCAAGCCCACCTCCACGCGCCTGGCCCTGGACACAATCCAGGAATGCCGCGAGGCCTGCGGCGGCGCCGGCTTCATGGCGGAGAACCGCCTCGTGGGCCTGCACCAGGACCTCGACGTCTACGCCACCTTCGAGGGCGACAACACGATCCTGCTGCAGCTGGTGGCCAAGCGTCTGCTCACCGACTACCGCCAGGAGCTGCGCAGCATCGACCGGGCGGGGATCGGCCGGTTCATCGCGCAGCGCGCCGACACCCTCGCCCGGCGCCACACCCCCTGGCACCGCCTGGTGCAGACCGCCACCGACGCCGGCCGGGCCGAGCGCTCCTCCCAGAGCCTGCGGGACGCCGAGTTCCAGGAGGCCCTGCTCGCCGACCGCGCGCGCGTGAAGGTCGAGGAGGTCGCCCTGGCGCTGCGCCCGGCGGGCCGCCAGAGCCCGGCCGATGCCGCCGCGCTCGTGAACAAGCACCAGATCGAGATGCTGGACGCCGCCCGCGCCCACGCGGACCTGCTGCGCTGGCGCGCCTTCACCGCCGCGATCGAGCGCTTCGAGGACGAGGGCACGCGCGCCGTGCTCACCGACCTGCGCGACCTCTTCGGGCTCTCCCTCGTCCAGGCCGATCTCGCATGGTTCCTGCTGGACGGGATGCTCTCGGCCCAGCGCGGCCGGCAGGTCGCGGCCGAGGTGCGTCGCCTGCTGTGGCGGCTGCGACCGCACGCCCTGGACCTCGTCGCCGCCTTCGACCTGGCCCCGGAGCACGTGCGCGCCCCGATCGCCCTCGGCGGCGAGGCGCGACGGCAGGAGGAGGCGGCCGCCTACTTCCGCGCCCAGCGGGCCAGCACCGACTCCCCGCTCAGCGAGAAGGTGCTGCGGGACGCCGCGAAGGAGGCGGCCCGCGAGGAGGCCCGCCGCGCCGCCAAGCGCTGACGCGGCGACTCGATCCGGACGCCGGGGACGGGCACGGGTCGGGGCCGAATAGACTGGCCCCGACCCAGCCCCAGCGTGAATGGACCGAGCGTACCGATGACCGGATCTGATCCCCGCGTGCCCACCGCCTCCCCGCAGGCGACCGCCGGCGACGTCGACACCGTCGAGCATGCCGCAGGCACCCCCGACCAGCAGCAGCCGTACGCGGAGCTGGGCCTGAAGGACGACGAGTACCAGCAGATCCGCGAGATCCTGGGACGCCGCCCCACCAACGCCGAGCTCGCCATGTACTCGGTGATGTGGTCCGAGCACTGCTCCTACAAGTCCTCCAAGAAGCACCTGCGGGTGTTCGGGGAGCGCACCACCGAGCAGATGCGCGAGAAGCTCCTGGTGGGCATGGGCGAGAACGCCGGCGTCGTGGACATCGGCGACGGCTGGGCGGTGACCTTCAAGGTCGAGTCGCACAACCACCCCAGCTACGTCGAGCCCTACCAGGGGGCCGCGACCGGCGTGGGCGGCATCGTCCGCGACATCATCTCCATGGGCGCACGGCCCGTCGCCGTGATGGACCAGCTGCGCTTCGGCGCGATCGACGCCCCCGACACCGCGCGCGTCGTGCACGGCGTGGTGGCCGGCGTGGGCGGCTACGGCAACTCGCTGGGCCTGCCCAACATCGGCGGGGAGACCGTCTTCGACGCCTCCTACCAGACCAACCCGCTGGTCAACGCCCTGTGCGTGGGCGTCCTGCGCCACGAGGACATCCACCTCGCCTCCGCCACCGGACCGGGCAACAAGGTGGTCCTTTTCGGCGCCCGCACCGGCGGCGACGGCATCGGCGGAGCCTCGATCCTCGCCTCGGAGACCTTCGAGGAGGGCGGGCCCGTCAAGCGCCCCAGCGTCCAGGTGGGCGACCCCTTCATGGAGAAGGTCCTCATCGAGTGCTGCCTCGAGCTGTACGCCGCAGGCACCGTCGAGGGCATCCAGGACCTCGGCGCCGCCGGCATCTCCTGCGCGACCAGCGAGCTGGCCGCCAACGGCGGCTCGGGCATGCACATCGACCTCGAGAACGTGCTGCTGCGCGACCCCACCCTCACCGCCGGCGAGATCCTCATGAGCGAGTCGCAGGAGCGCATGATGGCCGTGGTCAGCCCCGAGAAGCTGGCCGAGTTCGAGGCGATCACCGCCAAGTGGGACGTCGAGGCCGCCGTGATCGGCACGGTCACCGGCGACGGCCGCCTGACCATCGACCACTTCGGGCGCCGCATCGTGGACGTGGACCCCTCCACGGTCGCCGTCGACGGGCCGGTCTACGACCGCCCCTTCGCCCGTCCCGCTTGGCAGGACGCCCTCCAGGCCGACCGCGCGGAGGAGCTGGCGCGCCCCTCCTCCCCCGAGGACATCGCCCAGACCCTGCGCACCCTCATCGCCTCGCCCAACCTGGCCTCCGCCGGCTGGGTCACCGATCAGTACGACCGCTACGTCGGCGGGAACACGGCGCTGGCCATGCCCGATGACGCCGGCGTGATCCGCGTGGACGAGGAGACCGGCCGCGGCGTCGCCCTGGCCACCGACGCCAACGGCCGGTACACCAAGCTCGACCCCCGCACCGGCGCGCAGCTGGCCCTGGCCGAGGCGTACCGCAACGTCGCCACCTCCGGCGCGGTGCCGCTCGCGGTGACCGACTGCCTCAACTTCGGCTCCCCGGAGGATCCGGGCCCGATGTGGCAGCTGGTCGAGGCGATCCACGGTCTCGCCGATGCCTGCCAGGAGCTGGGCGTGCCCGTCACCGGCGGCAACGTCTCCCTCTACAACTCCACCGGCGAGCCCGGCCGCATCGACTCCGCGATCCACCCGACCCCCGTGGTCGGCGTGCTCGGCGTGTTCGACGACGTCGCCCGCCGCACCCCGTCGGGCTGGCAGGACGAGGGCCTGGCGATCTTCCTGCTCGGCACGACCCGCGAAGAGCTCTCCGGCTCCGCCTGGGCCGACGTCGCCCACTCCCACCTCGGCGGCCTGCCCCCGCAGGTGGACCTCGCCGCCGAGCGGGAGCTCGCGGAGATCCTCATCGCCGCCTCCCGCGACGGCATGGTCGACTCCGCGCACGACCTCTCCCAGGGCGGTCTCGCCCAGGCCCTGGTCGAGTCCGTGACCCGCTTCGGCACGGGCGCCCGGATCGTCCTGGACGACGTCCTCCAGCGCGACGGCGTGGACCTGTTCACGGCGCTGTTCTCGGAGTCCCAGGCCCGCGCGATCGTCGGCGTGCCCCGCAGCGAGGAGGTCCGCTTCACCGACATGTGCACGGCGCGGAAGTTCCCGCTGGCCCGCATCGGCGTGACCACCGGCGCGGAGCTGGAGATCCAGGGCGTCGGCGCATTCCCCGTCGCCGAGCTGCGCACGCTGCGCGAGGCGACGCTCCCGAAGCACTTCGGCTGACCCCGCCCGTCCACGCCGGTTCCGGCCGGAAACGATCGGAGTGAATCCGTCGTTATCGCATCGATCGGAGTGAACCCGTCGCTTCCTCGGCGGGAAGCGACGGGCTCACTCCGATCGATGGAGGCTCGAGGGCGACGCCGGGCGGCGTCCGATCGATGGGGGCTCGAGGGCGACGCCGGGCGGCGTCCGATCGATGGGGGCTCGAGGGCGACGCCGGGCGGCACCGGAGAAGTGCCCGAGGCGCCCCGAGGCGCCCCGCCTCAGCGGACGGTGATGGCTCCCGTGCGGGAGTTCCAGTGCACGGTGCCGCCCTGGAAGCGCTGCTCGACGCCGCCGGTCACCGCGACCTCCTCACCGGCGGGGAAGCCGAGCGGTCCGGCCTCCCAGCGGGTGCGCGCCCAGTAGGCGCCGATCGCTCCCCCGGTGGCGTGGGCGCCGGTGGCCGGGCTGTAGTGGATGTCGCCGTGCTCGAAGACCTGGGTGGCCCCGCCGCTGATGTCCCGCTCGTTCACGCGCGGGAAGCCGAGCTTCCCGGCCGCGCCGCCGGTGGCGATCCAGCGGGTGCCGATGGCGCCGCGGGTGACGAACGCCCCCACGCCGTCCTTCCAGGAGATCAGGCAGTGCGCGAAGGGTTGCTGGCGGCCCCCGGCGACCGAGCGCTCCGGTCCGGTCGGCGCCCCCAGCACGTCCGCCCCGCCGCCCTCGAGCCAGGTGTTGCGGATCGCGCCGTAGACCTCGTACTCCTCGGGGCCGGTGGTGGTGCTCGGCGTGAACACGACCTCGGCGTCCTCCGAGGACCGCGAGGCCGTGCCGCCCTCGAAGCGCTGGGACACGGCCCCGGAGGACCCGGCGACCGCATCGCCCGTGGGCCGTCCCCAGGACGGGGCCCAGGACCGCACGAAGGGCGTCGCATAGGCCGTCGCGGGCTCCTCGCCCTCGGACAGGACCAGGCCGCCGGTCAGGCGGGTCACCCAGGTGTCCCCTTCCCAGTGGGCGATCTGGTAGACGGTGCCCAGCTCCGAGGAGCCGCCGGCGGCCCGGTAGGCGTCCAGGTGGGTGCGCCAGCCCTCGTCGATGGTGGTCTGCGCGATGTCCCGGATGGCGTCGAGCTGCGCATACAGCCGGTCGCCGGGGCAGTCGGTGTAGTTCACGTCGCGGTGGGCGAAGATGCGCGGGAGCGACACGGTGCTGCCCGTGGCATGGACGACGTTCGAGGCCGTGACGGTGAAGCGGGCGCTGCCGTGGGCGTCGTCGAGGAAGGAGCCCAGCAGCTTCCATCCGGCGATCCGGCCGACGGCGGAGACGACGGCCGAGGGCACGGCGGTGCTGGAGTAGTCCCCCATCACGCTGATGCCGGCGGTGCGGGAGTTGTAGCCGCGCGCGTGGGCGCCCTCGACGACCCGGTGCAGGCCTCCGGCCCGGCCCTCGAAGATCTGGCCGTACTTGTCGATGAGGATGTTGTAGCCGACATCGGCCCAGCCCAGCGTCTGGGTGTGGTACTCGAGGATGCCGCGCAGGATCTGCGCGGACTGCGTCCTGGTGTACGAGTTCGTGCCGGCCGTGTGGTGGACGACCACGGAGCGCATCTCGTCGTGGCCGGTGGTCGCGCGGGTGAGCGTCTCGTCCGCGCCCCAGGTGGCGCGGCGGATGATCGCCGGGGCGCCCATCAGCAGCGGGGTGGTCGGGTCGGTGCTGGAGAGGGTCGAGGCGGTGGTGGCGCGGGTGCTCGACAGGGTCGCCACGGCGTCCTCGGCGTCGGGCCGCATGGAGCTGTCCGTGCTGGCCTCGGAGGTCGTGAGGACATGGGCGGTCATCGCGGCGGTGGCGTCGGAGCCGTCGAACTCGGCGCGGAACTCGAGCGCGTCGACGGGGCCCAGCCAGGCGATCTCCGTCCCGGGAGCCTCGTCCCCGGTGTCGGGGTCGATGGCCGGCTCGAGGTCGTGCCAGTCCCCCCAGCCGCCCCCGACGGAGCGGCCGCGCACGCGGGCGGCGACGTCCGCTCCGGCCGCATCGTCCGCGTCCCAGGTCAGGCCGACCATCGTCGCCGGGGCGTCGGAGACCCGGCGGATCACCGCGCCGTCCGCGGTGCGGCGCTCCGCATCGGCCAGGGGGACCCGGCGCCGGCGGGTGCGGCCTCCGGTCACCTCCGGATCGGCCACGGCGGCCGGGGCGGCGAGACCGATGGTCGCCGCCGGGACGACGGCGGCGGAGGCGGCCAGCAGACCGCGCCGGCTGAGGACGGGCCCGCGGGCGCCGTGCGGCGAGGGCGCGGCGGGGCCCCGGGAGCGGTGCATCGACGGACGGGGGAAGCGTGCATCGGTCATGGCAGGATCTCCGGAGGCGAGAAATGGGGAAGACGCCGGGGCGGCTCCGGGCCGCACGCCGTCAGGGGTCACTGTACGCGAAAGGGCCACCGGAATCTCTTCCGGTGGCCCTTTCGGCGTTCTCCTCGAAGGGGTCAGGCCTTCTCGGAATCCTCCGCGGGGGTCTCCTCGGCGGCAGCCTCGGTCGCCTCGGCGGCGGTGTCCTCGGTGGTGGTCTCCTCGGCGGCGGCCTCGGACTCCTCGGCCTTGGCGGCCACCTTGGCGGCGCCCTCGGCCTCCTTCACCACGGCCTGCTTCGGCGAGTACGCCTCGCTGACCAGCTCGATGACGGCCATCGGGGCGTTGTCGCCCTTGCGGGGGCCGACCTTGGTGATGCGGGTGTAGCCGCCCGGACGCTCGGAGAACGTCGGGGCGATCTCCTCGAAGAGGGCGTGGACCACGCCGCGGTCGCGGACCGTGCGCATGACACGGCGGCGCGAGGCGAGGTCGCCCTTCTTGGCCTGGGTGACCAGGCGCTCCGCGAGGGGACGCAGGCGCTTGGCCTTGGTCTCCGTCGTGGTGATGGACTTGTGACGGAACAGCTCGGTGGCGAGGTTCGCGAGGATCATCCGCTCGTGGGCGGGGGAACCTCCCAGGCGCGCGCCCTTGGTGGGTGCAGGCATTGTCGTTCTCCTAGTTCAAGAAATGTCAGTACTGATCGCCGAAGTCGTCGGAGTAGGAGTCCAGAGCGGCCGACGGGTCGAACCCGGCCGGGGAATCCTTCAGCGACAGTCCGAGGTCGGCCAGCTTCGCCTTGACCTCGTCGATGGACTTCTGCCCGAAGTTGCGGATGTCCAGCAGGTCCGCCTCGCTGCGCGCAGTCAGCTCGCCGACGGTGTGGACGCCCTCGCGCATGAGGCAGTTGTACGAGCGCACGGTGAGGTTGAGGTCGTTGATCGGCAGCGCCAGATCCGCGGCCATCGCCTGGTCCGTGGGCGAGGGGCCGATGTCGATGCCCTCGGCCTCCTCGTTCAGCTCGTGCGCCAGGCCGAACAGCTCGACCAGCGTCTTGCCCGCGGAGGCGACGGCGTCGCGCGGGGAGATCGCCGGCTTGGTCTCGACGTCCACGATCAGACGGTCGAAGTCGGTGCGCTGCTCGACACGGGTCGCCTCGACCTTGTAGGTCACCTTGAGCACGGGCGAGTAGATCGAGTCGACCGGGACGCGCCCGATCTCCCCGTCGATGCCCTTGTTCTGCGCGGCGGACACGTAGCCGCGCCCGCGCTCGACGATCAGCTCGATCTCGAGCCGGCCCTTGTCGTTCAGGGTGGCGATGTGCAGGTCGGGGTTGTGGACCTCGACGCCCGCCGGCGGGGTGATGTCCGCGGCGGTCACCTTGCCCTCGCCCTCCTTGCGGAGGTACATCACGACCGGCTCGTCGTTCTCCGAGGAGACGACGAGGTTCTTGATGTTGAGGATGATCTCGGTGACGTCCTCGCGGACCCCGGGGACGGTGCTGAACTCGTGCAGCACGCCGTCGATGCGGATCGAGGTGACCGCGGCGCCGGGGATGGAGGACAGGAGGGTGCGGCGCAGGGAGTTACCCAGCGTGTAGCCGAACCCGGGCTCGAGCGGCTCGATGACGAACCGGGAGCGGTACTCCGACACGACCTCTTCGGTCAGCGTGGGGCGCTGTGCAATGAGCACGATGTGTCCTTTCTGCGAGCGTCCGCCATATGACGCTCTGGAGGGGGCTCAAGAGGGGTGGGGTCGAGACGTGCCGGGGCCGGTCCGCCGCAGCGGCCCGGGTCCCGGGACGGCCTCAGACGCGCCGACGCTTCGGGGGACGGGTGCCGTTGTGCGGCTGCGGGGTGACGTCCTGGATGGAGCCGACCTCGAGGCCCGTCGCGGTGAGCGAGCGGATCGCGGTCTCGCGACCCGAGCCCGGGCCCTTGACGAACACGTCGACCTTCTTCATGCCGTGCTCCTGCGCGCGGCGGGCAGCGGCCTCGGCGGCCATCTGCGCGGCGTAGGGCGTGGACTTGCGCGAGCCCTTGAAGCCCACCTGGCCGGCGGAGGCCCAGGAGATGACGGCGCCCGTCGGGTCGGTGATGGAGACGATGGTGTTGTTGAACGTGCTCTTGATGTGAGCCTGTCCGTTGACGACGTTCTTCTTGTCCTTGCGGCGCGGCTTGCGCGTCGCGGACTGGCGAGTCTTGGTTGCCATGTGGCGGAACTCCTCGGAAAAGTTCAGATGATCGGTGCGCCGTGCTCAGCGGCGCGGAGTGACTGCGATACGGCGCGGACGCCTCTCGCGCGGCACGGGGAGCGCGTCAGCGCGCCTTCTTCTTGCCGGCGACGGTGCGCTTGGGGCCCTTGCGGGTACGCGCGTTCGTCTTGGTCCGCTGGCCGCGCACGGGCAGGCCGCGGCGGTGACGCAGGCCCTCGTAGCTGCCGATCTCGACCTTGCGGCGGATGTCCGCGGCGACCTCGCGGCGAAGATCGCCCTCGATCCGGTAGTTCGCCTCGATGTGGTCGCGCAGCTGGACGAGTTCCTCGTCGGTCAGCTCGCGCACGCGCTTGTCGCCCGAGATCCCGGTCGATGCCAGGGTCTCGAGGGCGCGGGTGCGACCCACGCCGAAGATGTACGTCAGGGCGACCTCGAGGCGCTTTTCGCGCGGGAGGTCGACGCCCACCAGACGTGCCATAGTGCAGTTCTCCTACTTGTTCTCGGAGGCCTGATCCGACTCCTCGCGTTCCACGGATCCGGGGATCCGCCGCGCCGCAGCCTCCGCACTGCGGGTGTCCGATCGGCGGGGCCGATCGGCGGTGTCGTCTCTTCTGTTGTGTGTCCGCGATGCGGACGGGTGGCCCGGGGGCCGTGTCGCCGTGGCGACGGATGACGCAGGGGCGACCGGGTCGGGGGACCCGATCAGCCCTGGCGCTGCTTGTGACGCGGGTTGGAGCAGATGACCATGACGCGCGAGTGGCGACGGATCACCTTGCACTTGTCGCAGATCGGCTTGACGCTCGGCTTGACCTTCATTTCTTCCTTCTCACGAGAGGGAGGACGCCCGCTGGGCGCCCCCGATCTTCACCGCCGGGCGGCGTCGATCACTTGTAGCGGTATACGATGCGGCCCTTGTCGAGGTCGTAGGGGCTCAGCTCGACGACCACCCGGTCCTCGGGGAGGATGCGGATGTAGTGCTGCCGCATCTTCCCGGAGATGTGCGCCAGCACCTTGTGCCCGTTGTCCAGCTCGACGCGGAAGCGCGCGTTCGCGAGCGCCTCCGTGACCGTGCCCTCGACCTCGATCACGCCGTCCTTCTTGGCCATGCCTCTCCGATCTCCTCGCCCGTGCCTCGCGGGGCGGGGTCGCTTCGTCTCCGAGCGCGGTCCTGCTCCCCCGGGATCTCCGGGGGGTCTGGGGAACGCGCCGGGGTGGCACCCAGCAGCCCGGACGCTTCACACGCGCAGACAGGACGGAGCACACCCGATCGACCATCCTACACGTGACCGGCCGGAAGGCCGAGAGCAGGAGCGGATGACCCCGGTCACTCCTGCAGCGGGTCGGGGGCGATGCGCACGCCGAGCTCGGCGAGCTGCGCGGCCCCGGCATCGGCCGCGGTGAGCACGAGGATCCCCTGCTCGGTCACGGCCACGGAATGCTCCCAGTGCGCGGCCCGGCCGCCGCCGGTGGCCACGACCGTCCAGTCGTCCTCGAGCATCCGCCAGTCGCCGGGGCCCTGGATCAGCATCGGCTCGATCGCCAGGCACATGCCGGCGCGCACGGCCGGTCCGCGGTCGCGGGTGCGGTAGTTCATGACGTCGGGCGGCTGGTGCATGGCGGTGCCGATGCCGTGCCCGCCGAAGTCCTCGAGATGGGAGAGCTCCTCGCCCGCCGCCGCCTCGACATGGTCCTCGATCGCGGCGCCGATCTCGCCCACGCGCCGGGCTCCCGCGAGGGCGGCGATGCCTGCCCCGAGGGCCCCGCGGGTGACTTCGACCAGGCGGACGTCGGCCTCCGAGCGCGGCGCGCCCACGATGTGGGTGCGGGCGGCGTCGGAGTGCCAGCCCTCGACGATGCAGCCGCCGTCGATGGAGACGACGTCGCCCTCCTCGATCACCCGGGATCCCGGGATCCCGTGGACGACCTCCTCGTTGACGCTGATGCACAGCGTCGCGGGGAAGCCCTGGTACCCCAGGAAGTTCGGCGTCGCGCCCTCGTCGCGGATCATCGCCTCGGCCAGCCGGTCGAGATCCGCCGTGGTCATGCCCGGCCGCAGCTCGGCGGCGAGCATGTCGTGCACGCGGGCGAGCAGCGCTCCGCTGCGGCGCATGATCGAGATCTGCTCCGGGGTCTTCAGCTCGACCTTCGGGCGGCCGCGCAGGGCCATCAGGCGCCGAGCTCCGCCAGCAGCGCCGCGGTGACCTCGTCGATCGATGCCATGCCGTCCACGCGCCGCAGCAGCGAGCGCTCCTCGTACACGGCGATCAGCGGGGCGGTCTGCTCGGAGTACACCTCGATGCGACGACGGATCGTCTCCTCGGTGTCGTCGCTGCGCCCCTGCTCGGCGCCGCGGGCGACCAGGCGCTCCACGACGGCCTCGAGATCGACCTCGAGCAGCAGCACGGCGTCCAGGGACTGCCCGGCGTCCGCGAGGATCGCGTCCAGCGCGCCGACCTGGTCCAGGGTGCGCGGGTAGCCGTCCAGCAGGAAGCCGCCCTGGGCGTCGTCCTGTGCGAGCCGGTCGCGGACCATGTCGTTGGTGACGGAGTCGGGGACGTACTCGCCCTTGTCCATGTACGACTTCGCGAGCACGCCGAGCTCGGTCTCCTGGGAGACGTTGGCGCGGAAGATGTCGCCGGTGGAGATCGCGGGGATCGACAGGGCCGCGGCGATGCGCTCCGCCTGGGTGCCCTTGCCGGCGCCGGGAGGGCCGACGATCAGCAGCCGGCGCGCCGGGGCGGAGGAGGTGGGGGTGGTCATCGCAGGATCCCTTCGTAGTGGTGCTGCTGGAGCTTCGCATCGATCTGCTTCACGGTGTCGAGGCCGACGCCGATGATGATCAGCAGGGACGCGCCGCCCAGCGGGAAGTTCTGCGAGGCCCCGAGGAACACGAGGGCGAACAGCGGGATCAGCGAGATCACCGCGAGGTAGATCGCGCCGGGCGTCTGGATGCGGTTGATGACGTACTGCAGGTAGCGCTCCGTGGGGCGGCCCGCGCGCACGCCGGGGACGAATCCCCCGTACTTCTTCATGTTGTCGGCGATCTCCTCCGCGTTGAAGGTGATCGAGACGTAGAAGAACGCGAAGAAGATGATGAGGCCGACGTACACCAGCGCGTAGATCCAGGAGAACGACGCCCCCATCACCAGGTGCGTGTTCACCCACTGCACCCACGGGGCGGCCTGGTCGTCGGCGAAGGAGGTGGCCAGCTGCGGCAGGGCGAGGATCGAGGAAGCGAAGATCACGGGGATCACGCCGGCCTGGTTGATCTTCACCGGGATGTACGTGGAGGTGCCGCCGTACATGCGGCGGCCCACCATGCGCTTGGCGTACTGCACCGGGATGCGGCGCTGCGCCTGCTCGACGAACACCATGCCGACCATGACCACGAGGGCCACCAGCACCACGAGGGAGAAGATCATCCAGCCCTGCAGCTGGAAGATCTGGCCCAGGGCGCTGGGGAACGAGGCCGCGATCGAGGTGAAGATCAGCAGGGACATGCCGTTGCCGATGCCGCGCTCGGTGATGAGCTCGCCCATCCACATGATGATCACGGTGCCGACGGTCATGGTCATCACCATGAGCAGCAGGACCGGGATGGACTGGTCGGGGATCACCTCGAGGGCGCAGCCGACGAAGAAGTTGCCCGAGCGCACGAGCGTGATGATGGTGGTGGCCTGCAGGATCGCCAGGCCGATGGTGAGGTACCGGGTGTACTGCGTGAGCTTGGCGGTGCCCGACTGCCCTTCCTTGTGGAGGGCCTCGAACCGCGGGATCACCACGCGCAGCAGCTGCACGATGATGGAGGCGGTGATGTAGGGCATCACGCCGAGCGAGAAGATCGACAGCTGCAGCAGGGCCCCGCCCGAGAAGACGTTCACCATGCCCAGCACGCTGGTGCCGCCCGAGAGCGTCGGCTCCGCGCAGATCATGACGTTCGTGTAGTCGAAGCCGGGGGTCGGGATGAAGACGCCGAGCCGGTAGACGGCGAGAAGGCCGAGGGTGAAGAAGATCTTCGCCCGGAGCTCCGGGGTGCGGAACGCTCTGATGAACGCGTTCACTGGCTAAGTCCCTCCTGGGGTCCGATGGCGGACGAAAGGTCAGTGTGACCGGTCCAGCTGTGGGGCACCGGTGTCGCGCGCGTGCGGCGGCGCTGACCGGCCCCGACCATGACGAAGGGGCACCGCGGCACAGGCTATTCTGCGCCGCGGTGCCCCGTCAAAAGACACTCACGCGGTGGTGACGGACCCGCCCGCCGCGGTGATCTTCGCCTCGGCCGAGGCCGAGAACTTCTGCGCCGTGACGTCGAGCTTGACGCTCACGTCGCCGGTGCCCAGCACCTTGACGGGCTGGTTCTTGCGCACGGCGCCCTTGGCGACGAGCTCCTCGACTGTGACGGTGCCGCCCTCGGGGAACAGCTCCTGCAGGGTCGCCAGGTTCACGACCTGGTACTCGACGCGGAACGGGTTGGTGAAGCCGCGCAGCTTGGGCAGGCGCATGTGCAGCGGCATCTGGCCGCCCTCGAAGCCGGCCTTCACCTGGTAGCGCGCCTTGGTGCCCTTGGTACCACGGCCCGCGGTCTTGCCCTTGGATGCCTCACCACGGCCGACGCGGGTGCGCGCGGTCTTGGAACCGGGCGCGGGGCGCAGCTCGTGGAGCTTCAGGGGGCTCTGGGAATTGTTCTCAGTCATGGGATTCAGTCCACCTCTTCGACCGTCACCAGGTGGGTGACGGCGCGGATCATGCCGCGGATCTCGGGACGGTCCTCCTTCACCACCACGTCGCCGATGCGCTTGAGGCCGAGGCCGCGCAGGGTCGCACGCTGGGGCTCAGTCCCACCGATGGTGGAACGGACCTGGGTCACCTTCAGCTGCATCACGCACCCACCTTCTCGGCACGAGCGGCGGCACGACCGGCGGCCTGCGCACGCAGCAGGGCGGCGGGGACGACGTCCTCGACCGGGAGGCCACGACGGGCGGCCACGGCCTCCGGCTCCTCCAGCTGCTTGAGCGCCGCGATGGTCGCACGCACGATGTTGATGGAGTTGGTCGAGCCGAGCGACTTGGAGAGCACGTCGTGCACTCCGGCGCACTCGAGCACGGCGCGGACCGGACCGCCGGCGATCACACCGGTACCCGGAGCGGCCGGACGCAGCAGGACGACGCCCGCCGCATCCTCACCCTGGACGGGGTGCACGACGGTGCCCTGGATGCGCGGGACGCGGAAGAAGTTCTTCTTCGCCTCCTCGACACCCTTGGAGATCGCAGCCGGGACCTCCTTGGCCTTGCCGTAGCCGACACCGACGGTGCCGTCGCCGTCGCCCACGACCACGAGGGCCGTGAAGCTGAAGCGGCGGCCGCCCTTGACGACCTTCGACACGCGGTTGATGTTCACCACGCGCTCGAGGAAGGCGGACTTCTCCGCTTCCTGGTTGCGGCCGCCGCGGCCCTCGCCACGACGCCCGCCGCGCTCGCGACCGCCGCCGCTGCGCTCCTCGGTGCTGCTGCTGTTCTCGCCCCGTCGGCCGGTGGCCGCGGGACCGTTGCTTCGCTGCTGTGCAGCCATGTTCAGATCCTCTTCTCGTCCTGGTTCCGGAGGGCGGTCACAGTGCCAGGCCGGCTTCGCGGGCGCCGTCGGCGACGGCGGCCACGCGGCCGTGGTACTTGTTGCCGCCGCGGTCGAAGACGACGGCCTCGATGCCGGCGGCCTTGGCGCGCTCGGCGACCAGGGTGCCGACAGTGCGGGCCTTGTCCGACTTCGTGGCGGACGCGGCGCGCAGGTCCGCCTCCATGGTGGAGGCCGAGGCCAGCGTGACGCCCTGGGAGTCATCGACGACCTGGACGAACACGTGGCGCTGCGAGCGGGTGACGACCAGGCGCGGACGCGCCGGGGTGCCGACCACACGACGACGCACGCGCAGGTGACGACGGCCGCGAGCACGCAGCTTGCTGCCGACGCGACCCTTGGTGTGCTTGAGTGCGTAACCCATGATCACTTACCAGCCTTTCCGGCCTTGCGCAGGACCGTCTCGTCCGCGTAGCGCACGCCCTTGCCCTTGTAGGGCTCCGGCTTGCGCAGCTTGCGGATGTTGGCCGCGACCTCGCCCACCAGCTGCTTGTCGATGCCGCTCACCGAGAACTTGGTGGGGGTCTCGACCGCGAAGGTGATGCCCTGGGGCGCCTTCACCACGACGGGGTGGGAGAAGCCGAGGGCGAACTCGAGGTCCGTACCCTTCGCCGTCACGCGGTACCCGGTGCCGACGATCTCCAGCTTCTTCGTGTAGCCCTCGGTGACCCCGAGGACGATGTTGTTGATGAGCGTGCGCGTTAGGCCGTGCAGGGCCTTGTTGCGGCGCTCCTCGTCGGGACGGGAGACGACGATGGAGCCGTCCTCCGCACGCTCGACGGTGAGGGGCTCGGGGACCTGGTGGGTCAGCTCGCCCTTGGGGCCGCTGACCGTGACCGTGCGGTCCTCGATCTTGACGTTCTGGACAGAGGCCGGCACTGCGACCGGCAGGCGTCCGATGCGGGACATTTCGCCTCTCCTCTTCCGCTCACCAGATGTAGGCGAGGACTTCCCCACCCACACCCTTCTTGGCTGCCTGCTTGTCGGTCAGGAGACCGCTGGACGTGGACAGGATCGCCACGCCCAGGCCGCCGAGGACCTTGGGCAGATTGGTGGACTTGGCGTACACGCGAAGGCCGGGCTTCGAGATGCGGCGGATGCCGGAGATGGCGCGCTCGCGGCTCTGGCCGTACTTCAGCTCGAGGACGAGGGTCTTGCCGACCTCGGCCTCCTCCTCGTGCCAGCCGAGGATGTAGCCCTCGGCCTTGAGGATGTCCGCGATTCGGCTCTTCAACTTCGAATACGGCATGGACGCGGTCTCGTGGTACGCCCCGGAGGCGTTCCGGATCCGCGTGAGCATGTCCGCGATCGGGTCGGTCATGGTCATGTCTGTAGCTTCTTCCTCACCTGGTTTCCTTCACCGACGTGCGGCTCGGGACCTATGGTGATAGTCCTTACCAGCTGCTCTTCGTGACGCCGGGGAGCTCACCGCGGTGAGCCATCTCCCTCAGGCACACGCGGCACAGCCCGAACTTGCGATACACCGAGTGCGGACGGCCGCACCGCTGGCACCGGGTGTAGGCGCGCACCGCGAACTTGGGCTTGCGCTCCTGCTTCTTGATCAGGGCGGTCTTTGCCATGTCAGTTCTCCTTGAAGGGGAAGCCGAGCAGCTTGAGCAGCGCGCGTCCCTCGTCGTCGGTCTTCGCCGTGGTCACGACCGTGATGTCCATACCGCGGACCCGGTCGATCTTGTCCTGGTCGATCTCGTGGAACATGACCTGCTCCGTGAGACCGAAGGTGTAGTTGCCGTTGCCGTCGAAGTGCTTGGGCGACAGTCCGCGGAAGTCGCGGATGCGCGGAAGCGCGGTCGAGAGCAGACGGTCCAGGAACTCCCACATGCGGTCGCCGCGCAGCGTGACGTGCGCGCCGATCGGCATGCCCTCACGCAGCTTGAACTGGGCGATGGACTTGCGGGCCTTGGTGACCTGCGGCTTCTGGCCGGTGATCTGGGCGAGATCGCGGATCGCGCCGTCGATGACCTTGGAGTCGCGCGCGGCGTCGCCGACGCCCATGTTCACGACGATCTTCGTCAGGCCCGGGACGAGCATGACGTTCTCGTAGCCGAACTGCTCGGTGAGCTGGCCCTTGATCGTCTCGCGGTAGGTGGTCTTCAGACGCGGGGTGGGCGCCTGGGTGGCGGTCTCGGTCATCAGATGTCCTTCCCGGAACGCTTGGCGAAGCGGACGCGCACCTGCTTGGTGCGGCCGTTCTCGAGCTCCACGGTCTCCACGCGGTAGCCGACCTTGGTGGGCTTGTTGTCCTCCGGGTCGACCAGCGCCACGTTCGAGACGTGGATCGGGGCCTCGCGCTGCTCGATGCCACCGGCGCCGCCGGCCTGCGTCGGCTTCAGGTGGTGGGTGCGGCGGTTGACGCCCTCGACCAGCACGCGCTGGCTCTCGGGGAAGACCTGCAGGACCTTGCCCTGCTTGCCCTTGTCGCCCGCCTTCAGGCCGCGCTTGGCGGCCTTGTCCTCGTCGCTGGTGCGACCGGTGATGACCTGGACCAGGTCACCCTTCTTGATCTTGATCTTCGACATGATCAGATCACCTCCGGGGCGAGCGAGACGATCTTCATGAACCGCTTGTCACGCAGCTCGCGGCCCACGGGGCCGAAGATGCGCGTGCCGCGAGGCTCGCCGTCGTTCTTGAGGATCACCGCTGCGTTCTCGTCGAAGCGGATGTAGGAACCGTCGGCACGACGGCGCTCCTTGCTGACGCGGACGACGACGGCCTTGACCACATCGCCCTTCTTGACGTTGCCACCGGGGATCGCGTCCTTGACGGTGGCCACGATGGTGTCGCCGATGCTGGCGTAACGGCGACCGGAGCCACCGAGAACGCGGATGCAGAGGATCTCCTTGGCACCCGTGTTGTCGGCGACCTTGAGTCGCGACTCCTGCTGAATCACTCCGTACTCCTGTCGTCTCGCCGGTTCTCTCACCGGCGTTAATGGGCGGTGCGAGCCTGGCGGAACGGATGGTGGACCGTTGCCCGGCACCCGCCCCGGCGGGGCGGTGGTCGGTGCGGTCGGCCTCGGGCATCAAAAAACCCTCCGGCGGACTCAGGCACACGCCGCAGCATCGGCCGGATGGCCGGTGCAGCACGGGCGGTGCGAGGTCTCCGTCGGGGGATGGACGCTGCCGTCCGCGAGAGCCGTGGCACGATATGCCCGCCGCGGACCGGGGTCCGCGGCCGATGGGCACGACGCGTCACGACATCGCAACCGTTCCAGCATACGGGAGGCGGGCGGCAGGCGATAGGGCGGGTGCCGGGAGGGACATGTGTCCTTGCTCATGAACGACCGAATCCTGCCGATCCCGGTTCCCTCGGCCCCTCCCGATGGGGTAGGGCCTCGCGGAGGCCCGAGGGTCCGGCCCCGAGCGCTGCGGAGGGCACCGGCCCGAGGGGTGGCCCCTCGGGTCTAGGCGCCGGGGGCGACGTACCAGTACGACGTCGCGCCGTCGCAGGCCTCGGGCATGTCCAGGCCCGCGGACGCCTTCCCGGAGCCGGAGCCGCCGAGCCGGACGGCGTCGCCCACGGCGTAGGTCTCCGGCCGGGGATCGGTGACCTCGAAGATGAGATGGGATCGGGAGCCTCCGTGATCCAGCACCATGCAGCCGTCCTGCTCCGCGATCGTCCCCTCGACGAGCGCGGAATCGCCCATCCCCGTGGCCGGCATCGTGATCCAGGTCAGGCCCGACTCCCCCGCCGGGTCCCCCGAGCCGGCGCATCCCACGGCGCCCGCAGCGAGCGCCACCGACGCGACCGCCGCGGCCGCGGACTCCGCCGGACGCCGCGGCCCTCGCGCTCCGAGCCGCCCCGCCGTGCGGATCGCCGCTCCGCGGATCTCCGGCTCTCGCCTCGCCATCGGCCCAGAATAGCCATCGGCCCAGAATTCTGGCAGCCGCTGCCGGAGCGGCCTCCCCGCCGCGTCCCGGGGCACCCTCTCCTCCCGGCGGGCGCGTGCCCGCTCCCCCGGCGTCCCCTCCGTCGGCGCGCCGCCTGGGATTCCCGCCGCCCCACGGCGCTCTCGCGCCTCCTACACTCGACGGATGATCGACATCGACGTCGCACGACGACTCCGAGATGCCGGGCTCACGTGGGAGCCCTCCGACGGCGACCTGTTCGCCGTCGACACCGAGCTGCTGCGGGACGACGCCTTCATGCTGTCCTCCATGGTGATCGAACGGGGCCTGGGCCGGCACGGCGAACGGATCTTCAAGTTCAACGGCACCACCGAGTGGGCGCTGGACTCCATCGAGCAGCACGAGGCGATCTGGATCCCCCGCGAGGAGCAGCTGCGCGAGGCGCTCGGCCCCGCGTTCCGGAGCCTCGAGCTGCGCGAGGACGGCCATCACACCGTGCGCTTCCGGGCGGGCCCCGACGGTGCGCAGCAGGAGGTCAGCGCCCCCAGCGCGGAGGACGCCTACGCCGGCGCCCTGCTGGTCGCCCTCACCGCCGCCTGATCGATCCGGCCGTCCGGGTCCGTCGCCCCGGCGGGCACGCAGGGAGGGCCCGCGGCCGCCGGGGACGACGAGACGGGCCGGACCCCCGAAGGGATCCGGCCCGTCTCATGCATCGGGTGCGGTCACGAGGACCGTCCGATCACTTGGCCTTCTCGACGACCTCGACCAGGCGCCACCGCTTGGAGGCGGACAGCGGTCGGGTCTCCATGATGAGGACGCGGTCGCCGATGCCGGCGACGTTCTCCTCGTCATGGGCCTTGAACTTCTGCGTCTTCTTCATGACCTTGCCGTACAGAGCGTGCTTCACGCGCTCCTCGACCTCGACGACGATGGTCTTGTCCATCTTGTCGGAGACGACGAACCCGTTCAGGGTCTTGCGGTACGGACGCTCGTGCGAGGAGGCGTGCGTGCCCTCCTTGGCGAGGCCCTCGGTGGAGTTCTCGTTCATGGTTTCTCAGTTCCTCGCTTCGCGGTCACTCGGCGGAGCCGGGAGCCTGACGGATCCCCAGCTCGCGCTCGCGCAGGATCGTGTAGATCCGCGCGATGTCCTTCTTGACGGACCGCAGTCGTCCGGTGCTCTCGAGCTGCCCGGTGGCGGACTGGAAACGAAGCTTGAACAGCTCGTCCTTGGCCTTCGCCAGCTCGTCGGCCAGCTTGGCGTCGTCGAGCTTGTCGAGCGCTTCAGCGGTGAGCTTGGTCGCTGCCATCAGATGTCACCACCCTCTCGGCTCAGAATGCGGCACTTCATGGGGAGCTTGTGGATCGCGAGGCGGAGAGCCTCCCGAGCCACATCCTCCGGGACGCCCGCGACCTCGAACATGACGCGGCCGGGCTTGATGTTGGCGATCCACCACTCGACCGAACCCTTACCGGAGCCCATGCGGACCTCGGCAGGCTTCTTGGTGAGCGGACGATCGGGGTAGATGTTGATGAACACCTTGCCGCCACGCTTCATGTAGCGCGTCATGGCGATACGAGCGGCCTCGATCTGACGGTTGGTGACGTAGGCCGGCGCGAGCGCCTGGATGCCGTAGTCGCCGAACGCCAGCTCGGTGCCACCCTTGGCCATGCCGCTGCGGGTGGGGTGGTGCTGCTTGCGATGCTTGGTCCTGCGCGGGATCAGCATGTCGCTCAGGCCTCCGTTCCGGACTCAGCGGGCGCGGACGCCTGCTCGGCAGGGGCGGAGGTCTGCGGGGCAGACTCGGCGCCCTGACGCGCGGCGGCGTTGCGCTCGTTGCGACGACCACGGGGACGCTCGGCACGCGGGCCGCGTCCGCCGGAGCGGGGGGCCTGCGTCGCGGCCTGGGCCGCGAGCTCCTTGGCGGTGACGTCGCCCTTGTAGATCCACACCTTCACGCCGATGCGGCCGAAGGGGGTGCGGGCCTCGTAGAAGCCGTAGTCGATGTTCGCGCGGAGCGTGTGCAGCGGCACACGGCCCTCGCGGTAGAACTCGCTGCGGCTCATCTCGGCGCCGCCGAGGCGGCCGGAGACCGCCACGCGGATGCCCTTGGCACCGGCGCGCTGCGCGGACTGGATGCCCTTGCGCATGGCGCGACGGAAGGACACACGAGCAGCGAGCTGCTCGGCGATGCCCTGCGCCACCAGCTGGGAATCGGCCTCGGGGTTCTTGACCTCGAGGATGTTCAGCTGGATCTGCTTGCCGGTGAGCTTCTCGAGCTCGCCGCGCAGACGCTCGGCCTCCGCACCACGACGCCCGATGACGATGCCCGGGCGGGCGGTGTGCAGGTCGACGCGGACGCGGTCACGGGTTCGCTCGATCTCGACCTTGGAGATGCCGGCGCGCTCGAGCCCCTCGGACATGAGCTTGCGAATCGCGACGTCTTCCTTCACGTAGTCGCGGTAGCGCTGCCCCTCCTTGGTGGAGTCGGCGAACCATCGGCTGGTGTGCTCCGTGGTGATCCCGAGGCGGAACCCATTGGGATTGACCTTCTGGCCCATTCGGGACTCCTTACTTGTTCGCGGGAGCGACCACCACGGTGACGTGGCTGGTGCGCTTCTTGATCTGGAAGGCACGACCCTGAGCACGCGGCTGGAACCGCTTCATGGTCGGACCCTCATCGACGTACGCGGCGGAGACGACGAGCTCGCGCTCGTCGAACCGCTCCCCCGCCTGATCGGCCTTCACACGGGCGTTGGCGATCGCGGACTGGACGAGCTTGAGGACGGGCTCGCTGGCGGCCTGCGGTGCGAACCGCAGGGTGTCCAGGGCCTCGGCCGTGCTCTTGCCACGAATCAGGTCGACAACGCGCCGGGCCTTCATGGGCGTCATGCGGAGATACCGCACCTGCGCCTTGGCTTCCATTGCTTCCTGCTTTCTCTTCGAGTTCGAGAAGTGCAGTCGCTGCTGACCGGGGTCAGCGACGACGGCCCTTCTTGTCGTCCTTCTCGTGGCCCTTGAAAGTCCGCGTCGGGGCGAACTCGCCGAGCTTGTGGCCGACCATCGACTCGGTGACGAACACCGTGACGTGCTTGCGACCGTCATGCACTGCGAAGGTGTGGCCGAGGAAGTCCGGGGTGATGACCGAACGGCGCGACCAGGTCTTGATGACGTTCTTGGTGCCCTTCTCGTTCTGCACGTCCACCTTCTTCTGAAGGTGGTCGTCGACGAACGGGCCCTTGGAAATGCTGCGTGGCATGTTTCTGACTCCCTATCAGCGCTTCTTGCCCGTGCGACGACGGCGCACGATGAGCTTGTCGCTTTCCTTGCCCGGACGGCGCGTGCGGCCCTCCGGCTGGCCCCAGGGCGACACGGGGTGACGACCACCGGAGGTGCGACCCTCGCCACCACCGTGCGGGTGGTCGACCGGGTTCATCACGACACCGCGGACGTGCGGGCGCTTGCCCTTCCAGCGCATGCGGCCGGCCTTGCCCCAGTTGATGTTCGACTGCTCGGCGTTGCCGACCTCGCCGATGGTGGCGCGGCAGCGGGCGTCCACGTTGCGGATCTCGCCGGAGGGCATGCGCAGCTGCGCGAAGCGGCCCTCCTTGGCGACCAGCTGCACGGAGGCGCCGGCGGAACGGGCGATCTTCGCGCCGCCGCCGGGGCGGAGCTCGATCGCGTGGATGACCGTACCCAGCGGGATGTTCCGCAGGGGCAGGTTGTTGCCGGGCTTGATGTCGGCCTCGGGGCCGTTCTCGATCCAGTCGCCCTGACGCAGCTTCGCCGGCGCGAGGATGTAGCGCTTCTCGCCGTCCGCGTAGTGCAGCAGCGCGATGCGCGCGGTGCGGTTCGGGTCGTACTCGATGTGCGCGACCTTGGCGTTCACGCCGTCCTTGTCGTGACGACGGAAGTCGATCACGCGGTACGCGCGCTTGTGGCCACCGCCGCGATGACGGGAGGTCACACGGCCGTTGTTGTTGCGGCCGCCCGACTTCGACAGGGGGCGCACCAGCGACTTCTCCGGCGTGGAACGGGTGATCTCGACGAAGTCGGCGACGCTCGAGCCGCGACGGCCCGGCGTAGTCGGCTTGTGCTTACGAATTCCCATGGTGGGTTTCCCTCAGACTCTCTACGGCTCTTCGGTGATCAGTCGCCTCAGGCGACCGATCCTCCGAAGATGTCGATGGTTCCGTCGGTCAGGGTCACGATGGCGCGCTTGGTGTCCTTGCGCTTGCCCATCCCGAAGCGCGTGCGGCGCGTCTTGCCCTGGCGGTTGATCGTGTTCACCGAGGCCACCTTGACGTCGAAGATCTTCTCGACGGCGATCTTGATCTCGGTCTTGTTGGCGCGCGGGTCCACCAGGAAGGTGTACTTGCCCTCGTCCATCAGCCCGTAGCTCTTCTCAGAGACGACCGGGGCGAGCAGGATGTCGCGCGGGTCCTTGTTCAGCGAGGTCACTTCGAATCCTCCTCAGCGGATGCCCGGACGGCGGGCACGAAACCGGCGGCCTCAGCGGCCTCCGGGGTCGCGAACCAGACCTCGGCCTTGGTGCGGCCGTACCACGGGGAATCCTGGGTGTGGTACTTCTTCGAGTCCTTGTTGCCCTTGATGGTGAAGCCCTCGGGGGCGGAGCCATCGGCCAGCGGGGACGCGGAGCCCTCACCGAAGGGACCCTCGACCGCAGCGGCCGGAGCGGCCTCGGCGGCGGGAGCCGCCTGCGCGGCGGGGGCGGCCTCGGCGGCCGGGGCGGCGGCCGGAGCAGCCTTCGCGGTGCCGAAGGTGGGCAGGGACAGGGTGGCCTGGGCCACGAAGTCCTCGAGCGCGCCGGAGGTGAACACGACGTCGTCGGAGAGCATGACGTCGTAGGTGTTCAGCTGATCGGCGTACAGGACGTGCGCGGTGGGCAGGTTGCGCGAGCTGAGCGCACCGAGCTCGTCGTCACGACGCACGACCACCAGCAGGTGCTTGCGGTCGGAGACGGCGGCCAGGGTCTTCAGCGCGGCCTTGGTGGACGGGGCGTCACCCTCGAGGAGGGCGGACACGACGTGCACGCGGCCGTTGCGGGCCCGATCCGAGAGGGCACCGCGCAGCGCGGCGGCCTTCATCTTCTTCGGGGTGCGCTGGGAGTAGTCGCGCGGCACCGGGCCGTGCACGACGCCACCGCCGGCGAACTGCGGAGCGCGGGTCGAGCCCTGGCGGGCGCGACCGGTGCCCTTCTGCTTGTAGGGCTTGCGACCGCCGCCGGAGACCTCGCCACGGTTCTTCGCCTTGTGCGTGCCCTGGCGGGCAGCGGCCTGCTGGGCGACGACGACCTGGTGGATCAGCGGGATGTTGGTCTGCACGTCGAAGATCGACGCGGGCAGCTCGGCCGTGCCGGACTTCTCACCGGCCGGCGAGAGCACGTCAATGGTCAGATTCTCTGCCATCGGTCTCAGGCCTCCTTCACGGGGCTCTTGGCAGCCGAGCGGACCAGCACGAGACCGCCCTTGGGGCCGGGGACGGCACCCTTGACGAGCACGAGGCCCTTCTCGACGTCGACCGCGTGGACGGTCAGGTTCTGGACACTGGTGCGGACGTTGCCCATGCGGCCGGCCATGCGCAGGCCCTTGAACACGCGTCCGGGGGTGGAGGCGCCGCCGATCGAACCGGCCTTGCGGTGGTTGCGGTGCGCACCGTGGGAGGCGCCGACGCCCGAGAAGCCGTGACGCTTCATGACACCGGCGGTGCCCTTGCCCTTGGTGGTGCCGACGACGTCGACCTTCTGGCCGGCGGCGAAGACCGACGCATCGATCTCCTGGCCGACGGTGTACTCGGCGGCGTCGAGGGTGCGCAGCTCGGCGAGGTGACGGCGCGGGGTCACGCCGGCCTTCTCGAAGTGGCCCTTCAGCGGCTTGGTCACCTTGCGGGGGTCGATCTGCCCGAAGGCGATCTGGATGGCGTCGTAGCCGTCGGTCTCGACGGAGCGGACCTGGGTCACGACGTTCGAGCCCGTCTGGACGACGGTCACGGGGACGAGCTTGCCGTTCTCGTCCCACACCTGGGTCATCCCGAGCTTCGTGCCCAGGACGCCGGCGACGGCGCGGGCGCGCTGGCCTGTCAGTTCGTTGCTCATCTCGACCTACCTCAGAGCTTGATCTCGATGTTGACGTCCGCCGGCAGATCGAGGCGCATCAGCGAGTCCACGGCCTTGGGCGTGGGATCGACGATGTCGATCAGTCGCTTGTGCGTGCGCATCTCGAAGTGCTCACGGGAGTCCTTGTACTTGTGCGGCGACCGGATGACCACGAAGACGTTCTTCTCGGTCGGCAGCGGCACCGGGCCCACAACCGTCGCGCCGGCGCTGCTGACCGTGTCGACGATCTTGCGCGCCGAACTGTCGATCACCTCGTGGTCGTACGACTTGAGCCGAATGCGGATCTTCTGTCCCGCCATGGCGTCCTGTCTCTCTCTCGTCTGGACATTCGCGCAGCTCCCTCCCGGTACCCGAGGACGGGCGTGTCGGCCTCGCCGGGGCGATGAAGCCCATGGCGGAGCCGCCGAGGATCGGCTGCGGCTGTGCTGATCTCCCTCATGACGACGCGCATTCGACGCGGGGGCGCCGTTCGCGTCCTGGGGCTGGGCCTCATCCGGTGATCATTCGCCGCGCCGCGAGGCGTGGAGAACGGAACCGGGCATGTCGGCCCGCACAGACAACTCGTCCAGTCTGCCAGAGACCTGGGCGCATTCCAAGGTCGAGGGCTCGTGCACCGGCTCACACCGACGCGGATCACACCCCGGCCCCCGTGGTGACGCGGGGGCCGGGGCGGGGGCTCACTTGCTCGTGCTCGGCCCGACGCCGCCCTGCAGCTGACGCTGGAAGATCACGTAGACGATGAGCACGGGGATGATCGTGATGGTCACCGAGGCGAACATCCCCGACCAGTCCGTCTGGTAGCCCTGCTGGGCCTGCATGTTGGCCAGTCCCTGCGCGAGGACGTACTTGTCCTTGTCGGTGTTCAGCACGACCGGGATCAGGTACTGGTTCCACAAGCCCAGGAAGTTGAAGATCGCGACCGAGACCATGCCGGGCTTCGCCATCGGCAGCATGATCTGGAAGAAGGTGCGGAAGTCCCCCGCGCCGTCGATGGCCGCGGCCTCCCCGATCTCGTCCGGGAGCTGGCGGAAGAACGCGAACAGGAAGAACACCGTGAACGGCAGCGCGAACGCCACGTAGCTGAGGATCAGCCCCGTGTACGTCCCCAGCAGGGACATCGACTGCAGGATGAAGAACAGCGGCACGATCGCGAGGAACAGCGGGAAGGTCAGCCCCGCCACCAGGGCGAAGTAGATGATGCTGCGCCCCGGGAACGAGAACCGCGCCAGCACGTAGGCGCACATCGCGCCCAGCAGCATGACCAGCACCAGCGCGCCGCCCACGACGATCACCGTGTTCAGGAAGTACCCGCCGATGCCGGCCGTCGTCCACGCCCGCGCGAAGTTCTCGACATGCCAGGTGGTCGGCAGGGCGAAGGGATCGGCGAGGATGCCCAGGGAGTCCTTGAAGGAGCTGATCACGGTCCACAGCAGGGGCAGGACGACGATCAGCGCCCAGATCACCAGGACCCCGTGGCTGACGCCGGCGAAGATGCGGTCCGAGGCCGGCACGGTCGCGCCCCGGGACGGGCTCGGCCCCTCCGGCACGGCGCGGGGATCCTGCTCGCCGCGGAGGTCCGATGCGGCACGGGGACCCGTGGCCCCGTCACGGGAGACGGCGCTCATGCGTCCTCCTTCTTCCGGGTGACGACCTGGACGAGGATCGCCATCATCAGGGTGATCACCGCGAGCACGACGCCCATGGCGGAGGCCCGCCCGAAATCGGACTTCTGGAACGCGGTCTCGTACAGGTAGCGGGCCACGACCTCGGTGCTCTTGGACGTGCCGCCGCCGGGGGTCATGACGTTGATGAACACGAACATGTCCAGCGCCATGATCCCCATGTAGGTCATCGCGGTGGAGACGTTGTCCTTGATGATCGGCAGCACCACCTGCACCGCCAGGCGCAGGCGGCCCGCGCCGTCCAGTCGCGCGGCCTCGATCACCTCGGAGGGGACCGCCTTGATCGCCGCGACGAACAGCACCATGTAGAAGCCGACCATGTTCCAGACGACGGCGAGCACCACGGCCGCCATGGCGAAGCGGGGGTCGCCCAGCCAGGCGATCTGCGACTCGATGCCCACCAGGCCCAGCAGGCCGTTGAGCAGGCCGCCGCCCGGTGCGTAGATGAAGGCGAACAGGATGCCGATGACCACCGAGGGGATCACGTACGGGAAGAAGCTGATCACCCGGTAGATGTTCGCGCCGCGGATCCCGCGGATCTCCCCGCGCGAGCTGCCGCCGATGGTCACGAGGGTCGCCAGAGCGAACCCGAGGGAGATGACCACGACCGGCAGCACGATCATCAGGACGAGGTTGTTGCGCAGCGCCAGATGGAACGTGCGGTCCTCGAGCAGGGCCCGATAGTTCCCCAGGCCGATGAACTCCTGGTGCGAGGAGACTCCGCGCCAGTCCGTGAAGGAGTAGTAGATGGCCTGCGCGAAGGGGCTCACCACGAACACCACGTAGACGAGCAGGGGGAGCCCCAGGAACAGGGCGAAGAAGAGGACCCTGCCGGGTGTCAGCCGACGGCCCGCCCCGCGGGGGCGCCGGGGCGCCCCCGCGCGGGCATCGGCCGGTGCGCCGCTGGTGGGGACGGCCGTCACGGGACGTCGAACTTCGTGACGGTGTCGTCCTCGCGGACGGCGTCGATCAGCGCCTGCTGCTTCTCGCGGAGCTGATCGGCCGTGGTCCTCCCGTCCAGGAACTCGGTCCACAGGGTCACGTTGTCCGCGCCGAGCCCGTACCACTCCGAGAAGTTGTAGTTGAACGTGTCGGCACCCGCGGCCTCGATCATCGCCAGCGTCGAGGTGAGCGCCGTGGAGGCGTCCGCCGGATCCGGGGCGGCGCCCTGGACCACGGTCGGCGAGCCGGTGAGCGCGGTGAACTGGGTGGCCTGCTCCTGGGAGAGCATGACGCGCAGGAACTCGAGCCCGCCCGCGGCGTTCTTCCCCTGGGACGGCACCATGAAGGGCTCCCCCGCCGTGCCGTGGATCGCGGCCAGGGGCAGCGCGGCCCCCTCGCCCAGGAGCGGGACGGGCGCGCCGGTGAGCGCATAGTCCTCCGGCGTGACGTCCCGCTGCTCGTTCTCGATCCACGATCCGGAGGGGTACATGACCGACTTGCCGGTGACCCAGTCCGTCTGCGCCTGCGTGTGCTTGACGCCGGCCCCGCCGGGCACGAAGAACCCGGCCTTCACCGCCTCCTCGAGAGCGGCGTAGGCCTGCACCACGGCATCCTGCGCGAAGGCGTCCGGCTCGAGGCGGTCGATGTTCTTGGCCACCTCCACGCCGCCCTGCTTGACGGCCATCGACAGCGCGAGCTCCTGGTAGTACGTCGAGGCGTTCTGCCCGCCGTAGGAGAACAGGTGGCTGCCGGCCGCCTTCACGGTCTCGCCGAGCGCCATCAGCTCGTCCCAGGTGGTGGGGACGCTCCACCCGTTGTCGTCGAACTGCTTCTGGGAGTACCAGAGGGCGTAGACGGTGTACACGTAGTTCATGGCCAGGAAGGACCCCGAGTACGTCCCCGGATCCGTGGCGCCGGGCAGCAGGCTCTCCCCCACGGTGCCGCCGTCGATGCTGGGCGCCTCGAGCAGCGCGTCGAGCTCGGCCAGCTGCCCCTCGCTGATGAGGGCCTCGGTGTCCATGCTCTGCGCGCCGGAGTTGTCGAAGACATCCGGCGGGGTGCCCCCGACGAAGCGCGGCTGCAGCTCCGGCCCGATGTTGACGGTGGAGTTGACCTCGACCGTCACCCCGGGATGGAGCTCCTCCATGGCCTTGCCGGCCGCGATCGCGTACTCGTCGCCGTACCCGCCGTCGAAGATGACCACGTCGACCGTGGATCCCTCGGCCACGCCGAAGGGATTGCCGTCGCTCTTCTCCCCGCCGCCGTCGGCAGGCGCGTCAGGGGCGCCGCCGCCTCCGCCGCCCGCGCAGGCGGAGAGCGCGGCGACCCCGGCCGTCGCGCTCGCGGCGGTCATGAACCGGCGTCGCGACAGCGCCAGACGGTCTGCCGGGGTGAGGAGGGCGTCATCGTGTGCGTGTTCCATGGCTCCTGCTTTCGTCGTTGAACCGGATCCTCCGGGACGGGGCGGGACCGCAAGCACCTCGTGAGCACCCCGTGACCGCGCCGTCGGCCCAGCGTACCCCCGCCTGGTGACTGTATGTGCTCGCATCGGCCACCTTTCGGTCACAATACGACATTCCGCCGGCCTCCGGTGCGAGGACCGGGCCCTGCCCATGCACGCACTGCCCAGGAGACTGCCGGAAGACATGCGGCCTGCTGATCTACCCTGAGGCCCATGAGCAATCCCCAGACCTCCCCGCTGACCGCGCGGCTGTACGACCTCGAGTACCCCCGCTCGCTCGGCGTCTACAGCACCTACGCCGAGGTGCAGACCGTGGTGGACACCCTCGCCGATGCCGAGTTCCCCGTCCAGCACACCATGATCGTGGGCACGGACCTCAAGCTCATCGAGCGCGTGACGGGCCGGAAGACCTGGGGCCGCACGATCCGCAACGGGGTGCTGTCGGGTCTGTGGATGGGACTGTTCATGGGCCTCCTGTTCGTCCTGCTCACCGGACAGCCGCTCGTCATGCTGCTGACCACGGTGATCATGGGCATCATCTTCTTCACCGTGTGGTCGGCGGTGGGCTATGCGGCCAGCGGCGGGAAGCGGGACTTCACCTCGATGACCGCCACCATCCCGATGCAGTACGAGCTGATGGTCGAGCACACCCACGCCGGCACCGCCCGGGAGATCCTCGCCGCCCACGGCACCGCCGTCCCCGCGGCGCCGCCGCGCCGGCCCCAGACGTCCTCCCCCGGCAGCCCGCCGGTCCCGCCCTCCGCGTCCGTGCCTCCCCCGGCTCCGGGCAGCGGTCCCGGGACGGGAACGGGTCCGGGGGCGTCGCCCCATCGCCCCACCTACGGCCGTCCGGCCGCGCCGCCGGCGGCGACGCCCGCAGCCGCTCCGTCCTCGCCGCGGCCCAGCTACGGCCGCCCCGCCCAGAGCGCGCCGTCCGCCCCTGTCGCTCCGGCGCCCGCCCCGGGAGCGCCCTCCTCGGCGGCCCCCGGACCCTCGGCGCCGATGCCGCCCGCCTCCCCGACGGCGACGCCCGCGCCCCCGGCGCCCTCCGGCGGCCGCAGCTACGGCTACTCCGCCCCTGGACCGTCCGCCTCCGAGGACTCGGAACAGCCCGCGCGCCCGGCTGCCGAGCAGAGCGAGGACCAGCACCGCTCCTGAGACGCCCTCGCGCGGGGCCGCGCAGGCCGCGGTCACGCAGGACCCGAAGACGCCGTTCCGGATCTCCCGGGACGGCGTCTTCTGCGTCTGCGCAGAGGCGACCGGTCGCCCGATCGCCCGTCCCCCGATCCCGTCCCGGCCGCCTGGTCCCGGTCGCCTCTGCGTGCGTCCGGACCGGTCCTCGCCCCGCGGCAACGGCCCCGGTGGAGCACGCACGGCACCGGGCATGGCAGAAGCCCCGGACCGTTCCCGGTCCGGGGCTTCTGTGCTCAGCATCCGCAGGGCGGACGCATCACGGCTGCGGGGTCGCCCCCGCGGTGATCACTTGGTGATCTTGGTGACGCGGCCGGAGCCCACGGTGCGGCCACCCTCACGGATGGCGAAGCCGAGGCCCTCCTCCATGGCGATCGGCTGGATCAGCTCGACCGTCATCTCGGTGGAGTCGCCGGGCATGACCATGTCGGTGCCCTCGGGGAGGGTGATCACGCCGGTGACGTCCGTGGTGCGGAAGTAGAACTGCGGGCGGTAGTTCGAGTAGAACGGGTTGTGACGGCCGCCCTCGTCCTTGGACAGGATGTAGACCTGCGCCTCGAAGTCGGTGTGCGGGGTGATCGAACCCGGCTTCACGACGACCTGGCCGCGCTCGACGTCCTCACGCTTGGTGCCGCGCAGAAGCAGACCGCAGTTCTCGCCGGCCCACGCCTCGTCCATCTGCTTGTGGAACATCTCGATACCGGTGACCGTGGTCTTCTGCGGCTCGCGGATGCCGACGATCTCGACCTCGGAGTTGATGGCGAGCTTGCCGCGCTCCACCTTGCCGGTGACGACGGTGCCACGACCGGTGATCGTGAAGACGTCCTCGACGGGCATGAGGAAGGGCTTGTCCATGTCACGGACCGGGTCCGGGACGGACTCGTCGACGGCGGCCATCAGGTCCTGGACGGACTTGACCCACTGCTCGTCGCCCTCGAGGGCCTTCAGAGCGGAGACGCGGACGACGGGGGCGTCCTCGTCGAACTCCTGCGAGCCCAGCAGCTCACGGACCTCCATCTCGACGAGCTCGAGGATCTCCTCGTCGTCGACCATGTCGGACTTGTTCAGCGCGACCAGCAGGTAGGGGACGCCCACCTGGCGGGCGAGCAGAACGTGCTCGCGGGTCTGGGCCATCGGGCCGTCGGTGGCGGCGACCACGAGGATCGCGCCGTCCATCTGCGCCGCGCCGGTGATCATGTTCTTGATGTAGTCGGCGTGACCCGGAGCGTCGACGTGAGCGTAGTGACGCTTCTCCGTCTGGTACTCGATGTGCGAGATGTTGATCGTGATGCCGCGCTGCTTCTCCTCGGGCGCGTTATCGATCTGATCGAAGTCCCGCTTCTCGTTGAGGTCCGGGTACTGGTCGTACAGGACCTTGGAGATCGCAGCGGTCAGCGTGGTCTTGCCGTGGTCGACGTGACCGATGGTGCCGATGTTGACGTGCGGCTTGTTCCGCTCGAACTTGGCCTTCGCCATGGTGGTGTCCTCCTAGGACTTCTAATCTGGGTACTTCGTGTGGATCGGGATCGGAGACCGCCCGCCGCAGCGAGGGCTCCGCGCGATGCCGGGGAAGCGGGCCGGATGAATCCTACCGGCTTCCCCGGCTTCTCACTCGCCCCGGGTCTTCGCGATGATCTCGTCCGAAATGGTCTTCGGGACCTCCGCGTAGCTGTCGAACTGCATCGTGTACATCGCGCGACCCTGGGTCTTGGACCGCAGGTCGCCGACGTACCCGAACATCTCCGACAGCGGGACGAGAGCACGGACGATCTTGACCCCGCTCGCGTCCTCCATCGACTGGACCTGCCCGCGACGCGAGTTCAGGTCGCCGATGACATCTCCCATGTACTCCTCCGGAGTACGGACCTCGACGCTCATGACGGGCTCGAGCAGCACCGGCGACGCCTTGCGCAGCGCCTCCTTGGTGGCCATCGAGCCGGCGATCTTGAACGCCATCTCCGACGAGTCCACGTCGTGGTAGGCGCCGTCGATGAGGTCGGCCTTCACGTTCACGACCGGGTAGCCGGCCAGCACGCCCGAGGCGAGGGCATCCTTGACGCCGGCGTCGACGCTCGGGATGTACTCGCGCGGGATGCGGCCGCCCGTGACGGAGTTGGCGAACTCGTAGAACACGCCCTCCTCCGCGTCCTCGAGAGGACCGAAGGTGATCTGGACCTTGGCGAACTGGCCGGAGCCGCCGGTCTGCTTCTTGTGCGTGTAGTCGAACTTCTCGACGGTCCGCTTGATGGTCTCGCGGTACGCGACCTGCGGCTTGCCGATGTTCGCCTCGACCTTGAACTCGCGGCGCATGCGATCGACCAGGATGTCCAGGTGCAGCTCGCCCATGCCCTTGATGACCGTCTGCCCGGTCTCCTCGTCGAGCTCGACCTGGAAGGTCGGGTCCTCCTTGGCGAGCTTCTGGATCGCGACCGAGAGCTTCTCCTGGTCGCCCTTGGTCTTGGGCTCGATGGCCACCGAGATCACGGGCTCCGGGAAGCTCATGGACTCCAGCTGGATCGGGTTCTGCAGATCGCAGAGCGTGTCACCGGTGTTGGTGTCCTTGAGGCCGATGAAGGCGTAGATGTGGCCCGCGAAGGCCTCCTCCACCGGGTTCTCCTGGTTGGCGTGCATCTGGAACAGCTTCCCGATGCGCTCCTTCTTGCCCGAGGTGGCGTTCAGCACCGCGTCGCCGGAGGCGACGTGGCCGGAGTAGACGCGCACGTAGGTCAGCGCACCGAAGAACGGGTGCGAGGCGACCTTGAAGGCCAGCGCGGAGAAGGGCTCCTCCGTGGAGGGCTTGCGGGTCAGCTCCTTCTCCTCGTCCTTGACGTCGTGGCCGATCATCGGCGGCACGTCCAGGGGCGAGGGGAGGTAGTCGATGACCGCGTCGAGCATGGGCTGGACGCCCTTGTTCTTGAACGCGGAGCCCGCGAAGACCGGGTAGGCCTCGGAGTTGATCGTCAGGTGGCGGATGCCGGCCTTGAGCTGCTCCTCGGTGAGGTCGCCCTCCTCGAGGTAGGCCTCCATGAGCTCCTCGGTGGACTCGGCGACGTCCTCGACCAGCTTGGCGCGGTACTCGTCGACGGTGTCCTGGAGATCGGCGGGGACGGGGATCTCGACCTGGTACTGGCCGAGCGTCGCGTCGCCCTTCTTCTTGCCGAAGGGGGCGGCGGACTCGTCGTCCGGGAAGACCTCGGGCCACTCGAAGGCGGCCTGCTTGACGAGGTCGACGACGCCGCGGAACTCGTTCTCCGCGCCGATCGGGACCTGCATGACCAGCGGCTTGGCGCCGAGGCGCTCGATGATGGTGCGCACGGTGAAGAAGAAGTCCGCACCGAGCTTGTCCATCTTGTTCACGAAGCAGATGCGCGGCACGACGTACTTGTCGGCCTGGCGCCACACGGTCTCCGACTGGGGCTCCACGCCCTCCTTGCCGTCGAACACGGCGACCGCTCCGTCGAGCACGCGCAGCGAGCGCTCCACCTCGACCGTGAAGTCCACGTGGCCGGGCGTGTCGATGATGTTGATCTGGCTGTCGTTCCAGTAGCAGGTCGTCGCGGCGGACGTGATGGTGATGCCGCGCTCCTTCTCCTGCTCCATCCAGTCCATCGTGCCGGCGCCGTCGTGGGTCTCGCCGATCTTGTAGTTCACGCCGGTGTAGTACAGGATGCGCTCGGTGGTGGTGGTCTTGCCGGCATCGATGTGGGCCATGATGCCGATGTTGCGGACCTTCTTGAGGTCCTTGAGCACTGCGAGTGCCACGGGCTTGTGCCTTTCTGGAGGGCTGCTGGTCAGCTGTGCCGGATGAGGTGAGGTGGGGCCCGCCCGGAGGCGGACCCCACCGGAGCTCACCAGCGGTAGTGGGCGAAGGCCTTGTTGGACTCGGCCATCTTGTGCGTGTCCTCGCGACGCTTGACCGCGGCACCGAGGCCGTTGGACGCGTCGAGGATCTCGTTCATCAGCCGCTCGGTCATCGTGTGCTCACGACGAGCGCGCGAGTAGCCGACCAGCCAGCGCAGAGCCAGGGTGGTGGAGCGGCCGGGCTTCACGTCGACCGGGACCTGGTAGGTCGCGCCGCCGACTCGGCGGGAGCGGACCTCGAGGCTCGGACGGATGTTGTCCAGGGCCTTCTTCAGGGTGACGACGGGATCCTGGCCGTTCTTCTCGCGGCAGCCCTCGAGGGCGCCGTAAACGATCGACTCGGCGACGGTCTTCTTGCCGTCGAGGAGGATCTTGTTGATGAGCTGGGTGACCAGCGGCGAGCCGTAGACGGGGTCGACGACGAGCTGGCGCTTGGGAGCTGCTCCCTTACGAGGCATTACTTCTTCTCCTTCTTGGCGCCGTAGCGGGAGCGCGCCTGCTGGCGGCCCTTCACGCCCTGCGTGTCGAGGGACCCGCGGACGATCTTGTAGCGGACACCCGGGAGGTCCTTCACTCGGCCGCCGCGCACGAGCACGATGGAGTGCTCCTGCAGGTTGTGGCCGACGCCGGGGATGTAGGCGGTGACCTCGATGCCGGTCGACAGACGCACGCGGGCGATCTTGCGCAGCGCCGAGTTCGGCTTCTTCGGGGTCGTGGTGTACACGCGCGTGCACACGCCGCGACGCTGGGGCGAGCCCTTCAGCGCCGGCGTCTTCGAGGCGGAAGTCTTGGGGTTCCGCCCCTTGCGCACCAGCTGTTGGATAGTAGGCACTTCGTCTCTTCCTCTTCAGCCCCCGGAACTGTTCGCACCGGAGGATCGACTTCTTGCGGCCGCTCGCGCGGCCCGCGACCCCATGCATCCGATCCCACGTCAGGGAACGACAGCGATGCGCAGACCCGCCCGACCGGCGGTGCCGGTCGCGCGTCCGAGAACCGTGAGCGCGGCCCGTCCGGCCGGGGCGTGACGCCGCCTCGGTCGGGTCCGTGGGCCATGGGCTCCCCGGATTCGGGCACACTGCGAGGATCCGCTCCTCGCGGGGGATTCCTCCGGCTGCTGCTCACGGTCCGGCCGGCCGATGGGCCGTCCTCCCCGCGAGCGCGGGCCGGGACTCATCCCGGTTCACGACCAGAGGGCGCTCCGGACGCTCTGACCAGTCTAGTGACGCACTGTGACTCGGTCAAAGCTCCGGAGGGCATCCGTCGCACATCACACCCTGTGGTAGTCGCGCGCGGGCGAGGGCCGCGCGGGCCGGTTCCTGCGCCCCGCGCGGGAGCAGCGCGGCACGCCGGAGCCCCGCACCTGCGGATCTGCAGGTGCGGGGCTCCGGGCGTGCGGGGGACGGGACGGTCAGGAGATCTTCTGGTACTGGACCGTGATGTGGCCCTGGCCGAGGTCGGCGATCTGGCTGAACGCGCCGGAGGACAGGTCCAGGCAGCGGCCGCCGATGTACGGGCCGCGGTCGTTGATCCGGACCACGACGCTCTTGCCGTTGGAGGGGTTGGTGACCCGGAGCTTCGTGCCCAGCGGGAGGGTCTTGTGGGCCGCGGTCATCGCGTTGCGGTCGAAGGTCTCGCCGCTCGCGGTCGGGCCGCCGTGGGTGCCGTCGCCGTCTCCGTAGTGGGAGGCGCCGCAGGTGCTCACGTTGCCCGACGGGGTGCCGGACTCCTCGGACTGCGAGGACGACTTCCGCGAGGAGGAGCTCGAGGACGACCCGGAGCTCGAGGAGGAGTCGTCGGAGGAGGAGTCGTCGTCCGAGGAGGAGTCGGAGGACGAGCTCGAGCTGCTCTCCTGGGTCTCCTCGGGCTCGGGGGCCTCCTCCTTGGTGCCCTTGAGGACGACCTCGGTGGTGGGCTCGACGGTGACCTTCTCGGAGACGGTCTCGGTGGCGGTGACCTCGCCGTCCTCCTTCGTCTCCTTGATGACCTTCTCGCGGGTGCCGTTCTTGCCCTCGGTCTTGACCTTCGTGGTGCCGGCGGGGAGCGTGTCGTCCTCGACGGTCTTGGTCTCGAAGGGGATCTCCTCGGTGACCGTGCGCTCGCCCTCGCGCAGACGCTGCACGTGGACGACCATGCCGTCCTCGACGGCGCTCTCGCGGGGCACGTCGGTGACGTCGGTGGGCTCGATGTCGGTGAGGACCTGGTCCATAGCATCGCCGACGGTCAGGGCGTTGACGCCGAAGGTGACCTCGCCGTACTGGCCGACGAAGGTGATGTTCTTGCGGGTGATGACCTCGACGGTGTTCGCGTCGTCGGAGAGCTCGGTGTCGGGGGCGGGGGTGACCTTCGCGCCCTCGGCCCGGAACTCCATCCCGGACAGCGCGTCGGAGACGGTGGTCCCCGTGGTCAGCACCTCGGTCGGCTTCCCGTCGATGGTGACGGTGACGGGGCGGCGGGCCTCGATCGTGATCTCGGTGCCGTCGCTCACGGTGCTGTCCAGCGAGGGGGTCACCAGGTCGGTGTCCTTCACGGTGATGCCCTGCGCCTCGAGGACCTCGGCCACGGTCGGGCTGAAGGTGCGCACGGTGCTCTGCTCGCCGTAGGCGTCGACCGCGACCTCGTTGGACATCGCGAACGCGGTGCCTCCGCCGCCTGCGGCGAGGACGCAGACCGTCGCTGCGGAAATGATCCAGGGGGCCTTCTTCGCCATCGTTCACCTTTTCGTATCAGGCGCCGTGGCGCCGCACTCTCACTGCGGACCGTTGCGGCCTCGCGTCGTCTCGAAATGTCGGCCGCCCGGCCGGAGGGGGTCCGAGGATCCTGGCCGGGGCCGGGCGGGAGCACGTGCGCTGCGGACGCACCGCGCGGAGGAAGGGACGCGCTCGATCGAACCGCTGTCCATCGTGCCCGGGCGCGCGCGGGGGCGAAAGGGCGGGGACCAGGCTTTGAGGTTCCCGCTGGCGATCCTTTACCAGTCCGTGACGGTCCTGGTCGCCCAGGTCACGCGGTGAGGGGGCGAGGGGCGCAGAGCGGTGGTGTGGACCTCACCGGTCGGCGGGCGCGGCGGCTCCAGGCCGTTACGAGCGCTCCCGCTCCCGGGCGCGGGCTCGTGGCCTGCGCGCTCCGGGAGCGGGATCGGCGCTCCCCGCATACGCCGGGGAACCTGGTCCTCCCGGCGCCCAACCCCTGGGCACCTGCCATGCTTCCGTGCCGGACCCGCCCGGCGCCTCGCACGATCGGAGGAGATCAGGACTCATTCCGGTAACGGCCGCGGGGTGCGCGCTCCCCGCCGGGGCCCCGGCGCTGCGGCGAGCGGGCTCAGCTCGGCGAGTACAGCCGGTACTGCACGGCCCGCACCACCAGCTGGGCCAGGCTCTGCGCGCCCAGCTTGTCGCGCAGGCTGCGGGCGTGGGTCTTGACGGTGGTCTCGGCGACGTGCTGCCGAGCGGCGATGGTCTGGTAGTCCATCCCCTCGCAGATCAGCTGCAGGGTGGCGTGCTCGCGCTCGGTGAGCGCCGGGAACCGTGCCGGGCTGTCGGGCTGGAGGTCGCCGCTGATGGCGATGTCCGCGGCGAGGTTCTTCAGCAGCGAGGGCGACTCCCCCGCCGCGGCGAGCCGCACGGCGGCCACGAGCGCCTCGGGCGGCGCCGTCTTGGTCACGACCGCCATCGCCCCGGCCTCCAGGGCGCGGGCGATGCCGGGCCCCGGCGAGATGGTCGTGAGGATCAGCACCGTGGCGCGCGGGTCCTCCTGGAGGATCTTCGCCGTGGCGTCGATGCCGCTCATCCCCGGGGCCATGTTCACGTCCATGAGCACGATCTGCGGCCGCAGGGCGCGGAACGCGTCGACCGCGTCCTCGCCGCTGTGCTCGACGCCGAGGACCTGCAGGGACGGATCGGCCTCGAGCACGGCCGCGATCGCGCGCGTCGTCCACCGGTCGTCGTCGACCACGAGCACGGTGATGGGCGGATCGGACGGCGGGGGTGCCTGCGCGCTCACACGCACTCCCGCCGGTAGCGCTCGGGGTCGGTGTACTTCCAGAGCGCGCACCGCCAGTCGCCGAGCGTCTCCTCGGACACGATCCCGGAGATGATCCCGGGGACGGCCCGCCGCTCCCCCGCCTCCCGGTCGGCCGGGGCCCCGCGGGAGGGCGCGTCGGGGCGCGCGGTCCCCGCCGCCCGCATCAGCAGGACCAGCAGCAGCGTGATCATGGTCGGTCTCCCCCTGTCGTCAGGACGATTCCACGGCATGCGCCAGGGGCGGTGCCTCATCCGCGCGGAGGAGATCCTCCGCGGAGATCCCCGGCGGGACCGCGGGGACCGGGGCGCCATCGGCGGGCAGGGGGATGCGCACGAGGACCTCGGCGCTGTCCCCATCCGGGCGGCGCACCTCGCAGCTGCCGCCCAGGAGCTCCGCGCGCCGCGTCAGCGTGCGCGGGGTGAAGCCCGACGGCGAGGCGACGGCGTTGTGCGAGGCCAGCTGCAGGGCGCTCCCGCCCTCCCCCGGGATCACCTCGACCGTGATCACGCAGGGAGCATCGGTGCGGGCATGCTTGAAGACGTTCGTGGCGAGCTCGGTGAGCAGCTTCTGCGCCGCATCCACCACCGGCGCCGGGACCGCGGGCGGCAGCGCACCGAACCGGACGTCCAGGGCGAACCCTCCGGCCACGGCGCCGGCCGTGATCGCCCCGGTGACGGACTTCAGCGCCTCCGAGAGGTCGGTGCTGCGGTCCTGCTCGTCGTCCCCGCGCAGCCGGGACAGCAGCTGGCGCAGCTGGCGCTGGGAGCGGTCGTTGACCATGCCGAGCTCGGAGAGGGTGCGCACATCGGGGCCGCGCCCGGCGGCCGCCTCCTGCCCGAGGACCCGGATGATCGCGGCCTGGGTCGCCAGGCCGTGGGAGACCGTGTCGTGGGTGTCGATGGCGACCTGGATGCGCAGGCGCGACAGCTCGTGCTCGTGGCGGCGCACCGCATCCTCGCGCCGGGCGATCTCCGCCTGGATGCGGGCCTCCCCCAGCCCGGCGCCGAGGCCCAGCACGGAGACGAGCACGGCGACCAGCAGGGTGACCTGCGCATCGCTGGCGGATCCGGAGCTCGCTCCGACCATCCTCCCGACCAGGACCTCCAGGGCGAGGCCCGCCACAGCCACGGCCCAGAGCCGATACCGGCGGTACGTGAGCAGCACCCCGGCGGCGACCAGGACGTCCAGGTTGAACGGGTTGACCAGATCGGGGTCGACCCCCATGAACGCGAAGGTCCCCAGGATGCCCGCGACCAGCGTGAGCCGCGGGAGGAACGCGGAGACGATCACCAGCAGCCCGGCGATCACGCTCAGGGCCACGTAGCCGGGACCGCCGGCGGGATCGAAGCCGGTGGGGAGGATCGTCATCGTCCCGAAGAACACCGTCACGAAGCGCAGCGGCGGGTCGATGAACCGCGGGCCGATGAGGAAGGCGAGCAGGCGCCGCCACCACGGCGCGGAGTCCTGCGGGCGGAGGGAGGGGATCACCGCAGCCATTGTGCCAAGTCGCGGGGCCGGCGCCCAGCTCCCCGTTTCCGGAGGGGCCCGGGAGCGCCGCAGGGGCGGCCCCACCCGGAGGTGGGACCGCCCCTGCGGACGGGGGCCGGACGGGCCGGGGTCTCCCCCGCGCCCGCCCGGTCCGGATCAGCGGAAGTCGCTGCGGAACGGATCGGCGTAGTCGATGTCGTCCAGCGAGACCGAGCCGCCGCCGAAGCCGGAGAAGTCCAGCTCGTCGTAGCCGGGCACCTGGTACATCTGGGCCTTCGCCTCGTCGGTCGGCTCCACCGCGATGCGGCGGAAGCGGGACAGGCCCGTGCCGGCCGGGATCAGCTTGCCGATGATCACGTTCTCCTTGAGGCCCATCAGCGAATCGCTCTTGCGGTTCAGGGCGGCCTCGGTGAGCACGCGGGTCGTCTCCTGGAAGGAGGCGGCCGAGAGCCAGGAGTCCGTGGCCAGGGAGGCCTTGGTGATGCCCATGAGCTCGGGACGGCCGGAGGCCGGCTGCCCGCCCTCGGAGAGGATCTTGCGGTTCTGGCGCTCGAAGTGGACGCGCTCGGAGAAGTCGCCCGGCAGCAGATCGGTGTCCCCGGACTCGATGACCGTCACGCGACGGAGCATCTGGCGCACGATGACCTCGATGTGCTTGGCGTGGATGTCCACGCCCTGCGAGGTGTAGACCTTCTGGACCTCGTCCACGAGGTGCTTCTGCACCGCGCGGGGGCCGAGGATCCGCAGCACCTGCTTCGGGTCCACCGAGCCCTGCGAGAGCTGCTGGCCGACCTCGACGTGATCGCCGTCGAAGACCAGCATGGACACGCGCTTGGAGACCGTGTAGGTCACCGGGTCCGAGCCGTCGTCCGGGGTGATGGTGACCCGACGCTGCTTGTCGTTCTCCTCCACCTCGACGCGACCGGCGGTCTCGGTGATCGGCGCGAAGCCGGCCGGGGTGCGGGCCTCGAACAGCTCCTGCACACGCGGCAGACCGTGCGTGATGTCGCCGTCGGCGCTGGCCACACCACCGGTGTGGAAGGTACGCATGGTCAGCTGGGTGCCGGGCTCGCCGATGGACTGCGCGGCGATGATGCCGACGGCCTCGCCGATGTCCACCAGCTGGCCGGTCGCGAGCGAGCGGCCGTAGCAGGCGGCGCAGGTGCCCACGGCCGAGTCGCAGGTCAGCACGGAGCGGATCTTCACCTCGGTGGTGCCCGCAGCGACCAGCTTCTCGATGAGCACGTCGCCGACATCGGCGCCCGCCGGGGCGAGCTCGTTGCCGTCGGCGTCCAGCACCGCGGTCGCCAGGGTGCGGCCGTAGACCGTGGTCTCCGCGTGGTCGTGCACGCGCAGCGCCCCGGCCTCCTCGACCGCGATCGGCAGGACCAGGCCCTTGGAGGTGCCGCAGTCGGCCTCGCGGACGATGACGTCCTGCGAGACGTCGACCAGACGACGGGTCAGGTAGCCGGACTGGGCGGTCTTCAGCGCCGTGTCCGCCAGGCCCTTGCGGGAGCCGTGCGAGGCGATGAAGTACTCCAGCACCGACAGGCCCTCGCGGTAGTTCGAGAGGATCGGACGCGGGATGATCTCACCCTTCGGGTTCGTCACCAGCCCGCGCATGCCCGCGATCTGACGGATCTGCATCCAGTTGCCTCGGGCGCCCGAGTGCACCATGCGGAAGATCGCGTTGGTGGACTCGAAGTTCTCCCGCATCGCGTTGTCGACCTCGTTGGTCGCTTCGGTCCAGATGTCGATCAGCTCGGAGTTGCGCTCGACCTCGGACACGAGGCCCAGGTCGCGGTTCTCCTGCACCTGCGCGGCCTTCGCCTCGTACTTGGCGAGGATCTCCGGCTTCGACGGCGGGGCGACGACGTCGGAGAACGCGAAGGACACGCCCGAGCGGGTGGACCACGAGAAGCCGTAGGACTTCAGGGCGTCCAGCGACGCGGCCACCTGGCCCTTGTCGTAGCGCTCGGCCAGCTGGTTCACGATCGAGCCCAGGCGCTTCTTGGCGACCTGGCCCTCGACGTAGGGGAAGTCCACCGGCAGCGTCTCGTTGAAGAAGACGGTGCCCAGCGTGGTCGACAGGGTGATCGGGTCACCCTCCTCCCAGCCCTCGGGGGCCTCCCAGTCCGCCGGCGGCACGATCTCCGGGAACCGGATCGACACCGGGGCGTTGAGGTCCAGCTGCCCCATGTCGAAGGCCATGATGGCCTCCGCCACGGAGGAGAAGGAGCGCCCGGCGCCCAGGCCGTCCTCGTGGACCGTCGTCAGGTGGTAGAGGCCGATGATCATGTCCTGCGCGGGCATGGTCACGGGCCGGCCGTCCGACGGCTTGAGGATGTTGTTGCTGGAGAGCATGAGGATGCGGGCCTCGGCCTGCGCCTCGGCGCTCAGCGGCAGGTGCACGGCCATCTGGTCGCCGTCGAAGTCCGCGTTGAAGGCGGCGCACACCAGCGGGTGCAAGTGGATCGCCTTGCCCTCGACCAGCTGCGGCTCGAAGGCCTGGATGCCCAGGCGGTGCAGCGTCGGCGCACGGTTCAGCAGGACCGGGTGCTCGGTGATGACCTCCTCGAGCACGTCCCAGACCTCGGGACGGGCGCGCTCGACCATGCGCTTGGCGGCCTTCACGTTCTGCGCGTGGGAGAGATCCACCAGGCGCTTCATCACGAAGGGCTTGAACAGCTCCAGCGCCATGCCCTTGGGCAGGCCGCACTGGTGCAGCTTCAGCTGCGGGCCGTTCACGATGACCGATCGGCCCGAGTAGTCCACGCGCTTGCCCAGCAGGTTCTGGCGGAAGCGCCCCTGCTTGCCCTTGAGCATGTCGGAGATCGACTTCAGCGGGCGGTTGCCCGGGCCCGTGACGGGACGGCCGCGGCGGCCGTTGTCGAACAGGTTGTCCACCGACTCCTGCAGCATGCGCTTCTCGTTGTTCACGATGATCTCGGGGGCCCCGAGATCCAGCAGGCGCTTGAGGCGGTTGTTGCGGTTGATCACGCGACGGTACAGGTCGTTGAGGTCGGAGGTCGCGAAGCGGCCGCCGTCCAGCTGCACCATCGGACGCAGGTCCGGCGGGATGACCGGCACGCAGTCCAGCACCATGCCCTCGGGCGAGTTGGTGGTGGAGCGGAACGCGGAGACGACCTTGAGGCGCTTGAGCGCGCGGGCCTTCTTCTGTCCCTTGCCGTTGGCGATGATGTCGCGGAGGATCACGGCCTCGGCGTCCAGGTCGAAGTCCTGGAGCCGCTTCTGGATGGCCTCGGCGCCCATGCCGCCCTCGAAGTACGTGCCGTAGCGCAGCTTCATGGCGCGGTAGAGCTGCTCGTCGCCCTCGAGGTCGGCGACCTTGAGGTTCTTGAAGCGGTCCCACACGGCCTGCACGCGGGCGATCTCCGCGTCGTACTTCTTGCGGATCTGGGCCTGCTCGCGGGCCGCGGAGTCGCGGACCTTGCGCAGGGCATCGGCCTTCGCGCCCTCGGCCTCGAGCTTGGAGAGGTCCTGCTCGGCGGAGACGGCGCGATCGTTGATCGCGGCCTCGCGCTCGTTCTCGAGCTCCTTGATCTCCAGGTCGTGACGGGCCTGGAGGTCCGGGAGGTCCTCGTGGCGGGCGTCGACGTCCACGTCGGTGATCATGTACGCGGCGAAGTAGATGACCTTCTCGAGGTCCTTCGGCGCGAGGTCCAGCAGGTAGCCCAGGCGGCTGGGCACGCCCTTGAAGTACCAGATGTGGGTGACGGGGGCGGCCAGCTCCACGTGGCCCATGCGCTCACGGCGGACGGCCGACTTGGTGACCTCCACGCCGCAGCGCTCGCAGACGATGCCCTTGAAGCGCACGCGCTTGTACTTGCCGCAGTAGCACTCCCAGTCCCGGGTGGGACCGAAGATCTTCTCGCAGAACAGGCCGTCCATCTCGGGCTTGAGCGTGCGGTAGTTGATGGTCTCCGGCTTCTTGACCTCGCCGAACGACCAGGTGCGAATGTCATCGGCGGTGGCCAGGCCGATGCGGAGCTCGTCGAAGGTGTTGACGTCGAGCACAGGTGTCCTTCTCTCGAATCGAAAATCGTGGGGTCTGAGGGATCAGGGTCGAGGGAGGGTCCCCGGGGCGGCCGCAGCCGCCCCGGGGACGATCGCTCAGACCTCTTCGATGGAGCCGACGCCCTCGTGAGGACGGCGGGACAGGTCGATGCCGAGCTCCTCCGCCGCGCGGAAGACCTCCTCGTCGCTCTCGCGCACGTCCATGCTGGTGCCGTCCGAGGAGAGCACCTCGACGTTCAGGCACAGCGACTGCATCTCCTTGAGGAGAACGCGGAACGACTCGGGGATCCCGGGCTCCGGGATGTTCTCTCCCTTGACGATGGCCTCGTAGACCTTCACGCGGCCGGAGACGTCGTCCGACTTGATGGTGAGCAGCTCCTGCAGGGCGTAGGCGGCGCCGTAGGCCTCCAGGGCCCACACCTCCATCTCGCCGAAGCGCTGGCCGCCGAACTGGGCCTTACCGCCCAGCGGCTGCTGCGTGATCATCGAGTACGGACCCGTCGACCGGGCGTGCAGCTTGTCGTCGACCAGGTGGTGGAGCTTCAGGATGTACATGTAGCCCACCGAGATCGGCGCCGGGAACGGCTCGCCGGAGCGGCCGTCGAACAGCTGCGCCTTGCCGTTCTCGCGGACCATGCGCACCCCGTCACGGTTGGGGGTGTGGTTCGCGATGAGGGCGTCGAGCTCGTCGGCGCTGAGGCCGTCGAACACCGGGACGGCCACGGGCGTGTTCGGCTCGCCGTGCAGGGCGGCCTCGGGCAGCTCGCGGGCGGCGTCGGAGGCGGGGTCGATGTCCCAGCCGTTCTTGGCCACGTACCCCAGGTGCGTCTCCATCACCTGGCCGATGTTCATACGGCCGGGCACGCCCATCGGGTTGAGGATGATGTCCACGGGGGTGCCGTCCTCGAGGAACGGCATGTCCTCCACGGGCAGGATCTTCGCGATGACGCCCTTGTTGCCGTGGCGGCCGGCGAGCTTGTCGCCGTCGGTGATCTTGCGCTTCTGGGCCACGTAGACGCGGACCATCTCGTTCACGCCGGTGGGGAGGATGTCGGACTCGTCCTCCTCGGTGAACACCTGCACGCCGATCACGGTGCCGGACTCGCCGTGGGGCACGCGCAGCGAGGTGTCGCGCACCTCGCGGGCCTTCTCGCCGAAGATGGCGCGCAGCAGGCGCTCCTCGGGGGTCAGCTCGGTCTCGCCCTTCGGGGTGACCTTGCCGACCAGCACGTCGCCGGGCTCGACCTCGGCGCCGATGCGGATGATGCCGCGCTCGTCGAGGTCGGCGAGGACGTCGTCGCCCACGTTGGGGATGTCGCGGGTGATCTCCTCCTTGCCGAGCTTCGTGTCGCGGGCGTCGACCTCGTGCTCCTCGATGTGGATCGAGGTGAGGACGTCGTCCTGGACCATCCGCGAGGACAGGATGATGCCGTCCTCGTAGTTGTGGCCCTCCCACGACATGAACGCGACCAGCAGGTTCTTGCCGAGCGCGAGCTCGCCCTCCTCCGTGGAGGGGCCGTCGGCCAGGATCGAGCCGGCCTCGACGCGGTCGCCCTCGGAGAACAGGACGCGCTGGTTGTAGCAGTTGCCGGCGTTGGAGCGCTGGAACTTGCCGATCGGGTACGTCTGACGGGTGCCGTCATCGGCCATCACGGAGATGAGGTCCGCGGACAGCGTCTCGATGACGCCGGCCTTCTGCGCGACGACCACGTCGCCGGCGTCGACGGCCGCACGACGCTCCATGCCGGTGCCGACCAGCGGCATCTCGGTCTTCAGCAGCGGCACGGCCTGGCGCTGCATGTTCGAGCCCATCAGCGCACGGTTGGCGTCGTCGTGCTCGAGGAACGGGATCATCGCGGTCGCGACGGAGACCATCTGGCGGGCCGAGACGTCCATGTAGGAGACGTCCGACGGCGGGACCAGCTCGGGCTCGCCGCCGGGCATGCGCGAGAGCACGGCCTCGTCGAGGAAGGTGCCGTTCTCGTCGATCTTCGCGTTCGCCTGGGCGATCACGTGACGGTCCTCGTCGTCCGCGGTGAGGAAGACGATCTCGTCGGTGACGACGCCGTTCACGACCTTCCGGTACGGCGTCTCGACGAAGCCGAACGGGTTGATGCGCGCGAACGTCGCCAGCGAGCCGATGAGGCCGATGTTGGGACCCTCAGGGGTCTCGATCGGGCACATGCGACCGTAGTGCGAGGGGTGGACGTCACGGACCTCCATGCCCGCGCGGTCGCGGGAGAGGCCGCCCGGGCCCAGCGCCGAGAGGCGACGCTTGTGCGTCAGGCCCGACAGCGGGTTGTTCTGGTCCATGAACTGCGAGAGCTGGGAGGTTCCGAAGAACTCCTTGATCGCCGCGGTCACGGGGCGGATGTTGATCAGGGTCAGCGGCGTGATCGCCTCGACGTCCTGGGTCGTCATGCGCTCGCGGACCACGCGCTCCATGCGCGACAGGCCGGTGCGGACCTGGTTCTGGATCAGCTCGCCGACCGCGCGGATGCGACGGTTGCCGAAGTGGTCGATGTCATCGGTCTCGACCCGCAGCTCCTTGCCGCCCTCGGTCGTGTAGCCCTCGACGCCCGCGTGCAGCGACACGAGGTACTTGATGGTCTGGACGACGTCCTCGAGGGACAGCGTGGACTGCGACAGCGGCGACTCGATCCCGAGCTTCTTGCCGATCTTGTAGCGGCCGACCTTCGCGAGGTCGTAGCGCTTGTCGTTGAAGTAGAGGTTGTTCAGCATGGCCTCGCCCGCATCGCGCGACGGGGGCTCGCCCGGGCGCTGCTTGCGGTAGATGTCCATGAGGGCCTCGTCCTGCGAGGTGATGCGGTCCTTCTCCAGGGTGGAGCGGATCGACTCGAACTCGCCGAACTCCTCGAGGATGTCCGAGGGGGACATGCCCAGGGCCTGCAGCAGCGTGGTGACGGACTGCTTGCGCTTGCGGTCGATGCGCACGCCGACCTGGTCGCGCTTGTCGACCTCGAACTCGAGCCACGCACCGCGGGAGGGGATGACCTTCGCGGAGAAGACGTGCTTGTCCGAGGTCTTGTCGATCGACTCCTCGAAGTACACGCCCGGGGAGCGGACGAGCTGGGAGACGACGACGCGCTCGGTGCCGTTGATGATGAAGGTGCCCTTGTCGGTCATGAGCGGGAAGTCGCCCATGAAGACCGTCTGGGTCTTGATCTCGCCGGTCTCGTTGTTCATGAACTCCGCGATGACGTACAGCGGAGCCGAGTAGGTGAGGTCCTTCTCCTTGCACTCCTCGACCGTGTGCTTCGGCTCGTCGAAGGTGTGATCGCGGAAGGAGAGCGCCATGTTGCCGGCGAAGTCCTCGATCGGGGAGATCTCCTCGAAGATGTCGGCGAGACCCGAGGTCTGGGGGACGTCCTCGCGACCGACGGCAGCGGCCTCCGCGGCACGCTCCTGCCAGCGCTCGTTGCCCAGCAGCCAGTCGAAGGACGTGGTCTGCAGGCTCAGGAGGTCCGGGACGTCGAGAGGGTCGCCCAGCTTCGCGAAGGTGACGCGCGGCGAGGCCGTGCGCAGGGCAATATCGGTGGTGATATCGGTGCTCGAGGCAGCCAAGGGGTGGTCCTTCCACAGGCCGATGACAGTGGTGGGGGCGCACGGATCCGGAGGACGGACACAGCGCAAGGACCGAGCATACAAGAATACACGGATGGACACAAGGGGCGCGCGAACGCCCGGGTCCATCCGCGTCGACCGCCATATGCCTGGCGCGGAAGGCGGAGCCTCCTGTCTGACTGTCTCGTCACTCCCGGCGGGACCGCGCCCGCAGTGCGGGGGTCCGGCTCGGGTGATGCGTTCGACAGGAACAGCTCACGTTCAGGATACAGGATGCGCGCCCGGAGCGCCGGAGTCAAGCAGGCGCGCCTCCGCGGGCGTCGGCCGGCCGGCCTTCGAGCACGTCAGGACGGGACCCGCCGCAGCACGTGACCTCCGCACGGAGCGGGAGCACGGAGCAGGGAGCGACCGCACGGAGCAGGGCGCGGCAGCACGGCGCGGAACGCACGGCCGAGCGCCGCGGCGAGGCGTACGCCTCCGCCGCGGCGCCGACAGTCCGATGCCCCTCTCAGCGGCGACGCCCGCGCAGGACGAGAGCAGCGCCCGCACCCAGCAGGAGCAGGGCGAGGATCACGACGCCGGCGACCTCGACGCCGGTGGTCACCAGGGACCCGGAGCCCTTCGCCCCGGCCGGCTCGCCGGCACCGCCCTGGCCGTTCCCAGCGCCGTTGCCGGCTCCGTTCCCGCTCCCGTGGCCGGATCCGTTCCCGTTGCCGTTCCCCGATCCGTTGCCGCTGCCGGCTCCGTCGCCGTTGCCGCCTCCGTTGCCGTTGCCGGATCCGTTCCCGCTGCCGTTCCCCGATCCGTTGCCGTGGCCCGGGCCGTTGCCGTTCCCGTTGCCATTCCCGGGGCCGCCGTCGCCGTCGTCCTCGGGCGGGGAGAGCACCAGATAGGTGGCACGGGAGGTGCCCGGGAAGGTCACCGTCCCGTCGGCCCAGGTCGCGTCGATCGTGACGCGGGTGCCGTCCTCGAGGACGCGCACGACGCGGGAGCCCTCCTGCGCCGGGAGCACGATCACGGCGTCCAGCGCGGCGAACTCCTCCCGGTTGGACAGGACCCAGGACGCTCCCCCGTCCACGTCCGAGCGCACGGCCGAGAGGGCGTCGTCGGAGCGGAAGGTCCCGGTCGCCGAGGCCGGGCCGTCCCGCAGGGTGACCTGGGCCAGGGTGATCGTCACCGTGACGGTGCGCTCGGCGCGGCCGCCGCCGGGGCCTGCGGCCAGGAGCGTCGCCGTGCTCTCCCCCTCGACGAGGACCGTCCCCGGGGCGAGGACGAGGCTCGCGCCGTCGACCGCCCCGCCGTCGGAGGCGACCGTGTAGGCGGCGAGGACCTGCTCGGCCAGCGCGGCCTGGTCGCCCAGCTGCTCGCGGTGGACCTCGAGCTCCACGGCGTCCGGGCCGGTGATCTCGATGGTCTCCACGACGGCGAAGGGCACCGTGCGGGCGGTGACGTTGCCGGCGAGGTCGGTGGACTCCACCGTCAGCGTGTGCGCGCCCGGCTCGAGGGCGGAGAGGTCCACCGCGGAGCTCAGCGTGTCCTGCTGCGCCCGCGTGGAGGCCCCGGTGGCCGTGGCGGCCTCCTCCATCTCGAGGTCGCGGACGTCGATCAGGGCGTCCTCGACGGAGATCTGCTCGGTCTGCAGGTCCGTCTGCTGGGAGTCGACGACCTCGCCGTCCACGCTCACGCGCAGCGTCGCGAGGTTCTCATCGGCCGCCGAGGCGGTGACCTCCTGCTCGGCCGGGACGGACTGGTCCGCGGCGAGGCCCTCCACCGTGACCTCGGGCGCCTCCGCGTCCAGGACGACGGGGATCGCGCCCAGCAGGGTGTTGCCGTTGGCGTCGGACATCTGCACCAGGATCACGTCGCCGTCGGCCACGGAGATGTCCTCGGAGAAGTCCCGCTGGTTGGACTCGGCGCCGAGGCCGGAGTCGTAGAAGACCTCGGTGACCGTCGAGTCGTTCAGGGCGAAGGCGTATCCCCACCCGTCGTCCGAGGCGGTGCCGGCGAAGCGCACCGTCTCCGAGGCGGTGAACAGCGTCCCGCCGTGCAGCACGGGCTCGTCGACCTGCAGGGTCGGGGCGACCACGTCGACGTACAGGGCGAGCCCCAGGTCCAGGACCGTCGTGCCCTGCTCGTCGCGGGCGGCGAGGCGCACATGGTTCTCGCCGGTGGTCACCGGGAGGTCGACCTGGAAGGTCCCGTCGGCGGCGATCGTCGCGGGACGCTCCTCGCCGCCGGTCCAGGCGCCGTCCTCGCCGACGGTGCGCGCGGTGGTGAGCACGACCTCGGTGATCCCCGGATCGACCTGGCCGCGCAGGGTGAAGGTCGTGCCGTCCTCGCTCACGTCCGGGCTGTCCCCCGCCACGAAGCAGGCTCGCTGGGCGAGCTGGCAGTCGAGGTTGGTCAGGACGAGCCCCGGCGGCTGGGGCAGGGCGCTCTCGCGCCCGGCGATCGGCAGGGCGAGCGTCCCGGTGCCTGCTCCGTCGCTCGCCGCCAGGACGATGACGGTCTGCTCCGGCGCGGGGGTGAGCGTCGCGGTGAAGGAGCCGTCGGCCTCGAGGGGCACCTCGGTGCCGTCGGCCGTGAGGCTCAGCGCAGCGCCGGCCCGCTCGTCCTGGACCGTGCCCTCGAGGACGACGTTGCCGTCCTCCCCCAGGGCGACGCGGCCCTGCGGGTCGAGGGTCCCCTCGGCGAGGGCGATCTGCGGGGGCGTCCCGTCGAAGGTGACGTCGACGGCGACCCGCGCGAGCTCGGTCCCGTCCGCGCCGCGGGCGATCGCCGCGATCTCCTGCTGGCCCTCGGCCAGCGGGACCTCGGCGACGAAGCGAGCGCCGTCCAGCGGGACATCGGCCCCGGCGACCTCGACCGTCGCGACGTCGGCGCTGACGTACCCGACCAGGGACAGGACCCCGTCGGTGACCAGATCGGACTGCTCGCCGATCACGGCGCCCTCGGCGCCGAGTGCCTGCCCGTCCGCCAGCACCAGGGCCTCGCCCGTCAGCACCGCGGTGGCGGTCCCGGTGTTCAGGCCGAGGTCCTGCGCGGTGACGGTGACGACCGCGGTCTGCTGCGGGTCCTCGACCTGGACCGTGTAGCGGCCCTCGCCCAGCTCGGTGACGGGAAGGCGGGTGCCGTCGGCGGCGGCCACCAGGGGCGCCTCGAGCAGGCCCGATCCCGCATCGGTGACCGTCAGCGGCAGGGTGGTCCCCTCGAGGCGGCCGATGGACACCTCCGGGGCGGTGGCGTCGACGCCGAAGGGCAGGTCGGTGACCTGCCAGTCCTGGTCCTCGGAGAGGCGGGCGCTGACGCGGTAGATGTACTCCCCGTCGGGGACGGGGACGAAGGTCGCCTGCTGCGGGTCCCAGACGGTGCCGTCGAAGGTCGCGCCGGTCCAGGTCAGGGCCTGCGGATCCGGCACGGCGATGTAGTCCGCCAGCAGCGTCCGGTAGACGGCCTGCTCCATGCCGAGGGTCTTCACGGGCGTGCCGTCGACGCGCAGGATCTCGTAGCGCACGTCCCCGGCGTTGCGCTGCAGGGCCAGCTGCGAGGAGATCGCGTCGAGCTGGCCGTCCCCGTTCGGGGACAGCCGCAGGCGGATGTCGCCGAGCTCCAGGGGGTAGGTCGCGCCGTCCGCGGAGCCGATGAGCTGGGTGGTCACGCCCAGGCCCTCGACGAGCTCCTCCCCGGCCGGGGTGAGGATCCGCTCGGCGTTCCAGTCCCCGACGAAGCCCAGGTAGGGGACGGCGAGATCGGGCTCGTCCGCGGTGGTCGCGGCCAGCTGCGCCCATCCGCCCACGAAGTGGTCGGCGCCGCCCTCGGGGGTGAGGGTGAAGGTGACCTCGGCGGTGCCGTGCGCGGGGACGGTGACGGCCGTGGCATCGGCCGTGAGGGTGCCGGCCGCGGCGCGCACGCCCGTCGGCGCTCCCGGCTCGTTCGTCTCCGCCAGGACCTGCTGCCCGGCGGGGATCTCGTAGGAGCGCTCGGCGTCCCCGGAGTTGGTGAGGGTGACGGTGAAGCTGCGCTCCCCCGTGATCTCGCGCAGGGCGACCGAGGGCCGGCCCTCGACCGTGCCCGTCACCTCGGTGTCCAGGGCACGGTCCACGCGGCCCAGGCCCGCGCCCACCTGGCGCGGCGAGTACGGCATGCCGTCGGCGTCCACCGGGATCTGCGCGGTGTTCATCAGCGCGGCGGTGGCGAGGTCGACCCGCTCCGGGCCCTCGGGCCCGGCCCCGCCGGCGGCCTGGTCCTCCAGCAGCAGGGCCATCATCCCGGCCACGTTCGGCGAGGCCATGGAGGTGCCGCTGCTGGTGCCGTAGGTGTCGTCGTTGTACGTCGAGTACACCGAGCCGCCGATCCCGGCGACATCGGGCTCGAAATCGAGCGTCGGCGTGGTGCCCCAGGAGGTGAAGGAGGAGGGCTGCAGCGCCGTGTCGAGCTCGGTCAGGGAGACGTCGTCGGTCACCCGCACCGTGGTCGGGCCGGCCGCGATGGCCTCCCGGATCGCCAGTCCCCCGGTCCGGGTGGTGACGACGCCCGGGATGGTGACGTCCTCGACGCCGGCCATGCCGAACAGCACGTCGCCGCCGGCGGCCGAGTTGAACACGACCACGCCCCCGGCCCCGTGCTCGATGGCCAGCTGGAACTTGGTCGAGAAGTCGATCTCGCCGCGCTCGATGAGGGCCCAGTCCCCGCCGAGGTCCTGACCGGCGGCGTAGTCCTGCTCGCGGCCGAGGCCGACGTCGACGATCGGGTGGTCGGCATCGTCGAGCGTCCCGGTCGCTGCGGCGTACGGGATCTCCTGGCCGTCGCCGGCCCCGCCGATGACGGCCACGAAGTCGGTGGCCACGGAGTTGTCGATCGACGCGACGGTCAGGGCGCTGCCCTGGCTGCCGGGGGCGCCGAGGGTGCCGTCGTCCAGGACGCCGAGGTAGTCGTCGTCCTCGCCGGTCAGCGAGAAGTTCTGCCCGTCGTTGCCGGCGGCGACGACGGTCACCACGCCCGCGTCCCGCGCGGCCTCGATCGCCCGGGCGGTGCCGTCGGAGGTGTTCTTGAACCCGTTCGGGGAGCCCAGGGACATGTTGATGACGTCCGCGTCGAGCTTCACGGAGTCCTCGATCGCGGCGATGATGTCGGAGTCGCGGGCTCCTCCCCCGCTGTTGGAGAAGACCTTCATCGCCAGCAGCTGCGCGTTGGGGGCGACGCCGTCCACGCGGCCGGTGGCCAGGACGTCGTCCGCCTCGTCGCCCTCGGAGCCGTTGGCGGCGGCGATGCCGGCCACGTGCATGCCGTGCTGGGACGAGGTCGTGTCCTTGATGACCATGTTCTCGTCGGCGTAGTTGTAGCCGGTGGGGACCTTGCAGGTGAACCCTGCCTCGGGCGCCGGGTCGATGCGCTGGATCTTCGCGGCGCCGCAGTCGTCCAGGCGCATGTCCTGGTGGCTCGGGTCGATGCCGGAGTCGATGATCGAGATGACGGTGCCGGTGCCGTCGGTGCCGTGGGCCTCGAATGCCGCCGGGACGCCCTCCAGCTGCCGGGCCGTGTGCTCGACCGGCTCGTACACCCGCTCCCTGCGCACCGAGGCCACCTGCGGCTGGGTCGACAGCGGCGCCAGCTGATCCACCGGCATCGACGCGGAGAACCCGTTGACCAGGTAGCCGAACTGGGCATCGACCTCGATGCCGTAGCGGTCCGCCCAGCTCGCCAGCAGCTCGTCCTGCACGGCGAGGTTGCTGCGCTCGGCGCTCTCGCTGGGGGTGCGGGGCTGGTCGCGGAGCATCACGACGACATCGACGCGCTCCGCGGAGGAATCGGCACCGGCGGCGCCGCCCTCGGTCCCCGGCAGGGCCGGAGCCGTCGTGCCCACGGGGTCGGGATCCTGCGGATCGGCGAGGGCGGCAGGGGCGCTGAGGCCCGTGACGGCGAGGAGGAGCGCGCTCGAGAGCACGCAGAATCTGCGGATGGAACGAGGGGTCACCGATGCTCCCGACTGGTTGTGACACGGGTCTCGGCAGACTATCGGTGATTCAGGGCCCGTACAGTCCCCGGTCAGCTCCCCTTCGGTCACGACCTGATAACACTGCCCTGCGCAGGCCCGTGATCGGATGTCTCCGCAGGCTCGCGCAGGTCCGGGAGGCTCGTCCAGGAATGCGGACGGGCCGCCCCGCAGAAGCGGGACGGCCCGTCACCGGATCGCTCCGGGAAAGCCGGGGGCGCAGGCGCCCCACGCCGCGGACCCGAGGGGCCGCGGCGGGCGGGTCACTTGATGGTGACGGTGGCGCCGGCGCCCTCGAGCTGCTCCTTGGCCTTCTCGGCCGCGTCCTTGGAGACCTTCTCGACGACGGCCTTGGGGGCGCCGTCCACGACCTCCTTGGCCTCCTTCAGACCGAGGGAGGTGAGGGCGCGCACCTCCTTGATGACGGCGATCTTGGCGCTGCCGGCGGACTCGAGGATGACGTCGAACTCATCCTTCTCCTCCTCGGCGGCAGCGGCGTCGCCGCCACCCGCGGCACCGGCCGCGGCAACCGCGACGGGAGCAGCGGCGGTCACATCGAAGACCTCCTCGAACTGCTTGATGAAGTCGGAGAGCTCGATGAGGGAGAGCTCCTTGAAAGCCTCGATCAGCTCGTCGTTGCTGAGCTTCGCCATGATGACGTTCCTTCCTGTTCAGGGCCCGATGTCCCTGGGGCTTGTGTGCGGCGCGGGCGCGCCTGGTCCTGCCGGTCCCTCCGCCGGGGCGGACGGGCCGAGTTCAGCGCTGACGCGCTGTGGGTGCGATGCGGGAGGTCCGAGCCGAGGCTCAGGCGTCCTGCTTCTCGCGCAGCGCGTCCACGGTGCGCACCGTCTTCGACAGCGGCGCCTGGAACACGGCGGCGGCCTTGGACAGGTTCGCCTTGAGGGCGCCTGCGGCCTTGGCCAGCAGCACCTCGCGGGACTCGAGGTCCGCGAGCTTCTTGACGTCGTCCTCGGTGAGGGTCTTGCCCTCGAAGAACCCGGACTTGACGACGAGCTGGTCGTTCTCCTTGGCGAAGTCACGCAGGGTCTTGGCCGGGGTGACCGGCTCGCCCTTGATGAAGGCGATGGCCGTGGGACCGGCCAGCTTGCCCTCGAACGCGTCGATGCCGGCCTCGCGGGCGGCGATCTCCGTGAGCGTGTTCTTCACCACGGCGTAGGTGGTATCGGCTCCCAGTGCACGACGCAGCGTCTTCAGCTGCTGCACGGAGAGACCGCGGTACTCGGTGAGCACCGCTGCGTCGGACTCACGGAACAGTTCCGTGAGCTCGGCAACGGCATCCACCTTCTCGGGCTTCGCCATGGCCCTCCTTCCAGAGGTCTCAGTCGCCGGCTGAGAGAAGCCCTGCGCAGAATCATGCACAACGACGAAAGAGCCCAGACGCGCAGGCGCCTGGGCTCCGATCGCAGCCGCATGGTGCCCCGGAGGGCACAGCGGACCGCGGGGGTCCTTGGGTCACCTGCGCAGGCGCTCCCGTACGGGAATCCTTCGGTCGCTCTCGGTGGCGAGGGCGACGACCGGCGGTCTTCGGTGGTTCCACAGTACCGGTCCGCGCACCCTCCGGTCCACGCGGTATCGCGCGGGATGCGTCACAGCCGGGCGGTCGGCGGCGGGCCGCGCACGGCAGCGCCCCGCCCACCGCAGGGGTGGACGGGGCGCTGCGCGGGGAACCGGCCGAGGACCGGATCGCTGACGGGGCTCAGGCCTCGTCGGTGTCCTCGGTGAGGTTGCGGGTGCGGTTGACATCGACGGGGATGCCGGGGCCCATGGTGGTGGACACCGTGATCTTGGTGATGTAGCGGCCCTTGGAGGAGGACGGCTTCAGTCGCAGGATCTCGTCGAGCGCCGCGACGTAGTTCTCCACCAGCTGCGTGTCGGTGAACGAGGTCTTGCCGACGATGTAGTGGAGGTTCGCCGCGCGATCGGTGCGGAACTCGATCTTGCCGCCCTTGATGTCGTTCACGGCCTTGGTCACGTCCATGGTGACCGTGCCGGTCTTCGGGTTCGGCATGAGGCCGCGCGGACCGAGGACTCGGCCGAGCTTGCCGACCTTGCCCATCAGGTTCGGGGTGGCCACGGCCGCGTCGAAGTCGGTCCAGCCGCCGGCGACCTTCTCGATGAGGTCGTCGTCGCCGACCTCGTCGGCGCCGGCCGCGAGGGCGGCCTCAGCCTGCGCGCCCACGGCGAAGACGATCACGCGGGCCGTCTTGCCGGTGCCGTTGGGCAGGTTGACGGTGCCGCGCACCATCTGGTCCGCCTTGCGGGGGTCGACGCCCAGGCGCATCGCGACCTCGACGGACGCGTCGAACTTCGCCGGGGAGGTCTTCTGAGCCAGACGCAGAGCGTCGAGCGGGGAGTACAGGCGGCCGTCCTCGATCTTGGCGGCGCCGTCCTTGTAAGCCTTGCTGCGGAATGCCATTGTCGTCAGTCCTCCACCGTGATGCCCATGGAACGAGCGGTGCCGGCGATGATCTTCGCCGCGGCATCCATGTCGTTCGCGTTCAGATCAGGCATCTTGGTCTCCGCGATCTCGCGGACCTGCGCCTGGGTGATCTTGCCGACCTTGTCGGTGTGCGGCGTGGCCGAGCCCTTCTGGAGGCCGGCGGCCTTCTTGATGAGCTCAGCGGCCGGCGGGGTCTTGGTGATGAACGTGAACGAGCGGTCCTCGTACACGGTGATCTCGACCGGGATGATGTTGCCGCGCTGATCCGCAGTGCGGTCGTTGTACGCCTTGACGAACTCCATCATGTTGACGCCGGCGGCGCCGAGTGCCGGACCCACGGGCGGCGCAGGGGTGGCCTGGCCGGCCTGGATCTGGAGCTTGATGATGCTCGCGATCTTCTTCTTGGGAGCCATTGCTCTTCCTCACTGTGTCGTGGTTCGGGCGGAGCTCATCAGTGCTCCTCCCACGGGTGGCGCCTCGCGGCGCCGGAGCGGGATGCTCCGATCAGATCTTGGCGACCTGGTCGAAGCCCAGCTCCACCGGGGTCTCGCGTCCGAAGATGGACACGAGGACCCGGAGCTTCTGGTGCACCGGATCGATCTCGGAGATCGACGCGGGCATGGTCTCGAACGGACCGTCCATGACGGTCACGGACTCGCCGATCTCGAACGCCGGCATCTTCTGCTCGGCCTTCTTCGCGGCGGCGGCCGACGAGGAGCGCTTCTTCTCCGGCAGCCCCACCGAGGGCGCCAGGAGCGAGTAGATCTCGTCGAAGTTCAGCGGGGTGGGGTCGGTCGCGTTGCCGACGAAGCCGGTGACGCCCGGGGTGTCCCGCACGACGCGCCAGGACTCATCGGTCAGGTCCATGCGGACCAGCACGTACCCGGGCACCCGCACGCGGCGGACGATCTTCTTCTGGCCGTTCTTGATCTCCGCGGCATCCTCCATCGGGACCTCGATCTGGAAGATGAACTCCTCCATGTTCTGGGTCTCGATGCGGGTCGTCAGCTGCGACTTCACACGGTTCTCGTGGCCGGAGTAGGAGTGCACGACGTACCACTCGCCCGGCGCGGAGCGCAGCTGGCGCTTCAGCGCGACGGTGGGGTCCTCGGGCTCGGGCTCCGCGGGGGCCTCGGCCGCGGCCTCGTCCTCGGGGGCGTCCGCCTCGTCGACGGGCAGCGCGTCGGTCTCCGAGGCGTCGGAGCCCTCGGCGGCGGGCGCCTCGGCGACGTCGGCTCCGGGCTGCTCGGAGAGCTCGGCCGTCTCGTCCTCGTCCGATGCGGACGCCTCGGCGCCGGCCTCGGTCTCGAGGTCCTCCGTCAGGAGGGACTGCTCATCGGCCGCCGGAGCGGACGACGAGAACGCAAGGGTGTCGTCGACGTCGTCGTAGGAGTCCTGGGAGTCAGTGGACTGCTCGTTCGCCACCGTGAACCTGCTTTCCTTGCGGCTGTGGATCGGAACCGGCCCCCTCGGGCCCGATCACGCCCGGCACGGAGGCGGAGGACTCAGAGTCCCTGATCCGGGACCACGAAGGTGAACCGGGCCAGCCAGCCGAAGGCGAAATCGAGGCCGAAGACCAGAAGGATCATCGCGAAGACGAAGCAGAGGACGGTGATCGAGTAGACGACCAGCTCCTTGCGCGTCGGGACGACGACCTTCTTGAGCTCGGCGATGACCTGACGGATGAACAGCCCGATCGCCAGGAAGGGATTCGAGGATCCCTCGCCCCGACCGCGCTCGGCGGTCTCAGGATGCTGCTGGCTGGCACTCACGTGTGGACTGTCCGATCTCGTCGTGGTCATCCGCATCCGGACGGGGCCACCCGACCGGACGAGCAGGGCAGACAGGGCTCGAACCTGCAACCTGCGGTTTTGGAGACCGCTGCGCTACCAATTGCGCCACTGCCCTACGCCGGACCGGAGTCCGGCACGGTCCAGGCGTCCCGGGGTCCCCGTCTCCGAGGCTCCCGACCCGCGCTGGGCCGACGACCAGCATACCCATGCCCGGCCGGGTGCGCGAATCACCCGGCCCCGGATCACGGCGCACATCACATCCGACGCCGGGCGGCGCGGCGCCCGGGAGGCCGGTCGGCGCCGGCGTGGAACGCCTGGCACGGGACCCTGTCCTCTGCGACGATAGTCCTCGTGACCGACAACGACGCATCCGCCAGCTCCCCCGCCGCCGCCCGCGTGTCCCGCCGCGTGGGCTCGATCTCCGAGTCCGCGACGCTCGCGGTCGATGCGAAGGCCAAGGCGCTCAAGGCCGCCGGCCGCCCGGTGATCGGCTTCGGCGCCGGCGAGCCGGACTTCCCCACCCCCGCTCACATCGTCGCCGCGGCGCAGGAGGCGGCGGCCGACCCCCGCAACCATCGCTACAGCCCTGCGGCGGGCCTGCCCGAGCTGCGCTCCGCGATCGCGGAGGCCACCGCGCGGATGGACGGGTACACCCCCGAGGTCTCGCAGATCCTCGTCACCAACGGCGGGAAGCAGGCCGTCTACCAGACCTTCGCGACGCTGCTGGACCCGGGCGACGAGGTCATCCTGCCGGCGCCCTACTGGACCACCTACCCCGAGGCGATCCGTCTGACCGGCGCGATCGAGGTGCCCGTGCTCGCCGGCGCGGACCAGGACTACCTGCCCACCCTGGACCAGCTCGAGGCCGCCCGCACCGATCGCACGAAGGCGATCCTGCTGTGCTCGCCCTCGAACCCGACGGGCTCGGTGATGAGCGCCGCCCAGGTCGAGGAGCTGGGCCGATGGGCCCTCGAGCACGGCATCTGGGTGATCTCGGACGAGATCTACCAGCACCTCACCTACGACGGCGTCCCCTTCACCTCGATCCTCTCCGTGGTGCCGGAGCTCGCGGACACCACGGTGCTGCTCAACGGCGTCGCCAAGACCTTCGCGATGACGGGCTGGCGGGTCGGCTGGATGATCGGCCCGAAGGACGTCGTCTCCGCGGCCGGGAACCTGCAGTCGCACCTGACCTCGAACGTCGCCAACGTCACCCAGCGCGCCGCGCTCGCGGCCCTGACCGGCCCGATGGACACGGTCGACGAGATGCGCGAGGCCTTCGACCGTCGTCGCCGCCTGATCGTCGAGAAGCTCTCCGCGATCGACGGGTTCACGGTCCCCACCCCGACGGGCGCCTTCTACGCCTTCCCGGATGTGAACGGGGTGCTGGGCCGGGAGATCCGCGGCACGCGCGTGGAGACCTCCGTCGACCTGGCGGCGGCCGTCCTCGAGCATGCCGAGGTCGCCGCGGTCCCGGGCGAGGCCTTCGGCGCTCCCGGGCACCTGCGCTTCTCCTACGCCCTGGCCGACGCGGACCTCGTCGAGGGCATCGACCGCCTGGCGGCCCTGCTGGCCGAGTGACCGGTCCCGGCCCCTCGGGCGCGCCCGCCGTCCCCGCGGGCGCCGTGCCTACGGGCGCCGTGCCTGCGGGCGACCGCCCGCAGGACGTCGCGGCGCCGGATGCGGGCCGGCGCGACGGCGGGCGGGATCTGGCCGCGCTCCCGAAGGCGCATCTGCACCTGCATTTCACGGGGTCGATGCGCATCGCGACGCTGCGCGAGCTCGCCGCCGCCCGCCGGCTGCGGCTGCCGGAGAGCCTCGTGGACGACAGGGCCCTGCACGTCGAGCCCACGCACCGGGGCTGGTTCCGCTTCCAGCGCCAGTACGACACGGCGCGCCAGGTCGTGGACTCCGAGGAGGCGATGCGCCGGATCGTGCGCGAGGCGGCCGAGGACGACGCCGCCGAGGGCTCGGGCCGTCTCGAGCTGCAGGTCGACCCGACCAGCTACGCCCCGCACGTCGGCGGGATCACCCCGGCGCTCGAGATCGTCCTGGACGAGGCGGCCGCGGCGGAGGCCGCGACCGGGGTCAGCATCGGCATCATCGTCGCGGCCTCCCGCACCCGCCATCCGCTGGACGCCCGGGCCCTGGCCCGTCTGGCCGTGCGCCATGCCGGGCCGGTGGTGGGCTTCGGCCTGTCCAACGACGAGCGCCGCGGCAGCACCGCCGACTTCGGGCCCGCCTTCCGGATCGCCCGCGACGGCGGCCTGGCCTCCTTCCCCCACGGCGGGGAGCTGCTCGGCCCCGCGCACGTGGCCGAGGCGATCACGCATCTGCGCCCGGACCGGCTGGGCCACGGCGTGCGCAGCGCGGAGGATCCGAGGGTGCTCGAGCAGGTGGTCGAGGCGGGCATCGGCCTGGAGGTGTGCCCCGCCTCCAACGCCTCGCTCGGCGTGATCCCCACCCCCGAGGACGTGCCGCTGCGGCGGCTGGTCGAGGCCGGGGCGCAGGTCGCGCTCGGCGCGGACGATCCGCTGCTGTTCGGCTCGCGGCTGCTGGACCAGTACCGCACGGCGCGGGCGATCGGCTTCGACGACGCCGAGCTGGCGGCCCTCGCCGCCAGCTCCATCCGGATCAGCCGGGCCGATGAGGCGACGAAGGCCCGCCTCCTCGCCGGCGTGGAGGCCTGGCTCGCGTCCTGAGCGGCCCCCGCCCCTCAGGAGTCGGCCTCAGCCCCCGCACCTCAGGCGTCGGCCTCGGCCCCCGCGCCTCAGCCGTCGGCCTCAGGCGTCGATGCCCGCCCCCGCCGAGGGCAGGGCCAGGAAGAACACCGGGGCCGTGAAGCCGTGCTCGGCGAAGGCCGCGGCGATCGCGGCGGCGACGGCCTCCGCCGCATCGGCCTCGACCAGGGCGATGGTCGAGCCGCCGAATCCGCCGCCGGTCATGCGAGCCCCGTGGGCTCCGGCGGCGCGGGCGGCGTCCACGGCGACGTCGAGCTGGGGCACGGTGACCTCGTAGTCCTCGCGCAGGGAGTCGTGGGAGGCGTTCAGCAGCGCGCCGAGCTCGACGACGTTCTCGCGCACGGACCCGGAGGCCAGCACCCGGTCGAACTCCCGCACCCGCTCGATCTCGGTGATGACGTGGCGGGCGCGGCGGCGGATCACCGGGTCCTCGATCCGGGCGAGGTGGTCCTCCAGACCGGCCGCGTCCACGTCCCGCAGGGTCGGCACCTCGAGCAGGCGCGCGGCGGTCTCGCTGTCGCGGCGCCGGGCGACGTACTCCCCGTCGACATGGGAGTGCTCGGCGCGGGTGTCCGTGATGAGCAGGGCGAGACCCTGGCCGGCGAGGTCCCACGGGACCGGCCGGGTGGAGACGTCGCGGCAGTCCAGCAGCAGCGCATGCCCCTCCTCGCACAGCACCGAGGCGGACTGGTCGAGCCCTCCGGTGGAGGCGCCGGCGAACTCCGTCTCGGCGCGGATCGAGGCCTGCACGCGCTCCAGCGGGGTCGTGCCGAGCCCCAGCAGGGAGTCGACCGCCTGCGCCACGGCGCACTCGAGGGAGGCGGAGCTCGACAGTCCCGCCCCGAGGGGGACGTAGCCGTCCACGACGATGTCCAGTCCCGCCCCGCGGGCGCCGTCGGTGCGGGCGATGACGTCCCCGAGCGCCCAGACCACCCCGGCGACGTATGCGGTCCAGCCTCCGGCGGCGGAGGGGTCGAGGTCCGCGACGGCGATCTCCTCGGTCCCCTCGGCCTGCGCCGAGCGCAGGCGCAGGATGCCGGTGTCGGTGCGCGAGGCGGCGACGAAGCAGCGGTGCGGGATCGCCATCGGCAGGCAGAGGCCGTCCTGGTAGTCGACGTGCTCGCCGATGATGTTCACGCGCCCCGGGGCGGAGAACACGCCCTCGGGGGCGGCGCCGAAGGTCTCCTCGAACAGCTCGCGCACGCGCCGCACGGCGGCGGCGCGCTCGGGCGCCGCGGACAGCAGGGCGGCGGCTCCCGAGGGGGCGTCCGGGGCGGGGGTGGTCACGGCGTCGTGGGTCATCGTCGTCCTTCCGGGACGTCAGGCGGGTCCAGGGCGGGACCCAGTATCTCCCGGGCGCCCGTGCGCGCGCGCGTCCGTCCCGCCGGACTGGGTCGGTACGGCGTGCTCGGGCGCCTCGAGGTCGAGGGCGTCGGCGATCTCCGGCGGGAGGCTGGCCATCTCCCCGGTCATGGTGGAGGGCTGGACGATCGGCTCGGTGACGCCGCGGCGCCGGTGGCGGCGGGGGCCGATGGACAGCCGGCGCCGGCGCAGCGTCGTGAACGGCGCGGAGATCACCGGGGTGAAGGACACCGCGGTGCGGGTCCGCGCGACGAACAGGCGGGCCGCCAGCAGCTGCCCGAGCACCGCGCCGCCGGCGATGGCGATGGCGATCTCCGCCGCCCCGAACAGCTCCAGGGCGCCGGCGACGACGTCGTCCCCGAGCCCGAGCAGACCGCGGTAGATGCGGCTGCCGGGCACCAGCGGGATCACCCCGGCCATGACGAACAGCAGCGCGGGCGCGCGCAGGCGCCGGGCGAGGACCACGGCGATCAGGCCCACGAACAGGGAGGCGGCGGCCACGGCCCAGACGCGATCCATGTCCAGGCCCGCGAGGGAGTGGGCGATCACGGCGGAGGCCGCCGCCACGCCCGCGATCCACGCCAGGCAGCGCACCGGCACATGGGTGCCCACGCCGTACCCGAGCCCCATCACGGCCCCGGAGACGGTGAGCATGAGCGCCGAGCCGAGGGTGACCGGCAGCGACCCGGTGATCGAGATGTCCGCGCCGACCCGGTCGGCCAGGAGCATGCCTCCGCGCACCCCGGCGACGACGCCGACGGTGAGCATGATCGTCTCGAGGATCCTGGCCGAGGCGGTCACGTACCAGCCGGTCACCGCGTCCTGCATGGCGCCGATCGACGTCAGCCCCGCCAGCAGCACGATGATGCAGGCGACGACGACGATCGAGGAGTTCACCCCGGGGTGCACGAAGGACACGGCGGTGGCCACGAGCACGCCGGCGAAGCCGCCGACGGCCTGGCCGTAGAACAGCGGCAGCCGCATCCGTGCGAGCCGGTCGCCGATCACGGTGAGCAGCCCGGCGGCGAGCGTCGCGGCGAGGATCACGAGGGTGTCGGCCCCGAAGCTGAGGGCCGCTCCCCCGCCCATCACCGCGAAGCCGGCGACCACCAGCGCGAAGGAGTAGTGCGGCTTCTCCTGGCCGATGGCGGCCGCCCGGGCGCGGGCCTCCTCCAGGGCCACCTCGCCGGAGATGTACCCCTCGGTGACCTCCTCGAAAGCGGTCAGGCGGGCGAAGTCCTGCACGCGGGTGCCGGCGGCACGGATCCTCGTGAACGGCGTGGACACGTCGTCGGGGAGGTACGAGATCGAGACCTCGTCGAAGGTGACCTGCACCGCGACGCTGCGCAGGCCGGCGGAGCTCGTGATGCGCAGCACCTGCGCGGTGACCTCGGAGGCCGCCGCGCCGTTGGTCAGCATGCCCTCTCCGATCCTCATCGCGAGGTCGAAGACGGCGTGCAGGCGGGCGATGTCGGTGGACACGGCTGGAATCGTGTCACACTGGATCGGCCGTCGCGAACCTGCCGGGCATCGCGTCCGCGCGCTGCGACGACCCGCCGAGAACCCGATTCCGGTCGAGACCTGGAGGATTCGCAGAACATGTCCCACCCCGCATCGCCCACGCCCCGCGAGGCCCTCGCCCGCCTGCTGGAGGGCAACGCCCGCTTCACCACCTCGCAGCCGCAGTACCCGAACGTCTCGGCGGAGCATCGCACGCGCCTGCGCGAGGGCCAGAGCCCCTTCGCCGTCGTGGTCGGCTGCTCCGATTCGCGCGTGAGCGTCGAGCTGCTGTTCGACCAGGGCTTCGGCGACCTCTTCGTGGTCCGCAACGCCGGGCACGTGCTGGGCCGCTCCACCCAGGCCTCGGTCGAGTTCGCCGTCTCCCAGCTGGGCGTCGGCGTCGTCTTCGTGCTGGGGCACGAGTCCTGCGGCGCGGTGGCCGGGACGGTGCAGTTCCTCGAGGAGGGCACCACGCTGCCCGGCGAGATGCCGCTGCTGGTCGAGCTGGTCCAGGAGCACCTGGACCCGAGCAGCCCGCGCCAGGACGCGGTGACCCGCCACGTCCGCGGCACCATCGAGGACCTGCTGGAGAAGTCCTCGCTCGTGCGCGAGGCGCGCGAGGCGGGCGAGATCGTCGTCGCCGGCGGCGTCTACGGGCTCGAGGACGGGCACGTCCAGCTGGTCTGGGAGGACACCTCGGCCCCGTCGGAGACCGCGGCCCGCTGAGATCCGGGATGCCCCTCGGCCCGGCACGGCCGGGCCGGGGGCATCGGCCGATCAGAGGCGGGGGCCATCGGCCGATCAGGTTGCGGGCATCGGCCGATCAGAGGTTGGGAGCCCCCGAGAGCGCCGCGAGGCCGATCGCGAGCACGGCGAGGACGGCGACGTCCGTCGCCCGGCCGCGCACGGCCACGGCCCCCATCGCCGTGGTCGGCAGCAGCGCACGCAGCAGGGCCAGCGCCCCGAGCAGTCCGGCCAGCAGCAGCCCTGCCGTCGGCGCCCGCCCCATCAGGCCCAGGACCACGGCCGCGACGAGCACGCACAGGGCGAGCACCAGGACCGCCTGCCGGCGCAGGGCGGCGCGCAGGGTGAAGGGGGATCGCTCGGCAGCCACGGGGACACCCTACGGCCCGCGGCCGGGCGCGCCCGGCACCGTCCCGGCGCGGGGCGACGACGCACTAGGCTGACCGCTGTCACCAGCGTCGTCGACAATCCCCACCAGGAGCCCTTCACGATGAGCACCCCCTCGTCTCCCGTCGCCGCCGTCCGCTCCGAGCACGATCTGCTCGGCGACCGCGACGTCCCCGCCGATGCCTACTTCGGCATCCAGACCCTCCGAGCCCAGGAGAACTTCCACATCTCGGGGGTCCCCCTCTCCCACTTCCCCCGGCTCATCGAGGCGCTGGCGCACGTCAAGCAGGCCGCGGCCATCGCCAACCGGCGCCTGGGCGCGCTGGACGCCGAGCGCGCCCACGCCATCGAGCAGGCCTGCGTCGAGATCGCCGGCGGCGCCCTGCACGAGCACTTCGTGGTCGACATGATCCAGGGCGGCGCCGGGACGAGCACCAACATGAACGCGAACGAGGTGATCGCGAACCGGGCGCTGGAGATCCTGGGCCACGAGAAGGGCCGCTACGAGCACCTCCACCCCAACAACCACGTCAACCTCGGCCAGTCCACCAACGACGTCTACCCGACCGCCGTGCGCCTGGCCATGATGCTGTCCTTCCCGGCGCTGGCCGAGGCGATGGACACCCTCATCCTCGCGCTGCGGGAGAAGTCCGCCGAGTTCTCGGACGTGCTGAAGATGGGCCGCACGCAGATGCAGGACGCGGTGCCGATGACCCTGGGCCAGGAGTTCGCGGCCTGGGCCACCACCATCGCCGAGGACGTCGAGCGCCTGACCCGCACCGCCCAGCTGTTCCGGGAGATCAACCTGGGCGCCACCGCCATCGGCACCGGGATCACCGCCGATCCGCGCTACGCCCAGATGGCCACGGCCGAGCTCTCCCGCATCACCGGCATGCCGTTCGTCGTCTCGGCCGACCTCGTGGAGGCGACCAGCGACACCGGCGCCTTCGTGACCTTCTCCGGGGTGCTCAAGCGCATCGCCGTGAAGATCTCCAAGATCTGCAACGACCTGCGCCTGCTGTCCTCTGGACCGCGCGCGGGCCTGGCGGAGATCACCCTGCCGGCCGTCCAGCCGGGCAGCTCGATCATGCCCGGCAAGGTCAACCCCGTCATCCCGGAGGTCGTCAACCAGGTCGCCTTCGAGGTGATCGGCAACGACCTCACGGTGACCTTCGCGGCCGAGGCCGGTCAGCTGCAGCTGAACGCCTTCGAACCGGTGATCTGCTTCAACATCCTCGAGTCCACCCAGGTGATGACCGCGGCGATGACGACCCTCGCCGAGCGCTGCATCCGCGGCATCACCGCCAACCGCGAGGTGCTGGACGGCTACGTGCGCAGCTCCATCGGCCTGGTCACCGCCCTGGTTCCGGTGATCGGCTACGCCTCGGCGACCGAGATCGCCCGCGCGGCCCTGGAGACGGGACGCCCCGTGGCGGACCTCGTCCTCGAGGCCGGCCTGCTGGACGAGGCGCACCTGCGCACCCTGCTGTCCCCGGAGTCGATGACCACCCCGCACCGGGCCACCCCCACCGGGACCATCCCCGTGGTCCACGATCCCGCCACGGAGTCCGGGGAGATGGCGCATCTCACGATCGACGATCCGGGGTCCACCGTCTGAGGCGGCGCCCCGGGCCTCCCCCGGCCCGTCCTCCGGCATCCCCAGGCGTGGCGCCCCGTGCCCCGGCCCGCGCGCAGGAGTAGCGTGGCGCTCGCCGGATGTCGATGCCGGGAGAGAAGGGGACGATTCGTGGAGCAGAACGCAGGGGGAGGCCGTCACGAGAGGGGCCCGTCGCGGCGGGGACTCGTGATCGGAGCGACCGGAGCGCTGGTCGTCGCCGGGGCGGCCGGGGCCGTCGGGGCCGGCGCGCTCATCAGCGGCCATGATCTGGGGCTCGGCGGGCTGCTGGGCGGCTCCGGCGGCGGCCCCAGCGACGGCGGCGGAGAGGGCGACCCCACCACCCCGCCCCCGCCGGACCCGGCCGGTGACCTGCGCGCCCTCGTCGCCGAGCTGCCGGACCAGGCCGCCCACGTGCCCGAGGCCGCCACGCTGGACCTCAACGGCGTGCTGCAGCGCGACATCGTCGTGCCGCTGGCCCCGGGGGCCCGCGGGCTGAACGAGGCCGTGGACATCTGCATCAACAAGCTCCTTCGCGAGGCGCTGTACGCCGGCGATCCCGCCGCGCTGAGCGTCGCCGGGCGCGTCGTGGCGGCGGGCCCCGGGATCCTCGGCGTGCTGCTGGACGTCACCGATGGGGCCGGCTCCTCGACCGCCCTGGTCTGGTACCGCGCCGAGGGCGACCGCGCCCTCGCCTCCCCCGCCCTGATCGAGTACGCGCAGTGGCACGCCTTCACCCAGCTCGTCGCGCAGGCGGGAGCGGAGGCCGGACTCGACGCCGATCCCCTCGCCGAGCAGCTCCAGCAGCAGCCGCGCCCCTGGGGCAACGGGCCCTCCCTGCTGCCGGCCGCGGACGGCTCGCTGCACGTGCTGTTCCCCGCCGCGAGCGTCGGCGGCACCCGGCAGGAGGCGCTGCTCACGCTGCCGGCCGCGAGCGCGGAGCCGCTGTGGTCGGAGGTCGGCCTGGCCGTCGCCCAGGTCGTCGCCTCCCCTGCCGACTTCGACCCTGCCGCCGTCTCCGTGCCCGGCGGCGACGAGGTCAAGGGCTCGAAGTACTGGGACCTTCCCGACGTCGTCACCGAGGCCCAGCCTGCGCGCGAGAGCGACGGGGCCGGTCCCGTCACCCAGCTCGCCCCGCTCAGCGGCCCGGGGGTGCGCCCCTCGACCGCCGTCGCCCCCGATGCGGGCCGCCTCGACGCGGTCGCCCTGACCTTCGACGACGGTCCCGCCCCGGATCTCAACGAGACGCTGCGGGAGGCGCTGCTGTCCGCGAAGCATGCGGCGACGTTCTTCATGATCGGCCAGTCCGTCGCCGATTGGCCGGACCTGGTCACCCAGACCTCGGCCGACGGCTACGAGATCGGCTCCCACTCCTGGTCGCACCCGCAGCTGACGCGTCTGGGCGCGGAGAAGCTCGCCGGGCAGCTGAGCCGTCCCGCCGAGAAGATCGCCGAGGCCACCGGCCGCAAGCCCTACGTCATGCGGCCGCCCTACGGGGCCCGGAACACCGAGACCGACCGCGCCTGCGGCGTCGAGGGCGAGAGCGTGCACATCTGGGACGTGGACACCCTGGACTGGCAGACGAAGAACCGGCAGAAGAACATCGACGCCGTGGTCAGCGGGACGCGGCGCGGCTCGATCATCCTCATGCACGAGATCCACCAGGCCTCGGTCGACGCGGTCCCGGAGATCCTCGACTGGTTCACCGAGCGCGGCATCACCACGCTGACCTGCGCGGAGCTCGGCCAGAACCAGATGTTCGCCGGGAAGCACTACATGGCGGGGCTGGTCGACGCCGAGACCGAGGAGCGCACCCCGAAGGTCGAGCCGGATCCCTCCGACGGCGGGGGCGAGTCCGGCGACACGGCCGGCGACACGTCCGGCGGCGCCGAGGACGGCGAGGGCTGAGCCTGCTGCGCCCGGGCCGGGCGATCGTGCCCGGGCCGCGCCCGGAACGGGGCGGCCGGGGCCCGGGCCCGGAGAGCACCCGCAGACAGGACGGGGCGGGACCGCGATCGGTCCCGCCCCGTCCTGTCTGCCCGTCTCAGCGGGCGCGTCCCGAGGGGACGCTCACTCGTCGGCCTCCTCGGCCTTGCCGCGCATGACCAGCCGCGGATCCGGGGTGCCCACGACCTCGTGGTCCTTGTCCTCGTACTCGAACTGCGAGAGGAAGTAGCGCATGGCGTTGATGCGGGCGCGCTTCTTGTCGTTGGAGCGGATGATGGTCCACGGGGAGAACTTCTTGTCCGTGCGGCGGAACATCTCCTCCTTCGCCTCGGTGTAGGACTCCCAGCGGTCGAGGGACTCGAGGTCCATCGGCGAGAGCTTCCACCGGCGCACCGGGTCCAGCTGGCGGATCGCGAAGCGCGTGCGCTGCTCCTTCTGCGACACCGAGAACCAGAACTTCGTGACGTGGATGCCGGAGTCGACGAGCATGCGCTCGAAGTGCGGCACCTGCGACATGAACGTCTCGTACTGCTCCGGGCTCGCGAAGCCCATCACCCGCTCCACCCCGGCGCGGTTGTACCAGGAGCGGTCGAACAGGACCATCTCCCCCGCCGTCGGCAGGTGCTGCACGTAGCGCTGGAAGTACCACTGCCCCCGTTCGCGGTCGCTGGGCTTGTTCAGCGCGACCACGCGCGCGGTGCGCGGGTTCAGGTGCTCCGTGAAGCGCTTGATGGTGCCGCCCTTGCCCGCGGCGTCCCGCCCCTCGAAGATGATGATGGCCTTCTGGTCGTTGTCCTCGAGCCAGTACTGGAACTTCAGCAGCTCGACCTGGAGCTTGTACTTCTCGAGCTCGTACACGTCGCGGTCCATCCGCGTGTCGTACGGGTACCCCTCCTGCCAGGTGTACACGGGATTGCCCTGCGGGTCGATGAGGTCGGGGTCCGGCGTGTGGCCGTCCTGGACCGAATAGCCCTCCTCGCGCAGATGCTCGATGTACTCCCGCAGGCTCGTGTTGTCCGGGATCTTCACTGCGCACACTCCTCGCATCCGGGTCGCGGGCGGACCGCTGTGCGGACCGCCCGCGACCATGTCATCGGCGTCAGACTACGGGGCGGAGATGTCGCCGAGGTGAACTCCGCGAAGGTCCCCGCCCGCGGGGATCAGTGCGCGAAGTGGCGCGTCCCCGTGAGGTACAGCGTCACCCCCGCGGCGCGGCAGGCCTCGATGACCTCCTCGTCGCGGATCGAGCCGCCGGGCTGCACGATCGCGCGCACGCCGGCGTCGATGAGGATCTGCGCCCCGTCGGCGAAGGGGAAGAACGCATCGGACGCCGCGACGGCGCCCCGGGCGCGCTCGGGCGCCTCCTCGCCCTCGGCGTGCTCGCCCAGGGAGTTCGCGCGCGAGACGGCCAGGCGGCAGGAGTCCAGGCGGTTGACCTGCCCCATGCCGATGCCGACGGCCGCGCCGTCCTTGGCCAGGAGGATCGCGTTGGACTTCACCGCGCGCACCGCGCGCCAGGCGAAGGCGAGGTCGACGAGGGTGGCCTCATCGGCCGCCTCCCCGGCGGCGAGCGTCCAGGCGCCGGGCTCGTCGCCCTCGGCGTCGATCGCATCGGCGTCCTGGATCAGGCTGCCGCCCCAGATCTCGCGGACCTCGACGGGGCGGCGGTAGGCGCCCTGGAGGCGGAGGATCCGCAGGTTCTTCTTGCTGCGCAGCAGCTCGAGCGCCTCATCCTCGTAGCCGGGCGCCAGGATGACCTCGGTGAACACGGGCTTGACCTGCTGGGCCATCGCGAGGGTGACGGTGCGGTTGGTGGCGATCACGCCGCCGTAGGCGGAGACCGGGTCGGTGCCGTGGGCGCGGGCATGGGCCAGGGCGATGTCCTCGCCCTCGGGGGCCACGGCGATGCCGCAGGGGTTGTTGTGCTTGATCACGGCCACGCAGGGCAGCTCGTGGTCGTAGGCGGCGCGCACCGCGGCATCGGCGTCGACGTAGTTGTTGTAGCTCATGGCCTTGCCGCCGAGCTGCTCGGCGCCGGCGATGCCGGGCTCGTCCTCGTCGGAGACGGCGACGCGGGCCCGCTGGTGGGGGTTCTCGCCGTAGCGGAGGCTGCGCAGCCCGACGGACTCGGCGTCCTCGTCGCTCATGTCCAGGATGTACGTCTCCGGGTCGAGGTCCTCCTCGTCCTGGTCCTCGGCGTCGGCGACCGGCAGGTCGAGCTCCTGGAGCTGCTCGAGCATCCAGTCGCTGATCGCGGAGTCGTACTCGGCGGTGCGGGTGAACGCCACCGCGGCCAGCTCCTGGCGCTCGTCCAGGCTGAACCCGCCGGCCACCACGGCCTCGGCGGCGGTGCGGTAGTCCTCGGGATCGACCACCACGGCGACGGAGGCGAAGTTCTTCGCGGCGCCGCGCACCATCGACGGGCCGCCGATGTCGATCTTCTCGATGATCTCGGCGAAGGTGCCGCCGGCGGCGACGGTCTCCTCGAAGGGGTACAGGTTCACGACGACCAGGTCGAAGGGCGCGATGCCGTGCTGCTCGAGCTGGGCGACGTGGTCCTCCAGGCGGCGGTCGGCGAGGATGCCGCCGTGGACCTTGGGGTGCAGGGTCTTCACGCGCCCGTCGAGCATCTCCGGGAAGCCGGTCACGGCGGCGACGTCGACGACGTCGATCCCCTGCTCGCGGATGGTCGCGGCGGTGGAGCCGGTCGAGACGATCTCGACGCCGGCATCGGCCAGCGCGCGGGCCAGCTCGGGCAGTCCGGTCTTGTCGTACACGGAGACGAGGGCGCGGCGGATGGGCTGCTTGTCGGTCACGATGCTCCTTGGGTGAGGCGGTTCGGCGGGTCGGTCGGCACGGGCGGGCGGTGCGGCGGGATCGGTCAGCGGGGCCGGGTGAGATCGGCGACGACGTCGACGAGCATGCGGCGCTCGAGCACCTTGATGCGCTCGTGGAGGGAGGCCTCGTCGTCCTCGGGCAGCACCTCGAGCGCGGCCTGCGCCAGGATCCGGCCGGTGTCGACGCCGGCGTCGACCTCGATCACGGAGGCCCCGGTCACCTTCACGCCGTAGGCGAGGGCGTCGCGCACGCCATGGGCCCCGGGGAAGGACGGCAGCAGCGCGGGGTGGGTGTTGATGATGCGGCCGGGGTGCGCCTCGAGCACGGCGGGGCCCAGCAGCTTCATGAACCCGGCGAGCACCACCAGCTGCGGCGCGTACCGGGAGATCGCCGCGGCGAGAGCTCCATCCCAGGCCTCCCGGTCGGGGAAGTCGCCGAGCCGGACGATCTCGGCGGGGATGCCGGCGGAGGTCGCGTGCGCGAGGCCCGCCGCCTCCCTGTCGGCGATCACGCCGACGATCTCGAAGCTGCTGTCGCCCGTGCGGGACGCCTCCAGCAGGGCAGCGAGGTTGCTGCCGGTTCCGGAGATGAGGACGACGACGGGTACAGGTGCCACGCTCTCCACAGTAATCCAGGGCCCGGTCACCGGGCCCGGATGGCCGATGGGCGGGCGGGCCCGTCCCGAGGCGTGGATGCTGCGGCGCCGAGGCGTGGACGCCTCCGTGCGGAAGGTCGCGTCGTGGACTCGGCCCACGACCGCGCGCAGAGGGCTCAGCCGCCGACGAGGCGTCCGATCCAGCCCGAGACCGACTGCTGCGCCTGCTGCTCGCACTCCGCGCGCGCCTGCTCGGTGATCGCGCTCTGGCGGCACTCCTGCATCTCGACCATCGGCTGGTAGAAGATCGCGCTGGTCAGCGACGACAGCAGCATCATGCCGACGGCGGGCAGGCCGAAGACCAGAGCGATCACAGCGGTCGTGCGGCGGCCCTCGCGCCAGCCGCGGATCGCCACCAGCACGAGGAAGACCCCGGCCACGAGCCCGGTCACCCCGGCCAGCAGCGCGTACGGCAGCGGGGACATCATCAGCACCCAGGAGGCGAGAAGGCTGATCGTCAGCCCTCCCAGCGCGCGGCGGTACGCGGTGGCGGAGGCGGACGGTTCGGGCGCCGGTTTCGAGGAGGTCACCCGGCCATTGTGCCCTGCGCTCCTGGGGCGGACCCGGGACGGCGACCCGGCGACCGCCCGCGGCGCGGGGCCCTGCGCGGTACACCGGTCCCCCCGGCGGGGCTCCTCTCCCTGACCTCGGTACGGCCGATGGCGCCGGGGGCGGCGTTCTCCTGCACGCCTCGACTGCACCGACTGCACATTCCCGCAAGGAGAGATATGTGCAGCCCAAGACATTCTCGCAATACGGTCGATGCTTGTCACTTCTTCACAATAGATCGGGGGGATCTTCGCCGGTTCTCTGCGCGACGGAACCGGCCCCAGCATGCACGGACCGACTCCGCTTCTCCTCCCCACACCCGCCTTGTCCACAATTCCCAGGAGTTTTCCTCTGAGGCTTGTGGGCGGGCCCGGAAAGGAGGACAATGGACCCATGTACCGCTCCAGCGTCGCCGAGGTTCCGGATTCCGGGAAGACCCGCTCCGGGGATTCCTCGGCGCCCTCGGGTGCGGAGGGCGATGCCCTGCACCGGGCCGCCCAGGCTGTCGCGGCGCTGGATGCCTCCCCGGGGGCGCGGGACGTGCTCGGCGCGGTCCTGACCACCGTCCTCGCCGCCTTCGCCCGGACGCCCGGGGTGCACGATCCCCTGCCGGACACGGCGCCGGGCTCCCCGCAGGAGGCGCTCGCGGTGGTCGGGGGCCTCAGCACCCTCTCCTCGGGGCTCGCGGCGCTCGAGGCCCGGTGGCAGACCACCGCCGCCCGTCGCATCCGCGAGGCCGATGCCGAGCGCGGCGTCGCCCGTGCGCGCCAGGGCGCCGGCGCGGCCCAGGAGCTCGCGCTGGCCCGTCGGGTCTCCCCGGCGGCGTCCTCCTTCTCCCTCGCCGCCTCCCAGCGGCTCGTGACCCAGATGCCGCGGACCCTGAGCGCGCTCGCCGACGGGCGCTGCACGCAGCGGCAGGTCCGGGCGATCTGCCGCGGCGTCTCCCGTCTCGCTCCGGAGGCCTGCCAGCAGGTCGACGAGCAGATCCCGGCCCTCCTGCCCCGCCTCGACGGGATGGGCGAGGACCGGATCACCGCGCTGGTCTCCGAGCTGGTCCAGGAGCTCGCGCCCGAGGGGGCGCGGTTCCGGGCGGCGAGCGCCGCCCGAGGGCGCGGCGTGAGCATGTCACGGCGCGAGGACGGCATGGCCGCGGTGAGCGTCCGGATGCGGGCGGTGGACGCCTCCGCCGTCATGACCGCGCTGCGCGCCGAGGCCGAGTCCCGCCGCGCCGCAGGCTCCACGTACGGGGTCCGCGCCCTCGAGGCCGACGTCCTCGTCGAGTCCGTGCTGGGCCACGTCGCCTCGCTGGGCACCGGTGCCGGCTCCCATCGCCTCGACGTCGGCGTCGAGATCACCGACCGCGCCCTCTTCGATCCCCACGACATGACCTCCACCGCGCGCCTGGAGGGCTACGGAAGCATCCCGGCGCACATCATCCGCGACACCCTGCTCGGCCGGCCTCCCGGCACCTTCGACTCCGACCCGGACCGGGTGCTGGACGGACAGGCCGATGCGATCTTCCGCCGCCTGTACACGCATCCGGCCACCGGCGAGCTCATCGCCATGGAGTCCGTCGGCCGCACGTTCACCTGCGGGCTGGCGCGCATGATCCGGCGACGCGACGCCACCTGCCGGATGCCCTGGTGCAACGCGCAGGTGCAGCACCTCGACCACGTCGAGGAGCACTCCCGCGGCGGCCCCACCAGCTTCGCCAACGGCCAGGGCCTCTGCGCACGGTGCAACCTGCTCAAGGAGCAGGGGCACTGGACCGTGCGCCCTTCCGACGGCGCGATCATCCTCGGGCCGGCCGCGACTGCCGCCGCAGCGGAGGGCTCCTCGACCGCGTCCGTGTGCTCTCCCGTCCCCTCGCTGGCGCCCGGCGACCCGGCTCCGCCCTGCGGGGCTCCGCCCGACGCGGAGCGTCCCTCGGCCGATCCCCCGGCGGAGCAGATCGAGGACGGCGCCGTGCCGCAGCGGCTCTTCCTGGACCGGCGGCCGGGGACGATGATCACCTGGCAGAGCCCGCACGGGGCGATCGGGCAGTCCGCCTCACCGCGCCTGCGCCCGCCGGTGTCGCGGCCGCGGACCCCGTCCATGCGGCCGCCCGGGGAGCGATCGGATCCGGGCCCGGAGACCGGACCTCACGGGACGCAGGAGCTCCCGCCGGGAGCCGAGCCCCCGTCCTGATCGCCGCAGGCGCTGCGGGCGGGCCCTGCCTGTCCTCGGGGTCAGGAGATCACGAGGTCAGCGAGAACGGTCGTCCGACCACACGTCCACGTCCTCCTCCGCGCCGTCGCCCACGGGCGAGGCCGGCGCGGCATCAGCATCAGCATCAGCATCGGCATCGGCATCGGCATCAGCATCAGCAGGATCGTCGTCGCCCGCCGCCTCCGGTTCGGGCTCGTCCTCCGTCGTGCCTCGGCCTCCCAGCCCGATGCGGGACGCGAGGCGGGCGAGGCGGCCTCCGCCGGTCTCCGCCTCTCCGCCGGACGGCTCGCCGTCCTCCTCGGCGTCCTCCCCCGCGACGGCGGCCGCCGGAGCGGGCTCGGACGCGTCCGCATCGCCGCTCTCCTTCGCCTCGGCCGCCTCGACCCGCTCGCGCAGGCGCGCGACGCCGTCCTGCACCAGGGTGACCAGGCCGGTGGCGAGGACGCAGAGCACCAGCCCCGTCGAGGCGACCACGACGATCAGCAGCGGCAGCAGCAGGTCCTGCACCTGCGGCCCGAGATGCACGAGCCTGCCCTGACCGATCGACCCGGTGGAGAGCCCTGCCAGCAGCACCACGCCCACCATCACCACGGCCGGGTAGGCGACGTAGGCCGTGATCCGGTCGCGCAGGTCCTCGCTCTCGAGGTCGCGGACCAGCTGCACCGCACCGACGGCGACGATCGCGGCCGGCAGCACCACCAGCGCCCGGAGCGCCGGCGGCGCCGACCCCGGGTCGGGAAGCGCGCCCAGCAGCGGGAACAGCGGCATCACCCCGGTGTCGAATCCGCCCAGGTCCAGGCCGGTCCCGGTGCCCAGCGTCACCGAGCCTCCCAGCAGCACCGTCAGCGCCCACAGCGCCAGCAGCGGCAGCATCGCCAGCTGCAGCAGCGTCAGCACGAGCCCGCCCCACAGGCCCGCGTCGAGCTGCGCGAACAGGGCCGCGACGTTCCGGAACCGCAGCACCACCATGGCCATCAGGCCGAGCATGCCCAGCGCCGCGAGGCCCAGCAGCGCGATCGCGGAAGACCGGGCCACGGCATCCCAGGGGCGCGGGAACAGGTCGAGGATCCGCACGGCGGGCACGCCGTCGCGCTCCTCCCGGCGGATCGACAGGGCCAGCCCCGACAGCCCGCCGAGCACCGCGACCAGGGCGCCGGAGACCACCGCGGACGTCGCCACGGGATCCATCAGCTGGCCGCGTCCCAGCTCCGCGAGCACTCCCAGCCCGCCCGCATAGACCACGACGGCGGCGCCGAGCGCCGCCCCGGCATCGCGCAGACCGCGGGGCCGCAGCCCGCCGGTGTCCCCCACCAGCTGCAGTCGCCGGCCGGTGCGGAGCATCCCCGCAGCGCAGAGGGCCACGAACACCAGGGTCAGCCCGAGCGGCGTGAGGGTCAGCACCCCGTCGATCACGCCGGTGGACAGCACCGTCCCCCCGCCATGGCCGACGACCAGCACGTTCAGGGCGATGAGGACGGCGTCCAGCACGGTCATCGAGGAGCGCGAGGCCGCGAGCTGCGCGATCAGGGAGGGCACCAGGACGATCGCCACGGCGGAGCCGAGGGCCCCGAGCCCGGACGTCGCGCCGGCGATCATCGGGGAGACGCTGCGCTGGAGGGGATTGCTCACGGGAAGGACCGTCCTCGGGGTGGGAAGCGCTGGGACCTGGACCGCCCAGCCGGAGAGCGACCCCATCGTCGCACCCGCGACGCGCCCGGTCTGGGAGGTCCGTCTGTGTGCTGCGCCGCGACCGCCCCCGTCACGGCCCCGGCCCCAGCTCCCGGGCGCATAATGGCCAGGATGTCCACGATCCAGATCGCCACCGCCGACCAGGCGCGCGAGGTCACGCTGTCCGTGCGCACCCTCCGTCTCGAGGAGCACGTCGACCTCGGAGGCCATGTGCCCCGTGATGCCTCGGCGGCGTGGATCCACCACGGGCAGGGGATGGTCGCCCGGGGTGAGGCGGTGCGGATCGTCGCCTCGGGGCCGGGACGCTTCGCCGATGCCGGCGCGGCCTTCCGCGCGCTGGCCGACCGGGCCGTGGTCGACGACGAGGTGTCGGTGCGCGGCAGCGGTCTGGTGTCCTTCGGCACCTTCTCCTACGCCGACTCCTCCCCGCGGCCCTCGACGCTGACCATCCCCGCCGCGGTGCTGGGCAGCGTGGACGGGGAGGCGTTCCTCACGCTGATCGCAGCCTCGCGCCACCCCGACGCCCCGCCCGCGCTGCCGCCGGCCCGTGACTGGCGCGAGCTGTTCTCCGCCGTCCCCGACGGCCCGCGAGCGCGCATCGACCTGGACCCCGACCACGCCCCCGACGACTACCAGGGGCTCGTGGCACGGGCCGTCGCGCACATCCGCGCCGGGGACGCCGGGAAGATCGTCCTGTCGGAGTCCTCCACCGCCACCGCGGACGTGCCGCTGGAGCCCGCGGTGCTGCTGCGGCGCCTCACCCGGCGCTATCCCTCGACCTGGGTCTACCGGGTGGGCGATGTGATCGGCGCGAGCCCCGAGATGCTCGCGCAGACCGAGGGGGGACGGGTCTTCAGCCGGGTCCTGGCCGGGTCCCGTCCCGTCGCCGACGGCGAGGAGCTCGCCGAGCAGGACCGTCGCGCCTTCCGCTCCGACGCCAAGGAGCGCGAGGAGCACCGCTTCGCGATCGACTCCGTCACCGAGCGCCTCGCGGGCCTCGCCGAGGACGTCGCCGCCTCCCCCGAGCCGTTCGTGCTGCGCCTGCCCGGCATCGAGCATCTCGCCTCCGACGTCTCCGCGCGCCTGCGCGAGAACGTGACGAGCCTGGACGTGGCCGCCCGGCTGCACCCCTCCGCCGCGGTCTCCGGCACCCCGCGGGAGGCGGCCGATCGGATCATCGGCCAGCTCGAGCCGCGCGACCGCGGCGGCTACGCCTCCCCCGTGGGATGGATGGATGCCGCCGGCGACGGCCAGTGGGCGATCGCCCTACGCATGGCGCACCTCGTCGACGAGCGCACCGTGCGCCTGCAGGCCGGCGGCGGGCTGGTCGCCGCATCGGATCCCGTCACCGAGCACGCGGAGGTGCTCGCCAAGTACCGGCCGATGCTCTCCGCGCTGCGCGGAGCCTGAGCCCCGCAGCAGCGGCGCGCGTCCCGGTCAGTCCGCGGCGGTCAGGGTGACCTGGACCTCCCGCTCCTCGCCGTCGCGGAGGAAGCGCACCGTGTGCGTGGAGCCGACCTCGAGGCCGCGCACCACGCCGGTCAGGGCGGCGGCGCCGGTGATGGGCACGCCGTCGGCCTCGGTGATGAGATCCCCCTCGCGCAGCCCGGCCTCCTGCGCCGCCGAGCCGCGCTCGATCCCGACGATCTCCGCCCCGGTGGAGGTGACGTCCCCGGTGGTCGCGGAGCCGTCCCGGGCGGAGACGCCGAGGAAGGCGTGCCGGGCGGTGCCGGAGTCGATGAGCTGGTCGGCGATCAGGCGCACCGTGTTCGACGGGATCGCGAAGCCCAGTCCGATGCTCCCGGCCGTGCCGGACTCGTCCGTCGCCAGCCCTGCGATCGAGGAGTTGATCCCGATCACCTGGCCCTGGGCGTCCACCAGGGGGCCGCCCGAGTTGCCGGGGTTGATGGCGGCGTCGGTCTGCAGGGCGGAGGTGTAGGCGGCATCGGCCTCCGGCTGCTGAGGATCCCCGCCGGACTCGCTGGTGGTGGTCACCGGCCGGTCCACCGCCGAGATGATGCCGGTGGTCACCGTGTTCTCGAGGCCCAGCGGCGTGCCGACGGCCATCACCGCCTGGCCGACCACGACGCCGTCGGAGTCGCCGAGCTGGGCGGGCTGCAGGCCCTCGGGCGGGGAGTCCAGCCGGATCACGGCGATGTCCGTGGACGGGTCGGTGCCCACCACGCTCGCGGTGAGGATGCGGCCGTCGGTGAGGCTGACCAGGATCTGCCCGGCGCCGGCGACGACGTGGTTGTTGGTGATGATCGTGCCGTCCACGGAGTAGATCACCCCGGTGCCCTCGGCGGTTCCCGAGCCCGTGCTCACCTGGATCGCCACGGTGCTGGGCGAGACCGCGGAGGCGACGCTCTCCCAATCCGGGCCGCCCGAGGTGCTGGACACGGGCACGGAGGTCGTGGCCTGCTCGGTCGCGGCGGCGGTCGACGGCGCGGAGGCGCTCGGTCCGGCGAGCGAGGGAGAGAGGAGGGTGTCGTAGGCGACCACGCCGCCGAGCGTCGCCCCGGAGCTGAGCACGGCGCCGGCGAGCACGAGCCCGACCACGCCGCCCCACGTGGGGCCGCGTCGAGCCGGCGGCGCCGCGGCCGACGGCGCGAGCTCCGGCTGCGGGCCGAGGCCGTGCGGTCCCTCGGCCCCGAGCGGCGCGTCCGGGCCGTACCGCGACGGTGCGGCGGTGCTGTGCGGCGCGTCGGCGCCGGGGGCCCGGTCGTCGTCCGCGGAGCGCTGTCCCTGCGTGTTCGGGTTCTCGTCCCAGTTCCACATGCCTGGCATCACACCATCGCAACCCCAGCGTCCCCTTCGACGCAGCTGTGGCTCTGCTGTGCGACCAGCACCCTCCGTCCCGTCGACGCCCCGGCCGGCGCCGGGGCGGTCAGCAGCGCGGGCAGCTCCGAGGCCGCGACGGTGCGGGCCGTGACCCCGAGGGCCCGGGCGGCGGCGGCGATGTCCGTGCCATGGGGGGTGGTGAAGAACCGTCGCATCAGGTCCGCGGGGGCGGCGGCGTGCTCGAGACCGGTGAAGATCCGCCCGCCGCCGTCGTCGACGACCACCACGTCGAGATCCGGTACGGCCTCATCGGGGCCGATGACCAGCCCGGTCAGGTCGTGCAGGGCGGTGAGGTCGCCCATCAGCGCGCGCACCCGGCCCGGGGCGCCGCGGCGCGCGAGGGCGTACCCGGTGGCGGTGGAGATCATCCCGTCGATCCCGGCGAGACCGCGGTTGGCCACGACGGTGCCGCGCATCGGCCCGGCGTGCTGCTCGAGGTCGCGCACCAGGCTCGAGGAGCCCAGCACCAGCACATCCTGCGGCCCCGTCGCCTCCCAGACGGCGAGCGCCGCCCGCACCTGCCAGGGCAGCTCCACGGCGGGGGCGGCGGAGGCGGCCGATGCCTCCTGCCAGGTGGAGAGGTAGGTCTCACGGCCCTCGGGATGCGGGTCCCGGGCCTGCACCGCCGGCACGACCCGGCGGGCGCGGCGGGCGGCATCGGCCCAGCGGTCGGTGGGATCCACGACCAGGACGTCGACGTCCGCGGCGCCCAGCAGGGCGCCGAGGACGGGCCGGGACAGCGTGGGATGCCCCAGCACGATCGCCTGCCGCGGCCGCAGCGGATGGTCCGGCTCGGCCATGGCCTCGGCCAGCAGCCGCGGGTAGCCGGGGATCGCGCAGTCGCCGGAGCGGGCGCCGGAGCTGGGCTCGGCCAGCAGCGGGAGCCGATGGCGGCCGGCGAGCTCGAGGGCCGCCCCGCCGGCGCCGTCCCCGGCGACGACCACGGCGCGCTCGGCGAGCTCGACCGTCTCCGGACGGGGCGGGGCGGCCGGAGCCCTGCGGGTGAGGACGATGCGCTCGCGGGCCCCGTCGATCGGGCCGACGGCAGGGGCTGCGTCGGTGGCAGGGGCGGCGGCAGGGGCGGCGGCGGCAGGGGCGGCGGCGGAGGAGCCGGCGGCGCCGGGCACGGAGCCGCCGCGCGGGACGAGGGGGTCGCGCAGGCCGAGGTTCACGTGCACCGGCCCCGGGTCCGCGCCGGTGGCGATCGCGACCGCCCGGGCGAGGGTGCTCACGGCGGTGCGCAGCTCGACGGCGGTGGCCGCCTCCCGGGTCGGGGCAGGAAGGTCCGCCGACCAGCGCACCGCCTCGCCGTACAGGCCCGCCTGCCGGGTGGTCTGGTTCGCCCCGGTGTCGCGCAGCTCGGCCGGCCGGTCCGCGGTCAGCACGATCAGCGGCACCCGGGAGTGGTGGGCCTCGAGCACAGCGGCGTGCAGATGCGCGGTGGCGGTCCCCGAGGTCGTCGCGACCACGCCCGGATGCGCGGGATCCTGCCGCGAGATGCCCAGCGCGGTGAAGGCCGCCGCCCGCTCGTCGATGCGGACGTGCGCGCGGATCCGCGCCTGCACCTGCGGGTCGGCGAGCCCGTGGACCAGGGGCGCGGACCGCGACCCCGGGGCGAGCACCGCTTCGCGCACCCCCAGGGCCGCCAGCGCCCGCCAGATCGCGACCGCCTCGTCGACCGCCCCGGAGCCGGTGGGGGCGGGAGCATCGATCGAGGTCTCGGGCCACGGAGCGGCCCCGTCCGCGGGGTCGACGGCGTGCGGGGGCACGGAGGGCGAGGTCATAGGAGCCAGCGTAGTGCGCGCGGCGGGGCGTGCTCGGGCCGCGCGGCGCCGGCCCCGTGGGGCGCTCAGGCCGCGAGGCGGGCGGTGCACTCCTCGAGCCGGCGCTGCCACGACCGCGCCCGGACGGCCGATGCCGCGTGCCGCGCGAGCAGCTCCGGGTCGACCGCGGGCCGGGTCACGGGGATGCTGCCGGCCTCGGAGCGCAGTGTCTGCTCCGTGAGGTCCCCGGTGAGCAGGGAGGCGGTCGCCAGGCCGCAGGCCGAGGGCAGCTCGGGCAGGGCGGCGGCGAGGGCGATCCCGGCCCCGATGCCGACGCTGGACTCCAGGGCGCTGGAGACGACCACGGGGAGCCCGGCCTCCTGCGCCAGCTGCAGGCAGCGTCGCACCCCGCCGAGCGGCTGCACCTTCATCACCAGCAGGTCCGCGGCGCCGGCGCGGGCCACGCGCAGGGGGTCCTCCGCCCGGCGCACCAGCTCGTCGGCGGCCAGCGGCACGCCGACCCGGCGCCGCAGCGCGGCCATGTCCTCGAGCGAGGCGACGGGCTGCTCGACGTACTCGAGGCCGCCCGCGGCGCGGTCCAGGACGGGGATCGCGGCGAGCGCCTCCGGGAGGGTCCAGGCGGCGTTGGCGTCGATCCGGATCCGGGCGTCGGGGCCGAGCTCCTCGCGGACGGCGGCCAGCCGCTCGGCGTCCGCGTCCAGGCTCGTCCCGGGATCGGCGACCTTGACCTTGGCGGTGCGGGCGCCGAGGGAGGCGGCGATGCGGCGGGCCTGCTCCGGCGCCACCACGGGGATGGTCGCGTTGACGGGGACGCGCCCGCGCCGCGGAGCGGGCCGCTCGTGGAGGGCGTCCTCGAGGGCCGCGCGCAGCCACGCCGAGGACTCGCCGGCGTCGTAGTCGGCGAAGGGGGAGAACTCCGCCCACCCGGCCGGTCCGTGCAGCAGCACTCCCTCGCGCACCGTGATGCGCCGGAACCGCGTGGTCATGGGGATCGACCAGGCCGCCGCCCCGTCGATCCCGAGCGCGCGCAGGGCCGCGGGGACGCGCAGCCGCGAGGCCTCCGGGTCCGGGGCGGGAGCGGGGGCGGCATCGGCCGCAGCGCCGGGGCCGGGGGCTGGGACGGCACCGGGAGCGGGAGCGGGACACGGGGCGGAAGGGTCGCGATCAGGGGCGGGGTCGGTCACGACGCCACCCTACGGCCGGCCCGCCGGCCGCCGCCGGGAGAGGGCACGGAGAGGTCACGACGCCCGGGGACGCCGGCAGGTCCTCCCCGGTGCCGGGGAGGGGACGTAGTCTGGGCGCATGCGCGAGATCCAGCAGTCCATCATCGAGGAGATGGGCGTCAAGCCCGTCATCGACCCGGAGCAGGAGGTCCGCGACCGCGTCGACTTCCTCGTCCAGTACCTGCAGGCCACCGGATGCGGCGGCTTCGTCCTCGGCATCTCCGGCGGCGTCGACTCGACCCTCGCGGGTCGGCTCGCGCAGCTGGCCGTCGAGCGCCTGGCCGCCGAGGGCGTGGACAAGCAGTTCATCGCCGTGCGCCTGCCCTACGCCATCCAGCACGACGAGGCCGACGCCCAGGCCGCCATGGACTTCGTGGCCGCCAAGCGCGAGGTCACCTTCGACATCGCCCCCGCCACCGACGCCCTGGCCGAGCAGTTCCGTGCCGCGACCGGCACCGAGATCCGCGACTTCGACAAGGGCAACGTCAAGGCGCGCATGCGCATGGTCGCCCAGTACGCGCTCGCCGGCGCGCAGAACCTCCTCGTGCTCGGCACGGACCACGCCGCCGAGTCCACCACCGGCTTCTTCACCAAGTTCGGCGACGGCGGGGCGGACGTGCTGCCGCTGTTCGGCCTGGACAAGGGTCAGGTGCGCGCCCTGCTCGAGCACCTCGGCGCCCCCGAGGCCCTGTGGAAGAAAGTCCCCACGGCGGATCTGCTCGACGGCATCCCCGGCCGCACCGACGAGGACGAGCTCGGCATCACCTACGACGACATCGACGCCTACCTCCAGGGCGAGGAGATCGACGAGGAGGTCGCCGCCTCCCTCGAGCGCCGCCACCGCCTCACCCGCCACAAGCGGACCACGCCCGTGACGATCTTCGACACCTGGTGGAAGAGCTGATCCGAGCGCTCCGCGGCGCGGCGATACCCTGAGCCCATGCCCGCAGATCCGCTCCCGCTCCCCGCCCAGGTCTCCGACGTGTTCGACCCCGCCCGCTGGCGGGACATCGGCGAGCAGGAGCTGGGCGGGCCGCCGCTGCACGATGTGACCTACCACCGCGCCGTCGACCGCTCCGACCCCTCCGCCCCGCGCGACCTGCCCTGCGTGCGGATCGCCTTCGACCGGCCCGAGGTGCGCAACGCCTTCCGCCCCGGCACCGTCGACGAGCTGTACCGGGCGCTGGACCACGCCCGCCTGGACACGGGGGTCGGCGTGATCCTGCTGACCGGCAACGGCCCCTCCCCCAAGGACGGCGTGCACGCCTTCTGCTCGGGCGGCGACCAGCGCATCCGCGGCCGCGCCGGCTACGAGTACACCGAGCAGGAGGATTCCGCCGAGGCCCGCTCCGGCAGCGCGGGCCGCCTGCACATCCTCGAGGTGCAGCGCCTGATCCGCACGATGGGCAAGGTCGTCATCGCGGTCGTCAACGGCTGGGCCGCCGGCGGCGGGCACTCGCTGCACGTGGTCGCCGACCTGTCGATCGCCTCCGCCGAGCATGCGCGGTTCAAGCAGACCGATGCGAACGTCGGCTCCTTCGACGGCGGCTACGGCTCCGCCTATCTCGCCAAGCAGGTCGGGCAGAAGCGGGCCCGCGAGATCTTCTTCCTCGCCGAGGAGTACTCCGCCCAGCAGGCCTGCGACTGGGGCGCCGTGAACCGCGTGGTCCCCCACGCCCGCCTGGAGGAGGAGGCGCTGGCGATGGCCGCGACCATCGCCACCAAGTCCCCGCAGGCGATCCGCATGCTGAAGTTCGCCTTCAACCTCGCCGACGACGGGCTGATGGGCCAGCAGGTCTTCGCCGGGGAGGCGACCCGCCTGGCCTACATGACCGACGAGGCCGTCGAGGGGCGCGACGCCTTCCTCGAGCGCCGCGACCCCGACTGGTCCGCCTTCCCGCACCCCCAGGGATGAGCGGCGCCGCGACCCCTGCCGCCTGGCTGCGGCCCGCCCCGTGGGACGGCACCGCGGCATCCCTCGCCGAGCATGTGCGCGCCATCGGCGCCGTGATGGACGGCTCGGCCCGGCTGTGGCTGGGTCCCTTCGCCCCGCCCGCACGGCTGCCGGAAGGCTTCGAGGAGACGGCCCTGGTGGTGCCCACCTCCGGGTCGACCGGCACGGCCAAGGCGGTGGCCCTGAGCCGCCGGGCCCTGCTCGCCTCCCAGGATGCGACCGCCGCGCTGCTCGGCGCGACCGCGGCGCCTCCGGCCGCGGCCGAGGCGCACGGCCACGGCTTCTGGCTGCCGCTGCTGCCGCCCACCCACATCGCGGGCGTGCAGGTGATCGCCCGGGCGCATCGGACCCGACGGCTGCACGGCCTGGACCGGCCCGCCCTGCCGCAGCCGCTGCCGGATCTGTCCGCCGGCTTCGACGCGGAGCTGTTCGCGCGGCTCGCCGCGCCCGCGCTCGCGCAGGCCGAGGAGGCCGGCCTGCCGGCCCTCACCTCGCTGGTGCCCACCCAGCTGGGACGGGTCCTCGCCGACGACCGTGCCACCGCGCTGCTGTCCCGCTTCGCCGCGGTGCTGGTCGGCGGCGCCGCGACCGCCCCGTCCCTGCTCGCCGCCGCCCGGGAGGCCGGGGTGGCGGTGCGCACCACCTACGGCTCCTCCGAGACGGCCGGGGGCTGCGTGTACGACGGCGTGCCGCTGCCGGGGGTCGAGCTCTCCCTCGCCGACGACGGCACCGGCCGCCTCCGGATCCGGGGGCCGATGCTGGCCCTGGGCTACCTGCGCCCGGACGGCACGGGCGACGGGGCCGGCGTCCTCCACGAGGACGCCCCTGCCCGCCCGGCGGCTCCCGAGGAGTCCGCCGCGTCCGCGGAGCCCCTGCCGGCGCGCCGCGTGCTCACCACGAGCGACCTCGCCCGCCTCGACGGCAGCCGCCTGCGCATCCTGGGGCGGGCCGACGACGTCATCATCACCGGGGGCCGCAAGGTGCTGCCGCAGGACGTCGAGTCCGTCGTGCTCCGCGACCCCGAGCTCGCGCCGCTCGTGCGCGCGGTGGTCGTGGTGGGCGTGGAGGATCCCGAATGGGGGCAGCGACTGGAGGCGCTCGTCGTCCCCGCGGGCGCCGAGGGCGATCCGGCCGCCCTGCCCGCCCGGATCCGCGCCGTGCTGCGCGGGGGTCCGCTGCCCGCCCATGCCGTGCCCAAGACGGTGCACCTGGTCCCGGAGCTCCCGCTGCGGGGCATCGGTAAGATCGACCGGGCCGCCGCCCGCGAGATCGCGCAGGCGTCCTCGCGGTCCTGAACCGCTTCCCCTCCATCGAAAGGTCTGCCGTGGCCACCCTCCAGCAGTGGGTGCAGGGCGCCCGTCCCCGCACCCTGCCCGCCGCCCTCTCCCCCGTCGCCGCCGGTACCGGGGCCTCGATCTGGGTGACCGGGCTGTACTGGGAGCACGTGATCCCTCGCGCCCTGCTGGCGCTGGGCGTGGCCGTGGCGCTGCAGATCGGCGTGAACTACGCCAACGACTACTCCGACGGGATCCGCGGCACGGACGACGACCGGGTGGGCCCGTTCCGCCTGGTCGGCTCCGGGGCCGCGGAGCCGGCCGCGGTGAAGCGGGCGGCGCTGCTCTCCCTCGCCGTCGGGGCCGTGCTCGGGCTGGTGCTCGTGGCGATCTCCGGCATCTGGTGGACGCTGGTCCTGGGGGCCGCGGCGATCGCCGCCGCCTGGTTCTACACCGGCGGGAAGCGGCCCTACGGGTACCTCGGCCTCGGCGAGGTGTTCGTGTTCGTGTTCTTCGGCCTGGTGGCCGTCGCCGGCACCGTCTACGCGATCACCGGCGCGGTGAGCTGGGTGGCGGTCCTGGTGGCCTGCGCGATCGGTCTGCTGGCCGTCGCGATCATGCTCACCAACAACCTCCGCGACATCCCCACCGACCGCGGATCCGGGAAGCGGACCCTCGCGGTGCGCCTCGGGGACCGCGGCACCCGGATCCTGTTCGCCGGGGTCACGCTCATGCCCTTCGTCCTGATGATCCCGGTGATGGTCGCGGTCCCGTGGACGGCGCTGGTGCTGCTCGCGCTGCCCCTGGCGATCCTGCCGGCCCGCGTGGTGCTGCGCGGCGCCGCCGGACGGGCCCTCATCCCCGTGCTCGGCGCGACCGGGCGCCTCGAGCTGGTGTTCTCAGTCCTGCTTCTGCTGGGGTTCGTCCTCTGAGCCGTCCGGGTCCCCGGTCGAGTCCAGCAGGGCGTCCTCCTCGGCGGCGTCCTCGTCCGGCGCCTCCCCGGAGCGGCGCTCCCGGCGGGCCTCATCGGCCGCCTTCCAGCGCTGGGCGGCGCCCTCGCGCGGACCGCGCAGCAGCAGGATCGACAGCAGCATCGCGATCAGCGCGGCCAGCGCGCCGGCGAGCAGATAGTGCATCCCCGCGTAGATGAGCGCGACCCACACGAGCAGGAAGATGCCCAGGCGCAGCACCGAGTAGAGCAGGACGTCTCGCATCGGGCCAGGGTAGCGGTGCCGCCTGGGACGCGCCCAGCACGCTCCCCGGCCCGGAGGGCACAATCGCCCCCATGAGTCTCGTGCCCTCGCAGCTGTCCGCCCGCGCCGTCGACGCGGTCCGTGCCCTGGCGGGCCGGGACGCCGAGGGCGAGGATCTCGACGAGATGCTCAAGCAGATCCAGCGCACCTTCGTCACCTTCCGCCTCGAGTACAAGTTCGGGCTGGACGAGATCACCACGAAGGTCGGGATCCTGCGCGAGCAGTTCGACCTGACCTACGACCACTCCCCCATCGAGCACGTCAAGACGCGACTGAAGTCGGTGGACTCGATGATCGAGAAGACCGTCCGCAAGAACTGCGAGCCGACGCTCGAGGCGATCCGCGCGAACATCCTCGACATCGCGGGGATGCGTGTGACCTGCCCGTACGTCGAGGACGTGTATCTCGTGGCCGATGCCCTGCGCCGGCAGGGCGATCTCACCCTGCTGCAGGTCAAGGACTACATCGCCGAGCCCAAGCCCAACGGCTACCGCTCGCTGCACCTCGTCGTCGAGGTGCCGGTGTTCCTGGCCGACCGCACCGTCCAGGTCCCGGTGGAGATCCAGATCCGCACCATCGCGATGGACTTCTGGGCCAGCGCCGAGCACGAGCTGCGCTACAAGTTCGCCGGGGACGTGCCGCCGGAGCTCTCGCGCACCATGAGCGAGATCGCCGGCACCGCCCGCAGCCTCGACGAGCAGATGACGGCGCTGCGCGCGGAGCTCGCCCCGCCCTCGCCGCGGCCGGGCCCCGACCAGGAGGACCGCTCCCGCGATCGCTGAGCGGACCGGGACCTCCCGCCGTCACCGACCGGTCCTGCGGCGCCTACACTCGAAGCATGCCCCGCGCGATCCTCGCCCTCGTCTCCATCGCCCTGTCGATCTTCGCCCTCGCGGACTGCATCCAGACGACGGACGATCGCGTGCGCGGCATCCCGAAATGGGCGTGGATCGTGCTGATCGTCATCATCCCGTGGATCGGTCCGATCACCTGGCTGCTGGTCGGCACGGACCGGTCCGGACCGGCCGGGGCGGGGCGTCCCGGCCGTCCGCGCCGCGAGGGGCCGATGGCCCCCGACGACGACCCGGAGTTCCTGCGCAGCCTGGACGAGCAGATCCGCCGGGAGCGCCGCGAGCGCGAGAAGGGCTCAGGAGCGGGCGAGGACGGCGACGGCGGGAGCACGCCGTCCGGCGAGGACGGCGAACCGCGCAGCACCTCCTGACCGCCGGCGGCGCGCCCGTCGGCGTCCTGCAGCGGCCCCGGGGACGGCGCCGGTCACAGACCCGAGCAGCCGGTCACGGAGTCGAGCAGCCGGTCACAGACCCGAGTACGAGTGCAGACCGTTGATGACCGTGTTGACGACGGTGTAGTTGAAGATGACGCAGACGAAGCCGGCCAGGGCGAACCAGGCGGCCTTGTTGCCGCGGAAGCCGCGGGTCGCCCGGGCGTGCAGGTAGCAGGCGTAGACGACCCAGGTGATGAAGGTCCACACCTCCTTGGGATCCCAGTTCCAGAAGCGGCCCCACGCCTGGTTGGCCCAGATCGCGCCGAAGATCAGGGTGAAGGTCCAGCCGACGAAGGCGACCGCGTGGATGCGGTAGCTGAGGGCCTCGAGGGGCTTGGCCCCGGGCAGCCGGTCCAGCACCGAGCCGACACGGCCCCAGACCGGGGCACCGGCGCCCGCGTCCTGGCCCTCGGCCTGCGCGGCCGGGGCATCGGACGCCCCCGCGGCCCCCAGCCCGGCGCGCGCCGCCTCGTAGCGGGACTGGATCAGCTGCAGCACGGCGACGAGCGCGCCGAGGCCGAACAGGCCGCTGGACAGCACCGCGATGATCACGTGGATGACCAGCCAGTGGGAGTTCTGCAGGCTCGGGGTGAGGGTGGCGGCCGGGACGATCCAGAAGGTCTGTGCGACGAGCATGACGATCAGGACCGGCAGGATCACGAAGGTACCCAGCAGGCGCAGGTCCCCGCGGCGGATCGAGAAGATGAGGAACATGAGCACGACGACCGCGGCGCCGCTCATGGAGAACTCGTACATGTTCGCCCACGGCACGCGCTGGGTGACGACCCCGCGCAGCACGATGCCGGCCAGGTGCAGCAGCACCGCGACGCCCGTCATGCCGTAGGCGAAGGTCAGCGCGCTCATCGTGCGCGGCGCCGGGGCGCCGCCCCCGTCCCCTGCTCCGGCCGACGGGAAGACCCCGCCGCCGGCCTCCGGGACCGCTGCCGACGCGGCCCCGACCAGCTGCTTCTGCGCGAGGCGCTGATCGCTGCGGCGCTGCGAGGCGGCCGCGAGATCCGCGGAGAATCCGATGAGACCGAGGATGTACACCACGATCGCGACGACGATCAGGAGGTTGGACACCTCCGCGAGCTGCTCGTTCACGATTTCCTGCTCCTTGACGTGGGCGCCGGCGGCGCGGGGGCGGCGAGGCGTGCGGCGAGTTCGCGCACGTCCTCATCCAGTCGGGGGTCCTCGCTGCGTGCGAGGCCGGCCACCTCCAGGATCGCACCATCGGCGTCCGGTCTCACCCGCACCCACACACGGCGGCGCGGCACGAACAGCGACAGGATCAGCCCGCCGGCGGCGGACAGCGCCATCACCAGCGTGAACTTCTGGAAGGGGTCGTGCTTGATGTCGAAGGCCGCGTAGCGGCGCACGCCGTCGAAGGACAGCGTCGAGCCGTCCTCGAGGGCGTACTCCTGGCCCGGGTACAGGCGGATCAGCACGGGGCTGCCGTCCTCGCCCGTCACGGGCTCGAGGCTGGAGACGTCGATCTGGTAGGCGTTCTGCGGGACCCCGGCATCCAGCCCGAGGTCGCCGGTGTACACCGTCAGCGCGAGCTGCGGGTCGATCAGGGCGGGGAACTGGGAATGGGGCCCGGACTCGTCGATCTCCCCGGTGGGCAGGAAGAACCCGACCACGGCCATCTGCTCGGGCTGGGCGTCGGGCGCCTTGAGGACGAGCTGGCTGGTGTAGCCCATGTCGCCCATCGGGATCGTGATCAGCGGCCCTTCGGCGACCACGGCGCCCTCGGCGTCGCGCAGCGTGATCTCCGGGGCGTAGCCGTTGCCCAGCAGGTACAGGCTCGCGCCGGGGACCTCGAGCGGCTGGTTCACCCGCACGGTCTGCTCCGCGGTGCCCGTGTCCGGCGTGGTCACGGTCATGTCGGCCTCGAACAGGGTGGGCTGGCCGAACTGGTGCTCGTTGGTGCTGGTGGAGTACTCGGCGCGGAACTCGTCCAGGGTGAAGCGGAACTCGGGCAGGTGCGAGGCATCGAACCAGGGCCCCGGGTCGAAGGAGTCGTACTGGGTGAGGGAGTTGGAGAACCCCTCCCCCTCGACCACGGTGATCTGCCCGCGGTACTGGGTCAGGTGCCCGCCCGCCACGCCGATCAGGACGCCCAGCAGCGCGATGTGGAAGATCAGGTTGCCGGTCTCGCGCAGGTAGCCGCGCTCCGAGCTCACCGACCGCGCGCGCTTCTCCTCCTGCACGACGGTCCGGTAGCGGCGCCCGCGCAGATCCGCCCGGGCGCGCTCGACGAGCTCGTCGGCATCGACCCCGGGCAGCTGCACCCGGGTATGGCCGACGAAGCGGCCCAGCTTCGCCGGGGTGCGCGGCGGCGCGGCGCGCAGGTGGCGCAGGTGGACCAGGGCCCGCGGGATCACGCATCCGATGAGCGAGATGAACAGCAGCAGGTAGATCGCGCTGAACCACGGCGAGGAGTACACGTCGAACAGGCCCAGGGTGTCCAGGATCTCGGCGAGCTTGCCGTTCTCGGCCAGGTAGGCCTCGGTCTCGCCGGGGTTGACGTTGCGCTGGGGGTACAGCGACCCGGGCACGGCGGCGATCGCGAGCAGCATGAGCAGCACCAGGGCCGTCTGCATGCTCGTGAGCTGCCGCCACAGGAACAGCGCCGTGCCGCGCAGGCCGAGCTTCGGCATCGCCGGCGGGGCGTCGCGGCCCGAGGTGAAGTCCTCTGCCGCTCCGGCCCGGCCGGGACCCGGGGTCCTCGCCCGGGCGGTCTGCTCGCCGCCGTCCGGGCCGCGCTCCGCGGCCGCGTCCTGGTCCTCGCTCTGCGTTCCCACCGTCGTCCCGTCCTCCTGCGCGTCCATCACACCACCGGCTCGAACCCGGCGATGGCGACCTGCAGGGTCGACATCCATGTGCTCCACTGCCCCGTCAGCAGCAGCACCCCGATCGCGATCAGCAGGGCGGCGCTGACCAGGCCGATGGACCGGCGGTGGCGCGCCAGGGCGCGGCTGGCGCCGAGCGCCCGCTGGAACAGCAGGGCGAACAGCACGAAGGGGATCCCCAGGCCCAGCGAGTACGCCAGCGCCAGCACGGCGCCGCGCAGCGCGGAGCCGCCGTCGAGGCTGAGGGCGACCACGGCCGCGTAGGTCGGGCCGATGCACGGCGTCCAGGACAGCCCGAAGACGATGCCCATCAGCGGCGCGCCCCACAGCCCCGCATCGGGCCGGCGGGAGATCCGCTTCTGCGCGGTGAGGGAGGGGAAGACGCCGAGGAAGACCAGTCCCATGAGGATCACCAGCACGCCGCTGACGCGGTTGACCCACACCTGGTGGGCCTGCAGCAGGTGGCCCAGGGCCCCGACGAAGCCGCCGAGGGCCATGAACACCGCCGCGAACCCGGCGACGAACAGGAGGCTGCCCAGGAGCATGCGGGAGGGGTCGGGGCGCGCCGTGGCGCTCGGCCCGGCGACGGCGCCGACCTTCCCGGACCCGCCGGAGCCGGCGACGCCCTGGGTGCCCAGGCCCGAGACGTAGCCCAGGTAGCCGGGGACGACGGGCAGCACGCAGGGCGAGAGGAAGGCGACCAGGCCCGCGGCGGCGGCCACGGCGATCGCCAGCCACAGCGATCCGCCGAGGACCGTCGCCCCGAAGGCCTCTCCGATGGTGTCCAGCCTCATTCGGCCAGGACCGTGTCGATCATGGTGCGCAGCACCGAGGGGTCCGCGGCTCCGGAGATGCGGGCCGCCACGCGGCCCTCGACGTCGATCACGAGGGTCGAGGGCACGGCGTTGGGGGCCACGGAGCCGCGCAGCGCGTACAGGATCGTCGCGTCGAGGTCCGGGAGGGAGGGGTAGGGGATCTGGTACTTCTCCTCGAAGGCCTGCGCGGGCCCGGCCTCGTCGCGCACGTTCACGCCGAGGAAGCGCACGCCCTGGTCGGCGTACTCCTCGGCGATGGCCTTGAGGTCGGGCGCCTCGGCGCGGCACGGAGGGCAGGAGGCGTACCAGACGTTCAGCACGAGCACCTCGCCGCGGGCGTCGACGCTGGAGAACGCCTCGCCGTCGTAGGTGGTGCCGGAGAACTCCAGGGGCTCGCCGCGCTCGTCGGCGGGGATCTCCGCGGTCACGCCGTCCCCGGCGACGTAGCCGGAGTCGTAGCGGCCGGAGGTGTCGGTGCCGCAGGCGGCCAGCAGCAGGGCCCCGCCGGCGGCGCCCGCCGCGGACAGCGCGGTGCGGCGGGTGATCGCGGGGCTGCCGGAGCGCGCGAGGCGCAGGCTGCGGGAGGGGCGCGCGCTCATGCGAGCTTCCCGCCGGTGGCGTCGACGGCCCCGTCCAGCAGCGCGGCCGCGGGCTCGGCGTAGCTCACCTCGGACAGGTGCGGGCCGACGAAGTGCAGGCTGGTCACGGAGCACAGGCTGCACTCGCGGCGGCCCGGGTGGTGCCACAGCGGCCTGCCCTCGGCGCTGCGGCGGATCAGCCAGATCGGCAGCTGGTGCAGGACGAGCACGGCCTCGCGCCCCTCGGCGCGGTCCCGGGCGTCGTGGATGCTCTCCATCACCCGGGCGACCTGGTCGCGGAAGGGCTCGCCCCAGGAAGGGCGGAAGGGGTTGGCGAAGTGGCGCCAGTTGCGGGGGTCCTGGAACCGCGCCGCGCCGTGGCCCATGCGGTGTCCCTCGAAGACGTTGCCGGACTCGATGAGGCGCTGGTCGGCCTCGACGGGGAGATCATGGGCGGCGGCGATGGGGGCGGCCGTCTGCTGCGCCCGCAGCAGCGGGGAGGCGCGCACGAGGGCGACGTCCGCCGGAGCGAGGTGCTCCCCCACGCGCTGCGCCATCTGCTGGCCGCGATCGGACAGGCGGTACCCGGGGAGCCGTCCGTACAGGACCTTCTCCGGGTTGTGCACCTCGCCGTGGCGGACCAGGTGGACGGTCGTCGTGCTCATGCGCCTGTGCTCCTCATCGGCAGGGCTCCTCGACTGCTTCGGGGCCGGCTCACGGTACCAAGCGGAGCTAGGAATTCTCTGGCGGGGTGCCGAGCCTCACGGGAGCCCCCTCCGGAAGGGTCTTGGCGAAGATCCGGCCCAGCTCGAGGAGGTCCTCGCGGCCGATGACGTCGACCAGGTGCGCGCGCACGGACGCGACGTGCACCGGGGCGGCGCTGCGCAGCAGATCCATGCCCGCGTCGGTCAGCCGCGCCTCCCGCCCGCGGCCGTCGGCCACGCAGCGCACCCGCTCGACGATGCCGCGCTTCTCGAGCCGCGCGACCGTGTGGGTGAGGCGGCTGCGGGAGTGGACGACCTGGTCGGCGAGGTCGGACATGCGGATGCGGCGCTCGGGCGCCTCGGACAGCCGGACGAGGATCTCGTACTCGCCCATCGTCAGGTCGATCCGCGGGTCCTGCTCGAGGGCGTCCCCGAGCCGCTCCCACAGGAGGTTGACGCCGTACAGGAAGCCGCGCCAGGCGACCTGCTCCTCGGCGCTGAGCCACCGGGGCTCCTGCTGCTCGCGCGCGCCCTGGCCGTCGGGGGCACCCTGCCCCTCGGCCGCGCCATGTCCTACCATCGCGTCTGTGGTCGCCATCACATCCCACCCTTCATCCCGGACCGACCGTTGCATCGGGCCGATTTATAGTTTAGCTTTCAAGCAACGGCTTGGCGAGTCCGCTGGGCCACCCGATCCGCACCATCATCGAAGGAGCATCCCATGACTGCATTCGACGGACTCACCCCCGGCACCTGGACCCTGGACCCCGCCCACACCGCGGCGGGCTTCACCGTGCGCCACGCCGGCATCTCCAAGGCCCGCGGCCAGTTCGGCGAGGTCGAGGGCACCCTCGTCGTCGGCGAGGGCGCCTCCGAGCTGCGCTTCGAGGCCGTGCTGAAGGTCGCCTCGATCACCACCGGCAACCCCGATCGCGACAACCACCTGCGCTCGGCCGACTTCTTCGACGCCGAGACCTTCCCCGAGATCCGCTTCGTCTCCACCGAGGTCCGCGGCGACTCGCTGGTGGGCGACCTGACCATCCGCGACGTGACCAAGTCCGTGACCCTGGACTTCTCCTACGAGGGCACCGCGACCGATCCCTTCGGCACCTACCGCGCGGGCTTCACCGGCGAGACCAAGATCTCCCGCAAGGAGTTCGGCCTGACCTGGAACGCCGCCCTCGAGGCCGGCGGAGTGCTGGTCTCCGACGAGGTGCGCATCTCCATCGAGTCCGAGTTCGTGGCGCCGACGGCCGCCTGAGTCCTCGCCGACCGCGCGCCCGACGGCGCGAGAAGGCCCCGGGAGCACATGCTCCCGGGGCCTTCTCGCGTCCGCGCGCCCCGCTCGCGCCGGCCGGACGCGGGTACCCTGCCGAGGTGAGCACCCCGACCCCTCCCCCTGCCCGGACCGACGCCCGCGTGCTGTACCTGACGCGCGCAGGATGCCACCTGTGCGAGGTCGCCCTGCCGCGGGTCCAGCAGGAGGCCCGCCGCGCCGGCACCACGGTCGAGGTCCGCGACATCGACGCGGAGGGCGAGCTCACGGCGGACTGGAACGATCATGTGCCGGTCGTCGTCGTCGACGGAGCCGTGCACGCGCGCTACGAGGTCGACGCCGCCGCGCTGCGCGCGGCGCTGGCCCCGCGCCCCTTCTGGAGGCGCTGGCTGGGGCGCTGAGGGCCTGCGGCGCCGCGGCCCGCCCCGGATGCACGAGGCCCCCGGTCGGCGGTGCCGTCCCGGGGGCTCGAGGTCACTTCTTGTTGCGACGCTGGTGGCGCGTCTTGCGAAGCAGCTTGCGGTGCTTCTTCTTCGCCATGCGCTTGCGACGCTTCTTGATGACAGAACCCATCGATGCCTCAGTTCTGCAGGCACGGTGCCTGCCTATGGTGCTGATCGGACGCACGCTGCCGAAGCCCGTGCCACAGTCGACCGCTCATTCTACACGGGCCGTGCTGTGCCTCTACCGGCGGGTGCCGCATGCCACGTCGAGGTCCGCACCCGTCGCGGAGGCCCGCGAGAGCAGGTCGTCCACCGGGTCGACGACGAGCTCCTGGGCGGTGGCGCGGACCCGGGCGCGCAGCACCCGGCGCGCCCTGCCCCGGTGCCAGGCGCCGACAGCGGCGGCGATCCCGGAGCCGGCCACCGCCAGCAGGATCCCCACGGCCACGCCCAGCACGATCATCGCCGTGGGCAGCGGGATCGGGATCCAGAGGTCCTCGATCATCGGCATCGGCGGCGGCGGGATGCCCAGGAAGGCCAGGCCCGCGTTCAGGGCCAGCCATCCCAGACCGATCACCCAGGTCGCCAGGGCGAGCCACTGCAGCACGCCGAGCACCGGCCACCACCACCCGGTGCTGCGGGCCCGCAGATCGGCGCCGGCGACGACCTGGTCCAGCGCATCGGGCAGATCCTCCTCGTGCGAGCGGGCCGTCCGACGTACGGCGGCCCGCCACGGATCGGTGCCGCCGCGGGAGGAGGCGTCGGCCAGGCGCCGCAGCCCGGCGGAGGCCTGGGCGCGGGCAGCGGCGTCGGCGCGGGGCAGGGACGTCCGGGCGAGCGCCTCGTCCGAGGCGTCCGCACCCCGGCCGCCGGCCCGGCCGCTGCGGGCGCCGGAGGTGCCGCCGCCGGCCCCCGCGCCCTGGCCGATCCGCAGGCGCACCAGCGGATCGGCCCGGAAGCGGCGCATCCAGCGCAGCACGGGCCAGCCCACATGCCCGGCGGCGCGATAGCGGTAGGAGGCGCCGACGGCCCGGGCGACGGGCTCGATGCGCGCGGCCACCGCCAGATCGGCGGCGAGCGCGGCCGCGTCGGCGGGTCGCACCGCGGAGGGCAGGCCTGCCGGGTCCGCGGCCTCGCGCAGACCGAGCGCGGCCTCGCGGACGTCGGCGCGGCGGCGCAGAGTGATCGCCTCGTGCCCGCGCGCGATCTCGACGAGCTGGGCGCGCAGCGTCTCCAGGCCCTCGCCGGTCTGCGCGGAGACGCCCACCACGGGGGCGCGCTCGAGCCCGTCGCGGCGCAGCAGGGAGCCCAGGCTCGCCAGCACCGCGTCCCGCTCCCCCTCCCGCACCAGGTCGATCTGGTTCAGCACCGCGAACGTCACGGCGTCGTGCCCCGCGAAGGGCGCCACGAAGTCGTGGTGGAGGACGTCGTCGGCGTACTTCTGGGGGTCGGTGACCCAGACGATGACGTCCACGAGCCCGGTCATCCGCTCGGCGATCTCGCGGTTGCCGCGCTCGACGGAGTCGAGGTCGGGCAGGTCCAGCAGGATCATGCCTCCGGCCGCGGGATCGCCGTCCGTGAGGGCGCCGCTGCCGTCCAGGACATGGCGGTCGGCGACGCCGAGCCAGTCCAGCAGGGCGTCGGATCCCTCCTCGCCGAGGACCGCGGCGACGGGGACGGCCGTGGTCGGCCGGCGCACCGCGGCCCGCGTGATCTCGCGGCCCACGAGGGCGTTGACCAGGGAGGACTTTCCGGATCCGGTGGCGCCGAAGAACCCGACGACGGTGTGCTCGGCCGAGAGCGCGCGGCGGTCCTCGAGCCGTCCGAGCACCTCGTGGGCGCGGTCCAGCACGGGATCGGGGGCGATCTGCGCGAGGCTGCGGGCGGCGCGCTCGAGGGCGGCGGCGCGCTCGGACAGGCCCACGGCATCGCGGCGGCGGCTCATGCCGGGTCCTCGGGGGTGTCGCGGACCGCCGGCGCGGCATCCGAGGGCGCGGCCTCCGAGAGGGCGGCGTCCGAGGGCGCGGCCTCCGAGGGCGCGGCATCCGAGGGCACGGTCTCCGAAGGGGCGGCGTCCGGCGGCGGCGCGGCGACCTGGGCGGCGAGGGCCGCTAGGGCCCGGGCGTCCTCGTGCAGCTGCTCCGCATCGGTGCCGGCGCCGAAGGTCTCCAGGCGCTCGTGGAACGCCTGCGCACGGGAGGCGACCAGGGCGTCGAGCCGCTCGGCGAGGCGCGCGCGAGCGATCCGGGCCAGGCGGCGCACGGCCTCGTCCCCGAAGATCGTCTCCAGCAGCTTCTGGCCGATCACCGCGGTGGCCGCGCCGGTGCCGATCTCCAGCCCGGTGGGGATGAAGGCGGTCGAGGCGAAGACCACCACCATCAGCGCGACGCCCACGGCGTTCACCCCCAGGGAGAGCACGCGGGCCTTCGTGCGGCGGTCCGCGCCCTCCTCGCGTACCAGGTCGAGCACGTCCCCCTGCCAGGCGCGCACCGCGGCGGAGGCCTCCTTCGCGAACCCCTCCGGCAGCCGGGAGAGGTCCTGGCCCTGCGTGAGCAGCCGCCCGGAGGCGCTGGTGCGCCAGGTCGCCTCGACCTGCTCGGCGGCGCGGCCGGCCTCGTCGACGACGACCTGCACGAGCCCGGTCTCCAGGGCGTTCTCGGCGGCGACGGCGGGGGCCGGCTCGCTGCGCAGCATCCGGGCCAGCCCGTCGCGCATCCGCCCCACGAAGGTCTCGACCCCGCGGAAGAACTCCCCCGTGCCGACCACGTCCTGCCAGCGGGCGAGGACCTCCCCGCGCAGCAGGGAGCCGTCGCCCATGACCTCGTCGATCCGCTCGCGGGCCTGGGCGAAGGAGCTCGCCACGTCCGCGCGCAGCCGCTCGCGCTGCTCCTCCTGCTCCCCGACGCGGCCGGCGACCGCATCGGCCGAGCGCCCCAGCGAGGCGATGGCCCCGGCGAGGGTGCGCCGGGCGATCACGGCGCGCGAGCCCGCGTCCCGCGCGAGCTCGGTGACGAAGCCGCGGATCTCGGCGATCGCCGCCGGCGGGATCATCCCCTCGGGATCCACCGCGGACTCCTCCACGAGGAACAGGCGGGAGTCCTCCAGGCCGTCGCGGGCCAGCAGGCCGCGCAGGTCCTCCGCCAGCTCCTCGGCGACCCCGGGGCGCGGGGGGATCCGGTTCATCACGACGGCGACGGTCACGTCGCGGGAGGAGGCGGTGCGCAGCACCTCCCACGGGACGGCGTCGGCGTAGCGGTTGGCGGTGGTGACGAACAGCCACAGGTCCGCGGCGCGCAGCAGCTGCCGGGCCAGCTCCCGGTTGCCGGCGGCGACCGAGTCGATGTCGGGCGCGTCCAGCAGGGCGAGCCCGCGGCCGATGGCGGTGGTCGCGTGCAGGGACAGGCTCGTCGCGGCGAGGTCGTCGGCGCCGTCCGGGGTCGCGGGGGCGGGCTCGTCGGCGCGGACGCGGGCCAGGCCCGGCAGGATGCGCGAGCCCTCGAACCAGGCGGCGTCCTCCGGATGGTGCAGCAGCACCGGCCGGCGGGTCGTGGGGCGGATCGCCCCGGCGCGGCTGACCGGGCGGCCCACCAGGGCGTTGACGAGGGTCGACTTGCCGGCGCCGGTCGAGCCGCCGATCACCACCAGCAGCGGCGCGTCCAGGGCCTCCAGGCGGGGGCGCACATGATCGGCCAGCTGGGTGAGCGCGGCGGCGACCTCCTCGCGGCCCTCCTGCGCCCCGTCCACGGGGAAGGGCAGGCGCACCCCGCGCAGGTGCTCCGCGAGGGCGTCGAGGGCGGCCGTGTCGGGTTCCGGCCCCGGGGCGTGGATCATGGCGCCATTGTGTCAGGGCCGCGCGCGGGACCGGGGCGAGTCAGTCGAGGTAGGGGTCCAGCCCCCATTCGGGGAAGGCCCCGCGGCGGGCCGCCTGCACGGCCCGGTCCACGGCGTCCTCGGGGTCGTAGCCGGCCGACCACGGCCGCCGGGCCAGCGGCACGCCGTCGCCGAAGTGCTCGCCGCGGCGCAGCTCGGCCATGCCCATCGGCCCCAGCAGCTCGCGGGATCCCTCGAGATACGCGGCCGGCAGCGGATCCTGCGGATCCAGCGGCTCGCCGGTGACCACGGCCAGCAGATGCGCCCAGGAGCGCGGCACCACGTCGATCACCGAGTAGCCGCCCCCGCCCAGGGAGAGCCACCGGCCCTGGGTGTGCTCATCGGCGAGGTCTCGCAGCAGGATCATCGCCTCGCGCTGCGCCTCGAGCGTGACCCGGAGATCCGCGAGCGGATCCACGCGGTGCGTGTCCGCCCCGTGCTGGGTGACCAGCAGCGTCGGGCGGATCGCCGCGACCAGCGGCGGCAGCACCGCCTCGATGGCGCGCAGCCAGCCGCTCGCGTCGGTGCGCGGCGGCAGGGGGACGTTGATGGCGCTGCCCGGGGCGCCGGGACCGCCGGCGTCCTGGACGAAGCCGGTGCCGGGGAAGAGATGCTCCCCGGACTCGTGGACCGAGAGGGTGACCGCCCGCGGCTCGTCCCACAGGGCCAGCTCCACCCCGTCGCCGTGGTGGACGTCGAGGTCGACGTAGAGCACCCGCTCCTCCCCCTGCGCGAGGGCATGGGCGATCGCGACCGCCGCGTCGTTGTACACGCAGAAGCCCGCGGCCCGGGAGGGCTTCGCATGGTGCATGCCGCCGGCGAAGTTCACGGCACGGCGCACCGTGCCGGCGCGGATCGCATCGACCGCGGCGAGGGTGCCGCCGACGATGCGGGCGCTCGCCTCGTGCATCCCCGCGAAGGCGGGCACGTCGTCCCCGCCGATGCCGAAGGCGATCAGCTCGTCGCGGGAGGACAGCTCCTCCGGGCGTGAGGCCCGACGCACCGCCTCGAGGTACTCCGGCTCGTGCACGAGGGCGAGCTGGGCGTCCTCGGCCACCTGCGGGGCGATCAGCTGCACCCCGGGCCGGTCCAGCAGTCCCGCGGTGCGGGCGAGCAGCGCGGTCAGGTGCAGCCGGATCGGCGCCATCGGGTGCATCGGCCCGAAGTCGTAGGCCAGGAGGGAGGGATCCCACACCACGCCCGCGGTCCCGGCGGGGGCCGGCGTCCCCCGCCCCGCGGCGTCGCCGGGTCGGTCGATCGGCTCGAGAGCACTCATGCGGTGAGCCTACCCACGTCGTGCTGCGGACCTCGCCCGCCGCGGCCCGTCCTGGACCTGCCCGCTGCCGGACCGCCGTAGACTTCGCGCGGAGCACGGAGGGAACGAGGGAAGCGAGGGACATGAGCCAGGACGATCCGGTCGTGCCGTCGCGCGCCGTGGTCCTGCGCGCCCTGGACGCCTTCCAGGACCGGGTGCGCCGGATGGTCGGCAGCGCCGCCCGATCCTCCTCCTCGCGCCTGGCCCTGCTCGTGTTCACCGCGATCATCGGCGTGTTCACCGCCCTGCTCTCCCTGCCCATCGCGACGGTCGAGGGCACCCGCACCCCCTTCGTGGACGCGCTGTTCACGGCGGTCTCCGCGACCACCGTGACCGGGCTGGTCACCCTCGACACCGGCACCCACTGGTCCACCTTCGGACTCACGGTGATCATGGTGTCGATGAAGGTCGGCGGGCTCGGCGTGCTGACCCTCGCCTCCCTGCTGGGGCTGTCCGTGATGCGGCAGATGGGCCTGGCCCAGCGCGTCATCACCGCCTCCGAGACCAAGGCCGAGAAGCTCGCCGAGGTCGGCAGCGTGCTGCGGACCATCGTGATCACCTCGACGTCCTTCGAGCTGCTGACCTTCCTGGCGCTGGCGCCGTTCATGCTCGCCACGGACCACCCGGTGGGCGAGTCGATCTTCCTGGGCATGTTCTACGCCATCAGCGCCTTCAACAACGGCGGCTTCGTGCCGGAGGCCGCCGGCACCGCCCAGTACGTCGCCGACCCGTCCTTCGGGATCCCGGTGGCCCTGGCCGTGTTCGTCGGCTCCCTGGGATTCCCCGTGATCCTGGTGCTGGTGGCGCGGTGGCGCACCCCGCGGCGCTGGTCCCTGCACGCCAAGCTGACCCTGTCGACCTCGGGCATCCTGTTCGGCGCCGGCTTCCTGGGCTACCTGGTGATGGAGTGGTCCAACCCCGCGACGCTGGGCCCGCACGACGTGGGCACGAAGATCCTCGCCTCGGTCTTCGCCGCGGTGATGCCGAGATCCGGCGGGCTGTCCACGATCGACATCGGCGCCCTGAACGACGACACGCTCCTGTTCACGGACCTGCTGATGTTCATCGGCGGCGGCTCCGGATCCACCGGCGGCGGCATCAAGGTGACCACCTTCGCCCTGCTGATCCTCGCGCTGGTGGCGGAGGCCCGCGGCGACCGCGACGTCGAGGTGTTCGGCCGCAGCATCCCGCAGGAGACCATCCGCCAGGCCATCGGCGTGCTGTTCATGAGCGCCGCGGTGGTGTTCGTGGCCACCTTCGTCATGCTGCGCCTGACCAGCTTCGAGCTGGACGAGGTGCTCTTCGAGTCCCTCTCGGCGTTCGGCACCGTCGGGCTGTCCATGGGCATCACCGCCGACCTCCCGACCTCGGCGAAGTACGTGCTCATCGTGTGCATGTACGTCGGCCGCATCGGGCCGATGTCCCTCGGCGCGGCCCTCGCGCTGCGCTCCCGGGCACGCCGCGTGCGCCTGCCCGAGGAGAGGCCGATCGTCGGCTGATCCCCTCGCCGGGCCCCGGGGCGGCGCCCGCGGCCGCCGTCCCGGCGCTGCGACGTCCCGGCGCGGTGTACGGTTCCCTGCGAGAGAGAGCCGGTCCGGCGCCCCGCAGGATGCCGGACCGGGACGCCGAACCAGGAGGAGGACGCGTGGGAGATCGCAGCGTCGGACGCAGCGGAGTGCTCGTGATCGGCCTGGGCCGCTTCGGAGCGGCCCTCGCCGAGACCCTCGAGAAGCTCGGCACGGACGTGCTGGCCATGGACACCCGCCGCGACCTCGTCCAGGAGTTCTCCGGCCGCCTCACCCACGTGGTCGAGGCCGATGCCACCCAGATGGACGCCCTGCTGCAGGTGGGCGCGGCGGACTTCGCCGTCGCCGTGGTCGGCGTGGGCTCCTCCCTCGAGGACAGCGTGCTCATCACCGCGAACCTCGTGGACCTCGGCAAGCCGGTGATCTGGGCGAAGGCCATCAGCACCGCGCACGGCAAGATCCTCGAGCGCATCGGCGCCCACCACGTCGTCTTCCCGGAGGCCGATGCCGGCCAGCGGGTCGCGCACCTGGTCAACGGGCGACTGATCGACTACATCGAGTTCGACGACGGCTTCGCGATCGTGAAGATGCACCCGCCGCGCGAGACCCAGGGCTACACCCTCGAGGAGTCCGACATCCGGGCGAAGTACGGGGTGACCGTGGTGGGCGTGAAGTCGCCGGGCCGCGACTTCACCTACGCGACCCCCAAGACGATGGTCACGCCCCACGACCTGCTCATCGTCTCGGGGCACACCGAGCTCATCGAGCGGTTCTCCAACCGGCCCTGAGCCGGTCGCCCGGGATCGCTCAGGGCAGGTCGACGACCTGTCCGGCCCAGCTGAACCCGCCGCCGAAGCCCAGCAGCAGCGCGGTGTCGCCCGAGCGCACGCGCCCCTCGGCGCGCAGCTTGGCCAGGGCCAGCGGGATGGTCGCGGCCGAGGTGTTGCCGGAGACGATCACGTCGTCGGCGACCACGGCGTCCTCGCGAAGGCCCAGCGCGGCGGCCAGCGGCTCGATCATCCGCAGGTTGGCCTGGTGCGGGACGAACGCGTCGATGTCCGACATCTCGAGACCGGCGGCGGCGACGACCTTCTTCGCGATCTGGGGCGCCTGGCGCAGCCCCCAGCCGAGGACCTTGCGCCCGTCCTGGGAGAAGTTCCCGCTGGGCGGGGAGATGCGCACCGCATCGGCGAGATCCGGCTCGGTCCCCCACAGCACGGGAGAGAGCCCGGCGGACTCCGCGGGGCGCAGCACCGCGGCGCCCGCCCCGTCCCCCACCAGGATGCAGGTGGTGCGGTCGGTGTAGTCGGTGACGCCGGAGAGCTTCTCCGCCCCGATCACGAGGCTGGTGGTGGAGCTGCCGCAGCGGATCGACTGGTCGGCCACCGCCAGGGCGTGCTCGAAGCCGGAGCAGGCGGCGTTGACCTCGAAGGCGACGGGGCCGGCCATGCCGAGGGCCTCGGCCACGCGGCCGGCGGCGCTGGGCGAGCGCTCCTCGTTCGAGCAGGTCGCCACGATCACCTGGGTGACCTCGCGCGGGTCGATGCCGGCATCGGCCAGGGCGTTGCGGCCCGCCGCGATCGCCATGCTGGCGACGGTGTCCGCCTCCCCCGCGATGCGGCGGGTGACGATGCCGGTGCGCTGACGGATCCAGGCGTCGCTGGTCTCGACCATCGCCTCGAGCTCCTCGTTGGTGAGGACGCGCTCGGGCTGGTGGAAGCCGGTGCCGACGATGCGGCTGCCGGGCTGGTCGCGGAAGGTCATGGGTCTCGGGCTCTCGCTCAGGCGCCGGTCATGGCGCGGGACTTGGCGGCCGCGGCGTCCATGGCCGCGGCGATGCCGGCGCGGACGCCGGCACGGTCGAGGGCGGCGACGCCCTCGGCGGTGGTCCCGCCGGGGCTGCACACCGCGGCCCGGGCGAGCGCCGGGTGGTCCCCGGACTCCATCACCAGCGTCGCGGCGCCGCGGACGGTCTGCTCCACCATGCGCGTGGCGAGATCGCGGGTGAGGCCCTGGCGCACCGCCTCGTCGATCATCGCCTCGAGGATGTAGAAGACGAAGGCGGGGGCGCTGCCGGCGGCGCCGATCACGGCATGCACCTGGTCCTCCCGCACCTCCTCGACGACCCCGGAGGTGGCCAGCAGGGCCCGGGCCAGCTCCCGCTGGGCCGCCGGGACCGCGTCGGCGTGCATGAGGGCGGTGACGCCCTCGCCGATGGCCATCGGCGTGTTCGGCATGGCGCGGGTCAGCCGCTCGTGGCCGGGCAGTAGCGCGGCCAGGCGCTCGAGGGAGACGCCGGCGGCCAGGGAGATCACCAGGGTGCGCGCCTCGAGGTGCTCGCGCCCCCCCGGCAGCACGGCGTCGACCTGGTACGGCTTGATGCCGAGCACGAGGACGTCGGCGCGGGCCACGTCCTCGAGGGTCCCGGCGCTCGCGCCGAGCGCGGCGGCGGCGCGCTGCGAGGACTCGGGCGAGGAGTTCACGATCAGGGCGTTCTCGGCGCGGACCCCGGCGGACAGGGCGGCCGTGAGGAAGGCCCCTCCCATGTTCCCGGCGCCCACCATCACGAGGGAGAGCGCGCTGAGGTCCGGTGCTTCGGTGGTGGCTTCGTCCATGACCTCACACTACGGCCGACGGGCCCGCGGCGGCGCGCCCTGCCCGCGCCTGCGCACGAGATCACGCCCGGCCCCGGGCGCCGGCGCGGCAGCGCGGGGGCGCCTCAGGCGCCGGTGCCCCAGTGGGGCGGGACGTCCTGCGCCAGGCGCGCGTCGTTGCTCTCGTCGGTCCCGGGCTCGGGGGCGTCCTCGGCCACCCGGTCGGGGAACAGCGGGGCGCTCCGGCCCGGCGCGGAGGCGGGCTCCTCGTCCTCCCAGGGGATCGGCTTGCCGGTGACCGAGGAGATCACGACCTTGCGGCCCGTGCTCACTGGCGCTCCTGGAAGCGGCGGATCGCGCTGGAGACGGAGACGTCCAGCAGCACGGAGCGCTGCTCGAAGCCGAGGAACCCGCGCACCTCCGCGGCGAGCTGCTCCTCGAGCCGCGCCCGTCCGTCCGAGCAGATGTACTCGACGACCTGGTCGAGGTCCTCGCTCGCGTAGAACGAGAGGGGGTGGCCCGCGGGGATCTGCGGCCGCGGCAGCCGGTGCCGGATGGTCGCGGCGCCCTCCGAGGCGCTGCGCTCCCCGTCGGCGCGCAGCTGCGCGAGCGCCCGGTCCACGGCGCGGCGGATCCGCTCGGCCTCGCCGTCGGGGTCGATGAACAGCGCCCACGACCAGACGCGCTCGGTCGCCCAGCCCAGGGCCTCCAGGCGCTCCGCGCGCAGCCGGTCCCGTTCGCGCTGGCTGCGGGTGCCGACGTAGGTCTCCCCGTCGGTGTCCACCGCGACGAGGAAGCGGCCCGGCAGCTCGGGGTGGCCGAGCGCCAGCTCGATCCGGTCCTCGGTGAGCCCGAAGTCGGCCTCGACGTGCAGCCCCAGGCGCCACAGGCGGTCGGCGAGGTCGCCGAGCAGGGCGTCGGTCTCCAGGGCGCGGGCGGTCGGTGCCGACCCGGCCTCGGTCGGGAGGGCGCCGGCCTGCGCCGGCTCCGCCGCGGGGTCGGGCTGCGGATCCTCCCCGGGCTCCGGCTCGGCGTCCGCGCCGTCGGCTGCTGCGGCGTCGGCGGCCGCGTCGTCGCCCTCGCGCGCGGCGGCCTCGGCGGGGGCCTCGGCCTGCTCGGTCCCGTCGGCGGCCGCCGCCGCGGCGGGGTCGGCGTCGCCGTCCGTGGCCGCATCCGGTCCGGGCGCGGGGTCGGTGGGCTCCGCGTCCGCGGCATCGGCGGCGAGCGCGGCCTCGATCTGGGCGTCCAGCTCCTCCTCGGTGAGCTCCTGCGACGCATCGGCCGCGGGGTCCTCGTCGGTCTCCGCGGGGGCGGGCTGCTCGGCGGCGGCCGCCGCGTCGACGGACACGACGCCGACGGGCGCCTCGGCGCCGGTCTCGGGCAGCACGAGGTCGTCGGGCAGGCCGGCGAGCACGCGCAGCAGGGAGCGGAGGTCGCGGGCACCGTCGGTGCGCAGCCGCGACGGGTCGAGGTCCTCAGGGGTGATCGAGGAGACCACCGTCGTGCGCCCGCGGGCACGGGTGATGACGGAGGCCAGCGCCTTGCGGCCGGCGGGCTCGGAGAGCGGGCCGAAGCGGTGCAGCAGGCGGCCGTGGGGGGTCTTGCCGAAGCCGATGCTCACGATGACGTCATCGCGCACGACCCCGGTGGCCTGCGCCGCCGGCAGCACCGTGAAGTACTCGCGGGCCCCGGCGTCGAAGAAGGCCCGCAGGTCCGGCACCACGGCGACGGTGTGCATGACCCGCTCCATGACGCGGCGGGCGTGCTCGGCGGTGAGGGTGAGCACGGCCAGGGAGCGTTCGGGCCGCGTGCGGGCATGCTCGATGACGAGGTCCGTCACCCGGCGCAGCTCCGCCTCGGTGCTCTCGACGTACTCCATGCCCGCGGTCACCGGCCCGGTCCCGCCCTCGACGACGATCAGCCGGTCCGGCTCGATGCCGAAGGGGCTGGGAGCGGCGAGGATCCCGGGGACGGGGCTGCGGCGCTGGGCGAAGGCGCGCAGGCCCTCGGTCGCCGGGCGCGCGTCGCGCCGCAGCGGCCGATGCGTGGCCACGGCCAGCATGTCGTCCAGGATCACGGGCGCGGACTGGCCCGAGTACTCGAGCGGGTCGCCGACGACCACGGTCTGCTCGGCGCGGGCGATCGCGCTGAGCGCCGCGGCGGTGGGCAGGCGGCCGCCGTCGGCGATGATCACGACGTCGAAGTGCCGCCCCCGCGGGACGATCTGCGGGACGAGGTACGGGGAGGCGAGCCAGGTGGGGCGGGCCCGGAACAGGATGTCCTCGTACTTCGCGGCGAGGTCGCGCACCGAGACCGTCGCCGAGCGGGCCAGCTCCGCGATCGCGGCGCGGGAGGTGTCCGGGAAGGCCTTCATGGTCTCCACGAGGACGTCGTCGCTCGCGGCGCGCACCCGCGAGGAGGACCCGGCGAGGTGCTCGACGTCCAGCCGACGGAAGCGGTCCGCGACCTGCGACAGCGAGGTGCCGTCGTACTGGGAGATGGTGGGCTCCGCGCCCGCGATGAGCTCCAGGACGCTGCGCCACCAGGCGAGGTCCAGCTCCGCGGCCACGGCATCGGCGCCGACGCGGCGCTCGCGCAGGTCCTCGACCAGGTCGCCGAGCCCGTCGAAGCGCAGCCGCCGCTCGAGGGTGGTGCGGCGCGGGAGCGGCTCGAGGTCCTCGCGGTCCGCGTGCAGGCGCTCCAGCCGCTCGGCGAGCACGTCGACGTCGGTCGCGGCGAGGTCGGCGCCCTCCGGCGTGCCCTCGAGCAGGACGTCCAGCTCGTCGACGACGGACTGCAGGGTCCCGGCCAGGTTCTCGGCGGCGGGGAGGGTCTTGGGGACCGAGGGCACGGCGGCGGGATCCGCCGCCGCGCGCCGCCAGCGATCGCGGACCACCTGGATGTCGCGGAGGGCGGTGTGGAGGTCCGGGGCGAGGGAGGCGGGGCGCTGCAGGGAGACCGCGCGGCGGCGCAGCGCACGGCGGGTGCGCCAGCGCAGCTCGATGCCGTGCTCCTGGCGCCAGGGCTTGGTGCCGGTGGCGGCGACCATGTCCTCGAGCTGCGCGTCGAACACGTCGACGTGGAACATGGCGAGCACCTCCCGGACCTGTCCGAGCAGGCGGATCCGGGCCACGAGGTCCTTCAAGGTGCGGGCGTCCTGCAGGCCGATCTGCGACCCGGTCGCGGCGATGGCGCGGCGCAGCGCCGGCACCAGGTCCTCCCGCAGCCGCGTCACCAGCGCGAGGGCGCGCTCGGACTGGGTCGAGGAGCTGATGGAGGCGCCGAACCAGGCGGTGTCCTCCGGTCCGGTGCTCAGCAGGCCGACCGCGGCCGCCTCGCGGAGGGAGTCGGCGAAGGCCTGCCGCTGCTCGCCGACCATGCGGGAGGCGACCTCGGCGTCCAGGCGCACGGCGGTCCGGGGCGCGGGCCGCAGCCGGGTGAGGGCGGCCAGCGCCGACAGCGCGTCGTGGGCGGAGACGCCCCAGGGCTCCTGCACGCGGTGCATCGCCTCGACGTGCCCGGTGAGGGTCTCCCGGGCCTGGACGAGCTCCGGGGGCTCCTCGGCGTCGATGGGCCGATGCACGGAGCCGGCGCCCCGCAGGCTCTGCAGCAGCGCCGCGGAGGCGTTGCGCTGCAGGGCCGGGTCCGGGGAGAGGTCGAACAGCAGGTCGCCGAGGCCCCGGGATCCGGCATCGGCCTTCAGCTGGGAGAGGTGGCGGCGGCGCTGGGAGACGACCAGCACGCTGCGGCCGCGGGCGTTGAGCTCGGCGGCGAGGTCGACGACGAGGTCCAGGACCTCCGCGCCGGGCGGGGTGGTCAGGGCCAGGTGCGCGCCGCCCAGGACGTGCTCGAGGGCCTCGTGGCGGTCGGGGTCGACGGCGGCGACGAGCTCGTGCTCGGGCACGGGCTGCGGGGTCGATCCCGCCTCGGCGAGCTTCCGCCGTGCGTCGGGGTCCCCCGCGAGCGCGGCGACGAGGTCGTGGTCGATCCACTCGGGGCGATCCGCGGCGAGATCATCGGCCAGGGGGCCGGCGGCGTCCATGAGGTTGCCGACGACCAGCGCGTGGGAGACGCGGAAGCCGGGCAGCGGCTGGCCGAGGGCCCGGAAGGCGTCCAGCACCGGGTTGGGGTCGAAGCCGTAGGCGCCGTCGGTCGTGCCCAGCAGCGCGCGGGCGTCCACCGCGACGCCCGCCTCGCGCAGGGCGCGCAGCAGCACCGGGTTGAGGTCCACGGTGGCGTCGAGGTCGAGGTCGACGTCCTCGCGGGCGTTGCCCCGCAGGCGCAGGGTGATGGGTCGCACCAGCACGGGGGCCTGCAGCGGCCGGCCGCCGTCCTCGGGGATCCAGGTGGCCTCGCCGATGCCCAGGTGGCAGGTGGTCAGGCCGACCTCCTCCGCCTGCCGCTGGGCGGTCTCGCGGATCGCCCGGGCGTGGGCGCGCGCGTCGGCCAGCGCCCCCACCTCCCGCACCAGGGAGGACAGCCGGGTGGGGCCGCGGCCGGCCAGCAGCTGCGCCAGGCCGGAGGGGTGGGAGTGGGTGAGGTCCAGGACGTGGTCGCCCTCGCGCATGTGGGTGAGGAAGGAGGTCGCGCGGGTGGTGCCGGCGATCTGCTGGGACCAGCGGTCCAGGGCGTCGCCCACGCGATCGGCGCGGCTCAGCGGCACCAGGTCCGATCGGCGGGGCGGGAGGTCGTCCTCGTCCTGCTCGGGGGCGACGTCGGCGTGCACGGCCCCGGTGTGGTGGCGCACCGCGAACTCGACATCGCCCTCGGGGCGCGCCTCGCCCCCGGGGCGCGCGGCCTGGTCCTCCGGCGCGGCCGGCGTCCCGGCGGGGGCTCCGGCGCCCGGGGTCTCGAGGGTCTTCGCCGGGCCGGCGCTGCGCGGACGCTCCTGGCGCACGGGCTCCGTCGCGGGCTCGGTCCGCTTCCTCGAACGCAGCTTCTTCCACATGGTCACGACGGTACCGGGCCGGGCGCCGCCGGGACCGGAGGCGTGCCGTGGCCGGCGGGAGGTGTACGGCACGCGCCGGATCAGACCTCGTGCAGGCGCACCGAGGTCTCCTGGAGGTGGCGGCGCAGCTCCTCGTCCAGCTCCCCGGCGATCACGAGGTCGGTCAGGGCGCCGATGGGGCAGATCCCGGCCATGGCCCGCTCGCCGATCTTGTCGGCGGTGGCGAGCCCCACCACGCGGCGGGAATGACCGATCATCGTCCGCGTCACCCCGGCCTCCGCATCGGAGTGGCAGGTCAGACCGGCCTGCACGTCCAGGCCGATCATGCCCACGAACATGATGTCCAGCCACAGGTCGCGCATCGTCGCGGTCGCGAGCGGACCGGTCAGCTCGAAGGAGTGCGGCTCGGCGACCCCGCCGAGGACGACGGTGCGGATCGCGGGCCGCAGCACCGCGTCGATCGCGATGTTCAGGGCCGCGCAGACGACGGTCAGGCCCGGACGGCCGTCGCGGGAGTCCATGTCGGGGCGGGAGACGACGGTGCGGGCCGTCGCGGTCGTGGAGCGGCCGCCGTTGAAGCCGACGATCTGGCCGGGCTCGACGAGCCCGGCGGCGAAGTCCGAGACCCGCTCGCGGGCATCGGCCGCCTGGTCCCCGGCGCGGGCGTTGATGGCCAGCGAGTAGGCGACGTCGATCGCGACGATGCCGCCGTGGGTGCGGCGGGCCAGCTGGGCGCGCTCCATCTCCACGAAGTCGCGGCGGACCGTCGACTCGCTGATCCCGAGCTCCTGGGCGACCTCGCTGACGCCGAGGCGCTTGTCCCGCGCGAGCATCGCCAGCACCTGGTCCCACCGGGAGCTCTTGTCCATCATCGTCGGGTCCTTCCGCCGTGGTCTGGGTCGATCCTCAGTATGCGGGACACGCCGGATCCGGCTCTTTCGGTTGTCCGAGACCATTTCGTGACCTACGGTGGGTGGCGTCGGCCACAGTCAGGCCGGTGCTTCGACAGGAGGAGACATCCATGAAGTTCGACGACGCGCTGAACAAGGCCAAGGATCTCGCCAGCGAGAACCCGGACCAGGTGGACGCGGTCACCGAGGCCGTGACCGACAAGATCAAGGAGAGGACGCCCGACCAGGTCGACGGCTACGTCGACCAGGGCGCCGAGGCCGCTCGCGATCAGCTCGGGCTGGGTGGCGACGAGCAGCAGAACTGAGCCTTCCGGCTCTCCGAGCCTCCGGGCTCCCACTGGATAGAGGAGCGCCCGATGCCGCAGCATCGGGCGCTCCTCGCCGTCCGGAAGGCGGGGCCTCCGCTCAGCGTCGCCCGGAGCGACCCGCCCGCAGCGCGATGACCACGCCGATCACCACGATCACCCCGAGGCCCAGGAAGACCGGCAGCAGCGCGTCGTTCCCCTCCTCGACCTCGGGAGCGGCCTCGGCCGCAGGCTCGGAGCTCGGCGCCGCGGTCGTCTCGACGGCCGGGGATTCCTCCGCGGGGCTCGCGCTCTCGGTGGGCTCCTCGGTCGCGGCGTCATTCTGGACGGCGATCGCGAAGGTCCCCTCGATGGGGTGCCCGTCGGAGGAGACCACCCGCCATTGCACCGTGTAGTCGCCCGCGGGGAGCGGCTCGTCGAGCGCCAGGGTCGCCGTGGTCCCGTCGATGGTCGGCGTCTCCTCGAGGACGGTCTGCTCCTGCGCGTCGACGATCCGCACCACCGGGGAGACGTCCATGACGTCCGCGGAGAAGGTCAGCGTGATCGCCTCGGGACTCGCCTCCAGCTGGGCGCCGTCCTCCGGGTCGGAGGAGACCAGGTGGTCGTGCGCGAACGCGGGCGCCGCGGCGCCCATCACGAGCAGGACGGGCAGCAGCGCGAGGGCGAGCAGCGCCGGCAGACGACGGAGGGAATGCGGAAGTTCGAGGATCACAGGGCCGCACCCTAGCCCTCGGGGCTGGGATCCCGGGTCAGGAATCTCGCGCCGGGGACCGGTCGCGGAGGCCCGTGCCCGCCGCGCCCGGCCCGGACCCGCGGCGGGACCGCCCCGCGGGCGAGGGCGCCGTCGAGCACCGCACGGGCCGACGTGAGGACGGGCATACCCTGGGGCACCGCGGCGGCGCGGCGCGGACCGTGGACTACGATGGTGCGCGGCGTGCCGCGAGAGCGGCCCCATGCCCCCGTAGCTCAGGGGATAGAGCACCGCTCTCCTAAAGCGGGTGTCGGCAGTTCGAATCTGCCCGGGGGCACAAGAGAAAGCATCGGATCGGGCGGCGACGGAGTGAGGCAGAGCACGCGGGAGGACCGACGAGCGTGGTCGCGGTTCTGCTGCGCGCTCGCCGCGGGCGGCATCGCGGCCGTGATCGCAGGGGTTCTCCATCACTCCACCGAGACGAGAGAAGCCGTCGAAGCGCTCTGCACGCAGGTCGCCCAGCACGCGAACCCCGGGAGCGACATCGATGTCCGTTCCACCGAGCGCCTCAGCGGCACGCAGTATCTGATCTCCGGGACGATCACTCGTCCGAGCACGGCAACCACCGGCTTCGACTGCGTCGCCTCGTCGGACCTCCATGGCGGCTGGGGCGCGGAGATGGGACGCCGCGCCGCACCGAAGTAGCACCGCTCCGGGCCGCGGCGTCCCCAGCACCGCAGCCTCTGTCAGCTCCGCAGATCAGCGCCGAGCACGGCGACGCGGCAGCAGCGCGAGCGCCAGCGCGCCGGCGACCACCGTCGCCGCCCCCGCGCCGGCGAGGATCATCGCCTGCGGGGCGAGGTCCGCGGCCAGCCGTGCCTCGAACACCTGCAGCAGGGGGCCGATGAAGTCCGCCTGGTCCAGGCGGTCCGGGACCAGGGTCTCGACCTGCACGGTGAGCAGCCAGACCGCCGCCGCGGCGAGGATCGCCGCGACGCCGGCGCCCGCGAGGGCCGCCCGCCGGTGGCCGGCCACCAGCACGGCGAGCACGGCGCAGGCCAGCGCCGCCCAGCCCAGCCGCGGGCCCCACACGTCCAGGACGGCGAGCTTCTCCAGCACGCTGCCGCCGGGGATGGTCGCGATCGTGAACGGCAGCGACTCGGGGGCGTCCAGGTCCAGCAGCGGCACCACCTCCTCGACCCGGGTGAGGAGGGCATCGGCCGCCGGGGCGAGATCGACCACCACATCGTCCGCCCCCGGGGTCAGCAGCGCGTGGTGGACCTGCACCATCGCCGCGCGCCACATGGTGTCGTACGCCTCCGTCTCGGAGAGCCTGGCGGCCTGCTCCTGGGCGACGGGCTCGACGCGGTCCGCGATCCAGCCGGGGATCCGCCCATCGTCCAGCAGGGCCGCGACGGCCTGGTCGGTCAGGGTGGTCCGGAACTCCGGGTCATCGGCCAGCGGCTGGGTGATGGCGAGGAAGCCGTCCTGGTCCACCACATGGTCGGCGATCCAGAGGGCCGGCAGCCACAGGGCTCCCAGCACCGTGGCCGCGAGCAGGAGGAGCGAGGCCAGGGCATCGCGCAGAGAGGTCATGGACGGCACCGTAGCGGCCCCGCCTGGACGGCCCCGGCGCACCCGGCGGCTCGGCCGGGCGGCCGCCGCGACGCGCACGGCCCCGCACCGGGCAGGTGCGGGGCCGTGCGGGATGCGTCGGTGTCAGCGAGGTCCGGTTCAGCCGATCCGGTAGTAGGACCAGTCGCCGGAGTAGATGTCGCGCTCGGTGGTGTCCACGCGGGGGTTGCCCGCGTCGACGAAACGACCGTCGCCGGCGTAGATGCCGATGTGGCCGGGCTTGTACACGAGGTCGCCGGGGCGGGCCTCGGAGCGGGAGATCCTGGTGCCCTGGGCGACCTGCGAGCCGGCGGAGTGCGGCAGCGAGATGCCGTGCTGGCCGTACACCCACTGCACGAAGCCGGAGCAGTCCCAGCCGCTGGGGTCGTCGCCGCCCCACACGTAGGGGACGCCGATGCCCGAGCGGGCGGTGGCGAGGATGCTGCTGCCCTTGGCGGCGGAGGGCGCCGGGGAGGACTTCTCCTTCTCCTCGGACGTGGAGGAGGACTCGTCCTCGGAGTCGGAGGACTCCTCGGAATCGGAGCGGGAGGAGGACTCGTCGGAGTCGGACTCCTCGGAGTCGGAGCTGTCGGAGTCGCGGGAGGACTCGCCGGAATCGGAGGAGGACTCCTCGGACTCGTCGGCCCCGTCCTCGGAGGACTGCTCCTCGGAGGAGTCCTCGGCCTGCTCGGCGTCCTCCTCCGGGGCCTCGACGACCTCGGGCTCGGGCTCGGGGACGGTCACGGTGAGCGCGGGGGCCTCGAGCGCGACCAGGCCGGTCGCCTCGGTCTCGGCGGCGGCGTCGACGGCGGGGATGTTCACGGGCTCGACGGCGGCGGGGACGATCACGGCCGGCGCGGCGGCGGCATCAGCCTGGACGTCGGCGGTGACGGCGTCGGACTCCCCGTCGGCGGTCGCGGCGGCGGCTCCGCCGAAGAGCATCCCGGCGGCCACGGCGGCACCTGCGGCGGCGCGCCCAGCGCGCACGACCGGCGTCACCGTCCGCATCGGGCGGCGATGGGTGTTCTTCGCAGTATTCGACACGATGTCGCTCCCCTGCCCCGAGCGTTCCGCTCCCGCGCACTGTGCTGATGTGGACCCCAGGCTCGGTGCGCGGTGGGCTGCCGGGCGGGGATGCCCGGACATGGTCCGGGCACGTGCTCGACCCTATGCGGCGCACCCCCGCGCGCCCCGCTCAGGTACAGGGTCTGGGGAAGAGCTTGACGCTTCCTTTACTGCCGGGTGAGCGGCGTCACAGCGAGCTGACCTGCGACGTGATCGGAGACCTCGAGGACCTCGCCGTCGGCGACCTGCAGCGCGTAACCGCGGCCCAGGCGCTCCGCGTCGACGTCCACGCCCGGCCGGAGGCCGTGACGTGCGAGCTCGTCCAGGACCTCGGACTCGCTCTGCGCCCATTCGCCGATCCGGTCGAGCCGGACGGACATGCGGGTGCCGTCGGGCGCATCGCCCAGCAGCACGCTGAGCAGCTTGGGCCGGTCTTTACCCTCGGGGGTGAGGGCCGTCTCCTGCGCCGGGAGGTCGGCCAGGCCGAGCTCCGCCAGTCCGGGGATGGGATTGCCGTAGGGATCGAGGTACGGGGCATCGATGCGCTCGGCGATGCGCTTCTCGACCTCGAGGCTCATCACGTGCTCCCAGCGGCAGGCCTCCTCGTGCACGAGCGCGTACTCCAGGCCCAGGTGGTCCAGCAGGTGGCGCTCGGCCAGACGGTGCTTGCGCATCACCGAGGTGGCGCGCGACCAGCCCAGCTCCGTGAGACGGATGTGGCGCTCCTCGTCGAGGTGCAGCAGGCCGTCGCGCTCCATGCGGGCGACGGTCTGCGAGACGGTCGGGCCGCTGTGCCCCAGACGCTCGGCGATCCGGGCGCGCATGGGCGGGATGTGCGCCTCCTCGAGCTCGAAGACCGTCTTCAGGTACATCTCGGTCGTATCGATCAGGTCGCCGCTCACGTGTGCTCCTCCGCCTGCCGTATCTCGCCGCTCCCGCCGGAGCGCATCACCGACGATCCTACGTCCCCGCGCCGACGCCCGGGCCCTCTCGCGCTCTGCCCGCCGCGAAGCGGCCCGCGGTCGGCCCCGGGGAGGCCCCGGGGAGGCCCTGGAGAGGACCGGGCGTGCACGGGAGGGCCGCTGCCTCGGCCGGCCCGGCCCGGCTCGGCCCGGCTCGGATGCGACGGGACCCCGCCGGCAGGTGCCGACGGGGTCCCGGGTGCGGCGCGCGGCCGCGGAGGATCGGGGCGGGTCAGAGGCCCGCGATGATCTCCCGCATGAGCTCCGCGGTCTCGGTGGGCGTCTTGCCGACCTTGACCCCGGCGGCCTCGAGGGCCTCCTTCTTCGCCTGCGCGGTGCCGGCCGAGCCAGAGACGATCGCGCCCGCGTGGCCCATGGTCTTGCCCTCGGGGGCGGTGAAGCCCGCGACGTAGCCGACCACCGGCTTGGACATGTTGTCCTTGATGTAGGCGGCCGCACGCTCCTCCGCGTCGCCGCCGATCTCGCCGATCATCACGACGCCGACGGTGTCGGGATCGGCCTCGAAGGCGGCCAGCGCATCGATGTGCGTGGTGCCGATGACCGGGTCGCCGCCGATGCCGATGCAGGTGGTGAAGCCGATGTCCGAGAGCTCGTACATCATCTGGTAGGTCAGGGTGCCCGACTTCGAGACCAGGCCCAGCTTGCCGGGACCGGTGATGTTCGCCGGGGTGATGCCCGCGTTTGACTTCCCGGGGCTGATGATGCCCGGGCAGTTGGGGCCGATGATGCGGGTGGCGCCCTTGGCCTGGGCGTAGTTGAAGAACTCCGCGGAGTCCTTCACCGGGATGCCCTCGGTGATCACGATCAACAGCTCGATGCCCGCGTCGATGGCCTCGATCGCGGCGGCCTTGGCGAACTTCGGCGGCACGAAGACGACCGAGACGTTCGCGCCGGTGGCCTCCATGGCCTCGGCGACCGTGCCGAAGACGGGCACGGAGACGCCGCCGTCGAACTCGACCTGCTGGCCGGCCTTGCGCGGGTTCACGCCGCCGACGATGTTCGTGCCCGAGGCGAGCATGCGCTGGGAGTGCTTCATGCCCTCCGAGCCCGTCATGCCCTGCACGATGACCTTGCTGGAGTCGTCAAGGAAGATAGACATGGTGGGAGGAGCTCACTTTCCGTTCGCGGCCAGAGCGGCGACCTGCGCGGCCCCGCCGTCCATGGTGTCGGCCAGGGTGACCAGGGGGTGGTTCGCCTTCTCGAGGATGGCGCGCCCCTCCTCGACGTTGTTGCCGTCCAGGCGGACGACCAGCGGCTTGTTCTCGCTCTCGCCGAGCTTCTCGAGGGCGCCGACGATGCCGTTGGCGACCGCGTCGCAGGCGGTGATGCCGCCGAAGACGTTCACGAAGACCGCCCGGACCTGCTCGTCGCCGAGGATCACCGAGAGGCCGTTGGCCATCACCTCGGCGCTCGCGCCGCCGCCGATGTCGAGGAAGTTCGCGGGCTTGACCCCGTGCTCCTCGCCGGCGTACGCGACGACGTCCAGGGTGGACATGACCAGCCCCGCGCCGTTGCCGATGATGCCGACCTCGCCGTCGAGCTTGACGTAGTTGAGGTCCAGCGCCTTGGCCTTGGCCTCGAGCGGATCCTCGTCCTTCGCGTCCACCAGGGCGGCGTGGTCCTCGTGGCGGAACTCGGCGTTCTCGTCCAGGGTCACCTTGCCGTCGAGCGCGACGATGTCGCCCGCACCGGTCTTGACCAGCGGGTTGACCTCGACGAGGGTGGCGTCCTCCTCGCGGTAGACGTCCCACAGCTTCTGCAGCACGGGGGCGACCTTGGCGCCGGTCTCGGCGTCGAACCGCGCCGCCTCGACGATCTCCTTCGCCTTCGCCTCGTCGATGCCGACGTTCGGGTCCACGGCCACGCGGGCCAGGGCCTCGGGGCGCTCGACGGCGAGCTGCTCGATCTCCACGCCGCCCTCGACCGAGCACATGGCCAGGTAGTTGCGGTTCGCCCGGTCCAGCAGCAGCGAGAAGTAGTACTCCTCGGCGATGTCGGCACCGGCCGCGATCATCACGCGGTGCACGGTGTGCCCCTTGATGTCCATGCCGAGGATCTCGGCGGCCTTCGCCTCCGCCTCCTCGGGGGACTTGGCGATCTTCACGCCGCCGGCCTTGCCGCGGCCGCCGGTCTTCACCTGGGCCTTGACCACCACGACGGGGGTGCCCAGCTGCTGCGCCGCAGCCTTGGCAGTTGCAGGATCCTCCGCGACGACTCCTCCGAGCACGGGCACTCCGTGCTTCTCGAAGAGATCACGGGCCTGGTATTCGAACAGGTCCACGGGATTCTCGTCCTCTCGCTGTCGACAGCGGACGGCGGGCCGTCATCGGCCGGGGAGCCGTCCCTGGGAACATCTCCACCTTAGTCGCGGCCGGCCGATGGTACGGACACGGCGGTGTGATCCGGCACCCCGTTCACCCTGTGGTCGTCTCGCGGGCACGGTCTCGTCGCCCGTCGGGCCCCGCCCAGCGGACCCGGCTACCATGCCGGGGTGCCCCGACAACCCCGCAGCTTCGTCCAGCGCATCCGCGACCAGCTCGGTGCCAGCCTTGTGATGCTGCTCGTGCTGTTCATCCTGCTGCGCGTCGTCGGCGTCCGCTCCACCGTGGCGAGCTTCGTGCTCTCCCTGGTGATCACGGTCGGCCTGAACGTGGCGCTGTCCTACTACCACGAGCACCGGGCGTCCCGTCCCTCGCCTCCGCCGCGCGGCGGGGGCGACATCCGCTGGCGCGACGACGATGACCCCCGACGCTGAGCGACGCCCTCGAGGAGGAGAGCATGGCTGACTGGAGGACCTACGCGAAGGCCGCCCGGAACACGGCGCGCAAGCAGGCCCCGGACCTCGCCCGGCAGGCGCAGGAGTCCACCCGGCGCAGCTCGCAGCGCGCCGGCGCCTATGCGCGGGCCGCGGGGAAGGCGCTGGACGAGGGCACCCGGGATTCGCGGCGCCGCGCCCGCCGGGATGCGGCCGCCTACGCCACCGTCGCCGGGCGCAGGATCCGCGAGGCGAACCTCGGGCGCCGGCTGCTCGCGGCGTTCCGCGACGCGGTGCTCATGGGTCTGTCGATCCTCATCATCTGGTTCGTCGTCACCCGCACCGGCGTGCAGATCCCGATCCAGGTCGTGCTGGTGCTGGTCCTGGGGATCATGGCGCTGCGCTTCGGCTGGGTGCTGCTGGAGTCCCTGCGCTCCGAGGACGAGGACCCGGACGACGAGGACCCGGACGGGGACGACCTGGACGGGGACGACGCCCCGCGGCGCCGCGATGTCTGAGCAGCCGCCGGCCGGGCTGCATCACCTGGAGCTGTGGACCCATGACCTCGGACCGGCCGAGGCGTCCTTCGGATGGCTGCTGACCCGCCTGGGCTGGACCGCCGAACGGGTCGAGGGCTGGGACCGGGGGCGGATCTGGCGGCATGCCTCGGGCCCCTACATCGTGCTGGAGCAGTCCGGGGACGGCCGCGGCACGCGGCACGACCGCCTCTCCCCCGGCCTGAACCATCTGGCGCTGACCTGCCCCGACGGCGAAGCCCTGGACGCCCTGCGCGACCAGGCCCCCGCGCACGGCTGGACCGAGCTGTTCGCGGACGCCTACCCGCACGCCGGCGGAGCGGACCACACCGCCTGGTACGCCGAGAACGCGGAGGGCTTCGAGGTCGAGGTCGTCGCCCCGCCGCTCAGAGCTTCGTGATCGGGGCGTAGCGCAGCAGCAGGCGCTTGCGCCCGTGCGGGGCCTTGAACTCCACCTCGACCTGCGTCTTCTCGTCCAGCCCCGAGACCTCGGTGACCGTGCCCATGCCGAAGGAGTCGTGGGTGACCCGGTCCCCCACGGCGAGGGAGGGCAGCTTGGCCGTGGGCGTCGGGGTGCGGCCCGAGCCGAAGGACGGGCGGCTGACGTCGCGCCGCCCGCCGCCCACGCCGACCCCGGTGACGGAGGGTCCGCGGCGCCCGCCGCCGTAGCCGCCCGAGCCGCCGTACCCGCCGGAGCTGCCGTAGCCGCCCGAGCCGGAGAACCCGGCGCCCGAGAGGGTCGAGCCGGCGCGCGCCACGTCCAGGGTCTCCTCGGGGATCTCGTCGAGGAAGCGGCTGCCCGGGAAGAACTGCGGGGCGCCCCAGGTCGCGCGCATCTGGGCGCGGGTGATGTACAGCTTCTCGCGGGCGCGCGTGATGCCGACGTAGGCGAGGCGGCGCTCCTCCTCGAGCTGCTCGGGGTCGGTGAGGGTGCGCTGGTGCGGGAAGGTGCCGTCCTCCAGGCCGGTGAGGAAGACGACGGGGAACTCGAGGCCCTTGGCGGTGTGCAGCGTCATCAGGGTGACGAACTGGTCCTCCTGGCCCGGGAGCTGGTCCGCGTCCGCGACGAGGGAGACCTTCTCCAGGAACTGGTCGATGAGGGTCGCCTCCGGGTCGTCCCCGGCGAGCAGGGCCGCATCGGGCGCGACGTCCTCGCCGGGAGCCGCATCCGCCCCGGCGCCGGGCGCCGCATCGGCGCCGGCGGCGCCCTCGGGCCCGGCGGTCGCGTCCTCGCCCTCGAGGTCCTCGAACTCGCTGCCGGCGGCGGCGACGGCCTCCATCTGCGCCTCGAACTCGGCGGCGACGCTGACCAGCTCGGCGAGGTTCTCCAGCCGGGACTCGTCCTGCGGGTCGTCGCTCTTCTGCAGCTCCTCGTAGTAGCCGGACTTCTGCAGGATCGCCTCGAGCACCTCGGCCGGCCCCTCGCCCCGCTCGAGCAGCTCGCCGAGCTCCTCGAGCATGGCCACGAACCGGCGCACGGCGCTGAGGGAGCGGGTCGCGATGCCCGGGGCCTCCTCCGCGCGGCGCAGAGCCTCCGCGAACCCGATCCGCTCCTGCTCGGCCAGCAGGGCGATCGCGGCCTCCGCCCGGTCGCCGATGCCGCGCTTGGGGACGTTGAGGATACGGCGCAGGTTGATCTCGTCGGCCGGGTTGGTGAGGACGCGCAGGTAGGCGATGGCGTCCTTGATCTCGCGGCGCTCGTAGAAGCGGGTCCCGCCGATGACCCGGTAGGGCAGGCCGACGCGGATCAGCTGGTCCTCGAGCGCGCGGGACTGGGCGTTGGCGCGGTAGAAGATCGCCACGTCGGAGGCCTTGCGGCCGGCATCGACGAGGGCGTCGATCTGGCGGCCGATGTACCGCGCCTCGCTCTGCTCGTCGTCCGCGACGTACAGCGTGATCTTCTCGCCGGCGCCGTGGTCGGTCCACAGGTTCTTCTTGCGCCGCCCCTGGTTCTCCTCGATGACGGCGTTGGCCGCGGTGAGGATGTTCTGCGTGGAGCGGTAGTTCTGCTCGAGCACGATGGTGCGGGCCGAGGGGAAGTCCTCCTCGAACTCGACGATGTTGCGGATCGTCGCGCCCCGGAAGGCGTAGATCGACTGGTCGGAGTCGCCCACGACGGTGAGGTCGGCGTGCGGGTCGTCCCCCACCAGCTCGCGCACCAGGGCGTACTGCGCGGGGTTGGTGTCCTGGTACTCGTCGACCATCACGTGGCGGAAGCGGCGGCGGTAGCCCTCGCGGATCGCGGGGTTCTCGCGCAGGAGGTTCACGGTGAGGCCGATGATGTCGTCGAAGTCGACGGCGTTGGCCTGGCGCAGGCGCTCGGTGTACGCGGTGTACACCTGGGCGATCGAGCGGTCCCAGGGGTTCTTGGACGCCTCGGCCTGATCGGCCCAGTCGATCGGGTCGACGAGGTCGTTCTTCAGGGTGGAGATGCGGCTGGCGATGCCCCGCGGCGGGTTCTTCTTGACGTCGAGGCCGAAATCCTTGGCGATGTTCGTGATCAGCCGCAGGGAGTCCGCGGAGTCGTAGATCGTGAAGGAGCTCTTCAGGCCGGCGGCCTGGGCGTCGCGGCGCAGGATCCGCACGCAGGCGGAGTGGAAGGTCGACACCCACATGCTGCGCGCGACGGGGCCCACCAGCTCGGCCACGCGCTCCTTCATCTCGGCGGCGGCCTTGTTGGTGAAGGTGATCGCGAGGATCTCCCCGGGCAGGGACTGCCCCGAGCGCAGCAGGTGCGCGATGCGACGGGTGAGAACGCGGGTCTTGCCCGAGCCGGCGCCGGCGACGATGAGCAGCGGGCTGCCGCGGTGCTCGACGGCCTCGCGCTGCGGCGGGTTCAGGCCCTCGACCAGCTCGGCGAGGCCGGCCCCGACCTCCTCCGGCGCGGCCCAGGGACGACGCGCAGCGCCCGCGGGGCCGTGCGGCCCCGGGCCCGTCGCGCCGTGCGCCGGGGCCCACTGCGGGTCCCGGTCCTCCGGCGGCGGCGGGACGTCCTCCGGATCCGGCGGGGCCTGGTCGTCGTCCGGCGGGGGCGGGAGCTCGTCCTCGCGCGGCGGGGCGTCGGCGTCCCTCGGCGGGGCGTCCTCGTACGGCGGGGCGGCATCGGGCGCCGCGGGGGCGTCGGCGTCCGACGCGCTCGCGGGAACCGCCCGCACCCCTTCCAGGCGTCGGAAGGCATCGGGCAGCGAGAAATCGTCGAACAGAGTCATGGCTCCCCCAGGATAGGCGCGCGCCCGGACGCACGAGCGCCCCGCGCCGTCGCTGTGGACGACCGGCGCGGGGCGGCGGGGGGCCGGGGCCGCTGGTCCTGGGGGCGCCGCGGGCCCGGCCGGGCCCGCGGGCGGCTCAGGCGCCGATGTGGAACACGGCGATGATCACGTTGATCACGATCCCGGCGGGGATCGCGAACCACACGGCGGCCGGGGTCTGCGGCCCCTGGCGCCGCGCCACGAAGGCGCTGATCGCCACGATCAGGGCGAACACGAGCTTGAGGGTGTACCAGAGGTGGCCGCCGCCCCCGGTCGCCATGCCGATCGCCATCAGCACGACGCCGAACGCGAGCGCACCGGCGGCGGCATGGAACATGCCGGGGTTCGGCTCCTTGGTGCGCGCGGCGGCGACCCAGGTGCCCAGCGCGACGGCCCAGCAGAGGAGGTGGAGGACGACGAGGATCCCGATAAGAGCTGACATGGTGTCAGCATACTCGGGGGCCGCCGCTCCGGCCCGGACGTCGCTCCCCCGCGTGCGAGAATCACAGCCATGGCCGAACTCGACCTCCCCGAGGACCTCGTCGCGGATCTCGAGCGTCGGCCGCGGGCAGGCCGGCGCCGCGTGATCACCGCCGCGGCCTCCGCCGTCCTCCTGGTCCTCGTCCTGGCCCTGGGGCTCCCCTGGCTCGCCGGCGCCTCCTGGCCGCAGATCCTCGCCGAGCTCGGGCGCCTGCCCGCCGGGGTGATCGCGGCCGCGATCGGCCTGGGGCTGCTGGCCCTGGTCCTGGAGACCCTGTCGCTGCGCGCCGTGGTCCCCGGCAGCCGCACCGCCCGCCTGCTCCCGGCGTACGCGGCGACCTCCGCGATGAGCATCGCGATCCCGGGCGGCGCCCTGCTGGGGACCGGCATGCTGGGCTGGCTGCTGCGGCGGGGCGGGCTGGGCGTGAGCACGATCGTCCTCGGACTGCTCGCCTTCTCCCTCGGCGACCTCGCCGTCACCGCCGTGCTGGTCCCCGGGGCGGGGCTGGTCGCCTACGTCGTGGCGGGCGCACAGCTGGACCTGCCGGGGACCTGGGCGGCCGCGCTGGTCGCCGCGGCCGGAGGCGTCCTGTCCCTCGCCGCGGTCGCCGTCGTCCTCTCGCGGCCGCTGGTGGCGGCCGTGGCCGAGCGCCTGTCCCCGCTGGTGCCCGCGGCCGCCGCGGCCGTGGACGTGCGCGACGCGCTGCTGGTGCTGCTGCGCCGCCGCGGCGCGGCGCTGCTGGCGGGCCAGATCGGCGCGCGCCTGGCGCACCTGCTCGTGCTGCTGCTGGCGCTGCGGGCCGTGGACGCGGATCTCTCCGTCGCTGCGGCGGTCGCGGTCTTCGCGCTGGGCCGGGTGGTGGCGATGGTGCCGCTGACCCCGGGCGGCGCCGGGGTGACCGAAGCGGTCGGCGCCGCCTCGCTGATCGCGCTGGGGGTCCCGGGGGCCGATGCGGCCGCGGCGGCCCTGGTGCTCATGGTCTCCACGGTGATCGTCCCGGTCGCGGCCGGAGCCCTGGCCGCAGCAGCCGGCGCCCTGCGGTCGGGCGGGCCGGGCTCGCAGGGGCCGCGCCCGGAGGGGCCTGGCAGGCAGGGGCCGCGCTCGGAGGGGCCGGCTCAGTCCTCGTCCTCGTAGCCCGGTGTGGCCGCGCCGAGGGTCTCGGAGGGGTGCGGCGGGACCGCCCGGCCGCGCGGGCTCAAGGGGTAGCCGCCGATGCTCGCCCCGAGGTCGTGCCCGCGGAAGGCGATCACCTGGCGCACCTGCTCGACCTGCTCGCGGGCCCGGTCGCCGCGCCCCAGGAAGCCCGCCCCCGCATAGCCGCCCATCCGGCGGCCGCTGGCACGCTCCGCGGCGGCGGCCGCCGCCTCGAGGCGGTCGTGGTCGGCGCGCAGCGCGCGGACCAGGGCGCCGATGCCCGGGTAGACCTCCTCGACCCAGGTCTCGTGCACCACTCCGCCCTCGAGGGCGGACATCCCCCGGGCCAGGCGCAGGCGCAGCAGGGTCAGCCGGTCCGCGGCGCGGCGGTGCGCCGCGGCGAGCCGGTGCAGGTCATCGGGCGCTGCGGCCACGGTCCACCTCCCCGTCGATGCGCGGCGGGAGCACCTGGCCCCGACGCGGCGTGCACGCTCACGGGCGTCCCGGCGGGACGTCCCGAGTCATCGTAGGACCGATGTCCGGGAGTTCCCTCAGCCAGTCCTCGACGATCTCCAGGGCCCGCCTGCGCACCGCCGGGGCGGAGAGGAAGACGTCGTGGCGCGCCCCGTCGACGGGCTCGATGCGCACCGACGGCCCCAGCTGGCGGGCGGCCGCAGCGATGGTCCGCACGTTCAGCACGATGTCGGCCTCGGCCATGTCGGAGCGGAAGCGCAGCCCGAACACCGAGCGGGACGAGTGGAGCACGAGGGTGGGGACGGCGAGGGGCCCGCCGCGGCGCAGTCGCGCCTGCCCCTCGAGCACGGCGCTCAGCGTGCAGGCCGGGAAGTCGTGGCCGCCCGGCGGCTTCCAGCGCAGCGAGTAGGGCGTCTCGCCGCCGAACAGGGCATGGGTGGTGCGGGTGTAGTGCGTCGATCCGCGGGGCAGCACCCGTGCCGTCGGCGCCCGTTGCGCCAGGGCGCGCAGCGCGGGGCGGATCGCCTCCCGGGCGGCGGCGCCGGCGTGGAACTCCAGCCACGGGGAGTTCAGCACCAGCGCGCGCACCGTCCCCGGGCGGCGCTGCGCCCACAGCGCGGCCGTGAGGCCGCCGGTGGAGTGGGCGAGCAGGACCGGGGGACGGTCCCGGCCGATCAGGTCCAGCATCGCCGCGATCTCGGCGTCGTACTCGGACAGGTCCCGCACCGCGGTGGGGGTCTGCCCGGGCAGGAGGCTGCGCCCGTGCTTGCGCAGGTCCACTCCCCACACGTCGAAGCCTCGTGCATACAGATGCAGCATGAGGCGGCGGTCCAGCACGTAGTCGGACCAGCCGTGGATCAGCAGCACCGGGATGCGACGGCGCTGCGCGGCCTGCGCCGCGCCGCGCGAGGCGGCAGGTCCGGGCAGGCAGCGCACCGCCACCGCCCGCAGCGGGCCCTCCTCGTCCTCGCCGAGGTCCAGCGTCCGGCAGCGGAAGCCCGCGCCCAGGACGTCCCGGCGCCACCCGGCATCGCTCGTCCTGCGACGGGCGGCGCGCGTCACGGAGAGGGGCTCAGAGGCTCTCTGCCTGCAGGTTCTCCTGCAGGAGCTTCTCCACCTCGTCGCGGCGGTAGCGTCGATGACCGCCGAGGGTGCGCAGCGAGGACAGCTTCCCGGACTGGGCCCAGCGGGTCACCGTCTTGGGATCGACGCGGAAGAGCTTCGCGACCTCGGCCGGCGTCATGAGACTGCCGATCGACGCCGTCGCAACATCGTGGTTCTCCGCGGATGCAGCCATCGGGGGTGTCCCCTCCTCGTTCTCGGGGCGCGGCCACGCCCGCCCATCGTCACAGTCATGTCGTGAACAGCAAGCCTACGCCCTCGGATACCGCTTTCGGAGCTCTCGTCGCCTCGACGCCCCTCCCTGTCCGGCATCGGCGCCGACGTGAGCGCGACCTCACGCCGTTCGGGTTACCGCCCCACGGCGCGTTCGTTGTAAGGTTGGGTTCCGAAATCACTGCCATCTTCCGGGCCGCCTCGCCCGCACCCGACGCACAGGGGGTCAGATCCATGGGTCGTGGCCGACAGAAAGCCAAGCAGACTAAGGTGGCTCGGGACCTCAAGTACTACAGCCCGCCCACCGACCTCACCGCGCTCCAGCGCGAGCTGCAGTCGAAGGCCTCCGCGAACGAGGAGCAGGGCGACTGGGACGACGAGGGGACCGACGAGTGGGCGGATGATTCGCCCGCATCGGCGCGGCGACGCTGACGCCCCCACCCCGCGGGCTCCGCACCATCCGGAGCCCGGGAACCGCGGAACCGACCGCGGCATCGAGCACAGCATGACGAAGGCGGCCCCCCGGGGCCGCCTTCGTCGTGTGCGCGGCGGGTCCGATCACGCGCCCCAGCCCGGATGCGTGCCGGTCATGAGGACGGCGCCCCCGTCCACGCCCTTGGTCCCGGAGACGAGGACGTCGGAGGTGCTGGGACGCGGGGCCGCCAGCGCATCCTGCGGATGGATCCGTCCGATCGCCCGCGAGGGCAGGCCCGCGGACTCGAGCTGCGCGAGGACGGCATCGGCCGCATCGGCGGAGACCACGGCCACCATGCCCAGGCCCATGTTCAGGGTCGCCTCGAGATCGGCCAGCGGGACCGAGCCCCAGGTCGAGACGCGCTCGAAGATGGCTCCCGGCGTCCAGGTGGCGCGGTCCACGGCCGCGCCCAGCCCCGCGGGGACCACGCGGGCCAGGTTCGCGGCGAGCCCGCCGCCGGTGACATGGCAGAGGGCGTGCACGCCCTCCCCCGCCGGCGATTCCAGCAGGTCCAGCAGGTCGCGGGTGTAGATGCGGGTGGGCTCGAGGGCCTCCTCGCCGAGGGTGCGCCCGAGCTCCTCCACATGCGTGTCCCAGCCCAGGCCCGCCGCGTCGATCACGGCGCGCACGAGCGAGTAGCCGTTGGAGTGCAGGCCCGAGGAGTCCATCCCGATGATCACGTCGCCGGCCTCGACCCGCTCCGGCCCCAGGACCTTGGAGGCCTCCACCACGCCCACGGCCGCACCGGCCACGTCGTAGTCCTCGGGGGCCATCAGGCCGGGGTGCTCCGCGGTCTCCCCGCCGACCAGGGCGCAGCCGGCCAGGCGGCAGCCCTCGGCGATGCCGCGGACGATGTCGGCGATGCGCTCGGGCACGACCTTCCCGCAGGCGATGTAGTCGGTCATGGCCAGCGGCTTCGCGCCGAGCACGACGATGTCGTCGACGACCATCGCCACCAGGTCCTGGCCGATGGTGTCGTGGATGTCCAGGGCGCGCGCGATCGCGATCTTGGTGCCGACGCCGTCGGTGCTCGAGGCGAGCAGCGGACGCTCGTAGTCCTTGAGGGCGGAGACGTCCAGCAGGCCGGCGAAGGCGCCGACCCCGCCGAGGACCTCGGGGCCGTGGGTGGCGGCGACCGCCTCCTTCATGAGCTCGACGGCCTTGTCCCCGGCGTGGGTATCGACCCCGGCGGCGGCGTAGGTGATCGGCTGGGGGGACGCTGCGCTCACGCGGGGACCTCGTTCTTCTCGGGGGAGGCGGGATGCGGGCCGGCGCCCGGTGCGCCGGCCTTCTTCTGCTCGAGCACGCTCTTGCCGAGCGCGCGGGGATCGGGGAGCGGCACCGGATACTGCCCGGTGAAGCAGGCCGAGCACAGCTCGCCCGCCGGCTGCTCGGTGGACTCGACCATCCCGTCGAAGGAGATGTAGCCCAGCGAGTCCGCGCCGATGGAGCGGGCGATCTCGTCGGTGTCCAGGCCGTTGGCGATGAGCTCGGCCCGGCTGGCGAAGTCGATGCCGTAGTAGCAGGGCCAGCGCACCGGCGGGGAGGAGATGCGCACATGCACCTCGGCGGCCCCGGCCTCGCGCAGCATGCGCACCACGGCGCGCTGCGTGTTGCCGCGGACGATCGAGTCGTCGATGACCACCAGGCGCTTGCCGGCGATGATCTCCTTGAGCGGGTTCAGCTTCAGCCGGATGCCCAGCTGGCGGATGGTCTGGCTGGGCTGGATGAAGGTGCGCCCGACGTAGGCGTTCTTCACCATGCCCTGGCCGTAGGGGATGCCGGACTCCTGGGCGTAGCCGATGGCGGCAGGGGTGCCGGACTCCGGGGTCGGGATCACGAGATCCGCCTCGACGGGATGCTCGCGCGCCAGCTGGCGCCCCATCTCCACCCGGGAGGCGTTCACGCTGCGACCGGCGATGCGCGTGTCCGGCCGGGCGAGGTACACGTACTCGAACACGCAGCCCTTGGGGCGCGGCTCGAGGACCTGGCTGCTGCGCAGGCCCTGCTCGTCGATGACGATGAGCTCGCCGGGGGCGACCTCGCGCACGAAGCTGGCGCCGCAGATGTCCAGCGCCGCGGTCTCCGAGGCGACCACCCAGCCGCGGTCCAGGCGGCCCAGGACCAGCGGACGGATGCCCTGGGGGTCGCGCGCCGCGTACAGGGTCGTCTCGTCCATGATCGTGAAGCAGTAGGCGCCGCGCAGATGCGGCATGAGATCGGCGATCGCCCGGGCGAGGTCTCCCTCGACGTCCAGCAGCGCCGTCACCAGGGCGGTGTCCGTCGTGTTGCCGCGGGCGATCTCGCCCTTGGGGGCGCGGGCGCCGCCGCGGCGGGCCTCGAGCATGTCCACGAGCTCGCGGGTGTTGACGAGGTTGCCGTTGTGGGCGAGGGCGACGGTGCCCTCCGGGCGGGGGCCCAGCGTCGGCTGGGCGTTGGACCAGATGGACCCGCCGGTCGTCGAGTAGCGGGCGTGGCCGATGGCGATGTGACCCTGCAGGGTGCTCAGGGAGGTCTCGTCGAAGACCTGGGAGACCAGGCCCATGTCCTTGTACACGAGGATCTGCTCGCCGTCGCTGGTGGCGATCCCCGCGGACTCCTGCCCGCGGTGCTGCAGGGCGTACAGGCCGTAGTAGGTCAGCTTGGCGACGTCCTCCCCCGGGGCGAAGACGCCGAAGACGCCGCACGAGTCCTGGGGGCCCTTCTCGCCGGGGAGCAGGTCATGGGTGAGTCGTCCGTCGCCGCGTGCCACCGAATCATCATGCCACAGCCCCGATGCCCCCGAACCGTCGGGGTCACGCACCGCACAGCCCTGCGGGCTGCGGGGCGAGCGCTCAGCGGCGCCGGTCGGTGCGGCGGTGGCGGAGGGCGTCGACCAGGGCGGCGAGCGCGGCCAGCGGCAGCCCGAAGAACACGGCGCCGGTCACGGCGAAGTACACCATCCCGGCGAGGTAGCGGACCTCGACGACATAGGCCACGACGGCCCCGGCCAGGGCCGCCAGCAGCATGCAGCCCAGGACCCAGAACCCCAGGCTCGGCATGCGCCGCCGCCGGACCAGGATGACGGTGCCCTCCGGGGTGGAGGAGTCCTCGGCATCGGCGGCGTCAGCCGCGGGGCCGTCCTCCTCCGCGGACTCCGCGCCGCGAGGGCCGTCGGCCTCGGGGGCGTCGGCCGCAGGGGCATCGGCCTCGGCGGCATCGGCCTCTGGGGCGTCGACCGCGGGGCCGTCGGCCGCGGGGGCCTCGCCCGGAGCATCGGCCGGGACCGGGTGGTCCGGGGACTCGGCGGCGTCGGGAGCGGGCGCCGGGGTGCTCCCGGGCTGCGGGGAGGCGGGGTCGCTCGGGTGGGTCACAGTGCTCCTGCTGCGTCTACGGCCGCCTGGGCGATGGCGGCGTCGGTACGGGTGGGGGCGGCGGCATCCGGGGTGCGGCTGCGGGCCGAGGTGTGCACGGCGTCCACGCGGGCCCGCCGGGCGAGGTCGGGGATGTCGACGGGGCGCACCCCGCCGCCGGCCATGATCTCCACGATGCCCTCGCCGGCCTGCACCATGCGGGCGAGGTCCTCGGCGCCGTCGAGCGCACGGGCCGCGCCCCCGGAGGTGAGCACGCGGTGGAAGCCCAGCCGCAGCGCGGTGCGCACGGCCTCGGCGCGCTCCTCGGCCCCGGGCAGGGCGTCCACGGCGCGGTGGAGGGTGAGGTCCAGGCCGCGCAGGGAGCGGGAGGCGGCGCCGAGGGCGGCGTCCCGGATCTGCTCGAGGGCGGGCACGTCGAGCGCGCCCTCGGCGGTGAGCACGCCGATCACGACGCCGTCGCAGCCGGCCTCGACCATCGCCGCCGCCTGCTGCCCCATGCGCCGCACGGCCTCGCCGTCGGCGACGAACTCCTCGGGACGGCCCAGGAAGTCCCCGGTGCTGGCCTCGGGGCGCACCAGGGCGTGGACGCGGAAGTGCGGCTTCGCCTCGCGCTCGGCGACCAGCGCCGCGGCACGGGCGACGGCCTCGGCGGCGAGCTCGGGCCGCGGGGTGACGCCGCCGTGGTCGAGGTCCTCGGCCAGCTCGATGCGGTCCGCTCCCGCGCGGGCGGCGATCTCGAGGCCCGCGAGGTCCTCCACGGTGATCTCGACGGCCAGGCTCATCGGCCCTCCTCCAGGGGTGCGGTCCGCTCGGCGGCGGCAGAGGCGTCGGGCCCGGGCGCTGCGGCGCGGGCCGCGGCGACCAGCCGCCGGGGCCCGGGCAGCGGCAGCAGGGCCGAGATGTCGCTGCGCTCCCCGCTGGCGTGCAGGGCGCCGCGGGCGACGGCCTCGGCGAAGGTCAGGTCCCCGGCGGCCAGGGCCAGCCAGGTCAGCGGGTCGGTCTCCACGACCGCCGGCGGCGTGCCGCGGGTATGCCGGGTGCCGGCGATCGCCTGCACGGCGGCATAGGGCGGCACGCGCAGCTCGACGGCGCCGCCGGGGTTCTCCTCGGCGAGCAGCTCGAGGGTGTGGCGGACGGCGGGGGCGAGCACGCGCCGACCGCCCGCCGCGGCGGCGTCGGGGTCGCGCGCCCACAGCTCGAGGGCGGCGCGGCCCTGCTCGGGATCGGTGCGCCGGGCGGGGGACACGGTCAGGCGGACTGCGGGAGCAGGTCGTGCACGGCGACGGTGGCCTCGCGGTCCGGTCCCACGCCGATCGCGCTGATGCGGCAGCCGGCGAGCTCCTCGAGCCGCGCGACGTAGCGCCGCGCGTTCTCGGGCAGGTCCTCCAGGGTGCGGCAGGAGGAGATGTCCTCCGTCCAGCCCGGCAGCGTCTCGAGCACCGGCACGGCGTGGTGGAACTCCGTCTGGGTCATCGGCATCTCGCGGTGGATCACGCCGTCGACGTCGTACGCGGTGCAGATCGGCACCTCGTCCAGGCCCGTGAGCACGTCCAGCTTGGTCAGCACGATGTCGGTGAAGCCGTTGATCCGCACGGCGTGGCGGATCATCAGCGCGTCGTACCAGCCGCAGCGGCGCGGGCGGCCCGTGTTCACGCCGACCTCGTGGCCGGTGGTCTGCAGGAACTCGCCCCACTTGTCGAACAGCTCGGTCGGGAACGGGCCGGCGCCCACGCGGGTGGTGTACGCCTTGACGATCCCGATCACCCGGTCGATGCGGGTGGGGCCGATGCCCGTGCCCGTGCAGGCGCCGCCCGCCGTCGGGTTGGAGCTGGTCACGAAGGGGTAGGTGCCGTGGTCGACGTCGAGGTAGGTGGCCTGGCCGCCCTCCATGAGCACGACCTCGTCGCGGTCCAGGGCGGCGTTGAGCAGCTCCGTGGTGTCCACGACCATCGGCCGCAGCCGCTCGGCGTAGGCGAGCAGGGTCTGCGTGATCTCCTCGACCTCGACGCCGCGGCGGTTGTACAGCTTGACCAGCAGCTCGTTCTTCTGGCGCAGGGCGCCTTCGACCTTCTGGCGCAGGATCGAGGCGTCGAAGAGGTCCTGCACGCGGATCCCGAGCCGGCCGATCTTGTCCATGTACGCCGGGCCGATGCCGCGACCGGTGGTTCCGATGGCGCGCTTGCCCAGGAAGCGCTCGGTGACCTTGTCGAGGGTCTGGTGGTACGGCGCGACGATGTGGGCGTTGGCGCTGATCCGCAGGCGGGAGGTGTCCACGCCGCGCGACTCGAGCACGCCGATCTCCTCGAAGAGGGCCTCGAGGTTGACCACGACGCCGTTGCCGATCACGGGCGTCACCTGCGGGGAGAGGATGCCGGCGGGGAGGAGCTTGAGCTCGAACTTCTCGCCCTTGACGACCACGGTGTGCCCGGCGTTGTTGCCGCCGTTGGGCTTGACGACGTAGTCGACCCTCTCCCCCAGCAGGTCGGTGGCCTTGCCCTTCCCCTCGTCGCCCCACTGGGCTCCGACGATCACGACGGCGGGCATGGCGGCTCCTCAGGGATGCGGGGTCGATCGCACGCCGACGACGGGAGCTGTGCCCGTCCGGGCGCCGACGGGTCTCGGGGGAGACCGGCGCGATCCTACCAAGCGCGCTTCCGCGCCGTGCCCAGCTGCGCACGGCGCGAGGCGCGCATCACCGGTGCGGGATCGGTCGACCGGCGAGGGATCAGTCGACCAGCGAGGGGTCGGCCTCCCGGAGGAAGGCGCGCACGCGCTCGGCCTCCTCCTCGTCGCCGATGCGCCGGGAGGTCTCCCCCAGCAGCGCGAGGGCCCGCAGGAACCCGCGGTTGGGCGCATGGGAGGCGGGGATCGGCCCCTGGCCGCGCCATCCGGCCCGGCGCAGGGCGTCCAGGCCGCGGTGGTAGCCGGTACGCGCATAGGCGTAGGCGGCGATCACGTCGTCGTCGGCGAGCGCGTCGCGCGCGAGCTCCGCCCACACCAGCGAGGAGTGCGGGAAGCGGGCGGCGAGGTCGCGGGGGTCGCCATCGGCCTCGAGGGCGGCGGCCACCTCGGTGTCGGGGTGGTCCTCCGGGAGCAGGGTCGGGGGGACGCCGAGCAGGTTCGACGCGTCCAGGGAGGGGGTGCTGTCAGCCATGCCTGCATGGTACGGGTGCATCATCCGCCTCGCCGGTACGGTCGAACCCTGGTAGAAACGTCGCATGTCTGTTTCACGGGACGGCTCCGAGCTGCTGACGGGGCCAGACGCCGGCGGCCTGCTGAACTCCGCTGTCAGCAATGCCGGGGGCGTGCTGCGCTCGTGGGAGCTGGACCACGTCGACCACCGGCCCGGCCGGTCGACGAAGGCCCTGTACCGCACGACCGTCTCCTGGCCGGAGCTCGACGGCCCCTCCGCGCCCGCACGGGAGGAGCTGTTCGGCGCCAGCGCGCACATCGGCGAGGCCGAACGGCACGTCGCCGGGGCGGAGCATTCCCTGGTCATGACGGACGGGGACATCAATGTGCGGGTCTGGCGCTACCCTCACGACCCCTGGCTGCCGATGCTGCCGCGGGTGTGCTACCCCGACGTGCTCGGCACGACGCTCGCCGAGCTGGGCGTGCCCACGGGGATGGACGCCGCCGCCCCGGTCCCGATCGAGGTCGTCTCCTATCGCCCTGGCCGTCGGGCGGTGCTGCGCGCCCGCCTCGCCGACCGCGCCGTCTTCCTCAAGGTGATGCAGCCGCACAAGAGCGGGGAGATCGTCGATCGCCATCAGCGGCTGCTCGCCGCCGGCGTTCCCGTGCCCCAGGTCACAGCCCACCACCAGGGGCTGGTGGTGATGGAGGAGCTGCCGGGCCGCCCGCTCGCCCACGCCGTCGTCGAGGAGGGCGCCCGGGCCGTCCGCGCCGAGGACCTGGTCGCGACCCTGGACCGCCTGCCCGCCTCGATGTACACGCTCCCCCTGCGGGCGCCGTGGACCGATTCGGCCGATTTCTACGCGGGCGTGGTCAGCTCCTCCGTGCCGGCGCTCGCCCCGCGGATCGAGACGCTCGTGCGGGGGATCCGCGACGGCCTCGCCGCGGTGGGCCGCCGCCTGGACATGCGCCCGCACGACGTGGTCCACGGCGACTTCTACGAGGCCCAGCTGTTCGTGCAGGGCGGCGAGGTCGTCGGCGTGCTCGACATCGACACCGTCGGCCCGGGGCGCCGCGCCGACGACCTCGCCTGCCTGCTCGCCCACCTCAGCGTGCTCGCCGACTACGGCAGCACCGGCCGGATCTCCGCCCCCGCCCAGGCGCATGTCGAGGAGGCGATCCGCGTCTGGCACGAGGTGTTCGCCCGGCGCGTGGACGCCACCGAGCTCGCCCTGCGCGCGGCCGGCGTGGTGCTGTCCCTGGCCACCGGCCCGCATCGGCAGCAGGAGAACGCGTGGGAGGCCGCCACCGAGGCGATCATCCGCGTCGCGGAGCGCTGGGTGGAGACGGCCCGCGAGGCCGAGCGCCGCCTGCAGCGCGCCCAGCGCGAGGCCCAGGAGGCCCGCGAGGCGCAGGCCGCGCGGGAGGCGCGCCAGGCCCAGCTCCAGGCCGAGGCGGAGCGAGCCCGGGCGGAGCAGGCCCGGGCGACGCCCCCGCAGACCGGGGCGCCGCAGGCGCCTCACGGGCCCCCGGTGCAGCAGGGGACCCCGGCGCCGCACGGGCCCCCGGCTCCCCCGGCTCCTCACGCGCCGGCGGCCTCGCAGCCGCTCGAGGGCCCGCCCGCCGCGCAGCCCCGTCAGGCCCCGCCGGGGCAGGACGCCCAGGACCCGGGCACCCCCTGGGGGCACACGGTGCCGGCGCGCCCGGTGGACCCCATCGTCCCGCCGGCGCCGACGCGCGCCGCCGCCCTGCGGCCCGAGGACACCGCCCCGCGCAGCGCCTCGCAGCAGTCCGCCCCCGTCTACCAGCCCCCGGAGCAGCAGGTCGCCTCCGGGATCCATGCGCCGCTGGCGCCCTCGTCCCCGGTCCCCTCGACCGGCGGCCAGCAGAGGGGGCCCTCGGCGGCGCCCGCGGGAGCTCCCCCGACGCACGAGAGCTCCGCCTCGCCCGATGCCGGCGACGAGAGCCCCACCCAGGAGCGCCCGATCAGCTCGATCCCGCGCTGACCGCGGCCCGATAGCATCGGCCCCATGCGTGCAGTCCTCCAGCGAGTCAGCCATGCCCAGGTCGAGGTCGAGGTCGAGGGCGAGGTGGTGGGCCGGACCGAGGGCGAGGGGATCCTCGCGCTGATCGGCGTCACCCACGAGGACGGGCCCGAGCAGGTCGCCACCATCGCCCGGAAGATCTGCGAGCTGCGGATCCTGGAGGGCGAGCGCTCGGTGCTCGATGCGGGCGCGAGCGTCCTGGTGGTCTCGCAGTTCACGCTCTACGCCGATGTCCGCAAGGGCCGTCGCCCCTCCTGGAACGGCGCCGCCCCGGGGCCTGTCGCCGAGCCGCTGGTCGAGCAGGTCGTCGCCGCGATCCGCGAGCGCGGCGTCCCGGTCCAGCAGGGCCGCTTCGGCGCCCACATGCAGGTCTCGCTCACCAACGACGGCCCGGTCACCATCCTGCTCGAGGCCTGACGGCCCGGACCCGGCCGGACGACGAGCCTCCGACCCCTCGACGCCGAGGCCCCGGAGAGCGCCGGCCCCCGTCCGGACCTCGCTCCCGGGAACACCGGGCGGGACGCACGGTCGAGGCCAGGCAGGCGGGAGGACGTCTCACGGCCGGGCGGGCTGCCCTCGCGGAGCGGACCGAGGTGCAGGTACGGGGCGCGCCCCGTACCCTGGGACCCATGACCTACACACTCGTGCTGCTCCGCCACGGCGAGAGCGACTGGAACGCGAAGAACCTGTTCACCGGCTGGGTGGACGTGCAGCTGACGGAGAAGGGCCGCAAGGAGGCCGCCGCCGGCGGCGTGCTGCTCAAGGAGGCCGGGATCCTCCCCGACGTCGTGCACACCTCGCTGCAGCGCCGCGCCATCACCACGGCGAACCTGGCGCTGGACGCCGCGGATCGGCACTGGATCCCGGTGCACCGCGACTGGCGTCTGAACGAGCGCCACTACGGGGCTCTGCAGGGCATGAACAAGGCGGAGATCCGCGAGAAGTACGGCGAGGAGCAGTTCATGGCCTGGCGCCGCTCCTACGACACCCCGCCGCCGGAGATCGAGTTCGGCACGGAGTTCAGCCAGGACCAGGATCCCCGCTACGCGGACCTCGGCGAGCAGCTGCCGAAGTCGGAGTGCCTCAAGGACGTCGTCGAGCGCTTCCTGCCGTACTGGGAGGAGGGCATCAAGCCCGACCTGGCCAGCGGCAAGACGGTGCTGATCGCCGCGCACGGCAACTCCCTGCGCGCGCTGGTGAAGTACCTCGACGACATCTCCGACGAGGAGATCTCGGGCCTGAACATCCCCACCGGCCAGCCGCTCGTCTACGAGCTCGACGAGAACTTCCAGCCGGTCACCGCCGGCGGCCGCTACCTCGACCCGGTCGCCGCGAAGGCCGCCGCCGAGGCCGTCGCCAACCAGGGCAAGTGAGGTCGCGCCCGGGCACGCGAGCCCGGGCGACCGCAGCGAGCGGGCCCCGTGCCCGGCGACCGCGTCCAGGTCGCCGGGCACGGGGCCCGCTCGCATCCCGTGACGGTCCGCCGACCGTCACCCGTCATCGTCACCGGAGGCGAGTCATCCCGCCGTGCCAGGAGGGGCCGCGGCGGTCCCGGCATCGTCCGCGGCGCGCGCCCGGTCCTCGATCGCGGCGTAGCGCGACCAGCAGTACATCGTCAGCGCCATCGCCCCGGCCGTCCCGAGCACGGCCGGCAGCGGCCTGCGCCACCAGGCCCCGGCCGCAGCGGTCGCCAGCAGCGCGGAGTTCGCGGCGTTGACGGCGCCCATCCCGGGGTCGAGGCTGTGATCGGTCAGCCAGCGCTCCTCGCCGAGCATGGCGCGGGTGGCGAAGGCCTGATCATCGGCCGGGGGCGGGGTCATCACGGGGTTGAGGGCGAACCAGGCTCCGACGGCGAGCGCCGCGCGGCCCGAGCGCGTCCACAGGGGCGCCAGCAGCAGCGGGGTGGTCGCCCACCGACTCCAGGCGCTGAGCGGATGGCAGTGCCGGGAGAAGACGAACCGGGTCAGGGGCGGAGAGGCCGGGGGTGCCATGGTCAGCGCCTCCTGCGGCGGGTGCCGAACAGGGACCGGGTGATCTCGCGGCCCACGACGGTGCCCGCCGAGCGCAGGAACGACCTCACCGCCGGATTGTCGAACAGGCCCTTGTCGTCCTTCGCCGAGGACCGCCGGGCGGGGGCGTCCTTCTCGGCGGGCTGCTCCGACGGGGCCTGCGCGTCGGCCTCCTCCGCGGCGGCACCGGCGGCTTCGGCGTCGCGCCGGGCGAGGATCTCGTAGGCGGACTCGCGGTCCACGGCCTCGCCGTACTCGGCCTGCAGCGCGGAGGCGTCCACGATCTTCTGCATGGCCTCGGCGGGCGCCGGGTTCATGGAGGACTCGGGGGCCCGCACCGCGGTCACCGCCACCGGGGTGGGGGCGCCGTCCTCGCTCATCACGGTCACGATCGCCTCCCCGGTGCCGAGCGCCGGGATCACCTCGACGAGGTCGTACTCGCTGCTGGGGAAGGTCGAGGCGGTCGCCTTGAGCGCCTTGGCGTCATCGGGCGTGTAGGCGCGCAGGGCGTGCTGGATGCGGTTGCCGAGCTGGGCGAGGACGTCGCCGGGGACGTCCTTGGGGGTCTGGGTGATGAAGAAGATGCCCACGCCCTTGGAGCGGATCAGCCGGACGGTCTGGATCACCTGGTCGAGGAACGCCTTCGAGGCCCCCTGGAACAGCAGGTGCGCCTCGTCGAAGAAGAACACGAGCCTGGGCTTGTCGGCGTCGCCGACCTCGGGGAGGTCCTGGTACAGATCCGCCAGCAGCCACATCATGAACGTCGAGAACAGCTGGGGCCGGGTCGCGACCCCCGGCAGCTCGAGGCAGGAGATGATCCCGCTGCCGTCCTCGGCGGTGCGCAGGAGATGCTGGGTGTCGAAGGCGGGCTCGCCGAAGAAGACGTCCGCGCCGGAGGCCTCGAAGGCGGTCAGGCTGCGCAGGATCACGCCGGCGGTCGCCGCGGAGATCCCGCCGATGCCCTTGAGCTCGCCCTTGCCCTCGTCGGAGGTGAGGAACTGGATCAGGGCGCGCAGGTCCTTGAGGTCCAGCAGGCCGAGGCCGTGCGAGTCGGCGTAGTGGAAGATCAGCCCCAGCGAGCTCTCCTGGGTCTCGTTGAGCTCGAGGACCTTGGACATCAGCACGGGCCCGAAGTCGCTGACGGTGGTGCGGATCGGCACCCCGGTCCCCTGGCCGCCCAGGCTGTAGAACTCGGTCCTCCCGGCCCGGGACACCCACTCCTGGCCGCGCGCCGCGGCACGCGCGGTGAGCTTCTCGGACGCCTCCCCCGGCACGGCGATGCCGGAGAGGTCGCCCTTCATGTCGGCGACGAAGACGCTGGTCCCGGCCGCAGCGGCCTGCTCGGCGACGACCTGGAGGGTCTTGGTCTTGCCGGTGCCCGTCGCGCCGGCGATCAGGCCGTGGCGGTTGAGCATGGACAGGGCGAGGTTCACCGGCGCCGCGGCGACGGGCTCCTCGCCCTCGACGAGCGCGCCCAGGTGGATGCGGGCGCCCTCGAAGGCGTAGGCCGCGGTGATCGCGGCGGCGTGCTCGGACAGTCCGGCCGATGCGGGGGCCTCGGTCGCAGGCCCGGGGACGGGAGCCTCCTCCGGCTGGGCCTGGGCGTTCTGGGTCATCGGGTCTCCTCGCATGGATCCGGCCGGCTGGTGCCGACGTCGGTGTGCGGAACACCACGATCGTAACCATGCCGCCGCTGGTCGCGGACGGTCCGCGGCCGATGAGCCAGTCCGGACGAGCGCGGACGGGGCCGCAGGGACGAGGACGGGCGGGCCGAGGCGATGAGGACGGACGGGCCGAGGCGACCGGGGGCGCGGCCCTCAGCGGCCTCGGGCGGGCGGACCGACGGACTCCCGCCAGACCACCGTCTGCAGCGGCCCGTCCTGGGTCGAGGGCGCTGCGGAGGGCACTGCACCCTCGTCCGGACGATCGGGGCCGGACCCGGTCCCGAGCCCAGCATCAGCATCGGCATCGGCATCGGCATCGGCATCGGCATCGGCATCGGCCGCAGGGTCCGCGCGGCGGCGCACGGCCTCGATGAGGCGCCGCATCGAGACCCTGCCCAGCAGCTCGCGGTCCTCCTGGACGGTGGTGAGCGAGGGGACGAGGTAGGCGCTGGTGTCGCGGTCGTCCCATCCGGTGATGCTCATGTCCCCCGGGATCGACCAGCCGCGCAGCACCGCGGCGCGGATCGCCCCGGTCGCGATCACGTCGTTGCCGGCGATCACGGCCAGCGGCGGGGCCGAGTCGGGCAGGGACTCGATCGCCGCGAAGCCCGAGGCGGCGTCCCACCGGCTGGGGAGGACGCCGAGGTCCTCGACCCCGTGCCGCGCGATCTGCGCCAGGTAGGTCTCGCGGCGGGCCACCGCCGAGGGGAAGTCCATCGGCCCCGCGATGTGCAGGAAGCGGCGATGCCCCAGGCGCACCAGATGGTCCATCATCTCGGCCACCGGCCCGGCGTCGGTGAGCACGCCCGTGGCGTGCAGGCTCTCGTCGAACTCGGCCAGGACCAGCAGCACCGGCCCGTCCTCGGGGACGGCGGGCGCCTCCGGACCCGGCGGGGTGAACGCGAGCACCCCCTCGTAGTCCCCCGAGCCCACCAGCTCCTCGAGGCGGGCGCGGCGCTGGGCCGGGTCCGCGGGCAGGCCCACGACCTCCAGCACATAGCCGTGCTCCTGCGCCGTCGCGGTCGCCCCGCGCAGCACTCCCCCGGGGCTGTACCCGGCGTCCGGGATGATCACGGCCAGCCGGCCGCTGCGGCGGGTGCGCATGGAGCGCGCGGCACGGTTGGGGCGGTAGTTCAGCTCCGCAGCGGCCTGCAGCACCTTCTCGCGGGTGGCGGCGGAGATCCCGCGGCGCCCGGTGAGCACGAACGAGACAGTCGACTGCGAGACCCCGGCGCGCTGGGCGACGTCCCGGCTCGTCGGCCTCCTGATCATCGATCGCTCCCTTCGCCCTCCACCGGCCCTCGGCGGTCCGTCCCGAGCTCGGGACCCCGGAGCGGGTCTTGACGGGCTGTGGCGGCCGCCATACTATCCCGAGCTACTACGTATTAACGATCGCGGACCCCCAGCGCCGACCCCGGTGCGGCCGCCTCGGGACGGGACAGGACCAGCATGCTGAGGATCGGGATCATCGGAACCGGCGGGATCGCCCAGGCGCACATCCGCGCCTACCTCGCCTTCGGGCAGCTGTGCGAGATCGTCGCGGTAGCGGACGTCGTCCCCGGCAAGGCCGCGGAGCGCGCCGCGGAGTTCACCCTGGAGGCCGCGACCGCCTTCGAGGACCCCGCGCGGATGCTCGCCCAGGCGGATCTGGACCTCGTGAGCATCGCGACGCCGCCCTCGACCCATGCCCCGCTCGCGATCGCCGCGCTCGATGCGGGAGTGCACGTGCTGGTCGAGAAGCCGATGGCGCCCTCCCTCGAGGAGTGCGACGCGATGATCGCCGCGCAGGAGCGCTCGGGCCGCCGGCTGTGCGTGGTCGCCCAGAACCGCTTCCGCGACGACCTCGCCACCCTCAAGGAGGTCGTCGACTCCGGGCTGCTCGGCTCGATCTCCCATGTGCGGGTGGACTCCGCCTGGTGGCGCGGTCTGTCCTACTACGACCTGTGGTGGCGCGGCACGTGGGAGAAGGAGGGCGGCGGCTGCACCCTCAACCACGCCATCCACCACATCGACCTGCTGCTGTGGCTGCTGGGCCGCCCGCAGGAGATCACCGCGATGCTCGCCAACGCCCAGCACGACAACAGCGAGGTCGAGGACCTCTCGGTGGCGGTGCTCCGCTACGGGCGCGGCCTCGCCCAGCTGACCAGCTCCGTGGTCCACCACGGCCAGGAGCAGGAGATCGTCGTCCAGGGCGAGCACGCCCGCATCTCGCAGCCGTGGAAGGTCCTCGCGGAGACCTCGGCCCCCAGCGGCTTCCCCGAGCCCGGCGGGGACGCCGCCGTGCGCCGGCGCATCGAGGAGCTCGCGGCCGCGCACGTGCCGCTGGCCCACACCGGCCACGAGGGACAGATCGGGGACCTGCTGGAGGCCCTCCTCGAGGGGCGCGCTCCCCGGGTCGATGCGGCCGATGGGCGCAGCGCCGTGGAGATCGTCACCGCCATCTATGCGGCGGGCATCGAGAAGCAGGTCGTGGACCTGCCGCTGGCAGCCTCGGACCCGTACTACCGCGCCGGCCAGCTCGTCGCCCGCGCCCCGCGGTACGGCGCCGCGCAGACCGCGTCGGGGCAGGCCGCGCCCGGAGAGAACGCGCCGGATCAGCCCGCCGCGGGGCAGACCGCGCCCGGGCAGGCCGCAGAGCAGGCACCGGATCCGGCGCCTGCGGGCGCATGAGCGCGCCCTCCTTCCCAGGCGGCACGGCCCTGTCCCATCTGGACATCTACGACGATGCCGCGCCCGACGGACGCTGCGGCGGGGCGCCGCACGTGCACCTCGTCTCCACCGAGGCGTACGTCATCACCGCAGGCCGCGGGGAGCTCCAGACCCTCGACGCGGAGGGCGCCCGCTCGACGCCGCTGGCCCCCGGGGACGTCCTGTGGTTCACCCCCGGCACCGTGCACCGCGCCGTCAACCACGGCGGCCTCGAGATCATGATCCTCATGTCCGCCGCCGGGCTGCCCGAGGGCGGGGACGCCGTGCTCACCTTCCCGCCCGAGCATCTCGCCGACCGCAGCGCCTACGCCGCGGCCGCCGCGCTCGGCGAGGGGCCGGACCGGGCCGAGCGCGCCGCCCGCCGGCGCGACCTCGCGGTGACGGGCATGCAGCGCCTGCGCACCGCCCTCGAGGCCGGGGACCGGGGACCGCTCGAGGAGTTCCTCGCCGCCGCAGCGGCGCTGGTCCGCGACCGCGCCGAGGACTGGGCGCGGATCGTGCGCGAGCACCCCCTGGCCCATGCCCAGCAGGCTCTCGCGATCACCGAGGCCCTGGGCCGCGGCGAGACCGCGCACCTGACGCAGGCGCGGATGCACCGCGCCGCCCCGCCCGCCGCCGAGCGCGCCTTCGGCATGTGCGGGCGGATCCGCGCCTACGACCTCACCGACCCGTCCGACCACGCCGAGCGCCCCCAGATCCCCGAGACCACTGAGACCCCCGAGACCCCCGAGGACCATCGATGACCCCGCACCCCTACACGTTCGATCCTCTCCCTCGGCCGGCGGTGGGCCCCGGCGAGTTCGCCGTGGCCGCCATCGGCCTGGACCACGGCCACATCCACGGCATGGTCCAGGGCCTGGTGGAGGCCGGGGCGGAGCTCGCCTGGGTCCACGACAGCGACCCGGACCGTGCGGCGGCCCTCGCCGCGCAGCATCCCGGCGCCCGCGTCGCGACCCGCGAGGAGGAGATCCTCGAGGACCCCTCGGTGCGGCTGGTCGCCAGCGCGGCGATCGCCTCCGAGCGCGCACCCCTCGGCCTGCGCGCGATCGCCGCGGGCAAGCATGCCTTCGTCGACAAGGCGCCGATGACGACCGTCGCGCAGCTCGAGGCGGTCCGGGAGGCGACCGCGCGCACCGGCCTGCTGTACGCCGTCTACTACGGCGAGCGCGTGCACTCCGAGGCGGCGATCCTCGCCGGCCAGCTCATCGAGCGCGGCGCCATCGGCCGCGTGCTGCAGGTGGTGTGCTTCGGCCCGCACCGGGTGGGCGGGAGGCGCCCGGACTGGTTCTACGACCCCGCGCAGTACGGCGGGATCCTGTGCGACATCGGCAGCCACAACTTCGAGCAGATGCTCCACTACACCGGGGCGCGCGGCGGGCGGATCGCGAGCGCGACCATCGCCAACCATGCGCATCCGGACACCCCCGGGCTGCAGGACTTCGGGGACGCGCACGTGGTGCTGGACAACGGCGCCACGGGCTATGTGCGCGTGGACTGGTTCACCCCGGAGGGCCTGGACGTCTTCGGCGACGGCCGCACCCTGATCCTGGGCACCGACGGATACCTCGAGATCCGCAAGTACGTGGACATCACCACCGAGAACGGCGGCGGACAGGTGCTGCTGGTCGACCACGAGGGGCAGCACCGCTTCGACGCCCGCGGGATGACCGGCTTCCCGTACTTCGGCCGCCTGATCCGGGACTGCCTGGACGGCACGCAGACCGCCATGACGCAGGAGCATGCCCTGGCCGCGGCGGAGCTCTCCCTCGCCGCCCAGGCACAGGCCGTGGACCTGGGCGCCGGGGTCCCCGCCGGCGAGGTGCCCGGCCCGCCGGCCCCCGGAGCCGCGGAGGCAGGAGCGGAGGTCCCACGGGAGGTCGCCGCGCCCTAGCATGGGGCCATGCCGTCCGATGCCGCCGTCACGCCCGCCCCGCCGCGCGAGGTCCGCGCCGATTCCGATCTCCCCCTCGACGCCTACCGGGTGATGCTCACCGCCCCCTCCCGGGCGGAGCTGCTGACGCTGCTCGGGATCACCGGGCAGGACGCCGAGGACCTCGCACCCCTGGCCGATGCCGCGGCCCGCGACGACGAGATCCTCGCCGAGGTCGCCCGCACCGCGAACGCCCTGCGCGAGGCCGCCGGGCTGGAGGTCCCGGCCGTGGATCTCGCGGCCCGCAAGGCCGAGCACGACGCGCTGCAACAGCGTCTCGCCCCCGGGGAGGGCCTGATCCCGATCCTCGCCTTCCTCCTGTCGACCGACACCGTCCGCTCCTGGCACGCCGCGCGGGGCCTGGATCGCGAGCAGTCCTGGCACGTGCTGGCGGACCTGGGCCAGCAGATGCGGGTCCACCGCCGGGGCACCGGTCGCCTGGGTCTGCATCAGCTGAACTGGGTCACCGGGAACTGGGCGGGCCGCCTCGTGCATCTGGGGCGGCTCCAGTTCGACCTCTCCCGCCGTCGGGTGGCCCGGCTCGAGCAGGGCGCGGACCGGCCGTCGGACGCACAGGACACCACGGGGTCATCGGAGGCGAGCCCCGCATCGGCCGCCGAGGCGGAGCCGATGCGCTGGGTCGTCGGCACCCACATCCCGGCGACGGGGCCGCTGGACCCGGCCGAGGTCGAGGCCTCCTTCGCGGCGGCGACCGCGTACTTCACCGCGCACTACGCGGACCTGGGCGCGGGGCGCGGGCCGGACGAGCCGGCCTTCGGCCACGAGTTCACCTGCGACTCGTGGCTGATCAGCGACGAGTTCGCGCAGATCCTGGGCCCCGACGCGAACCTCGCGCGCTTCGCGGCGCTGTGGGAGCGGATCGGCACCATCCCCGGGGACGGGGACGGTGCGCTGTTCTTCGTCTTCGGGCTGCGTCCCCCGGTGGACCCGGCGGATCTGCCCCGCCGCACCCGGCTCGAGCGGGCCGTGGCGGACCGCCTCGCGGACGGCCGCGGCTGGACCAGCGGCAAGGGCCGGCTCCTGCGCTGAGCCGCCGCGGCGGCGGCACGCCGCCCGGGTCCCGCCCGCGCCGACGGCCCGGCGGGACCCCTGCGTCCTTCGGCCCTCAGATGTCCGCGCGCCCCGAGTCGTAGAGCTCCACGACCTCGTCGAAGGCGGCCGTCAGCTCGATGCCGCGGGCCATCGCGACCGCGAAGGCGCTGCGGGTCAGGGCGAAGGCGAGCTGCACGATGACGAACGCCCGCTCGCGGGCGTCCTCCCCCTCGAGGAAGCCGGTGAGGATGTCGACCATCTCGTTCTGGATGGTGTGGAGGTTCCCGGTCGAGATCGAGTGCAGCTTCGGCTCGCGCGCCATGACCTCCTTCTTGAGGTCGCGCAGCTCCGGATCGGAGGGCACCGCCGCGAGGGTGTCGCGCATGACCTGGCGCAGGGCCTCGCGGTGCGGGAGCTCCTCGAGGGCCGGCACCAGGCGCGTGACCACCGAGTCCGACTGGCCGGTGAGGATCCCCAGGATCGCGGACTCCTTGGTGGACCAGTGGTTGAAGAAGGTGCGCGTGGACACGCCCGCGCGCCGCGCGATCATCTCCGCGGTCACGTTCGCATAGCCGTGCTCGACGACGAGCTCGAGGGCGGCGCGATGCATCGCCTCGCGCGTCTGCTTCTTCTTGAGCTCCCGCAGCCCCGGGGCGGCCGGCGCCGCGCGCGCTGTCGTCGTCTCTTCCGCATCGATCACGGGACCATCGTAGTCCGGGACGTCACAGAAACTGCACTCACTGAAATAGTGCAGTCAATGCAACAGTTCTGTAGCATGAGGAGGTCGAAGCCCACCGGCGCGCTGCGGCCATCGGGCGAGCCCGCCTCGCCCTCCAATCCGTCCACCATCGCCCCCGAGGAGCTCCGTGAGCACCAGTCCGTCCCAGGCGCCGACCGCAGGCGCCGCCGCCCCCGCACCCTTCACCGGGCTCGACCGTGAGGGCAAGCTCGTCTTCGTCGGCCTCATGCTCGGCATGTTCGTCGCCTCCCTCTCCCAGACCATCGTCGGCCCGGCCATGCCGCGCATCGTCGCCGAGCTCGGCGGCGTCGAGCACTACAGCTGGATCGCCACCGCCGCCATGCTCGTCTCCGCCGTCGCGGTGCCGATCGTCGGCAAGCTCTCGGACCTCTACGGCCGCCGCTGGTTCTACCTCGGGGGCCTGGCCGTGTTCATGATCGGCTCGATCCTCGCCGGCCTCGCCCAGGGCTTCTGGTTCCTCGTCTTCGCGCGCGCCGTGCAGGGCCTGGGCATGGGCACCCTCATGCCGCTGTCCCAGACGATCATCGGCGACATCATCCCGCCCCGGCAGCGCGGCAAGTACCAGGGCATCATGGGCGCCGTCTTCGGCGTGACCAGCGTCGTGGGCCCGCTCATCGGCGGCACCGTCACCGACAACCTCGGCTGGCGCTGGCTGTTCTACCTCACCCTGCCCATCGGCGTGGCCGCCTTCGTCTTCATCCTGCGCTTCCTGCACCTGAAGACCGCCAACCAGCAGGGCAAGGTCGACTACCTCGGCATGCTCACCCTGACGCCCGGCCTCGTGATCGGCCTGCTGGCCACCACCTGGGGCGGCAACTCCTACGCCTGGGACTCCCCGGTGATCATCGGCATGTACGTCGTCGCCGCGCTGTTCATCGCCGCGTTCGTCGTGGTCGAGACCCGCGTGTCCGAGCCGCTGCTGCCCCTGCACCTGCTGCTGCGCCCCATCGTCGCCCTCTCCGTCGCGGCGTCCTTCGCGATCGCCGTGGCCATGTTCGGCGCCATCATCTACATCCCGGTCTACGCCCAGGGCGTGCTGGGGGTCTCCGCCACCAACTCCGGCGCGATCCTCATCCCGCTGTCGGTGGCGATGATCCTCACCTCCATCGTGGTGGGCCTGCTCATCACGCGTCTGGGCACCTACAAGGTCTTCCTCATCGCCGGCGGCCTGGTGCTGGTGACCGGCTACTGGCTGCTCTCCCGCCTCCAGTACGGAGACACCCAGTGGCACCTGACCCTGGCCATGATCGTGATCGGCCTGGGGCTGGGGCTGTCGATGCAGGTCTACACGCTGGTCGTGCAGAACGTGGTGGCCCAGCGGGAGCTGGGCGTGGCCACCGCCGCCATCCAGTTCTTCCGCAACCTCGGATCGACGATCGGCACCGCGGTGCTGGGCACCGTGATGACCGCGCAGATGTCCAGCGCGATCGAGAAGCAGATCCAGTCCCTCCCGGCCGACGACCTCGCCGCCATGGCGCAGATGTCCTCCGGCGGCGCCCTGGACGCCTCCTCCCTCGAGGCCGCGGTGCTGGACCCGGCCGCCCTCGAGAAGCTGCCCTCCTTCCTCGTCGACCCGATCCGCATGGGGATGGGCGAGGCCATGCACCACGTCTTCCTCACGGCCCTGCCCTTCGTGATCGCCGCGCTCGTGCTGTCGCTGTTCATCAAGCAGGTGCCGCTGCGCGACACCCTGCACAGCGCCGACGAGCCCGCCACCGCCCCGGGGGCCGATGCGGCCGCCGAGCTCGCGGGCACCGGCACCGAGACGCCCGAGGCCCACGAGGCCGCCGATGCGCACGAGGCCTCCGATGCCGAACGCGCCGGCGCGACCGCCGTGTCGAGCTCCGCGACCGCGGGCCCCACGCACCGGGCCGAGAGCCCGGAGGCGCCCCCGCAGCGCTGAGACGCCGCCCCTCGGCACGCCGAGGGCCGCCGGGACGCCCCGAGGACGGACGGGGCGTCCCGTCCCGGCCGGCGCATCGACTCCCCACCCGGGGGGTCCGATGCGCCGGCCGTACTCGTTCCCGGACCCTGCGCCCCGGGACGTGGCACGATGGCTCCGTGCCCCTCACCGACCATTTCCCGCCGACCATGCCGCCCGGACTCTCCGAGCGGCTCACCACCCGCCTCCCGCTGGAGTCGGACGTGGAGCCCCTGTGCGATCTGGTCACCGCGGACCTGCACCGCCATACCCCCGACGCCTCGGCCCAGCGCCCCGGGCTGCGGTCGCGTCTGGTGGGCCTGAAGTCCTGGTCCCGCCGGCAGGTGGTGGTGGTCCCGGTCCGGGCCGACGGCCGCCCCACCACCGACCGCCCGCCCATCGGCTGGATCTCCCTCGAGGACCGCGCCGCCGGTCGCACCAACGTGCAGTGGGTGATCGCCGCCGGTGCACCGCAGCGCGAGGAGCTGGCCGGGGCCCTGCTGGACTGGGCCCAGGAGGTCGGCGGGTCCTTCGCCCGCCACCGCGGACTGCCCTCCACCCAGCTCTCGGCCGATGCCGCCGAGGCCGACCGGGACCGCGGCCGCATCCTCGCCGCGAACGGCTACTCGATGGTGCGCACCTGGCTGCACATGCGCCGGCCTGTCCACCCGGGCGAGGTCACCGGCCTCCCCGCGCCCCGCGAGGGCGTGCGCGTGCGCCGCGTCCACCGCCACCCCTCCGGGCTCCCCGTCGCCCAGGACGTCCGCACCGTGCACCGCATGCTCGAGGACTCCTTCCAGGACCACTTCAACTCCTACCGGGAGTCCTTCGCCGAGTTCGTCCAGCGCCTCATCGAGAACCCCGAGAAAGCGGACTGGGACCACTGGTGGATCGCGGAGATCGAACGCGACGGCCGCCGCCTGCCCGCCGGCGGCCTGGTCGCCGCCGCGGTCCCGGCGCGCGCGGACCGCGGCGAGGGCACCTATCTCGAGTACCTCGGCGTGCACCGCTCCGCCCGCGGGCACGGCATCGCCAAGGCGCTGCTGCACGCCGCGATCGCCGATGCCGCCGAGCGCGGCCGCACCCACATCGACCTCGAGGTCGACGCCGACTCCCCCACCCGCGCCGACGGCATGTACACCTCCATGGGCTGGGAGACCTTCGCCCGCACCCAGTCCTGGCACGCCTCCGCCGAGGCCCACCCCTCCCGCCTGCTCGAGCCCCCGGAGCGGTGACCCGGGCGCCGAGCATCTGAGCGCCCCGAGCCTCCGCACACGTGCCGCCTCCCTCGCCCCACCTCACGCCGGGACGCCCCGCTCGCCCCACCACGCGCCGCGACCTCCCGCTCGCCCCGCCACGCGCCGTGGAGGTCATTCCCCGTCGCTTGAAGGAGCGTTCAAGCGACGGAGAATGACCTCCCGGCGGAGGCGGGTCGGGCCGGATCGGGCCGGGCCGGGTCGGGCCGGGCCGCGCGAGCGCGGGGCCGACGGCCCTGATCGCGGGCCCCGGACCGCAGCTGCGGACGATCATCGCCCCCTGAGGGCCGCCCGCCATCACCCCGGCTGAGTTGTCCGATTCCCGCTGGTCCTGCCGGTCCTGGCCCCGGATGCTGGAGGCACAGCATCCCCCAGCCTGGAGGTCGGACATGTCCACCGCACTCATCACCGGTTCCACCCGCGGCATCGGCCGCGCCCTGGCCCAACTGCTCCTCACCGAGGGCGAGGACGTCATCGTCACCGGCCGCGACGCCGCCGGGGTCGACGCCGCCGTCCGCGAGCTCGGCAGCTCGCCCGGGGACGGGCGCGGCCGCGTGACCGGCCTGGTGCTGGACGTGACCGACGAGGACAGCGTCGCCGCGGCCGCGAGCGCCGTCGCCGCGTCGGCCGGCCACCTCGACGTGCTCGTGAACAACGCCGGCATCCTGCCGGAGGCGACCGATGCCGACCCGGCGGCCGCCGTGGACCCCGCGATGGTGCGCCGCACCTTCGCCACGAACGTCCTCGGGGCCGCGGCGATGATCGACGCCTTCCTGCCCCTGCTGCGGGAGGCCCCGGGCGGGCGCATCGTCAACGTCTCCTCGCGCATGGGCTCGCTGCAGGACCAGCTGGATCCGGCCTCGCCGTACTTCGGCACGGTGATCCCGGCCTACCAGGCGTCCAAGGCCGCGCTGAACAGCCTGACCGTCGGCCTGTCGAAGACGCTCTCGGAATCCGGGATCGGCGTCGTCGCGGTGTGCCCCGGGTTCGTGCGCACCGACCTGACGCCGATGAGCCGCGCCCAGGCGCCGCTCGAGCCCGAGGACGCCGCCCGCGTACTGCTGCGGGCGATCCGCGCCGAGGACACCGGCACCTTCACCGACGCCGAAGGCCCCGTCCCCTGGTGACGCCGCCGCCGGCCTCGCGTGGAGGCCGGGATCGCCCGCGCGATGTGGAGCAGACGTGCCCGCGCGACCTTCGGACATACGCGGAAGGGCCTGTGGGGGCCGCTCGCCGGGTCATCGCCCGGTGACCGGCCCTCACAGGCCCTTCCGTGCCCGCGCAGCGCGCGGGGAGGCGACGATCAGCGCCGCCCGGGGATCACTCCCACTCGATGGTGCCCGGGGGCTTGCTCGTGACGTCGAGGGTGACGCGGTTGATCTCGCGGACCTCGTTGGTGATGCGGGTGGAGATGCGGCCCAGGACCTCGTAGGGCACCTTGGCCCAGTCCGCGGTCATGGCGTCGTCGCTGGTGACGGGGCGCAGCACGACGGGGTGGCCGTAGGTGCGGCCGTCGCCCTGCACGCCCACGGAGCGGACCTCGGCCAGCAGCACCACGGGGCACTGCCAGATCTCGCGGTCCAGACCGGCGGCGGTGAGCTCCTCGCGGGCGATCGCATCGGCCGCGCGGAGGATGTCCAGGCGGTCCTTGGTGACCTCGCCGATGATGCGGATGCCCAGCCCGGGGCCGGGGAACGGCTGGCGCCAGACGATCTCGTCGGGCAGGCCCAGCTCGTGGCCGACGGCGCGGACCTCGTCCTTGAACAGGGTGCGCAGCGGCTCGACCAGCTCGAAGGAGAGGTCCTCGGGCAGGCCGCCGACGTTGTGGTGGCTCTTGATGTTGGCCGCGCCCTCGCCGCCGCCGGACTCGACCACGTCGGGGTACAGGGTGCCCTGGACCAGGAACGCCTTCGCCTCGGCATGGCCCTCGGCGTCGATGACGCCGCTGGCGCGGAGGATGTCGGCCTGCGCCTGTTCGAAGGTGCGGATGAACTCGCGGCCGATGATCTTGCGCTTCTGCTCCGGATCGGTGACGCCGGCCAGCGCGGTGAGGAACTGCTCCTCGGCATCGACGACGACGAGCTTGGCACCGCCGGTCGACTCGCCGAAGGCCTTCTCGATCTGCGCGGACTCGTCCTGGCGCATGAGGCCGTGGTCGACGTACACGCAGGTGAGACGGTCGCCGATGGCGCGCTGCACGAGCGCGGCGGCGACGGCGGAGTCCACGCCGCCGGAGAGGCCGCAGATCGCGGTGCCCTCGCCGATCTGCTCGCGGATGCGGGTGACCTGCTCGTCGATGACGTTGCCGGTGGTCCACGACGGCTCGATGCCGGCGCCGCGGTACAGGAAGTTGCGCAGCACCTCCTGGCCGCGGTCGGAGTGGCCGACCTCGGGGTGCCACTGCACGCCGTAGATGCGGCGCTCGGGATCCTCGAAGGCGGCGACGGGGCTCGCGGAGGAGGTCGCGATGACGCGGAAGCCGGCGGGCGCCTCGGTGACGCAGTCGCCGTGGCTCATCCACACGTTCTGCTCGAGGTCCTGGCCGTCCAGCAGCACGGAGGCGCTGTCCAGGGCCGACAGGCGCGTCGCGCCGTACTCGCGCACACCGGTCTCCGCGGCGGTGCCGCCGAGGGCGGCGGCGATGGACTGGAATCCGTAGCACAGGCCCAGGACCGGGACGCCGGCCTCGAGGAGTGCGGGGTCCAGGCGGGGGGCGCCCGGCTCGTACACGGAGGAGGGGCCGCCGGAGAGGATGATCGCCAGCGGCTTGCGCGCGAGGATCTCCTGGACGGGCATCGTGTGCGGCACGACCTCGGAGTAGACGTCGGCCTCGCGGACCCGGCGCGCGATCAGCTGCGCGTACTGGGCCCCGAAGTCGACGACGAGGACCGGGTCGGCGTCGGTGTTCTCGGCTGTGCTCACGCCCACCATCCTAGGGCCGACACGCCCGTCGAGCCCCGCGGGGCGACGTGAGATGGGCGGTACCCGACGGGGTGCTGTCCCGGGCCGGCACGGCGGCGGCGGCCGGCAGCCGGCGCCCGGCTCACCGGGTCGCGGCATCGGCGGATCGCCGGGCGGGACGGTGGCGTCGTCGCCGGGCCCGGATGCCTGCGCGGGGCACTCGAGAAATCGCGCCGTCCCCGGATGCCTTCGCGGGGCACTCCAGAAATTGCACGGTTCCGTACCACCTGAATCGATTCACATGGTACAGAACCGTGCAATTTCTCGAACGCCGCCAGGACCTCTCCCGCAGCACACGCCGACCGCACGAACCCTGGTCCCGCGGCCGCACGGTGGTCCCGCGGCCGCACGACGGCGCGGTCGGCGGGCCCGACGTCCCGGCTCAGCGCCGCGGGTGCTCCTCGTCCTGCAGCGTGGGGCGCTGGCGGAGGTCGCTCTCCATCTTCTGGTGGGTCCAGCGCTCGCCGAAGAAGGAGAGCACCGGCACCACGCCGAACAGCATGAGCAGCAGCATCCGCGGCAGGGACCACCGCATGCGCATCCACAGGTCGAAGGACAGGACCACGTAGACCATGTAGATCACGCCGTGGATGGGCGACCAGGTCTGCGAGATGGTCTCCCAGGTGTGGGAGGTCGAGGTGAACAGCCCCTCGCCGTGGTAGACGCCGTAGCGCATCACCATGATCGACACCAGCACCAGCAGGGCGATGCCCTCGGCGAAGGACGCGAAGCGGTAGCGGGCGAACGAGGCGCGGATCGCGACCTCATCGAGTGGTCGCGGAGTCGGGGTCGACACCAGTCACGTCCTTCGGGTCGTTCGGGTTCTGAGGGGTCGGGGCCAAGGCATCGGGGTCCGATGCGGCCGGGCCCGATGCGGCCGGATCCGATGCGGTCGGGGCCGATGCGGTCGGACCCGGGGCGGCCGGGCCGTCCGCGGGCTGCAGGCTCGCCTCGAGGCGGGCGCGCTCATCGGCCCGCTGGTCAAGATACGCGGTGCGCACGGAGCGCCACCACAGGTACAGGAAGAAGCCGCCGAACAGCACCCACTGGGCGGCGTAGCCGATGTTCTGCCAGTCCAGTCCGCGGGAGAAGGCGGACTGCGCGGCGGGCATCGGCGAGAGCCCATCGGCCGCGGAGGTCTGGGCGAGATAGCCGGAGTACATCGGCTCGCCCCACTCGTTGACCAGCAGCGGGGTCGCGATCTCCTGGGCGACGTGCCCGGAGACGCCGTCGGTGGCGGCCTCGCTCGCCTCGAGCAGCCCGGTCACCTCGATCTCCCCCGCCGGGACCGCCGGGGCGAGGGCCGGGTCGACCTCGCCGTCGGGACCGGTGGCATCGGCCGCGGGCATCCAGCCGCGCGCCACGGGCAGGCGGGCCTCGCCGCCGTCCGGCTGGACGACGTGCAGGGCGCTCACCACGATCACGGCCTCCTGGCCGTCGATGCGGCGCCCGGGCACGAGGATCTGCTCGGCGGGATCGAAGGTGCCGCGGGCCACCACCGGATCCCCGGCGCGCTCGTTGGTGACGGGCTCGCCCAGCAGCAGCGCGTCCTCGAGGGCCACGGCCGGATCGGTGGGCTCGGATCGGCTGGTGATCGCCCGATGCGCCCGGTCCCACTGCCAGGTGGCCAGCAGTCCGCACACCAGGGTCGCCGCGACCATCAGGGCGAGGAGCCCGAGGAAGCGGGGGCGCAGGGCGGTGCGGAGCATGGCCTGCATGGTACGGAGCCGCCCTGGGAGGGCGCGCCGCTCGTGTCCGATACCTCACCGGCCATCGGCGGTCCGCGGGGACCGGCCATCGGCCGCCCGCGGGCGCATCGCCGCCGCACGGAGCCGGCGGCCCGCCGCGGGATCCGTCCGACCTCTGCGGACTCCCCGGTTCTGCACGGATCGGACATCTATCCTGAATCGCGTGACCCAGTGCCAGAGTGTGTATGTCGCCAGCCCTGAGGGATTGACCGGGAAGTCCACCGTCGCGTTCGGACTCCTCGAGGCGCTCGCCGCGCGGTCGGACCGCGTGGGCGTCTTCAGACCGGTGTACAAGGCCGGCGCCGGGCGGGACGAGGCGGTCGAGCTGCTCATCGCCCATCCGGCCGTCAGCCAGGACTACGAGGAGGCGCTCGGCGTCGACTCCCAGGCGGCCCTGGCCGACCCGGAGGCCGCGCACGAGGCGATCCTGCGCCGCTACCACGCCCTGGCCGAGCGCTACGCCGTGCTGGTGGTGCTGGGCTCGGACTACGACTCCGTCGCCAACCCCACCGAGCTCGCCTTCAACGCGGAGGTCGCCGCGAACCTCGGCGCCCCCGTCGTCATCGTCGTCTCCGGCCTCGAGCGCCGCCCCGAGGAGATCGCCGGCCTCGCCGTGGTGTCCGTCGGCGAGTTCTCCTCCCACCACGCCGCCCCGATCGCCCTGATCGTCAACCGCTCCGCGGCCGACGCCCTCGAGGACATCCGCGGCGCCGTCTCCGCCAAGCTCGGCGAAGGCATGATCGTCGCGGCCGTGCCGGAGAACCCCGTGATCATGGCGCCGACGGTCGCCGCCATCCAGGAGGCCGTGGAGGGCACCCTGGTCCAGGGCAGCACCGAATGGCTGGGCCGCGTGTCCCTGGGCACGGTGGTCGCGGCGATGAGCCTGCCCAACGTGCTGCGGCGCCTCAGCGAGAACTGCACGGTCGTCGCCCCCGGGGACCGCTACGACCTGCTGCCGGGCCTGTTCATGGCCCAGCAGTCCGGCGCCCATCCGGCGCTGTCCTCGATCGTGCTCACCGGCGGCTACGAGATCCCCCAGGAGATCACCGACCTCGTCGAGGGGCTCGGCCAGGACCTGCCGGTGATCGCCACCGAGCACTCGACCTTCGACGCCGCCGTGAAGATCGCCGGCACCTCCAGCCGCCTGACCGCGGACAGCGCCCAGAAGGTCGATGCCGCCCGCCGCGCCGCCAGCGAGCACCTGCCGCTGGAGGCGCTGCTGGAGCGCATCGACGTCTCCCGCTCCGACGTGGTCACGCCGATGATGTTCGAGTTCGAGCTGCTGGCCCGCGCCCGCGGCGAGAAGAAGCGGATCGTGCTGCCCGAGGGCGACGAGCCGCGCATCCTCGCCGCCGCCGAGTCGATCCTCGCCCGCGGCGTCGCGGACCTCATCCTGCTGGGCGACGAGAACGCGATCCGGGCGAAGGCGGCGCTGCTGGGCCACGACATCTCCGAGGCGACGGTGGTCTCCCCGCAGGACCCGGAGCTGCTGGAGAAGTACGCCGCGGAGTACGCCCGCCTGCGCGCCAAGAAGGGCGTCACCCTGGAGCAGGCCCGCGAGCGCATCCAGGACGTCTCCTACTTCGGCACGATGATGGTGCAGATGGGCGAGGCCGACGGCATGGTCTCCGGCGCCGTGCACTCGACCGCCCACACCATCCGCCCCAGCTTCGAGATCATCAAGACCCGGCCCGACGCGAAGATCGTCTCCTCCGTGTTCCTCATGGCGCTGCAGGACCGGGTGCTGGTGTACGGGGACTGCGCCGTGAACCCCGACCCGAGCGCCGAGCAGCTGGCCGACATCGCCGCGCAGTCCGCGGCGACGGCCGTGCAGTTCGGGATCGAGCCGCGGGTGGCGATGCTGTCCTACTCGACCGGCTCCTCCGGCTCCGGGGCCGATGTGGACAAGGTCCGCGAGGCCACCGAGGCCGTGCGCGCCCACCATCCGGAGCTCAGCGTCGAGGGCCCCATCCAGTACGACGCCGCGGTGGACGCCTCGGTCGCCAAGACCAAGCTGCCCGACTCCGCGGTCGCCGGCCGGGCCACGGTCTTCGTGTTCCCGGACCTGAACACGGGCAACAACACCTACAAAGCGGTGCAGCGCTCCGCCGGCGCGATCGCCATCGGCCCCGTGCTGCAGGGCCTGAACAAGCCGGTCAACGACCTCTCGCGCGGCGCGCTGGTCGACGACATCATCAACACGGTGATCATCACCGCGATCCAGGCGCAGTCCCAGCCCGCCGGCGCCTGATCCGCCCGCCGCCTCGCCTCCCCCGCCCGCCTCCGACCCTCCGAGGAACCCATGCCCGCACCTGCAGCCGACGCCGCCCGCGTCCTCGTCATCAACTCCGGCTCCTCCTCCCTGAAGTTCCAGCTGGTCACGCCCGGGACCGGCGAGGTCCATGCCTCCGGGATCGTCGAGCGCATCGGCCAGAGCACCGGCCGCGCGAGCATCGAGACGGGCGGGGCCGAGGGCCGCGAGACGTCTGTCGAGACGGAGGTCCCCGACCATGTCGAGGCCATGCGCGTGGTCGAGCGGCTGTTCTCCGAGGTCGGCATCGCGCTGCAGGACGACCGCATCATCGCGGTCGGCCACCGCGTCGTCCAGGGCGGGGCGCGGTTCTCCGAGCCCACCCTGATCGACTCGTGGGTGCGCGAGCAGATCGAGGACCTCGGCGCCCTCGCCCCGCTGCACAACTACGCGGCCGTCGACGGGATCGACGGGGCCCGCGCCCTGCTGCCCCATGTCCCGCACGTGGCCGTGTTCGACACCGCCTTCTTCACCGGCCTGCCCGCCGCCAGCGCGACCTACGCCCTGAATCGCGAGATCGCCGCGGAGTATCGGATCCGCCGCTACGGCGCCCACGGCACCAGCCACCGCTACGTCTCCGAGACCGTGAGCGCCCTGCTGGCGGCCCGAGGCCGGGACGTCTCGGACCTGCGCCAGATCGTGCTGCACCTGGGCAACGGCGCCTCCGCCTCGGCGGTGCGCGGCGGCCGGCCCCTCGACACCTCCATGGGTCTGACCCCGCTGGAGGGACTGGTGATGGGCACGCGCACGGGAGACATCGACCCCTCGGTGTACGTCCATCTGCAGCGCCAGGGGAACCTCTCCCCCGCCGAGGTCGACACCATCCTCAACAAGCGCTCCGGGATGCAGGGGCTGTGCGGCATGAGCGACTTCCGCGACATCGAGGCCGCCGTCGAGGCGGGGGACGACCAGGCCGCCCTCGCCCTGGACGTCTACGTGCACCGGCTGCGCAAGTACATCGGCTCCTACGCCTTCGCGCTCGGCGGGATCGACGCGATCACCTTCACCGCCGGGATCGGGGAGAACGCCGCCCTGGTGCGGCGGCGCGCGCTCGAGGGGCTCGAGGCGTTCGGGATCGTCCTGGACGAGGACGCGAACGCCGTGCGGTCCAAGGAGGCGCGGCTCATCTCCGCCCCCGAGTCCGCCGTCGCGGTGCTGGTCGTGCCCACCGACGAGGAGCGTGCGATCGCCCGCCAGGCGGCCGAGGTCGCGGGGCGGCCCGCTTCCTGATATCTCTGTCGTACTGCCTCGCAGCGGGGCACCTGAGGGAGGGGACCCACCATGAGCTACGTCGACCCGTACAGCGGCGGCACGTCCGGCGGTACCCAGGGGCCCGGCCCGTACGGGTCGTCCCCGGCGCCCGGCGGGTCGGGCTACGGCTCGGCGCCCTCGGCCGGCCCGGACTACGGCGCCCCGTCCTACGGCTCCTCCGCCTCCAGCGCTCCGGGCGCCCCGAGCCAGTTCGTCCCGGCCGGCGCCGGCTACGGGTCCCCGGCAGGCAGCGGCTACGGAGCCCCGTCGGGCCCCGGGTACGGCGCACCGCGCAAGCGCAAGGGCATCAAGCGCACGATCTTCGGGGCGCTCGGCCTGATCGCGAACGCGATCGGCCTGGTGGTGATGCCGGTGCTCGCCGGCATCATCGCGGCGACGATCACGGTGGGGACCGGCGAGGGCGCCATCCCGCTGGGCCCCTCGGGCGGCACCTTCACCGCCGACACCATGAGCGTGCATTCGATCGCCGTCCCGGCGTCGGAGGCCGCGACCGCCGAATGCACCGCCACGGGCGCCAGCCTGGAGCGAGAGCTCAACACGTACACCGCCGGCGAGATCGACGGCGTCGACTACGTCGAGATCTACGACGTCCGCGCGGCGAGCGGCGAGGTCACGGTCGAATGCACGGGCGTCTCCGCGGTCGCCTACACCGAGATGGGGATGGCCGGCACCCTCATCGGCCTGGGGATCGGGTTCGTCATCCCGATCGGCCTCGGCCTCGTCTCGCTGGTCCTGCTGATCTGGGGGATCATCGCCCTGATCCGGTCCTGACCGGCCGGGGGCTCAGCGCTCGAGCGCGTCGAACAGCTCCGCCGCCAGGCGGTAGCCCTCCTTCGCCTCGGCCAGGAACGCGGCCTGCACGGCCGGATCCACGATGCCGTCCAGGCGCTCGCGGTAGGCGTCCTTGTACCGCTTCGGCGAGCCGAGCGCGGAGAAGTCCCACAGCCGGCCCTGCTCGGGCGGCACCCCGTAATGGCGCGCCACCAGGGCCCCGATCGCCTGCCCGCCGGAGAGGTCGCCGAGGTAGCGCAGATAGTGGTGCGCCAGCAGCGCGGGCACCGGGGCGCCGGCGAGGCGCCGCGCATACCGGGAGGTGACCTCGAGCGGCGGGTCGACCCGGGGCCGCGGCCCGAACCGTGCGGCAAGGTCCGCCCGGATCGCCTCGGCACGCGCCAGCCGCGGGTCGTGGAAGGCGGCGGCGAGGGGGTCCCGTGCGGCCGCCGCGGAGATCGCGTCCTCGAGCGCCTCGTAGATCGGCAGGTACTGGGCGACCAGCCGCCAGTAGTCGGCCTCGTCCCGGCGCCCGCCCAGCAGCGCGCCGATGAACCCGCTCTGCTCGGCGGCCTCGTGCTCGGCCCGCGTCTGCGTGCGCAGACGCTCGGAGAACGGCGCGTCCGGTGCGGGACCTGCGGTGCTGTGCATGGCTCCTCCTGCCGTGCGCCACCACGAGGGTGATGACGCGGTGTCAGAACCAGCATGCGCGCGATCCGCGCGCGGGGCAAGGCCCGAGGGGGCAGGAGCGTGGCAGGCGGGCGGCGGTCAGCGGTGGCGTCGTCGGGCGCGCTGCAGACCCCCGGCGCAGGCGCGCAGCCATGCCTCGTCGTCGCGGGCGAGGCGGCCGTCCCACGAGATGTCCAGGGCGCGGGCCATCTCGTGGCGCCGGCGCGCATCCATCGTCGTCACGGCATCCAGCGGGATCTCGCAGGCGCCCGCGGGGACCTCCCGGGGTCGATCCTCCGCCGCCCGGGGATCCTGCCCGGGGGACGCGGAGGGGAAGCCCGACGAGACCCGGATCCAGGGGGTCTCCGCCTCGCTCGCCTCGACCTCCTGTGCGGCGTGCTCGGCGGCCGAGCCGGAGCGCATGCTCGCCCTCCCCTCCCCGGCGTCCGGTCGGGACGGCAGATCGGGCCGCGACCCCTGGGCGGCGCTCCCGTCCGGCCGGAGCGCTGCGGCGAGCCGGGCGCCGGGCAGCCCCAGCGGCAGCCAGATGACCAGGAACAGCACCAGCACGAGGCTGAGGAACCCGGTGGAGGGCTGCAGCAGATGGGGAAGGATGTAGGGGATCATCCGGGGCTCGAGGACCCAGGGCACGAAGTCCAGCAGGATCGCGCCGGCCAGGACCACGGCGAGCAGCAGCGAGACCGCAGCACGTGCGATGCCGCTCATCGCTCCTCCCCCATCTCGTCCGCATCCGTGTCCGCGGTCTCGCCAGAGCCCGCTGCGGCCGCGTCGGCGGGCGGGCTCGCGGAGGAGGCGTAGCTCGAGGATTCGTAGAGCGTGGTCGAGGTGTACACCGAGCCGAGGGAGGCCGAGCCGGACGCCGTGCTCGCCCCGGACGCCGTGCTCGCCCCGGCCCCCGGGGACGGCGCGGCGTCGGGACCCTGCGGGGCATCGGCCGCAGCGGAGTCCGGGGCGGGAGTCGCCGCGAGAGCGGCGGCAGAGCCGAGGTCGAGGCCGGATTCAGTTGCAGGAGCGGCTTCCGGGGCAGGAGGAGTGTCCGAGGCAGGAGCGGAGTCCGCGGCACGGGAAGACCCCGGGGCGGGAGAAATGCCGGCGGCGGGCGCCGGACCGGGCTCCGGTGCGGGCTCGGGGACGTCTCCGGGCCCGCCGATGTCCGCTCCGCGCAGCAGCAGGATCTCCAGCAGCGCGCGGGCACCGCCGGGGGTCGCGTACTCGGGACGCCACGGCATCTGGTGCTGGGCGGCGAGGGCGCGCAGCTGCTCGGTCGTCCGATGCAGCACGGGGACGTCGCCGCCCGTCCCAGGGAGGTGCAGCCCGCGGGCGAGGCTCTCCGGCACGGGCGCGCTCTCCTGCGCGGAGAGGGCGCCTGGGCCGGCGCCGCCGCGCCGCCGCTCCCCGTCGCGGTCCCGCCGCCGCTCCTGGCGTCGCCGCTCCCGCAGCCGGCGCTGACGCCGGGTGGCCTCCGCGGTGGCCTCGGCGGCGCGGCCGCGCAGCCGCGCGAGGGGTATGGCGAACAGGAGCACGACCAGTACGACGATCAGGACGATGCTCCCCTGCCGGGACAGGATCCCGGCCAGCTCCCCGTTGAGCACGGTCTCCAGCCGACGACCCGCCTGCAGGAGGATCATCTCCGCGAGCGACCATCCGGAGCTCGTGGGCAGGTACAGCAGCGGGATGCTCACCGCCAGCGCCACCGATCCGAGGATCACGGTGGCGGTCCGGCCGGGGGCCGCGGCGCGGCGGGGGCGCGTCATCGCTGCCTCAGGTGGTGACGACGACCTCGACGCGCTGGAACTCCTTGAGGTCCAGGTAGCCCGTCGTGGCCATGGCGTGCCGCAGCGCCCCGACGAGGTTGGTGGTTCCCTCGGCGTTCAGGCCGGGCCCGTAGAGGATCTGCTCGAGCGGGGCGACCGTGCCAACCTCGACGCGGTGCCCGCGGGGCAGCACGGGATGGTGGGCCTCGCTGCCCCAGTGGTGGCCGGCGCCGGGGGCCTCCTCGGCGCGGGCGAGCGCCGCCCCGACCATGAGGCCGTCGGCGCCGCAGGCGATCGCCTTGACGAGGTCCCCGGAGCGGCCCAGGCCGCCGTCGGCGATGACGTGCACGTACCGGCCGCCGGACTCGTCCATGTAGTCCCGGCGCGCGGCCGCGACATCGGCCACCGCCGTGGCCAGCGGCACCTGGATGCCGAGGGTCTCGCGGGTGGTGTGGGAGGCGCCGCCGCCGAAGCCGACGAGCACGCCGGCCGCGCCGGTGCGCATGAGGTGCAGGGCCGCCGTGTAGGTCGCGCAGCCGCCGACGATGACGGGGACGTCCAGCTCGTAGATGAACCGCTTGAGGTTCAGCGGCTCGCGGTCGCTGGAGACGTGCTCCGCCGAGACCGTCGTCCCGCGGATGAAGAAGAGGTCCACGCCGGCGTCGACCACGGTGCGCCAGTGCTCCTGGGTGCGCTGCGGGGACAGGGCCCCGGCCGCCGTCACGCCGGCTTCCCGCAGCTCGCCGATGCGCGCGGTGATCAGCTCGGGCTGCACCGGCGCGGCGTAGGCGTCCCGCAGGACCTGCACGACCTCGCCCTCGGAGGCGTTCGCGATCCGCTCCAGCTGGGCGGTCGGGTCCTCGTGCCGGGTCCACAGGCCCTCGAGGTCCAGCACGCCCAGCCCGCCGTGGCGGCCCAGCTCGATCGCCGTGGCCGGGGACATGAGGGAGTCCATCGGCGCAGCGAAGATCGGGATGTCGAAGTGGTAGGCGTCCACCTGCCACGCGGTGGAGACGTCCTCCGGGTCGCGGGTGCGGCGGGAGGGGACCACTGCCACGTCGTCGAAGCTGTAGCTGCGTCGTCCCCGCTTGTTGCGGCCGATCTCGATCTCGCTCATCACCGGGTCAGTCTACCGGCGCGGGAACGGCGACGTCGGCGATCGGCCAGTCCAGCGGCACATCGGGCGTGCGACCCCGGCTGGAGAGGAACTTGTTGAAGTTCTCCGCCCAGTCGCGGTGCCAGGTCATCTGCTGCTGGTGCAGCTCCGCGAGAGGCATCGCGCCGAGGGCGTCGAACTTCGTCACCTGCGCGCGCAGCACGTCCAGGGTGGCGGAGACGTCGACGTCCGCCGTGTGCAGGCGGCCGTCCTGGTGGATGCCGTAGACCTCGAGGAGGTCGGTGAGGGTGCGCTTGCCCTTGCGGTAGCGGTCCAGGCCACGGTCCAGGACCAGCGGGTCGATCATCGGGGCGATCTGCCGGCCCAGACGCTCGGCGAGGGTCGGAAGGCCCAGCCGGCGCAGCTCGTTCTCGAGGATCGCCACGTCGAAGCTGCCGTTGAAGGCGACCAGCGGCACGTCCCGGGACAGGGCATCGGCCAGCATCCCGGCGACCTCGTCGAGCGCGGGGCCGGGGGCCGCGCCGTGCTCGCGGGCGTGCTCGGTGCTGATCCCGTGGATCCGTGCGGCCTGCTCCGGGATCGGGACCCCCGGGTCGATCAGCCAGGTGGCGACCGTTTCGTTCTCCCGCCCGGGGCCCACCGAATGGACCAGGGCCGCGGTGACGATCCGGTCCGTCGCGACGTCCGTCCCGGTCGTCTCGGTGTCGAAGCCCAGCAGGGGTGCGGAGGTCCAGGCCGGCGGTGCGATGCTCATGCCTCCAGGGTAGGTGCGATCACGGACAGGCCTGGTCCGTCATCCACAACGCGGGGGCCGGGGCCGCGCCGTCTCTCCCGCGACACGGGATCGCCTGTGCACGGACGGCGGCCTCAGAGCCTCGAGCCAGGCAATCGCCTGGCCCGCGGCTCTGAGGCCGCCTTTCGTGTTCGCAGCCGGGATCGATCGGCGGCGGGCGGGAGCTCCGCTCGGGCCCGGGGCCCTGGCGGGTCAGCGGGCGGCGCCGGGGCCGGTCAGCGCGCGGAGTAGTTCGGGGCCTCGACGATCGCGGCGAGGTCGTGGGGGTGGGACTCCTTGAGGCCGGCCGCGGTGATGCGCACGAAACGGCCCTTCTCCTTGAGCTCCGGGACGGTGTGCGCGCCGACGTAGAACATCGACTGGGCGAGGCCGCCGACCATCTGGTGGACCACGCCGGCCAGCGGACCGCGGTAGGAGACGCGGCCCTCGATGCCCTCGGGGACGATCTTGTCGTCGCTGGAGACATCGGCCTGGAAGTAGCGGTCCTTGGAGAAGGACTTCTTGCCGCGCGAGGCCATCGCCCCCAGCGAGCCCATGCCGCGGTAGGACTTGAACTGCTTGCCGTTGACCAGCACGACCTCGCCCGGGGACTCCTCGGTCCCCGCGAGCAGCGAGCCGACCATGACGGTGTCCGCGCCGGCCACGAGGGCCTTGGCGATATCGCCGGAGTACTGCAGGCCGCCGTCGCCGATCAGCGGGACGCCCGCGGGGCCGCAGGCCTGGGCGGCCTCATGGATCGCGGTGATCTGCGGCACGCCGACGCCGGCGACCACGCGGGTGGTGCAGATCGAGCCGGGGCCGACGCCGACCTTCACGGCGTCCGCGCCCGCGTCCACCAGCGCCTGGGCACCGGCCCGGGTGGCGACGTTGCCGCCGATCACCTGGACGCCGCGGAAGTAGGAGTCGCCCTTGATGCGGGCGATCATCTCCAGGGCGAGGCGGGCATGGCCGTTGGCGGTGTCGACCACGAGCACGTCCACGCCCGCGTCGCGCAGGGCCCCGGCGCGGTCGATCGAATCGCCGAAGAATCCGACGCCCGCACCCACCAGCAGACGGCCCTGGCCGTCCTTGGAGGCGTCGGGGAACTGCTCGGACTTCACGAAGTCCTTCACCGTGATCAGGCCGGTGAGCTTGCCGTCGGCGTCCACCAGCGGCAGGCGCTCGCGCTTGTTGCGGCGCAGCAGGGCCGTGGCCTCCTCGGAGGAGACGTCCGACGGGGCGGTGAACAGCGGCTGGGAGGTCATCACGTCGCCCACGCGGGTGCTCGCCCACTCGGCGACGGGGATGAAGCGCAGGTCGCGGTTGGTGCAGATGCCCAGCAGCGTGCCCTCCGCGTCGACCACGGGGAGGCCGGAGACGCGGAACTGGCCGCAGACGGAGTCGAAGTCCTCGAGGGTGGCCTCGGGGCCGATGGTCACCGGGTTGGTGATGCGGCCCGTCTGGGTGCGCTTGACGAGGTCGACCTCATGGGCCTGGTCCTCGATGGAGAGGTTGCGGTGGAGGATGCCGATGCCGCCGTGGCGGGCCATGGCGATGGCCATGCGCGCCTCGGTGACGGTGTCCATGGCGGCGCTCGCGAGCGGCACGCGCAGGGAGATCTCCTTGGTGAGGCGACTGGTCGTGTCCGCCTCGGAGGGGATGACGTCGGTCTCTCCCGGCAGCAGGAGGACGTCGTCGTAGGTCAGGCCGATGAAACCGAACGGATCCGCACTCGTCATGCACCGATGCTACCCGCGGGGCGGCGCCCCGATCAGCCTCGGGGGACGTGGCACCGGACACCCCGGCGGCGCACCGGCGGGCGGGCGGGCTCCTCGGCCGATGGCGGGCACACCGGTCCGCCCCGGGAGCGGCCCCGGGCGCGCCGGCGCGCCGACGGCTGCTCAGCCGCCGCCCCCCGAGGGCGGCTCCTTGCCGCCGAGCACCCGGCGGGCGTGGTCGAAGTCGCGCTGGAAGGCCGCCTCGTCGTGCGCGTACTCCTCCCGCCAGGGCATGCCGATGCGCTGGGCCATCTCCTGGTGCGCGTCCGCGCGGCGGCGGCGCCGGGCCTCGGCCAGCAGCACGGGGCGGGGCGGGGCGGCACGCAGCCCGGCCGCGGACTGCAGGGCGCGCAGCCCGTCGAAGCCGGCGTCGTCCCAGCCGATGTTCGGGATCCGCCACTGCCGGGCGGCCTGGTCCTCGGGCCGCTCCGGGGCGCCGATGCCGATCAGCGCCTCGTACCCGCGCTCGGCCTCGCCCACGGCGTAGACGACCTCGGACACGGGCACCGGCTCCCCCGTGCGCAGCCCGCGCCGCAGGCGGACGGTGCCGGCGGCCTCGTCCAGCAGCACCACCCGATGGGTGGCGATCATCGGCACCAGCGCCCACAGCGCCAGCAGCGCCCACAGCAGCAGCCAGCCCAGCAGCATCTGCGCGGCCATCGGCTCGAGCAGCCTCACCAGGGGTCCGCCCGCGCCGGCGGCGACGCGGGCGTCGCGCCACTGCTCGAGGCCGGCCGCGACGAAGGGGGCCAGCAGCAGGGAGACCATCGGCAGGCCGATGAGCGCTCCGGGGAGGTATCGCGCGCGGATGCTCGGGCCCACCAGCACGAGGCCGTCGCGGGTGCGGCGCGGGGAGGGCGCGGCCTCCTCCAGGGCGCCCGGCGCGCCGTCCTCGTCCACCATCACGCCCTCAGGGTACGCGGCGGCCGCTGATCAGCTCGCGCGGGGCGCCCGTGATCGGGTCGCGGAACGCCAGGCGCAGGGCCAGCAGGTGCAGCACCGGGTCCTCGGGGCCGAGGGCCCGCACCTGCGGGTAGAGGTCGTCGCCCAGGATCGGGGCGCCGCGATGGGCCAGCTGCACGCGCAGCTGATGGGTGCGCCCGGTGCGCGGCATGAGGGCGAGGTCCCGCACCCCCGGCGCGGAGCCCAGCACCCGCACGTGCGTGAGGGCGTTGGGCTCGCCGGGCACGACCTGCGTCTGCAGCGCGCCGCGGCGCCGCACGAGCCGGTCGCGCAGGGTGAAGGCCTCCCCCGGCGCCCAGCTCGGCCCGTCCTGCGCGGGCGGTCCGTCCTGAGCGGCCGGTCCGTCTTGCGCGGGCGGCCCGTCCTGCGCGGGCGGCTCCTGGACGCGTGCGCGGTACTCCTTCTCGACCTCGCCGCGCGCGAAGAGGCTCTGGTAGGCGGCCCGCTCCTCGGGGCGGATGCCGAAGGCGAGCACGCCTGCGGTGCGTCGGTCCAGGCGGTGCAGCGGCGTGAGGGTCTCGATCCCGGTGAGGCGCCGCAGCCGCACCAGGGCGCTGGAGCGGATGTGCGCGCCGCGGGGCATGGTCGCCATGTCGTGGGGCTTGTCCAGGACCAGCAGGTGCTCGTCGTGCAGGAGGATCGGCAGCGCGACCTCGGGGACGTGCTCGGGGGCGAGCTCGCGGTGCAGCCACAGCTCGGTGCCGGGGGCGAGCTCCTCATCGGCCGCGACCGGGCGCCCGGAGCCCCGGACGATCTCCCCGCGGGCGAAGCGCAGCGCGAGGTCGGTGGCCGCCGGGTCGCGCAGGGCGGGCAGCCGCGCGGCGAGCGCGTCGAGGGCCCGTCCGCCGGCCTCGAGCCGCACCCGCAGGGGGTCCAGCCCCTCGCGCTGCGGCAGCGGCGGGGTGGGACGCCGCAGGCGGCGCCGGGCGGCGCGGCCCGGGCGGGCCCCCGGGGCGGGCTGGTCGGCACCGGATGCGGGGTGGTCGGCACCCGATGCGGGGTGGCCGGCGTCCGGGGCGCGCCCGGCGCCCGCGGCGGGCCCGCCGGGCCCGGAGCCCTCGCTCACAGGCCCCAGATGACGAAGGTCAGCACGTTGTGCGCGACGTAGAAGGCCGCCAGGCCCAGCAGCACGAGGTGGGGGTGGCGGTCGATGAAGGAAAGCGCATGGGGCTCCAGGGCGTGCAGCTCGCGGGGCGTGATGAGCTCGATGTCGCGCACCTCCACCCCGGCGGCGCGGGCCCGCTCGACCATGGCATGCTGGGCGCCGAAGCCGAAGAAGCGCCCGGAGACGTTGACCAGGCGCCGCCCTCCGCGGTCCAGCACGAAGACCCCGTCGTAGGGGGAGCCGGAGCGCTCGAGCATCTCCGCCGGGGAGGCCCCGCGGTCGATCTGCTGCACCGCGACGACGCGGCCCACCTCGGCCCAGGTCATGGTGATGCTGCGGCGGAACAGGCCGTGCACGTCCACGCCGACGTCGGTCAGCTGCAGCCAGGTGGTGACGATCCGCGCGACCATCACGATGCTCGCGGCCAGCACGAGCACCCACCCAAGCAGCGGCAGGGTGAACACGAGGTCGTGGAGCATCAGCGGGTGGTTCCACAGGCGCTGGCCCACGAAGCTGATGAGCACGAGGAACTCGAGGACGATGACGAACACGAAGGATGCGAGGACGGTGCCGATCACCGCGGGGGCGGGCGGCCCGAAGATCCGGGTGGACTGCGCGACGGGCGAGCTGTCACGGCGGCCTGGTCGGCTCACGGATCCCCTCCCCTCCTGTGTGGACTGCGACGACGTCATAGTAGGCCGCTCGCCCGTCCGGGAGGCGCCAGGCGCCGCCGGTCGGACGGGCGGGATGCACGCAGGGCGGGCGGCACGACCTCGGTCGTACCGCCCGCCCTGCGATCCGGGGATCGGATCCCCGGGGGCGCGAGGATCAGGCCTCCTCGTCGTCCTTCTTCTCGACGACGAGCGTCTCGGTCGTCAGGACCAGGGTCGCGATCGAGGCCGCGTTGCGCAGCGCCGACCGGGTGACCTTGACCGGATCGATGATGCCCGCGGCGACGAGGTCGACGTACTCGCCGGTCGCGGCGTCGAGGCCGTGGCCGACCTGCTCGCCCTTGACCTTCTCGACGACGACGAAGCCCTCGAGGCCGGCGTTCTCCGCGATCCAGCGCAGCGGCTGGGCCAGGGCCTTGGCCACGGCGCGGACGCCGACGGCCTCGTCACCGGTGAGCCCGAGGTCGCCCTCGAGGACGGAGGCCGCCTGGACGATGGCGCTGCCGCCACCGGCCACGATGCCCTCCTCGATGGCCGCACGAGTCGCGGAGACCGCGTCCTCGATGCGCATCTTCTTCTCCTTGAGCTCGACCTCCGTGTGGGCGCCCACCTTGATGACGGACACGCCGCCGGCGAGCTTGGCGAGGCGCTCCTGGAGCTTCTCGCGGTCCCAGTCGGAGTCGGTCGCGGCGATCTCGGAGCGGATCTGCGCGACCCGGTCCGAGACGGCCTCGTCGTCACCGGCGCCGCCCACGATGGTGGTGGTGTCCTTGGTGATGACGACGCGGCCGGCGTGGCCGAGCACATCGGTGCCGACGGTCTTCAGGTCCAGGCCGAGATCGGCCGTGACGACCTGGGCGCCGGTGAGCACCGCGATGTCCTGCAGCATGGCCTTGCGGCGGTCGCCGAAGGCGGGGGCCTTGACGGCCGCGCCCTTGAAGGTGCCGCGCAGCTTGTTCACGACGAGCGTGGACAGCGCCTCGCCGTCGACGTCCTCCGCGATGACGAACAGCGGCTTGCCGGACTCGACGACCTTCTCCAGCAGCGGCAGGATGTCCGCCACGGCGGAGATCTTGCCCTGGTTCAGCAGCACGTAGGCGTCCTCGAGCACGACCTCCTGGCGGTCCGCGTCGGTGACGAAGTGCGGGGAGATGTAGCCCTTGTCGAACTGCATGCCCTCGGTGAAGTCCAGCTCCATCGCCGTGGTGGAGGACTCCTCCACGGTGATGACGCCGTCCTTGCCGACCTTGTCGAAGGCCTCGGCGAGGAGCTCGCCGATCTCGCGGTCCTGGCTGGAGACGGACGCGACGTTCGCGATCTGCTCCTTGCCGTCGACCTCGATGGCGATCTCGCCGAGCTTGGCGGAGACGGCCTCGACGGCGGCCTCGAAGCCGCGCTTGAGGGCGGCCGGGGCGGCGCCGGAGGTGACGTTGCGCAGGCCCTCGTGCACGAGCGCCTGGGCCAGCACGGTGGCGGTGGTGGTGCCGTCACCGGCGACGTCGTTCGTCTTGGTGGCCACCTCCTTGGTCAGCTGGGCGCCGAGGTTCTCGAACGGATCCTCGAGCTCGATCTCCCGGGCGATGGTGACGCCGTCGTTGGTGATCGTGGGGGCGCCCCACTTCTTGTCCAGGACGACGTTGCGGCCCTTGGGGCCGAGCGTCACCTTGACGGTGTTCGCGAGGTGGTCGACGCCCCGCTCGAGGGCGCGGCGCGCCTCCTCGTCGTAGATGATCTCCTTCGCCATGGGCTCAGGCCTCGACGATCGCGAGGATGTCGCGGGAGCCCAGGATGAGGAACTCCTCGCCGCCGTACTTCAGCTCGGTGCCGCCGTACTTGGAGAAGACGACCTTGTCGCCGACCTTGACGTCCATCGGGACGCGCTGGCCCTTGTCGTCGAAGCGGCCCTCGCCCACGGCGACGACCTCGCCCTCCTGGGGCTTCTCCTTCGCGGTGTCCGGGATGACCAGGCCGGAGGCCGTGGTCTGCTCTGCCTCGAGCGGCTTGACGACGACACGATCCTCGAGGGGCTTGATGGAGACCGACATGCGGATCCACTCCTTCTTCGATGAATGACTCTGAGAGTTCCGGGTTCGGATCCCCGGAGCGGTCGTCGTCGCGGTGCCGACCGGGTGGGGACCCGTCTGGCAGCTCTGGCACTCGGGCCAGGTGACTGCCAACGGGGACAACTCTAGGACCGCCTTGGCACTCGCGCAAGACGAGTGCTAAACGTGTCGGCGCCCGGCGGCCTCGACGATGCCGCGCACCGCCTCCTCGTCGAAGTCGTAGACCGGCGCGAGCCGCTGCCCGGGGTCGCCGTCGGCCGGGAGGTCCCCCGCGTTCGGCCAGACGGAGGTGGTGATCCGCGGCGCCGACTGCGCGCTGCGCCCGTCGAACTCCACCAGGCTCGCCCCCGAGAGCGCGAGGGCGCGCTCGTGCTGATCCGCGCCCAGCGGGTCGACCACGTTCGTCACCCCCGGCGCCACGTGCACGGGCACCGAGCCCAGCCGGCCGTCGAGGGCGTGGTGGTAGTGGCCCGAGAGGATCACGCGCACGTCCGTGCCCTCGATCGCGGCGGAGAGCTCGTCCAGCCCGTCGAGGTCCAGGGCGCGCAGCAGGGGGGTGGCCGCCGCCAGCGGCGGGTGGTGCAGCACCAGCACGGTGCCGCGGCGGGCCGGCACCGCGAGGATCCGGCGCAGCCAGTCCAGCTGCACGGTGTCGAGATGGCCGTAGCCGGCGCCGGGGACGCTCGTGTCCAGCACCACCGCCCGCGCCCCGTCGCCGGTGGTGACCACCCGGTCCTGGTAGGGCGCGGCGTGGTCGCCGGGCCCGGCGACCTGCGCGTAGGCGGCGGGGACGTCATGGTTGCCCATGGCGACCACGAGCTTCGCCCCGAGCCGCGCGGCGAACGGGTCCAGCATCTCGTGCAGCAGGCGGTAGCTGGCGACGCTGCCGTCCTCGGAGGCGTCCCCCGAGTGCACCACGAGGTCCACGCCCCGCAGCCCGGAGAGGTTCTCGAGCACCGCCCGCAGCGCATCGGCGGTGGCGATGCGGTCGTAGTGCCGGGCGGCGGGATCGGCGAAGAGATGCGTGTCGGTCAGGTGCAGGATGCGCATGGCCCGACGCTAGCCCTCGCAGATGTCCCCCGGGTGAACCGCACCGCGGCGCGCCGGCCCGCACCGGCCACGGCACGTCGGCCCGCACCGGCCACGGCACGAGTGCCGGTTGGCGAACCAGAATGGGCCGATTTTGGCTCGCCAGCCGGCACTCGACAGCCGTCCGCGCGGGGGCAGGGCAGGGCGGCGCGATACGGGGGCGGCCAGGGCGGGGCAGGGCGGCGCGGGGGCGGGGCGGCGCGGTGCGGGCGGCGGTGCGGGGTCAGCCGCCGGCACCGACCCATTCGGCCTCGCCGTCGGCGAAGCGCTGGTGCTTCCAGATGGGGACGCGGCGCTTGACCTCGTCGACCAGCGCGTCGCAGGCGGAGAAGGCGAGCTTGCGGTGCGGCGCCGCGACCGCGCAGGCCAGGGCGGTGTCGCCAATGCGCAGCGGGCCGATGCGATGCGCGAGGGCGATGAGCACGTCCTCATGGCTCGCGGCCACGTCCCGCGCGGCCTCGGCGAGCGCCTGCTGCGCCAGGGGGTGGGCGCTGTAGTCCAGGGAGAGCACGGTGCGCCCGCCGTCATGGTCGCGGACCACCCCGTCGAAGGTGACCACGGCCCCGCAGCGCGGATCGGCGACGGCGCTGGCCATCTCCTCGACGGAGATCGGCTCCTCCCCCACGCTCGCGCGGCGCACGCGCGCGCCGGCCTCGCCGAGCGCCGGGTCGCCGGGGACACGCAGCTGCTGCGGGTCGGCGCCGAAGGGGGTGCGGCCGATGGCCTCCGGTGCACGCTCCGGTGCCACGGCGTCGGGGACCGCGGCGCTCGGGGTCGCGGTCTGCTCGGTCGGCCCGTCCGGCGCGGCGGAGCCGGGGCCGCTCATGCGTGGCCACCGCCGTCGCGCTGGTCCAGGAGGTGGTCCAGGATCGGGTCGAGCACGGCGATGCCGTCCTTCACCCCGCCGCGGGACCCGGGCAGGTTCACCACGACGGTCCGCCCGGCCATGCCGGCGAGGCCGCGGCTGAGCAGGGCGGCCGGGGAGTTCGCCAGGCCCCGCCGCCGCACCTCCTCGAGGATCCCCGGCAGCTCCCGGTCCAGGTGGGGAGCCGTCTGCTCGGGGGTGACGTCGCTCGGGGAGATGCCGGTGCCGCCGGAGGTGATGAGCACGTCCACGCCGTCCGCGATCGCCGCGCCGACGGCCCGCCCCACCTCGGGGCCGTCGGGCACGACGACGACGGGGCCGATGTCCAGGCCGCGGCCTGCGAGCCAGGCGTGCAGCAGGGGGCCGGTGCGGTCCTCGTAGGTGCCGTCGGCCGCACGGGTCGAGGCGATGACCACGCGCGCGCTGCCGAGCAGGAGCGCCGGGTTCTCCGGATCGGGGATGCGGCAGTCGGCGTCGCTGCGCCGGGCGGGGATCTCCCTCATCGCGGGCCCTCCTGCTCCTCGGGGCCTGCGGCTGCGGCCGGCGCATCGCCCCGGCTCCAGTCGCCGCTCTTCCCGCCGGACTTCTCCTCGACCCGGATCTGCTCGATCACGGCGAGGTGGTCGACGGCCTTGATCATGTCGAAGACGGTCAGCGCCGCGACGCTCACGGCGGTCAGCGCCTCCATCTCCACGCCGGTGACGCCGCGGGTCCGCACCCGGGCGCGGATCTCGACGACGTCGTCGTGGGGGTCGAGGTCCAGCTCCACCCCGGACAGCGGCAGCGGGTGGCACAGGGGGATGAGGTCCGGGGTGCGCTTGGCGCCCATTATCCCGGCGATGCGCGCCACGGGCAGGGCCTCGCCCTTGGGCAGGGTGCCCTCGGCGATGCGGTCGATGACGTCGGGGCGGGTACGCAGCACGGCCCGGGCCGTGGCGGCGCGGGAGGTGACGGCCTTGTCGGTCACGTCGACCATGCGGGCGGAGCCGTCCTCGCGCACATGGGAGAGGTCTGCGCCGGTCATGCGCCGGCGCCCGGGAGCAGCAGGGTCTCGAGCATGTCCCCATCGTTCACCATGTCGACGCCGGCCGGCACCCGCACCAGAGCATCGGACAGCGCCAGCGCCCCCAGCAGATGCGAGGAAGGGCCGCTGACCAGCCGCACCTCCCCCGACGGCAGCAGCCGGGCGCGCCGGTACTGCTCGAGGTCGCGCGGCGAGGGCGCGGGCTCGTCCAGGCGGACGGGCAGGCGCAGCGTCGTGCGCGGCGCGGCTCCGAGCGCGGGCCGGGCCACCAGCTCAAGGCTCAGCAGCGCGGAGACGGGGTTGCCCGGGAACGCCAGCCACGGCAGGCGGCGGCCGTCGGCCTCCACGGTGCCGATGCCCTGCGGGCCGCCGGGCTGCATCGCCACCTTCGGGAAGGCCAGCCGCACGCCGGGCAGCTCGGCGGCCTGGCGGACCACCTCGAACGCGCCCGCGCTGACACCGCCGCTGCTCACGACGAGATCGGCCCCGGTCGCGGCGGCCTGGCACTCGAGGGTGCGCAGCAGCTCGGCGGGATCGTCCACGACACGGGCGGCGCCGACCACCTCCGCGCCGGCGTCGACCAGGGCGGCGGCGAGGCCCGGACCGTTGGCGTCGAAGGCGCCGCCCTCCCGCAGCGCCGTGGAGGCATCCTGCACCTCGCTGCCGGTGGACAGGACCAGGGCGCGCATCGGCACGAGCACGCGCAGACGGTCGATCCCGCAGGCGGCGAGGTGGGCGATGCGTGCCGGGGTGAGCACGGTCCCCTCGCGCAGGATCAGGTCCCCGGCGCGGGTGTCGGAGGCGGCGCGGCGCACGAAGCGACCGGCCGCGGCGACGGCGGGACGCAGGTCGATCTCCTCGCCGGCGGGCGGGGCGCCCTCGAAGCTGCCGGGGCCGCTCTCCTCGACGGGGACGACGAGGTCCGCGCCGCGCGGGACGGGGGCGCCGGTCATGATCGGGGTCGCGGTGCCGGGGACGTGGTCGCGCACCCCGGCGCCGGCGGCGATCGCCGGGGCGAGCCGGAGGCGCGCCGCGGCGCCGTCGCCCGCGAGATCGGCCGCGGCGACGGCATAGCCGTCCATCTGGGAGTTGTCCGCCGCGGGGACGTCGGTGCGGGCCCGGACATCGGCCGCGGCCACCCGCCCGAGCAGCGCGCCCGTGACGGGCACGATCTCTCGCGTGCGATGGGCGGCGAGCAGGGCGATCGCGTCGTCGCGGTGATCGGCGAGCGGGATCCGGTCCATCGGCGTCCTTCCCTCGGGTGCGGGCGCCGAGCGACCTCGGCGCACCCCTCCAGTATCGGCCTCCGGCCCCCGGAGCGCGCCCCGCCGCCCCCGGCCGCGGGGACGCCCACGCCCCGCGGCACGACCCCGGCGGGTCTCGACCCGGCAACGGGGCCCGCCCGATCCCCGCCGGCGCGGGGCGGGCCCCTATCCTGGACGGGACGGCGCGCACCCGGCGCGCCGCAGGGAGGGGGCGCGATGCCCAGGGCAGGACGCGGCGTGGCGCTGGGGATCCCCCGGCCCCGCACGACGGACCCCGCCGCCGTGCGCCTTCCCGACACGGCCGATCGCCCCGCCTCCCCGGCCCTGCTGGACCGCTTCGGCCGGGAGGCGACCGACCTGCGCGTCTCGCTCACCGACTTCTGCAACCTGCGCTGCTCGTACTGCATGCCGGCCTCCGGCCTGACGTTCCTCTCCTCGAAGGACCTCCTCTCCCGCGAGGAGATCGTGCGGATGGTGCGCATCGGCACCGAGCACCTGGGGATCACGCAGGTGCGGCTCACCGGCGGCGAGCCGCTGACCCGGCCAGACCTGCCCGAGATCATCGCAGGGATCTCGGCCCTGCCCTCCGCGCCGGACGTCTCGCTGACCACGAACGCCATCGGCCTCGAGGTGCGCGCCGCGCAGCTGCGCGAGGCCGGGCTGGACCGCATCAACGTCTCCCTGGACTCCGTGGTCTCCGAGACCTTCGAGCGCATCACGCGCCGGCCCCTGCTGCACCGCGTGCTCGAGGGCATCGACGCGGCGCGGGAGGCGGGGCTGACCCCGATCAAGATCAACGCCGTACTGATGCCCGGGGTGAACGACCACGAGCTGCCGGATCTGCTGGACTGGTGCCTGCGGCGGGACCTCCAGCTGCGCGTGATCGAGCAGATGCCGCTGGACGCGGACCACATCTGGGACCGCAGCAGCATGGTCACCGCCCAGGACGTCCACGCCCTGCTCGAGGGGCGCTTCCTGCTCTCCCCCGCCGATGTGGAGCGCGCCGGCGCCCCCGCCGAGCTGTTCGACGTCGCCGATCGTGCCACCGGCGCGCACCGCGGGCGGATGGGCATCATCGCCTCGGTGACCCGGCCTTTCTGCGCCGACTGCCGCCGCACCCGCCTCACGGCCGAGGGGCGCGTGCGCACCTGCCTGTTCTCCCATGAGGAGACGGACCTGCGCGGCGCCCTGCGCTCGGGGGCGTCGGACGAGGCCATCGCCGACATGTGGCGGGCGGTCCAGTGGGGCAAGGCGGCCGGCCACGGCATGGACCGCCCCGACTTCGTCCAGCCCGAGCGGCCGATGAGCGCGATCGGAGGATGAGCGCCATGGAATCCCGTTCCGCCCCGGTCCCGGGTCCCGGGACCGGCGCCTCGCTCCCCGAGATCGAGGTGCACCTGTTCGCCGCGGTCGCCGCGGCCCTGGGCGCCGAGCGGATGCTCCTGCGCGCCGGCACCGTGGACGAGGCGCTCGGGCAGCTGCGCGCCGCGACCGACGCGCCCGGCGCCCGGGTGCTCGACAGCTGCAGCCTGCTGGTGAACTCCGTGGTGTGCCGCGATCGGACGCGGGCGCTCGCCCCGGGCGACCGCGTGGACGTGCTGCCGCCCTTCGCCGGGGGCTGAGCAGGACGAGTCCGGTCCCCTCGCTCCCGGAGACCCCGAGGAGTGCCGGCGTCTCCTGAGCGTGGACGCGGAACGGCCCCCGCGCCGGAGCGCAGGGGCCGTCGCCAGGATGACCGGGGGTCAGCCGTCGAGCTTCGAAGAGCCCTTCACGTAGCCGATCTTCGTCCAGTCCAGCGACTGGAAGCCCTTGGCCCCGAAGTTCGCGAGATCGTCGTTCTGCACGAAGAAGTCGTACGCCTGCCAGAGCGGGACGACGCCCGCGAGCTGCCAGAGCCGGGCATCGGCCTGGTTGATCAGCTCGAGGCGCTTGGCCGGGTCCGTCTCCACGGCGGCCTGGTCGATCAGCGCATCGGTCTCGGCATCGCCGATCTTCCCGAAGTTCTGCTCGCCGTCGGTCTTCCAGATCGAGTCGCCGGAGGAGAGGAAGGGGTTGCCGACCCAGCCGAACAGCGTGACGTCGAAGTCGCCCGGGATGACGTACTTGGAGAACAGGTCTGTCGGCGGGACCTTCTGCACGGTCATGGTGATGCCCACGGCCTTGAGCTGCTCCTGGACCACGGGCACGACGGCCTCGTTGGTCTTCGAGCCGTCGTTGTAGACGTAGGTGATCTCGACGGCCTTGCCGTCCTTCATGGCCTTCATGTCGTCGCCCTCACCCTCGAGGGTGTAGCCGGCGTCGGTGAGGAGCTTCTTGGCGGCCTCGGGGTCGTACGTGCCCAGATCGCCCGAGTTGTCCTGGTAGCCCTCCTGGTTCGTCATCAGGAGGTGGTTGTTCAGCGGCTCCGTGTTGTCCGGGTACGGCATGGTCGCGTTGACGGACAGGAACACCTCGTGGCGATCGATCGCGCGGAACATCGCCTGACGCACGGCCGGGTCGGCCAGCGCGCGCCCCTCGGCGCCGTTCAGGGTGAGGTGGGTCCAGTTCGGCCCGGCGGCCTTGCGCAGCGTGGCCCCGTTGCCGATCAGCGGCTCGACCACGGAGTACGTGGCGGGAACCGTCGTCTCGATGACATCGAGCTGGCCGTTCTGGAACGCCGTCGCGGTCGCGGCCGGGTCCTCGATGGTGGTGAACAGGACCTGGGAGAGGAGGGGCTTGTCGCCCCACCAGTTCTCGTCCGGCACCACGAGCACCGTCTTGTTGGCGGCGTCGATCGTGTCGACCTTGTACGGGCCGGCGGTGACCAGCGGCTCGGCGGCCCAGCTCGTGTTGAAGGCGTCAGCGGTCGCGACCAGGGAGTCCGGCATGACGCCCGGCAGGGAGATCCAGTCCGCGTACTTCTCCTTGAAGGTGACCACGGCGATGAGGTCGCTCGCGCCCTGCTCGATCTTCTCGACCTTGTCGTAGCCGGAGGAGGAGGCGATGGCGTAGTCGGGCTTGGAGCCGTTCATCGTCTCGAAGACGTTGGCGATCGACTGGTAGTTGATCGGCGTGCCGTCGGACCAGGTCATGCCCTCGTTGAGCTCGATCTCCATGACCTGCGGGTCCTCGGAGGTGAGCTCGATGCGCTGGGCGTACTGCGGGTTGTGGGTCACCTCGCCGGCAGCGCTGTACTGGATGAGGCTGGGGTACATCGTCGCGAGCATCTCGGACGTGTTCGCCTCGTTGCCGTCGGTGTGGAAGCCGTTCCAGTTGGCCGGGAAGGCGTTGTTCGCCAGGCGCAGCGCGCCGCCCTCGCCGAGCTCGGAGCGGTCCTTCGCGTTGATGTCGTTGGAGTCGGCGGCGATCGGAGCGTCGCCGCCCTCCTCGCCGCCGCCGTCGGAGCCCCCGTTGCCGCCGCCTCCGGTCCCCGGGTCCTGGCTGCAGGCGGCCAGCGCCGTCATCGAGACGGTCAGGGCCGTCGCTCCCAGCATGGATCGACGCGTCAGACGCATATGTTTCTCCTTCATTCGCGCGCACCGATTCGCTCAGCACCGCTTCGTGGTCGAGACCGGGACATGCGGTGTGAAACCTTCTGGGTCAAGCACCGTCCATGCCCGGTGTGACGAGTCTAATGACCGGTCGGTATCCCGGGTGGGATGTCAGCGTTCCTGTTACCGCTTCGCAACACGGCGAGGCCCCGACGCACCGGGGCGCGACCTGCATCGTGGCAGGTCGCGCCCCGGGATCGGTCTCGCTCAGGCGGCCGTGGAGCCGTCCTCCGGGGCCGCCCCCTCGAAGGCCGCCCGGTCCAGCACCATGCGCCGCCGGCTCCGCGCGATCACCGGGTCGGGGATCGGCACGGCGGCGAGGAGCTCCTTGCTGTACTCGTGCTGCGGATCGGAGAACACGTCCTCGGTCGCGCCGATCTCGACGATCCTCCCCTGGCGCATCACGGCGATGCGATCGGAGATGTGGCGGACCACGGACAGGTCGTGCGAGACGAACAGGAAGCTCACGCCGAGCCGGGTCTTGAGGTCCGCCAGCATGGCGAGCACGCCCGCCTGCACCGTCACGTCCAGCGCCGAGGTCGGCTCGTCGAGCACGATCAGCTTCGGGTCGCAGGCCAGTGCCCGGGCGACGCCCACGCGCTGGCGCTGGCCCCCGGAGAACTCGGTGGGATACCGCGCGGCGTGCTCGGGCAGCAGTCCCACGGTCTTGAGCAGCCATTCGACGCGCTCGGCCATGCGCTCGGCGCTGTAGCCCTGCACGCGCATCGGCTCGCGGATGATGTCGCCGATGGGCATCCTCGGGTCCAGGGCCGCCATCGGGTCCTGGAAGACGATGGTGACGTCCGAGCGCAGAGCCTGGCGCTCCTTGCGGGTGAGGGAGCCGGTCTCCTTGCCGCCGATCCGGATCACGCCCTGCTGCGGGGTGCGCAGCTGCATGATCTCCATCAGCGTCGTCGTCTTCCCGCAGCCGGACTCGCCGACCAGGGCCACGCACTCCCCTTCGCGGATGTCGAAGGAGATCCCGTCCACCGCCCGCTGCTCGCCGACCTTCCGGCGCACGAGCGCCCCCTTGGTGATCGGATAGACCCGGTGGAGGTCCTCGACCTCGAGCACGGCGGGGCGCTCCTCCCGCGGGATCGCCGGCTCGGTGGCCTCGACCGCCTCCGCGACCCTGCGCAGGGCGGCGCCGGCGACGCTCGCGGTGCCCTCGGACTCGGCGAGGTCCACCCGCGGCACGGCGGAGAGGAGATCCCGGGTGTACTTCTCCCGGGGCCGGTAGAAGATCTCGTCGACCTCGCCGGTCTCCACCATCCGCGAGTCCTTCATCACCAGGACCCGGTCGGCGAAGCCGGCGACCACGCCCATGTCGTGGGTGATGAGCACCGTCGCGGCCCCCAGCAGCTCCTGGGCCGACTTCAGCAGCTCCATGACCTGCGCCTGGATCGTCACGTCCAGGGCCGTGGTCGGCTCGTCGGCGATGATCAGCTCGGGCTCGTTGGCGATCGCCATGGCGATCATGGCCCGCTGGCGCATGCCGCCGGAGAACTCGTGCGGGTACTGCTTCGCCCGGCGCCCCGGTTCGGGGATCCCGACGGCTTCCAGCAGCTCGACCGCGCGCGCCTGGGCCGCCGCGGCGGACCGCTCCGGATGGTGGATCCGGACCACCTCGGCGATCTGATCGCCGACGCGGTAGACCGGGGTCAGCGCGGACAGCGGGTCCTGGAACACCATCGAGATCGTGTTCCCGCGCAGCTCGGAGAGCTGCTTGTCGTCGAGCGTGAAGATCTTGCGGCCCATCAGCTCGATCTCGCCGCTGATGCTCGCGGTGGCCGGGAGCAGGCCCATCACCGCGAGGGAGCTGACGGACTTGCCGGACCCGGATTCGCCGACGATCGCGAGGGCCTCGCCCTTGTGGACCTCGTAGCTGAGGTTCTGCACGGCGCGGACGGTGCCGTGCTCGGAGGGGAAGGTGACGGTGAGATCGCGGACGGAGAGGATCGTGTCGGACATCTGCTCCCCCTTTCTACAGCCGGCTCGCGCCGCTGGTCGGGTCGAGGGCGTCGCGCAGCGCCTCGCCCATGAGGTTGATGGAGATGACGAGGGCGGCCAGCACCGCGGCCGGCGGGATCCAGGTGTACGGCGCCGAGATGTTGTAGTCCTGCAGCACGGTGCCCAGGGAGACCTGCGGGTACTGGATGCCGAAGCCGATGAAGGACAGGCCGGTCTCGCCGAGGATCGCACCGCTGACGCCGAGGGTGGTGTCGATGATGATCCAGCTGGCGATGTTGGGCAGGATGTGCCGGGTCATGGTGACGACGGGGTGCACCCCCATGAACTTCGCCGCCTCGACGTACTCGGTGCGCACGAGCTGCTGCGTCATCGCGCGCAGCACGCGGGCGGTGAGCATCCAGGCGAACAGGGCGAGCAGCGGGATCATCCACAGCCAGGAACGCTGCTGGAGCACGGGGCTGAACAGCATCAGCAGCAGCAGCGAAGGGATCACCAGGAACAGGTTGATGAGGTTGACCAGCGCGCCGTCGGCGAGCGCGCCCCAGCGGCCCTTGCTGCTCACGAAGCCGGCGACGATGCCGACCACCACCGAGAGGAAGGACGTCAGCACGGCGGTCCCCAGACCGATCACCAGCGAGATCCGCAGGCCCTGCATGGTGCGCGCGAAGATGTCCAGGCCTCGCTCGTTGACGCCGAACCAGTGGTAGGCCGAAGGTCCGCTGAGCGCGTTGCGCAGGTCCCGTTCGAAGGGACCGTACTGGTAGAACATCGGCGCGAAGATCGCCAGCAGCACGAGGAGCGCGAAGACGACCATGCCGATCTGGGCGCTGCGGTTGCGCAGGAAGCGGCGGCGCAGCAGCTCGCTGCGCCCCATGGACTCGATCGCCCGGGCGTCGCCCTGGGGCAGGTCCTGCTCGGAGAGCGACGGGTCGTTCAGGACGCTCGCGATGACGGGATTCTCGGCCGGGTCGGAGTGCGCCTGCAGCTGGGCGGCCTCGTCGGTGCCGCGCATGTCGGAAGGATTCGTCATGGGGTCACCGGATCCTCGGGTCGAGCACACCCTGCAGGAAGTCTGCGAAGGTCGCGGAGAGCAGGGTCAGGATCGCCGTGTACAGCACGACGCCCGCGGTCCCGTTGACGTCGGCCATGCCGATGGAGGACACGGCGAAGCGGCCGATGCCCTGCCAGTTGAACATGAGCTCGACGAACAGGGACCCGGTGAAGGCCGCCCCCACCGCGAAGGCGAAGTACTGGCCCATCGGGATCAGGGCCATCCGCAGACCGTGCTTGGTCATCGCCCGGCCGCGGGTGAGCCCCTTGGCGCGGGCGGTGCGCAGGTAGTCGCTGCCCAGCACGTCGAGGGTCGTGACCTTCATGTACCGCGAGTAGGACGCGGCGGCGAAGAGCGCCAGCACGATGGTGGGCATCACCAGCGCCTTGATCTGGTAGCTGATGGACTCCCAGGAGCCGGGCGCCAGCAGGGGGTTGATCGGGTTGATCGCCGGCAGTCCCCAGCCGGTGAGGTCCATGACGCCCTGGTTCGTCTGCTGCACGATGAGGATGACGACGGGGGTCGGCAGGGACAGCAGCACGAAGGCGAGGAAGGTGGAGACGCGGTCGCCGATCGAGTTCCGGCGCACGGCCGAGACCATGCCCACCAGCACGCCGAGCACGGTGCCGATGACGGTTCCCAGCACCACCAGGCGGAGGCTGATCGGGATCCTGGTGGCCAGCTCCTGCACCACGGGCACCATCGACTTGTTGGTCCCGGTGGTCACGCCGAGGTCCCCGCGGATCAGCCCGCCCAGCCACGTCGCGTAGCGCTCGAACAGCGGGGTGTCCGGGTTGACGTTGCGGACGTCGAGGTACATCTGGGCCGTCGCCGGCGGGATCGGCTGCGTCGCGATCGGCGGGTAGAGCACCTCCTCGGGATGCATCAGCGAGGCCGCCAGCAGGTAGGCGAAGCTCGTGGCGACGAACGCCAGGATCACGTAGGTCAGCAATCGGAGCGAGACGAACCTAATCACGTCGTCTCCCCACCAGGCTGTGCATCATCGCGAAGTGTTCCTTTCCGTACCCAGGGTGCCGCTCGTCGACCGGGCCCCGCTCGGGACCGGGGGCGACCGCGCCGGGCCCGCAGGCTCCGGCCGCTGTGCCGGGTCGAGCTCGAGGTCCGAGCTGTCGCGACGCAGGAGGGTCAGGAACCGGTCCGTTCCGGACGGTTCCGTCGGTCACCATAACGCTTTGCAGTCGTCCAGAGTGCCGCACATCGGAGGTCTCCCCCGTGCCCGGGGGCTGGTTATGCTCGAATCGTGACCTTCTGGCATCTGATCCTCCTGGTCGTCGGCATCCTCGCCGCGATCGCGTCCGCCGATGCCCTCCGCCACCGCGGCATCGGCGTCTGGCCTGTGGGGATCCTGGCCCTCGCCCTGGTCTTCCTGGCGGGCTGGACCTACAGCGCGTGGCTCTCGGCGCTGAGCCTCGGAGCCGCCGCCGGCGTGGGGATCGTGCTGGTCGCGACGATGGTCCGCGGCATCTCGCTCCGACGCCGGGACCGGCGCGCCGCCCGGGCGGCGCAGGACGAGGCGCTTCGCCGGCGCCTCGAGGACCGCTCTCCCGGCTGACCCGATCGCTGACCCCGCCCCGGGCGCCCGGGCGCATCACCGAGCGCTCACGCCCCCAGCCGGACCACCGGCACCGCCGCCCCCTCCTCCGCCTCCTGCCCGGGCGCGAGCTCCAGCAGCACCAGGGCATCGGCGCGGGCGAAGGGCGCGAGCCGGCGTCCCGGCAGCAGCAGCGCCCGCGGGGCCCCGTGACCGGCGTCGTCGTGCTCCTCGAGGACGGCCGGCAGCGCGTGCAGCCGCGTCTGCGCGGCGCCGCCGCTCCCCCGCCGGCCGGGCTGCGGGCGGGCGGCCTCGGGGATCGGACCGAGCACGCCCTGCGTGATCTCCCCGGCGCCGAGCAGCGGGCGCACGAAGAGATGGAACCCGACCAGGGCGCCGACGGGCGTCCCGGGCAGGTGGACGAGCGGGGCGAGGGAGCCGTCGGCGCGGGCGAGCGTCCCCCGGCCCTGCGGCCCGCCGGGGCGCAGGGCGAGGTGGGCGAAGCGGGAGCCGCCCGTGCCGCCCTCCCCGAGCACCGCCTTGACCACGTCGAAGGCGCCGTGGCCGATGCCGCCCGTGGTGAGCACGAGATCCGCCTCCTCGGCGGCCTCGCGCAGGGATCGGAGGAACGGCGCGGGCGCGTCGGAGCAGCGTCGCGGCAGGGCCCGGGCGCCGAGCTCCGCCAGGGCCGCGGCGAGCATGACGCCGTTGGAGTCGCGGACGGCGCCATCGGCCTGCCCGGCGGCGATGTCGTGTCCGGGCAGGACCTCGTCGCCCGTCACCAGCACGGCCACCCGAGGGCCGTCCGCCCGCGTCCGGGAGGGCAGCCCCGGCGCCAGGGGCAGGCGGCCCAGCCCGAGCATCGCGGCCACGGCCACCAGGCCGGGCGTCACCTCCTGCCTGGCGGGGGCGATCACCGCGCCGCGGGGGATCTCCTCGCCGGGGCGGCGCACGTGCCGCCCGGGGCGCAGCTGCGGGACGGGGCCGATCCTCACCTTTGCGGGCGCCGCACCCGCCCGGGCGGCGTCGGTGCGCTCGACCTCGATCACGGCGTCCGCACCGGTGGGGACGGGGGCGCCGGTCATGATGCGCGCGGCCGTGCCCGGCGACAGGCGCCGCGCGCCGCCGGGGGCGGCGGGGATGTCGGCGAGGACGGGCAGCACGGTGGGGCCGGCGGGGTCGACGTCGGCCGCCCGCACGGCGAAGCCGTCCATCGCGGAGACCGGCAGGGCCGGCACGTCCTCGGGGGCGCGGAGGTCCTCGGCCAGGCGCCCGCCGAGGGCGGACAGCAGGGAGGCCGTGCCCGCCTCGGGCCGGGCCTCGCCCGCATCCTGGGGACGGCGCGCGGCGCCCGTCCGCCCGCCGCCTGCCGTGAGCAGCGGGCCCAGCTGCTCGGCGAGCTCCTGGCGCCACGACCAGGGATCCGGATGCTCCACCACGTTCGCGTCCTCCTGACCTCGTCGCGCGCCGGCCGACACGCCGCACCGCCCCGATGATCCCATCGGTGGGACAGAATCGAGGCATGCGAGAGATCATCATCGACACCTTCGGCACCCCGGACGTCCTCCAGCTGCGCGAGAGCGCGCCTCCTGCTGCGGGGCCCGGGGACGTGCTGGTGTCGGTGGCGTTCGCCGGGCTGAACCCGATCGACTACAAGATGCGCGACGGCAGCTCCGGCCAGGCGAAGAACCTCGAGCTGCCCGCCGTGCTGGGCCGGGAGATGTCCGGGCACGTGATCGGCGCGGCCGACGACGTGGACCTCGAGGCCCTGGGCATGCCGGTGGGCTCCCCCGTCTTCGGGGTGAGGACCCTCGGCGACATGCGCGGCGCCTACGCCGAGACCGTCGCCTTCTCCGCCCACGACCTGTGCCCCGTCCCCGGCGCCGAGCCTGACCTGCGCGCCTACGCCGGCCTGGCGCTGGCCGGCACCACCGCGCAGACGGCCCTCGAGGACGACGCCCGCCTGCGCCCCGGGGAGACCCTGCTGGTCCACGGCGGCACCGGCGGGGTGGGCCAGCTGCTGATCCCCCTGGCCCTGCAGGCCGGGGCCGCCCGGGTGCTGGCCACCGGCCGCGCCGAGAACGCGGAGCGGATCCGCGAGCTGGGCGGGGAGCCGATCGCCTACGACGAGGAGGACTGGGCCGAGCGGGTGCTGTCCGAGACCCGCGGCCGCGGGGTCGACGTCGTCATCGACCTGCACTACTTCACGACCTTCCTGCCCAGCCTGGACGTGATCGCCGAGGGCGGCCGGATCGTCGCGGTGCCGAGCCTGGCCGACCTCGCCCCGGCCCGCGAGCGCGGCATCCGCGCGAGCGTGACCCGCATGTCCCCCTCCCGCGGCCGGCTGCAGCAGCTGGCGCAGGGGCACGCGAGCGGGCTGCTGCCGCTCGAGGTCGCCGCGGTGCTGCCCCTGGCGGAGGCGGGCCGCGGCCACGAGGTCCTCGAGAGCGGCCACGCCCGGGGGAAGATCGTGCTGGAGACCCACGCCTGAGCGATCCGGAGGGCGTCCGGCCCCGTCGGGACAGCGGATTCCGATAGTCTCGTGCGCATGGATCCGTCGACGCCGCATTCCTCCGCCTCCGCGGATCCCGCCCCCGACCCGCTGGTCGCCGAGCTCGAGCAGGTGCTGCAGCCGGCCGGCTGGGATCTGCTGAACTCCCTGCCCCCGTACGAGGAGAGCGGCGCGCTCGCCCTCGGCGCGCGGCTGCGCGGCGCCGGCCATGCGCCCGAGCTCGTCGCCGCCGCGCTCACCCAGTCGCGGCTGCGCGCCCGCGCGGCGGACAAGTTCGGGGAGTTCGCCGCGACGATGCTGTTCACCCCGCACGGTCTGGAGCAGGCGACCCGGCTGCCCGTGGCGGCGCTGCACGCCCGCCGCTTCCGGGACGCCGGGGTCGCGTCGGTCGCGGACCTCGGCTGCGGCATCGGCGGGGACGCCATGGCCAACGCCGCCCTGGGCACCGAGGTGCTGGCCGTGGACCGCGACGCCGCCACCGTCGCCGTCGCGACCGTGAACCTGCGCCCCTTCCCCACCGCGAGCGTCCGCCTGGGCCGTGCGGAGGACCACGACCCCTCGGCCACCGAGGGCATCTGGCTGGATCCCGCCCGGCGTGCCCCGGCCCGCGGCCGCACCCGCCGCCTGCACGACCCGGAGGAGTACGAGCCGCCGCTGTCGACGGTCCACGACCTCGCCCGCCGCATCGGCCGCGACGGCCAGGCCGGCCCGCTGGGCGCCAAGCTGGGCCCCGGCATCGACCATGCGGCGCTGCCGGAGGGGACGGAGACGCAGTGGCTGTCCTGGCACGGCCAGGTCCTCGAGGCCACCTGCTGGTTCGGTCCGCTCGCGGCCGACGGGGTGCGCCGCAGCGCCCTGGTGATCGGCCGCGACGGCGCCCATGCGCTGCGCGAGCGCACCGGCGAGGAGGTCCCCGACCCGGACTCCGGCCCCGTGGGCGCGCACCTGTACGAGCCGGACGGCGCGGTGATCCGCGCGGGCCTCATCGGCCAGGTCGCCGCGGGGATGGACGCCCGCACCCTGGACCCGAGCATCGCCTATCTCACCGCCGACCAGCGCATCCGCTCCCCGTTCCTGCAGGGCTACGCGGTGCGGGACGTGTTCGGCTTCTCCCTCAAGCGCCTCGCCGCCTACCTGCGCGAGCATCGCATCGGCGTGCTCGAGATCAAGAAGCGCGGGACCGCGATCACGCCGGAGGAGCTGCGGCGCAGCCTGCGGCCGCGCCGCTTCGGCGACGAGAAGGCGACCCTGATCCTCACCCGCATCGCCGGGGAGCAGTCGGTGATCGTCGCCTCCCCGCACACGGAGCAGGCAGAGCACACGGAGCAGACGGAGCACACGGACGGGGACGGTCCCGCATGAGCCGGGAGGGGGTCCGGGGGGACGGCGCCGAGCAGGCGGACGGCGCGGCACGGCGATGGAGCATCGGCCCGTGGGCCCTGCTCGTGCTGGCCCTGGGGACGCTGTGCCTGGTGCTGGCGGGCCTCGCCTCCACCCGCAGCGACGAGCCGCTGGCCTCGTTCGAGCCGGCGGCACCCACCTCCTCGCGGGAGCTCACCGTGCAGGACCCGGGGCCCGACGAGCCCGAGTGGGCCACGCGGGATGTCACCCCGCCGCCGGTGCGGGAGGGCGTGCGCGAGGCGATGGACCTGATCGGTCTGGTCCTGGGCGTGCTCGCAGGGCTGGTCGTGCTGGTGCTGGTCGTCTGGATCGCCCAGCGCGTGATCGCGCTGGGCCGCCGGGAGCGGCGCTCCGAGGCCGCGGCCGAGGCCGAGCCCGAGGAGCTCACCGCCCAGCAGGCCGCGACCGCGCTGGACGAGGCCGTCGTCCAGCTCACCCGTGCCCGCCGGCCCGGCGATGCGGTGATCGCCGCGTGGCTCGCCCTCGAGCAGGCGATCGCCGAGGCGGGGATCCGCCGCGGCGGATCCCAGACCACCCGCGAGTTCGTCCTCGCGGTGCTCGGGGCCCTGTCCCTCCCCCGGGAGGATCTCGAGGACTTCGCCCGGCTGTACGGCCGGGCGCTGTTCTCCGGCACCCCCATCACCGAGGCGGACCGGGAGCGGGCGATCGCCCTGCTCACCTGGCTGTCCGCGGATCTGCGCTCCCAGACGGGCACCGGCGCATGAGGGCCGCGCTGCGCGACCGCGGGCCCGTCGGCGAGCTGGTGATCCTGGTCCGCGACACCGGGATCGCCCTGGCGGTCGCCCTGGTCGTGATGCTGGTGCTGGCCCTCGCCGGCGCCCACCTCGACCCGGTGCTGCCGGTGTCCCTGGCCCTCGCCGTCGCCGCCTGCTCCTGGTTCCTGCGCCGCGGGATCGCCCGCGCGGACGCATCGGCCGCGCCGCCCCTGGACACCGACCCCGACGCCGCCCGCCTCGACGGACGCGATCTGCGGGTGCGGCGCCTGGAGGCCGCCGCCTATTCCGCGCAGCCGGCCCGGAAGATCACCGCCCGCGCCATCGGGCAGGCCCTCGGGGAGATCGCCGCCGAGCGCGAGCATCGCGAGGACGCCCCGCCGCTGTCCGAGCCGCTGCGCCGTCTGATCGCGGAGTCCGCCCACGAGGACCACGACGCCCACCCGGTGGCCCCCATCGACCGCGCCACCCTGCACCGCTACCTCCGCGAGCTGGCCGTCGCGCCCCCTGCACCGATCGCCGCCCCCACCGGGCGGACCCCGCATCCCGCCCCGACCCCGACCGAGGAGTCCCGTCCATGACCGCCAGCCCCGAGCGCACCGCCTCCGACCCCGCCCCGGAGCCCGTCGCCCCGCAGCCCGAGACCCCCGAGGAGGCCTTCGCCTCCGCCGGCGCCGTCCTGGACGCCGTCGAGCAGGCCGTGGTCGGCAAGCGGGAGGCCCTCGAGCTGGTGCTCGCCGGCATCCTCGCCGGCGGCCACGTGCTCCTCGAGGACCTGCCCGGCCTCGGCAAGACCCTCGCGGCCCGCTCCTTCGCGCAGGCCCTGGGCCTGCCCTTCACCCGCGCCCAGTTCACGCCGGACCTGCTGCCGGCCGATCTCACCGGCGCGGAGGTCTTCGACCAGCGCACGGGCGAGTTCGCCTTCCGGCCCGGCCCCGTGTTCACCGGCCTGCTGCTGGCCGACGAGATCAACCGCACGCCCCCGAAGACGCAGTCCGCGCTGCTCGAGGCGATGCAGGAGCGGCAGGTCACCGTCGAGGGCACGACCCGCCCGCTGCCGCGGCCCTTCCATGTGCTGGCCACCGCCAATCCCGTCGAGCACGAGGGCACCTACCCGCTGCCCGAGGCGCAGCTGGACCGCTTCCTGCTGCGGCTGTCCTTCGGATACCCCAGCGCCCAGCAGGAGTGGGACGTGCTCTCGCGCCGGCTGCGCCGCGGCACCGAGGAGCAGTCCGTCCCGCAGGTCATCGACGCCGCCGGCCTGCTCGCGGTCCAGGAGGCCGTGGAGCGGGTCCACGTCGAGGACGAGGTCGGCGCGTACGCCGTCGAGCTGGTCCGCGCCACCCGCCGCCACCCCCACGCGCTGGTGGGAGCCTCCCCCCGCGGGACCCTCGCGCTGATCGTCTGCGCGCGGGCGCTCGCGGTGATCCGCGGCCGCGGCTTCGTGCTGCCCGAGGATGTCAAGGACCTCGCCCACGCCGCCCTGGACCACCGCGTCACCATCAAGCCGGAGCTGTGGCTGCAGAACGCCAGCAGCCACGCCGTGGTCGCGGCGGTCCTCACGGAGGTCGAGGTCCCCGTCGCGCAGCCCGCCGGCGCGGTGCCGGCGCCGTGAGCGGGAGCGCGCAGCCCCGCGTCCCGTCCGGCGGGGTCCGCACCCCGGCCGGGCCGCCGCTGCGGCTGCGCCCCACCCCCGCCCACACCCGCGCCGTCGTCGCCGGCGGCGGCGCCGGGGCCATCGCCGTGCTCGCCGGCCGGCCGGACCTGCTGGTGGTCGTGCTGCCGCTGCTGGTGTGGGCGCTGCTCGCGCACGCCGCCCTCCTGCTGCGCGCCGGCGCCCCCGGGCCGATGGCGGAGCCCGCCCCGGTGCTGCGCCTGGGCACGGACCGCCTCCCCGAGGGCGGCACGGTCCGCGCGAGCGTCCACGTCGCCCCGGGTACGGTGGCCGGCGTGGTGCTGCCCCCGCGCGCGCACGCCTACACCACGCCCCGCTACGCGACCGCGGCCGATGCGGACGCCGTCTCCCTCTCCCTGACCGTGCGGCGCTGGGGCAACTACCGCATCGGCCCCGTGCACGTGCAGGTGGCCGACGCCGCCGGCGCCTTCCGCGCCCAGAGCGTGCTGGGGCCCCTGGACCTGCAGGTCACCCCCGACTCCCCGATCCTCGAGGCGCCCGTGGACGTGCCCTCGGTGATCGGCATCAGCGGCGCGCACATCTCCCGCCGCCGCGGCCCCGGCACGGCCCTGGCCGATGTGCGTCCGTTCCAGGCCGGCGACCGCCTGCACCGCATCAACTGGCGCGTCACCTCCCGCACGGGCACCATGCACACCAACGCCACCTTCTCCGAGCAGGACACCGACGTCCTCCTGGTCACCGACACCCTGGTGGACATTCCGCCGCTGCCCTCGGCCCCGCCGGAGTCCCCCTCCAGCCTGGACGTGACCGTCCGGGCCTCCGCGGCGGTCGCCCGCCACTACCTCGCCGCCGGGGACCGGGTCGCCCTGCACGACCTCGGCCATCTCATCGGCCCCGTGCGCGCCGGCACCGGGCCCCGCCAGCTGCGGGTGCTCACCGACGCGCTCTCCCGCGCCACCCGGGAGATCGGCAGCGGCCGGGCGGTGCGGCTGCGCACCGTGCGCACCGGCACCCTCACCGTGGTGTTCTCGCCCCTGCTCAGCGAGCCGGTGATCGCCCAGGTCGGCGACCTCGTCGCCCAGGGGGCCGATGTGATCGTCGTGGACCCCCTGCCGCTGTCCGTCGGCGACGCCTCGGCGCTGCACGGCCGGCCCGAGCGCCGCCCCGACGGCCGGGCCTCGGACCGGTTCTGGGCCGAGGCCTGGGTGATGCGGCGCCTGCTGCGCGAGCAGATCGTGCGGGAGCTGCGCGAGCGCGGCGTGCCGGTGACGGCGTGGGAGGGGCCCGCGTCCCTGGCGCCGGTGGTCCTGTCCCTCATGGCGGCGGGCTCCGCCCCGCGGATCCGGAGGTCCTGATGAGATCGCTCGTCGAGGGCGTCGCGCAGGCCATCGCGGACCTGCGCATCGTGGACCCGAGCCAGTGGGCGCTGCGCCTGGGCGCGCTCGCGGCGCTGCTGCTGGCTGCGGCGCTGGTGACCGGCATGGCTCCCTTCGGCTCGCCGCAGGCGGTGCTGCTGACCCTGGTCGTCCTCCTGCTGGGACTGCTGCAGACGGCGCGGCCCGACGCCGATGCGGGACTGGTCGCCTTCTGCGTGCTGGTGATCGCCGTGGTGATCGCCGGACCGCTCGGGGCCGGGGCCACGCTGGCCCTGGCGGCGCTGCTGATGGTGTCCCACGCCCTGTGGGCGCTGGCGGCCTCGGTCCCCGCCCACGGGGTGGTGCGGCGCGGCGCGCTGGCGGCGACGGTGCGGCGGGCGCTGCCGGCGCTGGGCATCGGCCTGGTGGCCGGGGCGGGGCTGCTGGCCCTCGCCGGCGCCGGCGCGGCGGTCCCGGCCTGGCTGATGATCCCGGGCGTCGTCGCGGTGGTCGTGCTGCTGGTGCTGCTGCTGCCGCGGGACGGGGCGCCGCCCGCCCCGCGGGACCCGACCGCCCCGCGGGATCCGGCCGCCTGATCCCGCCCGGCGCGATGCGCGACACCTTCTCCCCCACGGCGCCCCGCACAGGTCTAGCGTGAGGACCATGTGGCAGATGATGGATCTCCTGTACGGGCACAAGAAGCAGATGGTCACGCGCGAGGAGGCGCTGCCGGGCCGCGACGCGTCCCCGTACCCCCTGCTGCGCGAGCACCTCGTGCTGGGCACCGACATGCTGGGCCCCGACGCCCCCGTCGACCCCCGTCCCTGGCCCGCCGACGCGGAGGAGATCATCCTGGCCGGCGGCTGCTTCTGGGGCATCGAGCGGATCGCCTGGCAGATCCCCGGGGTGCACACGACCTCCGCCGGCTACGCCGGAGGCTTCACGGCCCACCCCACCTACGAGGAGGTCTTCTCCGCGAGGACCGGGCACGCCGAGGCCGTGCGGGTGATCTACCGCGGCGCCGACCAGGACGCGCGCGACGCCGTGCTGCGCGCCCTGCTCACCGAGTTCTGGCAGCAGCACGACCCGACCACCGCCATGCGCCAGGGCAACGACGTCGGCACCGAGTACCGCAGCGCCGTCTACTGGACGACCGCGCACCAGGGGGAGATCGTCACCGCCTCGGCCCGCAGCTACCAGCAGGCGCTGGACGCCGCAGGCCGCGGCGCCATCACCACCGAGCTCGCGGCGCTGGCCGACGCCGGGGACGGCGTCTACTACACGGCCGAGCCCGAGCACCAGCAGTACCTCGCCAAGAACCCCGGCGGCTACTGCAACCACGGCTTCAACGGGGTCGCCTGCTCGATCTCCTGATCGGAGGCCGGGGCGGCCCGCCCTGCGCACCGGCCGGACCGGGCCGATGCGCCTATCCGGGCCGATGCGCCCCGCCGGGCCGTGCGCCAGTACCCTCGAGTCCATGAGCGCGGCCGTGAGCACCGAAGGCGCCGGGGTCCCCGGCATCCGCCCCGGGAACGCATCCCCGGCCCCTGCCCCGGAGGCGGTGCGCGGGGGCGTGCCGCTCGCGATCGCCGCCGCCGCGACCGCCGTCTACGGCCTGCTCGGCGTGCAGCAGTGGCGCAGCTTCGCCTCCCGCTCCTGGGACCTGGGCATCTTCTCCGAGCTCGCGAAGGCATACTCCGAGCTGCGCGCCCCCATCGTCCCCATCAAGGGCGACGGCGTGAACCTGCTCGGCGACCACTTCCACCCGCTGCTCGTGCTGCTGGGCCCGGTGTGGGCGGTCTGGCCCTCGGGGCTGGCGCTGCTGTGGACGCAGGCGCTGCTGTTCGGTCTCAGCGCGATCCCGCTGACCCGCCTGGCGATCGACCGCCTCGGCCCCGGGCTCGGCACGCTCGCCGGCCTGGCCTACGCCTTCTCCTTCGGCCTGCAGTCCGCGGCCGATGTCCAGTTCCACGAGATCGCCTTCGCCGTCCCGCTGATGGCGTTCTCCCTCACCGCTCTGCTGCGCGGACGGATCGTGCCGGCCCTCGTCCTCGCGGCGCTGCTCGTGTTCGTCAAGGAGGACCTGGGCCTGACGGTCGCGGTGCTCGGCGCGGTCGTCGCCCTGAGGCGGCGCGAGCATCGCGTCCACGGCGCGGTGCTCGCCGCGTGGGGGCTGGGCTGGTTCGTGCTGTCGACCTTCGTGATCCTGCCGCTGCTGAACACGGCAGGGCAGTACGACTACACCGGCAACCTCGGCTCGCCGCTGGACGTGTTCTTCCCCGCCGACAAATGGATGACGGTGGGGATGCTGCTGCTGGCCGCCGGTGTGGTCGGGGCCCGCTCGCCGCTGATCTGGCTGATGCTGCCGACCCTGGCCTGGCGGTTCACCGGAACCGTCGAGTTCTACTGGACCTGGTACTGGCACTACAACGCGATCCTGGTTCCGATCGCCCTCGCGGCCCTGCTCGATGCCCTGGGCGACCGCCGCACCGGCCGCGCGACCGCCTGGCTCACGGCCGATGCGCCCCGCCCCGGCGGCCTCGTGCGCACCACGGCCGTCGCCGCAACCGCGGCCGTCACCCTCGTGCTGGGCTCCCAGATGCCGATCGCCGCCCTGGCCCGCCCCGACGCCCTCGCCCACAGCCCCCGCTGGGACGCCGCCCAGGCCGCTGTCGCGGCGATCCCCGACGGCACGGTCGTCGCCTCCGACATCACGCTCATGGCCTACCTGGTGCCGGACCACGACGTGCAGTGGACCCACGGCCCCAACACGCGGGTGCCCGACTGCGTGCTCGTGGACCAGGCCGCGTTCTCCTGGAGCGGGAACCCGCCCGCCGATCCCGCCCAGTGGGCGGCTGACACCTACCAGGTCGCCTACCAGCCCCTCCTGGACGAGAACGGCTTCCAGGTGTCCTGCCGCACCGAGGCCCTCTGACCCGGAAGGCCTCGCGGCGGGAGCACGCCTCGGGCGGGAGCACGCCTCGGGCGGGACCGCGCCTCGACCTCGGAACGTCGCAGGTCCGCGAAGGCTCCTCTCGGCACGGGGAGCCGGGGTGTCCCGCTCTGCGCACTCTGCTCGACTGATCACTTCGGCCCCGGAAGACGCCCGCGAAGGGCATGCGATCGATCAGTCGCCCCGAGGCTCCGGCATGGGAATCCTCCCGCACGACGGGGATCGTTCGGGGACGGAACTCGGGAGGCCGGCGACCTCATCGATCCGGGGAGACCGGCGACCCCGATCTCGCAGGTCCTGGTCCGGCCACCTCCTGCGTCGGCGACCGCTGCGTCAGGGCGAGGTCGGCTCCGGCAGCCCGGGCGTCCCCGTGCTCCTGGGCGTTCCCGTGCTGCTGGGCGAGGCGGAGGTGCTCGGCGACCCGCTCGTGGTCGGGCTGCTGCTCCCGCTCGGGGTGCCGCTGGGGGTCCCGCTCGGGGTGCCGCTCGGGGAGCTGGGCGGGGCCGAGCTGCTCGATGCCGTGGACGTCGGGGTCGAGGTCGTGCTCGGCCGCGAGGACGGCGTCCCGCTCGTCGTCGTCTCGGGGGCGCTCGGGGTCTGCTCCGGCGGCTCGGTCGATTCCGACGGCTCGGGCTGGGTCGAGTCCGACGGCTCGGGCTCGCTCGATTCCGACGGCTCGGGCTCGGTCGAGTCCGTCGGCTCGGGCTCGGGGGAGGGATCCTCCCCGGTCGGCTCCTCGGTGGGGACCGGGACCTCCTCGCCGGGGTCGGAGGGCCGCGGCCGCGGGGAGGGATCCCTGCCGGGCCGGGACCCCGATCCCTTCCCGGGCGAGGGCTCCGCGGGCTCTGCGGGATCCGAGGAGTCCTCGACATCCGCGGGGTCGGTCTCCTCGGACGTCGGGCGCTGCGACGGGGCGGAGCTGCTCGGATCGGGCGAGGGCGGATCGGGCGTCGCGGAGGGATCGGAGGCGGTCGACGGATCCGTCGACGGATCTGGGGACGGGGCGTCCGTCGACGGGGACTCCGCGTCGGAAGGCGCCGCGGCGCCGGTGCTCGGGGAGGTGGTGGTCGCCGGGCCGCCGGTGGTGTCCGTGTCGGCGGGGCGTCCGCCGAGCGGCGCGAGGGGACCGACGCCGACCAGTCCCCCGGCAGCCAGCGTCCCCACGGCGACCACGGAGGCGAGCGCCGCGACCGCTGCTGCGTAGGGTCGGCGGCGCGGGACCTCGGCGAGGGATCGGACCCCCTGGGCGCGCTTGCGCATCGGCACCTCCTGCGTCGCGGTCAGCGTACCCGGCCGTGCCGGTGCCGGGCGCTACATCTTCACGGTGCGGGCCCGCCGCGAATGCGGGTCGACGCTGGCGCCCTCGCGGTCGTGGCGCACCGTCTGGATGCGCATCCGCCAGGGGGAGATCTGCTCGGCGGCGAGCGCGAGGTGCAGCCCGCTGGTGAGGGCGCGGTTGGCGGGGGTGCGCGGCAGGGCCGCGAGCTCATCGGCCCGCTCGACCAGAAGATGGCCGGCGCCGGCGCCGCTCCAGCGGGCGGCGATCTGCGCGATCGCGGCATGCGAGTCGAGGATGCTGTGCCCGGTCTCCCGCACGGGAAGCAGGCGGGCCCGGGGCATCCTCGCGACGAGGTCCTCGGCGACGGCGCGCGGGGTGATGAGGTCGAGGTCGCCGCTGAGCACCAGGGCGGGCACCCCGATCTGCGCGCTGAGGGCACGCAGGTCCAGCTCCTCGCCGGCGAACTCGGGCACCCCGCGGGTGCGCTGCGCGCTGACCTGCAGGGCGTCCAGCGGCCCGCCGTCGGCGTGGCGTCCCTGCCCCAGGCTGGTGCGGGAGATGTGCGCGACGAGGTCGTGCTCGCACACGTAGGGGGCCGACTGCAGCCAGTCCTGCGCGAGCACCTGGCGCACGCTGCGCCAGGTGAGGGATCCGCGACCGGTCACCAGCAGGTCCACGAGGTCCCGCACCGCGCCGATCCCGCCGTACTCGTGGACGGCGAGGATCACGCTGCCCGCGTGCGGGCCGTCGATGTCCCCGGAGGCGACGAGCCTCCGCAGGGCCGCCGCGATGGTGTCGGTGCGCAGGTCCTCGCCGTGCCAGTACAGGCGGCGCAGCTCCGCCTGCGCGACCACCTCGTCATCGGCCGAGGTCAGAGGCGAGTCCAGGACGAGGGAGTGCACCCGCTCGGGGTGCAGGGCCGCCAGGCCCAGGGCGAGGTAGGCGCCGTAGCCGACCCCGAGGACGACGGCCTGCTCGACCTTCCCGTGCTCGAGGACGGCGGCGAGGTCGTCGATCGCCTCGCGCACGCGCATGGCGCTCGCAGGCAGGTCGTGGCCCTGCGCATCCAGGCGCGAGAGGCCCACGCCGCGGTGCTCGACCATCAGCACGTCCAGACCGGCGGCGCTGAACGTGCGGCGCAGCGGGTCGTAGGGCAGCACGGAGGCCATCGCCGGGCCGTCGGGGATGATCAGGACGGGCACGGGCGCGCCGCGCCGCGCCGGCATGCGCGAGTAGCGCAGCGGGAACAGCCGCGGGTCCTCCGCGCTGATCGGCCGATACACGGTGACCAGATCGTTGCGGATCTGGAGCAGCTCGTCCTGGCCCGCCCGGTCGAGGATGCGCTGGGCGCTCACGGCGCGCCCGGCTCGCTCCCCCGCGGCTGCGAGCGGCCGATGCTCGCCCACAGGAAGGTGTACAGGAGGGCGTTCATCCGGGCCGCCTGCTCGTTCGTCGCGGCCCCGCCGTGCCCGCCCTCGATGTTCTCGAAGGAGCGGACATCGGCCCCCAGGGACTCCAGAGCGGCGACCAGCTTGCGGGCGTGCCCGGGGTGGACGCGGTCGTCGCGCGTGGAGGTGAGCACGAAGGTCGGCGGGTACTCGACGCCCTCGCGCAGCAGGTGGTAGGGGCTGAAGGTGCGGATGAACTCCCAGTCGTCGGTGTCCGGGTCGCCGTACTCGGCCATCCAGGAGGCGCCGGCGAGCAGGTGGGAGTACCGCTTCATGTCCAGCAGCGGGACCTGGATGATGACGGCGCCGAACAGCTCCGGGTACTGGGCGAGCATGTTCCCGGTGAGCAGGCCGCCGTTGGATCCGCCGCGCACCGCGAGGTGCTCGCGGTCGGTGACGCCGCGCTCGAGGAGGTCCTTCGCCACGGAGGAGAAGTCCTCGTAGGCGCGGTGGCGGTTCTCGCGCAGGGCGGCCTGGTGCCAGGCCGGCCCGTACTCGCCGCCGCCGCGGATGTTCGCCACCACGTAGGTGCCGCCGCGCTCGCACCAGGCCTTGCCGATGGCGCCCAGGTAGGAGGGCGTCAGCGAGATCTCGAAGCCGCCGTAGCCGTACAGGAGGGTGGGCGCGGCCTGCCCGCCCCCGTCGGCCGGGCCGATCTGGAAGTAGGGCACGCGGGTGCCGTCGTCGCTGGTGGCGAAGTGCTGGGTGACCTCGAGGCCGCTCGCGTCGAAGCGCTCCGGGGTGGACTTGATCAGCTCGAGCTCCCCGGCCGGCCCTCCGGCAGCGGCCTCGGCGAGGTCGCCCAGCAGCAGCCGGGTCGGGGTGAGGAAGCCGGTGTCGGTGACCCAGACGCGGTCGTCCTCGTCGGAGTCGACGGCGCTGACGCCGAGGGCGCCGGACAGCTCGGGGTACAGCTCCTGCCCCGTCCACTCGCCGTTCTCGTCGCGCACGTGCAGCTCGAGGCGGTCGATCACGTCCTCGAGGACGGTGAGCACGACGGTGCCGCGGGTCAGCGTCATGCCCTGCAGCGAGGTCGAGGGGGTGGGGGTGAACAGCTCGTGCAGCTGCGCCTGGCCGCGCAGGAAGGCGTCGAAGTCCCCGACCACCAGGGAGCCGGCCGGGTGGACGACGCCGTCCACCTCCCAGTCGCTGCGCGGCGAGAAGACGGCCAGGTCGCGATGGGCATTGGCCTCCATGTCCCGGGGCACGTCCAGGGCGGTGAGGGTCGCGGGGCTCGTGGAGCGGTCCAGCAGATGCACGGTCGTGTCGTAGAAGGCGTGCATCTGGATCACCCAGTCGCGCTCCCAGCCGGGGGTGGAGTCGTGGGAGACGAACACGCCCATGTCATCCTCGGCGGCCTCGAAGACGAGCTCGGCCTCGGTCAGGTCCGTGCCGCGGCGCCAGATGCGGGCCTGGCGCGGATACCCGGAGGTGGTCAGGGTGCCCTCGCCGAAGTCGGTGGCGATCAGCAGCGTGTCCTCGTCGATCCAGCTCGCGTGCCCCTTGGCCTCGGGCCGCACGAAGCCGCCCTCGGCGGCGGGCACGAAGGCGCGCGCGTCGAGGTCGAACTCGCGGGTCACGTCGGCGTCGGAGCCGCCCCGCGACAGGGTCACCAGGGCGCGGCGGTAGGGCTCGCCCTCGGCGGGGCGCAGCAGGGAGGCGCCGTGCCACACCCAGCTCTCGCCCTCCTCCTCGCCCAGCGCGTCGACGTCCAGCAGCACGTCCCAGACGGGCTCGTCGGTGCGGTAGGAGTCCAGGGTGGTGCGCCGCCACAGGCCGCGCTCGTGCTCGGCGTCGGTCCACAGGTTGTAGAGGTGCTCCCCGCGCTTGACGACGGCGGGGATGCGGTCCTTGGCGTCGAGGATCTCGCGGATCTCGCGCTGGAGGCTGCGGGCGAGGCTCTCGCCGTCGGGCCCGGGCACGGCGTCGATCTCCGCCTCGGCCCGGGCGTTGCGCTCGCGCACCCAGGCCAGGGCCTCCTCGCCGGTGACGTCCTCGAGCCGCTGCCAGGGGTCGCTGCTGCCGTCGGGGGCGGGCAGCTGCGGGGCGGGGGGCGGGGTGGTCATCGGGTCTCCTCCGGGGCGTCGGGTCGGGTGCTCAGGTGCTGGGCGAAGTCGGACAGGACGGTCTTCCAGGCGCTCTTCCAGGTCTCGCGCTCCGCGGCGGTGGCGAGCTGCTTGTGCTCGACGGCGACGGTGCTGCGCGGTCCGGCGGCCGCGGCGCGGGCGCCGCCTGCGGGCGCGGCGCTGATGTTCACGGAGAGCTGCGAGCCGTCCTGGACGTCGGCGCGCCAGTAGCGCCACCGGTCGCTGGCGCTGCGCCGGCCGGGCCCCAGGCCCAGCTCCTCGCGGCGGGCCTCGTCGGCGAAGGCGTCCCAGGCCTCGGCGACGGCGTCGAGGTCCCCGGCCACGGTGCGGGAGGCGCTCGCGGCGTACTCGCCCGTGCAGCTCTGCCCCACCTCGCGGCGGCCGATCCACTGCTCGTAGGCGACGGTGACGCCCTGCGCCCACCATTCGGTGATCTCCCAGCGCTGCGGGAGCTCGCGGGCGATGCTCGCATGGTCCAGCTCGGGCCCGCCGAGGGCGTCGATGCGGCGTGCCCATTCGAGGAAGTCGGTGCCGGTCGCGGCCGAGATCGCCCTCGCGCGCGGCGGCAGGGGACGGTCCTGTCTCGTCATGTCCGCCACAGTACTTCGTCTGGGAGACTGGCCGTATGTCCTCTCGACCCGCCCGCCGTGCCCTGCTGCTGGGCATGCCGGCCCTCGCGGCCCTGACCTCGTGCTCCCCCGGGGGCGGGAGCGGGGCTCCCTCCGACGCGGCCGATGGGCCCGCGGGGTCCGACGGCGGCGGGGCAGGTGATGCGACATCGGCCCCGGGGTCCGCGAGCCCGACGACGGCTCCGCCGAGCGCCGCCGAGCAGGCGCTCGCGGAGATGAGCGTGCGCGAGCAGGCCGCCCAGCTGGTGCTGGTGGGGGTGCGGGCGGGCGAGTCCTTCCCCGAGGAGTCGGTCTCCGGGCTCGGGCTCGGCGGGTTCTTCCTGCTGGGCCGATGGTCGGAGGTCCCCGCCGTCGTCGAGACGGTCGCCTCCGCCCGCGCGGCCGTCGGCGAGGCGCCCGCGCCGCTGCTCGCGGTGGACCAGGAGGGCGGGCGGATCCGCATGCTGCGCGGGGACACGGCGCGGGAGACCCCGAGCGCCGAGGAGCTCGGCGAGGAGGGGCCCGAGGCCGTCACCGCCGCCTACCGCAGCATCGGCGAGGACCTCTCGGCCCTGGGCCTGCACGTGGACCTCGCCCCGGTGGCGGACGTGGTCGATCCCGAGCTCGGCGAGGACAACGCGCCCGTGGGCGCCCTCGAGCGCGGCTTCGGCACCGAGCCGCAGCAGGTGGCCGCGTGCGTGCGCGCCGCCGTCGAGGGCCTGGGCGAGGTGGGCATCGCCGCGACGCTCAAGCACTTCCCGGGGCTGGGCCGGGTGCGGGAGAACACCGACTTCTCCGCCGAGGGCGTCACCGACGGGACGACCACCGCGGAGGACCCGTTCCTGGAGCCCTTCGCCGAGGGCATCGCCGCCGGGGCCGAGATCGTCATGACCTCGAGCGCCCACTACGCGCAGATCGACCCCGGCGTCCCGGCGATGTTCTCCCCCGCCGTGGTGCGCGACCTGCTGCGGGGGCGGATGGGCTTCACGGGCCTGGTGATCACCGATGACATCGGCTCGGCGAAGGCCGTCGCCGACGTCCCCGTGGCCGAGCGCGCCGCCCGGGTCCTGGAGGCCGGCGGCGACGCCGTCCTCACCGCGGACCCGACGATCGCCGGCGAGCTCGTCGACGCGGTCGAGGAATGGGCGGGGACCTCCGAGGAGGCCGCCGCGCACCTCGCCGAGGCCGCCGGCCGCGTGCTGCGGCTCAAGGAGCGCTTCGGCCTGCTGGCCTGAACAGGCCCCCCGATCAGCCCGCCGAGAGCGTGATCAGGTGGTTCAGCGGGCCGTGGCCCGTGCCGGGGGTGCGGGAGAGCTCCCAGGTCTGCGCGTCGATCATGGTGCTGGCGAGGAACTCCCGCGCGGAGGCGATGATCGTGATGTCGTCGTCCTGCGTGCCCTCGCTGCCCACCTGGTCGTCCTGGCCGGTGCGGCCGAACTCCTCCACCCGCGCGTACTGCGCGGCGATCGCGGCGGTGAGCGTCGCGCCCGCCCCGCGGGTGTGCGCCGAGTCCACGCGGGCGCTGCGCAGCACATCGGTGCCGCCGGGGTGGACGAGCACGTCCACGGCATCGGCGCCGCCCAGCCGCGCGCCGGTGACCAGCACGCTGCGCGGGCCCAGCTCGCGCAGGGCCAGGGCGTGCTCGCGCAGTCCCTCCGCATCGGTCGCGGGGGCGCGGCCCAGCAGCTGCCCGGCCTCGAGGGTGTTGGCGACCAGGACGTCGACCTGCGGCACCAGCTCGGCGGCGAGGACGGCGGCGCCCTCCGCGGTGATCAGGGCGGTGCCGTCGAGGTCCACCATCACGGCATCCAGCACGAGGGTGCCCAGCTCCGCGCGGTGCTCGCGGACGCGGCGGGAGACCTCCGTGGCCGCGGCCGCGCCGCCGAGGGCGCCGATCTTCGTCGCATCGGGCCGCACATCGGCCAGGACGGCGTCCAGCTGCGCGCCGACGACGTCCCCCTCCAGGCGGTGCAGGGAGCGGACGCCCTGGGTGGAGCCGACGGCGATCATGGTGGTCACGCCCGCGCCGTAGACGCCGAGAGCGGTGAGGGTCTTGAGATCGGCCGCGAGCCCGGAGGCGCCGAGCGGATCGGAGGCGGAGATGCTGAGCACGAGTGGCGGGCGCATGAGCGGACCATAGCAAGGGCAGCTGTCGGGGACGTGGGCGGCCCGCGTGCGAGAATCGTGGTCGAGCACGCACGGACGCCTGAGGAGGAAGCCCGATGACCCAGCCTCCCGGCGGCATGCCCGCGCAGGGCCTGCCGGACTTCACCGCGGCCGGGAGCCCGGCCGGCGCCTCCCTCCCGGACTACGCGGCCCAGGCCCAGGAGCCCGGCCCGCTCAGCGCCCCGGGGCCCAGGGCGCGCTCCCGGGCCCTGGTGATCGTGCTGTCGGTGATCGGCTCGGCCGTGGTGCTCCTGGCGATCGTGGCCCTGGTGCTCTCGCAGACCGTCTTCAAGGGCCCCGAGGCCGGGCCGACGGCCGCCCCTGCCACCGGGGAGCAGCGCACCGAGCGGGGCGAGGGCGAGTACGTCCCGGACCAGAACGACCCCGACATCGCCCCTCCCCCGCCGATCTTCACGCAGAAGCCGACCACGGACTGCTGGATCCCGGACTGGCGGCCCGGCGAGGACTCCTCCCCCGGCACGATCCGCGGCGGGGACCTCGAGTACACGATCCCGGACGGATGGGACTACCCGTGGGGCTCCGGCGGCCTGCCCTACATGGACCAGACCAACGCGCAGGGTCGCAACGTCGAGGGCAGCTGGTACTCGGTGGTCAACCTGGGCCGCGCCGTGTTCCCCGACTCCGAGGGCGGCTACCCGGGCCTGGAGCAGGCGGCCGTGACCATCTTCCAGTGCTACGCGACGACCTCCGGCGTGGTCAGCCACTTCGGGGAGTCGCCCAAGGTGACCGACTACCGCACCGAGTCGATGATCGTCGACGGCTACCCGGCGTGGATCGTGCAGGCCACCTACCACTTCGAGGACCCCGAGATCCTCGAGACCACGAGCGCCTCCGTGGTGACCTCGATCGTCGTCGAGGGCCCGAACGGCCCCAGCGCCCTGGCCTCCGACGTCGCCGCAGACCAGCCCGAGCACGTCCAGGGCCTCGAGGAGATCATCGCGAGCCTGAAGGTCGTCGGCTGAGCCCGGCCCCTACGGCCCCCCCCCCCCCCCCCCGTCCCGTCCTTCTCCTCCCTCCCCGCCCCGCATCCCGTCCCCGCGAAGGAGCACCGCCCCGATGTACACCGCACCGAAGCCTCCCCGCGGCGGCGGCGGCCGCACCCGCGCCCTGCTCTACGGAGGCATCACCTTCGCCCTGGTGTTCCTGCTCATCGTGGGCATGGCGGTGGCGTACCTGGTGGTGCGCACCGTGACGGCCGGCGGCGACCCGACCAGCGCCCCCACCACGAGCGCCACCGCGGCGACCACGACGAGCGCCTCGGCCACCCCCACCGGCGAGGTCGCCGAGGAGCGCTGCTGGGCCCCCGAGGACCAGGGCCGCAGCTCCACCAACCCCAGCGGGAAGCTGCGCGGCGGGGGCCTGCAGTTCACGCCGCCGTCGAGCTTCCCGGACCGGCACTACACGACGAACCTCCACTTCACCGAGGACAGCGCCATGGCCGTCGCGCCGGCGGCCGCGGACAGCGACTGGGTCTCCACGGTCTCGGTGGCCAAGGTCCACTGGCAGGACGGGGTCGAGTACCCGGGGGACAAGGCCGCCGCCGAGCGCATGACCGACTGCTTCATCAGCAGCTCGTGGCTGTGGAGCGAGGCCTCCGGCCGCGCGGAGTCGAACCGCAAGGGCACGGAGGTCGAGATCGACGGGATGACCGGCTACCAGGTCACCGTCGACTACCTGTTCACGAAGGGTCCCTCGGAGAGCATCACCGGCTACGCCATCACGCTCGTGGTCGTCTCCACCCCGGAGGGGCCGAGCGTCTTCCTCTCCGAGGTCCCCGTCGACAACGCCGAGCAGAAGCAGGCCGTCGCCGACGCCCTGGCCTCCGTCACCGGCATCAGCTGAGCGCCGGCGACCGGGCGAGGCCGCGGACCTCGCCCCGCCGCCTCACACCACCGCGGAGGCCAGGCGGCAGGTGTTGTCCAGCAGCCGGGTCAGGGCCGGGCGCCCCCGCCACTCCTCGAGGGTGAGCTCCCGGCTGCGAGAGCGGTAGACGTCCTCGACCTCGTGCATCTTCACCATGAAGTCGGTGCCGCCGATCATCATGGAGGACTCCATGTCCAGCAGGAACGAGCGGATATCCATGTTGGAGGAGCCGATCACCGTCACCGAGTCGTCGATGCTCACGTGCTTGGCGTGGAGGATCCCCGGCGCGGCGTACAGCTGGATCCGCACCCCGGCCTCGAGCAGGGCGGTGTAGTACGAGCGCTGGGCGTGGTACACGAGGAACTGGTCGCCGATCTCGGACACGAACAGCTCCACGTCCACGCCGCGGCGCGCCGCGGTCACCAGGGCGGAGAACATCGACTCGTCGGGCACGAAGTAGGGCGAGACGGCGACGATGCGCTCCTGGGCGCTGTAGAAGAGCTGGTTGAACAGCAGCAGGTTGTTCTCGAGGACGAAGCCCGGGCCGCTGGGCACCAGCTGGCACTCGTAGCTGCCCGTGGCGTCCGGCGCGGTGTTCACGACCGTCGCCCGGTCCAGGCTCTGCCCGGACTCGTAGAACCAGTCCGTGGCGAACAGCAGGTTCATCTCCGAGACGATCGGCCCGCCGAAGCGCACCATCGTCTCCTGCCAGCGCAGTCCGCGGCGGATGTTCGCGCGCTTGTCGTAGTGCGGGGCGATGATGTTCTGGCTGCCCATCCACCCGATGCGCCCGTCGACGATCAGCAGCTTGCGATGGTTGCGCAGGTCGGGGCGCTGGAAGGCGCCGTCGCTGAACGGCTTCACGGGCATCATCGGGAAGTGCTCGATCCCGTGGGCGTCCAGGTGCCGGCGCATGGCGCGGTAGACCGGCCAGTGGGTCACCGAGCCCAGGTGGTCGTAGAGCACGCGCACGTGCACCCCGCGGTCCGCGACCTCGGCGAGGGCGTCGAAGAAGTTCCGGGTGACGTCGTCCAGGCCCATCGTGTAGAAGAGCACGTGGACGTCCGAGGTGGCGGTGCGGATGTCCGCGGCCATGCGGTCCAGCGAGGTCTGGTAGTCGATCTCGAAGTCCGCGCTGTTGTGGCCGGTCAGGGGGAAGGCGCCGAGCTCGCGGTTCAGCCGCACGGCGGACTGCAGCCAGCTGGGGACGTCCTCGTCCAGCTCGCTGTCGGGCAGGGACTGGGCCCGCACCCGCATCAGGCGGTTGACGATCTTCTGCTTCTCGCGGCGCTTGCGCGGCAGCTCGGCCTTGCCGAGCATCAGGTACAGCGGGAACCCGACCACGGGCAGCAGCATGATGGCGAACAGCCACGCGACCGCGGAGCCGGGACGGCGGCGGCGGGGCACCACGATCACGCCGACGATGCGCAGCACGACGTCCACCGACCAGTACAGCCAGGTGAGGAGGAGGACGTAGTGCTCCGACAGCCAGCTCAGCAGCTCGTGCACGCGCGGTCTCCTCGGCTCGGACGCAGGAACGGCGGGCCCCGAGGGACCCGCCGTTCCAGCATATGCGAGAGGCCGTGCCCCTCCGGTGTCAGTCGCTGCCGCGCAGGATCGCGATGATCCGCAGGATCTCGATGTACATCCACACGAGGGTGGCGGCGACGCCGAAGGCGCAGCGCCAGGCGTAGGCGCGCGCCACGTTCCCGACGCCCGCCTGGATCTCCTCGAAGTCCATGACCAGCGAGTAGGAGGCCAGGCACACGGCGATGCCGCCGATGACCATGCCGATCAGGCCCGAGCGCAGGCTGTAGCCGGCGAAGATCATGAAGCCGATGTTCACGAGGCCGAACAGCAGGTAGGCCACCATCGCCACCATGAAGATCTTCGTCAGCAGCGGCGAGGTGCGCAGGATGCCCATCCGGAAGAAGACCAGGACGGTGCCGGCCACGGCGAAGGTCGCGATGACCGCCTGCAGGGCGATGCCGGGGTAGGTCATCTCCAGCATGCCGCTGAGACCGCCCAGCAGCAGGCCCTCGAAGACGGCGTAGACGAGCACGGCCACCGGCCCGGGCTGGCGCCGGAAGGCGTTGACCAGGCCCATCACGAGGGACCCGATGAGGCCGATGATCAGGGCGCCCATGCCGATGGCCAGACCGATCTGGGCACCGGTCTCGCCCATGACCAGGGACAGCGCGGTGGGCAGGAAGGTCACCACGGCGCCGACCACGATGATCACGCCCAGGGTGGCGGTGATCGCGTTCAGCGCATCGCGCATCGTCATGCGCCCGGTGTCGTGACCGGTCGCGGCGGGGCGTGCGTAGAGGGTCTCGAGATCCTCCTGGGGCGCCTGGTACGGCTGCCAGGACTGGGCCTGCTGGCCGGCGCCCGCGTAGGCGGGCTGATGCAGCTCCTTGTCTCGACCGAAGATGATGTTGTGGCGGGCCATGTCGCTCCTTAGCTGGCACGTGCGTGCGATGCGGCACATGCTACCGGGGCAACCCGGGCGCCAGCTGGGCCTCCGCTCTGGGCGCAATGGGGGCGGCGGACGCACGGGGCGCGGCGGACCCACGGGGCGCGGTGGCCGCACGGGGCGCCCGCCCGGCGGCCCCGACGGTCACACCGAGCCGACCACGTCCCGGAAGCGCCGCAGCCGCGGGTCCTCGCTCTCGAAGAAGTCCTGCGGGGAGCCGTCCTGGACGATGCGGCCGTCCTCGAGGAAGACCACGCGGTCCGCGACGCGGCGGGCGAAGGCGAGCGAGTGGGTGACGACCACCAGGGTGCGGTCCTCCGCGGCGAGGTCCGCGAGCACGGCGACGACCTCCGCCGCGAGCTCGGGGTCCAGCGCGGAGGTCGGCTCGTCGAACAGCAGGAAGTCGGGGTCCATCGCGAGCGCCCGGGCGATCGCGACGCGCTGCTGCTGGCCGCCGGAGAGGCGGTCGGGGTAGGCATCGGCCTTCTCCGCGAGGCCCACCTTCGCGAGCAGGCCGCGGGCCAGCTCATCGGCCGCGGAGCGGGACAGGCCGCGCGCATGGACCGGGGCCAGGGCGACGTTGCCGAGCGCCGTCAGGTGCGGGAAGAGGTTGAACTGCTGGAAGACCATGGTCGAGCGCGAGCGCACCTGGCGCACCGTGCGCCGCGGCAGGATGCCGCCGAGGTCCACGGGCCCGTCGCCCAGGTCGATGCGCCCGGCGTCCGGCGTCTCGAGCAGGTTGATGCAGCGCAGCAGGGTGGACTTCCCGGAGCCGGAGGGCCCCAGCAGCACGGTCGTGGTGCCGCGCGGCACCTCGAGGTCCACGCCGTCCAGGGCGACGAGCTCGCCGAAGGTCTTGCGGATCCCCGTCAGTCGCAGCGGCGCGCCCGCGGTGCGGCCGGCGGCGGGACGGTCAGCTGCTGCGGACATGGACGGACACCTTCCTCTCGAGCACGCCCTGCAGGATGCTCAGCAGGGAGACGATCACCAGGTAGATGAGGGCGACCAGGGTGTACATGATCAGCGGCTCGTAGTTCGCGGCGGCGATCTGCCGACCGACCTGGAAGACGTCGGTGATGGTGATGGCGAAGACCAGGCTGGTGCCCTTGACCAGGTCGATGAAGTCGTTGGTCAGCGGCGGCAGCACGATGCGGAAGGCCTGCGGGGCGACCACCCGGCGCAGCGTCGTGGCCCGCGAGAGGTTGAGGGTCTGCGCCGCCTCGAACTGTCCGCGCGGGATCGACAGCAGGCTGGCGCGCACGGCCTCGGAGGCGTAGGCGCCCGTGTTCAGGGCGAGGGTGACCACCGCCGCCGTGAACGAGGAGAAGACGATGCCGACGTTGGGCAGGCCGAAGAACACGATGAACAGCTGGACCACCAGCGGCGTCCCGCGGAACACCCACACGTACAGCCAGGCGACCGCCTTCAGCGGCGCCGGGCCGTACAGGCGCAGCAGCGCCGTGATCACGGCGATCACCAGGGCGATCGCGAAGGAGATGAGGGACAGGGGGACGGTGGTGCGGATCGTCGCGCCCAGCAGGCGGGGCAGCGAGGAGATCCACAGGTCCAGCAGCTCGGGCACGGGCCCTCACTCCTGCGGGGAGAGGTCCTGGCCCACCCACTCCTGGTAGATGCCGGCGAGGGAGCCGTCGGCCTTCATCCCGGCGAGGATCTCGTCGACCTCCGCCAGCAGCGCCTCCTGGCCCTTCGGCATGATCACGCCGACCACGGTCTCGGTGGGCAGCTCCTCGTCCAGCAGGCGGAAGGCGGCGTCGGGGTGCTCGTCGAGGTAGGACTGGAAGGAGACGAGGTCGTTGGCGGTGGCGTCCACGCGCTCCTGCACGACCAGCTCGATGGCCTCGGCGAAGCCCTGCACGGGCACGATCTCCAGGCCCAGGCCCGTCATCTGCTCGGCCCAGTTGGAGGTCGCCGTCTGCGCGGCGCGCTTGCCCTCGAGGTCTGCGATCGCCTGCGCGCTCGAGGACTCCGGCACCGCCACACGGCCGATGGACCGCGCGTAGGGCTCGGTGAACAGGTACTTCTCCTGGCGCTCGGGGGTGATGCCCACGTTGTTGATGACCAGGTCGTACTTGTCGACGTCCAGGCCCGCGATGAGCGAGTCCCATTCGGTCTCGATGTACTCGGGCTCGGCGCCCAGGCCCTTCGCGACGGCGTCGGCGATGTCCTTCTCGAAGCCGACCAGGGCACCGGAGGCGTCGTGGAAGGCGTAGGGCTTGTAGGTGCCCTCGAGGCCGATGCGGACGGTGCCGCTGGACCGGATGCGGGCGAGGGTGTCCTCGGCCGCGGAGGAGCCGCCGTCGCTGACGACGGACCCGTCCTCGGAGCGGTTCTGGGCCGGACCGCAGGCGGCCAGGAGGGCGGCCAGGCCGGTGCCGCTCGCGGCGACGAGGGTGGTGCGGCGGGACAGGGAGGTCATCTCAACTCCAGGGGGTGGGGGCGGGGTCAGCGGGCGGCGGCGAGGGCCTGGTCGAGGTCCTCGATGAGGTCGGCGACGTCCTCGATGCCGACGGACAGCCGCAGCAGCTCCTGGCTGATGCCGGCCTCCGCCTGCGCCTCGGGCGTCATGGCCTCGTGCGTCATGGTGGCGGGGTGGCAGATCAGCGACTCCACGCCGCCGAGGCTCACCGCGTAGGCGGGGTACTTCAGGGCCCGCAGGAACGCGACGCGGTCCAGCTCGGGGGCCAGCTCGAAGGAGAGCACGGCGCCGGGGCCGGTGGCCTGGGAGTCGTGGATGCGCGCCTCCTCCTCGCTGAAGGAGCCGGGCACGTGCACCGCGGCGATCGCCGGGTGCTCGCGCAGGTGCTCGGCGATCGCGACGGCATTGGCCTGCTGGCGCTCCAGGCGCAGCGGCAGGGTCTTGATGGTCTGGATCAGGCGGTAGGAGTCGAAGGGCGGCAGCACCCCGCCGAGGGCCTTCTGCGCGAGGGCGAAGCGGGCGGCGAGGTCGGCGTCGTTCGTGGTGATGGTGCCGGCGAGGATGTCGGAGTGGCCCGAGAGGAACTTCGTCGCCGACTGCACGACGACGTCGGCCCCGAGCTCGAGGGGGCGCTGCAGCACCCCGGTCATGAAGGTGTTGTCCACGATGACGAGGGCGCCGTGGCGGTGGGCGAGCTCCACGATGCGCCGCAGGTCCGTGATGCGCAGGGTCGGGTTCGCCGGGGTCTCCACGAAGACGATGCGGGTGCGCTCGGTGAGGTCGTCGTCGGTGAGGGTGCCGAGGTCCTCGACGAAGCGCGGGGTCAGCCCGCGGGCCGCGAAGTACTTGTCGACCAGGCGGTACGTCCCGCCGTACACGCCGGCGGAGAGGATCACCTCGTCCCCGACCTCGAGGATCGAGAACGCCGCGGCGGTGGCCGCCATGCCGGTGGCGAAGGCGAAGCCGTGCTCGGCGCCGTCCAGGACCGCGAGGACCCGTTCGAGCTGCGCCCGGGTGGGGTTGGAGCCGCGCTGGTAGGCGTAGGGGCCATCGGCCGTCTCCGGGTCGAGCTCGAAGGTCGAGGCGAGGTGGAGGGGCGGCACGACCGCTCCGTGCTCGTGGTCGCGCAGGGTCTGCACAGCGGCGGTCTGGATGTGCACGGATGATCCTCCGGATCGGCTCGGTCAGGCGGTGGCTGCAGCCACTGTATGCCCGGGCCGGGCCGACCGGAGGAGGTCGATGACGCTGTGTGTCAAGCCGCGGCGCTGATCAGGCCGCGGTGATGATCAGGCCGCGGTGCGCTGGCGGGAGGTGAGGGCGATGTCCGCGCTCTCCAGCTGCGCGAGGCGGCGGCGGGAGCGGATCCGCAGCAGCGCCAGGGCGGTGACGACCATGCCCATGCCGAGCACCGACAGGGCCAGGGCGATGAGGATCGGCGCCTCGAAGCCGAAGCCCGCGGCGATGACGGCGCCGCCGAGGGCCGCGCCCAGGGCGTTGGCCACGTTGAAGGAGGCGTGGTTCAGCGAGGCCCCCAGCACCTCGCTGCGGCCGGCGATGCGGATCAGCCAGGTCTGCATCGGCGGGATCAGCACCGCGTTGGCCAGGTTCACCAGGAAGAAGGTGAGGATCAGGCCGCTGGGGCTGTGCGCGCTGAGGACCATGGCCACCAGCGCGCCGATGTACACCGGGAAGGTGCCCAGCAGCGTCCCGAACAGGGAGCGGTCCGCCGCCCAGCCGCCGAGCAGGTTGCCGATGGTCATCCCGAGGCCCGCCGCGGCCAGCAGCCAGGGCACGAAGCTCGCGGGCGCCCCGGCGACGTTCTGGGCGATGTCGGAGATGTAGCTGAAGACCGCGAAGGCGCCGGCGAAGCCGATCGCGGCGATGCCCATGACGACCCACAGCTGCAGGCGGCGGAAGGCCCGCAGCTCGTCGATCAGGCGCCGGCCCACGGGCTTCTCCTGGCGCGGGACGGCGCGCACCAGCAGGATCACGGTCGCCCCGAAGATGAGGGCGATGATGCCGTAGGCGACGCGCCATCCGGCGGCCTGCCCGATCGCGGTGAGCACGGGGACGCCGGCGAGGTTCGCGACGGTCAGCCCGGACATCGCCAGGGCGACGCCCTTGCCCTGGTTGCCGGGCCCCATGAGGCTGGCGGCGAGCAGGGAGGCGAGCCCGAAGTAGGCGCCGTGGGGGACGCCGGCGACGAAGCGCGCCAGCAGGCCCAGCTCGAAGGTCGGCATGAGCGCGGACAGGAGGGTGCCGAGCGCGAGGGCCCCGGCCATCAGCACGATCATGCGGCTGCGGCTCATGGTCACGGCCAGCAGGGCGAGGGTCGGGGCGCCGACGACGACGCCGAGCGCGTAGGCGCTGATCATGAGCCCCGCGTGGGCGATGCCCTGCTCGGGGTCCACGGCCATGGTGTCCGGCAGGAGGCTCTGGGCGATGCCCGGGAGCAGCCCCATCGAGACGAACTCGGCGCTGCCGATCCCGAATCCGCCGAGCGCCAGCGCGAACAGCGCGTAGCGGCGGCGCGCCGTCGAGATCTCCGGCTTCTGTACGACTGGCGTCGCGATGGATTCCGTCATGGGTGCACCTCCCGGCTCACGATGGGGTCATGTCCGGACGTGACGTGCATCCGGGCACAAGAAAAGAGCGCGGACGGTGCTCAACCACGGTGTCCGACGCTCGTCCCGAAATGCTACGGGCCCTGCGACGGTGCATGCCAGAGGAATGGGGGCCGCGGGGCCGATGCGGCGCCTCCGTGATCAGGACATGCACCGATGTGCGCAGGAATCGGCTTTCCCGGGCGTGCGCCTCGTGAGCGGAGTTACCCTCCGGTATGCACGGGGGTGGCGCCGCTCACGCCGGGCGCGGGCCGAAGATCGCCGAGCCGACGCGGACGATGCTCGCGCCCTCCTCCACGGCGATCTCCAGATCCCCGCTCATGCCCATCGACAGGTGCTGCACCGCGGGGTCGGCGAGCTCGTCGCGCAGCTGCCGGAGGCGGGACAGCGACGCGCGCACGGCCCCGGTCTCGCTCGTGTTCGCGCCGATGGTCATGAGGCCCGCCGGCACGAGCATGCCGCCTTCGCGCAGCCGGTCGACGGCGGCGGCGATCTCCGCCGGGTGCGGAGGGTAGCCGCCCTTGGACTCCTCCCCCGAGGTGTTGACCTGCACGAGGACCTTCCGCGTGAGGCCCGCGGTACGGGCGCGGCGCTCGAGGGCGTCGATGATGTCCGGGCGGTCCACGCTGTGGATCATGGAGGCGAAGGCGACGACGTCGCGTGCCTTGTTCGTCTGCAGGCGGCCGATGAAGTGGCGAGGCACGTCGAGTCCGGCGAGCGCCGGATCGGCATGCTTGGCGATCTCCTGGGCCCGGTTCTCCCCCACCGCGACCTGGCGGCCGCGCGACCGCACCAGGGCCACGGCCTCGGCGATCTCGGCGGGGGTGCGGGACTTGGTGGCCAGCAGCAGGAGGATCTCGCGCCCGTCGCGTCCGTTGCGCTGCGCGGCGGCGTCGATGCGGGCGAGGACCGCGTCCAGGCGCGCGGCGAGGTCAGGGTCGGGCGTGGAGGTCATGGGGTCATTGTTCCGCACCGCGGGGATCGGCCGGCCGGGCGATCCTCGTCTCGACCACGATCAGCGCGATCACGACGGCCGCACCGGCCAGGGCCAGCAGGATCGGGGCGGCCAGCGGCGCGCTCGGGGCGAGCAGGGCGCCGTGCCCCTCGGCCGAGCCGGTCCCGCCCTGCCAGGGCCACAGGGCCCGCAGGGAGCCGAGCATGAGGCCCGTCATCGCCAGCAGGGTGGCGCGGCGGTGGGTGTGCAGCAGGCGGCTGATGATCTGCACGATGGTGAGCAGCCCGAGCACGGCCCCGGCGCCGAAGACGGCGACGTAGCCCAGGTCCCGCTCGTCGACCGCCTGCAGGGTGGGCGAGTACAGGCCGATGGCGAGCAGGAAGAACGATCCCGAGACCCCGGGGACGACCAGCGCGCAGACCGCGACGGCGGCGGCGAGGAACACCATCCAGATCGGCGGATCGGCGAGGGTCCCGCCGCCGGCGAGACCCACCAGGGCGAAGGCCACCGCCGCCGGCACCGCCACCACCGCGATGTCGCGCACCGCGCCTGCCGCGCCGCCCCGGCCCGCGGGCAGGAGGCGGATCGGGACCACGAGGCTCGCGGCGACCAGCCCGAAAAACAGGCCGCGGGAGCTGATCGGGTTGTCGGCCACGAGATGCTCGACGACGCCGGCGGCCAGGAGCACCGCGGCGGCCATGCCGGCGAGCATCGGCAGCACCAGCCAGCCGTCGACCCGGCGCAGGTTCTGCAGGAAGCCGGCCCGGCGGTCCGGCCCCTTCACCAGGGCCACGGCCGCGGCGATGAGGTGGTGCGCGGCCTCGATCGCCCGCTCGTACACGCCGGTCACCAGCGCGACGGTCCCGCCGGAGACCCCGGGCACCAGCTCGGCCATCCCGATCAGCGCTCCGCGCACGGCGTTCAGCGGTGCCTGGGCGGGACGGGCCCGCGGTGCGACGGGAGACGTCGACGACGGCGCGGACGGGGTGGGGGCGGAGTCGCGCATGCGTCTCTCCTCGGGCCGGGGACGGGACCTTCTCACGATAGAGGCCCCGGATGGGAGCTCCCCGCGTGCCCCCAGCGGGACTCGAACCCGCACTGCGCCGCTTTTAAGGCGGCCGCCTCTGCCGATTGGGCTATGGGGGCCCTCTCGCACCCCGATCGGGTGCGCAGGCACAGCCTATGCTGGTGGGCACCATGCCAGCTCAGCCCAGGTCCCTCGCCGATGCGCTGCGCACGTTCACGGACGAGCAGCTGCAGCATCTGCTCGATGCGCGCCAGGACCTGCTCGCCCCGCTCCCGCAGGGCATCGGCCCGCTCGCGGCGCGCGCCGCCTCCGCGCCCAGCACCCAGCGGGCTCTGCTGCGGCTGGACCGCCCCGCGCTGCAGGTCGTCGAGGCCCTCGCGGTGCTGCCCGAGCCGGTGCGCCCCGAGGACCTCGCCCCCGCCGTGGGCGCCGATCCGCAGGACCTCGCCCCGGTGCTGGAGCGGCTGCGCGGCCTCGCCCTGGTGTGGGGCACCGAGCAGCTGCGCCTGGTCCGTGCCCTCCGCGAGGGCCTGCGCCATCCCGCGGGCCTCGCGCCCGCCCTGGAGGGCGATCCCTCCGATCAGGAGGCGGCGGAGCTGGTCGAGCGCGCCCGCCGGCGCGGCCCGGAGATCGCCGCCGCGCTCGAGGCCCTGGCCTGGGGCCCGGCGCGGCTCGAGGCCGGGCAGAGCCCCCTGGCCGCGGTCCTGGCGGAGGCGCGGGTCGCCGTGCCCGGGACCGGGGACGTGCTGAGGATCCCTCGCAGCGTGCATCGCGTGCTGCGCGAGGGACGCGTGCATCGGCGCCTCGCGGCCGAACCTCCGCGGCTCGAGGCCGTCGAGGTGCGCGAGCGCTTCGCCGGGTCCCGGACGGCGCAGGCGGTCGATGCGGCCTTCGAGGCGCTGCGGATCGCCGGGACCATCGGACGCTGGGATGCGGAGGGCCCGGGGGTGCTCACCCGCGGCGGCCTGCCGCAGCGCGAGCTGCGCCGGCTCGCGGAGGAGGCCGATGCGCCCCTCTCCGACTACGTCACCGTGCTGCAGTCGTGCTGGACGGCGGGCCTCGTCGGCCATGACGGGCTGACCTGGCAGCCCACGCGGGACTGGGATCTGTTCCTCGAGCGCTCCGCCGAGCAACGCTGGGCCGAGCTGGTGCTGGGCTGGTGCCGCAGCGAGGACCTGCCGTCCCTGGTCGGCACCTCGGATGCGCAGGGTCCGGTGCGGCCGGCGCTCTCCGCGGTGACCCGCCGCCCGGGCTGCCGTGCGCGCCGCCGCTCCCTGCTGGATCTGCATGCGCGGCTGCGGCAGGACCGGCCCGATGCCGCCGCCGAGGAGGGCTCCCTGGTCGAGGCCCTGGCGTGGCACCATCCGCTGGTCCCCCGCCCCGTGCTCGAGCAGGAGGTCACGGCGTTCCGCCAGGAGGCGGCGGCGCTGGGCCTGGTCCTCGCGGGGGTCCTGTCCGAGCTCGGGGCCGCGCTCGCCGAGGTGGAGGGCCTCCCGGAGGCGGAGGCCGATGCGCGTCTGGTCGAGGCCCTGGCCCGCCATGCCCCGGCGCCGGTGGACGAGGTGCTCCTGGACGCGGACCTCACCGCGGTCATCCCGGGGCGGCCGTCCCCGCGGCTGGCCGTGCTCGAGCAGTGGACGGAGCCGGTCTCCCGCGGAGGAGGACTCACGCTGCGGTTCACCCCGCAGTCCGTGCGCCGCGCCCTGGACGCGGGGGCGGATCCCGATGCCCTGCAGGAGATGCTCGCCGAGGCGTCCCGCACCCCGGTGCCGCAGGCCCTCGAGGTGCTGCTGCGCGATGAGCGCCGTCGCCACGGCCGGGTCGCCGTGATCCCGGCGGTGACCGCCGTCTCGGCGGAGGCGGAGGTGCTCTCGATCGTGGTCTCGCATCCGGAGGCGGCCTCGCTGGACCTGCACCGCATCGCCCCGACCCTCGCGGTGACGATGTCCGGGCCGGCCGCGGTGATGCGCGCGATCGAGCGGACCGGGCTGTCGGGGGTCGCGGTGGGCCGCGACGGCACGGTCAGCGCGCCGGAGCGGATCCACCGCCTGCCCGGCGCCCACCGGGAGGACACGACGGACATCGGCCCCGAGCTGCCGCTGGATCCCGCCGAGGCCGTGCTGCGCATCCGGGCGGCCGATGCGGGCGAGACCGCCGTCCCCGTGGCCGACCGCCTGCTCGACGCCATCGCCCGCAGCGCCGAGCTGCGGATCGGGATCGTCGACGGCCGCGGCGGCATCGCCGTGCGGCAGGTCCTCCCCCTCGCCCTGGACGGCGGCCGGCTGCGGGCCCGCGACGCCGCCGACGGCGAGGAGTTCACGGTGCTCGTGCACCGTGTGACGCTGGGGTGACCTGGCCGGGGCCTCCGCCGCCGGTGCCGGGGCCGGAGCCGGAGCCGGAGCCGGAGCCGGAGCCGGGGCCACGGTCGCCGTCACCACCTCCACCGCCACCGCCGACGTCATCGTCACCGCCGACGCCATCGTCATCCCCGCCGGGACGGGGTCCGTCGCCGGGGCCGTCCGCGCCAGGTGGCGGATCGTCGGGCTCGTCGTCCTCCGGGATGAGACGGCCGAAGTGGCGGCAGTCCGCGTCGCACAGGGCGTGGGCATGGTGGAGGAAGTGCTGTTCGAGCACCTTCACGGTCATCGTCCCGATGAGGTCGACGTCGTCGAGGACGTCGCGGACGGCGTGGTGCCCGTCCCGGTTCCCGATCAGCCACCGGGTCCTGCCCGGGCCCACCGTGCCGTCGGCCGTGCCGCACTCCGCACCGGTGGCCGGAGGCAGGCGATCGGGGTCCAGGAGCCCTTCGGTCTTCTCCTGATGGTGGAACCAGCACAGCCAATGCAGGTTCTCGATCGCGGTCGCCCCGCCCGCCAGGAACTCCTGGATGTGATCGCACTCCGCCGCCAGCGAGGCCGGCCGAGCGCAGCCCGGGACGGCGCACTGCGGCCCGCGCAGGCGCAGGTGCTCCTGCATCGCGGCCGTCGGCCGGTAGGTTCCCGGGGCCAGCGGGAGGAAAGCCCCCGTCACCGGATCCGTGAGCACGCGGTACCAGACCTGCTCCCTCCCCGCGAGGGCGCGGGCCACCTCCGCCGGGACGGGCGTCGTCCCGTCCAGCATCCCGGGGGCCTCGGTGACCCCGAGCATGGTCAGCACCGGCACCGTGAGGGTGATCCGGAAGCGGTCCGCGGGCACGTCCACGCCGTCGGTATCCGGCTCGGCGCGCGTGGCCAGCAGGAACCGCAGCGTCGCCAGGGACATCGGCTTCTCGGCCGAGGCCACGGTCCCGTCGGGGTCCCACGGGACCTCCCCGCCGGTCTGCAGCGCGGCGCGCTGGGCGGCCTGCACCGCCCGCGCTGCGATGTCCAGACGGCGTGCCGCCGAGAGGATCTCGGGCGTCGGACCGGTCAGCGTCATGCAGGACAGGCCCTCCCCGATCTCCTGGACCGTCACGCTGCGCTCGACCGGGAAAGGCTCCTCGTCCTGCTGCTGGAGGGTCTCCGCCCAGGTGACCAGGGCGCGCAGACGCCGCACGAAGGTCTCCGGCGTCATGTGCAGGTCCCAGCCGGCGACGACCTCGTCGATCCCGCGCTGGAAGAGCTCCCGCAGCCTCCGGGTCATCCGCAGCATGCGCCGGAACCACGGCGCCGGGAACTGCGCGCCCTCCAGGCGCACCAGGCAGGAGGGGAAGTTCGTGACCGCGTGGTGGGCGTCGCGGATCTCGTGGACGGACTGGGACTCGGTCAGCCGCAGCGCCTCCGCCGCGATCAGGGCGTTGCAGTCGCCGTCCAGTCCGGGCTCGGGGTCCTCGTCCGGGCCGCACCAGAGCATCGACAGCGCCGCGTACTTCTCCGCCAGCCACGGCCCTTCCTTCGCCGCGATGTCCCACACCGCCTTCGCGACCCCGGACAGCAGCGGATCCCCGGCGACTCCCGCCCGGCCCGGCAGCGCCTCGCGCGACACCGTCCGCCGCACCGCACCCCGGCGGAGCTCCGCAGGCACCTGGTCCACGAACGCCTCGACGGACGCCGGGCGCGGTGCACGCCCCGGAGCGGCAGAGGCTCGAGCCCGCGAGGCGGGGTCGGACACGCCCGGGATCCGATCCTCCGACATCCCGACCACCCCTCCCTCAGCTCGACGGCCGCCTCGTCGTGGCCATTTCGATTGCCTGTTCGAAACTCAGCCTACACCCCTCACATCGTGAACGGAAGGCATCACACACCCTCTGTGGACAATCGCCGCACTCCCCTCCTCCCCATCCGGATGCCCGCCGCGGATCGGCTCGCCACCTGGGACGTCATGGTGGCCGGAATCCTCACTCCCGAGCGCAGGACTTCCGCACTCATCCTCCCCAGAACCCCTTTTTCCACCATTTCACAGCAGGACTTGACATCGGAAATTCCATCCATCGGGAGCAATCGTCCGCCTGTCCGCTGCGAGATCGTCCCCCGCCGCGCTCCCGCTGACCTCCCGATGGCCTCCCGAAGACTTCCCGATCAGGCGTCCATGGGGACTCCTCCCCATGGGCTCAGGACCTTCTCAGGGTTATGCTCAGGTACTGCGCCGAGCGGACCCGAGCCACGGCGACTCACAGAGCCAGAGCGGCAGGCTCGCCGCCCGACCCTGAAGGGACCAACCATGAACATCGAGAGCATCAAGAAGAACGCCCTGATCGCCTGCATCGTCGGCTTCGTCTGCGGTGGTGTGATCCCCGGCATCCTCGGCCTCCTCGGCTACCTCAAGGCCGACACCGAGCCCCAGACCGCCCAGAAGTTCACCAAGTGGGCGTGGATCGTCTTCGCCATCATCTGGGTCCTGAACATCCTCTGGATCGTCATCGCGATCGCTACCGGCGTGTTCAGCGCTTCCATGAGCACGTACTGATCGACCGCCCGTCATCGGGCATGCAGAAGGGCCCGGACCGATGGTCCGGGCCCTTCGTCATGCCAGGAGCCGTTTCCGGCCCCCGGCAGGGGTGGATCAGGCGTCCTGGTTGGTCTCGCGACGATCCTCGGACCACTCGACGTGGAAGGTGCCCTCGCCGTCGACGCGCTTGTAGGTGTGCGCGCCGAAGAAGTCGCGCTGCGCCTGGACCAGGGCGGCCGGCAGACGCTCGGCGCGGACCGCGTCGTAGTAGGACAGGGTCGAGGAGAACACCGGGACCGGGATGCCGTTGGCGGCGGCGAAGGCCACCACGCGGCGCCAGGCCGGGATGCACTTGGTGATCTCGGCGGTGAAGTACTCGTCGGCCAGCAGCAGCGGGAGGGTCGCGTTGCGCTCGTACGCCTCCGTGATGCGGTTGAGGAACTTCGCGCGGATGATGCAGCCGCCGCGCCAGATGCGGGCCATGGCGCCCAGGTCGATGTCCCAGCCGTACTCCTGCGCACCGGCGGAGATCTCGTCGAAGCCCTGCGAGTAGGACACGAGCTTCGCGGCGTACAGCGCCTTCTGCAGGTCGTCGATGAAGGAGGCCTCGTCCAGGACGGCGAGGTCCTGGGTCTCGGCCGGGAGGACCGCGCGGCCGGCCTCGCGCTGCGGCACGGAGCCGGAGACGGAGCGGGCGAAGGTGGCCTCGGCGATGCCGGTGACCGGGACGCCCAGGGAGAGCGCGGTCTGCACGGTCCAGGCGCCGGTGCCCTTCTGGGCGGCCTGGTCGAGGATGACGTCCACGAAGGCCTTGCCGGAGGTGGCGTCGGTGTGGTGGAGGACCTCGGCGGTGATCTCGATGAGGAAGGACTCGAGGTCGCCCTTGTTCCACTCGGCGAAGACGTCGCCGATCTCGGAGGCGGGCTTGCCCAGCGCCTTGGACATGAGGTCGTAGGCCTCGGAGATGACCTGCATGTCGGCGTACTCGATGCCGTTGTGGACCATCTTCACGAAGTGGCCGGCGCCGTCGGCGCCGACGTGGGTGCAGCAGGGGACGCCGTCCACGTGCGCGGAGATCTTCTCGAACATCGGGCCGAGGCGGTCGTAGGACTCCTTGGTGCCGCCGGGCATGATGGACGGGCCGTTGAGCGCGCCCTCCTCGCCGCCGGAGACGCCGGTGCCCACGAAGTGCAGGCCCTTCTCGCGCAGCGCGGCCTCGCGGCGGCGGGTGTCGGAGAACAGGGCGTTGCCCGCGTCGACGATGATGTCGCCCTCCTCCATGTGCTCGGCGAGCTCATCGATGACGGCGTCGGTGGGGCCGCCGGCCTTCACCATGATGATCGCGACGCGCGGCTTCTGCAGCGAGGCGACGAAGTCCGCGGTGGACTCGGACGGGAAGAACTCGCCCTCGTCGCCGTAGGAGTCGATGACCTTCTCGGTCTTGCCGACGCTGCGGTTGTGGATCGCGACCTTGAACCCGTTGCGCGCCAGGTTGCGCGCGAGGTTCGAGCCCATCACCGCCATACCGGTGACGCCGATATCGGCAGCGTTGGCGGGGGATGCGGCGAAGGTTGCCATGGATTCTCCTTGGGTCGAGGACCTGTCGGCGGGGTGCACGGAGGTGTGCCGGCGTCGTTCCGCACGGCGGCACCCCGGCCATCGGGCCCCATTCTAGGTTCCCCGGTCGCCGCGAGGGGCTGGCGCCCATGTCGGGCCCATCCCGTGAGATCCCGCGACCCCGTCCGCACGCGACGATGCAGGCGGGGGCGACGTCGCGGCGGGCGGATGCGGTTTCGCGCGCGCGAGCGCGCGCCGTAGTCTGTGGCGGACCTCTCCCCTGGACACGTTCGATCAAGGACACGCATGAGCTCCGCATCCCAGCCGCCTCAGTTCGGCCAGCCCTCGGCCGGCGACCCCTATGCCCAGCCCGCCCCGTCCCCGGCTCCGGGGACCGCCGGGAACGACCCCTTCGCCCCGCCCGCCGCGGGCTCGCCGTACGCCCAGCCGGGCCCCGGCTCCCCGTACACGCAGCCGGCCCAGCAGGCCCCCGCGCAGCCCGGCGGGGCGCCGCGCCCGGCCCCGGGCACCTCGCTGGGCGACGACATCAGCGCCGGGTTCGGCTTCGCGTGGAACACGCTGCGCACCAACGTGGCGGCGGTCGTCGTCCCGGGCGTCGTCTACGGCATCGTGATGGCGGTGATCACGGGCATCGCCATGGCCGCGATGTTCGGCATCATGGCGGCCGTCTTCGCGACCATGACCCCGGGGAGCGAGCCCGACGAGTCCGTGATGGTCGGCGGCATGCTCGGCGCCTATGCCGCCTTCTTCGGGATCCTCCTGCTCCTGGTGCCGGTCACGGTGGTGTGGGCCTCGGGCGTCTACCGCGTCGGGCAGAGCATCCTCGAGCTGCGCCGCCCCACGGTGGGCCAGGGCTTCATCGGCACCGGCCGCGTCGTCCTGACCTTCCTGCTGACGGGGCTGATCGTGCTCGTCGGCAGCGTGCTGTTCTACCTCCCGGGCCTCGTGGCCGCTCTGCTGCTGCTGTTCGCCCCGGCCGCCGCGTCGCGCGGGGCCTCGCCGGTGGAGGCGATGAAGGAGAGCTTCACGCTGGTCAAGAACAACATCGGCGCCTCGCTCGTGGCCTACCTCGTGCTGATGGCGATCTCGTACGTCGGCGGGATCCTGGTGGTCACGCTGGTCGTGTCGATCCCGCTGGGGTACCTGTTCACGCTGGGGATGTACGAGCGCCTGAGCCGCCGCGAGCTGCCCGATCCGGAGGCCGCCCGCTGACCCGGTCGGCGCCGATGATCTGATCACCTCCCGGGGGCCGTCGCCCATCGCACGCCGTAGCCTGGTGCGATGACCGACGGCCCCCTCATCGTCCAGAGCGACAAGTCCCTCCTGCTCGAGGTGGGGCATCCGCGGGCGCAGCAGGCGCGGGCCGCGATCGCCGCCTTCGCCGAGCTGGAGCGCTCCCCGGAGCACATCCATACCTACCGGATCACGAACCTGGGGCTGTGGAACGCGCGCGCGGCCGGGTTCGACGCGGAGAGCGTCGTGGCGGCCCTGGTCGAGAACTCCCGCTACCCCGTCCCCCACGCCCTGCTCATCGACGTCGCGGACACGATGGACCGCTACGGCCGCCTGCAGCTGCGGGCCGATGCCGCGCACGGCCTGGTGCTGCACGGGCTGGACCGCGCGGTGCTCGAGGAGGTCGTCCGCTCCCGCCGGATCGCCGGCATGCTCGGCGCCCGGATCGACGAGCGGACCGTGGCGGTCCATCCCTCCGAGCGCGGCGCCCTCAAGCAGGCCCTGCTGAAGATCGGCTGGCCCGCCGAGGATCTCGCCGGCTACGTCGACGGCGAGTCCCATCCCATCGGCCTCGCGGAGGACGGCTGGCAGCTGCGCCCGTACCAGGCCGAGGCCGTGGACGCCTTCCGCCACGGCGGCAGCGGCGTGGTCGTGCTCCCCTGCGGCGCCGGGAAGACGCTGGTGGGGGCCGGGGCGATGGCGGCCATGGGCCGCACCACGTTGATCCTCGTGACGAACACCGTCTCGGCCCGGCAGTGGCGGGCCGAGCTGCTGGCCCGCACCACCCTCACCCCGGAGGAGATCGGCGAGTACTCGGGGGCGAGCAAGGAGATCCGGCCCGTCACCATCGCCACCTACCAGGTGCTCACCACCAAGCGGAAGGGCGTGCATCCCCATCTGGAGCTGATGAGCGCCCGCGACTGGGGACTCATCGTCTACGACGAGGTGCATCTGCTGCCGGCGCCGGTGTTCCGGATGACCGCGGACCTGCAGGCCCGCCGCCGCCTGGGCCTGACCGCGACGCTCGTGCGCGAGGACGGCCGCGAGGACGAGGTGTTCTCGCTCATCGGCCCCAAGCGTTACGACGCCCCGTGGAAGGACATCGAGAGCCAGGGCTACATCGCCCCGGCCGAGTGCACCGAGGTGCGAGTGGACCTGCGCGAGTCCGAGCGGATGGCGTACGCCATGGCCGAGCCGACGGACCGGGCGCGGCTGGCGGCCTGCCACCCCCGCAAGGTGGACGTCGTCGAGCAGGTCTCCCGCCGCCACGAGGGCGAGCCGATGCTGGTCATAGGCCAATACCTCGACCAGCTCGAGGAGGTCGCGCAGCGCCTGGGGGCCGAGCTCATCACCGGCCGCACCAGCGTGAGGAGGCGCCAGGAGCTGTTCGACGCCTTCCGGGCCGGCGAGATCGACCGCCTGGTCGTCTCCAAGGTCGCGAACTTCTCGATCGATCTGCCGGAGGCCTCGGTCGCGGTGCAGGTCTCGGGGGCCTTCGGCTCCCGCCAGGAGGAGGCCCAGCGCCTGGGCCGGCTGCTGCGCCCCAAGGCCGACGGGCGCTCCGCGCACTTCTACACCGTGGTCACCCGGGACAGCGTGGACCAGGACTTCGCCGCGCACCGCCAGCGCTTCCTCGCCGAGCAGGGCTACGCCTACCGGATCGTCGAGGCCGATGAGGTCGGGCCGGCGCCGCGCGACGCCGTCTGAGGCGCGATGTGAGGACATCGGCGCCGCGGAGTGGCAGGATCGGGAGCGCATGGACCCTTCCCCGAGACCTCAGGAGCCTGCGGTGAACCAGCCGACCGACCCCCGCAACCCCCTCGATCCGGCCGACGCCCCCCGCGAGGACGCGGCCGCTCCCCCGATCTCGCGCTCCGCGGACTCCGCCTCCATCGAGTCCACCCCGGCCGATCCGACGGTCCCCGCCGCCCCGCGGCCCGAGGCGACCCCGCGGCAGGAGCCCGCCGCCCGCCCCCGGCCCGAGCTGCCGCCGGAGGACGACTCCCGCCCCGGCGGGCTGTCCGTGGGGCTGTGGATCTCGCTGATCCTCGGGGCCATCGTGCTGATCCTGCTGCTGATCTTCGTGATCCAGAACAACGTCTCGACCGGCTTCGAGTACTTCGGCGCGCAGTTCTCGCTGCCGCTGGGCGTGGCGATGCTGCTCGCGGCGATCGCCGGTGCGCTGGTGATGGCGCTGGTCGGATCGGTGCGGATCATGCAGCTGTCGTGGACGATCCGGAAGATGCGCAAGAACGAGAAGCGCATCCGCTCCGCGATCGAGCACTGATCCGCGCGGCCGCCGCGCCCCGCGTCCAGGAACCGTCCAGCGAACTCCCACGTTCGAGGATCACGGTGGGGTCATGACCATCGACACCCCCCAGGACTTCGAGGCGCGCCTGCTCGTCGTCGACGACGAGCCGAACATCCGCGACCTGCTGGCCACCTCCCTGCGCTTCGCGGGCTTCGAGGTGTTCACCGCGGCGACCGGCAACGAGGCGATCCGCCAGGCGACCGAGAACCAGCCCGACCTCATGGTGCTGGACGTGATGCTGCCCGACATGGACGGCTTCACCGTGACCCGGCGCCTGCGCGATCGCGGCGAGCTGTACCCGATCCTCTTCCTCACCGCGAAGGACGAGACGAAGGACAAGGTCGCCGGCCTGACGGTGGGCGGGGACGACTACGTCACCAAGCCCTTCAGCCTCGAGGAGGTCGTCGCGCGGATCCGCGCCGTGCTGCGCCGCACCCACGGCGGCGTGGAGGAGCCCGTGGACGCGAGCCTCGTCGTCGGCGACCTGCGCCTGGACGAGGACTCCCACGAGGTCCATCGCGGCGACGTCTCCATCGAGCTGTCGCCGACGGAGTTCAAGCTGCTGCGCTACCTCATGCTCAACGCGGGCCGGGTGGTCTCCAAGACGCAGATCCTCGACCACGTGTGGGACTACGACTGGTCCGGCGAGGTCGGCATCGTCGAGTCGTACATCTCCTACCTGCGCCGGAAGGTGGACGTCATCGGGGACCCGATGATCCACACCAAGCGCGGGATCGGCTACGTGCTGCGCGCCGCCGACGGCTCCTGAGGCCTTGTCCTTCCCCTCGCTGCGCGCGGACCGGCCCGTCTCCCTGTGGACACGGATCGTCGCGCTGATCTCCCTGCTGCTGGTGCTGGGCACCACCATGACCGGCGGCCTGTCGCTGTTCCTGCTCAACCGCACCCTGATCCAGGGAGTGGACAACGAGCTCGAGCGGTCGATGACCGACATGACGGCGCTGGCGGCCGCGGAGATCGACCAGGAGGCGGCGGGCGAGGAGGGCGACTCCTACGCCCCCGTCGACTTCATCGTGGAGATCCGCGATCACGACGGGAACACGCGGCGCCAGGTCGTCCACCGTCATGACGACCGGCCCGTCGAGGTGGTCTTCCCGGAGCTGTCCGAGACCCAGATCATCCAGCGCGGCGGGGAGCCCTTCACCGTCATCGACTCGTCCGAGAGCCGATGGCGCGTGAAGGCGATGATCAACGGCAGCCCGGGCGGCGGCAGCGTCTTCGTGGCCCTGCCGCTGGACGGCGTGGACCGCACCATGCACGAGATGGCCCTGATCATCGTGCTGGTCGGCACGGGCGTCGTGCTCATGGGCATGGGCTGCGGCGGCTACATCGCGCACCGCGCCCTGGAGCCGCTGCGCGACGTCGAGGCGACCGCGGCGCAGATCGCCGCCGGCGACCTCTCCCGCCGTGTCCCGGAGACGACGACCTCCATGGAGGTCCATCGCCTCTCCCGCTCGCTGAACGAGATGCTCGTGCACATCGAGCAGGGCTTCGCCGCGCAGTCCGAGTCGGAGTCCCGCGCGACGGCCTCCGAGGCGCGCATGCGGCGCTTCGTCTCCGATGCCAGCCACGAGCTGCGCACCCCGCTGGCCGCGATCCGCGGCTTCGGCGAGCTGTACCGGATGGGGGCGCTGGGCACCGACGACTCCGTCGCGCAGGCGATGCGCCGCATCGAGGACGAGGCCCGCCGCATGGGGTCCCTGGTGGAGTCGCTGCTGCGCCTGGCCCGCCTGGACGAGAATCCCGACCTGGCGCTCGAGCCGCTGGACATCTCCGACGCCCTGTTCGACGCCGCCCAGGACCTCCGCGCCCTGGACCCGACCCGCCAGGTCATGGTCGTCTCCCTGACCGGGACGCCGCTGACCGTCTCCCCGCACGTGGCGGTGGGCGTGATGGGCGACGAGCCGTCCCTGCGCCAGGTGATCCTCAACCTCGTCGGCAACGCCAACCGCCACACCCCCAAGGGCTCCCCCGTCGAGATCGCCGTCGGCACCCTCGAGGAGACCGGCCGCACCGTGATCGAGGTGCGCGACCACGGCGAGGGCATCGACGCCGAGCAGCGCGAGAAGATCTTCGAGCGCTTCTACCGCACGGACTCCTCCCGGCAGCGCAGCGCCTCCCAGGGCGGCGGCGCGGGCCTGGGCCTGTCCATCGCCGCCAGCATCGTCCAGCAGCATCGCGGGAGCATCTCCGTGGTCGAGACCCCGGGCGGCGGCGCGACCTTCCGCGTCGAGCTCGTCGCCGCGGACCTCGACCAGGCCGCCGCGGAGGCGGCGGAGGCGGAGGCCGCCGCGGCCCAGGCCGCCGCCGAGGGGGACACCGGGGACCGCTGACGTCCCCGGCGCCCCGGGCGGCCGCGACGGCTCAGGCGCCGGCGCCCTGCTCGACGTAGTGCATGTCGTTGATGGCGCCGATGGTCCAGCTGCCCTCCTGGTAGGTGAGGGTGGAGACGGAGGCGTTGTGGAAGCCGCCGGTCACGGAGCTGAGATCGGCGCCCAGGGCGTGCAGGGCCAGGTAGATCGTCAGGCCGCTCGTGACCACCAGGACGGTGCCGCCCTTCCTCGTGCGCGACTGCGCGATCTCCTCGAGGGCCGCGAGGGCGCGATCAGCGCAGTCCGCGGAGGTCTCCGCGGGGACTGCCGTGCCGTCGCTGAGCGCCGCGCCCGCATCGAGCGCCACGCTCATGTCGAAGTCCGGGGAGGCGAAGAGCTCCTCCTGCGAGGCGTGGCCGAGGGACTGCGCGATCGCGGTCCACATGACCCCGTTCCGCTCGCCCTCGTAGCTGCCGAAGCTGATCTCCCGCAGCCGCTCGTCGCGGATCGGCTCGAGGTCGGCGCCGAAGGTCTCGAGCACGGCCGAGGCGGTCTGGTGGTGGCGGACCATGTCCCCGCAGTGGACGGCGTCGATCTCGACGCCCTCGAGGGCCAGGCCCCGGCCCAGGTCCTCGGCCACCGCGACCCCGGCGTCGGTCAGCGGCGAGTCCGACCAGCCCTGGACCCGGTCCAGGGTGTTGAGCATCGTCCTGCCGTGGCGGGTGACCAGCAGGGTGACGGCCTTCCGCCCGCCGCGGCCCGCGCCCCGGCCCGCGCCCTGGCCGGGCTGGGCGGCGACGGGGCCGATCCATGCGGTCGCCGCGGCCAGGCCGAGACCGCCGGCGGCGGCGAGGCCCGCACGGCGGGTGAGGCGGGACGAGTGCAGAACATCGTTGTCCATGGGATTCCTTCGTCGGAGGGGAGGCGAGGGCCGGCAGGCCGTCGCAGCCCGCATCGTACCCAGATATTGACCGATTGGAAACCCAATCCTGACCGTGTGGTCACTCACGGTATCCTGGACCGGTCGGCGCACCCGCGGCCGATGCCACCGCCGAGGCGAGGAGGAGCCGGGTGACCACGGACCCCGGGGTCTCGCCCCGCACGGTGCAGCGCGAGCGCACCCGTGAGCGGATCCTCGAGGCCGCCCGCGCGCTGTTCGTCCAGCAGGGCTACCGCGGGACCTCCCTGCGCGAGGTCGCCGCGGCCGCCGGCATCAGCCATCCGGGCCTGGCGAAGCACTATTCCTCCACCGACGAGCTGCTGGCCGCGGTGCTCGCGCGCATGGAGGCGGAGAACGCCCGCGCCCTCCCCGCCGTCGCCCGCGACGGGACGCTCCCCTTCAGCGCCCTCGCCGCCCGCAACGCCGCGACCCCCGGCTACGTCGCCCTGTTCGCCGCCCTGCTCGGCGAGGCGTCCACGCCCTCGCATCCCTCGCATGCGGCGATGGCGGCGCGCTACGCGGAGGTCGAGCGCGAGAGCCTCGCCGTCCTGGACCGGGCGCGCCGGGCCGGGAGCATCCACCCCGACCGGGCCACCGCCGCGGAGATGCGCCGCTTCGATGCGATCTGGGACGGCCTGCAGCTCATGGAGCAGTTCCTGCCCGACCGGGTCGACACCCCGGCCCTGCTGCGCCGCCTCGAGGAGCGCTGGCGGGAGCCGCCGGCCGCCGCACCCGCTCCCCCGGACCCTGCCGCCGGCCCTGGTCCTGACCCCGGGCCGGGTCCAGAGCCCGGGCAGGGTCCAGAGCCCGGGCCGGGTCCTGAGCCCGGGCCGGGAGCCGGTCCGGACGTCGCGGCGGGGGCCGTACCGCCCGATGCCTCCGGCTATCGCACCGGTCGGGAGCGCCGCGCGCAGATCCTCGCGGCGGCATCTGCCCTGTTCGCGCAGGACGGCTACGCGGAGACGTCCCTCGCCCGGATCGCGCGGACCGCCGGGGCGTCCAAGGCCGCGGTGCTGCATCACTTCGGCTCGAAGGAGGGGCTGGTCGAGGCCGTGCTCGACGCCCGGGACCGCGAGCTGCGGGCGCTGGCCGGTCACCGGCCGAGCCCGCCCGGCGGCCGCGAGGGACTGCTCCTGCTGGTGCAGCAGGCGCGGGTGGCCGCGCGCCGCGCCCCGGGCCTGATCCAGCTGTACGCGGTGCTGTCCTGCGAGGCCGCTCCGGCCTCCCACCCGGCGCACGGCTACGTCGCCGATCGCTTCCGGGCGGTGCTCGCCGACAGCGAGGCCCTGTTCGCCCGCGCCCGGGAGGACGGCGACCTGCCCGCGCACCGCGACCCGGCGCAGGAGGCGCTGCTGTGCATCGCCCTGTGGGACGGGCTGCAGTACCGATGGCTGTACGACCGCGGCATCGACCTCACCGCCGACCTCGAGGCGCACCTCGCCCAGGTGCTCGCCCCCTGAGGCCCTCCCCGGCAGCGGCGGCGCTCACGGCGCGTCCATCACCTGGCCCTGCCAGAAGGGATGGCCCGCCGCCCGGGCGAGGGCATCGGCCCGTTCCAGGAACGCGGCCGCGGCCCGCTCCCCCGCGGCGTCGTGGGCCTGCACGCGCGGCAGGGCGATCTCGTCGCGGCTGATCCGGAAGGCGCCGGGCAGGTCCGGCATCGGATCGACGTGGCCGCGCGGGCCCCAGATGAAGTCGCGGGGCACCCGATCCAGGCCCAGCCGCGCGGCATCGGCGGCGCTGCGCTCGGCCCGGGCACGGGCGCGGCGGGCCAGCGGCACCCGCAGGCCGGAGGCGAGGAGCACGCGCGTGAGCTCCCGGTTGCCGACCATGGTCACACCGTGGGCCTCGAGCCGCCATCGCGCGTCCACCGGCCAGTCGTAGTGGTCCAGGTCGAAGGCGCGGCCGGGGAGGCCCGCCCGGGCGGCTCCGGCGTGGAGCTCGTCGAGGGACGTGTCGGATATCAGGTGGCCCCACACGGTGCCGTGGTTGTCCCAGCGCGGGGTGTCGGCGAACAGGGTCATCCGCGACCGCCCGTCGTCCGCGGGGGCGGCGGCGCCGCGAGGGAGCGCAGCACGTGCTCCAGGGGGCCGCGGCGGCCGGCGCGGTCCAGCACCACCGCCAGGACGAGCCCCGCCGCCCAGGCCAGCACCATCAGGGCCGAGGCCCCTGCCGAGCCCAGGCGTCCGCCGAGCCCCAGCGTGAAGGCCGGGAAGAGGGCGAGGGCGATCACCGACTGCAGCACGTACCCGGTCAGGGACATCCTGCCGAGCGCGGCGAGCGCCGCGACGATCGGACCGTGGAGCCGCTCGGCGGCGAGCGCGGCGAGGGCCGCGCCGGCGACGGCCCCGCCGAGCCCGCTCAGCTGGTGCACGACGCCGAGGATCCCGCGCACCGTCTCGCTGCCCAGGTGCTCCGCCCGCGGGTCCAGGACCAGCACGAGGGTGAGCGGGAGCGCGCCGAGCAGGGAGATCGGCAGCAGGGTGCGCCACAGGCGGCGCAGCAGCGCCCGGTGGCGGGCCACGTCCTCGAGCAGCCGGACGCGGGCCAGGAGAACGCCGATCAGCATCGGGGTGAGCAGGCCCAGGTCCGTCGCCGGGAGCAGCATCAGGTCGACGCCGACCTCCTGGGCGCGGATCATCACCGAGTCGGCGTAGGTGGCGGCCTCGACATCGGGCAGGCGCCCGCCGCCGGCGGGGCCGATGGTCCCGTCCAGCCAGCCCCACATCGCCAGCATCGGGCTCGCCAGCAGCGCCGCCGCGATCACGAGGATCCGGCGGCGGTCCGCGAACAGGACCGCGAGCATGCCGATCACGGCATAGGAGGCGACGATGTCGCCGGCGAACAGCAGCACGCCGTGCGCGAGGCCGATGCCCAGCAGCACCAGGTGGCGGCGCAGCATGCGCCGCCGGAATCGGCCGGGCGTCTCGCCGCGCTCCCGGCCGCGGCGCAGCAGCACGCCGATCCCGTAGCCGAACAGCATCGCGAACAGCGGGAAGCCGCGGTTGTCCACCAGCAGGGACATCGCCACGTCGACGGCGCGGTCCAGCGCCCCGGCGTCGCGCTGCTTGACCAGCGCGGTCCAGGCGCCGCCGTACATCCAGCCGACGGTGTTGGCCAGGGCGATGCCGAGCAGCGCCGCGCCGCGCGCGAGGTCCGGGCCGACGGCGCGCTCGCCCAGGGGCACCGCGGCGACGGCCACCGGGGCCCCGCGCGAGGTCATGGCCGCGCCGGCGTTCCCTGATGGTGGCGCAGCAGCCACTGGCCCTGATGGCGCACCCACACGCTCGAGCGCAGCACCGTGCGCACGGCGCCGCCGGAGCGGTCCTCGGTGCGGTAGCGCACGAGCACGACGTCCGGCGCGAGGGCGTCGGCGATCAGGTCGCTCGCGGTGGTCCCGGGGACGGGGCCGAGGGAGGCGAGGATCTCCTCGCGGGTCCAGGCGCGGCCCGAGGCCCCGATCTCGGTGAAGTCGGGGTGCAGCAGCTGCGCCGCCCGGGAGGGCTGGGCGCGCACCAGGTCGGTGAGCAGCGCCAGCTCCCGCTGGGTGACCTCGTCGAGCTCCGAGGTCGCCGGCGCGATCGGCGTCGGGGCCGAGGCGGCGCTGGCCCGGCGGGGAGCCGCCGCCGGGGCGGGCGCGGGCTCCGGCTCGGGCGCGAAGTAGGCGAAGAGATCCTCCGGCTCCGGCGCGGCCGATGCGGACGCGGCGGGGGCGGACGCGGGGGGCGCGGTCCGGGAGGCGGGCACGGGCACGGACGCGCCGGATCCGGCCCGGTAGCCGGGGCCGACCTCGGGGTCGCGGCCCTTCGAGAAGGCGGTCGCGGCGGCGTTCGCGCGGCGGTCCGCGGCCTCGTTCATGGCGTGGCCGGCGTGGCCCTTGACCCATTCGAACTCGACGCTGCGGCCCGCCAGGGCGCGGTCGATGGACTGCAGCAGCTCGACGTTCATGACGGGCTTGCCGTCCTTCTTGCGCCAGCCCTTGCGCTTCCAGCCGGGCATCCACTTCGTCACCGAGTTGATGACGTACTGGCTGTCGCACAGGATGTGCAGGTGCTGGTCGGCATCCACCGCAGTGGCCTCGAGGAGGTCCAGGACGGCCTTGAGCTCGCCCATGTTGTTGGTGCCGTGGGGCCAGCCGCCCGCGCGCCAGGTGTCCTCGTCGATGTACCAGGCCCAGCCGGCGGGCCCGGGATTGCCGAGGGCGGAGCCGTCGGCCGCAGCGGTGATCGTCATGAGGGCAATCGTTCCATAGAGCGGGGACGGGCCCGCACCGGCGGCCCGCACCCGCGGCCCGCCGCACCGGCTCAGCCGCGCGAGACCTCCCCGCCCGCATCGAGCGCACCGGCTCAGCCGCGCGATCAGCCGCGCGAGACCTCCCCGCCCGCATCGAGCGCCCCGGCCCAGACGCGGACGCGGCGGCGCAGCAGCTGCAGGGCGAGGACCAGCAGGATCGCGAGCAGGACGATCTGCGCGAGGCCGAAGAGCCGGATCCCCTGCTCGAAGGGGAGCTCGGTGAGGTGCATCAGCTGGAGCACCAGGAAGCCGCCTGCCATGGCGAGCAGGGAGGTCAGCAGGACCGCTCCGCCGTAGCTGATCAGCGACAGCGGCCACATCCAGGCGCTGGGGCGCCGGGTCGTGCACTCCTTGCCCACGATGAGCCCTGTGACGGTGAGCTGCAGACCGATCGTCAGCGCCTCGATCGGCAGGACCAGCGGGACGGGCGCGACCGGGCCCTCGGCCGTGCCGCCCAGGACGACCAGAGAGGTCGCGCCGTCCATGCCGACGGCGTCGGCGATGCCCGTGCCGACCGCCGTGACGACCGTGAGGACGAGGGAGAGCAGGACGACCAGCGCTGCGCGGCCGCGCAGCGCATCGGCCCGGGACAGGCCCAGGCCCGCCCGCAGGTCCGCGGCCTGCTCGACGTCCTCGCGGCCCAGGCGGTACCACAGGAGCGCCGCCCACAGGGGCGCGACCCAGATCAGGATGTCCGTCAGCAGACCGGCGGCCAGGAGCGCGATCACGGAGAAGGCGACCGTCCCGGCGACCGTCTCCCGGTGCAGCCTCAGCTCGAGGCGCAGGGCGCGCAGGGCTCGGGTCCGGGGCGGTGTCGTGGTCGTGGTCATCGGTTCGTCCTGTCTGTTCCGCGGGCGTGGCGCAGCGCGCCGGTGACGAGGTCGGTCAGCCCCGGTCGCAGGAGCCGGGCTGCGGGCGGCAGCCCGGCCGCGTCGTCGGCGGGCAGCAGGCCGCGGGTCAGGTCGCCGATCTGCTCCGCCCCCTCCAGCACGAGCCCGGACGGGAGCATGCCGGGCAGCTCGACCAGGACCAGCTCGTCGCGCAGGTCCTCCACCGCGCCCTCGAGGACGCAGCGGCCGTCGGCGATCACGACGAGATGGTCCACGAAGCGGTCCATCCCGTCGAGGTCGTGGGTGGTCAGGACGATCGTGGTGTCCTCGGTCGCGAGCTGGGTGCGCAGCCGGTCCACGAGCTCCTCGCGGGCCAGCGGATCCAGGCGGGCGAGCGGCTCGTCGAGGATCAGCAGGCGCGGAGCGGAGGCGAGCGCCGCGGCGACGAGGAGCTGCGTGACCTGCCCGCGGGAGAGGTCGCGGATCCGGGCGTCGAGGTCGACCTCGTGCGCGCGCAGCTCGGCGCCGAACCGGCGGACGGAGAAGCGGGGCACGCAGCTCTGGTGCAGCCTGGCCACGTCGTGGGCGGTCCAGTGGTCCGGGTAGGGGGAGGCGTCGGCGACGACGGCGACGTCCTCCGGCAGCGGGACGTCGGCGGGGCCCAGGGCGCGCCCCATCACCTCGATGCTCCCGGCCGCCGCGGGGACGGCGCCGATGATGGCGCGCAGCGCGGTGGTCTTGCCGGCGCCATTGGCTCCGACGATCGCGGTCACCTGGCCGGCGGGAGCGGTGAAGCTCAGGCCGCGCAGGATCGCCGCGGGTGCGGTGCCGGGCCTGCGCGGCGGACGGAGCCGGACCTGCAGGCCGCGGACGGCGATGGCGGGGACAGAGGTCATCGGTCATCCTTCGGGGGGTCGAGGGCGAGGTCGAGGCGCGCGTGCAGCTCCTCGGCGCTCATGCGGGCGGCGCGGGCGGCGCTCGCGGCCTGGGCGAGCGCCTCGTCGATGCGGGGAAGGGCCCTCTCGCGCAGGGCGGCGGGATCCTGCGCGCGGACGAAGACGCCCTTGCCGCGGACGGCGTCGACGAGGCCGTCGGCGACGAGCTCGTTATAGGCCCGGGTGGTCGTGATGACGCTGACGCGCAGGTCGCGCGCGAGGACGCGGATCGAGGGCAGCGACTGCCCGGGCTCGAGGTCGCCGCGGGAGATGGCGGCGGCGATCCCGGCGCGGATCTGGGCGTAGATCGGCTCGGGGGCCGAGGGGTCCAGGGGCACGTCGAGATCCGCCATGACCGCTCCCTCCGCCCTCGACTGCATCTACTGTCTATATGCACTATAGACAGTTCTCGGGGCGTGCGGAAGTCCTGACAGCTGTCACGGGTGCTCCGACGCGCGCGACCCTAGGCTCGGGAGGAGTCAGGGACGGTGCGGGGCGCGGGGGCGAGGCGCGCGACGGTCATGCCGGCGCCGCCCGCCCCGGCGCCCATCTCCGCGAGCGCCTCGGGCAGGTCCTCCAGGCCGATCACGGCGCCCACGGCGCGCTGCGGGTCCAGGCGCCCGGCCGCGATGTCGGCGAGCATGGCCGCGTACTCCGCCACCGGCAGGCCGTGGCTGCCGAGGATCTGCAGCTCCTGGCCGATCACCCGCCCCATCGGCAGCGGCGGGTCGGCGTCGGCCCCCAGCAGCAGGCCCACCTGGACGTGCCGTCCGCGAGGGCGCAGGCACGAGATCGCGGCCGCGGCGGTGGCCGCCGAGCCGAGGGCGTCCACGCTCACGTGGGCTCCGCCGTCGGTGAGCGCGCGCACGCGCGAGGGAGCCTCCGGCCCGGCCGGCACGATGCTCGCGCCGAGCTCCCGGGCCGCGCCGAGCGCCGCCGCCGAGACGTCCACGGCGATCACCTCCGCGCCCGCGGCGACCGCGATCTGGACGACCGAGAGGCCCACCCCGCCGCAGCCGAGGACGACGAGGGACTCCCCCGCCCGCAGCCGGGCCTGCGCATGGACGGCGTGGTAGGCGGTGCCGAAGCGGCAGCCGAGCCCGGCGGCGGCGACCATGTCCATGCCCGCGGGCAGCGCCACCAGGTTGTGGTCCGCCTCGGTGACCACGACCCGCTCGGCGTAGGAGCCGGGCAGGTCGAAGCCGGGCTGACGCTGCTGCGGGCACACCTGCCCGGCCCCGGCGCGGCACTGCGCGCAGCGCCCGCACGCGAGGATGAACGGGGCGGTGACCCGATCGCCCGGGGCGAAGCGCGTGACCTCCGGGGAGACCTGCTCGACGACGCCGGCGAACTCGTGGCCGGGCACGTGCGGAAGGGTCACGGAGTCGTCGTGGCCCTGCCAGGCATGCCAGTCGCTGCGGCACACCCCGGTGGCGTGCACCCGGATGACGGCGCCGCGCGGCGGGGCGATCGGATCGGGCAGCTCGACGAGCTCGGGCGTGCCGCCGAAGGCGGCGTAGGAGATGGCGCGCATGCCCCGATCCTCCCCCACCGGAGCGAGTGCCGGGTGACGAGCCAGATCTGCGGGGCAGATGGCTCGTCACCCGGCACTCGCCGGGATCAGTCCCGCTCGTAGGCGGCGGTCTGCTCCTGGACGGCGCGCAGGCGGGCCAGGTCGAGCTTGCGGCCGCGGGCGAAGTCGACGATGCCGTTCTTCTCCTGGAACACGTCGGTCATCTGCGTGTAGCAGTAGCCGAACATCTCCGGGTCCTCGAGCAGCACGCGGGTGAGGCCCTCGAACCGCGTGTACAGCTCCTCCTCGCTGCCGATGCGCTGGCCGTAGCCCCAGGACGCGGCCGCGTTGTTGCCGGCCTCCTCCGCCGCACGGCGGGCCTCCTCGGCGTTCCACCAGATGCCGCCGTACTCCGAGACGAAGTAGGGCTGGCCGGCGTAGGGCAGGGAGAAGGAGCCGTCGGCGTGGGGCATCTCGTCCGGGGCGAGGTCGCGGCGGTTCACGTACGGCGCCCCCTCCGCCAGGCCCGACTGCTCCGCACGGAAGGCCTCCGGGTCCTGCTCGTAGGAGTGGGAGTCGTAGATGTCGGCCCCGCGCACGCGATGCGAGTAGCCGGAGGCGTCCAGCACGGGCCTGGACGGGTCGGCGAGCTTGGTCGCGTCGTACATCGCCTGGGTGACGTCGTCGAGGACGGTCAGCCGGTCGTGGATGACCTGGTGCGTCTCGTTCAGCGGGCACCAGCCGATGATGCTGGGGTGGCTGATGTCGCGCGCGACCGCCTCGATCCACTGGCCGATGAACGCGGCGGTGGGCTGCTGGTTGTGGCCCAGCCCGCCGCGGCCGGAGACGCCCCAGTCGCCGAACTCGCCCCACACGAGGTACCCGTGCAGGTCGGCCCAGAAGAGCATGCGCTCCTCGAAGACCTTCTGGTGCAGGCGCGCGCCGTTGAATCCGGCCTCGTAGGCCAGGCGGATGTCCTCGACCATGGCCCGGTCGGTGGGGCTGGTCATGAAGGTCTCGGCCCAGTACCCCTGGTCGAGCACGAGCCGCTGGAAGACCTTCTGGCCGTTGATGCGGAACTCCCGGCCGTCGAGGGAGGTCGAGCGCAGGCCCGCGTACGAGGAGACCTCGTCCAGCACCTCGCCCTCGGCCCCGAGCAGGCGCACGGACAGGGCGTACAGCTCCGGGGCGCCGGGCCCCCAGACGCGCACGTGCTCGGCGGGGATCGCGAGCTCGAGGTGCGGGGCGAGGTCGAGGTCGGCCCGCACCTGGGCGGAGGCGACCTCCTCGCCGCCGGGCACCGAGGCGCGGACCTCGAGGACGGTGCCGGGGCGGTTCGCGCTGAGCGGCGCATCGATCGCGAAGGAGGATCCGGCGAGCGAGGGGATCACGCGCAGGGAGCGGATGGCGACCTCGGGCACGCCCTCGAGCCAGACCGTCTGCCAGATCCCGGTGGTGCGCGGGTAGGTGGCGTGGGTGGCGTGGTACCAGACGGACTGCTTCCCGCGGGCCTGCAGGGCGTCGCGGTGGTCGCGGGCGCGCACGACGATCTCGACCTCCTCGCCCGCGCGGGCGATGCCGGAGAGGTCCGCGCTGAAGGGGGTGAAGCCGCCGCGGTGGCGGGCGACCTCCTGGCCGTTCGCCCACACCGTCGCGTCGTGGTCCACGGCGCCGAAGCGGAGGATCGGGCGCAGGCCCTCCCAGTCCGCGGGCACCGTGACGGTGCGGCGGTACCAGACGGCCTCGAGGAAGTCGAGGGTGCCGATGCCGCTGGCCTCGGTCTCCGGCGCGAAGGGCACGGTGATCTCGCCCTCGAGCTCGCGCTCGAGGATGCCGCGGTCGATGCCGCTGTCCCCGCCGTCGATCTCGAACTGCCAGGTGCCGTTGAGGTTCAGCCAGGTGGGCCGATGCAGCTGCGGGCGCGGGTGCTCGGGGCGGGGGACGTCCCCGGCGACCGAGGCCGGCGCGTCCAGCAGCGCGGCGAGGGAGTCGGCGGCGGCGAAGAGGTCGGTGAGGTGCGAGGGCAGCGCGGCGGCCGCGGGCGAGGAGGTGCTCACGAGGGCTCCTGATCGAGGGAGGACGACGGTGGTCCGGACGGGTCCAGTCCACCACGACTCCCGGTCGGATTTCAACGTGAGAATCGAGAAAGTTCCTCGATCGGCCCCGGGATCGGCGCCCCGAGCCCGGGAAGCGGGAGATCAGGAGGCCGCGGAGCTGCCGCGCACCAGCAGGCGGTGGGGCACCACGACCTCGGGGGCCGGGCAGCCCGCGCCGCCGCCGTCCCCCTCGGGCGCCAGCGCGGCATCCAGGGCGGCCTGCACGAGCGCGTCGACATCCGGCGCGACGGTGCTCAGCGGCGGCACCGCGAAGGCGGCCTCGGGGATGTCGTCCCAGCCCACGACGGCCACCTCCTCCGGGACGGAGATCCCCCGGGAGCGCAGGGCCTCGAGGGCGCCGATGCCCAGCAGGTCGTTCGCGGCGACCACGGCATCGATCTCCAGCCCCTCGTCCAGCGCCGCGAGCGCGGCGTCCCGGCCGCCCTCCCGGTTCCAGTGCTCGACCGGGCGCAGCAGCCGAGGGTCCGCGTCCAGGCCCGCGAAGCGGATCGCGGCCCGCAGGCCGACGGTGCGATCCGCGCCGGTCGAGGGCGGGGTGCGCTCGGCGCCCAGGAACAGCAGCCGGGACCGGCCGGCGTCGACGAGATGGCGGACCACATCGGCGGCGGAGGCGATGTTGTCGATCGCCACGTGCACGACGTTCTCCGCGGCGGGGATCCTCTCCCCCAGCAGCACGACCCGCGGTCCGGAGCGGCGGGCGACGAGATCGGCGGCCGAGAGCGCGGCGGGCGAGATGATCACCGCGTCCACCGGGCGCGGCACCTGGCCGAGCACATGCATGCGCTCGACCGCGGCCGAGCCGAGGGAGACCTCGACGCTCACGGAGTGGTCCCGCTCGCGGGCGGCGGCCTGCATGCGCTCGGCCAGCCGCGCGAAGTAGGGGTTGCTCAGCTCGGGCACGACCAGGCTGAGGGTGCGGGTGGGGCCGCCCCGCAGGTCGCGGGCCGCGAGGTTGGGGACGTAGCCCAGCTCCTCGATCGCGGCGAGCACGCGCTGCCGGGTGTCCGGGCGCACCACCGGGCGGTCATGGACCACGTTGGAGACCGTCTTCCAGGAGACGCCCGCGCGCTGCGCGACGTCCTTGATGCTCACCCTGCGCGCCACGGGCACCTCTCCTCCACGGCGGGCCCGGCGGCCCGACCGGACCAGGGTACTGGTCCGCGGTCCGGCCGCCACCCCCTCACTCCCACGTGGGAACGTGGGATGCGGAGCCGGTGGTTCGTCACATCGGCGGCCCCGACCGGCCGCCGCGGGGCCCTCCCGTACTAGTGTGGGCAGCACGAGTGCCGTCGCCCCGTCGCGGCACCAGGTCCCGCCCTCCCCCTGAGGCGGAGACAGCGCTGGGCCCGTGGGGACGCCGGAAGGAACGAGCGTCCCGGCAGCGAGCGCGCCGGGCGGGCAGCCTCCACCAGAACGGATCCTCGTGACCACCTCTGATTTCGCGCGCCTCGGCGTGCCCTCCGCCCTGATCGATGCGCTCGCGCCGCAGGGCATCACCTCCCCCACCCCGATCCAGGCCGCGACGCTGCCGGACTCCCTGTCCGGCCGCGACGTGCTGGGCCGCGGCCGCACCGGCTCGGGCAAGACCTACGCCTTCCTGCTGCCGCTGGTCGCCCGCCTCCTGGCGGATCCGCGCCGCCGCGCCGCGCGCCGCCCCCGCTCGCTGATCCTCGCCCCGACCCGCGAGCTCGCCGCGCAGATCGGCGAGGCCCTGCGCCCGCTCGAGCGGGCCGCCTCCCTGCGCAGCGCCGTCATCTTCGGCGGCGTGGGCCAGCGTCCCCAGGTCGATGCGCTCGCCGGCGGCGTCGACGTGCTCATCGCCTGCCCCGGCCGCCTGCTGGACCTCATGGGCCAGGGCCACGCGGACCTCTCCGCCGTCGAGATCACGATCCTCGACGAGGCCGATCACATGGCCGACATGGGCTTCCTGCCGATGGTCCGCAAGATCCTCGACAAGACCCCCGAGCGCGGCCAGCGCATGCTGTTCTCCGCGACCCTCGACGACGGCGTGCAGAAGCTGGTCACCCGCTACCTGCACTCCCCGGTCACGCACTCGGCCGATCCGGCCTCCAGCCCCGTGGGCACCATGGAGCACCACGTGCTCGAGGTCGACGGCGCCGCCCGCTTCGACGTGCTGCGCGACCTGGCCGCCGCGCCGGGCCGCACCATCATGTTCACCCGCACCAAGTACGGGGCCAAGAACCTCGCCCGCAAGCTGACCCGCATGGGCGTGGGTGCGGTCGAGCTGCACGGCAACCTGTCCCAGGGCGCCCGCACCCGCAACCTCGAGGCCTTCGGCAACGGCACCTCCCCGACGCTGGTGTGCACCGACATCGCCGCCCGCGGCATCCACGTCGACGAGGTCGCCCTGGTCGTCCACGCCGACCCGCCGATCGAGCACAAGGCGTACCTGCACCGCTCGGGCCGCACCGCGCGCGCCGGCGAGTCCGGCACCGTCATCACCGTGCAGACGCCCGACCAGAAGAAGGACGTCCACGACCTGATGCGCAAGGCGCGCATCACCCCGACCTACCACGCGCAGGTCCGCGCCACGAGCCCCGTGCTCGAGCAGCTCGCCCCCGGCGAGCGCGTCTTCGGTGCGGCCGAGATCCTCGAGGGCGAGCCCGCGGACGTCCCGCGCGGCGAGC
>NZ_KK069989.1 GCF_000576425.1 Brachybacterium phenoliresistens | reverse complement strand
GGGCCCGCCCGCGCGGTGCCGGAGGGGCCCGCCCGCGCGATCGCCGCGGGTCCGCGCGCGACCGTCGGGGGGGTCCTCGCATGATCCGCGGAGGCGTCCGCGCGCTCGATCGCCGGATGACGAGCCAATTCGGGCCTGTTTTGGCTCGCCATCCGGCGTTCGTCGGCCGCGGCCCGCCCGGCGGGCCGCCCCGCGCGATCGGGGTCTACGCGCGATCGCCGGATGACGAGCCAATTCGGGCCTGTTCTGGCTCGCCATCCGGCGATCGTCATCTGGCTCGTCATTCGGCGATCGTCCGCCGCGGCCTGTCCGGCGGGGCCGCGCCCCCGTAGGCTCCGATGCCATGCATTTCACGGAGTACGACACGCGACTGGGCGCCTACGCCCTCATCGTCGACGAGCAGCGGCGGATCCTGCTGTCCTGGTACAACGGCCCCACCCCGTGCTGGACCCTGCCCGGCGGCGGCGTCGACTTCGGCGAGAGGGCTACCGCGTCGAGGTGGGCCGGGTGCTGACCGTCTCCACCCGCACCGCCGAGCGCTCCTTCCAGCGGGACCTTCCCTTCCAGGCCGTCCGCGTGGTCTACGAGGCGCAGGTCGTCGGCGGGACGCTCGGCACCCTCGAGGTGGACGGGACGACGGACCGCGCCGAGTGGATCCCGATCGACGCCCTCGACGCGGCCGGTCCGCGCGCGGACCTGGTCTCCGACCTCGTCGCGACGTGGCGCGCCGCGGCCCAGCCGTCCTGACCGCAGATGCAAACTCGCGCTGGGGTCGCAGCGCACATCGGACGACCCGAGCTGACCGCCCACGGCAGACCAGAGCAGAGCGAGGAGCAGGTATGAGGGGCAGGACCCACGAGTACGACGTCGAGGTCGTGTGGACCGGCAACCGCGGCGTCGGCACGTCCGGGTACACGACCTACGGGCGCGAGCACGACCTGAGCACCGCCTCGGCGCCGACGATCCCGGGCAGCGCGGATCCCGCCTTCCGCGGCGACCCGGCTCGATGGAACCCCGAGCAGCTGCAGGTCGCCGCGCTGTCGCAGTGCCACATGCTCTGGTACCTCCATCTCGCTGCGGCTGCCGGTGTCGTGGTCACCGCCTACGAGGACAGCGCCCACGGCGTCATGGTGCAGGACGCCGGCGGCGGAGGGCAGTTCGCGTCGGTCACGCTGCGACCCCGCGTCACGATCACCGCTGACAGCGACCCCGATGTCGCGCATCGTGTCCATGCTCAGGTCCCCGAGGTGTGCTTCATCGCCCGCTCCGTCAGCTTCCCCGTCCACTACGAGCCCGTCATCACCGTCGAGGAGGGTGCCCCTCGCGTCTGATCCACGCACGCAGATCGAGCTGTGGGGCCGACCCCCGCACGCATCGACGTCCGGCCCGAGGCAGCGGCTCCCGTCAGGCCGAGACCGGCGCTGCCTGCGGTGCCGACCCCAGGTCCTCCTGGACGCTAGGACGGGCGACGCAGGGACCGCTGCGCCGCTTCGGCGACGGAGCGGCTGAGATCCTCGAGCAGCGTCGACGGGGTGCGGGTGACCTGCCAGTACAGCGGGGTGGTCACGGGCTGCCCGCCGAGCGGCAGGACGGCGCCGGTCTCGAGCAGCGGCTCGGCCTGGTGCACCAGCAGCATCGCCCAGCCGATGCCCTGCTCCACCGCGACGGCGAGGTCGTGCGTGGAGGGCACGAAGTGGCGCGGGGTGAGCGCCGGGTCCACGCCGCGCTCGCGCAGCCAGGTGGCCTGGAGCTCGTCGCTGCGGTCGAAGTCGACGCGCGGCGCCCGAGCGAGCACATCGGCCCCGACCTGCTGCGTCCGCGCCGTGGCCGGGTCGCCGATCCAGCGTCGCCACCAGTCCGGCGCGGCGGCGGCGACGTAGACGAGGCTTCCCAGCGGCGCGACGGCGCAGCCGGGCGAGGCGATGGGCGAGGAGGTCACGGCGGCCATCGCGGCGCCGGAGGTCAGCAGGCGCTCGGTCTCGTCCTGGTCCTCGCGCAGCAGCTCGACCTGCACGTCCCGGGTGCGGGTGAACTCGGCGAGGGCGCCGAGGAACCACGTGGCCATGGAGTCCGCGTTCACGGCGATGGTGATGCGCGGCCGGGCCCCCTGCGCCTCCAGGCCGAGCGCCGCCTGGGTCTCGTGCTCGAGCAGGGCGTAGCGGCGGGCGAAGCGCACCACCGCCTGCCCCGCCTCGGTGGGTCGTACGGGCTTGGCGCGGACCAGCAGACGCTGCCCCACCTGCTGCTCGAGCTGCTTGAGGCGCTGGCTGACGGCGGAGGGGGTCACGTGCATCCGTCGGGCGGCGGCCTCGAGGGTCCCTTCGTCGACGACGGTCGCGAGGGTCTCGGCCAGGTGCGGATCGATCGGCATGCCCCGATCGTAGATGAAGCTCTGCTAATGCGCCGTCATGAATCTTCGCTGGTGCTTCATCGAACGGGCGCCTAGCGTCGAGGACGTGACTGCAGCTCTCCACGGCCTCCTGACCGGACTGACCCTGATCATCGCCATCGGCTCCCAGAACGTGTTCGTGCTGCGCCAGGGGCTGCGCCGCGAGCACGTGGCCGCCGTGGTGGCGGTGTGCCTGGGCTCGGACGTGGTGCTGATCAGCGCGGGCGCCGGCGGCTTGGGCGCCCTGGTGCGGGCGGTCCCGCAGGTGGTGGACCTGGCCCGATGGGCCGGAGCGGCGTTCCTGCTGGGCTATGCGGTGCTCGCGGCCCGCCGGGCCCTGCGCGGGACGGGCCAGGCGCTGGATCCGGCGGAGTCCGGCGCCCGCACCGGGCTGTGGCCTGTCGTGCTCACGGCGCTCGCGCTGACCTGGCTGAACCCGCACGTCTACCTCGACACGGTGCTGCTGCTCGGCTCGGTCGCCGCGACCCACGGCGCGCAGTCCTGGCTGTTCGCCGCCGGGGCGATCGGCGGCAGCGCGATCTGGTTCGTGGCGCTCGGCCTCGGCGCCCGCCGCCTGAGCGGCCTCCTGCGCAGCCCGTGGTCCTGGCGCGTCCTGGACGGCCTCGTCGCGGCGACGATGGTGCTGGTCGCGGCGATGCTGCTGGCCTGATCAGCCCTGGCGCCGCTCCATCCACAGCTCGGGGTCCTGCGGGCCGGTCCATCCCGCGCGCTCGTACATCGGCCTGGCCTCCTCCGAGGCCTTCAGCACGATGCGCCGCAGGTTCAGCGGGGCGAGGTCCTCCAGCACGCCGTCGATCAGGGCCCGGCCGATCCCGCGACCGCGATGCGCGGGGTCGACGATGACGTCGGCCAGCCACCCGAAGGTCACCTGGTCGGTGACGACCCGGCAGTAGGCGACCTGGAGGCCGGTGGACCGCTCGTACGCCCCGTAGTTCCGGGAGTTCCGCAGGATCGCGTCCTGCGTCGCGCGCTCCCGGCCTGCGCCCCAGGCGGTGTGCTCGGAGACGAGCAGGTGGATGCGCTCCGCATCGAGCCGGTCCGGATCGGCGGAGATCTCGTAGTCGGCCAGGCGCGAGAAGGCGGAGTCCATGACCGCATTGTGCCGGGTGCGGCGAAGGAGTCGAGAACCCGGGCCCGCAGGGGCCCGGCCCCTCATCCCTGGATCGGCGGGTCCGCCGGCACCCGGACGCGCCCGACGACGACGGAGTACCGCTCGCGCGCTGCGAACTCCTCCCATCCCCACAGCGCCGGCACGCCGACCTCCCGGCACAGGTGCAGAACCCCGCCGCCGAGCACGACGCCGACGTGCGCACCGAACGCCCTGTCCTCCGGGGCGAACAGCACGAGGTCGAGGTCGGCCACGTCAGCGGGCGAGGGATGGCCGAGGGCGGGGTCCTCCCACAGCTCGCTCGAGCGGTGCGGGGGGACGGTGCGCCCCAGCAGCCCGAGGACTCCGTAGGCGTACAGCTGGCAGTTCGCCCCGCCCTCGGGGCTGAGCGCCCCGCCGTCCGGCGCGGCTCCGGGGTGGCGCGCCGCATCGTACGGCGCCTCGAACACCCAGCGGGGCCAGCCGGTCGCGGGCTCGGGCAGCGCGCCGAGGTCGGCGGCGGTGACGGCCGGCATCAGCTCTGCCCGCGCAGATCCATGACGTGCTCCAGCGCCGCATACACGGCCAGGCGGACGGCCGCATCGGCGTGGAAGGTCTCCTCGTCCCGCTCGAGGACGCCGAGCTGGGCCAGGGTCTCGAACTCCAGGCGGACCATCACGAGCTGCACGAAGAGATCGTAGGGGTCCCGCTCGATGCGCGCGGCCATGGCCCGCAGGAGCGGCGTGATCTCGTGGGGGACGGGGACGTCCAGCCCCTCGGGCTGCGCCGCGAACAGGACGGCCCCGGCGACATCGTGGGCGTCGAGGAGCTCGGGCCGCGACCGCTCCCGGACGAGGGACTCGATCAGGCGGACCACCAGCAGCTTCACGGAGAACTCGTCGCGCAGCTCCGCCTCCGCGGGCGCGGCGAGGATCTCCTGCATCGCCTCCGTGGGGACGATGCGGCGGCCCTGCATCTCGACCGCCCCGAGCATGATGAGGGACTGGTAGGGGTCGGCGATCTCGGGGACGTCCCACATCGAGCGCTGGCTCTGCGCGAGGCCGAACCGGGCCAGCAGCTCCTGGGTGTCCGGCCGGCCCAGCGCATCGGTCGCGGTGACCCGGCTGCCCGGGCCGATCACGTCGAGCACGGCGAAGGCCCGCTGCACGTAGGTGTTCTCCCGTGCCGCGGCGGCGACCTGCCGCCGGAACTCCTCGTCGGAGGGCACCTCGTCCAGCTGCCGCTCCATGCCGTCCTCGAGGTACCAGGGCCAGAACGGCAGGTGCTCGCTCGAGCCCTGGGCCGCGGCGTCCTCGGCGTCGCACAGCCGGTCCAGCGCGTCGAGGTCGTCGACGTCGATCCCGGAGCCCGAGCGCTCGCCGGCCGAGCCCGGGGGCCGCAGCGATGCCGCCGTCCCGCGCCCCGCCCCCGGCCGGTACGCGTAGGACTCGTCCTGCAGCCGCCCGGTGTCGCTGACCGATACCCGCTCGGCGTGCGGCAGACGGTTGTACCAGGCCATGAAGTCCTCGAGGGCCTCCCGGTCCTCCAGCGGCACGCCGTGCTCGACGGCGAGGTGCAGGATGTTCCCGGACACGCTGCGACGGCTGGGGTCATCGGCCGCCTCGAGCACCGTGAACTCGATGTCGCGCAGGTGCTCCTGCACGGAGAAGACGGAGGGGGAGGCGAGGTCCCAGCGGCCGGTCCGCTCGAGGAAGCCGAAGAACTCCGCGAGATCCCCGGCCATGGCCATGGAGTCCTCGCGGCGCTGGGCGACGCGGCGCGGCACGACCACGGTGAGCAGCTCGTCGATCAGCGGGACGCTCCACCGGCCGATCTCGGGGCTGTCGAGGTGCTCGGCCTTCAGCTCCACGAGCGTGCGCACGCTCGAGGCGGCCCGCTCCGCCTCCAGCCCCGGGTCCATGCTCGAGCGCCAGCCGGCGAACTCCCGCAGGGCCTGGTCGCGCTCGCGCGCCAAGCGGTTCAGCGCCCCGGCGGTGCGGCCGGGCTGCTTCGCGGTCGGGCGGCGCTTCTTCTTGGGCATGGGGCCAGCGTGACGGAGCATCGGCCCGATCACAACCGGACGTGCCGGGATCGGGCCGATGCTCCCTCCGCCGGGCGGTGCAGGAGCCGTCAGCCGGCGAGCGCCGGGGCCTCCTCCGGCTCGGGCGCCTCGTCCCGCGCTTCGGCGACGGCGCGGCGGTGCTCGCGCAGGGAGTGGACGACCGCGGCGATCCAGCCGAGCACGAGCAGGGCCAGGACCGTGGTGATGACGCCGCCGCCCAGCCCCAGGGAGTCGAGGCTCAGCAGGGTGCGGGCGTTGGTGACCACGATGACGCCGCCGACGGCCGAGCCCAGCACCCGCGGCGGCACCAGGCGGACCAGCCAGGCCGCGATGGGCGCGGCGATGAGGCCGCCGATGAGCAGGGCGAGCGCCCAGGCCGGGTCGATGCCGGCGGTGCCCAGGCCCAGCAGGAAGCCGGCGCTCGCGGCGATCGCCACGAAGAACTCGCTGGTGTCGATGGAGCCGACGACCTTGCGCGGCTCGAGGCGGCCGCTGGCGAGGATGGCGGGGGTGCCGACGGGGCCCCAGCCCCCGCCGCCGGTGGCGTCCATGAAGCCGGCGACCAGGCCCAGCGGCGTCAGGAACCGCTTGCGCAGCGGCTGGCCGAGGCGGTCGGTGCGCAGGCCGCGCACGGTGAAGCGGATCAGCACGTACACGCCGAGGCCCAGCAGGAGCACGGACATGAGCGGCTTGGCGATCTCGGTGGAGAGCCAGGACAGGAAGGTCGCGCCGGCGAAGGCGCCGATCGCCCCGGGGATGCCGATGCGGGCGACGACCTTCCAGTCCACGTTCTTGAAGCGCCAGTGGGAGGCGCCGGAGGCCAGGGTGGTGCCGATCTCCGCCAGGTGCACGGTGGCCGAGGCCGCGGCGGGGTTCGCGCCGATCGCCAGCAGAAGCGTCGTCGAGGTCACGCCGTAGGCCATCCCCAGGCTGCCGTCCACGAGCTGTGCGGCCAGCCCGACCAGGGCGAGCAGGATGAGTGATCGCATGAGCGCTCCGTCCGTCGTGCGGCGGTGGCTCCGCCGAGTGGCTCGAAAGTACCCGACCATCTCTATCGGATTCAACGGTTCAGGGCAAAGTCGTGCCAGGGGTTCTCATAAGTTCACACGATGAGCTGGCGCAGGAGCGGGTCAGGGGTTCTGCCAGGCGGCGTCGTCCCCGGTCAGCGCGAGCACGCTCGCAGGAAGGGTGCCTGCGGCGAGGTCCGCGAGGGTGACCTGCTCGAGGACGGCGCGCACGTTCACCCGCAGCGCCACCCACACGTGCTGGAGCGAGGCCGCCGCGCCGGTGTACTCCAGGTCCGAGGGGCGCGCATCGCGCACGAAGACGAGGGGGCCCTCGACCGCGCGCACCACATCGGCGACGGTGATCCGATCGGCCGGGCGCGCCAGGACGTAGCCGCCCCCGGCGCCGCGCCGGCTCACCACGATCCCCTCGCGCCGCAGGTCGGAGAGGATCGCCTCGAGGAAGCGGTGCGGGACCTGCTGCTGGCGGGCGAGGGTCTCGGCGCGCACGGGCCGCCCGTCCTGCGAGGCGGCGAGCTCCGCGGCGGCGCGCACAGCGTAGTCGCCCTTGGCCGAGATCCTCATGGCGCACCTTCCGTCGGGCCGGCGGGCCTCGCCCGCGGTCACCCCGGATCCTATCGACGCGGCGGGCCCCGCCCGCGGCCGGGGTGGACACGACCGGCCGCCTCAAGACCGGCCGTGGCGGACACGACCGACTGCCCCGGGGTCGGTCAGGGCGGACGCGACCGGCCGCCTCAGGACCGGCCGGGGCGGACATGAACGGCCGCCTCAGGGCCGCGAGCCAGTCAATCGCCTGGCTCGCGGCCCTGAGACAGCCGTCCGTGCACACCCGGTCCGGCACACAGCCTCACCGGCGCCCGATCCGGCACACAGCCGCACCGGCGCCCGATCCGGCACACAGCCGCACCGGCGCCCGCTTGCGCGGGCCGCGACCCATCGACTAGTTTCGAGAACGATTATCACTAGCGAATGTGGGTCCGATGACAGCTCCGCCCCTTCCCGCCGTCGTCACGGCGGGACGCGACCGCGCGCGCCGGCGCGCCCGGCGGCTGACGCTCGCCCTGGCCCTCGCGCTGGTCGCGACGGTTCCGCTGTCCGCGGCGATCGGCACGGTGGAGGTCTCGCCCCTGCAGTCCGTGCAGATCACGCTGGGCCACCTGCTGCCGGGCATGCCGTGGATGAGCGACGGGAGCCTCACCCCGCTGCAGGACCAGGCCGTATGGCAGTTCCGCCTCCCGCGCACCCTGCTGGCCGTGCTGGCCGGGGCGGGCCTCGCGCTCGCCGGCGCACTCATGCAGGTCACCGTCCGCAACCCGCTGGCCGAGCCGTACATCCTCGGGGTCTCCTCCGGTGCGAGCGTCGGCGCGGTGCTCGTGATCGTGCTCGGATCCGGGGCGGTGCTGGGCCTGGGCCTGCACGCCGCCGCCTTCCTCGGAGCCGTCGCCGCGAGCCTCGCCGTGGTCGCCCTGTCCCGGCACCGCGGCGCCCTGTCCCCCACGCGGATGATCCTCACCGGCGTCGCGCTCGGGACCCTGTTCAGCGCCATCACCAGCTACATCACCGTCTCCACGAGCGCGCAGAACGTGGTGGGGGTGCTGTTCTTCCTGCTGGGCAGCGTCTCCGCGGCGAGCATGGGATCGCTCATCGGCCCCGCCGCCGCGCTCGGGGTCGCCTGCCTGGTGGCCGCGGCGCTGACCCGTCATCTGAACGCCCTCATGACCGGGGACGAGCAGGCCCTCGCCCTCGGGATCGACGTCGCCCGGCTGCGCGGCCTGCTGCTGCTGGTGACCTCGCTGCTGACCGGCACCATCGTCGCCGTCGCCGGCGGCATCGGCTTCGTGGGCCTGGTCGTCCCCCACGTCGCCCGCATCCTGGTCGGCGCCGACCATCGGCGGATGCTGCCGGTGACCGTCCTCGGCGGCGGGCTGTTCCTGGCCCTCGCGGACCTGCTGGCGCGCACCCTCGCCGAGCCGACCGAGATCCCGCTGGGGATCCTCACCGCGTTCGTCGGCGCGCCCTTCTTCCTGTGGCTGATGCGCCGCTCCGGCGCCGAGCGCGCGGGGATGGGCCGATGAGGGTGCGGGCACGCGGCATCGGCGTGCGCCTGGGCGGGGCCGATGTGCTCTGCGATGTGGACATCGACGCCCCCGCGGGGCAGGTCACCGGGCTGCTGGGCCCCAACGGCAGCGGGAAGTCGACGCTGCTGCGCTCGCTGTACCGGGCCGTGCCGACCCATCGCGGCAGCGTCCGCATCGGCGACCGGGACGTGTCCGCCATGCCGGCCCGGGAGCGGGCGCGCGCGATCGCCGTCATGCTCCAGGACGCGCCGACGGACGTGGACCTCACCGTCCTCGAGGTGGTCCTGCTGGGGCGGATCCCGCACCGCAGCGCCTTCGGCGACGACACCCGCGAGGACCTGCGGATCGCCGCCGACGCGCTGCGCCGCACCGGGGTCCAGGATCTCGCCGGCCGCCTGATGGCCACCCTCTCCGGCGGTCAGCGCCAGCGGGTCATGCTCGCCCGCGCCCTGGCCCAGCAGTCCCCCGTGCTCCTGCTGGACGAGCCCAGCAACCACCTCGACATCCGCCACCAGCTGGAGCTGATGCAGCTGGTGCGGGAGCAGCGGTCGACCGTGGTCGCCGCCCTCCACGACCTGAACCTCGCCCTGACCTCGTGCGATCACGTGGTCGTGCTCGAGCGCGGCCGCGTCGCCGGGCAGGGGCCCGCGCGCGAGGTCCTCACCCCCGAGCTCATCGGCCGCGTCTTCGAGGTCGACGCGCGCCTGCTGGGCGAGCAGGACCCGACCTTCGCCTTCCGTCCCCTGTCCCCGCTGAGGAGCGCCCTGCCATGACCACCCGACGCCCGTCCCGCCCCACGCCCCGCCGATCCGCGGCTCCCGCGCCCGATCCTGCCCCCGACGCCGCCCCGGCCCTCGCCCCGGGGCGCCGCCTGCTGCTGGGCGCCGGCGCCCTCCTGCCCCTCGGCGCCGTCCTGGCCGCCTGCGGCTCCTCCGTGACGGGCCCGGCCGCGAGCCCTGCCGCAGGCGGTGCGGTGTCGATCTCCAACTGCGGATCGCAGGTCGAGCTGGCGGGCCCGCCCCGGGCCGCCATCGGGCTGCACCCCTCCCAGACCGAGCTGCTGCTGCGGCTGGGGCAGCGCGAGAGCATCGTCGGCCAGGCGCAGGCCGAGGCGCAGCCCCTGCCCGAGGACGTCGCCGATCTCGCCGCGGACATCCCCGTGATCGGTGGGCAGACCCCGCCGGCCCGCGAGGAGCTGCTGGCCGCGGAGCCCGATTTCGTGTACGCCCCCACCACCTACGAGTTCTCCGGCGAGCAGGGCTTCGCGACGGTCGAGCAGCTCGCGCAGGCCGGCGCCGCCGTGTACGTCGCCACCGGCGGCTGCGCGGACCGCCGCATGACCGGCACCGTCGAGGACCTGTTCACCGATCTGGACAACCTCGGCGAGATCTTCGGCATCGCCGAGCGCGCCGGCGAGCTCTCCGCGCAGCAGCGCGGAACGCTCGAGGAGGTCAGCGCCGCCGTCTCCGGCCGCGAGCCGGTCCGCACCGCGCAGGTGTACGTCGAAGGCACCACCCTGTCCGTGATCGGCGCGGGGGTCGAGCACGACATCCTGCTGCGCGCCGGGGCGGACCCGGTCCACGGACCCGACCAGGATCTGTTCGCCGATTTCTTCGCCGCCCAGATCAGCCCGGAGGCCCTCGCCGCCGAGGAGCCCGCCGCCCTCGTGTTCGGGGTCCACGACGCCGCGCACGAGCAGGCCACCCGCGACTACCTGACCTCGACGTTCCCGCAGATGCCCGCGGTCGCGGAGAGCCGGCTGATCGCCGTGCCCTCGACGTCGCTCTTCCCCGGGACGCTCGGGAACGTCTCCGCCGTGCGCACCATCGCCGAGGCCCTGCACCCGGGCGCGCTCTGAGATGATCCACCGCCGACTGCTGAGGCTCGCCGGGACGGTCCCCGGCCCCATCCTGCTGGTGGCGGCGCTCGGCTGCGTCATCAGCGCTCTGCACGTCGCCTTCGCCCTGACCGCCGCGGGCCTGCTCGCCTCCCTCGCCTCCGGCGGCGGCGCATCGGCCGCGGCGCTGATCGCGCTCGCGCTCATCGCGCTGGCGCGCGCCGCGGTCGTGTGGCTGCGCGAGCCGGTCGCCGCGCACCTGGGCGCCGCCGTGCGGATCCGGCTGCGGCATCGGCTGCTGGCCCGGCTGGTCGATGCGCCCGGCGGGCGCGACGAGGGGCACGGCGAGCAGGCCGCGACGCTCCTGGACGGCGTCGACGGCCTGGACGCGTACTACACCCGGTACCTCCCGCAGCTGCTGGTGGTCCTGGTGGTGCCGGCGGCGATCGTCGTGCTCGTCGCGCGGGAGTCGCCGAGCGCGGGCGCCGTCCTCGGCGCGGCCATGGCCGTCGCCGTGCTGGGGCCGCGGCTGTGGGACGCCCAGCTGATGCGCGGCGGCCGGGAGCGCTGGGACCGCTTCGCCGATCTCACCGACCGCTACGCCGAGGCGCTGCGCGCGATGCCGCTGCTGCGCAGCCTCGGCGCGGAGGCGCGGATCGGCCGGGAGCTGTCCGATCGGGCGGGCTCCCTGGCCCGTTCGACGATGGCGCAGATGCGGTTCTCCCTGGTCGAGAGCGCGATCAGCGGCCTGGCCATCCATCTGGGGACCGTCCTCGCGGTGATCGCCGCCGTCACGGCGGTGGCGGGAGGCTCCGCCGAGGCCGCGGCCGTGGTCCCCGTCCTCCTCCTGACCCGGGAGGCGTTCCGTCCGCTCGCCGACCTCTCCGGGGCGTGGCACGCCGGATACGTGGGGCTGCTCGCCGTCGACGGGCTCGCCCGGATCGACGACCTCCCCTCCCGGGCGGCCGATGCCGGGAGGATCCCCCGGCCGCCCGCGCCCGGCCCGGAGATCCGGCTCGAGGGCGTCACCTTCCGCTACCCCGGCACCGACCAGGGCGTCGAGGACCTCGACCTCACCATCGGCGCCGGGGAGCATCTCGCCATCGCCGGCCCCTCCGGCTCCGGGAAGTCGACCATCGCCCGGCTGCTCGAGCGGGACGTCGACCCCGATCGCGGGCGGATCCTCGCCGACGGGACGGACCTGCGCGATCTCGCCCTCGATGCGCTGCGCCGCGGCATCGTCGTGGTGCCGCAGGACCCGGTGCTGTTCTCCTGGACCCTCGCGGAGAACCTCCGCCTCTACCGCCCCGGCGCGACGGACGCGGAGCTGGGCCGGGCGGTGCGCGCCGCCGGGCTCGAGGATGTGGTCGCCGCCCTGCCCGAGGGCTGGGACACGCCGATGGGCGAGGACGCCGCGCGGCTGTCCGGAGGGCAGCGCCAGCGCCTCGCGCTCGCCCGCGCCCTCCTGGCCCGCCCCGCCGTGCTGGTCCTGGACGAGGCGACCTCCGCCCTCGACGCCGCGACGGAGCAGCAGGTCATGCAGGGCGTGGTCCGGGAGGCCGCCGGGGCGACCCTGGTCGTGATCGCCCACCGCCGCAGCGCCGCCCCCTCGGCGGACCGTTGGGTCACGATGCGCGAGGGCCGCCTGGAGAGCACGCCCGCGGCCGCGGCCGGGACGGAGCAGCGATGAGGAGCGCCCTCGCCGACATCCGCGCCCTGCTGCCGATCATCGCCGAGCGCCGCCGCCTGTTCGCCGAGACGGTGCTGTGGAACCTCGTCGCCCAGCTCGGGATCCTCGGCATCGCGCTGGGCCTCGCGCTGGTCGTCGGCCGCACCGTCGCGCACGGGGACGGGATCGGCGCGGGCGGCGCCGCCGCCCTCGCCGCCCTCGCCGTGGTCGTCGCCCTGGCCGCCTGGCGCGAGTCCTGGGTCTCCCACGCCCTCGCCTACACGCTCATCGGCCTGCTGCGCACCCGCGTGTTCGCGGTGCTGCGCCGCGGCCTGCCCGAGCGGCGCACCGGGCGACGCACCGGAACCCTGGTCACCACCGTGATCGGAGACATCGAGACCCTCGAATGGCTGTACGCGCACACCGTCGCCCAGATGCTCACCGCCGCCGCCGTGCTCCTGATCAGCGGGATCGTCTCCGTCTCGATCACGCCGGCGCTGCTGCTGGTGTGGATCCCGCTGCTCGCGGCCGGCATCGCCGTGCCCTGGCTGACCTCCCGCGCCGCCGCCCGCCGCGCGGCCTCGCTGTCCCGGCAGGGCGCCGTGCTGCGCTCGGACCTGCTGGATATGCTGCGCGGCCTGCGCGAGCTGCGCGGCGCCCGCGCCCTGCCCGCCCAGCTCGCCCGGATCGACGCCGCCACCCGGACGATGGCCCGCACGCAGGTGCGCGAGGCCTCCCGGGTGGGCATGGAGCGCGGGATCGGCGATGCGCTGTTCGCCCTCGCCGCGATCGGCGCGATCGGCATCGTCGTCCTCACCTCCGCACAGCTGGATCCCGCGCTCGCGCCGCTCGCGGTCGTGGTGTCCGTGGCCGGGCTCGGCCCCGCCGCGCAGATCGCCGACCTTCTGCGCGGCGCCGCCACCCTGCGCACCGCCGCCGGGCGGATCCGCGAGACCCTCGCCCTGCCGCCGGCCCTCGACGATCCCCCGCCGGAGGCGCGGGAGGCGCAGCGGCCCCGGGCGGTGCGCCCCGACGAGGAGGGCCTCGTCATCGACGCGGTCGGCTTCGCCTACGAGCCGGGCCGCGCCGTCCTCGAGGACGTCAGCCTGCGGGTGCGCCCCGGCGAGCGCGTCGCGCTGATCGGCCCCTCCGGCGCCGGGAAGTCCACCCTCGCCCGGCTGGTCGCACGGCTGTGGGACCCCGATGCCGGGTCGATCCGGGTCGACGGCCGCGACCTGCGCGACCTCGACACCGCCCACCGCACCGCGGCCATCGGGATCGTCCCGCAGTCCTCCCCGCTGCTGCGCGGCACCATCCGCGAGAACATCCTCGTGGCCTGCCCCGATGCCTCCGAGGCGCAGGTCCTCGCCGTCGCGGAGCAGACCGGGATCACCGCACCCGGAACGGGCCTGCCGCGGGGACTGGACACCCCGGTGCGGGAGAACGGAGAAGGGCTCTCCGGAGGGCAGCGCGCCCGCGTCGCCATCGCCCGCGCCCTGATCCGCGGCCCGCGCGTGCTCGTCCTCGACGAGGCCACCGCCGCCCTGGACGAGAGCGCCGACGCCGCGATCCTCGAGGTCCTCGACCGGCTCGAGGGCTGCGCCGTGCTGATGATCGCGCACCGCGCCTCGACCATCGCCGCAGCGCACCGGACCGTGGCCCTCGCGCCGCGCTGACGGCCCGTGCGGCCCGGATCCGCGGCAGTCCGCACCAGCGGCACGCCCGGATGACAGAGTGTCGCCATGGGCATCGACGAGGTCCGGGACGCTGCGGCAGCCGCCTACGTGCGGGTGCAGGCGATGCCCTACGCGACCGATGCGGCGCACGATGCGACGGGTCTGCGGGAGCAGGGCCGCGGGAACTGCGTCGCGAAGACCGAGCTGCTCCGGGAGGAGCTCGCCGTCCTCGGCGTCGCGACGCGACGCGTCTGCTGGGAGTACGAGCTTCCGCGCCTGCTCGATGTCCAGGAACAGCTCGCGTTCCGCACCGACGTCCACTCCGCCGTCGAGGTCCGCACCGAGGACGGCTGGATCCTCGTCGACCCGACCCACGATCCTCCGCTGGGGCAGCTCGGTCTCGCTGTCGGCACCTGGAACGGTTCGTCGCCGACCGCCCCCGCTTTCGCGCCGCTCGGGCCGATCCTGGATCCGGAGGACCCCGCGGACCGTGCCGTGCTCGACACGGCCTCGGCACGGATCGCCCGGGAGGTCGAACGGACGCCGCCCGAGGTCACGTCGCAGTACCGGGAGGGCCTGAACCGTCTCTTCGACGCCGTGCGCGGAGCACGGCCCGCAGCGCAGCGCGGGAGCGATGCCCGGTGAACGACCGATCTCCGCAGAACCCGACGGACGTGCTGATCCTCGGAGTGCGGCACCTGGAGAGGTCGATCCCCGACGCCGCGCTCGCCCGCGGGCTCGCGCATCTGCGCCGATGGCGCCCGGACGTCATCGCGATCGAGAGCCTTCCGGGGCATCTGGTCGTCGAGTACGCCTCCCGCGGCGGGCCGTTCCACGACTTTCCCGTGGGCGGCGCGCCGACCGCTCGGGAGCTGGCGGAGTCCGCGGCGCATCTGCAGGACTGGGACGTCTGGACCGCTCGATCTGTTGCTCGGGACGAGAGCGCAGACCTCACCGATCGCGTGATCGGCTGGCTCCTCGCTCGCGAGCCGCTCAATGCCCTGCTTCTCCCCTGGCAGACCGCCGACGTGCCCGCGGCGCTCCTCGACGAGCTCTCCGCGGTGTGCGAGCTGCCGACCGAACGGGTGCGGATCGGCGTGCGGCTCGCCCTCGACCTCGGCCATCGCGAACTCGCGCACATCGATGATCACGCCGGTCTTGCGATCACCGAGCGCCTGACGTCGTCATGGATGGACATCCTCGAGCAGTCGGATGCCTCGGGGGAGCTGCGAGACTCCGGTCCGCCGCCGGTCCCGGAGCCTGCGGACGAATGGGACGAGTGGATGCGCATGGCCGGACCGAGCTTCCTCTCCTGGATCGAGGACCTGGAGAGCGGCTCCCTGGCCCGCAGCCACGTCAAGACCTTCATCCATCGGGCACGGCTCGCGCAGTGGCGGGCGCGCAACCTCGCGATGGCGGCTCGCCTGCGAGAGGCCACCGGCCGCTGCCCGGGAGGGCGTGTGCTGGTGATCGTCGGATCCGCCCACGTGCCTCCCCTGAGGGCGGCGCTCACGACCGACCAGCACGATCTGAGGATCGTGGACCTCCGGGAGCTGGACGGCGAGAGCGGGCTCACTGCTCCTCGGTGACGCCGAGCCCCGCCAGGAACTCGTCGACCGCTCGAACGGCGACCTCCGGGGGCTGCTGGGCATCCACCCGCAGGTGTCCCGTCTCCGGCACCAGCGAACCGGTCATCCACCCTTCGAACGTCGCGCGGGGATCCGGCGCCTCGGGCAGGTCGACCGGCCCGTCGGCCACGGACCGGCGCTGGCTGCGCAGGGCGCGGCGCGCGCGGATCCGCCGGTCGAGGAGCCCGAGATCATCGCTCCAGCATTCGATGACGACGAAGGGGGCGCCGACGGCCTCACCGAGGCGCTGCCCGGCCTGCAGCACCTCGGGATGGTGGCAGGGGCTGTCCAGGATCACGGACCCAGACTGCTCTGCCATCGCCGGGGCGAGATCGCGGAGCACCCGGTAGGCCACGGGTCCGACGTCCGCGATCGCGATTCCAGCCTCCAGCAGGGAGGACTTGATGACGTCGACGTCCAGCACCGGGATCCGATATCGAGCCCCCAGCGCGGCGGCGATCGTGGACTTCCCCGATCCCGGCGGGCCCGCCATCTGGATCACCCAGCCCATCTCCTGCCTCCTCTCTGTGCGGGTGCCGTCATCTCACGGGCCGTCCGGAGGACGCCTCTTGCCTGACGGCCGTGCGCCCTTCCTCCGGGGAGAACGCGCGCTCGGGCCGCACTCCCGAGGACGATCCCTCCGCGGCCCGCGGCCTCATCCGGCGGAGGGGAGATCGCCCGCATCCGGCACCGGGCCAGCTCCCTGGTAGGGGTTCACCAGGCCCCGCACTCCGAGCGCGCTGGGCGTGGTCAGGTACAGCAGCAGCTCCGTCTCCTCGCCGAGCGGGTCGCCGTCGGGATAGGGCTCCCCGTCCCCGCAGGACGCCGGCGTCGAGGCGACCTCGATGGTGGAGTCCGGGGCCACGTCGCCCTTGAGCACGTCGCGGACGGAGACCTCGTGCACGGCGGCGTCCACACCGAGCATCGGGACGGTGGCATGGGATGCGGCCGGGGTCCCGATGACCACGGCATCGGCCGTGTCGAAGGCGAGCTGCGGGTCGGAGAGGTCCGCCCAGTCCGCGCACTGGTACGTCGAGGTCAGGCCGCCGGGGGCGAGGGTGCAGGCGGCCAGGAGCGGCCCGATCACGGCGATCAGGAGGAGCGACCCCGCCCGGCGTCCCCGCATGCGTCCCTGCATCACCGCAGTATGCCCCGCCGGCGGCAGCGGCGGAAGGCTCGGCGCGCTCGTCGCCTGCGCGGGCGGCTCAGGCCCCGCGCCGCCCGCCGGTCTCCACCGGGAGATACCGCGCGAGGAAGGCCAGGACATCGGCCATGACCTCGCCGCGGTTGATCTCGTTCAGGATCTCGTGGCGCGCACCCGGATAGGTGCGGGACTCCGTGGCGGTGCCCGCGATCTTCGCCAGGCCCGCGGCGGAGGTCTCCAGCGGCACCAGGCGATCGTCCTCGCCGTGCAGGTGCAGCAGGGGGCTGCGCCCCACATGGCCGACGATGGTGATGCGCTGCATCTCGTCGTGGAAGGCCTGCAGGGTGGGGCGCTTGAAGTCGCCGTGCCAGACGAGGGGATCGGCCGCGTACGCCGCCCCGACCTCGGGGTCGCGCGAGAGGGTGTCGGGGTCGATCGGGGTGTGCGGGATGCTCGGCAGGGCCAGCAGCTCCTCGATCGTCTCCCATCGGCCGAGGACGGGGCCGGTGAGCACGGTCGCGGCGAGCCGGGCGCCGAACCGCTGCGTGGAGCGGGCGGCGATCATCCCGCCCATGGAATGGCCGATGAGCGCCACCGGCAGCCCCGGGTCCTGCTCGAGGGCGTGGTCGAGCACCCGGTCCACGTCCTCGACCACGGGTTCGAAGTCGCGGATCAGCACGCGCTCGCCGTCGCTGCGGCCGTGACCGGCGTGGTCGGCCGCATAGACGGAGGCGCCCGCCTCGTTCAGCCGCGCCGCGACCCAGCCGTACCGCCCCACGTGCTCGCCGTACCCGTGCACGAGCACCGCGATCCAGCGCGGCCGCTCGAGACGCCAGGACGTGCCGACGATCGTTCCCGCATGACCGGCCAGGGTGAAGTCCGAGGTGATGACGCCGTTGCTCATGCGCCCATCATGCCGCGCACCGGGCCCCGCCGGGAGCTGCGGCCCGCACCGCGCCCCGGCACGTCGCCTCGTCCCCGCCCCGGGGGCGGGTCTCGCGAGGAGCTCGGGGATCACGGGAGCGCCCCGCGGGTCCGGCCGAGGGCATTCCCTCCGCCACGTCTCCATGAAATGATCGGATGAATCCGCCCATCGCTTCGAGGATGATCGATGACGACTCCCCCGGCCACCTTCCGCTCCCTCCTGACCGCCCCGGCCCGCGAGGCGCTGCGCCCCCGGGTCTGGCGGGCCGCCCCTCCCGTCGAGGACCGCGAGGCCTGGGCGCACCTCGCCCCGGAGGACTCGGCGCACGTGCTCGAGGCCGCCGGGGAGCTGCGCGATCGCGCCGCGGCGAATCCGCCGACGCTCTCGCTGTGGCACCGCTACGCCGCCGCCGGCGAGCGCCTGCCCTACGAGCAGGCCCAGCAGGCCCTGCTGGGCGAGGTCGGCTCCGCAGCCCTGGCCCTCGCCGTGACCGGCGACGATGCCCGGGTCGAGGCGCTGGCCGATGCGATGTGGCGCCTGTGCGAGCTGAGCGCCTGGTGCCTTCCGGCCCACTACGCCCTGCCCGAGAGCGGCGAGAGGCCCGAGGTGCCGCTGGGCGACCGCGACATCCTGGACCTGTCGTGCGGCTACATCGGCGGGATGCTCGCGGCGATCGACAGCTTCGCCGGGGACCGGCTCGAGCGCAGCTTCCCCGGCCTGCGGGCACGGGTCCATGCCGAGATCCGCCGCCGGGTGCTCGAGCCGTGGCGCTCGGAGGTCTACTTCTGGCACGGCCGGGACAAGCCGCCGAACAACTGGGCGCCGTGGATCGTCTCGAACGTGCTGGTCTGCGCGGCCGTGGTCGAGGAGTCCGCCGACGTCCTCGCCGACGACGTCGCGGGGGCGCTGGAGATCCTGGACCGCTTCCGCGACGGGTATGCCCCGGACGGCTCCTGCGACGAGGGCGCGACCTACTGGTGGTGGGCGGGGGCGACGCTCTTCGAGGCGCTCGACGTGCTGCACCGCATCAGCGACGGGGCGCTGGACGGCTTCAGCATCGAGCCCGTCCCGGCCATGGCCCGCTTCCCGATGCGCATGCAGATCGGGACGGACACGCAGGTCAACTACTCCGACGGGCAGGCGACCGTGCCCTCGAACGTCTCCTGGCACCTGCTGACCCGCTTCGGGGCGGCGACGGGCGACGAGGCGGTCCAGGAGCACGGCCGATGGATGGGTCGCAGGCACCCGTTCCGCGTCGAGGGCCAGATCGCCCCGCAGTTCCTGCGCACCCTGCACGAGCTGCGCGATCCGGGATGGTCGCAGGGGCCGGCCGCGCCCGGCATGCCCGCCTCCTGGTACGCGCCGGGGACGGAGACGGCGGTGGCGCGGGAGGAGGCCGGCTCCCCGCAGGGCTGGTTCCTCGCCGCCAAGGGCGGGCACAACGACGTCTCCCACAACCACAACGACGTGGGCGGGGTGATCGTCTCCCTGGACGGCGCCCCCGTCCTCATCGACGTGGGCGTGGGCGTGTACTGCCGCGAGACCTTCGATCCGGCGACCCGCTACGGCATCTGGACGATGCGCAGCTCCTACCACTGCGTCCCGCTGCCCGGCGGCGTCGAGCAGCGCCCCGGGCGGGACTTCGCGGCCCGCGGCACCGAGTTCGCCGACGACGGGGCGGCGGCGACGCTGCGGATGGACCTGGCCCCCGCCTACCCGCCCGAGGCGGCGCTGGAGAGCTGCGAGCGCACCGCCCGCCTCGAGCGGGCACGCCCGGACACCGGCGCGGACGCGGGCGTGCTGCTGCGCGATGCCTGGCGCTTCACGCAGCCGCGGCAGATGTCCCTCGTGCTCATGACGGCGCTGGCCCCCTCTCTCGAGACGGACGGGTCCATCGGCATCGGGCCCGCCCTGCTCACCTGCGAGGGCGTCGCGGTCGAGGCGCATGTGGAGCGCATCGACGTCGAGGACGAGAAGCTCGCCCCGGTGTGGGGCGCGGCCGTGCACCGCCTGGTGCTCACCCAGCGCGATCCCGCGGAGTCCGGGGAGCTGAGCGTGCGCCTCACCCGCCGCTGAGCTCCCCGGCGCCGCGCCGCAGCTCACCGGAGGGTCTCCGGGACCTGCGGCGGGCCCGCGTGGTCGTCGCCGACCGCCGCGAGCGCCGTGTAGAGGGCGATGCCCCCGGTGTAGTGCGCCCCGCTCCCGCCGAGGATCCCCAGGTCGCGGGCCATCTCGAGGTCGTCGATGATGCCCTCGAGTCCCTCGACGACCTCCGGGTCCAGATGCGGCGGCACCAGATCGACCAGCGCGTCGCGGCACTCCGGGCCCCACGGGTCCGGGACGGTGAGGCCCTGCGGGCGGCAGGCCGCCAGCAGCGCCCGGAAGGTGAGCGCGGAGGAGCTGTGGGGCACGCGCCCGATGCGGCCGGCGAAGCGGTGGGCGAGCGCGGCGACGACCACCGCGTGGGCGAAGTAGGCGAAGGACTCCGCGTCCATCGACTCCTCGACATAGGCGACGGGGTGGTCCCCCGGCGTGACGCGGCCGCCGATCCTCTCCAGCCATCCCTCGGCGCAGAGGACCTCGAACACCACGTCCAGTCGGGGGATCCGCAGGAACGTGGGGCTCAGCTGCTCGAGCTCGAAGGCAGGGCGCAGCGCCTCCACATCGGACCTGGTCAGGCGGCGGTCCGGGCCGAGCTCCCGACCGTTGCCGATGTGCTCGATCAGCGCCGCCGCCCGGCGCGCGAACGGGACCCGCGCGGCCGCGTCCAGGAGCCGGCCGGGGTCGCAGGCGGCCTGGTGGAGGTCCTCGCAGATCACGATCAGCTCGTCCTCGCGGGGCAGCAGCAGCGCCTCCATAGCGTCCAGGCACAGGCACGGCTCGCAGGCCTCCTGCCGCATCGCGCCGCGACGGGCGTCCCATCGGCCGCGGGCGTCCACCGGGAACCGGCCGGGCCGGCCGGAGGGCGACGGGTCGGCGGAGGACGGGGCGGAGGGCGAGGGCGGGGCGGCGGCGGACCGCGGGGAGGCCGGCGGGGCGACCGCGCCCGGCCGGGAAGCGGCCCGGGGAGACGGGGCGGGCTCCGCGGCGCGCCCCGGGGCAGGACGGGGCACGGGACGGGAACGGGAACGGGAACGGCGGCGGTTCTTCTTCGACATGCCCTCAGCGTCGGCGCCCGGGACGGACCGGGCGAGGGGCCCGGCCGCGATTGTGGACGGGACGGGCCTGGGGAGGAGAGGCCGAACACTGCGGGAACGTCGGATTAATTCGGTTGATCCGATCTGCACGGCGGGGACATACTGCTTACGCACCGTCATGAGCCCTGGCCCGGACAGATCGTCCGGCGCCGCCGCCCGGGAAGGAGGAGCCATGCCGACGTATCCGCAGCGCGAGAATCCCGCCGCCCCGCAATGGCGACTCCGGGAGCTCCCCGCGGCCTGATCGCAACCGCATAGCGACCGCACGCTCCGCCGCGACCGGCACTCCGCCGGATCGCCCGGGTCCCGCCCTCGGCCGCAGCGCCCCGCGCCCCCGACGCGCACCACGCATCACCACCTCACCACGCTTCCGAGCCTGCATCGGACCCGCGCCCCGGCGCCGGATCCGCCGCACGCCCGGAGGGAGGCCGGCGGGTTCGACTCCCCCGCCTCCCACGGGTCCCCTGGCACCGGGACATCCAGAGTCGCGGCCGTGTCCCCACGGCGCAGCGGAGAGTGCCCGACAGACGGGTCGCCCGCCCCGGCATCGGCCGGGGCGGCGGCTCGCACCCGCACGACGGGGAGATCCTCCGCCGCGCGTGAGGCGACCACGGCCCCTCCCGGGGCCCGACCGCCCGGAAGGAGGAGAACCGATGACGACCCTGGCCGGAGCAGCGCTCCCGACCCTCCCGTCGACCCTGCCCGGAACCGCGGCGCCCGTGAGGATGTGGCTGCCCGAGCAGGAGACCGAGCCCGCCGCCCTGGACCAGCTGCGCAACATCGCCTCCCTCCCCTGGGTGCACGGGGTGCGCGTCATGCCCGACTGCCACCTCGGCAAGGGTGCGACGGTCGGCTCCGTCATCGCGATGCGCGGCGCGGTCTCCCCCGCCGCCGTCGGCGTGGACATCGGCTGCGGGGTCGCGGCCGTGCGCACCGACCTCGTCGAGGAGGACCTCGAGGACCTGGGCGCCCTGCGCTCGGCGATCGAGCAGGCCATCCCCGTCGGCTTCCACGAGCACTCCGCCCCGGTCCCCGCCGGGACGCTCACGCGGATCGGCGCCCGCGCCGGCCTCGACCGGTTCTGGGAGGGCTTCGCGGCCCTGCCCGAGAAGGTCCAGGACCGCGAGGGCAAGGCCCGCCGCCAGCTCGGCACCATGGGCGGCGGCAACCACTTCGCGGAGCTGTGCGTGGACTCGCGCGACCGCCGCGTGTGGATCACCCTGCACTCCGGCTCCCGCAACATCGGCAAGGAGGTCGCGGAGGTCCACATCGCCGCGGCCCGCGGCCTCGAGCACAACCAGGCCCTGCCCGACCGGGACCTGGCCGTCTTCCTCGCCGACACCCCGGGGATGGACGCATACGTGCGCGACGTGCACTGGGCGCAGGAGTACGCCTCCCGCTCACGCGCGATCATGATCGGCCTGCTGCGCGAGACCGTGGCCGCGCACTGGTCCGCCCGCGGCCGCGAGGTCGGCTTCGACATGCCGGTCAACTGCCACCACAACTACGTCTCGATCGAGGAGATCGACGGCGCGGACATGGTCGTCACCCGCAAGGGCGCGATCTCCACCCGGGAGGGCGGGCTCGCCCTGATCCCCGGGTCGATGGGCGTGGGCTCGTACATCGTGCGCGGGCTCGCGAACCCCGACTTCTGCTCGGCCTCGCACGGGGCCGGGCGCCGGATGAGCCGCACCGCGGCGAAGAAGGCGTACACCCGGGCGGACCTCGTCGCCCAGACGGAGGGGATCGAGTGCCGCAAGGACCGCGGGGTGATCGACGAGATCCCCGCGGCGTACAAGGACCTGCACGCAGTCCTGCGCTACCAGTCCGACCTGGTCGAGCCGGTGGCGCACCTGCAGACGGTGCTGTGCGTGAAGGGATGAGCGGCCGATGAGCAGGCCGGCGCGCCCGGCGAGGACCCCGGGCCCGCCGGCCCGGAGCTGACGGAGAGGAGGCGGTGGGCATGGGCATCGTGAAGGTCTACAACAAGGGCTACGACCCCGGCACGGGGATCGGCGAGCTGCTGCACACCACCTCCGTCCGCCACGCCTTCGGCATGATCCGCCGCGGCGTGGCGGACCCCGTCGAGCTCATGCTCGCCCCCGACGACCGGATCGTGCCCACCGCCCTCGAGCTGACCCGCGAGCTGAGCGGTGCGTGGGTCGAGGGCGGCGGGCAGCGCTCGGTCGGCTTCTCCTTCCGGGCCGTCCACGAGCGGGACCACTGGACCTGCGCCTACTGCGGCCGCAGCGTCTCCAAGAGCCCGGCGATCGAGGCGCTGCTGGCGACGGTCGACCACATCATGCCCGTCTCCCGTGGCGGCGAGTCCTCGTGGCTGAACCTCGTCAGCGCCTGCAAGGAGTGCAACAACCGCAAGGCCGACCGCACCCCCGAGGAGGCCGGGATGGCCCTGCGCTTCGAGCCCTACGACCCGGCGGTCGCGTACCGGGTGGGCGGGCACGTGGAGCTGATCCCGGTCGCAGGCTGAGCGCGCCGCCTCACCGCCACCGCGGCAGCTCCGCGGGCTGGAAGACGATGCGGTCGCGGGCGTCGCCGCTGCGCAGCCCCGTCTCGTAGAGCACGCCGACGGACTCGTCGTCCAGCATCACCATGTCGGAGTAGCCCGAGCGGTTGTACGTCAGCGTCGCGGCGGGGGTCCAGCTGTCGCCGCCGTCGGCGCTGACGAACAGGCCGAGGTTCTTGCGCAGCGTCCCGTGCTGGGGCGCGGCGTAGACGAGGCGGTCGCCGGCCTCGCCCTCGGCCTGGGAGGCGTTGACGATCGAGCCCTGCACCTCCGGGGTGGTCAGCAGGTCGCTCTGGTAGGCGAAGGCGTCCGCGGTGAAGGTCTCGCCGCCGTCGGTGCTGGTGGCCACCGACCGGGAGAACTCGCGGGTCTCCTCGCTCTTGGGCCCCTTGCGGCTGCGGCCGATGGCGTACAGCGTGCCGTCGTCCGTCTCCTCGACGCCGACCTCGGAGAAGTGGTCGGCATCGGCCGGCATCGGGGCGGTGGCCCCGAGCGTCCAGGTGATCCCGCCGTCGTCGCTGTAGGCGAGACCGCCCTGGGCGCGCGCGGACTCGGCCGTGTTCACGAAGTTCACCCCGGCGACCAGGCGGCCGGCGTGCTCGCCGTGGGTGATCTCGATGCCGTGCTGCGGCCCGGTGGCGTACCAGCCGTGCGTGGGGAAGCCCGGCTTCAGCTGCGCCGTGAGGTCGACGGCCTCCGACCAGGTGCGGCCGTGGTCGTCGCTGTACTGCACGAAGGGCCGCCGCTCCGCGCGGGAGCCCTCCACGTTCCAGGTGCTGAGCAGCACGATCCTCCCGGCGTGCTCGCCGCGGGTGATGAGGATCGGCACGGGGTTGCCGCGCGTGGCCCCGAGGTCGCGGCCCCACGGGTCGCCGGCGAGCACCGTGCGCAGGCGCGACCAGGTGCGGCCGTCGTCGTGGCTGCGGCGCATGACCAGGTCGATCGAGCCGTCGTCGTGGCAGAACGCGGTGCCGTGCGCACGGCGCGCCTCCGCGAAGGCGATCAGGCTGCCGTCTCCCGCCCGGATCACGGCGGGGATGCGGAAGCACTGGAAGCCCTCGGTCCCCTTGTCGAACACGGTGACGCCGTCGGTCTGCTCGGGCCAGTGGTCGCTGGTGCCGTCGCCGGGATCGGCGCCGCCCATCGGGAGGGCGAGGGCGAGGATCGCCCCGGCGGTCATGAGCTGGGTGAACATGGGATTCCCTTCGTCGGTGCCCGGGCTGCGGGCGGGTGAGGAGGCGGAGGCGGTCGGACCGGGGTCAGCCCTTCACGGCGCCGGTCAGCACGCCCTTGGCGAAGTGGCGCTGCAGGAACGGGTAGATGAGCAGGATCGGCACCATGGAGACGACGAGGATCGCCATCTGCAGGGAGGACTGGGGCGGCAGGTTCTCGGTGGCGAGCTCGGCCTGCCCCATGGCGGCGTCGTTGACGACGTAGGTGCGCAGGACCAGCTGCATCGGCCACTTGGCGGCGTCGGAGATGTAGAGCAGGGCGGTGAAGAAGCTGTTCCAGTACCCGACGGCGTAGAAGAGGCCGACCACGGCGAGCGGGGCCTTGGACAGCGGCAGGACGATCCGGGCGAACACGCCCCACTCGCCCGCACCGTCGATGGTCGCGGACTCGGTGAGCTCGGCGGGGATGCCCTGGAAGAAGGACCGCAGCACGATCACGTTGAAGCCGCTGACCATCGTGGGGATGATGAGCGCCCACAGGCTGTCCAGCAGCCCGGTCTGCTTGACCACCAGGTACACCGGGATGATGCCGGGCGAGAACAGCATGCCGATCAGCACCACCAGCAGGACGGGCCGGGCCAGCACGAAGTACGGCCGGCTCGTGGCGTAGGCCAGCAGGCAGGACACGAACAGGCTCAGGGCCGTGCCGACGACCGTCACCCCGATGCTCACCCCGAGCGCCCGGCTGACCACTCCGCCGCTGAACAGCGCCCGGTAGGCGGACAGGTCGATGCCGCGCGGCAGCAGGACCAGACCGCCGGCGGCGCTGATCTGCTCGCGCGGGGCGAGGGAGGTGGACACCACCGTCAGGAACGGGACGATCACCACCAGGCACAGCACGCCCAGGACGAGGATCTTGATCGCGTTCTCGATCGGTCCCGGGGCGGCCTGCCCGTGGACCAGGGCTCTACTTCTCGCGCGCGGCATAGACGCCTGCCTCTCCGAACATGTGGGCGAGCTTGTTGGCCCCCAGCACGAGGACCACGCCGACCACGCTCTTGACCAGTCCCACGGCGGTTGCCATGCCCCAGTCCCCGCCGATCACGCCGCGGTTGTACACATAGGTGTCCAGCACCTCGGATCTGGCCAGGCCCACGGCGTTCTGCTGGAGCAGGATCTGCTCGAACCCGACGGTGAGGGAGGTGCCCAGCTGGAGGATGAACAGCAGGATGATCACGCTCTTCATCCCCGGCAGGGTCACGTGGACCAGCTGGCGCCAGCGTCCGGCCCCGTCCACGGCGGCGGCCTCGTAGAGGTCCGCGCTGATCGCCGAGAGCGCGGCGAGGAAGATGATCGTCGCCCAGCCGGTGTCCTTCCACAGCACCTGCGCGAGCAGCAGGGGGCGGAACAGCTCCGGGTTCCCGACGATGCTCAGCGCGTCCCAGCCGTGCGAGCGCAGGAAGGAGTTCAGCAGCCCCGAACCGCCCAGCAGCTGCTGGAACAGCGCCACCACGACCACCCAGGACAGGAAGTGCGGGAGGTAGAGGATGGACTGGACGAGCCTCTTGATGCGCTCGCTGAGCAGCGAGTTGAGCAGCAGCGCCAGCACGATCGGCGCGGGGAAGACCAGCACCGCCTGCAGCCCGGTGAGGATCAGCGTGTTGGCCAGGGCGTTGAGGAAGGCGGGGTCGCCCTCGGTGATGACCCGGAAGTTCTCCAGGCCCACCCATGCGCTGTCGCGGATCCCGCGATAGGGCCGGTAGTCCTGGAAGGCGATGACGTTCCCGAGGACCGGCAGGTAGTGGTAGATCGCCAGCACCAGGAACCCCGGCAGCGCGAACAGCACCAGGATCCGGTCGCGCCAGAGCCTCTGCCAGAACCCCGGCCTGCGGCGCACCGGTGCGGGCGCGGCCGCCGGGCCCGTCCGAGGCGGGGAGGGGTCGGTGAGGTCGCCGCGCACGGTCTTCGCGCGCAGGGGCGCATCGGTCCTCGACACGCTGCTCACGCGCCCTCGGCGGCCTCGTAGGCCTCGGCGAGCTCCTCGGCGATCGCGGCGCCGCCTCCCTCGCGCCAGGCCGCGACCACGTCCGGGTACTCGGAGATGGACCGGCGGCCCTGGACCATCTCGCTCATCGCATCCCACACCGGGGTCTCGATCTCGGCCGCCTTCTGGTCGCGGGTGGGCGAGTACAGGCCGTAGCCGTCATCCCGCGACAGCGCGGCGGCCATGCGCTCCTGCACCCCGACCTGCCGCTCGGGGATCTCGGGCCGTCCCGGGAAGTAGTACGCCATCGGCGCATCGCAGATGTACTGCAGGCCGATGCCCGTCTCGAGCACTCCGCGCGAGGTGGGGATCGGATCCGTGCCCTCGAGCTCGAACTGCTGGCCCCGGATCCCGAACTTCTTCATGAGGTGCTCGGCCGTCCCGAACGGCGCGGCGAACCAGTTCGCGACCGCGAGCAGGGTCTCGACCGAGTGCTCGGACGCCGCCGAGAACCCGGTGATGCTGTTCAGCGCCCCGCCGAGCCACTGCACGGCCTCCGCCCCCTGGTAGGGCGGGGCGACGATGCCGCCGACGGAGAAGCCGTCCACGGCGATGTTCTCCGACTCGTACTGCGTCCACGCGACGAAGGAGTCGTAGTCCAGGGCGGCGCGGCCGCCGGCGAACCACTCCTTGCGGGTGGAGGCATTGGCGAGGAAGGCGTCGGGGTTCAGGACCCCCGCCTCGAACAGGGCGAGCTGCGCCTCGAGGCTCGCGGTCATCGCCTCGTGCTCGATGTAGTGGGTGAAGGCGCCGTCCTCGCCGCGGTGCCAGCCGTTGGGGATCCCCGCGGCCATGTTCGCGATGTTGCCGGGCATCCGGGTCAGCGCCCAGGTGCCGCCGGCGGGGTCGGTCAGCTCCTGGCACAGGGCCACGAACTCGTCCCAGGTCTCGGGCTGCACGTCCGGGTCCACGCCCTTGGCCTCCAGCAGGTCGCGGCGGGTCAGGACGGCGAAGTTGCGGGAGAACAGCCGCGGGACCGGCACCCCGAAGATCCCGCCCTCGGCCACGCAGCCCTTCCAGTACTCGGGCCCGAGGTTGGCGAGGTACGGGTAGGCGGAGATCGCGTCCCCCGCCAGGTGCTCGGTGAGGTCCATGCAGGTCGCGGAGAGCAGACCCGGGAGGTCCGGGGTGGACATCGGGATGTTGATGAGGTCGGGCAGGTCGCCGCTGGCGATCGTGGTCTGGAACTTCGCCTCGTAGTCGGCGTTGGGCGCCATGTCGATGTGCAGCTCGGAGCCGATGGTCTCCTCGATCGCCTGCCAGAACGGGTTCTCGCCCCGCTGCGGCGGGATGGCCCCGGGGATGTTGGTGATGAAGGAGATGGGCCGGCCGTCGCCCGGGGGCTCCTCGATGCCCGCCACGGGCTCGGCCGGATAGCTGCGGAAGCCGTCCAGGAGGATGTCGTCGCCGACCCAGTCCGGGGTGACGCCCTCGAACTTCGTGTACGTGGGCATCGGGGCCGGGCCGCCGCCGGACTCCGCCGGGCCGCCGCCTCCGCTGCCGCAGGCGCTCAGCGCGCCGATGGAACCCAGCGCGGCCGCACCGCCTGCCAGCGCGCCTCGTCGCGTGATCTGGACCATGGGGTCTCCCCTCGTCGTGTCGGGTCCCGTCCTCGTCGACGGGCCGTGCGGCCACTATGACATGGGATGTCCACCCCGACAACCCCTGGCGCACACCCCCGTCCACCGACGAGGCCCAGCCCCCACGTCCTGGCCCGCGACCAGCAGGTTGACCCAGTCTGCCGCCAGATCTGCACGTCAGGCACCGAGCATTTCCGTGGATCGGAGGTCGGTCCTTGCCAGCCGAAAAGGGGTCTGACATAGTACGTCCCATGATCGAAAGTGGTCCTGGTGCTCCGCCCCCCCTCCTCGTCGCTCCCTCCGCTCGTGCCGGGGATCGAGCGCCGCACGGTGCTGGCCGCGCGCGAGCTCGGCGTCGCGGCCGTCCGGATCCCGGCCCTGCTGCGCTGCCGCGACGGGCGGATCGTGGTGTTCGCGGAGGCGCGGCGCGAGGGCGCCGGGGACACGGGGCCCATCGAGGTCATCGCCCGCACCTCGGCCGACGGGACCCGCTGGGCAGACCCCGTCGTGGTCGCGACCGCGCCCGGCCGCACCATGGGGAACCCGGTGCCGATCGAGGCGGGGGACGGCGCGATCGTGCTGCTGACCACCTCGAACGATGCCGCCGTGCACGAGGCGGAGATCCTCGCGGGCTCGGTCCCCGCCGCCTCCGGCCGTCGGGTCCACCTCACGCGGCTGTCCCCCGACCTCGCGCGCATCGGCACCTGTCAGGACCTGACCGACCAGGTCAAGGACCCCGCCTGGGACTGGTACGCGACCGGACCCGGGCACGGCGTCGCCCTCGCGGACGGTCGCCTCGTGGCCGCCGCGAACCACTCCCGGCGCGACCCGGACGGGCGGCCGCACTACGCGGCCCACGGGCTGCTGTCCGAGGACGACGGGCACAGCTGGAGCATCGCCTGGACCGCCCGCAGCACCGCGGAGGCCGCCTCCCCCAACGAATCCGCCCTCGCGCTCGCCCCGGCCGATGGCGCACCGGAGCTCCTGGTCACCTGCCGCAGCGAGGATCCCGCCGGCCCGAGGACCCGGAGCATCGGCCGGATCGACCCCGCACTCCTCCGCGCCGGCACGGCCCTCGAGGCCACTGGCCGCTTCGCGGCGCTGGCCGGCTTCGCGGGCCCGCGCATCCAGGCGGGGCTCGCCGCCGCGCCGCCGTCCCTCCCCGGGACCGGGCCACGGGGCGGGTCCGGGGAGGCGGCCGCACCGGAGGCGCTGCTGAGCGCTCCCGTCCGTGCCGCAGCACGGCGCGACCTGGTGCTGCATGCGATCGCCGGATCCGCCTGCCGCCCCCTCGCCCTGCTGCACCCCGGCCCCGCCGGCTACTCGGACCTCGCGGTCGCCGACGGCGAGATCCTGGTCCTGGTCGAGACCGGCCAGGAGCGCACCCACGAGCGCATCGACCTGCTGCGCGCCGACCTCGCGGACATCGCCGCGGCCGTCCGACCCGCCCCCTCGAAGGAGCAGACCCCATGACCACAGACCTGGGAACAGGCGTCATCATCCCGGCCATCACCCCGCTGGACGAGGCCGGGGAGGTCGACGCGGAATCCCTCCGCGGCCTCCTGGACCATCTGCTGGGCCACGGGGCGCACGGCGTGTTCGTCCTGGGAACCTGCGGCGAGTTCGGGTTCCTCACCGATGCGCAGCGCGAGCAGGTCGTCGCGACGACGGTCGAGCACGTCGCCGGGCGCGTCCCGGTGCTGGTCGGCGTGAGCGACACCGGCACCGCTCGGGCGATCGCCCAGGCCCGCCGGCTGCTGCCCCTCGGGGCGGATGCCGCCGTCGCCACCGTCCCCTTCTTCGCCGAGACCGGCGAGGCGGAGATCGCCGAGCACTTCCGGCGGCTGAAGGAGGCGATCGGCCCGGTGCCGCTGTTCGCCTACGAGAACCCGCCGCGGGTGAACGGGACCTCGATCCCCGTGCCGCTGGTCCTCGACCTCGCCGCGGAGGGCGTGCTGGCCGGCATCAAGGATTCCTCCGGGGACACCGACCGTCTCGTGCGCACCCTCGCCGGGCGCGACGCGCGGGGACTGAGCGGCTTCCGGGTGCTCTCGGGCTCGGAGGTCGAGGCCGCCGCGGCACTGCGGGCCGGGGCCGACGGCCTGGTCCCGGGGCTGGGCAACGTCGACCCGGCGGGCTACGTCGAGCTGATGGGGACTGCACGCACCGACCCCTCCGGCTCCGATGCGCTGCAGGAGCGCCTGCGGTCCCTGTTCGCGATGGTCGCCATCCCCACCATCGCGCCGATGGGCGGCAGCTCGCGGGCGCTGGGCGCCTTCAAGGCGGCCGCCCGCCTCCTGGGCGTGATCGCGCAGGATCGCTGCGCGGTGCCGTCCGTGCTCTACCGGGACGCCGACCGCGACCGCGTGGCCGCGCTGCTGGCGGCCCACGGGCCCGTCCCGGCGGCGGCTCGTACAGTTTCCCCATGAGTTCCTCCCCCGCGCCGCCCGGCGCAGCCCGCTCCCGCAGCAACCAGGAGCGGCTGCAGGACGAGATCAAGCAGCTGATCCTCACCCGAGAGCTGCACCCCGGCGACGCCCTGCCCACCGAGAGCGAGCTCATGGAGCTGCTGGGCACCTCCCGCAACCCGCTGCGCGAGGCGATCAAGGCGCTGCAGGCCCTCGGGTTCGTGGAGGTCCGCCACGGCCACGGCACCTACGCGGGGGCGCTGCCGCTGAGCCCCCTGCAGGACTTCCTGTCCTTCCGCCTGCGCCGCTCCCTCGGCACGGACCTGCGCGAGGTCGCCGATCTGCTCCAGCTGCGCGAGGCCCTCGAGGTCGGGATGGCATCGGACGTCGTCCGCACCCACCTGTCGCGCGGCACCGAGGAGCTGGGCGCCATCGTCGCCGCGATGCGCGCGAAGGCCGACGCCGGGGAGTTCTTCCCCGACGAGGACCTCGCCTTCCACGGGGCGCTGTACCGCCCCATCGGCAACGGCATGATCCAGGAGCTGCTGGAGGTCTTCTGGAACACGTTCCACCTCATCGATCCCGAGCTCCCCGGCCCCCACTACTCGCCGTCCGAGGCCTGGGCATGGCACGACGGCCTGGTCCGCGCCCTCGAGCGCGGCGACGTGGACCTGTACCGCTCCCGCATGCGCGAGCACTTCGACGGCATCCGCATCCGGATCTCCCGGGCGGCGCCGTCCCGCGAGGACGCCGGCGCCCCGTAGGCGGCGCCGTCGCGGAGCATCATCGCCCTCGCGACGGGCCGCTGAGCCGCGACGGAGCCCTGGGCGCTGCGGCGCAGGTCCGCTCCCTCGGACTCAGGCCTCCGCCCCGGCGGGCAGGAAGTCCAGCGGCGCCTCGCGGATCCGGCTGAGGGCGAGCTCCACCGCGCCGCGCACGATCACGTCACGGCCCAGCCCGCTGGCGACGAGCTCGGGGAACGGCGGCTGGAACTGGGCCTCGAGGATGCTGCGGGCGTGGCCGAGCACGGGACCGATGGCCGCGGCGATGCCCCCGGCGACCACGACCTTCTCCACGTCGAGGATGCTCTCGAGCACCATGGCGATCTGGGCGATGCGGCCGCCGAGCCGCCGCAGGATGTCCTCGGCGAGGGCGTCCCCGTCCCGGGCCGCGGCGAACACGGCCTCGGCGTCGACCTGGTCCAGCGGCAGCCGCCGCAGGACGGAGGGGGCGTCGCTGCGGCTCAGCTCCGTCTGCGCCCAGCGCCGTGCGAGGGCGCCGACGCCGTCCGCGGAGCCGAGGTCGAGGTCGTCCTCGCGCACGAGGAGGTCGAGGAAGCGCATCTCGCCCGCGCCCCCGCGGCCGCCGCGCAGCAGGCGCCCGTCCACGACGAGGCCGGCGCCGAACCGCTCGCCCGACAGCAGCGTCGCCACGTTCCGGCCGGGGTTCGCCGCCTGCTCGGCGAGCGCGGCGAGGTTGGCGTCGTTCTCGAGGACGACGAAGCCCTCGAGGTGGTCCTGGAAGCCGGAGTTCATCATCGTCCAGAAGATGTTCTGGTCCTCCGGGGAGCGGCCCTCGGCATCGACCGGGGCCGGGATGCCGACCACGGTGATCAGCAGGGAGCTCGCGGCGACGCCGGCGTCGGCGAGGACGCCCCGGATCAGGTCGCGGACGATCACGACGCGCTCGTCGCGGTCCACCTCGGAGGGGTCGACCCGGCGGTGCTGGAAGGCGAGGACCTCGCCGTGGAGGTTCGCGACGGCCGCGGCGAAGCGGTTCTCCCCGGCGTCCACGCCGACCACGGCGCCGACCCCCTCGCGCAACCGGTAGCGCCGCGCCGGGCGGCCCCGCTGGGAGAGCCCCGCGACGCGGCTGTCCTCGATCTCCTCGAGCCAGCCGGCCGCGACCAGATCCCCGCACACGCCGAGCACCGTGGCCCGCGTCAGACCGCTCGCGGCCATCGCCTCGGCCGCCGTGAAATCGGTGCTGGCCAGCGCGAACCGCAGCAGCAGGCCGGTGTTGATCCGGCGCAGCAGCCGGGGCGACCGCGCCGTGCTCTGAGTCATCCCTTGACGGTACCCGAGACAGCCGCCATACTTCCTGCAGAACTTAAATCTAAGGTCTATATCTTCTCCGTCGAGCACCTCGCGCGCCCCTCGGAGGAGAAGACCGGAACCGCCGGGCGGAGGTTTCCGCTCCGGTGACCAGGACCGCCGCCTTCGGCCTAGGCTGGCGCTCCCGGTCGGCGCTGATCGGCAGCCCGCCCTCGACCGGGGCGGCCGCCCCGGCTCCGGCCACGACCGACCCGCCGGGCACCGCCCGGCCCGACCGATTCGGCCGCACGGCCGGTCCATCCAGGCTCCCGAGCCCACCACCCGAAGGAGACGACGGTGTCACCCTCTCCCCTCTCCCGACTGCAGACGAGCCGGCGCGGCCTGCTCGCCGCAGGCGGGGCACTCGCTGCGACCGGGCTCGCCGGCTGCGGCGCCTCCGGTCGCAAGGACGTGACGTTCTACCAGTCCAAGCGAGAGATCTTCGACCACATCAAGATGCTGCTGGCGGAGCTCGACGCCGCCCAGCCGCAGTACCGGTACGTCCATGACGTCGCATCCAACCTCTCGGCCGGCTTCGCCCGGCGGAACCCGCCGGACGTCGCCCTGCAGAACTACAACCTCGAGATGTCGCGCTTCCGCGAGCGCGGCGGCCTCTCGGACCTCTCCGACATGGAGGAGGCCTCCCGGATCCGCGACGACATCAAGGACCTCGCGGACTGGTACCCGCCCTACCCCGGCCGCACCAGCGTGCTGCCGTGGTCGGTGGCGGGAGCGGCCGTCATCTACAACCGGGCCATCTTCGATGAGCACGGGCTGAGCGTCCCGACCACGTGGAGCGAGTTCACCGCTCTCTGCACGGAGCTGCAGGACGCCGGCGTAACCCCGATCTACGGCACCTTCGCCGACGCGTGGACGCTGAACCAGGGCATGTTCGACTACACCCTCGGCGGGATGATCGACGTCCGCACCTTCTACGAGCAGGTCACGGAGATCGGCGAGGAGGTGGGCCCGAACGCGGAGCACTCGTTCTCGAAGGACTGGCAGGAGCCCATCGCCCGCATGCTCGAGCTGCTCCCCTTCCACCAGGACGACGCCCCGGCCCGCACCTACAACGAGGGCAACACCGCGATGGCCAACGGCGAGGCGGCCATGCTGCTGCAGGGCCCCTGGGCGCTGCCGGAGATCGCCAAGGCGGAGACCGGCGCCGAGATGGGGATGTTCCCGCTCCCGGTCACCGAGGATCCCGCGGATCTCAAGATCCGCGTGAACATCGACCTCGCCCTGTGGATCCCCGAGGCCGCCGACCAGCCCGAGGGCGCCCGTGAGCTGGTGAAGTTCTTCATGCAGCCGGAGGTCCAGGACACCTACAACGTGGACTTCCTGTACCTGGGCACCACCAAGGACGCCCCGCCGGCTACCGATCCGCGGATCGTGGAGATGCAGTCCTACTACGACGAGGCCCGCTACTACATGGGCGCCTCCCAGTTCATCCCCAACACGATCCCGTGGGCGAACTACCTCCAGGCGATCGTCTTCGGAGAGAAGCCCGAGACCATGCTGGCCCGCCTCGACAGCGACTGGGCCAGCCTCGCCTACCGCGCCTGAGCGCCCCACCCCGCACCGGACAAGGAACACCCATGTCAGAGACGACATCGACGCCTCCGCGCGCGAGCACGCCTCAGCGCAGCTCCGCGCCTCCGCCCAAGGAATCCCCCAACTCCCCCAAGATCGACCCGATCTACTACTTCTTCCTGTTCCCCGCCCTCCTGGCGTTCACCCTCGCGATCACCGTCCCGGCCATCGTGGGCTTCGGGTACTCGTTCACGAACTCGATCGGCTTCGGGGACTGGGAGTTCACCGGGATCCGCAACTACATCGCCGTCTTCCGCGACGAGGGCATCGTCGGGGCCTACCTGTTCACCCTCGGCTTCGCCCTGGTGACGGTGATCATCACCAACGCCATCGCGTTCTTCCTGGCCCTCGGGCTCACGGCGCGGATCCGCTTCCAGCGCACGCTGCGCACCGTGTTCGTCCTGCCGATGGTGATCTCCGGCATCATCATCGCCTACGTGTTCAAGTTCCTGTTCTCGAACACCGTGCCGGCGATCGCCCAGACCCTCGGCATCGATGCGCTGTCGCAGTCGATCCTCGCCAACGAGAACCTGGCCTGGATCGCCCTGGTGATCGTCCACGCCTGGTCGACCATCCCGCCCGCGCTGCTCATCTACATCGCAGGCCTCGTCACCGTCCCCGAGGAGGTCTACGAGGCCGCCTCGATCGACGGCGCCTCCCCGGCGAGCAAGCTCTGGCACATCACCCTGCCCCTGGTCTCCGGGTACGTCGTCATCAACACGATCCTCGGCTTCAAGGGCTACCTCAACGCCTACGACATCGTCGTCGGCCTGACCGACGGCGGCCCCGGCGTCGCCACCCGCACGGTCGCCATGTCGATCATCCGCGGGTTCGAGGGCGGCGACTTCGGATACCAGATGGCCAACGCCGCCGTCTTCTTCGTCATCAGCATCATCATCGCGATCTTCCAACTGCGCCTCACCCGCGGGAAAGCGAGCTTCGGATCATGAGCACCGCCTCCACCTCCACGGCGCCGCGCCGGATGCGGGCCAAGGTCCGCTACAACGTCCCGGCCACGATCATCCTCCTGGTCTGCGCCATCACCGTCGCGATCCCGCTGTTCGTCACGATCAACATGTCGCTCAAGACGACGGCCCAGGCCGTCGACGGCCGGGCGTTCACCCTGCCGGCGCCGCTCTCCGGGGACGCCTTCGCCGAGGCCTGGAGCCTCACCGACCTCCCGCGCGCCCTCTCGGTCAGCATCTTCATCACCGCCATCGCGGTGGTCGGCGAGATCGTCATCTCCTCGCTCGCGGCCTATGCGATCGTCCGCAACTGGCACCGACGCCTGTTCCGCTGGTCCTTCTTCTACCTGCTCGCCGCGATGTTCATCCCGTTCCCCGTGGTGGCGCTGCCGCAGGTGCAGATGACCGGCATGCTGGGGCTCGACAATCCCGTCGGGGTCGCCGCCCTTCACATCGTGTTCGCCCTCGCGTTCAACACGATGCTCTTCACCGCGTTCCTCCGGTCCATCCCGATCTCGCTGGAGGAGTCCATGCGCATCGACGGCGCATCGACCTGGCAGGTGTTCTGGCGGCTGATCTTCCCGCTGCTCGGGCCGATGTCCGCGACCGTCGGCATCTTCGCCTTCCTGCAGTCGTGGAACGACTTCATGATGCCCAGCCTGATCATCTCCGATCCCCGCCTGCAGACGGTCCCGGTGCTCCAGTCGATGTTCCAGGACCAGTTCAGCAACAACTACAACGTGTCCTTCGCCAGCTACCTGATGGCGATGGCGCCGGCCATCGTGGCCTACCTCCTGGCCCAGAAGTGGGTCATCTCCGGCCTCACCCAGGGCGCTGTGAAGTGACCCTCCGGCAGGGCCGGGCCCGCATCGGCCCGGCCCTGCCGTCCCCGGTCCCGGCCGCCCCGCCCCGGCGCGGCGCCCTCCCCCGAAGCCCCGAACCGCCCGCCCCGTATCGAGGAGTCCTCGCTTGAGCACGCCCACGCCGTCGTCGCCCGCCCCCGCCGAGACCACCGCCGCCACCGCGCCCGGCAGCACCGCCGCCACCGGCCCGGCCGCCGCCGGCTCGGATGCCGTCGAGCTCACCGCCGATCCCACCTGGTGGCGCCAGGCCGTGGTCTACCAGATCTACCCGCGGTCTTTCGCCGACGGCAGCGGCGACGGGATCGGCGACCTGCGCGGGATCATCTCCCGCATCCCCTACCTGCGCCGGCTCGGCGTGGACGCCGTGTGGCTGAGCCCCTTCTACCCCTCGGCCCTGGCCGACGGCGGGTACGACGTGGACGACTACCGCGACGTGGACCCGCGCATCGGCACGCTCGAGGAGTTCGACGAGATGTCCCGGGCGCTGCACGAGGCCGGGATCCGCCTGATCGTGGACATCGTGCCCAACCATTCCTCGAACCGGCACGCCTGGTTCCGCGAGGCCCTGGCCGCCGGTCCCGGCTCCCCCGAGCGGGAGCGCTACATCTTCCGCGACGGGCTCGGCGAGCACGGCGAGCTGCCCCCGGCGGACTGGACCAGCGCCTTCGGCGGCCCCGCCTGGACGCGGGTCGAGGACGGCCAGTGGTACCTGCACACCTTCGCCCGCGAGCAGCCCGACTTCAACTGGGACCACCCCGAGGTGCGCGAGGACTTCCTGACCACGCTGCGCTTCTGGTCCGACCGCGGGGTCGACGGCTTCCGCGTCGACGTCGCCCAGTGCCTGGCCAAGCACCTGGCCGAGGATCTGCCCAGCTCCGCGGAGCTCGCCGAGATGCCCCAGGACGGCACCCACCCGCTGGTGGACCGCGACGAGGTCCACGAGATCTACGCCGAGTGGCGCCGGGTCTTCGAGGAGTACACGCCGCCGCGCACCGCCGTGGCCGAGGCCTGGGTCTCCTCCCCCGAGCGACGCGCGAAGTACGCCAGCCCCCGCGGGCTGGGCCAGGCGTTCAACTTCGACCTGCTCACCGCGGACTTCGAGGCCGACGCCTTCCGCCGCATCGTCACCGACAACCTGCGCCAGTCCGCCACGACCGGCTCCTCCAGCACCTGGGTGCTCTCCAACCACGACGTGGTCCGCCACGCCACCCGCTACGGCCTGCCCCCGCTGCAGGGGCGCGAGGTCAAGCAGGGGGCGGAATGGATCATCGCCGGCGGCCCCGAGGAGGGCATCGACCGCGAGCTGGGGCTGCGCCGCGCCCGCGCCGCCACCCTGTTCGAGCTGGCCCTGCCCGGCAGCGCCTACCTCTACCAGGGCGAGGAGCTGGGCCTGCACGAGGTCGCCGAGATCCCCGACGAGCAGCGTCAGGACCCCGCGTTCTGGCGCACCACCGCCGAGGACCGCTCCTTCGACGGCCTGGGCCGCGACGGCACCCGCGTGCCGCTGCCGTGGACCCGCGAGGGCTCCTCCTTCGGCTTCGGGACCGACGGCGCGCACCTGCCGCAGCCGGCCTGGTTCGCGGACGTCTCCGTCGAGGCCGAGGACGGCGACCCCGCCTCCACCCTCACGCTGTACCGCGAGGCGCTGCGCCTGCGGCGCACGCTGCAGGGCGCCGAGGAGCTCACCTGGGACGAGGAGCACAGCACCGGCGACGTCCTGGCCCTGGTCCGCCCCGGCGGCTGGACCAGCATCACCAACTTCGGCGACGCCCCCGTCCCCCTGCCCGCGGGCGAGGTGCTGCTCAGCAGCGCCCCGCTCGAGGACGGCCCGGACGGCGCCCCGCTGCTGCCCGGCGCCACCACCGCCTGGCTGCGCCGCTGAGAGATCCTGGAGTCCTCGGCCCCGCCCCCGCGGGCCGATGAGCCCCGTCGCCGGAGCCGGCGACCGCCCCGACCGTCCGACCGCCCCGACCGCCCCGACCGTCCGACCGTCCGACCCGACCGTCCGACCCCCGCCCCACCGCTTCGCCCCCACCCTGAGGAGAGATCAGTCCGCATGACCACCGCATCCACCGCCCCCGTCCCCGAGGGCCGTCCCATCCGCGCCGGCGTCGTCGGCATCGGCTGGGCCGGACAGCAGCACATGGCCGCCTACCACGAGGCGCCGGGCGTGGAGCTCGTCGCCATCGCCGGCAAGGAGGAGGACGTCCGCGCCGAGCTCGCCGAGCAGTACGGCATCGCCGACACCTACGCCGACTGGGAGGCGATGATCGCGCGCGGCGACCTCGACGTCGTCAGCGTCGCCGTGCCCACCTTCCTGCACGCGCCGATCGCGATCGGCGCCCTCAAGGCCGGCGCCCACGTGCTCTCGGAGAAGCCCATCGCCCGCACCGGCGCCGAGGGCCAGACCATGGTCGACGCCGCCCGCGAGGCCGGCCGCATCCTCGAGGTCGTCTTCAACCACCGTCGCCGCGGCGACATCGAGGCGATCCGCTCCGCCGTCGAGGACGGCACGATCGGCCGCCCGTACCACGCGCGGGCCATGTGGCTGCGCCGCGCCGGCATCCCCGCGCTGGGCAGCTGGTTCACCAACGCGCAGGCCTCCGGCGGCGGGCCGCTGGTGGACCTCGGCGTGCACGTGCTCGACTGGACGCTGCACATCATGGGCGAGCCGCGCGTCACCGCCGTCTCCGCCGTGACCCACGCGGAGCTGGGCCCGCGGGGCCTGGGCGGCTCCACCGGCACCAAGAGCGGCACCAGCTCCGCCTACGAGGTCGAGGACCTCGCCACCGTGCTGCTGCGCCTGGAGGGCGGCGGCTCGATCGTGCTGGAGACCAGCTGGGCCACCCACCGCTCCACCCCCGACCAGTTCGGCATCACCCTGTACGGCACCGACGGCGGCGCCGACCTCAACGTCGTGGACTACGCCCCCTCCGGCGAGCTGACGCTCTACACCGGCGACGGGGAGACCGCGCAGGACACCGTGATCGAGGCGCCCGCCGGCCGCGGCCACGGGGCCGTCGTCGAGCGGTTCCTCGAGCACGTGCGCGATCCGCAGTCCTGGTCCGAGCACGACGGGACCGTGGGCCTGCGCCGCGCCCGCATCGTCGATGCGGCCTACGCCTCCGCGGCCGCCGGCCGCGAGATCGCGCTCGGCGAGGACCTCGAGATCATCGGGGAGGAGGCATGAGCATCCGAGTCCTCGTTTGGAACGAGAACGTCCACGAGACCACCCAGGAGGAGATCCGCGCGATCTACCCCGACGGGATCCACGGCGCCATCGCGCAGGGCCTCGGCGAGCTGCTGGGCGAGCAGGCGGAGATCTCCACCGCCACCCTCGCCGATCCCGAGCACGGCCTGGACGAGGAGACCCTCGCCGCGACCGACGTGCTGCTGTGGTGGGGCCACATCGCCCACGACCAGGTCGACGACGCCGTCGTCGAGCGGGTCCAGCGCCACGTCCAGGGCGGCATGGGCCTGATCGTGCTGCATTCCGGGCACTTCTCGAAGATCTTCATCCGCCTGATGGGCACGACCTGCTCGCTGTCCTGGCGCAACGACGGCGAGCGCGAGATCGTGTGGACCAGCGCCCCCGGGCACCCCATCGCCCGCGGCGTGGACCAGCCCTTCGTGGTGGAGAAGCAGGAGATGTACGGGGAGCACTTCGACATCCCCAACCCCGACGACCAGGTGTTCATCAGCTCCTTCGAGGGCGGGGAGGTGTTCCGCTCCGGCGTCACCTTCACCCGTGGCCGCGGCCGGATCTTCTACTTCAGCCCGGGCGACCAGGAGTACCCCGTGTACTTCCACCCGCAGGTGCGGCGCGTGCTGGCCAACGCCGTGGAGTGGGCCGCGCCCTCCGGCGAGCGCGCCACGCCCGCCGTGAGCAACCCCGCCCGCCGGGACTGGCTCACCACGGGAGGCGCCCCGTGAGCATCCGGATCATCCACGTCGGCCTCGGCGGCTGGGGCGGGGACTGGGCGCGCAACGCCATCCCGCCGGTGCCCGGCGTCGAGGTCGCCGCGATCGCCGACCCGAGCGAGAGCACCCTGCGCCGCGTCCAGGAGGAGCTGGGCCTGGAGGACGGGCAGGCCTTCGCCTCCCTCACCGAGGCCCTCGCCGCGGTCGAGGCCGATGCCGTGGTCATCACGGCGCCGGCGGTCACGCATGTGCCGCTGGCGCTGGAGGCCCTCGAGGCCGGCAAGCACGTGCTGGTCGAGAAGCCGTTCGCGAACACGGCCGCGGAGGCGGTCACCGCCGTGCGCCGTGCGGAGGAGCTCGGGCTGGTCATCCAGGTCAGCCAGAACTACCGCACCTATCCGGCGCCGCGGGCCGCCCAGCGGCTGCTGGCGGAGGGCGTGCTCGGCGAGCTCGCCGCGATCAGCATCGACTTCCGGCGCTGGGACAACGACCTCCCCTTCGAGGACCACCCGCACTACCGCTTCCCGCACCCGCTGATCAACGACATGGCCATCCACCACTTCGACCTGCTGCGCAAGGTCACCGGCCAGGAGGCCGCGCGGGTGTACGCCAAGGTCAAGGACCCCTCCTTCAGCAAGTACCTCGAGGAGGCATCGGCCGTCATCACCATCGAGATGGCCGATGGCCTGGTGGTCAGCTATCGCGGCAGCTGGCTCAGCCGCGGCGAGCCGACGCCGTGGGCGGGCGAGTGGCACATCGCCGGGGAGAAGGGCGAGCTGTACTTCACCAGCCGCGAGGGCACCGCCGAGGATCCGGCCGCCGCGGACATCGTCACCGTGCGCCGTCCCGTCCTCGAGGACTCCCGCGCGCAGGCGCCGGGTGCCGGGGCCGGCGACGCCGGGGCCCCGGGGGCCGGCGGTCCTGCCCGCACCGGCACCGTCCAGGAGGCCCCGGCCGATGGGCTCGAGGTGATCGAGCTGCCGCGGCAGGAGCTGTACGACCGCTCCGAGAACCTGGCGATCTTCCGCGACGCGATCGAGAACGGCACCGTCCCGGAGACCGCCGGGGCCGCCAACCTCGGCAGCATCGCGCTCATGGAGGCGGCGGCCCGCTCCGCGGCATCGGGCCAGGTGGAGGAGGTGATCATCCCCTGAGGTCCCTGGGCCCCTGAGGCCCCTGAGGCTGCTCGGGCCCCGGCGACGCCCCGCGGGTCGCCGGGGCCCGGCCCCTCTCGGGGCCGCGAGCCTCAGAAGTCCATGGGGTGGGCCGTGGTCCGCTCGCCCGACAGCCGCCGCAGGTGCACCCGCCGGGCGAGACGGATCGCGGGGCGGATGGTCATCTGCACGCTGCCGATCAGGAACAGCCATGTCCCGGCCGTCGCCAGCTGCTCGGAGAAGAAGAGCACCGAGCCGACGATGAACCACAGGCCGATGAGCACGTCGTTGGCGATGCTGGCCGTCTCGTAGCGGTCCGAGATCTCGAGCTCCCGGTCTCCCAGGCGCAGCTCGATCGCCGGATCCGAGGTGCTGTCGGTGCTGTCGGCCATGTCGTCCTCTCCGTGTGCGGTTGGTGCGGGGCACGCCCGCGGGCCTGCGTCCGGGATCGTGCCTCTGCGCCATGGTGCCCGATGGCACGCGATCGCCGGGCGCCTCCAAGATCACACCCGCCTATCTCATATGTGAGATAGCATCGCGGTCATGACGACAGTCGAGACCGAGGACCCCACCTACCTCGCCAAGATCGGTTCCATGATCCGCGACGCCCGCCAGGGCGCCCAGCTCACCCAGGCGCAGCTCGCGACCCAGCTGGGCACCAGCCAGAGCGCGATCAACCGCATCGAGAAAGGCCAGCAGAACCTGACCCTCGACATGATCTCCCGCATCGGCTCCGCCCTGGACTCCGAGCTGGTGGGGCTCGGCACCCCCGGCCCCAGCCACCTGCGCGTGCACGGCCAGCGCGAGCTGCACGGCAGCATCGATGTGAAGAGCTCCAAGAACGCGGGCGTCGCCCTGCTGTGCGCCTCCCTGCTGAACGTCGGCACCACGGTGCTGCGCAAGGTGGCCCGCATCGAGGAGGTCAACCGCCTGCTCGAGGTGCTCGTCTCCATCGGCGTGAAGGCCCGCTGGCTGAACGACCAGGGCGACCTCGAGATCCGGGTGCCCGAGCAGCTGGACCTGGACGCGATGGACGCCGCCGCGGCGCGCCGCACCCGCTCCATCATCATGTTCCTGGGCCCGCTCATGCACCGCGAGGAGTCCTTCCAGCTGCCCTACGCCGGCGGCTGCGACCTGGGCACCCGCACCGTCGAACCCCACATGACGGCGCTGCGCCCCTTCGGCCTGACCGTCGTGGCGACCGAGGGCCACTACCAGGCATCGGCCGCGCAGGGCACCCGCCCGAGCCGCCCCATCGTCCTCACCGAGCGCGGGGACACCGTCACCGAGAACGCGCTGCTGGCGGCCGCCCGCTACGAGGGCGAGACGGTCATCCGCAACGCCAGCCCCAACTACATGGTCCAGGACCTGTGCTTCTTCCTCGAGAGGCTGGGCGTGCGGATCGAGGGCATCGGCACCACGACCCTGCGCGTCCACGGCCGCGCCGAGATCCGCACCGACGTCGAGTACTCCCCCAGCGAGGACCCGATCGAGGCGATGAGCCTGATCACCGCCGCCATCGTCACCCGCTCGAGCATCACGGTGCGCCGCGTGCCGATCGAGTTCCTGGAGATCGAGCTGGCGATCCTCGAGGAGATGGGCTTCCGCTACGAGCGCTCGGCGGAGTACGTCGCCGACAACGGCGAGACCCGCCTGGTGGACATCACCACCCACCCCTCGGATCTCAAGGCGCCGATCGACAAGATCCACCCGATGCCGTTCCCGGGCCTGAACATCGACAACCTGCCGTTCTTCGCGGTGATCGCCGCGACCGCCGAGGGCCAGACCCTGCTGCACGACTGGGTGTACGAGAACCGCGCCATCTACCTCACCGAGCTCACCAAGCTCGGCGCCCGCGTGAAGCTCATGGACCCGCACCGGGTGCTCATCGAGGGCCCCACCCGCTGGTCCGGCACGGAGATCGTCTGCCCGCCGGCGCTGCGCCCGGCCGTCGTGATCCTGCTGGCGATGCTCGCCGCGAAGGGCACCTCGGTGCTGCGCAGCGTGTATGTCATCAACCGCGGCTACGAGGATCTCGCCGAGCGCCTGAACGCCCTGGGCGCGAAGATCGAGACGTTCCGCGACATCTGATCGCGGTCGTCCGCAAGATCGACGGCCCGGGAGGCCCCGTGCAGCTTCGCTGCCGGACGGCTCCTGGGCCGTCGCATTCGCCGCGCGGGCGGCCCCGGATGCCGAGCACGAGGAGCACGGCCGTCACGAGCGCTGTCCCACGCAAGCACACTTTCTCCACCAAGGCCCAAGAGTCCGCCTTATCGGCGGTTTGGAGAGCTCGACATTCTCCGCTCCACCGACGATGGATTCCGCAGTCCGGAAGGTAATCTCAGTCTCGGTACCGACGATCGAGCTCGCCAAGGCGCAAGCTGCCTCGACTGGCATCCAGCGACCCGCTAGCCACTAAAGAAGAGGTGCAGACATCATGAAGCTGTTGGATCCGGACACCCAGATCGCCAGGGAACGCGACCTGATCGCCGACCTCGACATCGAGCGCCCCGCTTGGCAATTTCGGCGTGGACGGCGGGGTGGGACGAGGTCGCTCGCGTCATTCACCTACGCCCTGTCGATGCCAGACGCTCCCACGGCGCTGGCCATGCTGCGCTCATACATGTGCGCCGTCGGACTCGACAAAACCGACCGCTGGTCCGTGTCGGCGATGCCGAGCTGGGCCGGAGCCACTGACGAGCAGCGGTTTGCGACAGTGAGTGGCGCAAACATCGAGCTGTTCTATGTCTGGTTCGAGTCTTCCTCAGGCCTCGTGACCTCGTGGGGCGCCCGAATTCCAAAAGGGCTCGACCGAGACCTGCCGGCATTGGATGAACTTCGGCAGAGCACTGCCGACAATGGAGACATCGGCGTGCACGGGGAGACACTCGGAGACCTCTTTGCCGCCCTTAGCAACCGCGATTTTCTAGAAGTCCTAAGCGCGACGTGGAATCAGCGTCAAGGAACCCGTCGTTCCGATTGGCACAACCCATACCTGGGGGCCCTTCTAGGCTTCCCGGGAACAACCTCTGGAGCAGAATCAGAGCCTTCGGGCGACGAGGAGATCGAGTTTGAGCGTCGCTATATCCAGCGCGTCACTAGGCAGCGCCTCCATCAGGCACCGCTCCGCGAGGCCGCACTACAGAGGTATGGCGCCCGATGCATGTACTGCGGACTCGATGTTCCCCAGGTCCTCGAAGCGGCCCACATCATTCCCGACAGCCAGGGTGGGGCAGCGAGCACCAGCAACGTGCGGGTCCTCTGCGCCAACCACCATGCAGCGTTCGACGCCAAGCTGCTCCTGCTCGAGGGGGAGGACCTGGTCCGCGCCCCAGGCGCACCCCACGTGCCACCTAGCCGGCCAGTCAAGATCGCAGTGCCGGTCAAGACGACCGAGAACCAGACTTACGAGGAAGATGACTCCCAAGACGAGGACCGATACCGGTGGATCGTCACCGACCCTGGGGACCTAACCCCGCTCCGACTTGGGGATACTGTCCTGTACGATCCGGCGGACGACAGTGACGAATACACGGAGGGCTTGCTTCTCGGGATTCATTTCGTTTCGGAGAACGCTTCACGCCCCCAAGACGTCACGTATCAACTGGAGATCAAGCCCACGAATGCGGAAGAGTCCGTCACCATCACCGTGACCGGAGACGGGTACGTGAGCCGCTACATCGATACCGAAGATCCTGACGAATGGTGACGCTCGCCTACGGCATGCACACTGAGGCGGAGGACGAGGGTTCTGCGCTCTACAGGCCGATGGGCGCGGTGAGCGGGTCGACCGGGTGCCGGGTGCGGCCCTGCGCCGTGCGGATCGCGAGCCCCTCGCGCGCCCAGTACTCGAAGCCGCCGATGAGCTCGCGCACCCCGGTGTACCCGAGGCGGGACAGCGTCAGCGCCGCGCGGGTGGAGCCGTTGCAGCCCGGCCCCCAGCAGTAGACGACGACGGGGGCGTCGCGATCCGGCAGCTCATGCTGTGCCCGGGAGGCGAGCTCGGGGCCGGGGATGTGCAGGGCGCCGGGGATGTGTCCCTGGTCCCAGGCGGCCTGCGCGCGGGTGTCGACGATGATCGGCGGGGTCGCCGAGGCCCGTGCGGCGGCGAGGTCGGAGGGGTCCGTCTCGTGCTCGAGCTTCGCGGCGAAGTGCGCGGCCGCGCTGCGGGCGCGCTCGGAGATGTCGACCCCGGGGGCATCGGGCTCGGCGGAGACGTCGGGACAGGTCGGGGCGGTGTCTGCGGTCATGGCTCCAGTGCACCGTCGATCCGTTCCCGCGGGAATGCCCTCCGCGCGGCGTTGGGGGCGGATGGCCGTCGATGCGCCGGTATCGTGGGTGTCATGGCATCGGATGCACGGCTGGACCTCGACGGGACCGATCGCGCCCTCATCGCGGCCCTGCAGCGCGACGGGCGCCTGAGCATCGCCGAGCTGGGCCGCCTGGTGTCGATGTCCCCCAGCGCCACCGGCGAGCGCCTGCGGCGCCTCACGGAGGCCGGGGTCATCACCGGGTACGTCGCCACGCTCTCCCCCGCGGCGCTCGGCTACTCCATCACCGCCTTCGTGCGCCTGGCCTACCCGACCGGGAACTACGACCCGCTGCACCGGGTGCTGGACTCCACGCCCGAGGTGGTCGAGGCCCACCACGTGACCGGCGACGACTGCTTCCTGTTCAAGGTCCACGCCCGCGGGATGCTCGACCTCGAGCGGATCACCGGGCGCCTGGCCGCGCTGGGCAGCATCACCACGAGCGTGGTCTACTCGAGTCCTCTGGACGGACGCGCGCTCGACCCCGCCTGACGCGCCGCCGCCCTCCCGGCATCGATCCCGGCCGTCGCACTCCGCGGCCGCACCCGCCGTCGCACCCTGCCGTCCCACCCCGCCATCACACCCCGCCATCGCACCCCGAGGAGCCCCGTCGTGCCCGAGCCGAGCCTGCTCGTCCTGCTGGGCATGGCCGCCTCCGTCTTCGTGGGCGCACTCGCGCAACGGGCCACCGGCATGGGCTTCGCCCTGCTGGCCTCGCCGTTCCTGGTGCTCGTGCTGGGCCCCTTCGAAGGGGTCCTCGTCATCAACGCGGCCGGCCTGCTGGCGAGCCTCCTCGTGCTGGTCCAGCTGTGGCGGGACGTGGACTGGCCGCGGGCGGCCGTGCTGGTGCCGATGGGCGTGGTCGGGACGATCCCCGGGGCGATCGCCGTGGGCCTGCTGCCCGGCGGTCCGCTCACGGTGGCGGTGAGCGCGGTGGTGATCATCGGCCTGCTCGCGACGATGGCGCTGCGCGGGCGCACCCTGCCCTCCTCCCCCGCCCTGGCCGCCGGCGGCGGGCTGGCCTCGGGGTTCATGAACGTCACCGCCGGGGTGGGCGGGCCGGGCGTGGTCGTCTACGCCCGGGCCACCGGCTGGGAGCACCACCATTTCGTCGCCACCGCGCAGCTGCAGGGCGTCGTGCTGGGGGCCGCGGCCCTGGCCGCGAAGCGCTCCCTGCCCTCCCTGCCGATGAGCGGCTGGATCGCCCTGCTGCTGGCGCTGGGCGCCGGGCTGCTGGCCGGGGACGCGCTGGCGCGGCGCGTCGACGGCCCCGCGGCCATGCGGGTGGTGGTCGGCATCGCGCTGGCCGGGGCGGTCATCGCGCTGGCGCGCGGCCTGGCCGCGACCCTCTGACGGGCCACGACATTCTGACGGGCTGCGACACTCTGACGGACCGCGACCCTCCGCGCGGCCGGGCGGACGCCCGCCCGGATCCCCCTGCGCGGCTCAGCCCTGGTCGTGCAGCGTGATCGCGTACCCGTCCGGGTCGGCGAAGGTGAGGGTGAGCCCGAAGGGGCTCGGCGCCAGGTCCCGCAGGATCGGCCGGCCGGCGGCGTCCAGCGCCTCGCGCACCGCCGCGACGTCCTCGGCCCGCAGCCAGAGGGCGACGCCCAGACCGGGCCGGTCCGTCTCCTCCAGATCGACCCCCGGCAGGGGCTCGCGGACGGCGAAGGGGATGGGCGCGGTCGCGAAGACGACGGCCCCGGGAGGCGAGGCCTCCGCGCGGCGCAGGCCCAGCACCTCCTCGTAGAACGAGGCCGAGGCCTCCAGGTCGCGCACCTGCAGGGCGATGAAGTCGGGTCCGATGACGCTCATGGCGGGCTCCTCATGTCGGGATTCGAATGTCAGGTTCCTGACATGGGACACTATGTCAGACTCCTGACATGACGCAACCTCCTCCCCTCGCCTCGCTCGTCGGATACCGCCTCAAGCAGGCGCAGGCCGTGCTCCGCGCCCGGATGGACGAGGCGCTGCGCCCCCTGGAGCTGACCACCGCCCAGTACGCGACGCTCGAGCTGCTGAGCAGGAATCCCGGGGCCTCGACCTCGCAGCTGGCCCGCGACGCCTTCGTCACCCGGCAGACCATGAGCACCCTGCTCATCGGCCTCGAGAAGCGCGGGATCGTCGAGCGCACGCGCGGAGACGCCGGTGGGAGGGCCCTGCCAACCCTGCTCACCGAGAAGGGCGAGGCCATGCGCGCGCAGGCGGCGGAGGTCGCCCTGGGCATCGAGCGGCGCATGGTCGAGCACCTCGACGAGAGCCAGGCCGCGGCCCTGCACGAGGCCCTGGGGCGGTGCATCGAGGCCCTCGAGCCCTGAGGTCGCACGCGAGGATCGAGGCCCAGGGGGCGACTCGCCCTGCCGCGCTCCGTGACCTCCCCGCGACCCGTCGTCTTGCCATGCGGGACCGCCATGGACGCGATGCGGAATGTATACAATCATCGCCTCACTGCCCGAGAGGTCCGATGTCCGGCATCGGCCTCAGCATCTCCCCCTGGAGGCACGCACGTGAGACGCCGCACGGCTCTGACCCTCGGCGCGGCCGGAGCGGCCGCGCTGATGAGCGGCTGCATCCCGCTCCAGCCCCTCGAGGACCCGCCCCCGCGCCCGGACCGCACCGACGCGACGCCCGGAGGGCGGCCGTTCCGCGAGGGCGGTCACCTGGTGATGGCGCTGTCCTCCGAGCCGGACAAGCTCGACCCCACCACCTCGAGCTCCCTGTACACCCGCTACGTCATGCAGACGATGTGCGAGAAGCTCTACGACATCTCCGCCGAGGGCGAGATCGTCCCCATGCTCGCCGCCGCGCTCCCGGAGATCTCCGCCGACGGCCTCACCGTCGAGATCGCCCTGCGCGAGGGCGTGACCTTCTCCGACGCGACCCCGTTCGACGCCGAGGCCGTGCGGATCACCCTGGAGCGCCACCTCACCCTGGAAGGATCGGCCCGCGTCGGCGAGCTGGGACCCATCACCGCGGTCGAGGCGGTGGAGCCGCTGCGCGTGCGCGTCACCTTCGAGAGCCCCTTCGCGCCGTTCACCGCGGCGCTGGCCGACCGCGCCGGCATGATCATGTCCCCCACCGCCCTGGAGGAGCGCGGCGAGGACTTCGGGAACCACCCGGTGGGCGTGGGCGCGTTCCGCTTCGTGCGCCGCGTCCCCCAGACCTCCATCGAGGTCGAGGCGGACCCGCTGTACTACGACGCCGAGAACGTCCACCTGGACCGGATCACCTACCGGATCATGTCCGACGCGAACATCCGGGCCGCCAACATCCAGTCCGGGGACGTCCACGTGGCCGACACCATCTCCCCGCAGGACATCGAGACCCTCGAGGCCGCCGCCCGGGTGCGCACCCTGCAGGTCGGGTCCCTGGGCTACCAGGGCCTCACGATCAACATGGGCCACGTCCCCGAGGGACAGGAGCCGCCGACCACGCCGCTGGCCACCGACGCCCGGGTGCGCCGGGCCCTATCCCTCGCGGTGGACCGCGAGGCGCTGGTGAACACCGTGTTCAACGGCTGGTACACCGCCGCCGGCTCGCCCATCTCCCCCGACTCGCCGTTCGCGACCGAGGCCAGCAGCAGCCTTCCCGCGCACGACCCGCAGGCCGCGCGGGCCCTGCTCGAGGAGGCCGGCGCCCCCATCCCCTACCCGGTGCGGGTCACCGTCACCAACACCCAGGACTCCCTGCGCTACGCCCAGGCGCTGCAGGCGCAGGTCAAGGACTCCGGCTTCGCGCTGGAGATCCTGCCGATGGAGTACACGGCCGTGCTGGACGCCCAGGACCGCGGCGACTTCGAGGCCGTGCTGCTGGGCTGGTCCGGACGCGTGGACCCCCACGGGAACATGTACTCCTTCTGGTCCACCGGCGGCGGCAACAACTACCCGGGCCTGTCCGACCCGGAGATCGACGCCCTGCTCGTGGAGGCCGCGCAGGCCACCGACCCGGCCGCGCGCGCCGAGATCTACGGCGAGGCCGTCGCCCGGATGCAGGAGATCGACGCCTTCGTCTACCTGTACCGCCAGCGCAGCCTCACCGCCCACCGCGAGGACGTCGCCGGGCTGTCGGTGTACGCCGACGGCGTCGTCCACCTCTCCCATGCCGGCTTCCTGGACGGAGACGACTCATGATCCGCTTCCTGCTGGTGCGCCTCGCCGAGGCCGCCACCACCCTGCTCATCGCGGCGGTGCTCATCTTCCTGGGGGTGCGGGCCCTGCCCGGCGACCCGGCCCTCGCCATGGCCGGGGAGGAGGCCAGTCCCGAGCAGGTCGCCGCCGTGCGCGCCGAGCTGGGACTGGACGAGCCGCTGATCGTCCAGTTCGGCCGTTTCGTGCAGTCCGTCGCGACCGGCGACCTGGGCACCTCCACCCGCACCGGGCAGCCGGTCACGCAGATGATCGCGACGACGCTGCCGGTGACCCTGTGGCTGTCGGGGCTGGCGATCGTGGTCGCCGTGGTCATCGGCCTGGCCCTCGGCGTCCTCGCGGAGCGGCGCCGCGGCCGCCCCGCGGAGCTCGGCGCGAACCTCTTCGCCCTGATCGGCCTGTCCGTGCCGAACTTCTGGCTGGGCCTGCTGGCGATCCTCGTGCTCGCCGTGGGGCTCGGCTGGTTCCCCGCCTCCGGCTACGTCGACATCCTCGAGCACCCGCTCGCGGGGCTGCACCACCTGGCCCTGCCCGCGGTCATCCTCGGCACGGGCCTGGCAGCGGTGATCACCCGCCAGACCCGCGCCTCCATGATCGAGACGATGGCGACGGACTACGTGCGCACCGCCCGCGCCACCGGCATCGGCAAGGCCCGGATCCTGCTGCGCTACGGGCTGCGCAACTCGCTGATCGTGCTGGTCACCATCGTGGGCCTGCAGCTGGGCGGGCTCATCTCCGGGGCCGTGGTCACCGAGCGGATCTTCGCCCTGCCGGGCCTGGGCCGCCTCACCCTGGACGCCGTGTTCTCCCGCGACTACCCCGTCATCCAGGCCGTGGTCCTCGTGATCACCCTCGGGTACGTGCTCATCAACATCCTCGTGGACGTGCTCTACTCCGTCATCAACCCCCAGATCCGGACAGGCGGTGCCGCCTCATGACCGACGTCCTCCAGCCCCCGCCCGCCCGCGAGAGCGATGACGGCGCCGGCTCGTCGGCGCCCGCCCTCGCGCGCCGCCGCGGCATCCTCCGCCGCCTGCTCAGCAGCCCGCAGGGCCGGGTCGGCACCGTGCTCGTGGCCCTCGTGCTGCTCGCCGCGGTGCTCGGCCCGTGGCTCGCCCCGCACGGCTTCGCCGCCACGGACTTCGCCCACCCCTTCCAGCGCCCCCGCACCATCGGCTACCCGCTGGGCACCGACGACCTGGGCCGCGACGTGCTCTCCCGCCTGCTGCACGGCGTGCGCGCCTCCATGATCGTGGGCGTGCTCGCGGTGACCCTCGCGGTCGTCATCGGCACCCCGCTGGGGCTGCTGGCCGGCTACTGGCGGCCCGCGGACCTCGTCGTCTCCCGCCTGACCGACGTGGCCCTCGCCTTCCCGTTCCTCGTGCTCGCGGTGGGCCTGACCGCGATCACCGGCGCCAGCCTCACCAACGCGGCCCTGGCCCTGGGCATCGCCAACATCCCCACCATGATCCGCGTCGTCCGCGGGGAGACCCTGCGCCTGCGCGAGGCCGATTTCGTCAAGGCCGCGATCGCGACCGACGCCGGACCGGTGCGCATCCTGGGCCTGCACGTGCTGCCCAACACGATCAGCGCGATCATCGTGCAGGCCACCGTGATCATGCCCGTCGCCGTGATCGGCGAGGCGATGCTGTCGTTCCTGGGCCTGGGCATCCAGCCGCCCGCGCCCAGCCTCGGGATCATGCTCTCGGACGCCCAGCAGTACATCTACCGCGCGCCCTCCGCAGCGGTCTTCCCGGGTCTGGCGATCATGCTGATCTGCCTGGCCTTCAACATCTTCGGAGACGCCCTGCGGGACGCCTTCGACCCGTCCACCGCGAAGGGATCCTCCCGATGACCAGCACCGCCTCCCCCGCCTCCCCCGCCTTCGTCGTGCCGCCGGAGCCGACCACCCGCCCCACCCTCGAGGGCACCTTCGGGATGACCGCCTCGACCCACTGGATCGCCACCGCCTGCGCGCAGGCCGTCCTCGAGCGCGGCGGCAACGCCTTCGACGCCGCCACCGCCGGCGCCTTCGTGCTGCACGTGGTCGAGCCGCACCTGAACGGGCCCGGCGGCGACATGACCGGCATCTTCGCCACCGCCGAGGACCCGACCCCCGTGGTGATGATGGGCCAGGGCGCCGCCCCCGCCGGCGCCACCCTCGAGCACTACCGCGCCGAGGGCCTCACCCGCGTGCCCGGCACCGGCGCGCTCGCCGCGGCGGTGCCCACCGCCGTGGACGCCTGGCTGAAGCTGCTGGCCGAGCACGGCACCTGGGAGCTGGCCGATGTCCTCGCCTACGCGATCGACCTCGCCGAGGACGGCCACCCCGTGCTGGCCCGGGTCAGCGCCCAGATCGCCTCCTGCGCCGAGATGTTCACGCAGCACTGGCCCAGCTCCGCGGCCCTGTGGATGCCCGGCGGCACCGCCCCCGCCCCCGGCGAGCTGGTGCGCAACCCCGAGTACGCGGCGGTGCTGCGGGACCTGGTCGCCGCCGGGGAGGGCATCGGCGCCGAGGGGTCCGCGGGCTCCGCGGCCGAGGGCGCCGCCGGCTCCCCGGGATCGGCCGATGCCGCAGATGCCCGCCGGGCCCGCATCGAGGCGGCCCGGGAGCGCTGGCGCACGGGGCCCGTCGCCCAGGCCATCGACGCCTTCGTGCGCACCCCGCACCGCCACTCCGACGGCGCCGACCACGCCGGCGTCATCACCGCCCAGGACATCGCCGCCACCGAGGCGACCTTCGAGCCGGCCGCCACCGCGACCTTCCGCGGGTACACGATCGCCAAGACCGGGCCGTGGGGGCAGGGCCCCGTGCTGCTGCAGGCCCTGCGGATCCTCGACGGCTTCGAGGACGCCCAGCTGGACCCCGCCACCGAGGAGGGCGCCCACCTGGTCCTCGAGGCGCTGAAGCTCGCGCTCGCGGACCGCGACGCCCACTACGGCGACGCCGCGGTGCCGCTGGAGACGCTGCTGTCCGAGGAGTACACGGCCGAGCGCCGCGCGCTGATCGGCCCCGAGGCCTCCCACGAGTTCCGCCCCGGCGCCCTCGACGGGGCCGCCCCGGCGCTGCCGCCGCTGGTCACCGAGGCCGAGTTCGCCCGCGAGAGCGGCGGCGTGGTGGACCACGGCGCCGGGGAGCCGACCGTGCGGCCCAGCGGCGAGGTGCGCGGGGACACCTGCCACATCGACGTCGTGGACCGCTGGGGCAACATCGTCAGCGCCACCCCCTCGGGCGGCTGGCTGCAGTCCTCCCCGACCGTGCCGGGGCTGGGCTTCTGCCTGGGCACGCGGCTGCAGATGATGTGGCTGGACGAGGCGATGCCCTCGGTGCTACGCCCCGGCGCCCGGCCCCGCACCACGCTGACCCCGACCCTGGTGCTGAAGGACGGCGTGCCCGTGATCGCCTGCGGCTCCCCCGGCGGCGACCAGCAGGACCAGTGGCAGCTGCTGTTCCTGCTGCGGGTGCTCGTGGGCGGGCTCAGCCCGCAGCAGGCCATCGATGCCCCCGCCCTGCACACCACCTCGATGCCCGGCTCGTTCTGGCCGCGCACCTGGTCGCCCGGCGAGGCCGTGGTCGAGGACCGCCTGGGCGAGGAGCTGCTGGCCGGCCTCGAGCGGCGCGGCCACCGCGTGGTCCGCGCCGGGGACTGGGCGCTGGGCCGGCTCTCCTGCGTGGTGCGCGACCCGGCCACCGGCGTGCTGCGCGCCGCCGCGAACCCGCGCGGCGCCCAGGGCTACGCGGCGGGGAGGTGAGCGGCATGCCCGATGCGACCACGGCCGATGCGCGCACGAGCGCCTCTGCCACCACGGGACCCGGCGATGACGGGCTGGTCCTGTCCGTGCAGGACCTCGCCGTCGCCTACGGCGGCACGACCGTCCTGGAGGACGTCCGCCTGACGCTCGCCCCCGGGGAGAAGCTCGCGCTCGTCGGCGAGTCCGGCTCGGGGAAGTCCACCACGATCGCCGCGATCCTCGGCCTGCTGCCGGGGGCGGGGCGGATCATCGGCGGCTCCATCCGCTACCGCGGGCAGGAGCTCGTCGGCGCGCCCGAGGCGGTGCGGGAGGGGCTGCGCGGGCAGGGCATCGCCCTGGTCCCGCAGGATCCGATGTCCAACCTCAACCCGACCCTGCGGGTGGGCGACCATGTGGCCGATGCGCTGCGCGCCTCCGGCCGGCGGGACCGCGACGGCATCGCCCGGGACGTGGTGCGCCTGATGACGGAGGCGGGCATCCCCGATGCCGAGCGGCGCCGCCGCCAGTTCCCGCACGAGTTCTCCGGCGGCATGCGCCAGCGGGTGCTCATCGCGATCGCCCTGGCCGGGGCCCCGGACGTGATCATCGCCGACGAGCCGACCAGCGCGCTGGACGTGAGCGTCCAGAAGCAGATCCTCGACCACCTCGAGCACCTGGTCGCCCAGCGCGGCATGTCGCTGCTGCTGGTCACCCACGACCTCGGCGTCGCCGCGGACCGCACCGACACCATCCTGGTGATGCACCGCGGCCGTGTCGTCGAGCGCGGCACCCCCGCGACCGTGCTGCGCACCCCGGCCGAGGACTACACGCGCCGCCTCGTGGCCGCCTCCCCCACCCTCGAGGTCACCCCGCGCGAGGAGTCGGGCGCCGCGACGGTCGGCCCGGCCGGCTCATCGGCCGATGGAGCAGCCGATGGGTCACAGCCGCAGGCGGGCTCATCGGCCGGGGGCGGGGACGTGCTGCGGGTGCAGGACCTGCGCAAGACGTACCGCCTGCGGGGCGGGCGCGGCGAGGTCCGCGCGCTGGACGGCATCTCGCTGTCCGCGCCGCGCGGGCGCACCACGGCGATCATCGGCGAGTCCGGATCGGGGAAGTCGACCCTCGCGAAGATCGTGCTGGGCCTGGAGACCGCCGATTCCGGCACCGTCCATCTGGACGGGCAGGCCGTCGGCGCCGCGAGCCGCGCCGAGCGCCGTCTGCTGCGCCGCTTCGCCCAGCCCGTCTTCCAGGACCCGTACTCCTCCCTGGACCCGACGTGGACCATCGAGCGGATCATCGCCGAGCCGCTCGCCGTGTTCGGCATCGGCTCGCGCGCCGAGCGCCGCGACCGGGTGGCGGAGCTGCTGGACCAGGTGGCCATGCCCCGCTCCGCGGCCGCCCGCCTGCCCGGGGAGCTCTCCGGAGGGCAGCGCCAGCGGGTCGCGATCGCCCGGGCGCTGTCCAGCTCGCCGCAGCTGCTGGTGTGCGACGAGGCGGTCTCGGCCCTGGACGTGCTGGTGCAGGACCAGATCCTCGAGCTGCTGGGCGACCTGCAGCATCGGCTGGGGGTGTCGTGCCTGTTCATCACGCACGATCTCGCGGTGGTCGCGAACCTCGCCGACCAGGTCGTGGTGATGCACCGGGGCGGGATCGTCGAGGCCGGGCCCACCGATAGGGTGATCAGCGACCCTGCCCACGACTACACCCGGGGCCTGCTCGAGGCGGCGCCCGGTCGGGAGTTCATGCATGTCTGATCCGGCGGCGCTGCAGATCGCCGAGTCGCTGCGCGAGGCCATCATCACCGGCGCCCTCGCCCCCGGGGAGCGGCTGCGCGAGGTGGCGCTCGCGACGCAGTTCTCGACCTCCCGCGTGCCCGTGCGCGAGGCCCTGCGCGAGCTCACCGCCGACGGCTATGTCGAGCTGCGCCCGAACGCCGGGGCGCGCGTCGCGCAGACGACCGCGGCCGATGTGCAGGTGCTCTTCGACATGCGCATCGTGCTGGAGGCGTCCCTGGCCCGCAGCGCCGCCGAGGGCGCCGCCACCGCGCCGAGCCCGGACGACACGGCGGAGGGAGCGGGCGGCGGCGGCGCGGATCCGGCCCGGGATGCGGCCCGCGAGGCGGTGCGGGAGATCCTCGCGGCGGGCGATGCCGCGATCGCCGCGGGCGACAACGAGCAGCTCGCCGCGCTGAACCTCCGCTTCCACAACGCGCTCGGCCTGCTCTCGGGCCGCACCGGGTTCACCGGCCTGCTGCGCCAGCTCACCGGCCGCACCCAGTGGCTGCACTCCCTCACGCCCGCCCACCTGCACCAGCGCGGCGACGCCGCCTGGCACGAGCACTGGGAGATCCTCGCGCATATCGAGTCCGGCGAGGCGGACAGCGCCGCCGCGCTCATGACCCGTCACCTGGAGCGCTCGCGCGATGCGCTGATGGCCCGGCATCGGGGCGCGCCGGCCTGACGAGCAGGCCGACCCGCTGGCCTCACGCGGCCCCGGGGGTCGTCCGCGACGAGGGCGCCGGATGATCCTCCGTGGCTCCTCGCGCGGGTCCGGGTCCCGTGTCGCTCCCGGTGCTCGTCGCAGGCCTCCACCAGAGAGCTGCGCCGCCGAGGTAGACGACCAGGAGCACCAGCGAGGCGATCAGCGGCACCTGCGGGTCGGTGAATGCGATGTAGCTCCAGCCCTGCCCGAAGGGGATCCTCTCCAGGGAGGTCGGATGCAGGCGGTCGAGGATGTGCTTGATCCCGCCCGCGCTCATCGCCCCCGCCATCACCAGCAGGAATGCCACGAGGTTCACGGAGAACCTGCGTCCTGCCGCCCCGACGCACAGGAGAGCCCAGACCGGGACGAGGATTCCGAGCAGCAGCCCGACGATCTCCAGCGCAGCAACCAGGAGCTGGACAGCGATGACCGTCTGCCCCGTCGCGAGGGAGGGGCGGACGACGGCGACCTCGAGGAGGACGGCCGCAGCGCGCGTCGACGCCACCCGAAGGAACCCCACGAACAGCGCGACCGCGGGTCGACGGACCCACGACCCCCCAGACCTCATCCCCATCGCGGACCCCTTCGTGCGCTCGCGGCACGACAGCCGCATTCCCCCTCCGGATGCGGAGGTCGAGCTCAGTATGCGCGCGGTCGGCCCCAGGTCATGATGCGTCCGGGTCACAGCTCTGTCACACCGGCGCGGAAGACCCGCCGGGCGCTCGCCGCGCAGAATCCGGCACGCTCCTCGAGAGGCGCCGATCCACCGGCCGCCCCTCACGCGAGGTCGGCTCGCCCTCAGGCGGCGTCGCGGGAGCGGTGGCCGAGGATCGCGACGGTGAGCGTGATCGCGACGGTCAGGGCGATGCCCAGCCAGAACGAGACCGACAGCGTGAGCGCGCCGACCAAGGCGCCGAGGACGATGAGCACGATCGCCAGCAGGCGCCGCCCCCAGGCCTCGCCCGCGCCTCCGGCCAGCCGCGAATCGGCGGCCAGTCCCACGATCGTGGAGGTCACCACGACCGTGGTCACATCGGCCACGGCCAGGCGGCGGGCGGCCGCGGCCTGCATGCCCATGGCGACCGCGAGCAGCGTGGTCGTGCTCGAGCCCAGGATCGCGTGCGTCGGCGAGCCGGGGAGCCCGGCCAGGACGGCGGAGCCGAGCAGCCCGGCGGCGACGAGCAGCAGCACCAGGGTGGTGCGCGGCGCCCAGACGTTCTTGGGGGTCTTCCCCAGGATCCGGCCGCCCAGCACGGCCCCCAGCAGGAAGCCGGCGAGCGCGAGGGCGGGGCGGACGACGGGCAGCCCTTCGGCGCCGGCGATGCCCATGCCCAGCAGCACGACGTTGCCGGTCATGTTCCCGCTGAAGACCCGGTCGAAGCCCAGGTAGCCGACCGCGTCGATCACCCCGGTCGAGAAGGTGAGGGCGAGCATCAGGGGCAGGTCGCGGCGCACGGACGTCATGCGCGGGATTGTATACATTCACCCGATCCAGGCATCGGGCGGGCCGCTCCGCGAGACGTCCGCGTCACCAGGGCGACGATACGTGTCCGGGGGCCGATGCCGGCATCGCCACCGCGCCTCCTGGCATCGGCATCGCGGCGGAGCTCGGCAGCGCGCCGGGGCTCGACGCCGCGCCGGAGCTCGGCGCGACGCCGCAGCGACGAACGCCGCGAGGACGCACGCCGCCGGCGAGCGGCCCGCTGCGGGGCCGGTCGCCGGCGGCGAGGTCGGTCAGGCCGTGTCGTCGATCAGGCGGCGGGGCCGATCAGGCCACGAGGCCGATCAGGCAGCGACGAGGCCTGTCATGCCGTGCGGGTCGATGACGAACTTCTTGGCCACGCCGGAGTCGAACTCCGCGTAGCCGCGCGGCGCATCGTCCAGCGAGATCGCGGTGGCGTTGACCGCCTTCGCGATCTGCACGCGGTCGTGGAGGATCGCCTCCATCAGCTCGCGGTGGTAGCGCATGACGGGGCACTGGCCGGTGGTGAAGGAGTGCGCCTTCGCCCAGCCCAGACCCAGGCGCAGCGACAGCGAGCCCTCCTGCGCGGCGGCGTCCACGCCGCCCGGGTCGCCGGTCACGTACAGGCCGGGGATGCCCAGCGCGCCGCCGGCCTTGGTGATGTCCATGAGCGAGTTGAGCACGGTGGCCGGCGCCTCCTTCGCGTCATGGCCGTGCCCCTTGGCCTCGAAGCCGACGGCGTCCACGCCGCAGTCGACCTCCTCCCGGCCCAGGATCTTGGCGATCTCCTCGCGGGGGTCGGACTCGGAGACGTCGACCGTCTCGCAGCCGAAGGCGCGGGCCGCCTCCAGGCGCTCGGCGACCATGTCGGCGACGATCACCACGGCCGCACCCAGGAGCTGGGCGCCGACCGCGGCGGCCAGGCCCACCGGCCCGGCACCGGCGATGTACACCGACTTGCCCGGGCCGACGCCCGAGGTCACGGCGCCGTGGTAGCCGGTGGGGAAGATGTCCGAGAGCATCGTGAGATCGAGGATCTTCTCGAGCGCCTGGTCCTTGTCCGGGAACCGCAGCAGGTTCCAGTCGGCGTAGGGCACCAGCACGTACTCGGCCTGCCCGCCGACCCAGCCGCCCATGTCGACGTAGCCGTAGGCGCTGCCGGGACGGTCCGGGTTCACGTTCAGGCAGATCTCGGTGCGCCCCGTCTTGCAGTTGACGCATCGGCCGCAGGAGATGTTGAAGGGGACCGAGCACAGGTCGCCCTTCTGGATGAACTCGACGCCGGGCCCGACCTCCACCACCTCCCCGGTGATCTCGTGGCCCAGGATCAGCCCCTCCGGGGCGGTGGTGCGGCCGCGGACCATGTGCTGGTCCGATCCGCAGATGTTGGTGGTGACGACCTTGAGGATCGCCGCATGGGGCAGCTGGCGCCCCACGTTCGCCGGGTTCACTCCCGGCCCGTCCTTGAGCTCGAAGGTGGGGTAGTCCAGGTCGACGACCTCGACCTCGCCCGGCCCCTTGTACGCGACTCCACGATTGCTGGACATGCATGGCCTCCTTGCCATCGTCGGGGCGCTCGCGACGCCGTCGTCGCAGTCACCCGATGTCTGGCCCAGCGTGCCTTCCCGCGACGGGTGAGGTCAAGCGCGGCGGCGCGCCTCGTCGAGGTACTGGTAGGCCGTCGAGCGGGACACCTCCAGACGCGCCGCGATGCGGCGCATCGCATCGCCCACCCGGGTCACCCCGCGCTCGTCCAGGCGCCGCACGATCCGGACCTTCTCGTCCCGGCCCAGCGCCCCGGGCTCGCGGCCCGTCTCCGCGATCGCGCGGGTGATCATGTCCTCCACGACGTCGCCGATGTCCGCGCCGAGGACCTCCTGCGGAGCCTCGGCCCCCGGCGCCCCGCCGACCGCGGCACCTGCAGCGCCCTCGGCTCCCGCGCTGCCCGCCGGGCGCACCGGGTCGAGCGCCGCCGCGAGCGACTGCAGGGCGCGCACGGCGCTGAGGTCGTAGTTGATGCACAGCGCCGCGATCACGCGACCGGCGGCGTTGCGCAGGTACAGCGAGGAGGAGCGCAGCTCGCGCCCGTCCCGGGTGCGCCCGCCGTAGCCGAAGGCGTCGTGGTCCTCGTCTCCGTCGGCCAGCACCTCGAAGCCGAGGTTCGAGGACGGCCCTCCCACATCCCGGCCGCTGACCTCGCCGTGGGCGATCGCGACGATGGTGGCGGAGAGGTCCACGTCCTCCGCGGAGAGGTCGTGGAGGACGACCTCGCAGCGCGGCCCGACCGCCGCGGCGATCGCCGGCAGCAGCGGGCCGTACACCGCGAGGACCTCGTCGATGGTCTCGAAGGGGACGGCGACGCGGCGCGGGGCGGGATCGGTCGGCACGCCGCCACCCTAGCCAGCGGGCGGCGGGCCCACCCAGCACCGCCCAGCGTCTGGACTCATCGTCCGAACAGATGGACAGATCGTCCGGGTCGGCGTAGGTTCGGTCCATGAAGAAGGTCATCACCACCGACAAGGCCGCCGCTCCCGGCGGGCCCTACTCCCCCGCCGTCATCGCGAACGGCTTCGCGTTCCTCTCCGGCTGCACCCCGCACCTGACCGGGCCGGAGAAGAAGGTCGTCGAGGGCGACTTCCGCGCCCAGGCCGTGCAGGCCTTCGAGAACCTCAAGGCCCTCGCGGAGGCCTCCGGCGCGAGCCTCGCCGATGCCGTGCGCGCCCAGGTCTACATCACCTCGATGGACCACTTCCCCGTGATGAACGAGGTCTTCGGCGAGTACTTCGGCGAGAACCCGCCCACCCGCACCACCCTGCCCATCGCCCTGGTCGGCTTCGACATCGAGATCGACGCGATCCTGGCCCTGCCCGAGGGCTCCGAGCAGGCCTGAGCCGGCACGTCCGGCCCTGCTCGCCGGAGTTCCCCGGAGTCGGCGTGCACGGACGGCGGTCTCAGGTCCTCGAGCCAAGCGATTGCCTGGCTCGAGGACCTGAGACCGCCGTCCGTGCACGCACCCGGCCCCGCCGCTCTCCAACCTCGCCGTTCCCCGGCCCCGCCGCTCCCCGGCCCCGCCGCACCCGGCCCCGCCGCTCCCCGACCCGTACCGTCCCCACCCCTCTCCATCCCACGCCCGATCGCCCGGGAGGACGCCATGACCCTCGAGAACCTCGACGCGCTGCGCGTCGGCCCGGCCCAGAAGTCCCTTCCGGAGGGATCCTCCGAGCTGACCGTGCGGGAGCTGCTGGACCGCGGCCTGCACCTCAGCGACCTGACCACCCCGGTCCTCGCCCTGACCGGGCCGGCGATGGAGGCGAACATCGCGCTGCTCGCGCAGTACTGCGCGCGGCACGGCGTCGCGCTCGCCCCGCACGGCAAGACGACGATGGCCCCGGACCTGTGGCGCCAACAGATCGAGGCCGGGGCCTGGGGCGTGACCGTCGCGAACCCCGCCCAGCTCGCCGTGGCCCGGGCCGCCGGCATCGCCCGGGTGCAGCTGGCGAACTGCCTGGTGGACCCGCACGGGATCGCGCTGGCGCAGGCCATGACCGCCGAGGGCGTCGAGGTCCTGTCCTGGGTGGACGACCTCGCCGCGGTGGCCCGCCTCGCCCGGCATCTCGCGGCCGACGGTCCGGCCCTGGACGTGCTCGTCGAGCTCGGCGCTCCCGGGGGTCGCACCGGGGCCCGCGGGATCGACGCGGCCCGGGAGGTCGCCGCCGCCGTGCACGCCTCGCCCCGGCTGCGGCTGCGCGGCGTCGCCGGCTACGAGGGCGCCCTCGCGCACGACCGCTCCGCCGAGGGCCTCGCCGCCGTCACCGCCTACCTCGAGGACATGCGGGCGCTGCTGGTGCGCCTCGCGGCCGAGGGGCTGCTCGATGCGGAGGAGATCGTCCTCACCGCCGGCGGCAGCGCCTACTTCGACCTGGTGGTGGATCGCTTCGCCGGGGTCGGCGAGGAGGTCGCCGCGAGCGCCGGGGAGCTGCGCACCACGGTGATGCTCCGCTCCGGCGCATACATCGTCCACGACGACGGCTTCTACCGGGGGATCACCCCGCTGGGCGCCGCCACCGAGGGCGGCGGACTGGTCCCGGCGATGCACGCCTGGGTGCGGGTGCTCTCCCGCCCGGAGCCGACGCTGGCCCTGCTCGACGGCGGCAAGCGGGACCTGTCCTTCGACGAGGGGCTGCCCGAGCCGCAGCGCGCGATGCCCGGCTTCGGCGCCGCCTCCCGCCGCCTCGAGGGCGCCCGGGCCACGGCGATGAACGACCAGCACACCTTCCTCGAGATCCCGGCCGATGACCCGCTGGCCGTCGGGGACGTGGTGCGCCTGGGCCTCTCCCACCCGTGCACGGCTCTGGACAAGTGGCGGCTGATCCCCGTGATCGACGACGCCGAGGCCGCCGACCCGGCCGTGACCGCGCTCCTGCGGACCTACTTCTGATGCGCGCCGACCCGGCGCCCGGGGTCCGCGCCCGATGACCGTCCCGGCCTCCCCCGCCGCGCCGATCCTGCTGCGCGGCGCGCAGGTGCTCGACGGCACGGGTGCTGCCGGCTTCCGGGCCGACGTGCTCGTGCGCGAGGGGCGCATCGCGGCCATCGGTCGCTCCCGCGGGGAGGTGGCCGTCCCGCCCGGGACCCACCGCATCGACGCCGACGGCCAGGTGCTCGCCCCCGGCTTCATCGACCTGCATTCCCACGCCGACCTGCGGATCCTCCTCGAGCCCGCGCACCCCTCACGGATCACCCAGGGCTTCACCACCGAGGTGCTGGGCCAGGACGGTCTGTCCTATGCGCCCGTCACCGACGCCGTGCTGCCGGAGCTGCGGGCGAAGATCGCCGGCTGGAACGGCGACCCGGAGGGGTTCGACTGGTCCTGGCGCGGCGTCGGGCAGTACCTGGACCGGCTGGACCAGGGGATCGCCACCAACGCCGCCCACCTGGTCCCGCACGGGACGGTGCGAGCGGTCGCCGCCGGCTGGGAGGACGCGCCGCTGACCGCGGCGCAGCTGGCGCGCATGGAGGAGCTCGTCTCCCAGGGCCTCGCCGAGGGGGCCGTGGGCCTGTCCACCGGGCTGACCTACACCCCGGCGATGTACGCGGGGCGCGAGGAGCTGGTGCGGCTGTGCCGGGTGGTCGCGGCCGCGGGCGGCGTCTTCGCCCCGCACACCCGCTCCTACGGGGCCGGCGCCCTGGAGGCGTACCGCGAGGTGCTCGAGGTCGCCCGGGACAGCGGCTGCGCCCTGCACCTCACCCACGCCACCATGAACTTCCCGCCCAACGCCGGGCGCGCCGGGGAGCTGCTGGCGCTGGTGGACGCGGCGATCGCCGAGGGAGGGGACGTCACCGTGGACTCCTACCCCTATCTCGCCGGGGCCACCACCCTCGCGGCGGTCCTGCCCAGCTGGGCATCGGCCGGCGGTCTCGAGGCGACGCTGGGGCGCCTGGCCGATCCCGCGGCCCTCGCCCGGATCCGGGAGGCGCTCGAGGTCACCGGCTCCGACGGCTGCCACGGCGTCACCGCCGACTGGGAGACGATCGAGATCAGCGGGGTCTCCCGCCCGGAGCTCTCCGGCCGGGTGGGCCGCACGATCGCGCAGATCGCCCGGGCGGAGGGGATCGAGCCCTTCGCCGTCCTCGTCGACCAGCTGCGGCGCGACCGCCTGGCCACCGGGATCCTCCAGCACGTCGGCCACGAGGAGAACGTCCGCGCGATCCAGCGGCACCCCGCCCACCTGGTGGGCAGCGACGGCCTGCTGGTGGGCGCCAAGCCGCACCCGCGGGCCTGGGGCACCGCGCCGCAGCTGCTGGGCCGATACGTCCGCGAGCTGGGCGACCTGACGCTCGAAGAGGCGATCGCGCACCTCACCGGACGGGCCGCGCGGCGGCTGCGACTGCGGGACCGGGGCCTGGTGCGCGAGGGATGGGCGGCGGACCTGGTCCTGTTCGACCCGGAGACCATCGCCCCCGGCGCCACCTACGAGCACCCGCGCGAGCCGGCGATCGGGATCTCCTGGGTGCTCGTGAACGGCCGTGCCGCCCTGGCCGAGGGCGAGCCGACCGGGGCGCTCGCGGGGCGGGCGCTGCGGCTGCGGGACGGGGAGGTCGCGGCGGCCGGCTGATCCCGGCCCCGGCGCCCGTCCCCGGGGCCGGCGTCCGCGAGGCCAGCGTCCCCCGCGGTCAGCGTCCCCCGCGGTCAGGGGCGTCGCAGCGCGCGCCGCACCGCCCGCCGCGCCCCGCGGGCCGGCCCCGCCCCAGCCATCAGGTACGCCCCCAGCAGGCTGGTCGCCCCTCCGGCGGCGAGCATGATCGGGTCGCGCCATCGGCCCGCGGGGCCGGCGCCGGTGGCGACGACGCTGCCGAGGGCCACCAGCAGACCGCTCATCGTGATCCCGGCGATCACCCGGTCGCTGACCACCTCGACCCGCTCGACCAGCGGCTCCAGATCCTGCGCATCCAGCCGCACCCGCAGGCCGTGGGCCTCGAAGTCCTCCAGCAGCAGCTCGCCCCGCTCGGGGAGGTCCGCCGCGAGGTGCGCCGACCGCAGCCCGGCGCCCGTCAGCCGCCGGGACAGCGCGTGCACGCCCCACTGCTCGAACAGCGCCCCGTAGCCGACCTCCTCGAGCACCGCGCCCAGGCGGAACCCGGGATCCAGCACCGTGGCGGTGGACTCGGTGAGCACCAGCATCCGCAGCAGGGTCGCGACCTCGCCGGGCAGCTGCAGGGCGTGGCGGCGCAGCATGCCGGTGAGCTGCGCGAAGAAGTCCACCATCGACATCTCGGCGAGGTTCCCGCTGACGGTCTCCATCAGCGACCGGACGTCGGCGCGCAGCCGCCGCCGGTCCACCGTGCCGCGCGGCGGGGCCAGGTGCAGCAGGCGGCTCATGACCGCGTCGGCGTCGTGGCGGCCCAGCGCCAGCAGCAGCCACAGCAGCTCGCCGCGGGTGTCCTCGTCCAGCTCGCCGACCATGCCGAAGTCGATCAGCCACAGCCTGCCGTCCGGCTGCACGAACATGTTGCCGGGGTGCGGGTCCGCGTGGAAGAGGCCGTCGGCCAGCACCATGCGGATCACCGTGCGCGTGGCCCCCTGCGCGAGGGCGCGCCGGTCCAGTCCCGCCGCGTCCAGGGCGGCCGTGTCGTCGATGCGCATCCCCGTGGCCCGCTCCTCGGTGAGCACGCGCGCGGTGGACAGCTCGTCGATCACGGCGGGGATCCGCACCAGGGGGTCGTCGGCGAGGTTGCGGGCGAAGGCGCGGGCGCTCTCGGCCTCGATGCGATAGTCCAGCTCGCGGCGCATGGCCCGGTCGAAGGAGGCGACCAGGGCCGGCAGCCCGTAGCGCTCGGCCAGCTCCCATTCCCGCGCGGCGATCTCGGTGAGGTCCCGCAGGATCGCGAGATCGGCCTCGACCTGCGAGGAGACGCCCGGCTTGCGGACCTTGACCACGACCTCCCGGCCGTCGGCCAGCCGCGCCGCATGCGCCTGCCCGATGGACGCCGAGGCGAGCGGCGTCTGCTCGAGATGGGCGAACAGGTGCTCGGCATCGGCGCCGAGCTCGGCCCGCAGCACCGCGCGGATGTCGGAGAAGGGGACCGCCGCGGCGCCGTCCTGCAGCGCCCCGAGCTCGCGCGCATAGGCGGGCGGCAGGATGTCCTCGCGGGTGGCGAGCATCTGCCCGAGCTTGATGAAGGTGGGGCCCAGCGCCTCGAGGGCCAGCCGCAGCCGCACCGGGGCCGAGGGCGCCTCGCCCCCGGGCTGCGGGGCCGATGCGCCGCGCCCGTGCTCGTGCCGATGCCGGCGCACGATCGCGGCGAAGGAGGGGACCTGCCGGCCGATGCCGAGGGCATCGGCCACCGCGCTCCAGCCGAAGCCCACCAGGACCTCGGCGATCTGCCTGTACCGTTCGCCGCGCTCGACCACCATGGCCCCACAGTAGTGACCGGGCCGCGCCGGGGCCGGGACGCGGCGGCCCGGGGGCGCCGACCCCGCCCCGCACCCCGGGCGGGGGCCGCCACGGAGCGGGACGCCCGTGCCCGGGACCGGTTGACCGATTTACAGTGGCTCCCGGCCGCACCCCGGCCTCCCCCGCCACCCTGGAGACTCCGCCCCACCATGTCCTTCGAGAGCATCTACCCCGAGGTCCGCGCCCTGGTCGACGGCCTGTGGGACCATCCCGAGCTCGGCTACCGCGAGGAGCGCACCTCCCGCGCGGTCGAGGAGTTCCTGCACCGCCACGGCGACGGCCTGCGCGTCGAGCGCTTCTCCACCACCGGCCTGAAGGTCGCCCTGCCTTCGGCCGCCGGCGCGAGCCCGGCCGTGCCCGGCGGCGACCCCGCGGCCGCGCCGCGCCGCCGCATCGCGGTGGTCGCCGAGCTCGACGCGGTCATCTCCCCCGCCCATCCCGACGCGGACCCGACGACCGGCGCCGTGCACGCTTGCGGGCACCACACCCAGGTCGGCATCGCCCTGGCGGCCTTCGCGCAGCTGGTCGCCACGGGCGCCTGGAAGCAGGCCGATGTCGACCTGACCTTCGTCTTCGTGCCCGCCGAGGAGTTCGTCGACCTCGCCCACCGGGCCCGGCTGCGCGAGGAGGGCACCATCACCTGGTTCGGCGGCAAGCCGGAGGCGATGATGCTGGGCGTCTTCGACGACGTGGACGCCGCGGTGTGCCTGCACGCCATCGGCGGCCTGCAGGAGGAGCCGACGATCGAGATCGACTGCGACCTCGCCGGCTTCCTGTACAAGACCGTCGAGTTCGAGGGCGTCGCCTCCCACGCGGGCCTGGACCCGTTCAGCGGCACCAACGCCTACGCCATGGCCACCCTGTTCACGACCGCGCTGGGGCTGGGCCGCCAGCAGCTGCGCGAGGACGTGCTGGTGCGCATGAACCCGGTGATCCCCTCCACGGAGATGACCACGAACGTCGTCCCGCACCGGGCGGTGGTGGGCACCGACGTGCGCTCCATCGACCTGGACTACCTGGGCGAGGTCGCCTCCCGCGTGGACCGCGCCGCCCACGGCTGCGCCGCCGCGCTCGGCGGCACCGCGCACGTGCGCACGGAGATGGGGTACCTGCCCTTCGTCCAGGACCGCACCATGTCGGGCGCGTTCCGCGAGGCCTTCGCGGAGGATCCGACGATCACCCGGCTGATCGAGGACCGCGGGGCGATCGCCGCCGCGGGCGACGCCGGGGACCTGTCCTTCATGATGCCGACGGTGCAGCTGTCCTACGGCGGCTTCGACGGCACCATCCACGGCCGCGACTTCCGGATGGTCGATCCCGAGCACGTGCTCATCGCCGTGCCGCGGCTGCTGGTCGCCGCCCTGCTGCGCCTCGGCGCCCACCTGCCCGAGCCGCTGCCGCGCCGCACCTACGCCGAGTACGTCGAGACGATCGCCGCGATCGCCCCCGTGCCCGAGGGAGCCGCCCCGGCCGCCGCGGCCGACGCCCCCTCCCCCGCCGCGCCCGGCGCCCCTGTCCCCACCTCGCCCTCGGAGGCCCGATGACCTCGCACCCCGCATCCCCCGCCCCGGCGGCCGTCGCGCCCTCGCGCGGCGGCGCCCTGCTCGACATGGGCCTGCTGATCGGCCTGGTGCTGGTCACCATCGTGATCGCCGAGGCCATCGGCATCCGCCCGGTGCCGATCACCGACTCGATCACCATCACGATCCTGCCGCTCGTGTTCGCCGTGCTGATCACGATGATCCTGGGCATCCCGGTGTGGCGGAAGGGCATCCTGCGGCGCATCTACTCGCGGCGCAACGTCGGCTTCTCCGGCGCGTTCCTGATCATCATCATGCTGCCGCTGATGGCCCGCTACGGCGCCGACGTCGCCCCGCGGCTCGGCGAGATCGTCTCCATCGGCTGGGTGTTCCTGCTGCAGGAGCTCGGCAACCTGGGCACCGTCCTGCTGGGCCTGCCGATCGCCCTGCTGCTGGGGCTGCGCCGTCACGCCATCGGCTCCACGCTGGGCCTGGGCCGCGAGGGCGAGCTCGCCTACATCTCCGAGAAGTACTCGCTGAACTCCGACCCAGGCCGCGGCGTGCTGTCGATGTACCTCATGGGCACCCTGTTCGGCGCGCTGTTCTTCTCCTTCTTCGCGCCGGTGCTGCTCGGGTTGGGGCTGGACGTGCGGGCGCTCGCGATCGCCTCCGGCATGGGCTCGGCCTCGATGATGACGGCGGCCTCCTCGACCCTCGCCGCGCAGACGCCGGACCTGCAGGACACGATCGTCTCCTACGCCGCGGCGAGCCAGCTGCTGACCAGCTTCATCGGCACCTACACGATGGTCTTCCTCGCCGTGCCGCTGCAGCGCTTCCTGTACAACCTGCTCATGCGCGGGAAGGACCGCCTGCCCGCCGGCGGCGCGATCCCCGCCGCGCCCTCCTCGGCGTCCCCGGCCTCCCCTGCGGCCGAGGCGGCGCCGGCGAGCGCGGCCACCCTGTTCGCCGCGCGGCGCTACGCGACCTTCGCCGCCGTGCTGCTGCTGTCGGTGGCGCTGGTGCTGTTCACCCAGCAGATGAAGCTGTGGGTGAACCCCGAGTCCACGCCGCTGACCGCCCTGACCATCGGGGGCCTCGCGACGCTGTGGCTGTTCGCGATGATCGGCATCGTCATCGGGGACCTGATGACCCTGTCCCGGGTGCCGGTCCTGCGGGACTTCCCCGTGCTGGGCTGGGTGTCGCTGACCTCGCTGGCCGGCTGCCTGGCCTGGGGCGGCTTCGTCGACGCCATCGGCGCGGTCGACTTCCTGTCGCTGACCACTCCGATCCTCGCCTTCGCCGGCGTCAGCGTCGCCGACCGCATGGTGGACCTCTCGCGGACGTCGTGGAAGGTCGCGATCACCGCCGTGTTCGTGTTCATCGGCACCTACGTCGGCTCCGCGCTGCTGGCGCAGTTCGGCCTCAGCGTCTCGGGCTGACCTGCTCGCGGTGCGGCGTCGCCGGGAGGGCGCCGGCCGCGGCCAGGATCGCCCCGAGGCCCAGCCCCAGGACCGCGACGGCGAGGATCGCCGCCATCGGGATCAGCGGCAGATGCACGAGCCGGTGCAGGGCGTACACCAGCACCTGGAGGAGCACGGCGGCGCCGGTGAGGATCGCCGCGACGGCGACCGCCCCGGCCGCCCGGGGACGCGCACGGCCGAGGGACGCCAGCCCTGCCGCCACCGCGAGCAGGACGACGACCGTCGCGCCCGTGCCCAGCAGCACGCCGAGCGTCGCGCCGAAGCCCCCTGCGCCCAGCGGTGCGAGGCCCGCGAAGGCGGGGCCCTGCTCGAGGACGTGGGCCCCGCTGAGCACCGCCGCGGCGGCCCCGGCGACCGTCGCCGCCGTCGTCCCGGCGCGCCGGGCCAGGAGGAGCACCGCCGCGACCAGGGAGCACAGGGTGCACAGCACCAGGCCGAGCAGGGCGAGCGCCATCACGGCATCCTGCACGGCGGGCATCGGCCGCGCGGCCCCGAGGGCGAGGGCGATCACGAGCAGCACGGTCGGCAGCATCACGGCCGCGGCCGCCGCCAGCACGAACCGGCCCCTGCCCGGGGCGGCGGCGAGGATCCCGGCGGCGAGCAGCACCCCCATGGGCACGCCTCCGACGGCGCCGATGGCGACGACGGCGAGCAGGGAGAGGAGGTCGGCGGAGGAGGACATCGTTCACCTCGGGGAGGTCGGGCCGCGACGCGCGGCGGGGCGAGGGTGCCGACATCCTTGCACGCGGTGCTACGTTCGATGCCGGGCCGCCGCCGGATGCGGGCCCGAGCCGACCGACGTCCCAGGGGTTGCCATGACCACCGATGCCCTCCCGCCCCATCCCGACGCCTTCGGCGTCGAGCTGCCCGTCTGGCTGCGCGAGGAGATCGCCGCGATGCCGCCGCGCGTCCCCGATGCGCAGGAGCGGATGCGCTTCGTGCTGCATCTGGCGGCCCGCAGCGTCGAGGAGGGCACCGGCGGCCCGTTCGCCGCGATGGTCCTGGACCGCGCGACCGGGCGGGTCGTCTCCGTGGGCACGAACCTCGTGACCGGTTCCGGGCTCTCGGCCGCGCACGCCGAGGTCGTCACCCTCAGCCTCGCCCAGGCCCGGCTGGGCACCCATGATCTGGGCGCCCACGGCACGGAGGGGCTCGTCCTGGTCATCAGCGCCCAGCCGTGCGCCATGTGCCTGGGCGCGGTGATCTGGTCCGGCGTGCGCGCCGTGGACATCGCCGCCCTGGGGGCGGATGTCGAGCGGATCACCGGCTTCGACGAGGGCCCCGTCCCGGCCGACTGGCGCGAGCAGCTCGAGGGCCGCGGCATCGCCGTGACCACGGGCCGCTGCGAGACCGAGGCCCTCGCCGTGCTGGAGGACTACCGAGCCCGCGTCGACGCGGGCAGCAGCACCCTGTACTGACCGCGCCGCCGACGGCCCGCCCGGGGCGGGCCGTCGGGGCTCAGAGGGTCGCGGCGTACGGGTCGAAGTCCGCGGGCATCGGCTCGACGGCCTCGAAGGTCGAGGTCACCGGCACCGTCTGTCCGGAGCCGATGGCCTGCTCGATGGCGACCATGACGTCCAGGACGTGCGCGGCGATGGCCCCCTGCGCCCGGTGCGGCACGCCGGCGCGCAGCGCCCGGGCCATCTCCAGCACGCCGAGGCCGCGGCCGGTCGTCGCGCCGGAGGCGGGGATCGCATCGGCCGCATCGGAGCGGTAGGCGGTCAGCCGGGAGTCGCCGTCGAAGACGTTGGGGTCGGGGAACGCGAGGGTGGCCTCGGTGCCGTAGACCTCCACGAAGCCGGCGCGGCGGTGCGGGGAGTCGAAGCTCAGCAGGGTCGTCGCGTTCTGGCCGCCGGCGAAGCGCAGCAGCGCCGCGACCTGCGTGGGGACGGTGACGTCGAAGACCTCCCCGGCCTTCGGGCCGGAGCCGATGGTGCGCTGCGCGCGGGCCGTCGAGCCCGCCGCGGAGACGCCGGTGACCGGACCGAGCGCGAGCACCAGGGTGGTCACGTAGTAGGGCGCGATGTCGTACAGCGGGCCCGCGCCCTCCTGGAACAGGAAGGCCGGGTTGGGGTGCCAGTCCTCCGGGCCGGGGGTCTGGAAGAGGGTGAGGGCGCTGGCGAGCTCGCCGGCGCGTCCCTCGCGCAGCGTCCGAAGCGCGGTCTGGATGCCGGCGCCGAGCACGGTGTCCGGGGCGCCGCCGACGCGCACGCCCGCGTCCGCGGCCTGCTGCAGCAGCGCGGCGGAGTCCGCGGGGGCGGTGGTGATCGGCTTCTCGGTCCACACGTGCTTGCCCGCCTCCACGATGGCGCGGGAGACCGCGTAGTGGGCGGTGGGGATCGTCAGGTTCACGACGATCTCGACGTCCGGGTGGGCCAGCACGTCCTCCGGGCTGCCGGAGGCGGGCACCGCGAACTCCTCGGCGCGGGCGCGGGCGGCTTCGGGGACGATGTCGCCGATCACGTGCACGATGACGTCCGGGAAGGAGGTCAGGTGCGTGAGGTACTCGGCCGAGATGGTCCCGGCGCCGATGATGCCGACGCCGACGGGGCCGGTGGTGGGGGTGGTCATGAGGGGTCTCCTGAGAGGGATGCGGGGCGGCCGGGGCCGCGGGAGGTCGGGGCCGTGAGGCCCGTGGTCGGGTTCGTGGCGGGGGCCGGGGCCCGGCCCGCGGGCTCAGCGGCGCTCGAGCAGGTGGGTCCGGGAGGCGGCCACGCCCTCGAAGATGTCGCCCGCGTACGCGTCGAACTCGATCACCCCGAGCTCGGCGCGGCGGGAGGCGGCGAGGGTCTCGGCCAGCGGCATGCGCCCCTCGCCCAGCGGCAGCTGGCCGGCGGGGTCCTCGGCGAGGTCGCCGTCCTTGAGGTGGACGAGCTTCACCCGCTCCCCCAGGGCGCCCAGCAGCGCGGTGATGTCCGCTCCGCCGACGACGGCCCAGTAGGTGTCGATCTCCAGGACGATGCCCGGCTCGAGCTCGTCGGCGAACAGCTCCAGGGCCGAGCGGCCCTCCAGCTGCGAGGCGAGCTCGAAGTGGTGGTTGTGGTAGCCGACGGTGATCCCGGATCCGGCCGCCTCGGCCGCCCGCCGGTTCAGTCGATCGGCGAGCGCGCGGACGGCGCCGGCGTCCGTCCAGTCCTCGGGGTTCCAGAAGGGGTCCACGAGATAGCGGACGCCGACGGCCCGAGCCGCCTCGAGCACCGGGCCGAGCTCGCCGTCGCCGAGGAAGGACTGGTGGGCGCTGGGGAAGGCGATGCCCAGCTCCTCGCGGGCGCGCACCAGGTCATCGCGCTGCTCGACGAGGTGGTAGGGCTCGGCGGTGTCGAAGCCCATCTCGACCAGGCGGCGCAGGGTGCCGAGGTGGTCCTGGGCGAGGGCGTCGCGGACGCTGTACAGCTGGAGGGAGATCTGCATGGGGGTGCTCTCTGTGAGGGGCGGCCGATGGGCGGGGGGCGGGCCCGCCGCGGACGGACGGGCCCGCGCGTCAGGGGCGGAGGGGACGGGCGGCGGTCACTTCACGGCGCCGGCGGTCAGGCCGGCCACGAAGTTCTTCTGCAGCAGCAGGAAGCCGGCGACGACCGGGACGCTGACCACGAGCGAGGCGGCGAGGATCTGGTTCCAGTACACGTTGGTCTGGGTGGCGTACTGGCGCAGGCCCACGGCCAGGGTGCGGCTGTCCTCCGTGGTCATGACCGAGGCGAACAGCACCTCGCCCCAGGCGGTCATGAAGGCGTAGATGGCCACGGCCACGATGCCCGGGCGGGCGGCGGGCAGGATGATCCGCAGCAGGATCCCCATGTTCGAGGCGCCGTCGACCTTCCCGGCGTCGTCGAGCTCCCGCGGGATGCCGTCGAAGTAGCCGGCGAGCATCCACACCGAGAACGGCAGCGAGAACGTCAGGTAGGTGATGATCAGGCCCAGGCGGGTGCCCACCAGGGTGATGCCGAAGGTCGTGTCGATGTTGACGAAGATGAGGTACAGCGGCAGCAGGAACAGCACGCCGGGGAACATCTGCGTGGACAGAACCGTGGTCATGAACGGCCCGCGGCCGCGGAACCGCCAGCGGGAGACGGCGTAGGCCGCGAGGATCGCGACGAGCACGCTGAACAGCGTCGCCGCGCAGGTCACGATGAGGGAGTTCAGGAAGTACCGGGCCAGCGGCACGGTCTCCCACATCTGCACGAACGGCGCCAGGGTGACGCGGCTGGGGATCCAGCTGAAGGAGGACTGCACGTCCCCCAGCGGCTTGAGCGCCGTGGTCGCCATGACGTACAGGGGCACCAGGACGAAGACGCTGAGGACGCTCAGCACCACGACCCGGAAGATCTTCTCGCCGGTGGTCTCACGCATCGCGCTTCGCCTTCCGCTGGGTGAGGTGGAGGTAGCCGAGGCTGACCGCCAGGAGGAACAGGAGCAGGAGCACGCTCATCGCGCTGCCGGTGCCGAAGTCCCAGGTGAGGAACGAGGCGTTGTAGATGTGGAAGCTGATGAGGTCCCCGGCCGCGGGCTGGGCGGTGCCGAACAGGACGTACGGGGTGTTGAAGTCGTTGAACACCCACAGGAACATCACCAGCAGCATCGTCGAGTTCACGGCGTTCAGCTGCGGCAGGGTGATGCGCCGCCACTGCTGCCACGGGGAGGCGCCGTCCAGGGCGGAGGCCTCGTACAGCTCCCCGGGGATCGACTGCAGGCCGGCCATGAACATGAGGAAGGCGAAGGGCCACATGCGCCAGATCGCCACCACGACCACGGAGACGAAGGCGTTGTCGCCGATCAGCCAGAAGGGCGCCTCGTCGAGGATCCCGAGCTGGTCGACGAGCACGTGGTTCACCGCGCCGGTGTCCCGCTGGAGCATGAAGTTCCAGGTGATCACGGCGGCGTACATCGGCAGGGCGTAGGGCACCAGGAACAGGGTGCGGAAGACGGCGCGCCCGCGGAAGGTCCGCTGCAGCGCGACGGCGGCGGCCATGCCGATGGCCCAGCTGAGGCTCACCACCAGGAGCGTGAACGCCACGGTGACCAGGAACGAGGTGAGCAGCCCCTGGCCGACGGGAGTGCTCACGTCGACCGCGATCCGGTAGTTCTCCAGGCCGGCGAACGGGGCGTCCGTCCAGCGGCGGATGAAGAACTTGGTGAGCTCCACGAAGCTCATCCAGAACCCCGTGACCATGGGGACGATGTGGATCAGCAGCTCGAGCAGCAGCGCGGGGATCAGGATCAGGTAGGGGAACCAGGTGCGCCGCCCGCGCGGTCGGGGCGCCGCGGCCGCGGGGGCCGGGGCGACATCGGCGCGCGGGGGCGTCGTGGTGGAGGTCGGGGGCATGATCTCTTCTCGTGGTCGAGGGACGGCCGGGCTCGGGCCCCGGGGGCCGATGCCGGACGGGGAGGTCGCGGGCATCGGCCCGGCCGGGACGGCTCAGGCGCGGATCGCGTCCTGCGCGGTCTGCATGGCGGTGGTGACGTCCTCGCGGGTCACGGTGCCGCCGGTGGCGATGGTCGCGAACATCTCGTTCATGGCCTGGCCGACGGCGGACTCGAACTGGTCCTCCCACGGGACGCGGGGCAGCGGCTCGGCGCGCTCGCGGTAGACGTCCAGGAACATCTCCGCCTGCTCGGCGTCCTCGGTGAAGGTCGGCTCGCCGTCGGTGAGCACCGGCAGGGCGGCGAAGGGCTTGCCGAGCTGGGCCTGGACCTCGCTCGAGGTCAGGTGCGCGATGAGCTGGAGGGCGCCGTCGAGGTTCTTCGTCGACTCCATGACCGCGATGTTGATGCCGGCCAGGTGCGAGGCGCACTGGCTGGCCGCGCCGGCCGGGGCCGGGAAGGGCACGGCCGCGAACTGCTCGGCGGTCATGCCGTTGGCCTCGATGGTGGCGTGGGCGTTGTTCTGGTTGATGATCATCGCCGCCTCGCCGTTGGCGAAGGAGGTCACCGACTTGGTTCCGCTGTCGAACTGCGCGTTGGAGGGGTTGACGACCTTCTCGGCCTGCATGAGGTCGAGGTAGCGCAGGACCCCGTCGACCACACCGTCATTCGTGAAGTCGGGGCTGCCGTCCTCGGTGCTGAGCTGCGCCCCGTTCTGCACGGCGTTGATGAAGGCGAAGTGGACGTTCTCCGTGTAGGAGCCCGCGGCCAGGCTCATCCCCCACACCCCGGCTGCGGGATCGGTGAGCGCCTTCGCGGCCGCGACCATCTCCTCCCAGGTGGTGGGCGGGGCGATGCCCGCCGCCTCGAACATCTCGGTGTTGTAGTACAGGCCGTAGGCGAGGCCGTACAGCGGCACGGACGCGGGCTGGGTGTCGGGGGCGAAGGCGGTCTCCAGCGCCGCCTCGACGTAGCGGTCCTTGCCGCCGAGCGTCTCGAACTCGGCGTCGCCCAGCTCGTAGAGCCCGCCGGTGGCCTGCAGGCTCACGCCCCAGGTGTTGCCGATGTTCACCACGTCCGGGCCCTGCCCGGAGGTGATCGCCGTCTGGATCCGGGTCTGCAGGTCGGTCCAGCCGATGACCTCCAGGTCCACGGTGATGCCGGTGTCCTCGGTGAACTTCTCCAGCACCGGGGTGAGGATCTGCTTGTCGTCGTCGAGGGACTGGCCCTGGTTGGAGGCCCAGTAGGTGAGGCGGTCGGGCTGCGCGTCCGAGCCGCCGGAGCCGCAGGCGGCCAGCCCGGCGCCGGCTGCGGCGGCGAGGGGGACAGCGGACAGAAGGGTGCGGCGTCGCATCATCGTCTCCTTGAGCACCGACATCGGTGCAGGTGAGGGGGAATGTCGAGGGGTGCTGCTGGCCGATCGGCGACGGTGGTCCCGCATCGGACGCTGTCGCTTAATCGATTCGTGCTTAATCGATTCGTGAGTCTGGCATCGAGGGGTCGAGCGTGTCAACCGAGCAGGGTGCGGCGCCTCGGGCGACCGTCCGGAGGAGGCAGAGACGGCGGGGCGGGGGGGCGGGGACGGCGCGGGCGCCGCCGAGCTCCCCGTCGCGCGGGGTACGACGGGGCGACGGCTGCGCGGGTCAGCGCGGGCCGGTGGACTCCCGGGGCACGAGGGTGGAGGGGCCGGAGGCGGAGGCGGTGCCGGCCTCGACCTCGTTGCGCACCAGCCGAGCCAGCAGCTCGCCGGCGCAGCGGCCCTTCAGGAACGGCGCCCGGTCCAGCGCGGTGATCGCCGGCGCCGCCACCTCGGCGATGAGCGAGTCGTCCCAGCTGATCACGCCCATCTGCCGCGGGACGTCGATGCCGCGGGAGCGGATCTCGCGCAGGGCGCCGAGGGCGATGAGGTCGCTCGAGGCGATCACGGCAGCCCGGGCGCCGTCCAGGTCGCCGATCCGCGAGAACGCCTGCGTCCCGCCGGCGATGGTGTACGGCGCCTCCGCGAGGACGTGCCGGAGCCCCGCCTCGGCGCACAGCTCCCGCAGCAGGTCCGCGCGGCGCGTCTCGTGGCCGTACCGCATCGGCCCCGTGAGCTGGATGCATGCGTCGTAGCCGCAGGCCAGGACGTGGTCCACGAGGATCTGGGCGTCGCTGGACTCCGGGGTCACGACCTTCACGAACCGTTCGTCGCCGCCGTGGTCGCCGAGGACCGCGAAGGGCATGCCCAGCTCCTCCAGGGCGCGCGGCCGCGGGTCGTCGACGCTGAGGTCCAGCAGGACGACGCCGTCCACACGACGGTTCTCCGCCCAGGAGCGGTAGACGTCCAGCTCGGCGGCGGTGCCGCCCTCGACGAAGCGCAGCAGCAGCTCGTAGCCGCTGGCGCTGGTGGCGGACTCGATCCCCGCGGTGACCGACGAGTAGTACGGCTCGCGGGAGATCTCCTCGGGATCGCGCACGAGCACGAGGCCGATGTTGCCGGTCAGCCCCAGCCGCAGCGCCTTCGCCCCGAAGTTGGGCACCCACCCGACCTCGCGGGCGTGGGCGAGGATCCGCTCGCGCAGCGCCGGGGAGACGCCCGGCTTGTCGTTGAGCGCGTAGCTCACCGTCGCCGGCGAGACCCCCAGATCACCCGCCATCGTGGCGATCGTGGGCCGCCGGATCGGCTTCCGCTGCATGGGGATGCGCCCTCCTTCCGGGCCGGCTGCGACCTCCCCGGGCGCGAGGCCGATGCGGATCGGCGGAGGTGGGGAGAGGACCAGGATACGGTTCCGGACCTGGCGGGACCCCGGATCCGCCCTGCGCGCCCCGGCGCGTCGGCGACCGGGGCCGTGCCGGCGACGTCCCGGCGCGAGGCGGGCCCGCGATCAGGGGCGGGGAGCCGGGGTCAGGGCGCGCCGGCAGCCGGCGGGGCCGGATCGACCTGGCGCGTCACGACCCACCGGTGCTTGCCGATCTGCCGGGTGCGCGTGAAGCCGAGCCGTTCGAAGGTGCCGAGGGAGCCGTGGAACAGGAATCCCGCCGGGACCTGGTCCGCCGGTTCCGGATACCCCTCGACCACCCCGCCTCCGGCGCGGGCGATCAGGTCGATCGCGCCGCGCAGCGCGATCTCGCTGACGCCGTGCCGACGGGAGGGCTTGGTGACGTAGCAGCACCCGATGCGCCAGTCCGGCAGTTTCTCGACGGCCTTCTCGTACGCGCCGCGGTTCTTGATCCGGGGCAGCTCGTCCGGCGTGCCGTACTGGCACCAGCCCACGCATCGCTCGCCGTCGAGGACGAGGGCCGCTCGCGTGGTCCCCGCCTCGACCTTCGCCCGGCGGCGTGCGCAGTTGAGCTCGGCGTCCGCGCCGCGCCCGGCCATCGCCGTGCCTTCGGGATGGAAGGCCATGCACCAGCACCCCGCAGGCATGCCGCCCGCCTCGCGAACCGCCGCTTCGTATGCGGGCCAGGTCGAGGAGTCGAGCGGAGATACGGTGCACCCCGATGCATCCATGGCCTCATCCTAGCGATGGCATGCGACGGGCTGTCCCGGCTGGTCCGAGAGGGGTCTCGGCCGCCACCATCGGCCACCGCGATGCCGAGACAGGGACGATGCCCGCCCCGCGCCGCGGATCGGGCGGCCCGGGGCGAGCATCGATCGGCCGATCAGCCTTTCACGGCGCCGGTGATCACCGCCTTGGTGAAGTGCCTCTGGATGAAGGGGTACATGATGATGATCGGGATGATCGTGCACACCACGGCCGCCATCTTCAGGGAGGCCGCCGGGGCGTTCTTCATCCCCGAGGAGATCGCCGCCGCCGCGGCGGCGTCCTGGCCCGTCGGCCCGGAGGAGGCCAGCAGCCACTGCTGGATCAGGACCTGGATGGGCTTCACGTCCATCCCCGGGGTGTAGAGCACGCCGAGGAAGTAGGTGTTCCAGTAGCCGACGGCGTAGAACAGGCCGATCACGGCGAGGATCGCCTTGGACATCGGCAGGACGATGCTGAACAGGATCTTGAACTCCCCGGCGCCGTCGATCTTCGCCGCGTCGATGAGATCCCCGGGGATGCTCGTCATGAAGAACGTCCTCAGCACGATGAGGTTCCACGCGCTGAAGCAGACGGGGAGGATGAGCGCCCACATGTTGTTCAGCAGGCCCAGCTTCTGGACCACCAGGTAGGACGGGTACATCCCGGGGGCGAACAGCAGCGTGATCAGGACGGCCGTGAGGATCTTCGAGTGCCACAGCGTGCCGGGGCGGGACAGCCCGTAGGCGGCGCCGACGGTGAGCACGAGGCTCACCGCGGTGCCGATCGCCGTCAGCAGCATCGTGAACAGCAGCGATGCCGTGACCGCGCCGCCGGAGAGGATCTCCCGGTAGGCCTGGAGGCTGATGTCCGAGGGCAGCAGGACGAGGTCTCCGCCGGCGCGGGCGAGCGCCTCCTCGCTGGCGAGGCTGGTGGCGACCACCGCCCAGATCGGCACCAGGATGGCCCCCGCGTAGACGGCGAGGAACAGGCCCTTGAGGATCTTCGTCGGGATCGACGGCTCCTCGTCCCAGACCGGGCGGACGCGGGCGCGCTTCTTCGCGCCGAACAGCTGGATCTGTGCGGTCATGATCGCTGGTACACCCCCTGCTCGCCGAGCCGATGCGCGACGTTGTTGGCGGCGAGGATCAGCAGCAGGCCGATCACGCCCTTGAACAGACCGGCCGCGGTGCCGATGGACTCGCCGTTGGAGGCGAGGATCGTGCGGTAGTAGACGAAGGTGTCCAGCACCTCCGCCGTCCCCCATCCCACGGCCTGGCGCTGCAGCTGGTACTGCTCGAAGCCGACGGTGAGGATCCCGCCGAGCTGCAGGATCAGCAGCAGCACGATGACCGGGCGGATCCCCGGCAGCGTGATGTGCCACAGGCGCTGCCAGCGGTTCGCGCCATCGGCCGCCGCGGCCTCGTAGAGGCTCGGATTGATGGCGGCCAGCGCGGCGAGGAAGATGATCATCCCCCAGCCGGCGTCCTTCCAGGTCCATTGCATCCACGCCAGGAGCATGAACGTGTCCGGATCGTTCATGATCTGGAGGCGTTCGGCGCCGATCCCCACGAGCCATCGGCTGAGGAGCCCGTCCTGCCCGAGGACCTGCAGGAAGATCGTCACCACCAGCACCCAGGAGAAGAAGTACGGGAGGTAGACGATCGACTGGAAGGTGCTGCGCAGGACCGTCGACATGATCCCGTGGACGACCAGCGCGAGCATGATCGAGAACGGGAAGACGAACAGCAGCTGCGCCCCGGCGAACTGCAGCGTGTTGATCAGCGCGCTCACGAAGTACGGGTCCTGGAACAGCATCTGGAAGTAGGTGAACCCGATGATCGGGTTCTCCCAGAACGGCCGGTACGGGCTGTAGTCCATGAACGCGATGACGCTGAACGCCGAGGGCAGATAGAAGAAGAACGCCAGCTGGAGGAGCGCCGGGAGCACGAGCAGCAGCAGCGGCCAGTCGCGACGGAGCCGGCTGCGCAGCGGGATGCGGCGGCGCTCGATCGTGCCGACCCCCTCAGCGCCGTGGGCCGTCGCGCCGGCCTTCGCGCGGCGCGTCCGGGGGCGGGAGGACGAGGGCCGAGAAGCGCCCGGGAGCACGTCGTCGCCCGGGGGCGACCCGGCCTCCAGGGTCGAGGTCGCGCGGGAGGAACGGAGCATCATCGGATCCGCGCCTCTCCCTGGGGACCGCCGGGGGCGGTCGTCATCCGACAGGGCGCCATGTCACTGCCCTTCCAGGGTCTTGCGGACCTCGTCGTAGACGGCGCGGGTCGCGTCGCCGCCGTCGGCCTTCCATGCGGCCACGGCGTCCTCGAGGCTGCTGAGCTCCGCGCGGCCGGAGATGATGTCGTTGACCTTCTCGTCGAAGACCGTGCCGGCCTCCGAGGCGCCGGCCGGAGCTGTCACGCGCGCATTCTCGAACTGGTCCTTCACCAGCACGGGGAGCACGGAGGCGTGGAAGTCGAAGCGGCGCTGGACCATCTCCGCCGGCCCTTCGAGCAGGTTCTGGACCATCCCGCTCATCGCCGTGAAGGCGAAGGAGTCCTGCTTGGCGGCGATGCCCGCCTCGGTGAACTGCGGGCGACCGTCGTCGCCGCGCTCGAAGTGCTCGCCCTCGATGCCGTAGGTGATCATCTCGGCCTCGACCGTGCCGCTGGGTGCCGCGCACCAGTTCGCGACGTCGAGGATCTCCTCGATCTGCTCCTTCTCGAGCTGGTTGCTGAGGAACAGCCATCCGGCCACACCGCCGGCGCCGTGGTACATCGGCTCGCGCCCCTCGAAGGTCAGCGGCCCCAGCACGTCCAGGTCGAAGTCGGGGTTCTCGCCGGTGGCGGCGACCTGCGCCGGCATGTCGGTCCAGCGCGCCCAGCCGTCCTGGTCCAGGAGGACCTGGCCGGCGCGCTGCAGCGCCTTGCCGTCGAACTCGGGAGTGCCGACGGAGGGATGGACCAGGCCCTCCTCGCGGATCTGGCGCTGGAAGGCGACCCATTCCGCGAACTCGGAGCGCTCGTTGTTGTGGACCATGGCCGAGCCGTCCCAGATCCATCCGGAGCCGGGGGCGAGGCGGAACCAGGCCCGGGACATGTAGTCCGTGCCGCCGATCGCCCATCGGCCCGCGGGATCATCGGTCCAGGCGCGCGCCACCTCGAGCAGCTCCTCGACGGTGGTGGGGACCTCCAGCCCGGCCTCCCGCAGCAGGTCCGCGCGGTAGAAGAAGCCGTTGCCGGGGCCGCCGTTGAGCGTCCATGGGATGCCGTAGATGCCCGAGGTCTCGGCCGGGTTCTCGGGATCGGCCGCCCAGACCGAGGCTGCCCAGGCGGCGTCGCCGCGCCCTGCCAGCAGCGGCCACCGCTGCGAGATGTCCCCGGCGAGGACCTCGGAGAGGTTCGCGAAGCGGTTGACGACGGTCTGGTCGAAGTTCGCGTCCGCCCCGGTCATCCAGGAGAACAGGAGGATCGCATCCCCGAACTCCTGCGCCTTGATCCACTGCACGGATGCCTCGGTGTAGGCGTTGGGGTCGTTCTGCACGAACTCGATCCGGGTCCCGCCCATGGCCTCGGCCATGGCGTCGTAGTACGGATCGTCCTTCGCCATCGCCGGCCCCCAGTTCGGCACGTACACCCGGTACGTCCCGGAGCCGCCGTGCGGCTCGGGGACCGCCTTGGGCACCGGGCTGGGGTAGGTGAGGTAGGCGCTGGGGTGGTCCGGCGGCTCCCCCACCAGATCCGGCTGCGTCGGCAGCGGCCACTCCACGTACTCGGGGAGGATGTCCAGCTCGGCGTTGAGCGTCTGGACGCTCCCCTCCCCGCCGCTGATCTCCCCGCACCCGCTCAGCAGGGGCAGCCCTGCGGCGCATACCGAGCCGAGCAGTCCTGTCCTGAGCACTGTCCGCCGTCGCAGGGCGGAGGTCTTCACGTCGTTCGCCATGGTCCTGTCCTCATCGTTGAGATGGAGCGATGCGCGGGTCGCGGCCGGGGTCCCGGCCTCCCGCGCGGCACACGCTACGAGGCGACGCTTTTCTTTGTCAACGAATGTAACAAAGACGTTGTCCCGGCCCTCGGCGGCGACCGGGCCGACCGGCCGACCGGGCCCGCCGAGGACGCAGCCCGCCGATCGCGGACCCCAGCGAGCGCGGCTAGGGTGTCGCCACACCCGGCGAAGGAGCAGCGATGACAGACCCCACGGCCCGGCCCGGCGGATCTCCGGCCCCGGGCTGGCCTCCGCTGAGCCCGGTCCACCGCGGGACGCTGCGCACGCTGCTCACGCGGGGCTCCCGGTCCCGCGCCGAGATCGCCCGGGAGCTCGACATGTCCCGCGCGAGCATCACCCGCGCCGCCCGGGACCTGGTCGACCACGGCCTCGTTGCCGAGGGGCACCTGGAGCTGCGCGGGGCGACCGGACGCCCCGGGGAGATGCTCCACGCCCGGCCGGAGGCCTGGAGCTTCCTGGGCATCAAGCTGACCGGCGACCGCCTCTACGCAGTCATCACCGACCTGTCGGCCAAGATCCTCGTCGAGGCCGATGAGCCGCTGCGCTCTCGCGCGGTCGAGGAGGTGGTCGCCCAGATCGCGGAGGCACGAGAGCGCCTCGAGGCACCGCACCCGCCCCTCGCCGCGGCCGGCGTCGCCCTGGGAGCCGACGTCCGGATGATCCCCGGACTGGGCGCGATGGTCGACTCCTCGTACCACGGATGGCAGGGCGTGCCCCTGGCCCGCCTGGTCGACGAGGCGCTCGGCATCCCGGCGCACGTCGAGAACGACGTGCGCTGCCTCACCGCGGCGGAGCACCTCTTCGGCGTCGGATCCGGCCTCGACTCCCTGGTGCTGCTGACCGTCGGGGTCGGCCTGGGGTTCGGGATGATCCTCGACGGCCGGCTCGTCACGGGGACGCACGGCAAGGCGGGACGGCTGGACCATCTGCCGCTGAGCGAGGACGGGCCGATCTGCCCGTACTGCCGGCGCGCCTGCTTCTCCGCCGCGCTCACGAACGATGCCATGCTGCGCACCCTTGCGCGCCCCGGGATCGACTACCCCGGGCTGGTCGCGCTGGCCCGGGCGGGGGACGAGGAGGCGCTGGAGGTGTTCCGGATCGCCGGCCGCGCCCTCGGCGCGGCGACGGCGACGCTCGCCAACACCCTGGACCCGCAGAAGGTCGTCGTCACCGGCGACGGGATCGCCGTCACCGAGCTCGCACGCGCCGAGATCGACGAGGCCATCACCGCGCACGCCCATCCGAACGGTGCCCTGATCAGCCTGGAGATCGCACCGTTCGAGTTCAACGAATGGGCGCGCGCCGCAGCGGTCCTCGCGATCCGCGCGCGCATCGGCGCCTGACGCGCCGCGACGGTTCGCTGCGCGTCAGTCCTCCGGCGGGGTCCAGAACGGATCGCGGCCCGAGAGCCCCAGCACGCGGTCCAGCTGTCCGGAGCCCTCGGGGACGGGCACCCGCGGGCCGAACAGCCCCGCCCGCTCGGCCGGGTCCTCGCCGATGTCCGCGCAGAACTGCTCGGCGATGTCGAGGGCGGCGGGGTCGGGATCGAAGCTCTGGCCGGTGGCGACGGCGAGATCCCAGCTGTGCAGGACGAGCTCGTCGAGGGCGACCATGGCGGTCACCTCTGCGGGCATCTCCACGCCGCCGGCGGCCGTCATGCCCTCCCAGGCGGCGGGATCCTGCCAGGCGCGGCCCAGCGCGGCGAGGGCCGCCGGGGCGGCCTCGCGCCAGTCCGGGACGAGGACGGAGGCGGCGGGGTCCGGCGGGGTGCGGGTGGTGGGGCCGTCGACCTTGGCGGCGGCGTCGCCGAAGGCGATCGCCAGGCCGTGCAGGTGCGCGACGAGCTCGCGCACCCGCATCTCGGGGCACGGGGTGGGGTCCTCGAGCTGGGCGTCGAAGACGCCTGCCACCAGGACCGCCGCGCGGTCGGCGCTCGCCGTCAGATCGAACATGGTCGGCTCCTCGGTCGTCGGTGCTCGCAGGGTATCGCCCGGATCGGGACGGCGGGGCACAACGGACGAATCGGACGGGATCAGCGCCGCAGCTCGAGGTGGAGGTCGATGCGCACGCGGTCCCCGACGCCGACGCCGGCGGCGCGCTGCACGGCGACCTTCACGGGCACGAAGTAGGTGCCCTCGCGCGGGAACAGCGAGGTGGTGTAGGCGATGCCGGCGTCCCCGGGCGGGGCGTCCGCCGCGTCCCCTCGCCGCCGTCGAGGGCGGTGAGCCGCACGGTCGCCGGGATCGCGCCCCAGCCGTAGGTGAGGCGCGCGGCGACATCGGCGATCTCATCGGCCGCGTCCTCCGGCGCCGGGGCGAAGACGAAGGGGGCCGGCCCGCGCCAGGACACGAGGGCGGCGACGAAGCTCAGGTCCACGGGTGCTCCGCTCCGACAGGGTCGACGGGGTCGACGGGGTCGACGGGGGAAGCCTGCGCACCGGGCGCGGGCTCGACGATCTCGACGGCCATGCCCTCCGGCGCGGATCCGAGGAAGGCGCACGGCAGGCCGAACCCGCCGGTGAACAGGGCCGACTCCTCCTCGCCGCGCTCGGCGAGGAAGGCCGCCGCGTCGTCCACGGCGAAGCACACGTGGTGCAGCCCCTCCCCGCGGAGGGAGAGGAACTCGGCCACGGGGCCGTCGCGCAGGGGCTGCACGATCTGGAAGCGCGCCCCGCCGGCGGGCATGCCCACCGGTTCCAGCCACACCAGCCGCGAGCCGGTCTCGGCGACCTCCTCGTCCCGCACCCGCCGCATGCCGAGGGTGCCCTCGTAGTACTGCGCGGCCGCGTCGGCGTCATGCGCCGCGATCGCGACGTGGTCGATGCGGCGCACCGGCGCGGCGTCCTCGGTCCTGGGTTTCCCGGTCATCGGGGGAGACTATCGGCCGCCGCGCCGGGACGGGTCAGGGCAGCTGGACGAGCGCCTGCACGGGGGCGTGGTCGGAGGGGTAGGAGCCGTCCTTGTCGCGGTGGACGTTGATGGCGGCCTGGTGGACCGTGACGTCGCCGGTGGCGAGCACCCAGTCGATGCGGCTGCCGCCCTCGACGGGATCCTCGTACCCGGGGAAGGTGCCCCAGGCGGGGGTGAGCTGCTCGGCCGCGGTGTCCCAGGTGTCGAGGGTCGGGCCGTCGGCGACCAGGGTGGTGTAGGCGCCGGAGCCGTGGGCGACGGAGTTGAAGTCGCCGGTGACGATGGTGGGCAGCTGGTCGAGCTCGCCGCCCTCGAACAGGTCGATCATGGCCTGGGCGCTCTTGATGCGCGCGGGCTCGGACCGGTGGTCGAAGTGGGTGTTGATCACCGCGAACTCCGTGCCGCTGGCCAGGTCGCGCAGCCGCGCCCACACGACGATGCGAGTGACGGTGTTGCCCCAGGTGGCGGAGCCGATCACGTCGGGGGTGTCGGAGAGCCAGAACTGGTCCCAGGCCAGGACCTCGAGGCGGGCGGTGTCGTAGAAGATCGCGGAGTACTCGCCGGCGCTGCCGCCCTCGCGGCCGAAGCCGACCATGCGGTGGCCGGGCAGGGCCTTCTCGACGGCGGCCATCTGGTGGTACAGCGCCTCCTGCACGCCCAGCACGGTGGGCTGCTCGCGCTCGAGGAGGTCGATGAGGATGGGCTCGCGGTCCGGCCAGTGATCGGGGTCGCCCGGCTGGGTGTCGCCGGTGCGCGAGCGGTCGTAGCGGATGTTGAAGCTCATGATGTGCAGGCGGTCCCGCTTCGCCTTCCCGATGAGGGCGGCGCCGCCTCCGCGGGCGGGGACCGGGGCGGCGCCGGCGGGAGCGGCGACGGCAGCGAGCGCGGCGGTGCCGATGGCGGCGCCGCCGAGGCCGGCGATGAGGGTGCGACGGGCGAGAGGGGAGTTCACGGGGGTTCTCCTGGGGTCGGGAGGACGGGGCTCCTGCACTCTAGGAGAGCGCTCCCGCCGCGTCATCGCACGTCACCGTCCCGGCATCCGATGGTCACCCGCCGGTCAGACGCCGGCGGCGCGGCGCCCCCTCGGCCCGGCCCCTCGGCCCGGGATAGGCAGGACTCAGCGCGGCGAGAAGACCCCGGGCCCGTGGCGCAGGCGGAACCAGGCCAGGCAGGCGAGGGTGAACGGCACCCCGCACCAGAGGGCGGCCCGCTGCGCCGGGTCCAGGGCGACGCCGATGAGCGAGGCGCCCAGCAGCACCAGCGCGATGATCGGCAGCACCGGGAACAGGGGCGCACGGTACGGGAGGTCGGCCAGGTCGCCGCCGTCGCGCCGGTACCGGCGGCGGAAGCCCAGGTGCGAGGCGCAGATGATGATCCACACCGCCACCACCGCGAACCCGGCGATGGACACGAGCGCCAGGAAGAGGCTGCCCGGGGCGATCACGCTGGTGAGCAGGGAGGCGAGGCCGCCCAGCATCGACAGCGACAGGGCGATCAGGGGGATGCCGCGGCCGGTGGTGCGCGAGAGCCAGCGCGGCGCCTGCCCCTCGGCGCCCAGGGAGTGGAGCATCCGCGCGCAGGAGTACAGGCCGGAGTTCCCGGCCGAGAGCAGCGCCGTGATGATCACGAAGTTCATGAGGTCGCCGCCGGCGGGCAGGCCCGCACGGTCCAGCACGGTGACGAAGGGGCTCTCGTCGGTGCCGGCGGTCTCGAAGGGGACCAGGGCGGCGATCACGGCGATCGCGCCGATGAAGAAGACGGCCAGGCGGATCACGGCGGTGCGGATCGCCCGCGGGATCGTGCGCTCGGGGTCCCGCGCCTCGCCGGCGGCGACGCCGATCAGCTCGGTGCCGCTGAAGGCGTAGAACACGGCCAGCACGGTGACCAGGACGCCCGTGGCCCCGCGGGGGAACAGTCCCTCGTCGGTGACGAAGCCGCCCAGTCCCCCGGTGCCGGCCTCCGCGACCGGGTTGATGCCGAGGATCGTCGCGGCGCCGACGACGATGATCGCCACCACGGCGGCGACCTTGACCAGGGAGAACCAGAACTCCGTCTCGGCGAACACCCGGGAGGAGACGGCGTTCATCGCGAACAGCAGCGACGCGAAGACAAGGCACCACACCCAGACTTCGACGCCGGGGAACCAGCGCTGCATGAGGATGCCGGCGGCCGTGAACTCGCTGCCCAGCGCCACCGCCCAGCACAGCCAGTACAGCCACGCGGTCGCGAAGCCCCAGGCCGGGCCCAGGTTCCGCGTGGCGTGGGCGTGGAAGCCGCCGGCCACCGGGTGCTTCGCGGACAGCTCTCCGAGGCTCGCCATCACCATGTAGGCCACCAGGGCGCCGATCACGTACGCGAGCACGGCGCCCAGCGGGCCGGCCTGCGAGATCGTGTACCCGGAGGAGACGAACAGCCCCGAGCCGATCACGCCGCCGAGGGCGATCATCACCAGGTGGCGCGAGGCCATGGTGCGGCGCAGGCCGGAGCGCAGCTCGCCCTCCCCCGCCTCCGGCGCTGCGGCCGATGGGTCGCGGGCGGGCTCGGCGACGAGCGCGGCGGGGGCGCCGGCGGCGCCGTGGGGGACATCGGGGCGGGCCATGGCGCCTCCTGGGTCGGGAACGGAGGAACGGTACCGGGGGCGGGGCGGCGTGCGCCGCGCCGTGTCATCCGCGTTCATGCGGGCGGCGCCGGCCGCGGGACGGCGCGGCGCGGCCGTACCCTCGAACGGTGAATCCCGCTGCGCCCTCCGCCCCCTCCTTCGCCGATGTCCTCGCCGATCGCAGCGCTCCGCCGCGGGTGCTGGACGGCGGGCTGGGCACCCATCTGGCCGATCGGGGGCTGGACGTCACCGGAGAGCTGTGGTCGGCGCAGATCCTGCGGGAGCGCCCGGAGGAGGTCCGCGCCGCGCACGCGGACTTCTTCGCTGCAGGCGCTCAGGTGGCGACGAGCTGCTCGTACCAGGTCACCGCCGATGGTCTGGCGCGCGCGGGAGCCGCCCCGGAGGAGCTCGAGCAGCTGCTGCGGGCCAGCGTGGACCTCGCCCGGCAGGCCGCCGACGCCCCGGCCGCTGCCGGGGGCGACAGCGATGCCCGGGCCGAGGGCTCCCGCGGCGACGCGGACCCCGGTGCGGCGCCGGCGGGCCGCGGGTCCGCGCTCCGCCTCGTCGCGGCCTCCATCGGCCCCTACGGAGCGGGTCCCGGCGCGGGCACGGAGTACGACGGCGCCTACGGGCTCAGCGCGCGGGAGCTCGCGGCCTGGCATCGGCCGCGGCTGGAAATCCTCGCGGACACCGCCGCGGACGTGCTGCTGGCCGAGACGGTGCCCAGCATCCGCGAGGTGGAGGCGCTGGCCGGCGAGCTCGAGGGCCTTCCCGTTCCGGCGATGCTGAGCATGACGGTGCGCGAGGGCTCCCTCGGCGACGGCACGGACCTGCGCGAGGCGGCCCGGGTGCTGCGGGGCAGCTCCCTGATCGCCGTCGGCGTGAACTGCTGCCCGGTGCCCGATGCGGTGGCGGCGCTGCGGATCCTGGCGGAGGAGCTGGACGTGCCGCTGCTGGCGTACCCCAACAGCGGCGAGATCTGGGACCACGTGCATCGCCGCTGGCTGCCCGGGGAGCCGGGCGCGGATCTTCCGGGGGCGGTCCCGCAGCTGGCGGCGGCGGGCGCCCGGCTGATCGGCGGCTGCTGCCGGGTGGGGCCGGCGCAGATCGCCCGGGTCGCGGGAGCTGTGGCGCAGCAGCAGGGCCCGTCCGCCGGCTGAGGCGTGCCGATCCGGGCACGCCTCTTGATCCAGGCACGCATGATCCGGGCATGCCTCGTCCTCCGGGCATGCCTCAGCGGCGAGCCTCGACCTGGGCGATCACGTCCTCGACGGGCAGCGCCAGGGCGGACTGGGAGAAGCGGCGCGGTCGACGCTGAGGAGCCCGCATCTCGAGGACGGCGCCGCGACGGGTCCGGCGGCTCCGCAGGGTGGTCTGCGAGAGCAGCCAGACCTCGCCGCGGCCGCGGTACCAGGGCGGGAAGATGATCTCGTCCTTCTCGACGCGGAAGGCGTAGGGCGGGGCGATGTGGACGGGGCCGCCCTGTGCGGCGTGCACGGCACGCAGGACGCGCCGGCCGGTGAGGATCATCGGCGCCGCGCATGCGATCAGCAGCGCCACCGCGATCAGCGCGGTGACCGGCGCCGTGCCCTCGAGGACGACGGCCACGCCGGTCGCGGCGAGGACGAGGACGACCGCGCCGCCGCCCAGCGCCGCCGACCCGAGGCGCCGCAGTCCGATCTCCGTCGTCGGCAGGGTCGGCATCGGCCTGCCCTGGGCGGATCCGATCACGAGCGGTGGCGTACCCATGCCCGCGAGGGTACCGGCCCCCACCGCCGGGCTCAGCTCCGGGCGACCATCACCCGCGGGTACACGACCTGCAGGCACAGCACGATGGTGAGCAGCACGGCGCCGGCCGCGATGCCTGCGCCGCGCCCCACCACCACGTCGAAGATCAGCAGGACGACCCCGGCCAGCAGCAGCCCCAGCATGACCAGGGCGAGCTTCACGATGCGGTTCGAGGCGGTGACGATGTCGTCCTTGACCCGCCGGCGGAACAGGCTGCGATGCATGCTCACCGGGGCCAGCAGCAGGGCCACGATCAGCAGGGCGAGCACCAGCAGTCCGAGGTACCAGCCCACCTGGAAGGCGTCGAGGATCTCGAACCGCGACTGGAACGGCAGCACGATGAGGAAGGCCGCGACGATCTGCGATCCGGTCTGCAGCACGCGGATCTCCTGGAGGATCTCGTTCCAGTTGCGGTCCAGCTGCGCGGCTCTCGTCTCATGGCGCGCGTAGTCGGTGGGGCCGTCCGCCTCCGACAGCGGAGGGTCCTGGGGCGAGGAGTCCTTCGGATCCGCGTTCATGGCTGCAGTGTAGGAGCGCGGGGCGAGGACCGTGCGCGATCACGGCATGCCGACGTCACCGCTGCGGGACGCCTCGGCGGACGGCTCCGCTGAGCGCCGCCTCGAGCGGTCCGCGCCTCCCGCTCCGCGCGAGCGCGGCGCCGATCCCGAGGGCGATCGCGACGTGCACGGCGAGCACGCCGAGGCCCGCGACGTACCAGGGCATCGTCATGAACCCGCCCTCGGGATCGGACAGCATCGCGACGACGAGAGCGACGCCGGTGAGGATCACGTGCACCGTGTAGATGGTCAGCGGCGCGGCCCCCGCGGCGCGCAGTGCACGGCCGATGGTCCCGTGCAGGTGCCGGCCCGGCGGCACGAGCAGCGTCATGGCGCCGATGAGGGCGACGGCGACCGAGGCGGTCGCGATCATGTCGGCCGGGGAGCCGCTGTGCGGGGCGGCCACGGCGAGGGCCCAGGCCTCCGGGAGGACCGGGGCGCCGAAGCCGTGCAGGCTCACGGCCAGCGGGTCCACCCCGTGACCGATCGCCCAGGCACCGGCGAGGGCGGAGAGCCCGTACGTCGCCGTCGCGACCGCAGCTGCGATGCCGAGGGCGCGCGCGGACCACCGGCGGGCGCGACCGTCCTCGAGGGCCGTGAGCAGCGAGCGCATCAGGACGACGCCGAGCAGCAGGTACGGCAGCCAGGTGACCAGCGGGTACATGCCGGTCAGGGCGAGGCCGCGGAGCAGCACGACGGGCTCGGCGAGGTTCAGCGGGGTGATCGCGCCGACCTCCTGCACCTGGCCGAGGCTCGAGCGGACCAGCGCGTTGAGGTACCCGCCGCCGGCGGTGAGCACGGCGGCGATCGCGATCAGCCATCGGCTGCGCAGCAGCAGCAGGGGCGCCGTGATCATCATGCCGATGCCGAAGGGCACCAGCACCACGACCACGGCGGTGGGCACGAACCCGAGCACCAGGCCGATGCCGGCCACGAGCGCCCCGCGCAGCACTCCGGCGAGGACGGCTCCGCGACGGTCCCCGGCGAGCAGCCGGCCGCGGGAGGCCAGCACCAGGCTGAAGCCGCCGACCACCGCGAAGGTCGTGGACGCGGGCCCCTCGGTCAGCACGCTCGCGACGCGCGCCGTCGCCCCCTGCAGCCCGTCGGCACCGACCATCGCCAGCGGCGCGAGGAGGTGGGCGGCCATCATCCCGAGGATGGCGAGCAGCCGCACGAGGTCGAGGGACTCGAGGCGGCCGATGCCGCCGCCGCTCCCCCGGTCGGCCCCGCCCTGCTCGGCGGCGGCTTCAGCTCCGGCAGCGACGTCGCCGGTCCCGCGGATCGCGACCCCGCCGGAGCCGGCTCCCCCGTCGGCGATCGCGCGGCCCGCGGTCCCCGCAGGGAGGCCACGGCGGCGGGGAGCGGCCGTCGACGCGGACGAGCTCCAGGGCGCGGGTCGGGCGGTCGCGGGCAGCAGCCGGGGCAGGACGGCGGTCCGCTCGAGGGCGGGGCGAGGGGCGTGGAACGGCCTGGCAGGGGTACGGGACGTCATGGCCTCGAGCCTCCTCCCGCAGCCGCTGTGCCCGCGTCCGGCGCTGGTCGCGAGCTCGAGCCGTCGCCTCCCCCTGGGCGGTGACCTCCCGGTCAGACCGGGGGATGGTGCCGCAGGGGCGGCATCACTCCTCCAGGATGGGGAGGACCGTGGCCCCACCACAGGTCACAGCGGTATCCGCAGATCGCATACGACCAACGCGCAAGCGGGGGCGACGAGAAAACGCGCCCGGTGACCCGAAGCCAAGACGGTCCGACGCGACGACGGCAATATGCTGCGCATCAGCCTCAATCGCACCGGCATGTACGTGCTGGACGGCCCGTCCGGCGGCTGCAGGGCACCCACGAGAAGCGCCCAGAGTCGGAGACGACGTAGCGAACAGGACCATGCGCACGAGAGGCGACGAGGGCACTCGGCAACCGGCGAGGACCTACCCGTCGTGCCGCCAGTCGACGACGGATCGGAGGGGCGGGAGATTCCGGTGTAGGAGAGCAAGCTTCCGGCCGCCGCAGGCGCCGCCGATCTCACCGACGCTGCCTCGAAGACTACCGCCGCAGTTCGCCCACATGCGTGTTCAGGGCTCGGATCGCGCGGTCAATGTTCTTCAAGGCCCTGGTCTGCTGACTCTCGGAAGGAGACGGACCCACTCGGCTCCCCTGTTGCGGAGCAGGAGACGCCTTGCCAAATAGATCAGTTTCAATCTCGTAAACTTCTCCCGCACCGTAGACCTCCGTACCATCGGTCGAGCGATAAGAGAGAGCGACTCGAGATCGCGAGGGCATCCCATCGGCCTGGGCGCTTGAACCTTCCCGGCCTTCGTTCCATCTCCACATGATTCGAATGCGCGCGCCCGGCGCGAGAGTGTGCGGCTGAGAAAGCCATCGCGTTAGATCATCACCGATCACACCGCCTTCGAGTGGCTTCACCCCGTCCAGCAACTTGACTCTCAAATCGCGCGCCAACGATCGCCCCGTGTTCTCCAGCACAAGATCCCACCTCCCGGTTCCTTGCAGCCCGGGTAGAACGGCAACCGAGACGTAGGGGCGCGCTGATAACTTCGAAGCCTTACGGGACTCCATCAACGTGTCCTTTGCCGCCTTCGCCGTTGAGTACGCGTATATGGCCAGAAGCACCGTGGCTCCCGCAGTCACCACGGCCGCTACCGACTCCAACACCTGCATCACCATCTCCATCCAGTTGATCGCACACACCGTGGACCACGATGCACGGGCAGACCGACATTCGAGCCTTCGATGACAGTAGGCCAGTGGCCAGACGGGCGAGCGCCGGCACTCATCGATTCGCGACGTCCCCGGCCTCATGGGCCAGCCGATCCGCTCGCCCATCCGCTCGGCTTGGCGCATCGACCTGACGATCGAGGCGTGCAAGGCGCCGCCCTTCGAGGTGGAGATGCCCTCAGTGGTCAGCTGCTCGGCGATGGGCTGCACGGACGCGCACCCGGTGTACAGCCGGTGGATCCGTTCGAGCAACCAGTCGGAGTAGGTGCTATGCGGGCCAGGATTTACCCCGCGGGCCCTGGACGAGGCGAGGCACCCTCTGGTGCGGACGCCGATCCGGCGAAGTTCATACCGGGCGGCGGACTGCAGCACGCAGGCGACCATCCCGCCCGTACGGGACTGCTCCGCGTACGCATCGGAATCATTCCTCCAGGTCGTAGTCCTCGCGGAACCGGCGCACGCACGCCTCCCATTCCTGCTGGTCGATCCACCAGGGGCGGCGGTCCTCGGGGCCGTCGGGGTCGAGCCGGTCGAGGATCGCATGCTCCCGCAGGGCCTCGCGGATGGCGTAGTCCCGGTGGTCCTCCGGGGTGGGGTCGAACAGTCCCATGGCGATTCCTCTCATTCGGCCACCTCCAGGGTGGTCGTCCGCGAGCACCGCCGCCACACGTTCGAACGGATTGTGGATAAGCCGTCCCGACCGCCCGCCGACGACCGGCCCGGCCGGCGCATGCGGCGTGCCGCGTGCAGCCAGAAAGTCACCCGGGCATCCATCCAGGGGTCTCAGAGGGAAGCCAGGGTGACTTTCGGTAGGGCGCCGACGGGCGGGCGGGCAGCCGGGCGTCGCCGGGTCAGCCCTTCTCGCGCAGCACGGCGCGGCGGGTGCGGAACTCGTCCTCGTCGATCTCGCCGGCGGCGAAACGGGTGGCGAGCCGGGTCTCCGCCTCGCGGCGCGGGGCGGAGCGGGCCCGGCGGCCCCGCAGCACGATCGCCGTGATCACGCCGGCGATCACGAGCAGCCAGAACACGATGGGGATGAGCGGGAAGAAGACGGGGCCGGGGCCGGATCCGTCTCCCCAGTGGGGGCCGTAGGCGGTGATCAGGGTCAGTGCGTCGGTGAGCATGACGTGTCCTCTCGGTCGATGGTGCGTCCACTCTCGCCGCGAGAGCGCCGCCGCCCATCGGCCCAGGAGCGGCACCTGCACTACGTCCCCGGACGCAGTGCCGGCGGCCCGCCCCGGCGCGCGCACCCGACGCCGCGTCGCCGGCCGGCAGCCCAGGTCAGGTCAGGTCGAGTCAGGTCAGGTCAGGTGGGCAGGCTCGCCCGGACGCGGAACGTGCCCGCCCCGGGGCCGATGTCGACCTGCCCGCCGACGTCGCGCACCCGCCGGCGGATGCCGGTGATCCCGAAGCCCTCGCGCACCTCGCCCGCGCCGTCCAGGGCGTTGGTCACCTCGAGCTCGATGGCGCCGTCGGCATAGGCCACGCGCACGTCGGCGCGGCGCTCGGAGGCGTGCTTGACGACGTTGGTCAGGGATTCCTGCACGATCCGGTAGGCGGCGACGTCGACCGCCGGCGGCACGGCCCGCCGGGTCCCCGCGATCTCGAGGTCCACGGCGATGCCGGCCTCCCGCATGCGGGCGCAGAGGTCCGCCACCCGGTCCAGGCCCGGGGTGGGCGCGTGGGCGGCGTCGTCCCCCGGCTCGCCCTCGGGCGCGATCGCGGCGAGGGTGGCGCGCAGCTCGGCGAGGGCATCGGCGCTGGCCCGGCTGATGGCCTCGAGGGCCACGTGCGCCTGCTCGGGCCGGCGGTCGCGCACGTGCAGGGCGATGTCGGCATGCATCTGGATCGCCGCCAGCCCGTGGCCGACCACGTCGTGGACCTCGGAGGCCAGCCGCAGCCGCTCGGCGTCCAGGGCGCGGCGCTCGGCCTCGGCCTGCTGGCGCCGGGAGGCCTCGCGCACCAGGCGCCGTGCGAGCCCGATGCTGAAGGGCACCACCACCCAGGCCGAGCCAGGCAGCACCGCGACCAGCCCGTCCACCGGCGAGGAGCGCACCAGCACATGGGCGAGCAGCAGCAGGATCCCGGCCCCGGCGGCGATCGCCGCCTGCGGCAGCCGGACGTGCCGGCCCAGGCCGTACGAGGTGACGACCACCGGCAGCAGGATCGGCCCGTAGGGGAAGCCCGCCAGGAGATACGAGGACGTCGCCAGGACGGCGAGCGCGAACGCAGGCAGCGGCCAGCGGCGGATCGCGACCGCGAGGACCGCCAGCCCGGCCAGGACGAACGCCCCGGCCCCGATCGGGGCGCCGTCCGAGCCGCCGGGCGGCATCGGCCCGCCGTCCCACGGCCCGGGCGGGCCCCATCGGCCGCTCCAGCGCAGCGATCCCATCACCAGCACGCCGATGACCAGGGCCAGCGCCACGTCGCGCAGGCGCGGCAGGGGCGGGCAAGATGTCATGACCACGATCCTCCTCGCCGGGGGCGGCCGGTGCGCCGCCCTCGGAGCGTACGTCGGGATACGTCCGCGAGCGTATGCGCCGCCGATGCCGCCCCGCGGATACTGAGGGTCCGTTCCCGGAAGGAGCCGGTCATGTCCCCGACCACCACGCCGACGATGCCGACGACGCCCGCCGCGCGCCGCGCCGTCCCCCGCCTCGGCGCCCGCACCCGCAAGGCGGTGCTGAGCGTGCACCTCGCGGCGATGGGGACGTGGCTGGGCATGGACGTCGTCCTGGGGATCCTGGTGGCGGCGGCGCTGCGGGCCGATGGCCCGACATCGGCCGTGATGGCCCGGGCGATCGGCGTCTTCGTCGGCCTGCCGCTGGTCGCGGCGGCGGTCGCGACGCTGGTCAGCGGGATCGTGCTGGGGCTGGGGTCGAAGTACGGGCTGCTGCGCTACTGGTGGGTGGGCGTGAAGCTGGTGCTGACGGTGGTCCTCACGGTGCTCGTGATCGTGGTGCTGGTGCCCTCGGTGGCGGAGCTCGCCGAGGCCGCTGCCGCGTCGCAGGAGGCCGGCGGCGCCGGTTCGGCGCGCTTCGTGTTCGACCGGCAGCTGATCTACCCGCCGGTCGTCTCCACCGCGGCGCTGCTGTTCGCGGCGGCGATCTCGGTGATCAAGCCCTGGGGGCGCCGCGGCCGGGAGCGGGGCGGGCGATGATCCGCGTGCTGCTGGTCGACGACCAGGACCTGGTGCGGATCGGCCTGCGCACCCTGCTGGAGACCGAGGACGGCTTCGAGGTCGTCGGGGAGGCGGCCGATGGTCTGGCCGCGGTCGAGGAGGCCGCGCGGGCCCGCCCCGATGTGGTCCTCATGGACATCCGCATGCCCGGGATCGACGGGCTCGAGGCGACGCGCCGCATCGTCGCCCGCCCGGAGCTGGCGGCGGTGCGGGTGATCGTGCTGACCACCTTCGAGCGGGACGAGTACGTCTTCGAGGCGCTGCGCGCGGGAGCCTCCGGGTTCCTGCTCAAGGACACCCCGCCGCCGCGGCTGCTCGAGGCGATCCGCACCGTCGTCGACGGCGGGGCGCTGCTGGCCCCCAGCGTCACCCGCACCCTGATCGCCGAGTTCGTCGCCGAGCAGCGGCGCCCCGTCTCCCCGCACCCGCAGCTGGACCAGCTCACGGCCCGGGAGGCGGAGGTGGTGGGCCTGGTCGCGCAGGGCCTGACCAACCAGGAGATCGCCGATCGCCTGGTGCTGAGCCCGGCGACCGCCCGCACCCACGTCAGCCGGGCCATGATCAAGCTGGGCGCCCGCGACCGCGCGCAGCTGGTGGTGTTCGCCTACCAGTCCGGGCTGGCCTGAGACCGGCTCAGCAGGCCTCGTACCGGTATCCCGGCTCCGCGGGCGCGACCAGCTCGCGGTCGCGCAGGATCGTCATCGGCGCCCGATCGGCCCGGGCGCACACCTGCGCGAAGGTCAGTCCCGCCGCGGCGAGGCTGTCCGGGTACTCGACCTGGAGCACCTGGTCGCCGTACACGTCGGTGTACGCGGCGCATTCCTCGTAGGCGCCGCACTCCTCGACCACGGCGAGGTCGAACCCGAGCTCCCCCTGGGCGCGGCCGGAGAGCTCGGCCGCGTTCTTCTGGCCGATGGCCAGGCCCTCCTCGTGCGCGATCCCGACGTACGAGGCAGCGAGCGCGAGCGCGCCGTCCTGGTCGATCTGCGGGAAGCGGGCGGCGGTGTCCAGGTTGTCGATCTCGACGGCGTCGTAGCCGGCGTCCGCGCAGCCGCGGATCTCGGAGCCGATGACCTCGAGGATCCGCTCGCGCTGCCCGGCGCTCGAGGGGTCCAGGATCATCTCGTCGGGCCAGTCGGGATCGTGCACCGGGGCGCCCGCGTCATCGCGCAGCAGGGTCTCGGGCCGCTCCTGCCACAGCGCGGCCTGATCGGGCTGGGTCTGGAAGCCGTTGACGTAGCAGATGCTGTAGGCGCCGGGCAGGGGCGGCTCGCCCGCATCGCGCACCACCACGTCGATCCGCTCCGGCCCGCCGCCCGGGCCCGGGTCGTAGGCACCACCCAGCTGATAGTCGAAGTCCCCCGGGGAGGGCAGGGCCCGCAGGCCAGCGCCCTCGGGGTCGAGGGCGGGCGCGTCGCCCGTCCCGCACGCGGCGAGCACCAGGACGGCGCCCGCGGCGAGGAGGCGCAGGGCTCGGATCACCCGGCCCACGATATCCGCGGCCCTCGCCACCGGCGGTCCCGGCCCGGCGCCGCGGCCCCGCGCCGGAAGGACGCATGCCCGTCGGCGCAGGCCCTCGGCGTAGATTGACGCCCTGACCCGGTCTCCAGGAGGTGCCCGTGCCCTGTCGCGAACGCGATCCCCACGACGTCCGCCCCGTCGTGCTCCGCGGCGGGACGGGGCTGCCGTGGGCCTGATCCTCCTGGGCGCCCTCGCCGCCGTGATCATCGGCCTCGTGGGGACCCGGTACTACGCCGGGCTGGCCAAGCGCCGCGGCTGGGCGCAGTTCATCCGCGTCGACGGGCCGGAGAGCCACCAGAGCAAGCGCGGCACCCCGCAGATGGGCGGCATCGCCATCATCGGCGCGACCCTCGCCGCCTACGCGATCGCCCACCTGGCGACCTGGAGCGCGCCGACGATCTCCGGCCTGCTGGTGCTGTTCCTCATGGTGGGCGTCGGGTTCATCGGCTTCCTCGACGACTGGACGAAGATCCGCCGGGAGCGGTCCCTGGGGCTGCGCTCCGGGCAGAAGCTGCTGGGCCAGGCGCTGGTGGCGGTCGTCTTCGCGCTGCTGGCGACCCGCTTCGCGCGCGACGGCACCACCCCGGCGAGCTTCCGGATCTCGGTGGTGCGGGACACCGCGATCGACCTCGCCTTCGCGGGCGCGATCCTGGGCACGATCCTGCTGGTGGCCTGGGTGGTCCTCATGATCACCGCGGCCAGCAACGGCGTGAACCTGGCCGACGGCCTGGACGGGCAGGCCGCCGGCGCCTGCGCCATGGCCCTGGTCGCCTACACGATGATCGGGATATGGCAGTCCCTGCAGAGCTGCCGCGCCGCCGTGGTGGCCGGATGCTACGAGGTGCGCGACCCGTTGGACCTCGCCCTGGTGGCGGCGTGCATGGCCGGGGCGTGCATCGGCTTCCTGTGGTGGAACACGCCGCCGGCGATCCTGTTCATGGGCGACACCGGCTCGCTGGGGCTCGGCGGGGCGCTCGCGGGGCTGGCGATCCTCAGCCGCACCGAGCTGCTGCTGATCCTGCTGGGCGGGCTGTTCGTCTTCGAGGTCGTCACCGTGATCCTGCAGGTGGGCATCTTCAAGCTCACCAAGCGCGCCGGCGGCGGCGTGGGCCGGAGGCTGTTCCTCATGACGCCCATCCACCACCACTTCGAGAAGCTCGGCTGGAACCAGGTGACGGTCTCCATCCGGTTCTGGATCATCGCGGCCGTCTGCGTCGGCGCGGGGATGGGGCTGTTCTACGGGGAATGGGTGCTGGTCGCGACCTGAGGCCGAGGCCGCGCTCAGACCCCGCGCACCAGCTCCCGCAGCAGGGCGGACTCGCCCTCGGGGCCCCGCCGCTCCAGGGCGGTGCGCAGCGCCTCGGCCGCCTGCTCGTGCGCGCCGATGCGCCCCAGCAGCTCCGCCCGGATCACATGGAAGGGCCGATGCTCGTCGAGCTCCGCCCCCAGCGTCTCGAGCTGGGCGAGGGCCGCCGCGGCGCCGCGCGCCTCGCCGAGGGCGACGATCCGCCCCAGCCGCACGATGGCCGTCGGCCAGTGCCCCAGCAGCGCGTCGTACAGCGCGACCACCTCCTCCCAGTCGACGTCCTCGTGCCGCGCGGGGACCGCGACGGCGGCGGCGATCGCGCCCTGCAGCAGGTAGGGACCGCGCCCGCCGCCGGCGAGCGCCTCGATGACGAGGGCGTCGGCCCGCTGGACGAGGCCGCGGTCCCAGGCGCCGCGATCCTGCAGGGCCAGGGCGACGGGGCGGCCGCGCGCGTCGTGGCGGGTGGCGGCGCGAGCCTTCAACAGCAGGGCCTGGGCGAGCAGGCCCTGCACCTCGGGGTGCCGGGGGCGCAGCGCGGCGAGGACCTCGAGGATCCGCACCGCGGCGTCGAGCACGTCCTCGCCGCCGGCCCTCTCCCCCGTGGCCAGGAGCACGGAGACCACGTCCAGGACGTCGACCAGTCGGGCGTCGATCTCCCCCGCGCCCGGCACCCGGCAGGGGATGCGGCTGAGCACGATGCGCTTCTTGGCCCGGGTCAGGCGGGCGGCCATGGCGGTCTCGCCGACGAGGAACGCGGCGGCGATCTGCGCGGTGGTCAGGCCGCCGACCAGGCGGAGGGTGAGCGCGACCCGGGCCTCGGGCGCGAGCGCCGGGTGCGCGGCGAGGAAGATCAGCCGCAGCTGCTCGTCGCGCACCACCGCGCGCTCCTCGTCGGCGATCCGCGCAGGGCGGGCCGCATCCCCCTCCGCCGGCGCGTCCCGCTGCGCCTCCGCGTCCCCCTCCGTCTCCGCCGACGGGGCCGTCTCGTCCCAGACCAGCAGGGGCAGCTTCCGGCGCAGGGTCTCGCCGCGGCGCAGGGCGTCCAGGGCGCGGCGCCGCGCCGTCGTGGCGAGCCAGCCGCCGGGGCTGCCGGGGACGCCGTCCTCCCGCCAGGCGCTGAGGGCCTGGACGAATGCCTCCTGCACGCAGTCCTCGGCCAGGTCGAGGTCCCGGGTCAGGCCCGCGGTCGCGGCGAGCACGGAGCCCCAGTGCTCGCGGTGCGCGGCGGCGACCGCGGCGGCGACCTCCGCGTCGCGCGCCGCAGCGGCGGCACCGCGAGGGGAGCCGCCGCTGCCCGGCGTGCCGGGTCGGCGTGCGCCGGGACCGCTCACGCCGGGGCGTCCTCGGCGGTGCCGGGGCCGTCCTCGCCGGGCATCGGCCGGATCTCGACCCCGCCGCCCTGGTGCAGGATGGGGTTGCGGCGCGCGATCGCGACGGCGGCGTCGAGGTCGGGGACCTCGAGGACGTAGAACCCGACAATCACCTCGTTGACCTCGACGAACGGCCCGTCCACGAGGCTGTCGGCGCGGATCGAGGTGGTGGCGTCGTGGTCCTCGAGCGGGCTTCCGAAGATCATCACCCCCTCCTCGAGCATCTCGCGGGCGTAGGCGTCGTGCTCGGCGAGCTGCGCCGCGAGGGTCTCGGGATCGACCTCGGGAGCATCGGACGGCTTGTACAGGAACACGGTGTAGCGGGCCATGGGATTCCTCCTCCTGAGGGACGGCGTCTCTCGCCGTCCTCATCATGCTGTCGCACGGGCCGGCGCGGATCGACACATCGCCTCGGGGCGATCCTCCCGGGCCGGGCGGGGCCGTCGGGGCCGATCGGGGAACGACACCCGCTGATTGCGAACCATTCCCGTTAAGGTGGGTGCCGGCCCATCCGACCGACCCGCCCGATCCGACCCGTCCGGTCCCGTCCCGTCCCGTCCCGTCCCATCCCGTCCCGACCCGACCCGACCCGAGAGGATCCGATGCCCGCCGCATCCGACGTCCCCACCGTGCCCGTGATCGCCCTGACCGGGTTCCTCGGGGCGGGCAAGACGACCATCCTCAATTCCCTGCTGCGCGCCCCGGGCGCCCGGTTCGGCGTGGTGATCAACGACTTCGGCGCCATCAACGTCGACGCGGCCCTGGTCACCGGCCAGGTCGACGAGGCGGCCTCGATCGCCGGCGGATGCGTGTGCTGCCTGCCCGACCACGGCGGCCTGGACGAGGCGCTCGAGAAGCTCTCGGACCCGCGGCTGGGTCTGGACGCGATCATCGTCGAGGCCAGCGGTGCGGCCGAGCCGCTGGCGGTCGCGCGGCTGATCCGCTTCACCTCCGCCGAGCGCACCCGGCCGGGCGGGATCATCGAGGTCGTCGACGCCACCCACTACTTCGAGACGGTCGACGTGCGCGGGGCCGACGGCCGCCCGGGCCGGCCCCCGGTCCGCTTCGAGGCGGCCTCGCTGGTGGTCGTCACCAAGACCGCCCTGCTCCCCGCCTCGGAGCGCGAGAGCACCCTCGCCGCGATCACCGAGCGCGTCCGCGCCCGCAACCCGCAGGTCAGCGTGGTCGAGGCGCCGCACGGCAGCATCGATGCGGCGCTCGTGGCCGATGTGGCCCGCGACGAGGACCCGGAGGGCCAGCTGCCGCTGGCGGCCATCACCCGCCAGGAGCGGGCCGAGCACGAGGCGGAGCATCACCACGAGCACGCCGAGGCGGTGACCGTCGCCGCCGCGGAGCCGGTCGATCCGGGTCGCGTGCTGGACCTGTTCGAGGATCCGCCGGCAGGCGTCTACCGCATGAAGGGCGTCATCGAGGTGGCGAGCGGGTCGCGCACGCGCCGCCACGTGCTGAACCTGGTGGGCCGGCACGTGCACGTCGCCCCCGCCCCGGCCGCGGCCGACGCCTCGACGCCGGGGCTGGTCGCGATCGGGCTGCACCTGGATGCGGCCGATGTCCGCGCACGCCTGGAGCGGGCGCTCGCGGCGCCCGAGGGCTCGGTCGCGCCCGGGGTGCGACGCCTCCACCGGTACCGGCGTCTGAGCGAGTGACGGCCCGGCGCCCCGCGCCCGACAGCGACGGGCCGGGTCGACGACGGGCCGGGTCGGGGCCGGATCGTTATGCCCTCGCCATCGTCAGGGGTGATGTCCGGTCATACCCTGAAGTATGGACTCCGATGCCGCCCCCGCCCGGCCCGCCTCGCTGCGCCGCACGGTCATCGCCGCCACGCTCACGTTCGTGCTCGGCCTGGCCCTGGGCGGCGCCGGGGTCGCCGGCTGGCTGCGGAAGGACGCGGGCCCCTGGGGGCCGGGCATCGCCTGCACGGCCATCGGCGCGGACGACGGCGTCTTCGTCCGCTTCTCCGAGGAGGCCGCCGGCGATGCCACCACGGCGACGCTGCGGGTGAGCGACGGCACCCAGCAGGTGGTCCGCGTCCAGCAGCTCGGGGAGCAGGCCTGGAGCGAGGACGGCACCGCGTTCACCAGCGTCATCGTCGCCCCCATGGGGATGCGCTCGCTGACCTCCGTCGAGCTCGTCTTCACCGGGCCCTCCGGGGAGCGGACCGTCGCGGCCGAGGAGCTCGGGGCGCCCGTGACCAACAGCCCCAACGGCGAGGAGTGCGAGCCGCACGCCCTGCAGTCCTCGTTCCGGGTCGAGGACGGCGCCCTGGTCCGCGCCGACAGCTGACCGCCGCGCCTCAGGCCGCTCCTGCGCCGGCGCCCCACCGGGCCGCGAAGGCGCGGCGCCGCTGCTCCTGCTCGATCGGGTCGGGCACGGGCAGCGAGGCGATGAGCCGGCGCGTGTAGTCGTGCGCGGGCCGCTGGAGCACATCGGGCCCGTGGCCGTCCTCGACGAGCTCGCCGCGCAGCAGCACGCCGATGCGGTGGGCGAGCGAGTCCACCACCGCGAGGTCGTGGCTGATGAACAGCGCGGCGAAGCCCTTGCGCGCCTGCAGCTCCCGGAACAGCTCCAGGACCGTGGCCTGCACGGACACGTCCAGGGCGCTGGTGGGCTCATCGGCGATCAGCAGCTCGGGCTCGAGCACGAGGGCCCGCGCGAGGGAGACCCGCTGGCGCTGCCCGCCGGAGAGCTCGTGCGGGTAGCGGCCGGCGTACGCGCCGGGCAGCTCGACGGAGTCCAGCAGCTCGCGCACCCGACGGGACCTCTCGGCCGCGCCGATGCCGCGCTCGTGCACGATCAGCGGCTCGGCGATGCACTCCTCGATGGTCAGGTGCGGGTTGAAGGACGTCGCCGGGTCCTGGAACACGAAGCCGATGCGCCGGCGCACGGGCTTGAAGTCCCGCTCCCGCACCCCGCGCATCTCGTGGCCCAGCACCTGCAGGCTGCCGTCGGTGGTCCGCTCGAGCCCGGCGATCGCCCGGCCGATGGTGGTCTTGCCGGACCCCGACTCCCCCACCAGCCCGTACACCTCGCCGGCGCGGATGGTGAGGTCCACGCCCTTGACCGCGCGGAACGCCGCCCGGCCCAGCCGCCCGGGGTACTCGACGACGAGGCCGCGGGCCTCGACCACCGGCTCGGCCTCCTCGATTGCCTGCTGCTGGGCGGGCTCCAGGGCGGTCCAGGCGCTGCGGCGGCCCAGGTGCGGGACGGCCGCCAGGAGCGTGCGGGTGTACTCCTCGCGCGGGGAGGCGAACAGCTCGCGCACCCCGGCGCGCTCGATGACGCGCCCGCGGTACATCACCGCGACGGAGTCGGCGAGGTCGGCGACGACGCCCATGTTGTGGGTGATGACGATGATCGAGGTGCCGAAGCGGTCGCGGACGTCCCGCAGCAGGTCCAGGATCTCGGCCTGCACGGTGACGTCCAGGGCGGTCGTCGGCTCGTCGGCGACGATCAGCTCCGCCCCGAGGGCCAGGGCCATCGCGATCATGATGCGCTGCTTCTGCCCGCCGGAGAACTCGTGGGGGAAGCGGTCGATGCGCTCGGCGGCGTCGGGGATGCCGACGGCCTCGAGGGCCTCGACGCTGCGCCGGCGGATCTCCTTGCGGCCGAGCCCCTTCTCGTGGGCGCGCAGCCCCTCCCCGATCTGCCACCAGATGGGGAAGACGGGGTTCATCGCGCTGGAGGGCTCCTGGAAGATCATGGAGACGTCCTCGCCGCGCAGCGCCCGCAGCCGCGCTCCGGACAGGCCCACCACGTCGGTGCCGGAGACGAGCACCGCACCGGAGGCATCGGCCGTCTCCGGCAGCAGGCCCAGGATGGAGCGGGCGGTGACGGACTTGCCGGATCCGGACTCGCCGACGATCGCGAGGATCTCGCCGGGGGCGACCTCGAGGCTCACCCCGGCGACGGCGTGGACGTCCCCGCCGTCGGTCGCGAAGTGGACGTCGAGGTCGCGGATCGCCAGGCGCGGATCGGCCGTGGGATCGGCGGCCGATGGGCCCGCCGGCTGCGCGGCCGATGGGTCCGCCGGCTGCGGGGTCGAGGAGGCGGGCCGGTCCTCGGGGGTCGGGGTGCTCTGCGGGGTCATGAGGCCGCCTTCCGGGCCGCCGCGGCGGGGCGCGGTCGGCGGGCGCGGCGGGTGCGCAGCCGCGGGTCGTTGAGGTCGTTGACGGATTCGCCGACCAGCGTCACGCCGAGCACGGCGAGCACGATGGCCAGGCCCGGGAACAGGCCCGTCCACCAGATGCCGCTGGTGGCATCGGACATGGCGCGGTTGAGGTCGTAGCCCCATTCGGCGGCGCTGGTCGGCTCGATGCCGAAGCCGAGGAAGCCGAGCGCGGCGAGGGTGAGGATCGCCTCGGAGCTGTTGAGCGTGAAGATCAGCGGCAGGGTGCGGGTGGCGTTGCGCAGCAGGTGGGTGCCCATGATGCGGCCGTGCCCGGTGCCGACGACCTTCGCGGCCTCGACGAAGGGCTCGGCCTTCAGCCGCACCACCTCGGCGCGGATCACCCGGAAGTACTGCGGCACGAACACGACGGTGATCGACAGCGCCGCGGCGAGGATGCCGCCCCAGGCGTTTGACTGCCCGCCGGAGATCACGATCGCCATGACGATGGCCAGCAGCAGGGACGGGAAGGCGTAGATGGCATCGGCCAGCATCACCAGCACGCGGTCCAGCCAGCCGCCGACGTACCCGGACACCAGGCCGAGCGCCACGCCGAGGAACAGGCTGGCGACGACGGCGCAGGCCATGACGGCGACGGCGGTGCGCGTGCCCCACAGGACGCGGGAGAGCACGTCGAAGCCGGTGACCGTGGTCCCCAGCGGGTGCGCGGCCGAGGGGGCGCCCTGGGTGGGGAAGGCGGCGCCGTCCGCGGAGGTCTGCGCGAAGCCGTAGGGGGCGATGAGCGGCACCAGCAGCGCGGTCAGCAGCAGGCCCAGCACCAGCACGAGGCCGGTCACGAGCATGCCGCGCTGCAGGCCGACGCTGCGCCGCAGGTGGCTGATCACGGGCAGGCGCAGGTACCAGGGGGCGTGCGAGCGGGCGGCGACGATCGCGGACTCCGCGGCGACGGCGGCATCGGCCGCGGGACCCGCGGCGTCGCCGGACCCGCCGGGGCCGGTGGGCGGTTCAGGGGTGGAGATGGTCATGTCAGTACCTCACCCTCGGGTCGATGAGGGCCGCGATCACGTCGACCAGGAAGTTGGAGACGGCGACGATCACCGCGAGCATCATGACGATGCCCTGCACGGCGACGTAGTCGCGGGCGGTCATGTACTGGGCGAGCATGTAGCCCAGGCCCTTCCATTCGAAGGTGGTCTCGGTCAGCACCGCGCCGCCGAGCATCATGGCGATCTGCATGCCCATCACCGTGACGATGGGGATCAGCGCCGGGCGCAGGGCGTGGCGGGTGGTCAGCCGCGACTCGGCGACGCCGCGGGAGCGGGCGGAGTCGATGTACGGCATCTCCAGGGTGCCGATCATGTTGGTGCGCACCAGGCGCAGGAAGATCCCGCCGGTGAGGATGCCGAGCGCCACGGCCGGCAGCACCGCGTGGCTGGCCACGTCGACGATCAGGTCCCATCGGCCCAGGCGCAGGGCGTCCAGCAGGTAGAACGGCGTCGGGTTGAGGATGCTGCCCATGGTCAGCTCGCCGCGGCTGGAGATCCGCCCGGCCACCGGCAGCCAGCCCAGGCCCACCGAGAAGACGAGCTTGAGCAGCAGGCCGACGAAGAACACGGGGGTCGCGTAGCCGAGGATCGCGAGGATCCGCAGCGCCGCATCGGGGGCGCGGTCGCGGGTGCGGGCGGCGATCATCCCCAGCGGCACGCCGATCGCCAGCGCGACGATCACGGCGTAGAGCACGAGCTCCGCGGTGGCGCCGCCGTAGTCGGTGAGGATCTGCGCGACGGGGGTGCGGTCGGTGTACGTGGTCCCGAAGTCCCCGCGCACCACCCCGCCCAGGTAGTCGAGGTACTGGATGATCAGCGGCCGGTCGTAGCCGGCCTCGGCGCGGCGCTGCGCGAGCTGGTCGGGGGTCAGGCGCCCGCCGAGCGCGGCGGTGATCGGGTCGCCGGTGATCCGCATGAGGAAGAAGACGACCGTCATGAGGATCAGCACGGTCGGGATGATCAGCAGGAAGCGCACGAGCACGTAGCGGCCCAGCCCGCCGCCCCCGCCGCGGGCGCGCCGCGCGGCGGGGGCAGGGGCCGTGCCGGAGGATCCGGCCGGGGCGCCCGCCCCGTCGGATGCCTGCGTGGTCGTCGCCCGGTCGGCGCCGCTCACTTCGCCAGCGGGGCGAGGCGGAACTTGAACGAGGAGTCGAGGGTGACGCCCTGGACCTCCGTCGTGGACACGGCGATCTGCGCGCCCTGCAGCAGCGGCAGGGTGGAGACGTCGGCGGCCACGAGGTCCTGGATCTGCACGAACAGGGCCTCGCGCTCGGCGGCGTCCTCGGTGCCGCGCTGCTGGGCGATCAGCGCCTGCACCTCCGGGTTGTCGTAGTGGTTGACCAGGAAGTTGTCCTTGATGAAGAACGGGGAGAGGTAGTTGTCGGCGTCGGAGTAGTCCGGGAACCAGCCCAGCTGGTAGGCGGGGTAGACGTCGGCGGTGCGGTCCTCGGAGTACTGGACCCATTCGGTGGACTGCAGGTCCACGGTGAACAGGCCGTCGGCCTCGAGCTGCGCCTTGACCGCGGCGTACTCGTCGCCGGAGGAGGCGCCGTAGTGGTCGGGGTTGTACTGCAGGCTGAGGGCGACGGGGATCGTCACCCCGGCCGCCTCGAGGCGGCCGCGGGCCTTGGCGGCGTCCGGCTTGCCGGAGCCGTCGCCGTACATGTCCTGGAACTGGGTGCCGGAGCCCGGCAGCCCGTCGGGGATGTACGAGTACAGCGGCGTGTACGTGTCCTTGTAGACGTCGGCGGCGATGGCGGCGCGGTCGATGAGGTCCGCCGCGGCCTGGCGGATGGCCTGCGCCTTCTTCGGATCCGGGTCCTCGGTCTTCGCGCCGTGGGGCATGGTGTCGAAGTTGAAGACGATGTACCGGATTTCGCCGCCGGGGCCCTCGTGCACCGTGAGGGAGTCCTCGCCCTGCAGGGACTCGATGTCCGTCGCGGACAGCGAGCGCCACACGCAGTCGATGTTGCCCTGCTGGATGTCCAGCTTCATGTTGTTCTGGTCGGCGTAGTAGGTCATGGTCACGTTCGGCGTGGCCGGGGTGCCGAACAGTCCCTTGTACCCCTCGAACGCCTGGTAGGAGACCAGTTCGTTGAGCTTCCAGCTGGCGATCGCGTAGGGGCCGCTGAAGGCGTCCGCGGCGACGATCTCGTCATCGGGCAGCACGGCGTCGGCGGGGAACACCTCGGAGTCGACGATGGGGCCGGCCGGGCTGGACAGGATGTACGGGAAGGTCTGGTCGTTGGGCTCCTTGAGGTGGAACTCGACGGTCAGCTCGTCGACGACGGTGACGGAGTCGAGGTTGGCCAGCAGGCTGGAGGGGCCGTTGGGATCGGCGATCGCGAGCTGGCGGTCGAAGGTGTGCTTGACGTCCTCGCTGGTCAGCGCGTGACCGTTGGCGAAGGTCAGGCCCTCCTGCAGGGTCACGGTGTAGACGTCGGGGCTGGTGAACTCGGCCGATGCCGCGAGGTCGGGCTCGGGCACGCCGTCGGTCGAGCCGACCTTCGTGTTCAGCAGGTAGCCGTAGACCTGGGTCCACACCGTCGAGGAGCCGTTGTCATAGGCGGCCGCGGGGTCCAGGGCGGTCACCTTGTCGGTGGTGCCGACGGACAGCGCGGCGCCGCCTCCGCCGTCGCTGCCCCCGCCTCCGGTGTCCGAGGTCTGCGCGCAGGCGGTCAGCAGGACCGGGATCCCGGCCAGGGACAGCAGGACGGTCCGGCGTCGAGGAGTGAGGGCGTCGAACATGGGGAACCTCCAGGTGGGGCGGGCGGCCCACGGGTGGCGGGCAGGCGGCAGGGGAAGCAGGTCCGATGTGATCTGCATCGCCGCAGGGGTGCCATGGAAACTAGCACCGCGTCCCACCATGCGGTCGCCGGAGGGCCCGGAACCCGGACGACTTTGCCGAACCGTTACCCGCGGGGCGTGACCCAGCCCACTCGCATCGTTGCCTGCGGGCCGCCGCGACGGGAACAATCGTCGGACCTCTATCCCGGGAGATCCATGGTCACCGCCGACCCGTCCATCCGATCCGCCGAGCGCTTCCGCTTGCGCTCCCGCTACCCGCGCACCATCGGCCGCAACGCCCGTCTGGGCAGCCACGGCGACGCCCCCGCCTCCGAGATCCTCGTGCTGCGCACGGCCGACGGCCGGACCGGATGGGGCCTGGTCGAGGGCGCCCCCGGGGACGCGTCCCGCCTGGTGGGCAGGTCCCTGTCGGAGCAGATCAGCCCCGATTCCGGGGTGCTGGACCCTGCCGAGCGCTGGGCCGATGTCGCCCTGCACGACCTGCTGGGCGTCGTGGCCGATGCTCCCGTGCACGCCCTGCTGGGCGGCCATGGTCCGCTCGTCCCCGCCGGCCCGGACGGCTCGGGGGCGCCGGCCTCCCCGGGGTCCCACGCCTCCCCCGGGTCCCCCGCGGTCCCCGTCTACGACGGCGCGATGTACTTCGACGACCTCGACCCCGATGCCTCGCCCCGCGGCATCGACGTGATCCTCGCGCAGTGCCGGGCCGATGCGGCCGCCGGGTTCACCGGCTTCAAGCTGAAGATCGGCCGCGGCCACCGGTGGATGCCCCGCGAGGCCGGGGACCGCCGGGACGTGGAGGTCACCCGCGCGGTGCGCGAGGCCTTCCCGGACGCCCGGATCCTCGTGGACGCGAACGACGGCTACGACCTGGCCGGCTTCCTGCGCTACCTGGAGGCCGTCGCCGACGTCGACCTGTACTGGGTCGAGGAGCCGTTCCTGGACGACGCCGGGGATCTCGCGGCCCTGCGCGCCTGGCTCGATGCACACTGCCCCGCCACCCGCATCGCCGAGGGAGAGTCCTCCCCCGACGTCCCCGCGCTGATGCCGATCGCCGCCGCCGGGCACATCGACGTCCTGCTCATGGACGTGCTGTCCTTCGGCATCACCGCCTGGCGGCAGCTGATGCCCGAGGTGATCGCCGCCGGCGCCCATGCCTCCCCGCACGCCTGGGGCGAGCCGCTGAAGACCGTCTACGCCGCCCACCTCGCCGCAGGGCTCGGCGGTGTGGAGATCGTCGAGGGCGTCCCCGGCACCGTCGACGGCATCGACCCGGCCCTGCTGCGCCCCGTCGACGGCATGCTCCACCTCAGCGACCGCCCCGGCTTCGGCATCCCGCTGCCCGAGGACGAGCATCTGCTGCCGAGCCGGTGAGGGGACGGTCGCGCTAGGCGGGGCCTCTCATCGCACGAGCCTGGCCAGGTTCCAGGCCATGACGATGGTCAAGAGTGCGAAGAGGAACACGGAGATCCAGTCCTCGACGGTGGCTGACGGCTCGTCGACGAACGCTCCGTCCGTCGCGACGACAGCGATGCCCACTGCGGTCATCCCGAGGCAGACCAGCCCGAGCAGCACCACGATGACCGCTCCGAGCACGCTCAGGACGACGAAGGGGACGCGCAGCGCCGCCCTGTCCCTCACGCCGGTCACCTCACGCACGCATTGCCACAGCTCACGCACGAGCGACGCCGGCTTCACCGCCTGCATCGCCGGTGCATCCGTGTCGCCGTCGAGGATCGCGATGGCCTGCGGAGGGATCCCGACCATCGCCGCCATCGACGCCATCGGGTCACGGTCCCCCTCGGGTCGGATCACGGGACGGCCGAGGGCGTCGGAATCGGTCGCGGGCGCGAGAGTACGGACGATCGTCCCCGCCAGATCCTCGCGGTGCCGAGGATCGTCCTCCTCGACGCTCCGCCACCCGGTATCCCAGTCGATCGCGGTGGTCTCGACGTCTCGAACCCAGGGAGCCCAGCCCTCCGGTCCGGGGCGGCGATCCCGTCGCAGGAGATCGATCCCGGCGGCCGAGCCGCTCCCGCGCCAGAGATGGACCACGGGCGCCTTCCCGGTGGAGCGGCTCTCGGCCAGCATCTCGGCGAGAGCTCTCCCCTCGAGTTCCGCGCACTGCATCGCCAGCGTCCCGTCGAGATCTGCGACGCGAAGGGGGTGCCCGCCGCGGGCGAGCAGCCGGAGGGCCATCCGCAGCTCCTCCGAACCGTCGCGGATCAGCACCACGGAGCGCGCGGCCCACCTGCGATCCCATGCCGGAAGGTCGACGATCCGATCGAGCCCCTCGATCAGCTCCTCCTCATCCAGGACCTCCCTCAGCAGCGCCTCGACCCGGCCGTGCTCCGCGGGCTGCCCGAAGGCCTGGGCCACGGCGTTCGCCACCGCGCTCCGCCGCACCGCGTCCTGCTCCTCGTCGCCGAGCTCGGCCTCGTCCTCGCACCAGTCCGGGCACCAGGACCATGAGGTCGTGCCCTCGGCGGTGCGCACCTCCAGCACGATCCGGCCCTGGGACTCGTCGATGTGGACCGCGTCGCCGAGTCCCGCGAGGGCATCGGCGTCCTCGGTCCGCACCGCGGTCCATCCGGCGGGCGAGGTGGGGCCCGCGTCGCCCCGGCCCATCGGGCGGAGGGCGGCCAGGGCATCGGCCTGGGCGGCGCGGAGGAGCACGAGCATGCGCTCACAGTAGAGTTCCCCGGCTCCGCCCGCCGTCCTTTTCCGTCGCGCCCCGATACGGTGGACTCCATGGCGATGACGCTCTCCCCCACCAAGACCTCCGACCTCTCCGTGACCTCGAAGGTCGGGCAGATCAACCAGCGGCTGAAGGGGTGGGAGGCGGTGCGCTGGGTCGACGGCCGGCCGCAGGTCACCGATGTGCTGCGCGCGGAGATCGACCGGCTCGGCGGGATCGGGGCGCTGTACGGGGTGCTGCGCGCGGATCCGTGGTCGGCCGTCCGCTGGGGCACGGGCATCCCGCCCGAGCGCAGCGCCGAGGCGTACGCCGCGGTCCAGGAGTGCGTCACCTCCCGCGGCGACGGGATGCCGGTGCTGTTCGTGGAGGAGGCGCCGCACGGGCTGATGGCCCTCGGCGGGACGACGCTGCCGGTGAACCTGGCGCTCGGCGCCGGCATGGACGCCGACCTGGCCCGCGAGCTGGGCGCGGCGGTCGCCGCGGAGGCTCGCGAGCGCGGCACCCATCTGCTGCTGGTCTCGGGGCTGGACGTGCTGCGCGATGCCCGCTGGGGCCGGTCCGAGGAGTGCTTCAGCGAGGACCCGGCGATCGCGGCCCTGCTGGTCGAGGCGACGGTGCAGGGCATGCAGGGCGCCGGCCCCGGGGAGCGGATCGATGCCCGCCACGTCGCCGTGGTCGCCAAGCACCTGGCCGGTCAGGGCGCCGGGATCGGCGGGCGCAACGGCTCGGGGGCGCCCATCGGCCGCCGCGAGCTGGGCGAGATCCATCTGAGGCCCGCCTTCGCGGCCGCCCGCGCCGGGGTCGCCGGGTTCATGTCCGCCTACAACGACGTCGACGGCGTGCCGTGCACGGGCAGCCGGGAGCTGCTCACGGGGACGCTGCGCGAGGACTGGGGCTGGGACGGGATCGTCATGTCCGACGGCGGGGCGATCGACCGCCTCACCCTCGCCACCGGCGGCGGGCTCGAGGGCGCGGCGGCCCTCGCCCTCGGCGCCGGCGTGGACCTCAGCCTCTGGGACCAGGCCTACCTGCACGTGGCCTCGGCGATCGAGAAGGGCCTGATCGAGGCGGCGGCCCTGGATCTCGCGGTCTCGCGCGTGCTCGCCCTCAAGCAGCGGCTGGGCCTACTGCCCGACGAGGACGGGAGTGAGCAGCCGATTTCGGCCGATGCGCCAAGCGGTGCCGCGGCACCGGCCGGGGCCGATGCGCCGGCCGGGGACGACGAGCGCGCCTGGCCCTCCCCAGCGGCCCGCGAGACGATCGCCCTGGCCGAACGGGCCGCCCGGCAGGCGGTGGTCGTGCTCGAGGACGGCGACCTGCTGCCGCTGAGCGCGCGGAAAGTCGCGGTCGTCGGCCCCAACGCCGACGACCTCGACGCGCAGCTGGGCGACTACACCCCGCCGCGCCCGCCGCAGGACCCGGCCGCGTCCACGATCCGCTCGGCGCTGATCGAGCGCCTGGGGGCCCAGAACGTCACCTTCGCCCGGGGCAGCGCCCTGCGCTCCGAGCTCGTGCCCGTCGAGCTCTCCCCGCAGTGGAAGGACGCCGCGGATCCGATCGCCGAGGTCGCCGCGGCGATGCCGCTGACCGCGGTGACCTCGCTGACCATGAACGCCGATGCCGCGATCGTGGTGCTCGGCGGCACCAGCCGCCGCTCCTACGAGGACGAGTTCGCCGACAACGGCGCCGTCGAAGGCCCCGCATCGGACACCACCAACGGCGAGGGCGTGGACCTCGCCTCCGTCGCGCTGCCCGAGCCGCAGCTCGCCGTCGTCCGCGCCGCCCGCGAGGCCGGCAAGCCCGTGATCGCCGTCGTCGTCGACGGCCGCCCGCGCGCGCTGACAGCGCTGCGGGAGCTGGCCGACGCGACCATCCTCGCCCCGTTCCCCGGACCCGCGGCCGGGCGCGCGATCGTCGATGCGCTGTACGGGGAGGGAGGGCCGCGCGGACTGCTGCCGATGACCCTCCCGGCCGGCGACGGCGCCACGCCGGTGTCCCACGACCAGCGCCTGGAGGCCGCCCGCGGCTACCTGGACCTGCGGGAGGTGCGCGGCCCGCTGCTGGGCGCCGGCCTCCCGCGCGGGATCACCTGCCAGGTCGCAGCCGGGGGCATCGCTGTGCCCCCGGGCGCCGCCGACCCCGCAGGCGCCCCGGAGGCCGCAGGCGTCACGAGCGCCGATCAGGCCCGGGACGGGGTCGTCCCCATCTCCGTCCCTGCCCTCGAGGACGGACGTCCGGCGCAGGTCACGGTGCAGGTCGAGAGCGTCCGCGAGGACACCGTCTCGGTGCCCGTGGTGCTGTACGGGCGGCGCCACGAGCTCGGGATCGTGCCGCGCGCCCGCACCGTGCTGGCCGTGCGGCGCGTCGAGGTCGAACCCGGCCGCAGCGCGGTGACCTTCGACCTCGGCGCGGACGCGCTGGGCTCCTGGGCATCCGGCCGGCCGCGGGCCGTGCCCGCCGAGATCGAGATCTGGGCCGAGCCCCAGCTCGCACCGCCGGCCGATGCCCCGCGGATCCGGGTGACGGCATGAGCACTCCGCCGGCGCCTCCGCAGGGCCGCGCGTCCGAGCCCCGCGCGACAGGTCCCGCCGGGCGCATCACCCGCCGCGCGGCCGCGGCCGGACTGCTGGCCGCCTCCCTCGCCGCCTGCACCCGCGGCGAGGAGGGCGGCCCGCCCGCCGCCTCGACCGGCGATGCGTCCTCGCCCAGCGCGAGCGCGACGTCCCCCGCGCCCGAGCAGGCCGCTCCTGCGGAATCCACCGCGGCGGCGACGCCGGACCACGAGCCCCGCGAGCCGGCGGAGGTCGCCATCGGCCAGACCTTCACCGACCCGGAGACGGACGACGCCCTCACCATCGTCTCCGCCCTGCGGGACGCACTCACCACGCTGCGCGCCGAGGTCGTCGCCGCGGGCGGCGAGGTCATCCTGCTGCAGGTCGCGGGCGCCCCGGGGGCCCGCAGCGTGATCGCCCTCTACCCGACCTTCTTCTCCCTCCTGGCCGATGGCACCGAGGCCGGCGCAGACCTCGCCCTCTGGGACGAGATCACCGCCTCCGGCCGCACCCCGCTGGACGCCACCGACGACGGCACTCCCGCCGAGGGATGGCTGGCCCTGGTCGCACCGCGGCGCGAGGAGACCTACCGCTGCCTCTACCTGCGCCCGGAGGCCAGCCGCGACGGGGTGGCCATCCCCGCCTTCCGGCAGGAGATCACGATCCCCGAGGCCTGATCCCGGCCGAGCCCGCCCGCGGGCATGCCCCCTCGCGCGAACGTGCCCGGCGTCGCACGGCATCGCGCGGCGTCGGCGGGCAGGCGTAGATTCCTCCCCGGCGCCCTCCGAGCTCGAGGCGCGCCGACATGCGCACAGACCAGGGGGTTCTCCATGCCGTCCACCACCGGACCGTCCGGCTCCCCGCATCCCGGGTCCGGGTCCCACGCCTCCGGGTCTCCCGGATCCGGGCACGACCCGTCCGGCGCCGCTCCCGCGGCCTCGGCGCGGGACCCCCGACTGGACCGGCCCTGGCCGGCGCTGTGGTCGATCGTGCTGGGATTCTTCATGATCCTGGTGGACACCACCATCGTCACCGTCGCCCTGCCGCGGATGCAGGCGGACCTCGGCGCGGATCTCACGGCGCTGCTGTGGGTGACCAGCGCCTACCTGCTCGCCTATGCGGTGCCGCTGCTGATCACCGGACGCCTCGGCGACCGCATCGGCCTGAAGACCATGTACATGGCAGGGCTCGCGGTGTTCACGCTGGCCAGCCTGTGGTGCGGCCTGGCCGGAGGGGTCGGCATGCTGATCCTCGCCCGGGTGGTGCAGGGGCTGGGCGCCGGGATGATGACCCCGCAGACGATGTCGATGATCACCCGCCTGTTCCCGCCTGCGCGGCGGGGCGAGGCGATGGCGCTGTGGGGCGCGACGGCCGGGGTCGCGACCCTGGTCGGCCCGGTCGCCGGCGGGCTGCTGGTGGACGGCCCCGGCTGGGAATGGATCTTCTTCGTGAACCTGCCGGTGGGGGCCATCGGCCTGGTGCTCGCGGCCCGCCATGTGCCCCGCTTCGAGCGGCGCGCGCACTCCTTCGACGGGCTGGGCGTGGTGCTGTCCGCGGTGGGGCTGTTCCTGCTGGTCTTCGGCATCCAGGAGGGCAACACCTATGACTGGGGCACGATCACCAACTCCCTGCGCATCGGCCCGTGGGAGACGGGGCTGCCGGTGAGCGTGCCGGGGATGATCATCGGCGGCATCGTCGTGATGGCGGTGTTCGTCGGGTGGCAGGCGATCAACCGGCGCGAACCGCTGGTGCCGCTGTCGCTGTTCCGCGACCGCAACTTCTCCGTCGCGAACATCGCGATCGCGATGATGGGCGCGACCGTGCTGACGCTGTCCTTCCCGATCACCCTGTACTTCCAGCGGGTGCTGGGCATGTCCCCCACGCAGGCGGCCCTGATGACCGTGCCGATGGCGCTGGTCTCCGGGGGCCTCGCCCCGTTCGTCGGCCGATGGATGAACATCGTCAACCCGCGCTGGCTGGCCGTGGGCGGGTTCGTGTCCCTGGCGGCGGGCCTGTTCTGGCTCTCGCGGATCATGGCCCCGGGGGCGTCGATCGTGCTCCTCCTGCTGCCGTTCTTCCTGGTGGGGCTCGGCAACGCCCTGATCTGGGGACCGCTGTCGATGACGGCGACCCGCAACCTTCCGCCGTCGATGGCCGGCGCCGGCTCCGGGGTCTACAACGAGACCCGGCAGATCGGCTCGGTGCTGGGATCGGCCGCCATCGCGACCGTCATGAACGATCACATCGCCGTGCGCTTCCAGGACGCCCTCGGCGGCGCGGCCCCCACGGCAGGGGCCGGCGGGGAGGGGGCGCGCGCGGCGGAGCTGCCGGCGATGCTGCACGAGCCCTTCGCCCACGCCATGGCCGATGCCCTCCTGCTGCCGGTGGCGCTGTCCCTGGTGGGAGTCCTCGCCGCGCTGGCCATCGGCCGGCCGGTGGACCACGGGGTGTGGGAGAAGGGCTGATCGGGCCGGCTCCGGCTGGAGCCGTAGCGAGGCACGAGCAGCGGCGCAGGCCGGTGCCGGCCCGATCGGCCGGACCCGCCGAGCTGACCGGAGCCGGCCGACGCCCGCAGCGATCAGACGAGGAATCGTGCCGCCGCGGCCACGGCGAGCGCCAGGAACGCGAGCGGGAACGCGATGTTGTGCAGCACCCCCGCCCGCAGGTGCGCCGCGACCGCCCCGAGGTAGAAGAGGACCAGGCCGATGCCGGCGACGAGGCCGACCGGGGCCAGGCCCGCGAGGCCGGCGACCAGCCCCAGGACCCCGGCGATCTTCGGTGCCGCCATCCAGGGCACGCTGCCCGGCGGCAGTCCGACCTCGGCGGAGTTGGCCAGCACGAAGCGGGCCCGGGCGAGGTCCGCGACGGCGATCACCGCGTTGGCGAGGATGCCGGCGAGGACCGCCGCGGTGAGCACGAGGCTCATCGGGCCTCCCCCGCGCGGTATTCGCCGATGACCTGCATCGCGACCGGCGGGACGGGCCCTCCGGCGCGCTGGGCGATCAGCGTGCGCAGCGCCGCGGCCTCGGGCAGCTCCGGCAGCGGGTTGGCGATGCCCTCCTCCAGCGCCAGCATCAGAAGGAACTCCGGGCTCTCCCGCGCCCGCACGGCGGTGTAGGAGACGCCGGCGGGGGCGGCATCGGCCAGGGCGGCGAGCACGCGGCCGATGCTCTCCTCGAGCTCGGCGGCATGCGCGGCATCGGTGCGGAACCGGACGATCTGTACACTCACGAGCGTTCTCCTCGGTGCGGGTCTGTTGTGGGTCGTTCACCCGTCTTGACGCCCCTCCCACCGGAAAGGTGACCTCTCGGATGGCACTTCTCGATGCCTACTCCGCCGAGCGCCCGCGCCTGCTGTCGCTCGCCCATCGGATCCTCGGCTCGACGCACGATGCGGAGGACGCCGTGCAGCAGGCGTGGCTGCGCGCGCAGTCCGCCCGCCCCGACGAGATCCGCGACCCCGCCGCCTGGCTCACCACCGTGACGGCCCGGCTGTGCCTGGACCAGCTGCGGGCCCGACGCCGCCGCGAGGAGTCCACGCTCCCGCCCGAGCACCTGCTGCCTGCCCAGGTGGCCGCCGACGAGGAGATGATGCATCGGGAGGACGTCTCCCGGGCGCTGCTGGTCCTGCTCTCGCGGCTGTCGCCCGCGCAGCGCGTCGCCTTCGTGCTGCATGACCTGTTCGGCGTCCCGTTCGTCGAGGTCGCGGCGGCGCTCGGAACCTCGGTCGCGAGCGCGAAGAAGCAGGCCAGCCGGGCGCGGCTGCGGCTGCACGGCGCCCCGGACGATGTGGGCCCTGCCGGGGGCGGTCCCGCCGGGGGCGGCAGTGCCGGTGGTGGCGCCGCCGGAGACGGCGCCGAGGGAGCGGCGCCGCTCTCGCAGGCCGCGGTCGCGGAGCATGCGCGCCTCCTGGAGGCGTTCCTCGCCGCCGCACGCGAGGGCCGGATGGAGGCGCTGCTCGCCCTCCTGGCCCCGGAGGCGGTCCGCACCGCGCACCCCGAGCTGCTGCGCGACGGAGCACGGCCCCGGGTGACCGGCGCCCGTGCCGTCGCCGAGGAGACCCGTGGCTTCCTGGACCGGATCCGTGCGAGCACGATCCTGCTGGTGGACGGCGAGCCGGCCGCCGTGATCGCCCCGGGCGGCCACCCCGTCGCGCTCGTGCGCATCGGCATCGCCGGAGGGCGGATCGCGCGCGTGGACATCGGCCCGCTCCCGGCGCGCAGCCGGCTGCGGGCCGCGCCGCTACGCTGAGCCCATGCCTTCCACCTCTCGCCGGCCCCGTGCCCTGCGCCTGCTGCTGGGCCTGGTCGCCGCGCTGGGCGTGCTCGTGCTCGTCGCCGCCGGCGGGTTCCTCGTCTGGGCGAACGTCGGCGTGATGGATGCGGAGGAGGCCCCGTACGCGGCCGTCCTGGAGGATCCCGGCATCGTGGCCCGCTCGTCCCGCGAGGCCCTCGTGCTGCTGCCCGGCGACGCGACCGCGAGCAGCCCCGAGGGGAACGGCGCGCCCACGGCCCCGGCGATGGGCCTCGTCTTCTACCCCGGGGCGAAGGTCGAGGCAGAGGCGTACGCCGCGCGGCTGTCCTCCCTGGTCACCGAGCACGAGGTGGCCGTCGTGATCGTCCGGCCCGCCCTGCATCTGGCCCTGTTCGACCGGCGCGGGCTCAGCACCTTCACCGACCTGGTGCCGGAGGCCGGCACCTGGATGGTCGGCGGGCATTCCATGGGCGGGGTGCGGGCCTGCCAGGTCGCGGCCGAGGCCGATGCCCTGATCCTGTTCGGCTCGTACTGCGCGACCGACCTCTCCGGGACCGATCTGCCGGTCCTCAGCCTCGGCGGCAGCGAGGACGGGCTGTCGACCCCGCAGAAGATCGCCGACGCCCGCCCTCTGCTGCCCGCCGACGCCGAGCTCGTCGAGATCCCCGGCGCGAGCCACGCCAGCTTCGGCGACTACGGACCGCAGTCGGGCGACGGCACCCCCACGATCGACGACGGCGCCATGACCGCCGAGGTCACGCAGCAGATCTCCGGCCTCATGACGGATCTCGCCCTGACCTGAGCCGGAGGAGTGCTCCGAGCCGATGCTCTTCCAGGTCCAGAGAGCCTCGGTGCCGCCACCGCCCGCATGCGCCCAGTCCGCGGGCTTAGGGGTCGGACGGTGGCCGGAACGCAGCTCAGCCCGCGGCCGATGCGGGCGCCTCGGGGACCGGTGCGACCTCGAGCCCCTCGCGGCGCACCCGCTCGCGGCCCCAGGCCCCCAGGGGCAGCAGCGCCTCGTTCAGCGCCGCACCGGATTCCGTGAGCGAGTACTCGACCTTCGGCGGGACCTCGGCATACACGGTGCGCAGGACGATGCCGTCGGCCTCCATCTCCCGCAGATGCTGGGCGAGCATCTTCTCGCTCACCCCGGGGAGCGCCCGGCGCAGCTCGGAGAACCGGCGCACGCCGTGGGCATGCAGCTCCCACAGCACGAGCCCCTTCCACTTCCCGCTCACGACGTCGAGCGCGGCGTCGATCCCGCAGATGTACGGGCCGGTCCTCGGTGCTTTCGCCATGCCGCCTCTTCGCTTACTCGCCGGTGAGCACCGCAGGAAGAAGTGCGTACTTCCCGACCCGCCGGTGCCCGGCCAGTATGGCCGCATGACGAACACCCCCTCAACTCCCCCGACGTCCGCCGCGCCCGTCACCGTGATCGGCCTCGGCCCGATGGGCCAGGCGATGTCCCGCGCCCTGCTGGAGGCCGGCCACCCGGTCACGGTGTGGAACCGTACGCCCCGGCGCGCCGACGCCCTCGTCGAGGCCGGAGCGCGCCGGGCGGACTCCCCGCGCGAGGCGGTGGAGACCACCGACCTGACCCTTCTCAGCCTCACCGACTACCGCGCGATGCACGACATCCTCGACGGCACGACGTCCGTGCTGGCCGGAAGGACACTGGTCAACCTCAGCTCCGACACCCCGGCGGCGACCCGGGACGCGGCCGCGTGGGCCGCATCCCACGGCGCCTCCTTCCTCACCGGAGGGCTGATGGTGCCCGCGCCGATGCTCGGGACCGAGCGCGCCTACGCGTTCTACAGCGGGGACGAGGAGGCCTTCGCCGCCCATCGGGCGACCCTCGCCCGCATCGCCGCGCCGCGGTTCCTGGGGGCTGATCCGGACCGCGCCCAGCTCATGTACCAGGCGCATCTGGACGTCTTCCTCACGACCCTGGCCGGGTTCGCCCATGCCACCGCCCTGGCCGGATCCGCCGGGATCACGGCGCAGGAGTTCCTCCCCGAGGTGATGCAGCTGTTCCGTGCGATCCCGGAGATGATCGCGCCGGACGGCATCGAGGCCCTCGGCGCGCGGATCGACGCCGAGGAGCACCCCGGCGAGGGCAGCAGCGTCACCATGATGGGCGCGACCGCCGACCACGTCCACGCGGCCAGCACCGTCGTCGGGATCGACACCACCCTGTCGGGCGCGGTGCAGGGCCACTACCGGCGGGCGATCGCCGACGGCGGCGGCGCGGAGGGATGGACCCGGATCATCTCCGGCATCCGCGCCCCGCGGCCGACAGCCTGAGAAGACCTGGCTGCAAGAATACGCAAGTCGAGAATCCGTCAGCTCCCGCCTCGGGACCCGGCGCCGATGGCACGTCAGACCAGGCCTGACCCCTGGCCACCGGATCCCCTCTCGACGAGCCCGCCGGACCCGTGTACTCTCCGACACACTCCCTGCAGGTTTGTGCAAGTTTTTGCAGTCAGGTTTCCCGGCGACGCGGCCGGGACGGCAGTCCGATGGCGGGCTGCACCCACGAAGAGGAGAGTTCCATGCAGTTCACGTCCGAGAGCGGCCCCGGCGGGGCGGCCCCGCGCCGTCCCGGCAGGCCGCCCCTGCACCGTCCCGGCGCCGCGCTGCCCCGTCCCGGCATGCCGGCCCCGGCCCGGCCCGGCGCGCGGGCCCTGGCCCGCGTCGCCGCCGCGCTGGCGCTGGCGTTCCTGGTCGCGTGCAGCGGCCTCAGCACGCCTCCGCGGGCGGCCGATGCCGCACCGCCGGTCCCCACCACGGGGGCGGAGTCGCCCCAGGGCCGCGGCGACGTCATCCTGAACCTGTTCCAGTGGACCTGGGACGCGGTGGCCGCGGAGTGCACGAGCACCATCGGCCCCGCCGGCTTCGGCTACGTGCAGGTCTCGCCGCCGCAGGAGACCATCCGCGGCACCGAGTGGTGGACCTCGTACCAGCCCGTCAGCTACCGGATCGAAGGGAAGCTGGGCACCCGCGCCGAGTTCGCGGCCATGGTCGATTCCTGCAACTCCGCCGGCGTCGAGGTGATCGCGGACGCCGTCATCAACCACACCACCGGGGTGGGCAACGGCAGCGGCACCGGCGTGGCCGGCACCCCCTACGGCGTCGACGACTTCCCCGGCCTGTACGGCGCGGAGGACTTCCACGACTGCCGCACCGACATCTCCGACTACACGAACCGCTGGCAGGTGCAGAACTGCCGGCTGGTCGGCCTGCAGGACCTGCGCACCGAGTCCGATGATGTGCGCACCACCATCGCCGCCTACATGAACGACCTCCTGGACCTGGGGGTGGCCGGGTTCCGCATCGATGCGGCCAAGCACATCCCCGCCGAGGACCTCGTGGCCATCAAGGCCGAGCTGTCGGACCCGGACGTGTACTGGGTGCAGGAGGTCATCGGCGCCCCCGGCGAGCCGATCCAGCCCTCGGAGTACCTGGGCTCGGGCGACTCGCACGAGTTCGCGTACTCCCGCGAGCTGAAGACCCGCTTCGACGGCCGGATCAAGGACCTGCGGACCATCGGCGACGGGAAGCTCCTCTCGGCGAGCGCGGGCGTGTTCGTGGACAACCACGACACCGAGCGCAACGCCGAGACCATGAACGAGACGTGGGGCGCGAAGTATGTGCTGGCCAACACGTTCATGCTGTCCTGGCCGTACGGCTCGCCGTCGGTGTACTCCGGCTACCGCTTCACCGACAAGGACGCGGGCGTCCCCGGGTCGACCGAGACGACCGTGCCCGATGCGGACTGCGCGAGCGCGACCTGGACCTGCACCCAGCGCTGGACGGAGATCCAGGGCATGGTCGGCTTCCACAACCAGGTCGCCGGCACCGAGGTGACGAACTGGTGGGACGACGGCGGGAACCATATCGCCTACGGCCGCGGCGCGAAGGGCTACGTGAGCATCAACAACACCGGCGCCTCCGTGACCCGCACCTATCAGACCTCGCTCCCGTCCGGGACGTACTGCGACGTGATCGCGGCCGATGACTGCTCGCAGACGATCACCGTCGCCGCCGACGGCACGTTCACCGCGACGCTGCCGGCCTACGGGGCGCTCGCCCTGCATGTCGGCGCCCTGTCCGGCGGGGACGCCCCGCAGGAGGGCGACCCGACCACGGTCGCGGTCGACTTCGCCGTCACCGCCAGCACCGTGTGGGGGCAGGACGTCTACGTGGTGGGCAGCATCCCGCAGCTCGGCGCGTGGAGCACCGGTGCGGCGGTGAAGCTCTCCGCCGCGACCTACCCGACGTGGACCGGCGCGGTGGATGTGCCGGCGGGGACGACCTTCGAGTACAAGTACATCAAGAAGGACGCCAGCGGCGCCGTGACCTGGGAGTCCGGGGCGAACCGCACCGCGACGGCCACCAGCTCCGACGACGGCACCGGCCAGGACACCTGGAGGTAGTCGGCCGGGCGCCCCGGGGCGGGGCCGCCCCGGGGCCCGCAGGACCGCGGCGCCCCGCGCGACCGCAGTGCCCCGCGGGACTGCAGTGCCCTCCGGGATCGCGCGGCGGCGCTTGGAGGAATTGCAGGCGTACGTACCAATTTCGGCGCGTCACTGGTACGGCAGGCTGCAATCGCTCGAGCGTCCGACACCGACACCTCGGCACCCCGGCACCTCGGAGTCTCGGCGGGCGCGGTCAGCTGCGGCGGGCGCGGTCAGCTGCGGCGGCCGCGTCCGCCCAGCCAGTCCAGGGCGCGGCGCACGCCGCGGCCGGGCGGGCCCAGGTGCCCGAGGGCCCGGGTGACGCCGGTGTCCTCCCAGGGATGCCGTTCGTGCTCGGGCCTGCGGCGGCGCCGCACCTCCCATTCGCCGAGGCGGACGCTGAGCGCCTCGACGGAGGCCTCGAGGCCGTGCAGATGCGCGGATTCCAGGAGATGCTGCTCGATCCGCGCGCGCAGGACCTCGTCCTGGGCACGGGCACGGGCGGCGCGGCCGATGCCGCGGGTCCACCACAGGCCTCCGAGGGCGACGAGAAGCACGGCGCTGCCGAGGAAGCTGGAGTCGGTGGCCTGCAGCAGGAGCGTCACGCCGCAGGCGAGGGTCGCCGCCCAGACGGCCACGCGCCCGCCGGTGTCCAGCAGGCGCAGCAGGCCGGGGACCGGGCGCACGGCGTCCACGGCCACGACCAGCACGTGCGCGAGGGCGACGAGCATCGCGGCGAGCATGACGGTGCCGATGCGCTTCTCCCCCGCGCCGACGCCGGTCTCGACGAGGACCACCCGGGCGAGCGCCCCGATCGAGGAGCCCAGCAGCACGCCGGCGATCGCGCAGATCAGCACGGTGCGGCGCCAGTCGGGGTAGCGGCCGTCGAGGTCGCGGCGCAGCAGCGGGATCATCCACGGCCTCCGTCGTCAGAGCGTGCCGGAGCCCGCCGCCGCCGCGGTCTCCTGGGCGCCCTCGGGCGCTCCGAGCTCGCGGGAGATCCGCCGGGTGGTCTCGAGCAGCAGCGGAAGATGCTCCTGGAGCTGCTCGATGGTGGCGTGATGTGTGAATGCCGTGATGGACAGGGCGCCCACGCAGGCGCCGCGTCCGTCGAACACGGGCGCGGCGATGCAGTTCGAGAACGTCTCGAACTCCCCGTCATCGGTGGACCAGCCGCGAGCGGCCACCAGCTCGAGCACCGCGCGCAGCCGGTCGGGATCGGTGATCGTGCTGTCGGTGTGCTTCTCGAAGGTCGCGTGGGCGATGATCCTGTCCCGCTGCGCAGGGTCGAGATGCGCCAGGATCGCCTTGGAGACGCCGGCGGTATGGATGACCACCTCGCCGCCGATACGCGTGTTCAAGGTGATGGACGAGGGCGGCTCGATCTTGTCGACGTAGATGAGCCGATCTCCCTGCGGGACCGCGAGCTGCACGGTGAAGCCGACGGCGTCGCTCAGCTCCTGGAGGTGCGGATGGACCAGCTCGCGGAGATCGAACTGCTCGACGGCGCGCGAGGCGAGGCCTGCCAGGCGGAACCCGACGCCATATCGGGCGTTCCCCACGGAGCGGAGGAATCCGGACGCCTCGAGGGTCTGCACGAGCCGCAGGGCCGTGGTCCGATGCGTCCCGAGGGTGTCTGCGAGCTCCTGCACGGTGCTGGGGCGCTCGCTGCACCGCTCGAGGATGGTGATGGCGCGCTTGACGGTCTGCGACATGATCCGCTCGGCCTCCCTTCTCCAGCCGCGATCATCTCACGTCATGCCCGCACCCCTCCGACGGTGAGCAGGACGTTCGCGAACCGGCGCACGTCTCCCGTGGCCAGGCAGAGGGCCACGTCCTCGGATCGGGCCGCCGCGTAGAACTCCCCGCGGGGGATCCAGGAATGCGCCGTCGCAGCGCCGGGAAGGAGCGCATCGACCTCCCGATGGACGTCGTGATCCGTGCGGCCGGACTCGGGCAGCATCCTGCACACCTCCTCCAGTGCGATGGCACGGTGGAGAGTACGCACCGCCTCGGGCACCGTCGGGTACCCGGCACAGAGCCCGATGTGGACCACGCGGCATCTCGGGCCGACGATCGTGGCCGTCGAGTAGAGCGCGTCGGCCACCAGGATCCTGCCCTTGTGCCCCACCCGTGCCAGCGCCTCGAGGACATCCGGATGGATGATCCCCGCCTCACCGCGGATGAGCGTCATGCGAAGTGCTGCCCGCCGTTGACGTCCACGATGGTCCCGGTCGTGAAGCTCGCGCCCGGAGAGGCAAGCCACGCCACGGCCTGTGCCACGTCCTCCGGCGTACCGGCACGTCCGACGGGGATGGTGGTGATCGTGCGCCGCTTGGAGTCCTCCGTGGTGAAGGTGCTGTGGAAGGGCGTGTCCTCGATGAAGCCCGGCGCGATGGCGTTGACGGTGATGCCGTCCGGCGCCAGTTCCTTCGCCAGGCCTCGGGTGAACCCGAAGATCGCCGCCTTCGAGGCTGCGTAGGCGGTGGCCCCCGGGTGCCCGCCGTTCCGACCGGCGAGGGAGGAGATGCTGATGATCCTCCCGCCCGGGCGGCTCAGGAAGGGCAGGACGGAGCGGGTCACGAGGAATGTGGAGTCGAGGTTGGTGGCCATCACCGTGCGCCACAGCTCGAGGTCCATCTCGGCGATGGGCGAACGACGGATGAGGCCGCCGATGTTGTTGACGAGGATGTCCAGGCTCCCGAAGGCCCTCCGGACCTCGCCGGCCATCGTCTCGACCTGCTCCGGGTCCGTGGCATCGACCGGCAGGACGAGGGGTGCCTGCCCGGTCGCAGCGCGCAGCGCGTCCAGCACCTGCTCGTCGGGGCGATGGGTCCGATAGGTCAGGGCGATCCGGACGCCCTGCTCGGCGAGCCGGCGCGCGATGCCCAGGCCGATGCCGACTCCGCCTCCGGTGATCAGGGCGGTCGTGCTGTTCGGGTGCGAGGTGGTCAAGGTCGTCTCCTAGTTGTGAGGGGGCCAGATGGCGGGGCGTCGGTTCAGCGGTCCTGGACCGCCACGCGTCCCTCCGGTCGGCGACCGGCGTACAGGGCGGTGGCGACCGCGGTGAGGATGAGGCACGCCGCGAGGAACGCGAGGCTCGCGTGGGTGCTCCCGGTCGCGTCGTTGATGAGGCCGACGGCGAAAGGGGCGACGAATCCCCCGACGTTTCCGACGGCGTTGACCAGTCCGATGCCGGCGGCAGCGGCTGCACCGACGAAGACCGAGGACGGCATGGACAGGAGCGGCGCGGTCGCGGCGTACACGCCCATGGCGGCGACGACCAGGAACATCAGACCCACCAAGGGGGAGACACCCGTCGTCAGCCCTGCTCCCAGAAGGCCGACGGCCGCGATCGTCATCGCTCCCGCCGCGTGCAGGGCGCGGCGGCCGGTGCGATCGGAGCGCCGGGCCCAGAAGAAGAGGAAGGCCGCCGCCGCACCATAGGGGAGAACCGAGATCAGGCCGACCTGGCCGACGGAGAAGTCTCCGAGCGACTGGATCACGGTGGGGAGCCAGAGCCCGAAACCGTAGATCCCGCAGACCATCCCGAAGTTCAGCCCCGCGTAGGCCCAGACCCGCCTGTCCGTGAGGCCGTCGATGAAGCGTCCGTGTCCGCTCCGGGCGACCAGGGCGTTCTCCTTCTCGATGGTGCCGATGAGCCAGGTGCGCTGAGAATCGCTCAACCAGGCCGCGTCCTGGGGACGGTCGGTGAGGAGCTTCGGCGCGAGCAGCCCGAGGATGATCGCCGGGATGCCTTCGATGATGAACAGCCACTGCCAGTCGGCCAATCCCAGCACCGGCGGCATCATGAGGATCGCCCCGGACAGCGGCGCGCCGATGGCGTTGGAGACGGGCTGGGCGAGGATGAACGTCCCGAGCACCGTCACACGCACCTTCTGGGGGAACCAGAGGGTCAGGTAGAAGATGATCGCGGGAAAGAACCCGGCTTCTGCCGCCCCGAGGAGGAAGCGCAGGATCGAGAAGGACACCGGGCCGGTGGTGAGGGCCATGGCCGTGGCGAGGACTCCCCACGAGATCATGATCCGCGCGATCCATTTCCGCGCGCCGAAGCGCACCATGCCGCCGTTGCTCGGCACCTCGAACAATGCGTACCCCAGGAAGAAGACTCCGGCCCCGAAGCCGAAGGCCGCTTCGGTGAGGCCGATGTCCGCGCTCATCGAGAGCTTCGCGAACCCGACGTTGTTGCGGTCGAGGAAGGCGATGAAGTACATGACCGCGATGACCGGGAGCAGGCGCCGCCGGATCGCTCTCAGCGTGCTGCGCTCCAGATCGAGCTCGGCACGGGGTGTGGTGGGGATCATCATCAAGACTCCTTCGGCTGATGCATTCATTGCGCGCGGTGTGCAATATGTGCACGCCAGAGGACGCTACGGCATCCACGAAAGGTCGTCAAGGAGCGGGCGCGGGCAGGAAGGGACGCACCGCAATGGGGCAGGGGACGATCGGTCGAGGACGGTCGCCAGCTCGTCATCAGGATCGACCGCGGTAGTGATCCCTTCGGTCAGCCGGCCTTCGACTCGAGGCCGCCCAGCAGTTCCCCTGCGGGCGATGCCGGGGCGCATCGGCCCTGGTGCCTACCGGGAGAAGTCCCCAGGGACCAGGCGGGTGCCGTGCCGATCAGCCGCGCAGCAGCGGGGCGATCTCCCGGGCCCAGGCGGCGACGGCGGGCAGGTCGCGGAAGTCGCCCTCGGGGGTGCGCATCGACCGCAGCAGCAACCGCTCGTGGAGCGGGATGCGGTCCATGAGCACCCAGCCGGCGAGGTTGCGCACGGCGACCGGCTCGAAGAGCGCCTCGGCGAGGAAGGCATCGGTGGCCTTCTGCCTGCCCTGCTTCGCCGGGTCCGACGCGGAGCCCGAGCAGGAGAACAGGGCGACGGGCCGCTGCCCGAGCGCCTCGGCGCGGCGGCGGGTCCACCGGACGAAGGGCGTCTCGTAGGACTCCGCGCGCACCGCCGAGCCGATCACGGCGGCCTCGTGCCCGGTGGGGTCCGGATCCTCGAGGACGTCGACGACGTGCGGATCCCGGCCCAGGTCGGCGAGGGTCTCGGCGATCTGCTCGGCGAGGGTGCGGGTCGCGCCGGAGTGGGTGGCGTAGGCGATGAGGACGCTCATGGGCCCAGCGTGCCACCTGCCGGGCTCGTCCGTCGGCGCGCGATGCGCCGCGCCGACCGCTGAGGAGGGGAACCGGCGCTCCCGGACGCGTACATGATGTACGTGTCCTGCGAGAGCAGTCCCCCTCCCCGGCGTCCTGCCTGATAGACATGCCGTGCGGCCGGCACCGAACCGGGGCCTGCGGCCAGCACGGAGGAGAGCCCTGCGAACAGCGCGAAGGGGAAGGGCGGGATGCCGATGAGCGGGACACCGAGAGCGGAGGTCGCCGCGCTGCGCGCCGCCTACGACGACACGCTGCGCACGGAGGCGGAGATGCACGGCGCCCTCGCGGTGACCCGCATCGGCCCGCTGTGGCTGGGCGAGTTCCCCGGCGGGCGCGGCTTCGTCTCCTACCGCGACCTGATCGGGGCCGATGTGCCGGCCCTCGTCGCCGCGGCAGTCGCGCACCTCGCGCAGCGCCCGGAGATCCTCGAGGCCGAGTGGAAGTCCCGCGCGCACGACGATGCTCCTGGGCTGGTCGAGGCGCTGAGCGCCCACGGCTACGTGCCCGGGGAGCCGGAGTCGGTGATGATCGGCGAGGCCGCGCTGCTCGCCGTCGACGTCCCCCTCCCCGACGGTGTCACGCTGCGGCGCATCGCCGAGGAGGCGGACGTGCGCCGCATGTGCGCCATGCAGGAGGAGGTGTTCGGCGCCCCCGCCCACGTCGAGGAGCTGCTGTCCAGCCTGGCCGAGGACCCGTCGATCGAGTGCTGGGTCGCCGAGGCCGGCGGCGAGGGCTCCGCATCGGCGCCCGGGACGGCGGGCGCGGCGCGCCGCGAGATCGTCAGCGCCGGGCGTCTGCATCCGGTGCCGGGTACCGACGTCGCCGGGATCTGGGGCGGCGCGACCCGTCCGGCGTGGCGCGGCCGCGGCATCTACCGTGCGCTCACCGCGGCCCGCGCACGGTCCGCCCTGCGCGGCGGGAAGACCCTGATCCACAGCGACTCCACCCCGTACTCCCGGCCGATCCTGGAGCGCTACGGCTTCGTGAAGGTCACCGAGACGACGCCGTGGCAATGGCGGCGGTAGCAGCCCGCCGGAGCCGTTCCGGACGGCGTCGCCCCGGATGCCTCCCGGGGGTCCGCGCGCCGCAGCGCGCGACGGCTCATCCTGCGGCGATCGCCTCCTGTGCCTGGGCCACGAAATCGTCGGCCGCCGCGGAAGGATCCGCATCCCCGAAGGCGACGTCCTGGCTCACACGGGAGAACGCGTCCAGCAGCGTGCTGTAGCCGACGGGCCAGGGCCCGGGCGCCTCGCCCGTCGATCCGGTGACCGACTCGACGTACGCGATCGCCCGACCCTCGGGCGTGTCCGGCGCCGCCGCCAGCAGCTCGCGCGAGCTCTCCGACGGCGGGACGCCCAGCGTGAGGCCGATGGACCGGACAGCCTCCTCGTCGTGCACGAGGAAGTCGATGAGCTGCGCCGCGTTCTCCGGGTTCGCGCTGGTGGCGGCGACGCACCACAGATCCAGCGCCTTGACGAACTGCCCTGAGAGGTCGCCGGCGGTCATGCCGGGCACGGGCGCGACCTCGAGCGGCGCCTCGGGGAGGAAGGGCTGGTAGAAGGTGATCTGCTGGACCCAGCCGAACTCGACGGCGGCGCTGCCGAGCGACAGCGGGGAGTTCTCGAAGCCTCCGGCCTCCGCCGTGATGTCGGCCGGCGGGACCGCCTTCGCCGCGCGCAGACCCTGCCAGAGGGCGAACCATTCCTCCACGAGCTCCGCCGTTCCCGCGTAGCCCTCCTCGGTGAACTGGTCGATGCCGTGCTGCCGCGCCCACACCTCGAAGATCTGGAAGCTGCCGCTCGCGTCGGTGGAGCCGTAGACGCCCTCCCCCGCGGCTCCCGCCAGGGACCGGCAGAACTCCGCGAAGTCGTCCCAGCTCCACGCGGCCGGCAGCGTGATCCCGTGCTCCTCCGCGAGCCGGGTGTTGCGGAAGGTCGCGTGGGTGATCGAGGACTGGCCGATCCCGAAGGTCCCGCCGCCGACGTCGCCGGAGGCGGCGACATCCGCGTCCAGCGACGAGATGTCGAGGGGGTCGCCGATGAGGTCGGAGAGATCCAGCAGCGCCCCGCGATCGGCGTACTCCTGGAAGTACGACATCGACATGCGGAACACGTCGGGGCTCTGCCCTCCCGCGGTCTGGGTGGCGAGCTTGTCCCAATAGGCGGAGAACTCGGCCTTCTCCGAGGTGACGGGGATGTCGGGGTGGGCGGTCCCGAACGCCGCGAGGGCGCCGTCGACGCCCTCGTGCACCGGGACCCCGCCGTACCACGAGACCCGGAGGCCGTCGGAGCCGCCGCGCCCGCCGCGGTCTGCACCGGGCCCGCACCCGGCGACGAGCGGAGAGGCCAGGAGCGCCGTGGCGCCCGCGCCGAGCACGGATCGCCGGGAGGCCGTCCCGTGCGGGGCGACGGGGCGTGGTCGATGGGCGGGGGGTCGATGTGCGGACATGGTGGCCTCCAGATGAGGTGTCGCCCGGGCCTGGTCCGGGCGTCCGAGGTGCTGCCGTGGCTCAGCGCCGGGTCTCGGCCCAGAGCCAGTTGTGCTCCCGGGTGCAGGGGTCGTAGGCCCCGACGGGGAGGTCGTCGGCGACGCGCAGCATCCACTGCACGAGCCGACGGTGCAGGGCATCGCGTGCCGCGGCGGCCTGCGGCGCGTCGAACAGGTTCGTGAGCTCCGCCGGGTCCTCGCGCAGGTCGTAGAGGAAGCTCTCGCCGGTGTCGTCCACGACCAGCTTCATGCCGTCCTCGACGACCATCCGCATCTCCCCGCTCTGGGTGACGCTGTTGAGCTCGTCGAAGCGGCGCCCCGGGTAGGGGAAGTGCAGCGCGGGCCGGTCCTCCTCGCGGTAGGAGGCTCCCCCGAAGCCGTGCTCCGCGTACATCGACCTGAACTCCGCCGCGGGCGCGGGCTCCCCCGCCAGCAGCGGGGCGAGGGAGCGCCCCTGCACCCCCGGCGGGACCTCCGCGCCGACGAGCTCGGCGACGGTGGGCAGCACGTCCACGATCGAGACCAGCTCCTCGCGCTCCTGGCGATCGATGCCGGGGCCGCTGAGCCCGAAGGGGATCCGCACCAGTGCCTCGGGCAGTCCCGCGCCCTTGCGCTGCAGCCCGTAGTCGCCGATGAGATCCCCGTGGTCGCTGAGGACGATCACGATCGTGTTCTCGAGGTCGTCCGCGAGGCGGTCGAGGAGCCGGGCGATCTGGTCGTCGATCAGACGGAGCATCCCCAGGTAGTTCGCGCGCAGACGGCGCCACTCGGCGTCGAAGCCGGGCCGCTTCTCCTCGATCAGCCGGTGCAGCCAGCGGAAGCGCCAGCCGAGCCGCTCGAGGGATTCCGGCCCGGCCGCACGGTCCGGGACGGATGCCGGGTCGAACATCGAGAAGTACGGCTCGGGCACCTGGTAGGGGTTGTGCGGCTCGGGGAAGGAGACCCAGAGGAGGAACGGCCGCGACGGATCGGCGCGGTCGACGGCGTCGATCGCCCCGTCGATGATGCGGTGGGGCAGCTGGGCCGTGACGGGGAAGGGCGTCGGCTCGGGGGCGACGGCATGGTCGAGCTCGTGCAGCCATGCGTCGAAGGCGGCGTGCTCGGCCGAATCCTGCGGGCCTCCGTCATGCATGTACGGCCCGTGGAAGGTGTCGAAGTCCTCCGGGCCGGGGTGCATGTGGGGCTTGCCGGCGAAATGCAGGGAGTAGCCGGCCCCTCGCAGCACGTCCAGGAGGTCCTGGGAGTAGTGGGCGTGCTGCGGCGTGGAGTTCTGTCGCACGCGATGGGCGGAGGGGAAGCGGCCGGTGAGAAGGCTCGTGCGTGCCGGCACGCAGGCCGGCGCGCTCGTGTAGGCCTGCGGGAACTGCGTGCCGCGGCGCAGCAGCGCGTCGGTGCTGGGCATCGTGTCGGGCCCGCCCTGTGCGGCGGTGCAGCCGATGCGCTGCTGATCCGTCATCAGCACCAGGATGTTCGGAGGGTCGTTCGACATGGACCTCGGTCCTTTCCTGTCGGAGGGGTCGCCGGCGGCGGGCACGGATCAGCCCGCCGGGGCCTGCCAGGAGAGCACGGTGATCGAGTGGGCGGGGACGGTGACCTCGCCGCCCTCGAGGGTCGTCGAGCTCTCGCGCACTCCCAGCACGTCGGGCGCATCCAGGGTGTTGGCGGCGAAGAGCTCCGGGGCGTCGGCCCCCAGGGTCCGCACCGTGACGGGCCCCGAGACCGGGGCGCCGTCCACCACGAGCGCCGTCCGCACGTCCTGGTCGGCCGAGCGGTTGATGATCGCGACGAATCGGCGCGTGCCATCGGCCGAGGCGGAGGCGCTCACGTCCAGCAGCGGCACGGCGGCGAGCGCCTGCCGGCACTGCGCCTCGCCGCCCCAGCCCTGCTCGTGCCGCACCGGCAGCGTGACCGAGGGGCCCGCGAGCCGCACCGGCAGCGCTCGGGTGCCGAAATGGTTGAGGTAGAGATCCCACACGTGGTACGTCGCGGAGCGGACCAGGCCCTCTTCCCGCACCGCGAGCAGTCCGTTGGCGTTGACCAGGTTGACGGTGTTCGCCATGGTCACGGGCACATCGTTCCCGGCGGTCCGATGGATCGCGTGGAACACGCCGGCGTAGAACAGCGCATCGGCGAGGGTGCGGGGCGAGTACCGGCTGACCCGCCACCCGTTCTCCCCCGCGGTGCCCGGGGCGTCGGCCGGGCCGGAGGTGTCCCGCGGGGCGATGCCGCCGTCGGCGCCGGGCTGCGGATCCTCCCAGGTGCGCGGCTCGTAGTGGCGCATGTTCCACTCGTCCAGGGCGATCTCGAGCGGGCGGGTGATGCCGTGCCGGGCCGCCGCGGCGGCGGTCTTCCGGGAGAAGCCCTGCAGCACCTGCTCGAAATGCAGGGCCTGGGAGACGATCGCATCGAACTCCTCGCGCGAGGGATCCACGAGGTGGAAGCCCGCCCCGTAGGCGTGGACGGAGAACCATCGGGCCGTCTCGCCGAGCTCGCGCACCACCGCGTCGGTCCAGCGGTCCTCGTCCAGGCCCACGGCGACGAACTCGATCGAGGGGTCGACGGCCCGCATGAAGCGGGCGTGCTCGAGAGCATCGGCCGCATAGCGCTCGGGGCTGCGATGGCCCATCTGCCAGGGCCCGTACACCTCGTTGCCGATGCCCCAGATCGGCACCGGGCGGGCGGGGTCGATCCCGTCCGCCGCGCGGCGGCGGGTCATGGCGGTGTCGCCCTCGTAGTTGCAGTACTCGACCCAGCGCACGGCGTCCTCGACGCTGCGGCAGCTGTGCGCGAGGTAGGGCGTGGCGCCGGTGGCCTCGCACCAGGCGAGGAACTCGGGGGTGCCGAAGCGGTTGGACTCCTCGCTGCCCCAGGCGAGCTCGAGGCGGCGCGGCCGCTCATCGCGCGGGCCGGTGCCGTCCTCCCACCAGTAGGCGGAGGTGAAGTTGCCGCCGGGCCAGCGCACCACCGGCATCCCCAGTGCGCGGCAGGCGTCGATGACGTCCTGCCGGCAGCCGGCGAGCGGGCCGTCGCCGGTGACCGACAGCGGGGATCCCTCGTCGAAGACGCCGCCCTCGATGTTGTGGAAGAACGCGGACTCGAGGAAGTGGCCGTAGATCATGGGGTCGATGCGGTCATCGGCCGGGGCCGGTGCGAGGTCGATCTGCGCGGTCAGAAGGGCGGATGCGGTGGACGATGCGGGGGCCATGGGACTCCTGTTCGGGATGGTACGAAGGGCGGGGGGGGTTGCCGACGGTGGGGCGATGCGGTGGTGGCGCGTCGCCGGGGGTCAGCCCTTGATGCCGCTGGTCGAGACTCCCTCGATGATCCAGCGCTGGGCGATGACGTAGAGGGCGAGCACGGGGGCGCTGGCGATGACGGCGCCGGCCATCATCACGTCGTACCGGGTGGAGTTCTCCGCCTGCAGCAGCCGCAGGCCCGAGGGCAGGGTCTGCATGTCGCTGCTGAACAGGACGAACACAGGCCACAGGTAGTCGTTCCAGCTGGCCAGGAAGGACAGCACCACCAAGGTGGCGACGGCCGGGCGGGCCAGCGGCAGCATGATCCGCGCGAAGGTGGACCACTGGGTGCAGCCGTCGACGATCGCGGCCTCCTCGAGCTCGCGCGGGATCGCCGCGAAGAACTGCCGCAGGAAGAACACGCCGAACGCCCCGGCGGCACCCGGGATGATCAGCGCCGCATAGGAGTTCAGCCAGCCCAGGGAGTTCACGATGAGGAAGTGCGGGATGAGCATGACCACGGCCGGCACGAACATGGTGGCGAGGATGACGCCCATCATCAGACGACGGCCCCGGAACTCCATGCGGGCCAGCGCGTAGGCGGCCAGGACGGCGAGGACGACGGTGAGGGCGCAGTGCGCGACGGCGACCAGCAGGCTGTTGCCCACCCAGCGCAGGACGGGCACGGAGTCGTCGCCGAGGATCTGCCGGAACGCCCCGAGGGTGGGGTCCTGCGGCCACAGGCGGAAGTCCGCCGAGACCGATTCGGCGGGCGTCTTGAACGCGGTGGCGAGCATGTACAGCAGCGGAAGGGCGAACACGCAGGTCAGCCCGATCAGGAGGACCCACAGGCCGATGCGCCGCAGGCGCGGGCGGCGACGGGGCGGAAGGACGGCGGTCATCGTCTACACCTTTCCCACGAGTCGGAAGAGCTGGTTCACCAGAAGGCTCGCGGCGATCAGGCACACGGCGAGGATCATGCTCATGGCGCTCGCCATGCCGATGTCGTAGGAGCGCATGCCGGTCTGGGCGATGTAGCCGATGGCGGTGCGGGTGGCGCCGCCGGGCTGCTCCTGGGTGATCAGCGCCGACTGCCCGTACATGTTGGCCGAGGCGATGATGGTGATGACGACGACGAACTGCAGCACCCGCCGCATGTGCGGGATGGTCACCGCCCACAGCCGCCGCCAGGCGCCGGCGCCGTCGATGCGGGCGGCCTCGTGCAGCTCGGCGGGCACGTCCTGGAGGGCGGCCAGGTAGATCACGGCGTTGAAGCCGACGGTCCACCACACGGTCACCCCGACCAGCGACACCCAGCCGGCCGGCAGCGAAGTGGTCCACGCGGTCGCATCGGGCAGGCCGATCGCTCCCAGCAGGTGGTTGACCGGGCCGACGCGGGCATCCAGCAGGAAGTGCCAGAGCACTCCGACGACGGCGACCCCGAGCACGTACGGGGCGAAGTACACGGCCCGGAACAGGGTCCGCCCGCGGAAGCGGAGGTTCAGCAGCAATGCGAGCGCGAAGGGGACCGTCACCAGGAGCGGCACGGACAGGACGGTGAACACGGCGGTGACCCGCATGCCGCGCCAGAACTCCTCGGACAGCACCCCCTGGCCGCTGAGCAGGGTCGCGTAGTTCTCCCCGCCCACGAATCCGCCGCTGTCGAAGCCGAGGATCCACTGGCGGGTGCTCGACCAGGCGAGCACGAGGATCGGTGCGAGCACGAACACCGCGAACAGGATCAGGAAGGGGCCGATGAACAGGTACGGCGTCACCGGGCTGCCCCGGCGGATCCGACGAGGTGCGTCGACGGGCGCGACAGGAACGGGACTGCGGGACGGGCTGAGGCTCGGAGCGGCGGTGCTCATCGATCCTCTCCTCTCGGCGGTCTTCCGCCTGGTTCGGGAGCCCGCTCGGGGCTCCGGGTCAGATGCCGTACAGCTCGCGGTTGCGGTCGAGCATCTCCTGGGCGGTGGTGACGGCGGCGGCGAGCGCGGCCTCCGGCTCCTCCTCGCCGAGCACCGCCCGGCTGACGGCGCGCTGATAGCTGTCGGCCGCGATCTCCCGGGATCCGGGGACCTGCTGGAGGAACAGGAAGCTCTCCAGCACGTCATCGGCGGCCAGCGGGGCCTGCCGGCCCTCGGTGAACACGACGTCCTGCCGGGCGGAGGCGCGGGCCGGGATGTTCCCGGAGCCGGCCCAGGTCGCGGAGTTCTCGCTCATCCAGGAGATGAACATGCGGGCGGCCTGGCCGCGGTCCTCATCCGCATCGGCCTGCTTGGTCAGGGCGAAGTGATGCGAGTTCGCGAACACCCCGGGGGCGTCGCCGATCATCGGGAAGGGACCGATCCCGTACTCCATGCCGTCGGCGGTGTCCTCGATGTCGTTGATGAGCCACAGCAGCTCGTGGATGATCGCCGAGGAGCCGTTCTTGAAGGCGGTCGCGAGGTCCGTGGCGTCCGAGGGGCTGACCCCGCTCTCGACCAGGTCGCGCATCCAGGTCAGGGCCTTGACCCCGGCCTCGTCGCCGAACGTCACGGTGGTGAGGTCCTCGGAGTACAGGGACCCGCCGAACTGGCCCAGCAGGCTCACGAAGATCTGCCAGTTGTCCGGGGAGATCCAGAACGGGGCGGCCACCCCGGCGCCCTGCAGCGCTGTGGTCGCGGCGGCGAACTCCTCCGCCGTCGCGGGGCCGCTCTCGAGGCCGGCGGAGGCGAGCATCGGCGTGCTCCAGTACTGGGCGATGGTGAACATGTCCAGGGGGATGCCGTAGCGCCGGTCCTGGAAGACGCCTCCCTGCCACACCGCCGGGGTGAAGTCGGATGCGGTGAGGCCGAGGGACTCGGTGAGGTCGTCCAGCGGGACGATCGTGCCGCGGGCGGCGAAGCTGGCCAGCTGGTCCAGGTGCATGGCCGCGACGTCGGGGCCGCTGCCGGCGTCGGTGGCGGTGACGACCTTGGAGTAGAGGTCCGGCCATTCCAGGGAGGACTGCTCGACGGTGATCGCCGGGTTCGCCTCGGTGAACTCTGCGACCAGCTGCTTCATGTAGGGCCCGTCGCCGCCGGTGAAGCCGTTCCAGAAGGTGATGGTGACATCGGGGCCGTCGTAGGTGCCGGAGAAGGGCTCTGCCGCAGCGGGCGGGGCCTCGGCCCCGCCGATGGACTGCCCGCCGGAGCAGGCGGCCGCGGTCAGGGCCGTGCCGGCGATTCCTGCTCCGGCCAGGAGGTGCCGACGGCCGATCCCGCGGCGCGCGGTGCTCCGCGCGGCGGGACCTGCGCCGACGGGTCCGGCCGGTGCGGGGTGCGGGGACTGCGTCATGGTGTGTTCCTCTCGAAGGAGCCCAGCGAGGTGTCGTAGTCCTTCCCGCCCACCGGATACATCGATGTCATCCAGTGGTAGAAGTTGTCTCCGCGCTCGCGCAGGCGGCGGTACAGCAGGGCCAGGTGGGCGTCGCGCTCGACGCGGCACTCGGGGAAGCCGTAGCGGTTGGTGAGCTCGTGCGGGTCGGCGACGAGGTCGTAGAACTCGTTCACGGACTCGGGGTTGACGATGAGCTTGTACCGGTCGGTGACGAGCATCCGCTGCGGGTAGGGGAAGTGGTGGCCGTGGAACTCGGCGACGTAGTCGGTGCGCCACGGCGGCGTCCGGCCGTGCAGGATCGGCAGCAGGCTGGTGCCGTCCGGGGTGCGCTCGGGGTCGATGCCGGCGATCTCGCCGATGGTCGCGGTGAGGTCGAGGAGGTCGGCGAACTCGGCCCGGTGCTGGGCGGGGCCGCCGCCGGGCGGGCGCACCACCCCGGGGATCCGGTAGATGTCCTCGTACATCGCCGGGCCCTTGTCGTGCAGCCGGTGCGCGCCGGTGAACTCGCCGTGGTCGGCGCTGAAGAACACCGCCGCATCGTCGTAGACGCCGAGCTCACGAGCCACCTCGACGATCCGCCCGATCTCGTGGTCGATCATCGTCACGTACCCCCAGTAGGCGGCGATGAGCTTCCGGCTGGTCGCCTCGTCGAGGGTGTCGAAGGTCCAGTGGGCGGAGTAGTTCGCCTGCACGGGCGGCTTGCCGAGGAACGTCTCGGCGATCGAGGCGGGCAGCTCGACGTCGTCCGGGTCGTACAGGTCGAAGTACTCGTCGGGCAGGTTGTACGGCAGGTGCGGACCGAAGAAGTGGGTGGCCAGGAAGAACGGGGTGCCGTCGCGATGGAAGGTCTCCGCGTACTCCCGCAGCCGGGCGATCGCGAGGTCCCCGAGGAACCGTTCGAAGGTCGCCTCGACGCCCTGGTCGAGCCGGGCGGCGAGCAGGTTGCCGGGGCTGCCGTTGGGGAACGTCCCGCGGATCTCGTCGCGCAGCCGGTACGCGGGCAGGCCCTTCGCGGCCAGCCACTCCTGGTAGGCGGGCAGGTCCACGGGGTTGTGCCAGCCGTGCATGTGCAGGGCGTCGAAGCCGAAGTCCTCGGCGGTGCGATGCAGTCCCACGTGCCACTTGCCGGCCAGGCCCACCCGGTAGCCGCGATCGCGCAGGTCGCGGCTGAAGCTCCGGTGCTCCGGCGCGAGGTCCTCGATGTAGCCGACGTTGCGCTCGTAGTTCGCCAGCAGCTGGTGGCGGAACGGGGATTCGCCGGTGAGCAGGCTCGCGCGGGCGGGGGTGCAGATGGCGGTCGGGGTGTAGAAGCGGTCGAAGACGGTGCCCTCGGAGGCCAGCGAGTCCAGCCACGGGGTCTGCACGATGTCGTTCCCGTAGCAGGGCAGGGTGTCGACCCGGTGCTGATCGGTGAGGAAGAAGAACATGTTCGGGCTGGTCACGAGGAGAGTCGTCCCTTCTGGTCGCGGAGCACGGGAGCTTCCTTCCGGCCGATGTCCGTCGGACGGGCATCGGTCGGGCGGGCCGGGGAGCCGGCCTCGGCGGCGGCCGGTGCGGAGCCCGCATCGGACAGGGTGATGGAGGGATCCCGAAGCACGAGGGCGATGGCGCCGAGCGCCCCGTCGACCTGGCGGATCCGCCCGGTGCGCAGGGCGATCCGCGCGGCCCGCTCGGGCATGAGGTTCGCGGCGAAGGCCGCCTCGAGCGGGTCGGTGAGGTGGTCGCCGAGGTCCAGCAGGTCGCCGCCGAGCACCACGCCCTGCACGTCGAGCGCCGTGCAGGCGTTGGCGAGGACCACCCCGATCCGGTGGCCGGCGCCGGCGACGATGTCGCGGCGACGCGCGTCCCCGGCGTCGAGCGCCGCGCGCAGCGCCTCGAGGTCCCGGTGGGCGGTGGCGGCGAGGATCCGTTCCCGGGACACGTACGCCTCCAGGCATCCGCGCTTCCCGCAGCGGCAGGCGGGGCCGGTCGGGTCCACGGTCATGTGCCCGAACTCGCCGGCCGTGCCGTGCAGCCCGTCGTAGATCGCGCCCTGAGAGATCAGCGCCCCGCCGACCCCGTCCATCAGGCGCAGGTAGACGAAGCTCTGCAGCTCCCGCCCGGCGCCCCACACGGCCTCCGCGAGCCCTGCCAGGCGCGCGTTGTTGTCTGTCCTGACCTGGGGCGCGACCTGATCGGCGAAGGTCTGCTCGAGCATGCGGGCCACGGCCTCGCGGTCGGGGATGCGGCCGGGGACGCCCAGGCCGACGGCAAGGATCGTGCGCCCGGCGAGCCCCAGATCCCTCAGCAGCCGCAGCGCCGCTCGGATCCGCCGCGTCCAGGGCTCGTCCTGGTCGTGAACGGCCGATGCGGTGCCCTCGATGTGGTGCGCCTCGTCCATCGCGGTGACGGTGACGCGCCGGTGCCCGAACTCGACGCCGAGGATCACGGCGCCGCTCACGCTGAGGGCGAGGCGCTCCGGGGTGCGGCCGATGCCGCGGCGGGACGGTGCCGTCCCGGCGCTCTCCACCCGGCCGGCGGCCTGCAGCCGTGCGGTCACCGCGGAGATGGTGGCGCGGGAGAGCCCGGTGCGGCGCACCAGCTCGGCGCGCGTGGATGGTCCCTGCAGGCGCAGCGCCCGCAGGATCTCGTGCTCGGCCCCGCGCAGGGGCCTCGTCGTCCCGGTCGTCATCCCGCCAGCATGCGGGGGGACGATCGGAGCCGCAACGACATGCGGTTCTTTCTGTCGACTCGCCGACGAAATGCGTCCGAACCCCGCAGGGATCGTCCGCTGAGACAGGACAGGGCACGGCGCCCGCGGCTGGACAGGGCACCGCGCCCGCGATGGGACAAGGCACGGCGCCGGTCTGCACGACCCTCGTCCCCTGCTGCCGCGATCGAGGACCAGAGGCTCGACACCGGCTCGCGGCACGGTCCCCCGCGGAGGCGGCGACCGGGGGAACCGCTGCAGCAGGACATGTACATCATGTACGTGTCCTGCTGCAGCAGTCAGCCTGCTCGCTCCGTCCGACCGCGCTGCCCCGTCCGTCGCGGCCATCCTGTCCGACCGCGCTGCCCCGTCCGTCGCGGCCATCCTGTCCGACCGCGCGACGCCGTCATCCGGGGCCATCCCGTCCGTCCGCGCGAGGCAGTCAGGTTGCGCCGCTCCGTCGGGCTGCGCGGCGTCGCCCCGTCCGACCGGGCCATCCCGTCCGTCCGCGCGAGGCCGCCTGGTTGCGCCGCCCCGTCGGGCTGCGCGGCGTCACCCCGTCCGACCGGACCGCCCCGCCGGGCGGAGCCACCGCGTCAGGCCAGGCCCTCCGGGTCGCGGGCGTCGAGGATCCGGTACACCCCGGAGTTGTCGAGGTCGCCGAGACCCAGGTCGACCATGTGCGAGAACTGGGAGGCGACGGCCTCGGTGACGGGCAGGGTGATGCCCGCGGCCGAGCACAGGGCGCGGGCGGAGGCGAAGTCCTTGAGATGGTAGCGGGCCAGGCCCCCGGGCTCGAAGGACTCCGCGACGAAGTTGTCGCCCTTCTGCGCGAGGACCTCGGAGGCGGCGAGGCCGCCGCCGAGCAGGCGCTGCAGGGCCGCAGGATCCACGCCGGCGGCACGCGCCAGGCGGAACGACTCGGCGAGCGCTGCGACGGTCGCGGCGACGACGACCTGGTTGCAGGTCTTCGCGGCCTGCCCGGCGCCGAGGGCGCCGACGTGCTCGACGGTGGTGCCCATCGTCCGCAGGACGGGAGCGAGCTGCGCGAACTCCTCCGGCTCGGCGCCGACCATGATCGCCAGGCGCCGCCCGACCGCGCCGGCGACCCCGCCCGAGACCGGGGCGTCGACCGTGCGCACCCCGTGGGCGGCGAGCCGCTGCCCCAGGGCCTGGACATCGGCCGGCGGGACCGTGCCCATGACCACGAGGATCGGGGATGCGATCCCGCGGGCGCGCCAGCCGGCGAGCAGCCCGTCGGGCCGGTCGATCACGTCCACGAGGTCCTCGATGCCCGCGAGCACCGTGAGGGTCACCGCGCGGGCCGCATCGGCCGGGGTCGCGGCGACCTGCGCCCCGGCCTGCGCGAGCGGGGCCGCCTTCGCGGCCGTCCGGTTCCAGACGGCGGGCTCGAGCCCGGCGTCCACGAGGGCGTGGGCCATCGGCCCGCCCATCGCCCCCAGCCCGATCAGCGATACCCGACCGATCAGCGATACCCGCCCGTTCGGCGTGTCCTGCCCGTCCTGCGGCACCGGTCCGGTCTGCGGCTCCCGCTCGCGCGATGTCTCCATGGTCAGACGGTAGCGGAGGCGGCGGCCGATGCCGCCCCATCGGCCGCCGGCAGCAGGGCGACGGTCGCGCGGCGCATCGCCACGGCCTCGTCCATGCCCACGGGCTCCTCGACGTCGTCCCAGGTGACGACCTCGCCGGCCGGCACGGCGCGCTTCAGCACGATGCCGTGCGCGAAGGCGACGGGCAGGGCGTTGCGGGCCACGGACGTGGGTGCGGACATGAGCTTGCCCCACACGCAGAAGCCGCCCTCGCCGTCCAGGGTCTCCCCCGGCTCGAGGTCCTTCTTCGCGGTCGCGACGACGTCGGCGTAGAAGCCGACGGGCCGCCCGGTCGCCACCCCCCGCAGGGCGGCGTTGGCGATGGAGACGCCCAGCTCGAGGCCCACGTAGTGATACGGGCGGTACAGGGCGGCGTAGCGGCCGCTGGGGTCCGGGTGCCACGGGTACTCGGTGAAGCAGCCGGAGACGTAGTCGTTGGTCGCCTCGACGACGACGAACACGCCCTCCTGCGTGTTGTGCTCGATCCAGTCGCCGTCGCGGGTCACCGAGCTCATGACGTCGACCGAGCCGTTGTGGGCGAGGACGCCGCCATCGGCCGCGGGCCTGCAGATCGTGGCGATCTGCTCCACGTCCCCGGGGGTGAAGCTGAGGCCCTCGTCGGAGGGCTGCAGCGCGGCGGCGTTGGCGACGGCCGCCATCTCGATCGCGGCCTTCGTGCCGTCGCGGAAGGAGGTGTGCATGTACGGGTTCAGCTGCCCGGAGTCGGTGAGCTCCTTCGAGAACTCCCAGTTCTCCCAGACGTTGTCGGGGTTCATCTGGTGGTAGTGCTCGAGGTACTTCGCGCCCTTGCCGGCGCAGGTCACGGTGAAGCCGCTGGTGCGGGCCCAGTCCACGAGCTCCCAGATCAGCGCCGGCTGGTCGCCGTAGGCGAGGGAGTAGACCACGCCCGCCTTCTCGGCCTCCGCCGCGAGGGCCGGGCCGCACAGGGCGTCGGCCTCGACGGTGACCATGATGATGTGCTTGCCGGTGCGGATCGCGTGCAGCGCATGCCTGGTGCCGACGATCGGATTGCCGGTGGCCTCGACGACCACGTCGACGTCGGCGTCCAGCAGGGCGGCGGCGTCGGGGATCACCGCGGTGCCCCCGCCTGCGAGCGCCTCGTCGATGGAGCCGGCGACCGCCTCGGCCGGCCAGTCCACCAGCTCGAGGGCGCCCTGGGCGCGCTGGGTGTTGATGTCGGCGATGGCGACGACGTGCATGCCGGGGGTGTTGCGCACCTGCGCGAGGAACATGGTGCCGTAGCGCCCGGCGCCGATCAGGCCGATGCGGATGGGGGTGCCGGCGTCCTGGCGGGCGCGCAGCAGCTCGTGGAGATTCATGGGGGTCCTTTCCCGGGTGGGGTGGGTGGTTCGGGGGCGATGGGCGGGGGGCAGAGAGGTGGCGCCGGTGCCGACGATCGCCGGCACCGGGCGGCGGCTCAGCCGCCCTTGATCTGGTCGACCCAGGCGGCGACCTGCTCGGGCAGGCCGTCGATGATCGGCTGGACCTTCTCGACCCAGGCCTCGCGGTCCTGCAGCTCGACGAAGGTCATGCCCTCGCCCTCGAGGGTGGTGCGGTACTCCTCGAGCTTCGTCACGGTGGTCTCCGTGTACGTCCTCCCGACCTCGTCAGCCGCCTCGCGGATGATGGTCTGGTCCTCCTCGGAGAACCCGGCGAGGGTGTCGCCCCACATGAGGAAGTGGTAGTTGGCGTACATGTGCTGGGTCATCATCACGTGGGACTGCACCTCGTAGAGGGCGTTGAACGCGGCGACGTCCAGCGGGTTCTCCTGGCCGTCGATCACGCCCTGCTCGAGGGCGGAGTAGACCTCGTCCCAGGCCATGGCCTCGGCGCGGGCGCCGAGAGTCTGCCAGGTCTCGACCATCGTCTGCGTGGAGGGGGTGCGGACGGTCAGCCCCTGGAGCGCGTCCAGCGTCGCGACCTCCTGGTTGGCGGTGAGGTTGCGGGCGCCTCGGAACATGTTGCCCAGCAGCTCGAAGCCGGTCGCCTCGGTCAGCGCGGCCTTGATCTCGGCGCCCAGCTCCCCGTCCCAGACGCCGAAGAACTGCTCGTCGGTCTCGTAGAGGAAGGGGGCGGTCTCCACGGCGGCCAGCTCGGAGTAGGCCTCGAGCGAGAGGATCGACTCGATGACCAGGTGGGTGGTGCCCAGCTGCAGGCCCTCGATCATCTGCTCCCAGGAGCCGAGGGTGGAGTTGCCGTGGATCTCGACGGTGAGACGGCCCTCGGTGCGCTCCTCGATGAGCTTCTTGAGCTGCTCGGAGCCGGCCTGGCGGGGGTCGGTGTCGGATCCGGCGTGGCCGAGGACGAGCTTCTGGGCTCCTCCCCCGCCGTCGGATCCGCCGCCGGCGGTGGCGTCGCGGCGTGCGCATCCGGTGGCGGTGAGGGCGGCGGCGCCGAGGGCGGTGGCTCCGGCGAGGGCGTGGCGGCGAGAGAGCATCATCGGTTTCTCCTGGGGGTGGGTGGGTCGAGCGGGTGGTCGGTCCGGTCGTGCGGGTCAGTACAGGACCCCGGGCAGCCAGGTGGTCAGCGCGGGGACGAAGGTGAGCAGCAGCAGGAAGGCGAGGCCGCCGGCGAGGAAGGGGAGCATGGCGCGGGCGCCGGCGAGCAGGTCGATCTCCGCGATCTCGGAGGCGAGCATGAGGTTCAGGCCCACCGGCGGGGTCACCAGGCCCAGGCCCATGTTCACGACGATCACCACGCCCAGGTGCAGCGGGTCGATGCCGAGCTCCACGGCGACGGGGAAGATGATCGGGACGAGGATGATGATCGCGGCGTTGGCCTCGATGAACATGCCCACCACCAGCAGCAGCACGTTGATCAGCAGCAGGATCACGATGGGGCTGGCGGAGACGGCCAGCAGCGCGGCGGCCACGGACTGCGGCACCCCGCCGGAGGTGAGCACCCACGAGTACAGCTGGGCGGCGGCCATCACCAGCAGGATCAGGCCGATGAGCGCGACGGAGTCCTTCATGGCGGTGAAGATCTTCGGCAAGGTCAGCTCGCGGTAGACGAAGGCGCCGACCAGCACGGCGTAGGCGACGGCCATGCCGGCGGCCTCGGTGGGGGTGAAGATCCCGCCGCGGATCCCCACGAGGATCAGCACCGGCAGCAGCAGCGCGGGGATCGCCTTGGCCAGCGCCGGCCAGAACGGGGCGATCTGGTCGCGGGGGGTGCGGCCGATGTCCTTCTCGTCCATGGTCTTCACGGCCTCCGGCTCGAAGCCGGAACGCTTGACGGTGACCAGCACGGTCACCATGAGCACCGCCATGTACAGCATGGCGGGGATGACGCCGGCGAAGAACAGCTGGCCGATGCTGGTGCCGGTGACCACGCCGAACAGGATCAGCGTGATCGAGGGCGGGAGGATCGGCGCGATGATCGCGGAGGAGGCGGTGACCGCGGCGGCGTAGGCGGCGGTGTACTTCCGCTCCCGCATGGCGGGGATGAGGATCCGGCCCAGCGAGGAGACGTCCGCGACGGAGGATCCGGAGAGCCCGCCGAAGAACAGCGAGGCCAGGATGTTGGTGTGGGCGAGGCCGCCGGTCATGCGGCCGACGATGGCATCGGCCAGGTCCAGCAGGCGGCGGGAGATGCCGCCGGCGTTCATGAGCCCGCCGGCGAGGATGAACAGCGGCACCGCCAGCAGCGGGTACGGCGTGACGCCGGCGACGATGCGCTGCGCGCCGATGGCGAGGTTGTCGGTGGTCAGGAAGTACAGCGTGACCAGGGATGCGGCGGCCAGGGCGAAGCCGATGGGGACGCGGGAGAGCATCCCGAGGCCGAAGGTGCCCAGCAGTGATCCACCCATGTCGGGGTCTCCTCTCAGACGGTCTGTTCGGCGGGGTCGACCTCGACGCTCGCCGGGTCGGTGAAGCGGCGCACGAGCACCTCGAGCTGGAAGATGAAGCTGAGGCCGAAGCCGATGGGGACGGCGAGCATCTGCCATCCGGAGGAGATGCCGAGGCTGGGCAGGCTGCGCTGGAAGGACGTGCCGAGCATCTCGATGCCGAAGGCCACCAGCACCGCGCAGGTCACGAGGATGACGAGGGACGCGAGCACGAAGACGACCTTCTGCACGAGCTCGCTGCGGCCGCGCCAGAGGTCCACCACCATGTGTCGACCGCTGCGCACGCCCAGCGGGATGGCCAGCAGCGCCGTCCACACGAAGGCGGTCTGCGACAGCTCGGGCGCCCAGGCGGTGGACTGCGAGGTCACGTACCGGGCCACGACCTGCCACACGACGGTGAGGACGATCAGCGCGAGCGCCGCGACGGCGAGCACGGTGACGACCTTCTCGACCCCGTCGAGCAGGCGGCGGGCGGGGGCGAGGCGGGCGTGCAGGGCGTCGGCGCGGCCCGACGGGGTCGGGTCGTGCCGGGGCGTGCCGTGCGGGGGACGGGCGGGCGGTGCGGGGTCGTGCGACATCAGCGGGCTCCTTCGGGACAGCTCTGTCCGGGGACCGGGGGTCGGTACGGCGAGGACGCTACGTGTTGGACTGTCCTACTGTCAACACTTGCCAACAAGGTCGGACCAGTGTTGGATGACGGCGTGAGCCCACAGACCTCAGTCCTCCCGTCCCTGCAGGTGAGCAACCTGCGCGAACAGGCCCTGCAGGCGCTGCGCGAGGCCATCGTCATGGGCGGCATCGCCCCGGGCACCCACCTCGCGGAGGTGCGCCTGGCCTCGGAGCTCGGCATCTCCCGCGGCACGCTGCGCGAGGCCCTGCGCCAGCTGCAGCAGGAGGGCCTCGCCGTCACCGACGGCCGCGGCCGCCTGCACGTGCGCAGCCTCGACGCCCGCACCATCGCCGGGACCTTCCGCGTGCGCGCCGCCCTCGAGGCCCTCGCCGCCCGCACCGTCGCCGACATGCCCGAGGCCGAGCGCGCGAAGGCGCTGCGTCAGCTGGACCGCGCCCTGCGCACCATGCGCGACGCCGAGGAGGACGACCTCCCCATGCTCGAGCGCCTCGAGGCAGACGTCGAGTTCCACCGCACCCTGTGCCGCGTCAGCGACAACGAGGTGCTGCTGCAGACCTGGGAGCAGCTGGCCGGCGTGCTGCGCATGTCGATCATGCACGCCGGCGCCCAGCGCGCGAAGCTCAACACCTCCGCGGACAAGCACCAGGAGGTCATCGACGTCATCGCCGAGGGCCCGGCGGACCTGGAGTCCCGCATCACCGCCCACATCCTGGCGGTGCTGGGGGACTTCGGGGTGGAGGGGTAGGGCCGCCCGTCCCGCTGGCCGGCGGCCCGCTCGCTCCCGCTGCCGAGCGCGCCGCCGAGCATCGGTTCGCGATGCGTGCGCCGTGTCCGGGCGCTCCGCCCCCACCGCAGAGGGGCATCCCGGAGGGTTCGGAGGACCTGCTGCAGCAGGACATGTACATGACGTACGTGTCCTCCTGCAGCAGGTCCTCGCCTCGCTCTGCTCAGCTGCGCTCGCGAGCCTCCTGGAAGAACCTCTCGCGCAGCTGCCGGGACTGCACCTCGCTGCCGTTGCGCTCATCGAGCGCCGCGGCGATCGCGAGCGCGTCCTCGCGCAGCCGCGGCCCGCGAGCGTCGCTCGGGGCATGGTCGAGCAGGACCCGCGCGGCGCCGGCGAAGGTGTCGAGGTGGTACGGGTCCCCCGGGGTCGTGTCCGCGAGCGCCGCGTCGACCGCCCATCCGAGGGTGCCCGGGACCTGGGCCGCGAGCTCGAGGACCACCGATCGCGGCAGGTCCCCGAAATCCTCGAAGTCCCGATCGACCTGCTCGAGCTGCGCGACGACCTCGGCCGCGTCCCGGTCCACGGGCCGGCCCGCCCGCAGTGCGGCCCAGGCCGTCCACGCCTGCGCCGCGCGCTGCTGGGACGGGTCGTTCGAGCTCTCCAGCACGTCGGCCACGAGCCCCGGGACGGACCGGGCATCCAGGGGGGCGAGGATCCGGGCCAGGTCGATCTGCACGTCGAAGGGGTCGACGTCCCCGGCCTCCGCCGCGAGGTGGGCCCGGACATCGGCGAGAAGCGGCCCGACCTCCGAGACCTCCCCGAGGTGGGCGGCACGGGCGAGCCGGGCCATGGCGATCGGAGTGGTCGGCTTCCCGGTCAGCGCCCGCAGGTCGACCTCCCCGGCGATGATCGCGTCGATGCGGCCCAGCGGGATCGCGGGCTGGTCCAGGGCCGTGAGGATCACCGGGAGGAAGAGCCCCGCGGCGGCCTTCTCGAGGGGCGGGTAGATGCCGTCCGGCGCGAGCGCCTGCGCGCGCTGGGCCTCCGCGTAGCGCAGGACGAGCGCCACATGGTCGTCGGACTGGTAGGCGCGCATCGTCCGCATGAGCTGCGCGACGAACTCCGCCATCGGCATCCTCAGCTCGCGGCTGCGGGCGACGATGCTCTCCACGAGCGCCTCGGACTCCTCCTCGGAGCCGGCTTCGAGGACGGCCATCGACAGCCCGTGGAGCTCGAGGTAGCGGTCCTTGATCGCGAAGGGCACCTCGTCGATGGTCACCGGCGCGGTGCGCCGCGGGATCCAGCCGGCGCGCAGGATCCGCTCGGCCCGCTCCACCGGGTCATCGCCCGCGGCCGGCTCGGGGTCGGCGGGCGGGAGGTCCGCGAGCCAGATCTCCCGCAGCTCCCGGGTGTGGATGTCCGTCCCGCCGCGCTCATCGTGCGCCGCCGCGGCCTGCGTCGCCACGGCGCGCAGCAGCACCGCCTCCTCCCCTGCCGGGTCCTCGAGCGTCCGGCTGCGGGCGAGAGCGGCGATCAGCCGGCAGTCGACGGTGTCGAGCGCGCTGTTGGCGAGCCCGACATCGGCCGCGACCCGGGCGTCATCGGGCCGATGCTCGAGCACGAGCAGCAGGTCCTCGACCACCGCCGTCTGCACGAGGTCCTCGATGCCGAACTGGTCGACCAGCTCGTCGCCGATCCGGGCCGCGAGGTCCTTCCGCCCGGCGCGCGCCCACAGGGAGCCCAGCAGCGCCCGCAGCAGCACGAGCTGGGTGAGGTCCTCGCGGTCGGTGTCGATCGGGCCCGGCGGCACGCCCATCGCCGTGAACCGTCGCATGAGCGTCTCCGCGGCGAGCTCCGGCTCGAAGGGCTCGAGGATCGCGACCTCGCGGGTGACGGTGTTCGCGTCGAAGGGCGGCCATTCGGGGCTGCCGATGCCCTGCCAGCGGTCCAGCAGCGCGTAGGCGCGATCCTGCTCGCCGAACTCGGCGGCGAGGCTCGCCCGCGCCAGCGTGACGTTGGAGAGGTCGAAGCCGTGGGCGATCGTCTGCTTCTCGACGAGGTCGACGATCCGCTCGAGCTGCGGCCGCGACAGCGACGGGTCCTCCCCCACGGTCGAGACCAGGTTCGAGATCGTCCCGAGGAACGTCCTCACGTTGTCGGGGTGGATGTGGTCGCCGTAGCGGCCGACGATCTGCATGAGCCGCGCATACGCCTCGAGGGCCTCCTGCGGCATGCCGCCGAGGCTGAGGATCGAGTACTGACCGAAGCGCCCGCTCGCCGCGAGATGCGGCACGCCCTCCGCCTCGCAGGCGGCGATCTGCTCCTCCCAGGCGTCGATCGTCCCCATGTCCTCCGGCATGTCCCAGATCTCGCTGCTGCGGTCGATGAGCGCCCGCACGCGCTGCGCCTTCTCGCCGGTGAGGCCCCGGACCTCGTCGTATCGGATCATCGTCATCCCCTGCTGTCGGTGGTTGGTGGTCGGTGTCGGGTCAGGATGCCGCGAGGAGCAGCGTCTGCAACGCGCCCGCGAGGAGCGCCTGCTCCTCGGCCTGCAGGCGGATGCCGGCCTGCAGCAGGCTCAGCAGGTGCAGCGCGCGGATCGCGTCGTCGCGGGTGGCGGGGGCGAGCGTCCCGCCGAGGGCCCGCACGGCCTCGGCGCGGAGGTTGAGCACGAGGGTGGGCCGGGGGTCCTCCTGCTCGCGCGGGGCCCCGCCGCCGAGCATGTCGGCCCACGGATCGTCCTCGACCTCCTCGAACACGAAGCCCGCGGCGCGCCCGGGCACGTGCAGCACCAGCTGGGACACCGGGCGGAAGGCGCGCACGTCCACCGCGACGCCGTGCGCGTCGAGCACGCCCCGCGCCACGGTGCCGATCCGCTCGGCGAGGGCCGCGTCCTCGCCGCGCGGCTCCGGGAGGTTCTCCAGCAGGCGCGTCAGCTCGAACTCGCGCGCGGTGAGCCGCGACTGCGCCTGGTCGTACGCGCGCAGCATGGCGGCGCCGTGGGTGTAGGCCCCGTTGACCAGCAGGTCGCCCTGCGCCTGGACGATCGGGGCGTAGCTGCTGAAGTCCCGGTCCTGCGTGGTGAACGTGATCCTGGCCGGCATCTCCACCAGACGCAGCGGCCCGGAGCTGGTCTCCCACGTCAGGTGGCGGGCGACGAACTCCAGCATCTCCGGGTGCGCGACGGCGAGGGCGAGCAGGCTCTGCCCGTGCACGTCGACGAAGCGTGCGAAGACCTCCGGGTCCCCGGCGGCGAGGCGCTCGATGCCCGCCCGGACCTGGTGGCCGAGCTCCTCGCGCGCCGTGGCGAGGGCCGCGGACTCGTGCAGGCTCTCGCGGGAGGCGGTGAGGCTGAGCGACCCCGCCTCGATCGCGACGCGCGCGAAGCTGACCCACTCCGGCACCAGCTGGGTGTTGTCGGAGGCGACGGACATGCCGTGGGAGAACACCCGGTCCCCCGCGCGGCCCCGGCCGGGCGTCGCCTCGCCGGTCACGAACGTGACGCCGCGGATGCCGAGCATCGGCAGGTCCAGCGGGATGCTCGCCAGCGGCGCGAAGCCGAAGGCGTCCTCGCACCAGGCGGCCGCCGCCTTACCGGGCAGGTCCCACGGGGCGGGATCTCCGCTCACCCGCACCGCGGGGCGGGGATCGCCGGCGACGGCGAAGGTGATCGGCACGGCCAGCAGGCTCGCGAACTCGCGGGCGAGGCGGAACACGCGGTCGGTCCCCACCCATTCGGCCTCGTCCGGCCGCGCATGCACCCGCACCAGGGTGCCCGGCTCCTCGAGCGGCTGCTCCGCGGGCGAGACGGTGAAGGTGCCGTCGCCGTAGCCGATCCAGCGCATCGTCGGCGCCTGCGGGTCGCGGGCGCTGCGGGAGACCACCTCGATCTGGTCCACCACCAGGAAGCAGGACAGCAGGCCGATCCCGAACTGGCCCAGGAACTCCCGCCGTGCCGCCGCGAGCTCCTCGCGCTTGCTGGAGGCGCCGATGGTGGACAGCAGGCTGCGGGCATCCGCCTCGGTGAGGCCGATGCCGTGGTCGCGCACGGTGAGCGAGCCCGCGGCCGGATCGACGACCAGCTCGATGGGCGGCACGTCCTCGCCGCGCGCGACCACGGCATCCCGCGCGTTCTGGATCAGCTCGCGCACGTACACGCGCGGGCTCGAGTACAGGTGGTGCGACAGGATCTCGACGATCCCGCGCAGGTCGACCTGGAAGTTCTCGGGGGTGGTGGGCATGGGGGAAGGGTATGTGGAGCCCGGCGCGGTTGTGCCCGATGGCGTGAAGACGGCTCCGAGCGCGTTGCCTGCTCGAGCGATCCCAGGAGGACGTGGCGGGAGATTCGGGAGTTCGCCGGCCATCGGGCCCGCGTGACCTGCAGAAGCAGTACTGTCGATCCCGTGAGCAACAGTGCATGGGTGGTGCGCTCGGGCCGCTACGGCAAGCGCGATGAATGGGCGATCGAGAACGGGTACTCGGGCGGGGGATGGCGCGACGTCGCAGACCTCACCGAGGCGCGCAGCCGGGAGGACGTCGAGAGGATCGTAGCGGAGGCGTACCCTGCCGATTCGGCGGGTGCGCGCACGAACGCCGTCGCGCAGCTGTGGGCGCTGCGCGGCCGCATCTCACCGGGTGACCTGCTCGTGATGCCCATGAAGACGAACCGAGAGATCGCGCTGGGGCGCGTCACCTCCGGCTACCGCTACCTGGACAGCGAGGACCGCGACCAGCGCCACGTGGTGGAGGTCGAATGGCTGCGCCAGGTGCCGCGATCGGCGATCAAGCAGGACCTGCTCTACACCCTGGGCAGCGCCTTGACGATCTTCTCGCCCAGCAGGAACAACGCGGTGGCCCGCCTCGAGCACGTGCTCGCCACCGGCGAGGACGTCGGGTCAGCGACGATGCCCTCCGCCCGACAGCCCGCACCGACAGCCCACACCGCGGACTCCCCGACCGATGTGGTGGACGAGCCCGAGTCCCAGCCGGACATAGCCGACATCGCCCAGGACCAGATCTCCTCGAAGATCGCCGAGGAGTTCTCCGGTCACGGCTTCGCCCACCTCGTGGCGGCGCTGCTGGAGGCGGAGGGATTCGATGTGGACGAGGCGCCGCCGGGCGCGGACGGCGGCATCGACATCACCGCCGGTCGGGGGCTGCTGGGGGTCGAGTCGCCGAAGCTCATCGTCCAGGTGAAGACCGGCCAGGTCGCCTCCGAGGTCGTCGCGCAGCTGAACGGTCTGGTGAGCACCCATGGCGCCGACTACGGACTGCTCGCCACGTGGGCGGGCCTGTCGAAGCCGGCGCGCGACGCGGTCAAGCACCAACGCTTCCGTGTGAAGGTCTGGGACTCGACCGACGTCGTCGACGCCGTGCTGCGCAACTACGAGAAGCTGCCGGAGGACATCACCGAGCGGCTGCCGCTGCGGCGGGTGTGGATGTTGAAGGACTGATCAACGTTCTGCGAATCCTTCGACACGAGTGGCAACGATCTCACAAGTCGAATCCCCTTCCGAAAGCGATGAGGTCTTTGACTTCCTCAGTCGACGTACCAATGCGCTCGAAGTATTTCCCGTCAAAAGCAACCGGATCACGCGTGGTCGGAGCGTCAATTACAAGCATCTTCCTACCCTCATGAACAGCGACCCGAGCGCTCTTAGCGACGCGCTTTGCATAGGACGAGTCAAGCTTAGAGCTCATTGAGATCTTGCGAATGACGGCATCCCAGTACTCGTCGAAGCTAACCCCCATTGCGTCCGCTTCCCTTTCAACCCCGACGATGCGGAGCGTGCGGTAGATTATCGGACTGACGCCGTAAATCTCGTAAACACGGTCGGCATCCGAATCGCTGTCAGCGACACCAATTAACACATGACCGCCCTGCTTCGGGAACGAATTAGAAATCGCAGTAACCGTGCGAAGGATTCGGTCGAACAGCGTCGAGGTGATCACCGAAGCCCCGGACTCGAGCCTCAATAGACCTTGCTTCATCTCGTACGCCGAACTTTCCAGCAGCACTTCCGAAACTGTCGATGCAAACTCGCTATTGGACATAACGCTCGTTCGAGGCCGTGCGTTTTCAGCAAGTCGTGGTGCATCAAAAGCCACCTTAAGGCTTCTGCAAAGCTTCTTAATGATCGCTTCCTTGTCGGCAGACGGCCACTCGCCTCCCCCGCCCGGCATAGATTTGAATGCGGGGTGGAGCCTAAGCTGATCTGCCGCAGCCGCAGGATTCGTCAGCTCGAGCCGTTCAACGGAATACAATCGCCAAACTGCCACGAAGAAGACTTCAAAGTATCTAGGCACCGGGTTGTTGCCCTTTTGCCCGATTACCTTTGGGAACCTTGAATCCTCGCCGAACTCGGCAACAATTTCAAGGACCTTATCGAAAGTCTGCATGAAGTCGTCGACAAGGGTCCGTTTCTTGCCAGAGTGCCAGGCAGGGTCTTTCAGGAGAGCGGAGAAGCGGGCATCCGCACTCCTGCCATCAAAGGACTCGACTCCAAATAGGGCATTTCGGGTGGAAGTTCCGGTGCTCGGAACTGGATCAAATAGCATGTCCGCGACAATGTCAAGTATCAGCTGTTCATCTCCAGAGGTTCGCACGTTTGCACGATTGAGGACAGCTTGCCTAACCCAAAAGATTTCCTCCGGCTTGATTCCGTATTCGTTGTTGTTGCTCGCGATTGAAAGGGCCTTCATGCCTGCGAGATCGACTACGTCGGACGTCGAGTGGTCCCCACGAATTCGACTGGCGATTTCTCGTACAATATCCGCAATCGGAGAAGTCGATCCGGCCTGCCTAAGATCCTGGCTAGACAGCTTTTGCCCCGACGAGTTTATTCGCCTAAAGACTTCTTCGATGCTCGAAGAGTGGTCGGTTCGGTATACGGACTGTGCGATTTCGTAAGTTGCGATCTTGACACTCTCCGCCCGCGAAAGGATGGGCTTGCGTTGCACAAGCGTGCCTTCATCCTTCTTCTCCTTGGTTATCGCTAGCGATTCGAGGTCGAAGTACTCCCCGCGCAGCGGGTATTCGTTTTCGATGAACGCAACGATTGCGTTCATTCGTTGCATGCCATCAATTATCTCGAACTGATAGTCGCGGGATGTCACATCCTCCGCCACAAGGAACTGAGGCAAAGGGTACTGATTTATAATCGAATCAATCAGTCGCTCCTTTTCTTCTACCGTCCAGACCAGCTTGCGCTGGTACCGCCGATTGACCCCGTAGGCACTTGCGGTGAACTCACGGTACACAGATTCGATTGTCTTAGATTTGACACCGAGCTGGTTTGCCTTCTCTGCCATACTCTTGACTCCTTGATTGCTGCGAGAGCCCTGGGGGCCCTTGCTGGCGCCGCGGGTTTGCGGTTATTTATTCCCGTTAGACGCCCGCGTCTGTCTCGCTCGGTCCGGGAGGCCGCCAGAACCATTTGACCTAGACCTAGTCCCGGAAGTCCGCAACAACAGTTTCACTTGCCGGATTAGAAAGTTGCGCCCTGTCTTTTCACTCCTCCGTCGAAACATTCCGCTATGACCCGTTTGGCGGATTCGTCCGTAAGTGAGGCCAGGTCACTGACTCGCAACTCGTACTGCACCGATTTAAGACCTCCTCTCACTCCCTCTCGACGTGCCTCGCCGGATTGAATTGACCGGATCTGCTCCCCGATCATCCGAGCGATCCTGTGGTCCGCCGACAAATTGCGGTCCACCAGTCCGACTAGATCGTCTTCGTAAAGCGGCAGGTCCGGGTCATCGAGCAGATCACCGAGGATCCACGATCGCAGGTAGGCCCGGTAGAAGACGTTGCGGCGCCCCGAGAGGTACCTGTCGCGCGGCAGCCTGCCGGACTTGTCCGGGCCGAATCGCCTGATAGCGAGGTCCGGCAGCACGTAGATCGTCAGATACGGCCAGATCTCCGGATTGGACGCCTGCCCGCGCCCATCCTCCTCGAACCAGTGCGCGAGCACCTGGCCGACGGCGACATCGAAGCGTCGATCGGCGTCGCGTCCTTGTGCACCGGCGCCGCTCAGAGCCGACTCGAGAGCGGAGCGCAGCGCGCGCAGTCGCGGCACGTCGACCGGAACTCCGCCGAAACCGTTGAACTTCGTAGCGGGATGGAGCATGCCGTCCGCGAGCGGCCGCGGTGCCATGCCTGCCCGCAGCAGGTTCTCGAGGGCAGCCAGCTCCTCGAACGCGACGTCCCGGTCGAACTGGGGATAGATGCGAGTCACGATGCCGACGAGCTCCTTCCGAACGAGAGGGCCTCCCGAGACCGGGCCGAGAGGGCCAGGGGCTCCTCCCGTGCGAGGCGGAGGCACTCGCTGAGAGGAAGACCGAGGCTCTGGGCCAGATTGGCTCCGAACGATGCGAGCGATTCGACATCCTCCTCGGCGAGAGCCATCATCTGCGCCGGGGGGATGGAATCTCGCCACTTCGCCAGGCTGTGCATCACGGCGAGGTGGATGTCGCACTGCATCAGCGCGAACAGGTCCTCGGAGGCGCTGCCGTCGAGGATGGCAGGTGCGAGATCCGAGTCCGTGTTGATGTAGAGCCGGACTGAGGAGCTGATCTTCCAGAACGGCTCCGCCTCTGGAGCCAGCTCCACGGTCCAGGGGACATCGCGCCGCCCCGTCTGAGCGAACGATATCGCCGTGGTGGGGAAGGCGGCCCCGTCGCTCTCCAGCTCCAGCTTGCTCGGCTTGGTCAACTGCCAGAGCTTCGCCCCTTCATGGATGGCGAGCGACGGATCCTCGCTCCCCGTCCGGCCCGGACCGACGACCCATGCGTCGGCCAGGACCTCGACCGCGACGACGGATCCGTCCACCTCGACCAGGGTGTCGGCGCGCCATGCTCCGTCGATCTGCTCGAATCGGGCCGAGGAGCGCCAACGTGCCCGGGCTGGCAGGCAGGTGGCAATGCCGACCAGGAGCACGGGTTCGCTCGGATCGATCCGAGTCTGCTCCCAGAAGTCTGGTGCGAGCTCTGCTCGGCAGCGCAGGACGATGCGCTGCCCCGGCTCCCACGTGTCGCCGATGTCCTCGAACGAGGTCCCGGCGGGCTCGATGATCTCGATGGTCGCGTGGACAGCACGGCTCGCGGGTGCGAGGAAGGGCCGCGACTCAAGAACGGCCATCGATGCCTCCTGCGGTGAGCTCGACGCGCATCGCACGGCGAGGCGCACCGGAGAAGCGGACGACGCCGGTCGAACCGGCCGGCACGTGGGCGTAGGCGCCGTTGCCTGCGAGGCCCTCGCCCCATTCGATGTCGAGCTCCTCCGGCGGCACCAGCTCGTGGAGCCCCTCGTCACCGAGCAGACTGACGCTCAGTCGAACCGTCCCGACCGGCTCGGTCCCGCCGCTGAGTTGGAACTCGACCTCCTGCCTCTGGCGCCCGGCGGCGTCTGTGCTGATCAGACGAGGGGGCTCGGCCTCGACGACCCAACGTGCGCACGTCGTCGCTCGTCTCCTGCCGGCGCCGCCCCCTTCTCGGACGGCAGGCATCGTCGGCGCCGCAGCGGGGAGGATCGCGCCGAGCCGACGGGAGAGCGCCCCTGTCGCCATGGCGATCCGCGGGGCAGAAGCCTCCTCGTTCGTCGTCTCGGGGTAGAGCTCCCTCGTGATCAGCTGCTTCACGCGGGTCCTGGTGTGTCGCACGATCTTCGCCGCTTCGCTGCTGCTGCCGTCGGTGACCCAGCTGTCGTGAGCCGGAGGCTCGGCGTCGGCGTACATCTGGTCGAACTCGTCGGCGGATTTGTAGACCGCCAGCCAGTCCATCCCCTCGAACGGCTCCCGCCCCACCCAGTCCACAGTGGTGACGACGAGCTCCGCCTGGCCGCGCATCAGCGCGATCCGCTGCAGCCGGGCGTCCGTCCGGGACGGATCCAGGTCGTCGTCCTCGACATGCCCCTGGATGATCTCGAGGTTGGGTATGCGTCGGACCAGGGCGAGGTGCCCGATGACCTTGTCGTAGCGCTTGATCTCCAGAACGGTGATCGGCACGTTCGTCGGGGACGCTGACTCATTCCGGCCGCCGGCGCGGAAGCGGCGGATCGCATTCAGCCCGGCTCCCCAGTGGGCGAGCACCGCTGCCTCCGGCGATCCCAGATCGATGGGCTCGCCATTCACGTGCAGGCGTATCTCCATGGGGACGCCGGAGGCGGGTGTCTCGGCGATCATCTTCGGCCACAGATTGGCCCTGATGACGTGCCGCGCGCGGCGCGCGAAGTCCCGCTCCACCTCGCCGGCATCGCTGCGGTGGCGATCCAGCGGCTCCCGCTCGGCGTCCTCCATGTCATCGGGGTCGGTGACGAGGGGGTCGAGGATCAGCATCGACGTCCCGGTCTCCCCTGGCGCGAACCCGGTCTCGAAGAATCGTTCGCCGAGCTCCGTCGCTTCCTCGCCCACGATGGGCAGGATCGAGTCGCCCTCTTCGGTGAGCCTGCCCCACCAGTGACGGCCGGTGTACTGCACGCCGGCGTCCTCGTACGAGTCGCTGAAGGCGGAGACGATGAAGCGGTCCTCGAGGTGGCCCTCCGAGTTCCTGCATCGGGTCCAGTAGACGACCGTGCCGATGCCGCTGTACGCGAAGGCCGCCGTCTTCCCGAAACCGTAGGTGCCGCCCGTCGACCCGTTGTTGTGCGGGACTCCGAACTTCAGGATGAGGTCCTGGAACCGAGCGGAGGCGCCCTTCCCGACGGGCGAGAGGTCAGCCGGGCCGTCGAGGCCGGCGGTGCCGCGGTCGTAGATCTCGAGCACGCGGAACCCTGCATTGCGCACCAGGCCTCCGAGATCTCCGAGCCGACCCTCCCTGATGAGCTCGGCGAGGCTGTCGCGGTACCGGAAGTTCGTGCGGCGCAGGGAGACGCCGAAGACGGGCTGGCGTTCCGGCAAGCGGGCGTCCCAGCTGTTCTGCGCCATCTCCCGGATGAGCACCGCGAGGCGGGAGAGCTCCGTCTTCCCGAGCAGCCTGTCCCCGCCGGAGGCATCCATGTCTCCGGGGGAGAACCGCTTGGGGAACCACTGGAGTGAGGTGATGGGCACGTGCGATGTCAGAGCTCCTCGAGGATCCGGTCGAGCTGCCGGGGATCGATGCCGCCGGGGCAGGCATCGAGGTTCAGCGAATAGGTCAGGTCGTCGACGCCGCGCAGCGCCGTCTCGTCGAGCCGCGAGGCGCGCAGCCCCGGGAAATCCTCGCCTACCTCATGCAGACGGGTCTCCTCGATCGTGAACCGCCGATCACGCCCGCCCTCGAGGGCAGGGGCGTCCTCACCGAGGCAGTCGGCGATATCGGCCCGGGAGACTCCCTGTTCGACGATCCGCTCGACGAGCTCCGCGAGGGAGGATCCGGAGTCGGTCTCCACGACGCGGAACGCCACCAGATGAAGCACGCCTGCGGGCGGCGGGTCGAGTTGGAGGAGCCCATGGATCTGCACAGACGGGGACCCGGTCGAGGAGAACGTCTTGACCTCCAGGGCGTTCGTGCGAGCGAAGTCGTGGCGGTGCCCTTCGCGCCCTCGCCATGCTGCAAGGGCGCGCACCTGGTCCTTCCGGGCGAGCTGCTCGAGGATCGTCAGCTCGCCGAAGAGTCCGACAGCGCGGCTCCGGTCCAGCTCGCGCTTCGCGCGGGCGAGCGCGGACCGCCAGGAGTCGAGCACGCCGGTCAGCTCGTCGATGCATGGCCTGCCGGTCTCATCGGCGCGGTCGAGCATCTCTCCGATGAGCGAGAGGAACGTGAGGCGCAGGCGCGGATCCGTGCACGCGACGTCGAGGCTCGTCGTGTGCCCGTCGGCGCTGCGCGTCCCGACCCACGTCGCACGCAGGGTATGACCGAGCGGCACATCGAAGATCTCCCTGCCCGCGGGGAGGGCGGCGAGCAGGTGGATCATGCCCACGTGGTCCTTCACGAGGATCGCGTCCTCGAGCCGGCCGGGAGGTCCGATGAGGGCCCGGACTCCCCCGCCGGGCTCTGCGTGACGTCCGCGCAGGAGCTCGTACGCCTCCTCGGCCCGAGAATGGCCGTGCGTCATCGTGCGTCCTCCAAGACGTAGTCGCCCTCGTTGTCGGGAGCCTGGGTCGCCGTGGCATCGTCCACGACCTGGTTCGCGAGCTGGACGGCCCAGTACTCGCCGTAGTCCTCCGCCTCGACGTGCGGGAAGACGACGCCGAGCCCGATCAGCTCTCCGCTCGCGTTCATGGGCTCGCGGGTCCTCGTGGAGGTCTCGCCTCGCGGCCGAGAATCCCGATCCACCGCATAGAGCAGGATCATCCCCTCCTCGGGCCGCACTAGGGAGCGCGCCGTCTTCACGCTCGGCACATCGTCCACGTCCACGCCGTCGACGATCGCGACGTCCTCCTGCGAGAGGAGATCCTGGTCGGCGAGGATCCGCAGGTCGAGCATCTGGTCCGCGCTCGACATGAGGGCTCGGATGTTGACGATGTCCGCGCCCTGCGGGACCCCCTGGCCGAGCCGCGACGACGACCAGTATTCGGGCTTGAGAGGCGCACGGCTCGAGGTGCCGATCCGGATGCCATCGGCGAGCTCGAATCCGGATCTCCCGCCGCCGGGCCCGGAGAGCAGGACGAGGTTCCAGCTCGCGTCGGTGCCGTGGCGCTGCAGCCAGTCGGCCATGCCGTCCGGCTGGAGCCACTTGTCGGACGGCGCCACCCAGTAGTCGCGGAGAAACGCGACGAGGTCCTCGTTTGGAAGCCCCGGGATGAGGAGCGACGGGAACGGCTTGGCGCTGCGCTCGCTGCGCTGGAGGACGGGACCGCCATGCGCGAGAGCGCGCTCGACGAGCCGGCGTGCGGCGCGCTGGCCGTCGGCGATGCCGCCGGGCGAGCGGTCCAGGTAGATCGTCTGACGCCGGGTCCCGCCCAGCCCTGCGCGGACCAGCTGGGCCGCCGTCATCTTGTTGCTGCTCGTGATCTCGAGGCGACCGGGATGGCTCTGTACCTTGACGGCGAAATCGCGCGGCGTGCGGTTCTCCCCCTCCATCACGGCGACCTCGTCGCGCAGCTGCTTCTCGACGCGTGCGAGATGGGCGTAGTCCTCCAGCAGGCCCGGGCCCATCCAGACCCGGACCAGATCGCGATAGCGGGGACGGAACCCGAACCAGCGCCCCATCTGCAGGAGGGTGTCGTAGGCGTTGCTCGAGCGCAGGAAGTACGAGACGACGAGGCCCTCGAGGGTGAGCCCTCGGGACAGCGTGCCGCCGCCGATGGCGATCACGGTCTGGGGCTGCTCATCGGTGTAGACGAGTCGGTCGTCGGACTGCCCGTTGTCGATCTTGACCACGACCCGCGGGAGGACGCTGTGCACCCTCTCCCACGTCTCCGTCCAGCTCGGGACCCGCTCTCCGTCCCGCAGCGAGGCCGCGCGGTCGATCTCGGCCTCGTACAGGCTGCGGAACTCGTCCTCTTCATTCTCGAGGTTGAAATTGAGGGCCCCGATGAGGTCGGCCACGACCTCCTTCGTCCGCTGGTGGGCGCGGATGAGCTGGGAGGTGTGCACCAGCATGGAGGAGTGCTTCACCGAGCCGGTGCGCAGCTCGCGGATGGCCGTCGCGAGGACGAACCAGCGCACGGCCGCCTCCAGCGACGGCGTGACCTGCGGATCGAAGGAGTCGATGTCCTTCGGGCGAGGAGTGAAGAGCTCGGCCTCATGCTCGGGCACCTCGTGGGCGAGCTGATGGATGACCTCGTCCTCGTCAGCGTCCGCATCCTGCCGGACGTCGAAGAAGAGCTCCGAGCCCATGTAGGAGTCCGGCTTCGGGAGGACCGTGATGAAGTCGTCCGGGTACAGGTCTCCCGCGTCGGCCGGATCGATGAAGACGTTGGCGAAGGGCGTCGCGGTGTAGGCCACGTAGCTCCCGGTCGGGACGGCGGCCCAGATGTCGCGGATCCTCTGGTTGATGGTGGACACGAGGTCCTTGGCAGCCAGAGTGTTGGGCGTCGCCTGGTCCGACTCGTCGTCGATGATCAGGACGCCGCGGCGGTTGCGGATGTCCTCGGGGATCGAGCGCAGGAAGCGCGCGACGTTCGCCAGTCGCATCTCGTGCTTCTTGACGACGAGCACGGCGACGTTCGCCGTGTTGGACAGGAACCCCGGCGGGATGCTCTTGCCGACGTCGGCCGTGGCGTTGGTCAGGAGCGTCCAGCCGATGCCTGCGCGCTCCCGGACGGTGTCGATGCCGAGATCCTTCTGCAGACGCAGCTGGGTCTGCACGCGGAGATTGGTGTACATGCCGGCGAGGACGATGATGATCCTGTACCCCTCGTCGACCGCCTTCGCGATCAGGCCGGTGAAGTTCGCGGTCTTCCCCGACTGGACGTAGCCGATCACCAGGCCCTTGCGCCGATCGCCCGGCTGCTTCGGGTTCGCGCAGCGCGAGAGGATCATCTCCGTCGACTGGTCGATCGACTCGATGGCCGATGCCGGCAGACCACCGCTCTCCAGCCGGCGCCTGTAGTCGGGCCACTCCCCCAGCATGACCTTGGAACCGCCGTACCAGGGCGTGAACGCTCCATCGTCGGTGAGGATCCGCCGGTCGATGATGATCTGTTCGACGGACTTCTTCCGCTCCTCCTCGCGCGCCTCGTACGTCGTGCGGAAACCGGGGAACATCCGATCCACGAGCGCGACGCAGTCGCGGTGCGCCGCGCTCTGGTTCGTCTCCCCCGAGCGAGCCTGCATCATCCCCTCGTACGCCCCGAGCGCCTGCTCGAAGAGCGCGCTGTCCAGCTGCTGACCTGCCATGCCAGTACCCCTGATCGCTGTGAACATCGCTGTCAGGAGCAGGTTATCGGGCCGCGCGGACAACCGATGAACGACCCGAGATCATGGACGGATGACCGCGAGGATCGTCGCCGCCACCTCCGCCGGGTCCTCGTGCTCCCAGAACCGCAGGACCCGCCATCCCGCACGCTCGAGGCGGGCTGTGGACTCCAGGTCGCGCTCCATGTTCCGCGCGATCTTCGACCGCCAGTAGTCGGTGTTGCTCTTCGGTTCGACGTAGTGCGCGGGGCAACCGTGCCAGAAGCACCCGTCGATGAAGATCGCGACCCTCGCGCGCGTGAAGACGATGTCCGCGCGTCGGCGCCGGTCGGATGCGTCGGCGGGGAAGTCCACGCGATACCGGAGTCCGGCGGCGTGGAGGCGCCGTCGGACCTCGAGCTCGATCGAGGTGTCCCGCCGGCGGTTGGCGAGCATCGTCCTGCGCGCGTTCTCGCTGCTGGGCGGAGGGGGTCGCAGGGCCATGTGAAGAGCGTAGGCGAGACCTTACTCCCTGAGGTCCTCGACTTCCCGGTAGGCGGCATCACCGCAGGCGGAGATACAGATCTCCGTCCACTAGGCGCTGCGCATCCGCCGCGAAGGGGGTGCCCCGGAGTAAGCTGCTGCAACAGGCGATCTCTGGATCGCCCCACGCGCCACGCGGACGACCGCGTAGGCTGCGCAGTGACGGAGCTCGATGATCGGTAGGGGTGGAACGGTGCCGCATTACGTCCTCGGCGAGATGTTCAGCGGTCCAGGCGGGATCGCGCTCGGTGCTGAGCTCGCGAGCCGGGATGCGATCAAGGAGGGGCGGTGCTCGACGGTCCGCCATGGCTGGGCAGTCGAGTACCATCCCGACACCGCGGAGACCTATCGGAAGAACATCCACGGCGCTACGGACGAGACCGTCTTCACCGCCGACGTCCGCGGCTTCGACCTGCGGAAGGTCCCAGCTTTCGATGCTTTCGCCTTCGGCTTCCCATGCAACGACTTCAGCACGGTGGGGGAGCATCGCGGACTCGAGGGCGACTACGGAGCGCTGTACACCTATGGCGTCCATGCGCTCGCGCTCCGCCGACCGGAGTGGTTCCTGGCCGAGAACGTCTCAGGACTCTCCCGAGCCAACGGCGGGCGGGCATTCGGCAAGATCCTCTCCGCCTTGCGCCGACCCGGCGCCGCCGCGCTCACCGATCCGTCCTTCACCTCGTACTACGGCCCGGACGCCGAGGAGGTCGATGAGGACCTCGAGTACGAGCTCGTCGCCCACCTCTACAAGTTCGAGAAGTACGGGGTGCCGCAGCGTCGGCACCGCATTCTCATCGTCGGCATCCGGCGCGACGTCCGGGAATCTCTCCCCCGAGGCTTCCGTGTTCCGCTCCCGACCACGCCTGCGAAGTGGCAGCAGCGGACCGCGCGCGACGTCCTCGAGAACGAGCCCATCGACCCCTCTGCCTACAACAACGTGCCGATCAAGCACAGGAGGTCCGTGGTCGAGCGGCTCAAGGCGATCCAGCCCGGCAAGAACGCCTTCAACACGACCTTCGACGACGACTCGCTCGTGCTCAACGTCAAGGGGGCCACCCTCAGCAACATCTACCGGAAGCTCGACCCCGACGAACCCTCGTACACCGTGACCGGCTCCGGAGGCGGAGGTACGCACATGTACCACTGGAATGAGCCTCGCGCCCTCACGAACCGGGAGCGAGCTCGCCTGCAGACGTTCCCCGACTCCTTCCGCTTCTACGGTTCGCAGCCGAGCGTCCGACGCCAGGTGGGCATGGCCGTTCCTCCCGAAGGCGCCCAGGTCGTGATCGACGCGATCCTGAAGACGATGGACGGGGAGACCTACGAGGCCGAGACGAGACCCAGCATCGACGTCGGCAGACTGATCCGTGCGTACGAGGCGGAGGAGGCCGACGGCATGCTCGCGTCACGCGCGGACGATCAGCTCGAGATCCCGCTGGAGCAGCAGGGTCCCGACCGCACCCGCGTGCGTGCCGGCCCCGGAGGTTCGATCATCCGCGGACGGCAGGCCGTGCACGCGACGCTCGATGAACCGAATTCACTGACCGGGTCGCGCTCGGGCTGACCTCCTATGCGGGAGTGGTAGGGCGCGATCCCCTCAGCCAACACTGCACGTTGGGCCCGCACACCACCGGCCCCACGGCCCCTCAGACCAATGTATAAAAACTCCAGGATCGGACGGACAGACATGGTAAAAGGCGCCCGTACCACGGCGTGCACCGCTAGACTGATGCCGAGTTCGCGCATTATGACGTCAGTACATCCAGAACAATTGGGGGGAAAATGGATTTCGATGCAACTCAAAGAAGCATTGCCGAAGTCATTCGCACCGGGGACCACATCATACCCAGGTACCAGCGCGACTATGCTTGGGAAGAGGAGAATATCCAGGACTTGTGGAACGACCTAAAAGCCGCCCCAGCTGGTGGCCACTTTCTCGGAAATATGGTAGTACACTCGTCGGGTCCGCAGCAATGGGATCTTGTCGACGGACAGCAGCGACTAACAACCATCCTGATTGCAATCGTAGCCATAAAGAACGCCTACGAGTCGATAGGCGAACATGGTCGATCGCAGGGCCTTAACGAGTACATCCAGCAACGCGATCTCTCCGGCGAGACCACTTTTCGTCTGAGATATCGTAATGAAGCAGGCTTTCTTCAACTCCGCATCCTGTCTTCGCCCGATGAACAAGTCGTCAAGAAGAAGCCGGAAAGCAATGCTGAGAGGGCACAGTTTTCGGCCTTCACATTGCTGTCTGACCTGGTGAACGCCGAAATGCGAGACAGTCCGCACAGTCCCGCACAGACCATTGATTACATTCGTGACCGATTCCTTCAAGCCAACGTGGTCTATGTACGAGGTGGCGACAAGAACAGCGCTTTTAGGATTTTCGAGACACTGAATGACCGGGGTCGAAGCCTTCGCCAGATCGACTTAGTAAAGAATCAGGTCATATCAGCGATCGAGGCTACACCGGGCCGGGACGAAGAGCTAGTCTGGACAACTTGCGTCAATTTGGTTGAATCGACGGGATGGTCCAAGGTTAGCACGGAAGACTTTCTCGGATACTTCTGGAACTCAACCTCTCAGCAACCAGATGACGAAATTATTGCCGTAACTCGCATCCGCCGCTCAGTCGACCACCATCTGCAATCATTCGACGACGAGGAAGGAGCAGCACGGGAATTCCTTAGGAGGTTCCACCAGACCGCCGAAATCTTCAATGAGTTCGACGACTGCTTGGCATCGCCGAATGGTAAGCACTGGGAGCGCATTGTCCCGCCCGATCGTTGGAGAAAGGACGTGTTCGAGGAAATTGACTCCGCGCTATACGGCTGTCTTGTGCCTGGATCAAACCTTCCCTTGAACATCCTATTCGCATTATTGAGATCCTACATCCATCCGCGACATAAGTCCATCGCCAAGAAGATTCTTCTAGACTTCTTGCGATCAATAGAAGCGCTCCAGTTCCGGTGGTCAATCTCGAAGCGCCCTTCCACATCTACCATCCGACGCGCGTATCGACGCGCCGCCTACGCGGTGGATGCGGCGTCGTCCGCGTCCGAATATACAAGGGCACTGGAGGCATTCAAGGCTGACGCCGTGCGCCTAATGCCAACTGACGTTCAGTTCAAAGACGGCCTTCGAGGGCTGACGTATTTCGCCCAGAAGCCGGCCGACGTCCACAGGGTTCGCCGTACCCTCGAGAAGATCGAGGAATTCTGGGGACATTCCAAGCTACCTCGAAATCAAGACATGACCCTGGAGCATATAGAACCTCAAGGCGGCCGTTCGGTGAATAGCCGGCAGAATTTCTGGCTCGGAAAGCTCGGGAACCTGATGCTACTGCCCGGGAAGACCAACAGCGCGCTTCCGCCCAATTTCTACGACAAGGCACCAGAGCTTCTAAATTGGACGAACCGTCAGGACGCAATCCTACAGAGGCAGTTGCGTACACGCACTTGGGACAACGTTGCGGCCAACGAACGAATGGAAGAGTTGCTGGAGATCGCCTTGAAGGTTTGGCCGCGCACCTTGTGAGGCATAACCTCCAGAAACCTTGACACTCGAGGTGAAGGCTTCTAGATAGTTCGATACTGAAGGACGGTCTGCTATCACGAGCCGCCTCGCAACACCAGGCGAACGCACACAAATATGCTAAACGTTAAAGAATCTCTCAGGGAATGACTGGAGGCCGGGTTGAGTTCGTTCTTGATAGATATGATGGCGCCGCGTCAATCTGCGTCGGGTTATTTGCTTAGGCGCAGAGTCGAACATCGACTACTGCTGCGCGAGTCTCACCCCGCGCCCGTCGCCGCCTCGACCCCCACCACCCACGACTCCACCCGATACTCCTCCTCGCTGCTGTACCGGCCCCCGGTCCGGTAGAAGTCCCCGCTGGAGACCATGGCGAACCCCGTCGGGTCGACCTGCCAGGTGAGGCCCATCTTCCGCGAGTCGGTGAGGAGCGGCTGCGCCGTGCGCAGGTCCGCGGCGATCATCCGGTACTGCACGTCGTCCTCGTCGGTGACCAGGTACATCAGCATCACGCGTCCGCGCGGGGCGTTGGTCTGGACCGCCATCTCCTCGGGCGCGGCGAAGCTGCCAATCTCGCTCCCGCTGAGCGCGTCGGTGATGGTGACCGTCTCTCCCGTGCGCTGCAGGATGTACCGGTCGTGGGCCCGCGACTCCCCGTCGGGGATGGTGCGGTCCTCGCCGAGCGGCGGCGCCGGCACCGGCGTGAACTCCCGCGCGTCCCGGTCGTACAGCCGCACCTCCTGCTCCCCGCATTCGATGGCGAGCATCGCCTCCGGGGAGAGGTTCGGGACCGGGCCCGGGCTCATGAGGCCCACGTCGGGGCATTCGGTCGCGGCGAGGACCTCGCCGGTCGCGAGGTCCACCGCCTCCACGACGGAGTTGCCGATGCGGTGCAGGGCGAGGCCGTCCTGCACGACCACGGAGTCCTTCGGGGTGTCCTCCCAGGTGGCCGCGACCGTCCCGTCGTCGACGCGGGTGACGGTGGCCTGATCGTCGGCGTAGGTCACCACGTGCTCGACGGCGCCCAGCTCCGAGACCGGCGGGCAGTACATCTCCCGGCCCGTGCAGCCGGCACCGGTGTCCCGGGCCCAGACCCGCCTGCCGTCGCTCAGGCGGAAGCCGGCCATCACCGCATGCCCGCCAGCGGCATCCGAGGTCAGCAGCTCCGCCTCGGGGGCGTAGCAGACCAGGACCGCGACCACCTCGTCGGAGACCGCGGCGAGCTCGGGGAATCCGGCCTGCAGCTCCTCGAGCCCCTCCACGCCCTCGCCGATCGTCTCGGGGTCGATGGACGCGACCTCCTCGCCCGAGGGGGTACGGATGGTGGTCCCGCCCAGGCCGCTGAGGTACCCGCCCGAGGGCAGGATGTACGCCACCTGCGGATCCCTTCCGAGGTTCGTCTCCGCCCCGGTGACGAGGCTCCGCATCACCACCTCGGTGTCCCGGTCCCAGAACCAGCCGCCGGCGTCCTGCTCGACGGCGACCCAGCCGTCCGGGCCGAGCTGGACGGGATGCTCCTGGTGCAGCAGCACGGTCCCCTCGGCCGACGGCCCGGTGGCGGCGCGGAACACGAAGAAGGCCCCGACCATGATCGGCACCAGCAGCGCCGTGCCCAGCCGGGCCGGCCATGAGGGGGTGGACGCTGTGCTTCCTGCTGCCATTGCTCGAGCGTACGCGGCGCCTCAGGTCACCGCAGGACGCTCGCGAGCTCCTCGACGCTCACCTCCACCTGCGGGGCGAAGTCGGGGGAGGCCATGTAGGCGAGGACGCTGCGCCGCAGCTGACGGGCGGCCAGGCGCTCGTCCGCCCCGTCCCCGCCGTCCAGGTTCAACGAGGTCACGAGGATCCTGCCCTTCCCGATGCGGGCCTCGAACAGCACGCCGAGCCGGCGGGCCTCGAACCACGTGTCGATCACCTGCACCGTCGGTCGGATCTCTCGGGGCAGTCCGTCCAGCAGCATCGGCCGGGCCCCGCGCAGCGGCGCCCACCACTGCCAGTCGGTGGCGCCCGCCGTCGGGAACTGCGCGAACAGGGGGTGCGCGGGGTCGTGCAGCAGGCCGAGGGTGTGCGGGGCCTGCCCGCGGGTCCACGCCGTGTTCCAGAAGACGGGCGTGAAGCCGAGGGAGATGTCGTTGCCGATCGCCTCCGCCGGGATCTCCAGCAGCACGCTCTCGCCGCGGGCGGCGGCCTGCGCCGCCTCGGCGGGATCGGTCGCGGTGCGCACGCCGGGTGTCTCATCGGCCGGGGCGTCGGGGTGGATCCACACGTCCCAGTCGTTCTCGCCGATCCGCTCCCCCGCCTCGAGGACGGTGACGACCAGCCGCAGGTGCGTCGCCTCGCCCACCAGGCCCGCGGGGATCGTGGCCGGCCCCAGCACGGTGGAGTTGCCGAGGGGGACCTGGGAAGCGTCGTGGAAGGCGCCCTGTGCGAGCACGGCGTCGTCGTCGCCGCGAAGGCTCCAGCGCACCTCGCCCTGCTCGAGCGCGGCCCAGCCGTAGTGGGCGATCCGCACCGAGAACTCCTGCTCCGTCTCGGCCGCCCAGATCCGCCGCGGCAGCAGGGCCAGCGGCACGGTCGGGGCGCAGAAGCGGGAGAACTCCTCGGGGCTCACGTACCCCTTCTCCTCCCAGAACGGGTTGAGCACGCCGACCAGGGCGGTGCCCTGCCCGGGGAAGTCCGTCAGCCCCAGCAGATGGAACCCGCCGAAGCCCTCGGTGCGCAGCGCCGCCTCGATGTCCTCCTTGTAGGCGAGGGTCTGCAGGCGGCCGGAGGCGTGCAGGAAGTCCGCGGCCTGGTCGAGCATCCCCGATTCCCGCAGGAGGTCCGCGAACACGCCGAAGTTCCGCGGCCGCATCAGGCCGGTGTACTGCGCGACCTCCTCGAGGTCGGGGTGGACGCACCACTGGCCGATCTCGTGGGAGACGATCGGCCGGTCCCGGGAGGCGACGTCCTCGTCGTAGGTCGCCAGGGTGTGCGGCGGCTGCGCGTTCATCCGCGACGCGAGGCCCTCGCCCCAGCGGTGCGCGCGCGGCTGCGGGATGTTGTCGAAGTCGTTCTCGGGCACCCCCGGCCAGCCCGCGCCCGTCGTGTACAGCCGCCGCGGGTCCTGGGTCTGCCACAGCCGCACCCAGGCGGCGAGGAACTCCGCATCCCGCCCGCCGGGCTCGTTGCCGTGCGCCATCATGAGGAACGAGGGATGGTTGCCGTAGGCGCGCAGGATCCGCCGCGTCTCCTCGTGGAGGTACGCGTCCACGGGGCGGCCCTCCCCCACCGCGGCCCCCTGGTTCGCCCAGATCGGCCCTTCGACCTGGAGGTACATGCCGGCCTCGTCGGCGGCGACGAAGGCGGCCTCCGGCGGGCACCACGAGTGCATGCGCAGCAGGTTCAGGCCGTGGGCCCTGGCGATGCGCATGATGCGCCGCCACGGCTCCAGCTCGGTGGGCGGGTACCCGGTCAGGGGGAACACGCAGCATTCGAGGCTGCCGCGCACGAAGATCGGCCGGTCGTTCAGGAGGATCCGGGTGCCCTTGGTGCGCACCTCCCGCAGCCCGAACAGCACGCGGGCGGTATCGGTGTGCTCGCGGTCCCCGGTGCGGGCGCTCAGCTGGACCTCCAGCGCGTACAGCGCCGGGGTGAACTCGTCCCACAGCGCCGCATCGGCCCCGAGGTCCAGGTCGATGTCGAGGTGGGTGCCGCCGCCCAGCAAGCCGCGGGAGCCCAGGTCCTCGCCGTGGTCGACCTCGAACGCCGCCTCGATCGGGCCGATGACGGGGGCACCGGCCGCATCGGGCAGGGAGTCGGCCCGGCGGGCCGTCAGCCGCAGCCGGCCCTCGCGGGCCACCGCGGTGCCGGAGGCGATGTCGATGCGCACCCGGGCCCGGCGGGCGGCGACGTCCGGGAGGACGCGCACCTGGCCCAGCCGGATCTCGGGGCGCTCGTGCAGGGCGATCTCGCCGATGATGCCGTTCCAGTTGCCCTGGGTGTGGTCGGAGATCGCATGGGAGTTCGGTCCCACGTCGATGACGGTGCGGTTGTCGACACGGATCGTCAGCAGATGCATCCCCGGGGCCAGGCGGCCCAGGTCGTGGCGGTGCGCGGTGGTGAGGCTGTCCTGGCTGCCCCGGCGATGCCCGTCGATCCACACGGTCGACTCCCAGTGCACGCGCTCGAGCATCAGGTCGATGCCGCTGCCGTCCCATCCCTCGGGGATCTCGAGGCGCCGCTGGTACCAGGCGGCGCCGCGGTAGTACACCTGCGGCTGCAGCCAGAAGGGGATGGAGACGTCCTCGCCCTGCCGGTAGGGGGCGTAGCGCTCGTCGGTGAAGAAGGACTGGTCGACGATGCCGCCGGTCCACGGGGTGTCGACGGTGACGGGATCGCCGATGCCCTGCGCGCCCAGTGAGCTGGGCAGGGTCAGGGTGCCCGGATCCGCCAGGGGCGCGGATGCCCAGTGCTCCGCCTCCCCGATGCCGTCGGGGTCGAGGCGGTAGGTCCAGGTTCCGGTGAGGTCGAGCGGGGGGTGCGGGGACATCGGTGATGATTCCTTCACTTGGAGGAGCCCACGAGGAGGCCGGAGACGAACTGCTTCTGGAAGGCGAAGAACACGAGTGCGGGGATGACCGCTGCGATGAGGGAGGCGGCGGCGATGACGTTCCAGCTGCTGCCGTAGCCGCCCATGAGGTTCAGCAGGGCCGCGCTGATCGGGAACTTCGCCTCGGTGCGCAGGATCGTCAGCGCCCAGATGAGGTCGTTGAAGACCCAGGTGGTCGCCAGCGCCGCGAGCGCCGCGAACGAGGGCCTGCTCAGCGGCAGCACGATCCGCCGGTAGATCAGCCCGGGGCCGGCGCCGTCGAGCCGCGCGGCCTCGAACACCTCCTCGGGCAGGCCCTGCATGAAGCCGTGCAGCACGAAGGTGTAGAACCCGATGCCGAACCCGACCTGGACCAGGATCAGGGCGGCGAGCGTGTCCTGCAGGCCGATGCCCTCGCTGATCCGCGCCACGGGGACGAGGAGGATCTGCGCGGGCAGGAGGTTCCCGGCGAGCATGAGCAGCAGGATCGCGCGGCGCCCGGGGATCCGGAACCGGCTGAGCGCATACGCCGCCCAGGACGACAGCGCCAGCGAGGCCAGCACGGCGAGGGCCGTCACGAGGGTGCTCACGCCGAGGGCCCGCAGCAGTCCCCCGCCGCTGAGCGCGGTGGCGAACCCCTCGAGCGATATCGAGGTGGGCAGGGCGGACAGCCCGCGGGCGGCGATGTCGTCGAAGGTGCGCACCGAGATCATCGCGACGAACACGATGGGGCTCATCCACAGCAGGGTCAGCGGGATCATGACGACGTGGAGCCAGGGCGAGCGCCCCGTGCGTCGACGGCGGCGCGGCGTCGATGCCACGCCCGATGGGATCGCGGTCCTCATGACGCCTCCTCCGTGCGGGCCTGGCGCGCCAGGTAGGTGATGATGAATCCGATCGCGAGCAGGAAGATGACCACGGCGATCGCGGAGGCGTATCCGAGGTTCCCGTTCGTGAACGCCTGTTGGAACATGTAGGTGCTCAGCAGCTGCGTGCTGTTGTACGGGCCGCCGCGCGTCATGGTCCAGACGATGTCGAAGGTGCGCAGCGAATCGATCACCGTCACCGCGAGGACGACGGTGTGGACGCCGCTGAGCTGCGGCATCACGATCCGCCAGAAGCGCTGCCAGGCGTTCGCGCCGTCGACGGCGGCGGCCTCCTCGAGCGAGGCGTCGGCGCCCTTGAGCCCGGCCAGGTACAGGACCATGATGTAGCCGCACTGGCGCCAGACCGCCGCGACGAGGATCGCCGACAGCGCCAGGTCCGGGTCGGCGAGCCACTGCCGCTCCAGGCCCTCCAGCCCCAGCAGTCCCAGAGCGCTGTTGATCGGCCCGTCGGGCTGGTACATGACCCGCCAGAACAGGCCGGTGACCGCCATCGACACGACCATCGGCAGGTAGATCGCCGCCCGGTAGATGCCGACCCCGCGGCCCGGCCGGTTCAGGGCAACGGCGAGCGCGAGCCCGCCCGCGACCGAGAGCAGGCCGAAGGCGATCAGCCAGTAGACGGTGTTGGCGGCGGCGGTGCGGAAGATCGGGTCGGCGGTGAGGTCGACGAAGTTCTGCAGGCCCACGCCCTCGGCCGGGGTGATGCCGTCCCAGCGCAGGGTCGCCAGGGAGAACGAGTTGACCGCCGGCCAGAACACCCAGAACGCCTCGACGACCAGCGGGATCAGCAGCATGAGCCAGATCAGCGGCGGCACCCGCCGCAGTCGGGCTCCCAGGGCCGCCATCAGGAGCTCCACACCTGCTCGGCCGCGGCCTGCCATTCCGTGAGGACGGCGTCGACGTCCTCGGGCTGCGCCAGGAACCGGGTCAGGGCGGCGTCCGCGGTGGTCTGCAGGGCATCGGAGGAGTCACGGTTGAAGAACTGGGTGATCTCCTCGGTGGAGTTCAGCAGCTCGATGCCCTTCTGGGTGAGCGCGCTGAAGGCGGAGGTGTCGACCTGCGGGGACGTGGGCAGGTTCGCCGAGCCGGAGAGCTCGATGAACCTCTGCTGCTGCTCGGGGGCGGCGAGGTAGCTGAGGAAGTCGAGGGTCGCCTCCGGGTCGGAGCTGCCGGACGCCGCGAAGAAGCCGTCGGTGGGGGCCTCCTCCGCCGTGGGGATCGACGAGTCGATCACGGGGACGGAGAAGAAGTCGAGGTCCTCGACCATGTCGGCGGGGACGTTGTTGGTCACGAAGGCGCCGACCAGGTACATCGCGGCCCGGTCCTGCACGAGAGGGGTCGTGGCCTCCTGGTTCGAGTAGGAGGCCATGTCGGGGTCGAAGAACGGGATGAGGCGGGCGTACTCGGCCATCACGGTCCTCACCTCGGGGTCGGTGAAGGCGTGCTCGCCGGCCAGCAGCTCGCGGTGGTACTGGGCTCCGTTCAGACGCAGATCCAGGTAGTCGAACCATCCCGAGGCCATCCACGGGGTGGACCCGATGCCGTTGGCGAGGGGGATGATCCCCTGGGCGAGGAGGGACTCGCACAGGGCGATGAAGTCGTCCCAGGTCTCCGGCGGGGTGATGCCCCAGGTCGCGAAGGCGGACTTCTTGTAGAAGATCGACCACCAGTAGTAGTTGGTCGGCACGAAGCTGAAGGTGCCGTCGCCGTTGTCGGCCAGGCTCCGCAGCGCGGGCGAGAAGTCGGCGCAGGCGCCGCCCTCGTTCCACAGCGGGGCCACGTCCAGCAGCAGGCCCTGCGAGGCGTACGCGCGGGAGACGGAGCCGGCGTACCAGCTGTAGACGTCCGGTGGGTTGGAGGAGCGCAGGTAGTTGGTGAGCTGGGCGCGGTACTGCTCGGTGGCCACGGAGTTCATCGTCACCGGGCCGTCGTAGTCCGCGACCAGCTGCTCGAGGGCGGCCTTGGGTGCGGTGTCCTGGATGGAGTTCTGGAGGACGATGCCGTCCCCGGTCCCTCCGCCGCCTCCCGTGCCTCCGCCGCCGCCGGTTCCGCTGGTGTCCACGCAGGCGGCGAGCCCTGCGGCGGTCATGCCGATCCCTGCGCTGGTGAGGATGGTCCGTCGTGACATGCGAGTGGTCTTCATCGTCCGCTCCGGTGTGCGTGTCGGGTGGGGTGAGGTGGTGCGGTCCGCGGCGATCCGCGGCGTTCGGGGAAGGTCCTGGTGGGTCCGGGAGGTCCTGTGGGGTCGGGGGTTCCTGGTCGGTCGGGGGTGGTTCCTGATCGGTCAGGGGTGGCGTGCGCGGAAGGCGAGGCCCGCCGCGCCGTCGCGCAGGAGCATGCCGAGGTCGGCGGCATGCCGTGAGGCCGCGAGCTCGGGGGCGGCGAGCGCGACGGCCGCGGCGTCGAGCTCCCCGTCCAGGGCCTGCAGCTGGGCGCGGAGCACGGCGACCCGCCGGTCCCGCACGAGGACCGGGTCCTCCACGAACAGCAGGAGGTCGGGCAGCGAGGTCGCGAAGTAGTCCACGGTCGGCGGCGTCCCGGCCAGGTCGTCGACGAAGCCCTCGAGGTCCTGCCGCAGCGCCGCCGCCTCCGCGTCCCGGCCCAGGCGGCGCAGGGCGAGAACGCTCCAGGCGGTGGTCTCGGAATGCTCCTGGGTCTGCATGCCCAGGAAGTCGCCCTTCTGCTCGGCGGCGCGGCGCCAGGCCTCCGAGGCCGCCTCCGCCTGCCCCGTTCGGGCATGGACGTCCCCGAGCAGCAGGTCGAGCTGCGCGGTCGAGGCGAGGTGGTGGCGCGCCTCGCCGAGCTGGGCGGGCGGGGCGAGAGCGGCCTGCAGCTGCGCGAGCGCTGCGTCCGGATCCCCGTCGGCGACGGCATCGACGGCGAGACGGACGCACGCCCGCTCCCAGGCCGACAGCGCCTCCCCCTCCCCGCCCTCCCAGGGGTGGAGCCGCCGCTGCGTGAGCACCGCGCCGGCCTCCGCCGCCTCGCCGGCGCTGACCAGCAGGTGCGCGAGCGCGACCTGGGCGTCGTCCCGCTCCGCCAGCAGCGCGGCGTTCTCCCGCAGGCGGGCGAGGCGCTCCTCGGTGCCACGCCCCTGCAGGGCATGGAGCTGGTCGATCTCGAGCCGGAGCTGGGCCTCCTGCGGCGCCGCCCGGACCGCGGCCGCGTAGCGCCCGGAGGCGGCCTCCGGGTCCTGCAGCCGGTTCACGGCGTCGAGTCCCAGGTTGCGGTGCACGGCGGGATCGTCACCGCCGAGGTCGAGGCTGCGTTCCCAGGCCGCGGCGGCATCCGCGGGGCGTCCGGCCGCGTACAGCCAGTGCCCGTGCAGTGCCGCGGCCTGCGGGTCCTGGTCGCCGGCCGCGCGCAGGGCGGCGACATCGGCCAGGCGGGAGGGGCAGGCCCAGGTCGGGTCCGCGCTCCGGGCCCGGGCCCGGCTCTGCGCCGCGGCCCCAGGCTGCCCCAGCTCCTCCTGGATCACGGCCCGGTGGTAGTCGATCAGAGGCCCGCCGGCCGTCTGCCCCAGGGGACGGGATCGGTCGGCCTCCGCGGCCCGGTCGAGCACGGCCAGCGCGGCCTGCCCCTCCCCGAATCCCGCCAGGTCGATCGCGACGTCCAGGCAGACCTGCACATCGGCGGAGGGCACCTGCCCGGCGAGGGCGCGGGCGAGCGCGTCCAGCGGGTTCCGGGCGAGGGCGGCGGCGAGCGCGGACCGCGCCTCCTGCTCCTGCCCGAGCCGCCGCAGGCACACGGCGCGCAGAGCGAGGGCCTGCAGATGGTCCCCTTCGACGGCGAGGACGTCCTCGAGCCGGTGAAGCGCCATCCGCTCACGCCCGGCGCGGGCGTCCAGACGGGCCATCCGGTAGCCGGCCGGTCCGCGCCACGCCCGAGCCCACGAGGCCCGCGCGTGCAGGTCGTAGGCGATCTCGTCCTCGCCCAGGGCTTCATGGACCAGGCCCAGCAGGTACTGGGGGCGCATGTCCTGCGCGGTGGGGTGCCACCGGGTGAGGCGGGCGACGGCCCGTGCGAGCAGTCCGCGGGCGGCCTCGAGATCGTCGCGGCGGTAGGCGCGAACGGCACGGCCGACGAGGCTCGCCACATGCCCGGGATCCCGGCGCAGGGCCTCCTCCCAGTAGGGCTCCGGGGCGCGGGTGGCGTGACGGTAGACGACCAGGTGCTCGGCGATCAGGGCGAGCTCCTCCGCGGTGGCGACCTCGCCCGGGGCGGGCGGCTCCTGCGCGGCCTGCGGCTCCGGCTGGTCCGCGCCGGCCGCCAGCTCGGCGGTGCTCCAGGCCACCAGCACGCGGCCCTCGGCATCGGCCACCTCCACGCTCACAGGGGCGTCGGCCGCGGCGTCGGCGCGCAGCTCGAGGGTGCGGGACGGGTCGAGGTCGCCCGCCTGCTCGGCGAGGACGATGCCGTCCTGGCGCAGCGTGACGCGGGCGCCCGGGACGACGCGGGCCGCGGCGATGCGGGCGACGGCCCGGCCGGCACCGAGGCGCAAGGAGACGGCGGCGTCCTCCCCCGCCCGGTCGATCGCGCCGGTGCCGCGGATCGGATACCAGCGCTGGGTGAAGGTCTTCGTCTCCCCGGGGGCGAGCTGGGCGAAATCGGGCTGGTTGTCGGTGAACACGCCGGCCATCAGCTCGATGTAGTGGGCGCCGTCCTCGGAGAGGTTCCGCTCCCAGGCGTGCCCGAAGGGCGAGTTCCCCCAGGTCCAGTTCTTCTTGCCGACGGCGAGCCGGCGGTCGGCGACGTGCACGAAGCCGACGCCGCTGGCGTGGTCGTAGCCCCCGAAGAAGTCCTCGTCGCTGTGCAGCGCCATGTACGAGGTGGGCACGGGCACGCTGCGGTACCAGTCCAGGCGGTCTCCCGTGCCGGAGGTGCCATCGGCCGCGGTGAACTCCGTGCCGGCGAGCGCGGGGTAGTCCACGCCGTAGTAGGGACGGTCCGCGGCGGGGAAGGCGGTGACGGCGCGCTTGGCGTGGTCGGCGACGTAGCGGACGTCGTGGGGGAAGAACACCTGGTAGTCGTCGTGGACGCGGGCGGCGGCGTTCGCCCACCACAAGAACGTCTGCTCGAGCTCGGTGCGGTTGAACAGCCGCACCGCCAGCTCGAGGGCGGAGGAGTCGGGGCGCAGGCGCACCCCGTGGAGGCCCTGGAGCCGGTCGAAGGGGTCGTGGTCCCCGCACCAGACGACGACGGAGCCGTCGGCCTCCTCCTCGATGCTCCAGTCGCTGGGCAGGAAGGTCGCCGGCCGATGATGCTGCGGCCAGTTCAGCTCGACGCCGCCGGCGATCCACGGGCCCGCCAGGCCCACCAGCGCCGGCTTGATCACCGGGTTCGCGTAGAACAGGTCCTCCCCGCTCACACGGTCCCGGGCGATGTGGATGCGCCCGCCCAGCTCCGGCAGCACCACCACGTGCAGCCACGCGTTCTGCAGGTGGACGGCCTGCCACACCTGGTCCTCCGGCTCGGCCGCGATCTGGTGGTGGAACGGCAGCGGGTAGACGGCGCCCGAGGACCCCTGGTAGACGCGCCGGTCGAGGTACGCGGGGAAGCGCTCCGGCGGCAGGGGGCGATAGGTCGGGATCGTGGTCGGGGCCGACCAGACGGCGGCGGCGCGGTCGGCGAGCTCCGCGGGGCGCGCGGCGAGCGGGAGCAGGGACTCGGCGGTGAGCATGCCTCGACCGTAGGCAGGGGCGACGGTCGAGGGAAGGACGATCCTCTCGCCCTGCATGGACGATCCGACGATCCTGCGATCGTCCGTACGGACCGGCCGGCTGCGCTACGGTGACCCCGTGAGCATCGGCGAGGGGTTCCCCGGCGAACGGCTGCGCATCCTGCCGCCCGCCGTCGCCCGTGCGGCGGGCGCGTCCCCGATCACGCGCGAGCTGCTCGTCACCGATGCCGGCTGGTTCCCGCATGCCCTCCACCACGGCAGGCAGCGGCTGCTCGGCGCCGGGGCGAGCGTCGTCATCGTCTGCACCGCCGGGCGCGGCTGGTGCCGGGCCACGCAGGACGACAGCGCCACGACCCTGCACGTCCGCGCCGGCCAGGCCCTCGTCCTGCCGGCGCAGCTCGGGCATCGGTACGGATCCATGGCCGATGATCCATGGACGATCATCTGGATGCACGCCGCGGGGCCCCAGGCCCGGGCCTTCGAGGCGTCGCTGCCCGACGGCGGGCGGCGGCCGGTCGTGATCGACCTGCACGACCGCGCCCGGATCCAGCAGCTCATGGAGGAGGTGCTGACGACGATGGAGGTCGACGACACCCTGCCGAGCCTGATGCGCACCAGCGGGGCGGCAGGGAACGTGCTGGCCCACCTCGCCGCCGATGCCGCCGCCGGGCCGCCGATGCGCCAGGCGCCGCTGCGACGCGTGTTCGCGCACCTGCGCGACCACCTCGACCATCCGGTCGTCGTCTCCGAGCTCGCCGAGCTCGCGGGGCTCTCCCCCTCCCATTTCGCCGCGCTGTTCCGCGCCGCGACCGGCGGAGGAGTCGTCGCGTACGTGACGCGCCTGCGCATCGCCCGCGCGAGCGAGCTCCTGGCGACGACCACCCTGCCGGTGGCCGAGGTGGGACGGATCGTCGGATACGAGGACCCCCTGTACTTCTCCCGGCGGTTCCGCGCCGTCCAGGGGATCAGCCCGCGGCTGTTCCGGGAGGCCCACGCCCACGATCCCCCCGAGCAGATCCCCCGCGACGCCTGGCCCTCGGGGCATGCGGCCGGCTGAGCCCGGAGGACCGCGGGGACCCTCAGCAGCGAGCCGGCGCCCCTCAGGCGCCGGGGTCGCGCTCGGCGACGGCGCCCTTCTCGGCGTCCTCCGCCTGCTCCGTGATGAACGCGCTGAAGATCTCCGAGCGCAGAGCGTTGACCTTCTTCGTCAGCGCCGTCCGGTCCGCCTTCGAGGCACCGGGGGCCTTGAGGATCTGGGCGGCGCGCTCGCAGCGGTCCAGACGCTGGGACCACTCCTTGGCCTTGCGCGCCTCGTCGTCGTCATCGGCGGAATCGGCGAGGTAGGCGACCTGGTCGCGCAGCACCTGGATCGTCTCGAGCTGGTCGTCGCCGGTGCCGCCGCGCAGCCCGGACAGCCAGGTGGCCTGCTCCTTGATGGTGTCCAGCAGCTCGGGGTTCTTCGAGATCGACCGGACGGCCTGGACCGCGAGCGGTCCGATCCAGGCGACAGCCTTCAGGACCGCGCTGAACCTGCTCGTCTTCGCCATGGTCTCCTCCGTCCGCAGGGTCCGACCAGGCTATGGCACGGCGGGTTCACGGTCCGCGATACCCCCGCCGCTCCAGCCTCTCGTTGATGCCCTTGAACACCTTGCCCAGGCCCGTCGGCTCCGCGTCCTCGGGCTCCTCGGGCGTCTCCACGAAGTCCGCGACCGCGCGCATCGTCGCCATGTCGATGCTGGCCATGCCGCCCTCGAGCAGCACGCCGATCCGCTGGCCGATGCGCGTCTCGTAGGCCTCGGCGTCGGCATCCCCGCGCCGGTCTCGGGCCTGCTCCAGCCGCTCCCGCAGGAGCCGGGCGGCGGTGGCGGACATGGCCACGGGCTCGGGGTGGCCGGCGACGGTGATGTGCTCCATGGTGGCGTCCCATCAGATCGAACGGGCGGGCGCGCGATGGTGGTCCTCGCGGGAGCCGGGCGTCTGCGAGCGGCTCCCCTGCACAGTACCGGGATCGCCCTGGGCGGCCCGCGCCGTCTCGACCGGGTCACGCATCCCTTCACCCCATCGGCCACGGTCTATAGGATCGGGAGGGTCCTCACCGCTTCCAGCGTCGGCAGCGTGCACACACCCCGTCCCGCGCTGGAGCCCCCGTGACCTCGCCTTCCGTCGCCCCGCCCGCCCCGCTGTCCCCCGGCCGCCTGCGCCTGGTCATCCTCGCGATGTCGCTGGGCGCCTTCGCGATCGGCACCACCGAATTCGCGAGCATGGGGCTGCTGCCGCAGATCGCCTCCTCCCTGGATGTGTCGATCCCGCAGGCCGGCATGCTCATCACCCTGTACGCGCTCGGCGTGGTCATCGGCGCACCGCTGGTGACCATCGCCGCGGTGCGGATGCCCCGCTCCCAGCTGCTGGTGCTGCTCATCGCGCTGATCGGCCTGGGGAACCTGCTCTCGGCGATCGCCCTGGACTTCACGGTGCTGGCTGCGGCCCGCTTCGTCGCGGGCCTGCCGCACGGCGCCTTCTTCGGCGTCGCCTCCCTGGTCGCGGCGCGGCTGTCCCCCGCCAACCAGCGCGCCCGCTCCGTGTCCCTGGTGATGCTGGGCCTGACCATCGCGACGATGCTCGGCGTGCCCGCCTCCACCGCGCTCGGCCAGGCCGTCGGCTGGCGCTCCGCCTACCTGATCGTCGTGGTGATCGCCGCGGCCAGCACCCTGGCCATCTGGCGCCTGGTGCCCGAGCCCGAGGGTGCCGGCGCCACCGGCTCGATCCGCGGGGAGCTGCGGGCCCTGCAGCGCGCGCAGGTGTGGCTGGGCCTGGGCATGGGCGCCATCGGCTTCGGCGGCATGTTCGCGGTGTACAGCTACATCGGCGAGATCGTGCCCGGCGTGCTGGGCCTGGGCATGGGCGCCGTGCCGCTGGCGCTGTTCGTGTTCGGCGTCGGCATGACCATCGGCAACCTCGTCGCCGGGCGCCTGGCGGACCGCAGCATCTACGGGACCATCTTCCTGGGGCTGCTCGGCATGGCCGGCAGTCTCGCGGTGTTCGCCCTGGTCGCCCACCAGGCCGTCGCCGGCATGATCCTGCTGTTCGCGATCGCGGTGACCTCGCAGCTGATGGGCCCGTCCCTGCAGCTGTTCCTGCTGGACGCCTCGCCGGACGCCCCCTCGCTCGCGGCGGCCCTGCACCACTCGGCGCTGAACATCGGCAACTCCCTGGGCGCGGCGCTGGGCGCGGCCGTCCTCGCCGCCGGCTGGGGCCTGCTCGCCCCCGCCTGGACCGGCGTGGTGCTGGCGATCCTGGGCCTCGGCGTGGCGAGCTGGTCGCTGCTGGTGCACCGGCGGCAGCGGGCGCAGGCCGTGGCGGCGGCGCCGGTCGCGGCCGAGGTGCCGGTGGGCTGATCAGCCGACGGGCGGAACGCTGGGCGGCCGATTCGGCCAACGTGCGGCGCGCGGCCGGCCGATCCGGCAGCGCCCGCCGGGCCAGGGGCCCCTTCCCGCAGCGACCGGACACAGACGGCGGTCCGAGGTCCTCGAGCCAGGCGATTGCCTGGTTCGCGGACCTCAGGCCGCCGTTCGTGCTCGCGCAGGGCGGGGCCGGCCCGAGGCGACGCCGCCGCGCCTCCTCTCGACCGGGCCCCTCGACCCCGCCACTACACTCGTCCGCAGGCCCACCCCCCACCCCTTCCCACCGGCAGAAGGATGCGCGCATGGCGACGTCGAAGCTCCTCGCGGGGATGACGACGCCTCCTGCGCTGTCCACGCTGGTGGCGGACCGGCTGCGGGAGATGATCACGAGCGGCCATCTGGCCCCCGGCGAGCGCCTCAAGGAGGCCGAGCTCGCGGAGTCGATGACCGTCAGCCGCGGACCGGTGCGGGAGGCGATCACGCTGCTCAGCCGCGAGGGGCTGGTCGAGGTGCAGCGGCACCGCGGGGCGCGGGTGATCACCCTGTCCTACGAGGACATCGAGGAGATCTACTCGCTGCGCCTGGCGATCGAGCGCCTGGCCATGGAGCGCTGCGCCGAGCGCGCCGACGCCCGCGTCCTCGCCCAGCTGGACGAGGTCATCGAGCAGATGCGCACCATCGCCTCGGATGCGCCGGGCGACGAGCACGTGCGCCTGGACCTCGAGTTCCACGACCTCGTCTACGCGGCGGCCGATCATGCGCGCCTCGAGCGGACCTGGGGGATGCTGCGCAGCCAGGTCTCGATGTTCCTCAACGCCCGCACCGACCGCACGGACTTCCGCGCGAAGCTGCACCAGGAGCACCAGGAGATGCGGGACATCCTGGCCACCGGCGACCCGCAGGCATCCGTCGCCGCGATCGAGAAGCACATCGGCTGGACGCTGCGGCAGATCCGCAAGATGCGCGCCCTCGAGCACGGGCCGGACGAGACGGGGCCGCTATCGGGCCCGGGACCGGAGGGCAAGACCGGTCTCTGAGCCCGGCCGGCTCGGCGCCCACGCCGTCGTCCCGGCCGTCGGCTCGGCCGTCGTCCCGGCCGTCGGCTCGGCCGTCGTCCCGGCCGTCGGCTCGGCCGTCGTCCCGGCCGTCGTCCCGGCCCTCGCCCCGCCGTCGCAGCGACCGAACCACCCCGTTCTCGTAGATTGTTGACAATCTGCAATCCGTGTCCCTAGGCTGAGCGGCAGGTCGACGGGCCCCACCGGGCCCCTCCCCTCCGACGGGCCCATCGGCCCTGCACGTCCGGCGGCGAAGCAGCCGCCACGACCGCAGCACCCCAGGTTTCCGGCACCACCGCAGTTCCCGGCACCACGTCCTCGTGCATGCCGCGTCCTCCGTCTCCGACTCCTCCGCACCCGGCGGCTCCGAGCTCCGGAGCACCCGAGCTCCAGGGCACCCGGGCTCCTCGCCCCCGGCACCGACGCCCGGACCGCTCCCCGAGCACCGCCGCTCCACCCCGACAGCCCCCGAGAACGCCCGACAGCCCCTCCCGAAAGGCAGTGACCGCGCGTGTCCACGACCGCCCAGCCCACCCACGTGAACCTCACCAGCAGCCAGGCCTTCCCGCCCCACGCCCCCAGCGATCCGAGCGCCCCGCACGTCACCGCCGCCCGGGTGGAGATCGACGCCGCCCGCGAGACCGGGAACCTGACCCGGCTGTGGGAGAGCGTCGGCTTCGACGAGATCAACTGGACGTACACGCCCACCGGGCGGCACCTGCTGAACACCTTCGGCGAGCTCACCCAGACCGGATTCCACATCCGCCCGCACTACGCGCTGTGCTCGGGATCCGGCTTCGGGCTGCCGCACTGGGGCAGCGGGAACGTCTACCACGAGGACGCGGAGGGCACCCCGTCCTACGACTTCACCATCCTCGACCAGGCCTACGACGCGATCGTCGAGGGCGGCCACCATGTGCTGGTCGAGATCGGCTTCACCCCGAAGGACCTGCTCCCGCCGGAGGCGGAGGAGCTCACCGTCACCTCCAGCCCCACCGTGTACTCCGCCTACGAGGCCGGCCAGTGGGCCTACCCGCCGCGGGACTACGACCGCTGGCGGGATCTCGTCGCCGCCGTCGCCGCGCACTGCCTGGAGCGCTACGGCGCGCAGGAGGTCGACACCTGGCTGTGGGAGCTGTGGAACGAGCCGGACATCTTCTACTGGCGCGGCACCCCGCAGCAGTTCCACGAGCTGTACGCGGCGACCGTCGAGGGCGTGCGCAGCGTGCTGCCGCAGGCGAAGGTCGGCGGGCCGGCGGTCACCGGCGGCGGCACCGAGTTCCTGCACGGATTCCTCGCCTACACCGACGAGCACGACCTGCCGCTGGACTTCGTCTCCTTCCACACCAAGGGCTCGAGCTTCACGCCGTGGCGCGTGTACGGGCCCACCGGCGGCGACGCCCCGGAGCAGCAGAGCCCCTCGGCGCACAAGATGCTCCACGAGGTGCGCTCGATGCTGCGGGTGATGGCGCAGTTCCCCGCCTACCGCACCCTGCCGGCGATCATCGACGAGTGCGATGCGGGCGTCCCCGCCCATTTCTCGTTCTACGACAACGCCAACTTCCGCTTCCAGAACACCGAGTACTTCCCGGTGTTCCAGGTGAAGCTCATGAAGAAGCTGCTGGACCTGTCCGAGGCCGAGGGCGCGAACGTCCAGCAGGCCACCAGCTGGAGCTTCTACTTCGAGGGCGAGCGGTTCTTCGAGGGCACCCGCGCCTTCCTCACCGCGGATCGCATCGAGAAGCCGCTGCTGAACGCCTACCGCCTGCTCGCCCACCTGGGCCCGCGACGCCTGGCCGCCACCAGCGACGCCGCCCACGGGGTCGAGCTGCTGGATGCGGCGGAGGGCCGCTCCATGCCGGAGGAGGTCGACGTGCTCGCCTCCCGGCACGAGGACGGCCGCATCGCTGCCGCGGTGTGGCGCCACACCGACGACCAGTACCGCACGGCCGATGCCCCCACCCCGGTCTCCCTCACGGTGCGCGGCCTGGAGGCCGGGGCCTACCGGCTGACCCATCACCGCATCGACGCGGAGCATTCCAACAGCCACACCGTGTGGCAGCGGCTCGGCGCCCCGCAGGTGCCCTCGCCCGAGCAGCTCGCGCAGATCCATGCCCGCGAGGGCCTCGAGCAGCTCGCCGAGCCCGTCGAGGTGCGGGCCGGCGCCGAGGGCATGCTCGAGCTCACGGTCGAGCTGCCGCTGCCGGCCGTGTCCCTGCTGGTGCTGGAGCCCGTCCGATGAGCCCGGCCCCCGCCGCCCCGATGACCGCATCCGCCCTCATCGCCCCGGGCGTGGAGGTGCCGCAGCTGGGCCTGGGCGTCTTCCAGATCGACCCCGACCAGGTGCAGCCCGTGGTGGAGACCGCCCTCGAGGTCGGCTACCGCCACGTCGACACCGCCGCCGCCTACAACAACGAGGCCGGCGTCGGCGCGGCCCTGCGCGCCGCGGGCCTGCCCCGCGAGGAGGTGTTCGTGACCTCGAAGCTGCGCAACGGCGAGCAGGGCTACGACGCCGCCCTGCGCGCCGCCGCCGACACCCTGGACCGGCTCGGGCTGGAACAGCTGGACCTGTACCTCATCCACTGGCCGAACCCGGCCGCGGGGCTGTGGCAGGAGACCTGGCGGGCCTTCGAGCGCCTCCACGCCGAGGGCGTCGTGCGCGCCGTCGGCGTCTCCAACTTCCTGCCCGAGCACCTGCGCGAGCTCGCCGCCCTCGCCCAGGTGATGCCCGCCGTCAACCAGATCGAGCTGCACCCCAGCCATGCCCGCGCCGATCTCGTCGCCCTCCAGCGCGAGCTGGGAGTGGCGGTGGAGAGCTACTCGCCGCTGGGCCAGGGCGGGGACCTCGAGGACCCGGTGATCGCCGCGATCGCCGCCGAGCTCGGGGCGACGCCCGCCCAGGTGGTGCTGCGCTGGCACATCCAGCACGGCTACGTGGTCATCCCCAAGACCACCTCCCGGGACCGGCTGGTCGAGAACCTCGACGTGGGCGGCCTGTCCCTGGCCCCGCAGCAGATGGCCCGCATCGATGCCCTCGAGCGCGGCCACCGCATCGGCAACGACCCGGCGACCTTCGCCATCAGCCAGATCCGCTGACCAGCCATGTTCCCGCTGATCAGCGACGACGCCCCGGAAGGAGGCACCCCGTGACCGGCACCCCGGCCCTCGCACGACCCCGTGAGGCCCCCTCGGCCGCTCCCCGCCTCGCTCCCCCGCAGCGGCCGCGGCGGCCCGGCCAGCGGGCGCGCGCCCGCCGCCGCACGCTGTGGATCTATGCGTTCCTGCTGCCCACCGTCGTGCTGTACGGGATGTACACCCTGTACCCGATGATCGCCAGCTACTGGTACTCGCTGGTCGAGTGGAACGGCTTCACCGCCGACCAGCGCTTCGTGGGCATCGACAACTACCGCGCCGTCCTGGCGGACCCGATGTTCTGGTCCGCGGTGCGCATCACCGTGGTGTTCATGCTGATCGTGACGCCGCTGCGGGTGTTCGGCGCGTTCTTCCTGGCGATCCTGCTGAACTCGCCGAAGCTGCCGCTGTCCTCGTTCTTCCGCACCCTGTACTTCCTGCCCGTGGTCACCACCACCGCCATCGTCGGCGTGGTGATGCGGTTCGTGCTGGACCCGGCCAGCGGCCCGGTCTCGGTGCTGGCGGGACTGCTGGGGCTCGGACCGATCGACCTGCTGGGGTCCTCGGCCACGGCCCTGCCGACGGCCGCGCTGATCTACGTGTGGAAGTTCTTCGGGATCACCCTCATCTACTGGCTGGCCGCGCTGCAGACCGTCCCGAAGGACCTGTACGAGGCGGCGCGCATCGACGGCGCCGGCGCCGTGGCGACCTTCCGCCACATCACCCTGCCGCTGCTGATCCCGTTCCTGGCGATCATCACCGTCCTCACCGTCGAGGACTGCTTCCACGCCTTCGACCTCATGCAGACGATGACGGCCGGCGGCCCCTTCTACAGCACCGAGATCATCGAGATCTACGTCTACCGCTACGCCTTCGCGGCGACCATCCCCCAGCTCGGCTTCGCCTCCGCGGCCGCCGTCCTGTTCGGGCTGCTCGTGCTCGTGGTCGTCGGAGCGCAGCTGTGGGTCACGATGCTCGCCCGACGCTCAGGAGCGCGCGCATGACCGCCCCCGCCCGCCCCGCGGCATCGGCCGCCCTCCCCCGCGCCCGCCGCTGGCGCCGCCGCCTGCCCTGGTGGACGCTCGTCGCCGTGCTCGGCGTGATCGCCGCGCTGTGGGTGTTCCCCTTCGTGTGGATGGTCTCGGCGTCGCTGAAGTCGCCGGCGGAGATCTTCGCCGGCGGCCTGGACCTGGTGCCCGAGCAGCTGCGCTGGGAGAACTACGCCCGCGCCTGGACGGACGGGAACTTCCGCCGCTACCTGCTGAACACGGCGATCGTCACCGTCGGCACCGTGGTGATCGTGGTGGTGCGCTGCGCCCTGGCCGGCTACGTGCTGGGACGCTACCGCTTCCCCGGCTCCCGCCTGATCCTGGGGATCCTGGTGGCCACGCTGTTCGTGCCCACCGGCTACACGATCATCCCCATCGTGAAGCTGTCGATGCAGCTGGGGCTGCTGGACCAGCTCTCCGGCATGATCCTGGCGCTGTCCGGCGGCGCGAACGTCGCGGCGATCCTCATCTACGCCGGCTACTTCCGCCGCCTGCCCGCCGAGCTCGAGGAGGCCGCCGTCGTGGACGGCGCCGGGTTCCTGGGCACCTTCACCCGCATCATGCTGCCGCTGTCGATGCCGGTCACGGCGACGGTGTCCGTGCTGACGTTCCTGTTCACCTGGAACGCGTTCTTCCTGCCGCTGGTGTTCTCCTTCTCCAACCCCAAGCTGCGCACCGTCAGCGTGGGCATGCAGGCCTTCGTCGGCGAGAACTCCACGGACTGGTCCGGGATGGCCGCCGCGGGCGTCATCTCCTTGATCCCGATCGTCGCCCTGTTCGCGTTCATGCAGCGCTACTTCGTCGAGGGCATCGCCGGGTCCGTGAAGTCCTGACCCGGCCCGGCCCGCACCGCCCCGCCTGATCCGCCCGACCTGCCGGACCGCCCGACCTGCCGGACCGCCGGACCCGTCCCCTCTGCCTGGCCGCCGTGCCCGGACCTGCCGTCATCGGGTCCGGTCCGCGCGCGCTCCTGCCCTGTCCACTCGCATCATGAGCTCATCGAGGAGTCACCATGCACCGTCCCACCCGCCGCCACGCCCTCGCCGGCCTCGGCGCCGCCGGCCTCGCCTCCCTCGCCGCGGCCTGCGGCGGCCCCAGCGCACCCCCATCGGCCGGAGGGGGCGGCGCGGCAGCCGGCGCCCTGCGCTGGTGGGACCACTTCGGCGGCCTCCAGGACCTCCACGACCAGTGGGCCGCGGATCTCTCCGAGAGCATCGGCGCGACCATCGAGCACACCTACAACGAGCCCTCCGCCGCGACCGAGGCGCTGCAGCTGGCCAACCAGGCCGGTCAGCTGCCGGACGTGTACACGGCCCTGGTCGGGCTGCCGCTGCCGGCGCTGGTCGAGGCCGGCTGGGTCCACGAGATCACCCTGAGCGAGGAGGCGCGGGCCCGCCTGCCCGAGGGCTCCTTCGTCGAGGGCCTCACCCAGCTGGACGGGAGGATCTACGGCCTGCCGGCCTTCTCCGAGAAGCAGTACGTGGCCTGCGCCTGGTACAACGCGGAGATCGCCGAGGCGGTCGGCTTCGAGCCTCCCACCAGCTACGACGACCTGCTGGGCGCGCTCGCGAAGATCGCCGCGCACGGGGAGTTCACGCCGATGACCATGGCGCTCGGCGTCCCCGGTCGCATGCGCGAGCAGGCCGACGACCTCGCCCAGGCCGGCGGGTTCCCCGGCTACCAGGGGCTGCGCTACGACACCGGCGCCTACGAGTACCACCACGACGCCTACCTCGCCGCGATCGAGCTGTACAAGGAGATCTTCGACAAGGGCTACCTGCTGCCGGGCACCGCCGGCCTCCAGATCCCCGACGCCCGCGGCCGATGGGCCGCCGGGGGCATCGGCTTCCACATGGACGGCCCCTACTCCCCCGGCGCGGTGCGCTCCCTGAACCCCGACATGCTGCCGAAGATGGCCGTCGCCGGGATGCCCACCCCGAACGGCGAGGAGGTCGTCGCCGCCCGCGGCGCCCGCGCCGCCGACTGGGTGATGGGCGGGACCACGCAGATGGCCGAGCAGGCCTCCCTCCTCATCGAGTCCTTCACCCAGGAGGACTACCAGACCCAGCTCGCCACCGGCATGGACCAGCCGCCGATCCTGCTGGACGTCGTCGCCCGGGCCGATGTCATCGAGCCCTACGCCTGGCTGGTCGAGGACTTCTCGGCACGGATCTTCCGCGCCCCGCAGGCCATCGTCCGCAACGTCGAGGTCGCCCGGGCCGAGGCGAAGCGCACCCCCGTCACCCCGGAGCTCGGCAACGTCATCCAGGGCTACCTGGGCGGGGAGATCACCGACCTGAAGGCCGCCCTGGTCGAGCTCAGCGACGCGAACTCCGCCGCCCTGGATGCCGCGATCGAGGCCGCGAAGGCGGAGGGCGCCCAGGTCGACCGCACCGACTGGGAGTTCCCGGACTGGGTGGCCGGGCAGGACTACACGTACTGACCCCGCAGACCCCGCACGGGTTCCTCCCGACGCGGGCTGGCCACCAGAGGAATCCTCCCGACGCGGGCTGGCCACCAGAGCAATCCTCCCGACGCGGGCCGGCCCCGCGCGGATTCGCCTCGGGCGCGCGCCGCGGGACCCGGACACAGACGGCGGTCTGAGAGCCTCGAGCCAGGCGATTGCCTGGCACGCGGACCTCAGACCGCCGTTCGTGCACGCGCCGGGCGGCGCCGGCCCCGGGACGGACCCCGGAGTCGGCATCGGCATCGACGCCGGTCATGGCACAGTGGTCGCATCCGCGACGACCCCGAGGAGCTCCTGCCGATGTCCCGCACCTGCACCCCGCCCCGGCTCCGCTCCCGCGCCCTGATCCTGGCCGCGGGCCTGGCCCTCGCCCTCGCCGGCTGCGGCACCGCGCAGGGGCCGCAGGCCGATGAGCCGACCGCGCAGGCCACCGCCGAGGCAGAGGCGGAGCCGACGACGGAGCCCACCGCCGGCGGGTCGGAGGATCCCGCGGAGCCATCGGGCGGGCCGTCCGATGCCGCATCGGCCGAGGGCTCCGAGCCCGAGGCCGCGCCCTCAGCTGCTCCGAGCCCGGCGGATGCGGACGGCCGCTGGTGCCCTGCCCCGGACAGCGAGCCCGGGTGGGGATGCGTCGAGGTCGCGTATCCGCAGGTCACGATCGAGGAGACGGGGGACGTGCTCGAGGTCGAGCATGTCGGCGAGGAGGGCGAGTGCCTGGTCCTCAGCGCCGTGGATGCGCCGTTCGGCAGCTTCTGCCCGGCCGGGACGGAGCTGACCCTTCCCGACTACTACTCCGGCGAAGACCACCCGGAGCAGGACCGCGTCTGGAACGGCCAGACTGCCGTCCTCCTGCTGCGCGCCTGACCGGAGCACGCAGATCACCGCGGGGCGATACCCCGCTCCGACGGTCCCGCGCCTCGCCGGGCCCGATGCGGCACGAGGAACCGGATCCCGCCCAGCGACCGATGGCCGACCCGCTGCCGGGACCCGGCGGCTCCCCCGCGCTCCGCGCGCAGGACCGACTCACGGAGAGCGATTGCCCCGGCTCGGTGGCCCCATCCATCGAATCCGGACTTATCCGCGCCTCACCCCAGTCCACCAGGCACTTGACACTCCTCGTGCGTCGGGAAATGATGGGAGAGCGATATCCCACGCGGCACGGATGCCAGGATCAGGAGTACTCGATGGACGGGAACGACCCGACGATCACGGCGGAGCCGCCACCGGGCGCATCGTCATCCTCCGTCCCGTCCGCCGCGCGCGAGCGCGCTCCCCGGCCACGCGCCGTCCTCTCCGCCGCGGACGGTCCGCTCATCGACCTCCTGTTCCCGGCGGAGCTGCGCCGGCGCCTGGAGGAGACGGTCGCGCTCGAGCAGCACACCGATCCCGCCGGGCTCCTTCATCCCGACGCACGCACCGCGGAGGCCGAGATCCTGCTGCTGGGGTGGGGCTCCCCTGCCCTGGACGCCACGGCTCTCGCCCGCTTTCCCCGGCTCGGCCTGGTGGCCTTCGCCGGCGGCGAGGCCGCCAAGGCGATCGACCCTGTCGCGGCCGATGCCGCAGGCATCCTGCGCACGAACGCCGGGGAGGCGAACTCCCGGCCCGTCGCCGAGTTCACGCTCGCCGCGGTCCTCCTCGCGGGCACCGGGGCGTTCTGGGCCCAGCGCACCTACGCGCGCGAACAGGCCTTCCTGGACCGCGAGGCGCGGATGCCGACCCTGGGCAACCACGGGCGCACGGTCGGGATCGTCGGCGCCTCCCGCATCGGCCGGCAGGTCATCAGCCTGCTACAGCGCCATGACCTGCGGATCCTTCTGCACGACCCGACGCTCGACCCGGCGGCGATCCGCGCGCTCGGCTGCCTGCCCGCCTCCCTTCCCGAGCTCATGCGCGACAGCGAGATCGTCAGCATCCATGCCCCCGAGCTGCCGTCCACCCGCGGCATGATCAGCCGCGAGATGCTCGCCCTGCTGCCGGACGGCGCGACCCTCGTGAACACCGCCCGCGGGTCCCTGGTCGACCAGGACGCGCTGACCGAGGAGGTCGCCAGCGGCCGGCTGCTCGCGGTCCTCGACGTCACCGAACCCGACCCGCTGCCGGCCGGCCATCCGCTCTACACGCTGCCGGGCGCCTTCCTCACCCCGCACGTCTCGGGTTCCCTCGGGCGAGAGCTCAGCAGGCTGGGGGAGATGATCCTGGCCGAGGTCGAGCGTTTCGTCCGCGGGGAGCCGCTGCGCTGGCAGGAGGGTCCGGCCGCGGCCTCTACGATGTGACAGCCCCCTTCTCCGAGGAGACCCCGATGACCAGTGGACATTCGCGCGTCGCGACCCTCGCGGACGTCGCCGCCCGCGCCGGGGTGTCCCGTGCGACCGCCTCCCGGGTGCTCAACGGGTCCACGCGCGTCGTCGCCGAGGAACTGCGCGGCCGCGTCCTCGCCGCGGCGGGGGAGCTCGGGTACGTCGCGAACACCGCAGCGCAGGCGATCGTGCGAGGCCGCTCCGGAAGCATCGGCCTGCTGGTCGGCGCGATCCCCGACGACTACTTCAATCCGATCGCCGTCGGCGTCCTCAACGCCGCGCAGCGCCGTCAGGTGATGGTGACGATGGCGGTCTCGGGCGACGACCATTCCCAGGCCGCGGAGATCATCGCCGGATTCCGCGCGCAGCGGGCGAAGCTGCTCATCCTCTCGGGCAGCCGCCGCAGCGACGGCGAGGTCCGGGGCGCCGACCCCGTCGCGGAGGGGCTCGCGGCCTTCAGCGCCGAGGGCGGCCGCGTGGTCCTCATCGGCGCCCACGACCTTCCCTACGACTGCGTCCGCGTCGACGACCACGAGGTGGGTCGCCTGATGGTGCAGCGCTACCTCGAGCTCGGCTATCGGGACCTGACGATCTTCGCGGGCGAGCAGGCCCAGGGCACTCCCGGCTCGCGGCGCACGGCCGGCGCCGTCGCGGCGCTGCGCGAGGCCGGGGTGGAGCTGGGATCGGATCGGATCATCCATTCCCCGTTCACCCGCGACGGCGGGTACATCGCCGCCGGCGAGTTCATCCGGCGGGGCCGCCCCACCCGGGCCGTCCTCTGCGTCGCCGACTCGGTCGCCCTGGGGGCGATGGCGCGCCTGCGCGAGTCCGGGATCGCGCTGGGGACCGATGTCGCGATCTCCGGCGTCGACGATCTGGTCGCGCTGCGCGATGTCACGCCGGCGCTGACCACCGTGAAGCTCCCGTGGGTGGAGGTCGGTGCGAAGGCGTTCGAGCTGGGCCTGGACGAGGGCGCCGATGCGCCGCGCGAGATCGTTATGCACGGGCACGTGATCACCCGCGAGTCCACGCCGCCGGCCTGAGCCGGGCGCCCAGGTCGTCGACCGGCGCGGTCGGCGCGCCCCGGCGTCGGCGGGGAGGGGATCCGAGGCCGGTGTCGCACGGCCCCGGAACCCGCGTCCCTCGCGGGGCGCGCCCCCGGATCAGCCCTGCTCTGCGAGGTGGGCGGAGATCTGCGTGCGCATCTCCTCCATCACCTTCTCGATGCCGGCCGCCTCCGCAGCCCTGCGCAGCGCGTCCAGGCCCGCGTCGACGTCGACCGCGCCCGAGCACAGGGGCTTGAGATGCTCGGTGGCGACGTTGGTCAGCTCCGCGTCCTCCTTCTTCACCGGCGTGACATCGGGGTAGAACGTGGCCAGCGGGTCCAGGGTGAAGTTCTCGAACTTCTTGGACCAGGCGAAGATCTCCTCCTCGGAGGCGGAGATGGTCGAGGGCATGCGCTCGAGGTCGATGCGCCACAGCAGCGCGAAGCCGGGGAAGACGTAGTCGGACAGCGCCTCGTACTTGTCCTCCCCCGATGCGGTCCAGTCGGTGCCCTCGATGCCGTAGGCGAGCATGTCGTGGTTCTCCTGGATGGACAGCCAGTCCTGGATCTGCAGGGCCCGGTCGACGTCCCCGGCCGGGTTGATCACGGCGAAGTTGTCGGACTGGAACGTCTGGAAGGGCTTGGCGGCCAGACCGTCGCGATACGGCAGCAGGTTGGCGAGGCTCGCGCCCGGCACGGCGGCTTGGAGCGTCTTCAGGCTCTGGGAGCCGAGGCCGTCGGTGATGACGCCGTGCGCGGCGAACCGGCCGGCGGCGAACTGGCTGTTCGCGGTCGCGGAGTCGAGCGTCAGCGCGTCCTTGTTGACCAGGCCCTTCTCGTAGAGGTCGCGCAGCACGCGGATCCCTTCGATGATGTGCTCGGACTCGTAGACGGGGCGGATGTCCGTCGGGTCGTCGGGGTTGATCGCGACGCCGATCGACCCGCCGGAGAACGCCTGGCTCACCGGCTGCGGGTCCTCCCAGGTGAGGGGGGAGAACGTGATGGCCTGGTTGAGGCCCACGTTGTTGTGCAGCTCGAAGGGCGTGATGTCCGGGTTCTTCTGCTTGACGTCGCTGAGGTACTTGAGGAACGAGTCGAAGTCGGTGAGCTCGCCCGCGGCGAGGTCGTCGCGGTATCCGAAGTGATGGATGCGGGCGGCCCCGTTGACCTGCGGGATGCCCCACAGCCTGCCCGACCACTTGTTGGCCTCGATCAGCTCGGGCGCGAGCGCCTTCGAGAGGTTCTCGTGCTTCCCGATCTCGTCGGTGAGGTCGGCGAGGGAGTTCGAGGAGACCAGCTGGACCATGTTCATCCAGCGGGCGTTGAGGGCGGAGTCGAAGGTCTCGGCGGCCGTGAACTTGAGCAGCACCTGCTGGGCATACTGGCTCCAGTTGAGGAACTGGGCGTCCAGCGTGGTGCCGATGTCGGCCTTCATCTTCTCGTTGACCGCGCCGATGACGGCGCTCCAGTTCGCCGGCTGGGTGGAGGGGAGGTAGGCGAGGCTCGGGTGCTCGCCGACCCCTTCGCCCCCGGAGCCGCTGCCGAGGGGAGCGCTGGGTTGGCAGGCGGCGAGGCCGAGCATTCCGGCGGCGGCTCCGGACAGCAGCGCGCGGCGCGAGGGGGTGAACGACATGGTGTCCTCCTTGACGGACATGGCGATGGTGGGCTTGGGCACTGCGGTCTGCGGGGACGCTGCGGCGCGTCGGGTCAGCCCTTGCTGGCGCCGAGGGTGAGGCCCTTGACGAAGTAGCGCTGGGCGAAGGGGTAGGCCAGGAGGATCGGGCCGATGGTGACGATCGTCAGGGCCAGGCGGAGCTGGTAGACGGGTGCGACTCCGGAGGCCGAGGCCGGCAGCTGGCTCGCGTTGGAGACGTTGGTGATGAGGTTCTGCAGCAGCAGCTGGAGCGGGTAGAAGTCCGGGTTCGAGATGTACAGCAGCGCGTTGAACCACTCGTTCCAGTACGCGACGGCGTAGAACAGCGCGAGGACGGCGAGGATCGGCTTGGACAGGGGCAGGACGATCCGGAAGAAGATCCGCAGCTCGCCGGCCCCGTCGACGCGCGCGGCGTCGAGGATCTCCTCGGGGATGCCCTGGAAGAAGGCGACGGTCACGAACACCAGGAACGGCGTGATCATGTGCGGCAGGATCACGGCCCACCAGGTGTTCTGCAGGTGCAGGACCTGGGTGACCAGCAGATAGGTGGGCACCAGCCCGCCCGAGAAGAGCATCGGGATGTACGCGAAGATCGCGAGCGGCCGGGAGATCCCGGAGCTGCGCCGCGCGATCACCCACGCGATGCCCACGCTGCTGAGGACCGAGCAGATCGTGCCGACGATCGTGATGTACCCGGAGGCGAAGTAGGCGTTGTAGATCGCGCTGCCGGAGAAGATCCCCTCGTAGGCGGCGGTCGAGAACTGCGTCGGCCACAGGCTGTATCCCTGGCGTGCCAGGACCGACTCGTCGGTGAACGATCCGGCGACGATCATCCAGAACGGGACCAGGCTCGCCAGACCTGCGAGGCCGACGACGATGTAGCTGGCGACGGTGAACCCCTCGGGCCGGCGCCGGCCGCGACGTGCGGCGGGACGCGGCCCCGAGGTGCCGACGGGGGAACGCCCGGGGGCGGTGACTGTGGTGGACATCGAGGAGCCCTCCCGGCTCGGTGCGGTGGCGGCGGTCATCACAGGACGCTCGTGTCCTTGGCGAAGCGCCTCTGCAGCTGCAGCGCCCCGAGCACGAACAGCAGGCCGACCACGGACTGGAACAGGCCCACGGCGGCGGTGGTCCCGAAGTCGCCCAGAGTGCGCAGCGCCCGGAAGACGTAGGTGTCGATCACGTCGGTGGTCGGGAAGAGCAGACCGTTGTCACCGACGATGGCGTAGATGGTCCCGAAGTCCCCGTAGAAGATGCGGCCCACACCGAGGATCACCAGGATCGCGATGGTCGGGCGGAGCATCGGCACCGTGATGTGCCAGGCCATCTGCGCGCGAGTCGCGCCGTCGATCGCCGCGGCCTCATAGGTCTCCTCCGAGATCGAGGTGATCGCGGCGAGGAAGATGACGGACTGGTATCCGCCCAGCTGCCACACCTTGACGATGGTGAGGATGACCGGCCAGGGCCCCGGCTCCGAGTACCAGGACACCTGCGGCAGGGAGAAGACGCTGAGCATGTCGTTGACCGCGCCGGACTGCCCGCCGACCCCCGCCAGGAGCACCTGCAGGATGACGCTGATGACGACCGGGGAGACGAAGTAGGGGAAGAAGATCGCCGACTGCATGGTCCGCTTGTAGATGCTCAGCCGGATCTCGTTGAGCATGATCGCCAGCACGATCCCGACCACCAGCGTGGAGGCCAGGAAGAGGGTGTTCAGGAACACCGTGTTCCACAGGATCCGCGGGGCGCTGCCGGTGGCGATGAAGTACTCGAAGTTCCGCAGGCCGTTCCACGGCGAGCCGAAGATGCCCTGGGAGACGTCGAACTCCTTGAAGGCGACGACCAGGCCCGCCATGGGCGCGTAGTTCATCACCAGGAAGTACAGGATCCCCGGGACGGCCAGCAGGATCAGGCCGAGCGACCAGCGCGCCGCGGGGCGGCGCCTGGCGCGGGCCGTCGGGGGCGCGGCGGTGGTCGCCGGCGCTGTGGGGGAACTGGACATCGTCGCTCCTCGGGTTCCGTCCGCGGGCACCCCGCCCTCATCGGCGGAATGCGTGTTCCCATCTTCGATCCGGCAGGAACCCTTGTCAAGGTCCATGCTCGGAGAACGCGTCCGCCGTCGCGGGAGAGCGATCTCCCACGATTCCCCGGGATCCCCCTCCGCTGCGGCACCGGGAGCGATGCACACCTCGCCGCCGAGGGCGGGGCGTCCGCGCCCCCGGCGAGGACGTCAGATCCCTGCGGGGGGCGTCGACGACGCGGCCGGCATCTCGAGCTCGTCGGCGATCGCGGAGGCGGGAGCCTTCCCTGCGGCCTCGGCCGCCTCCCCGCTCCGGACAGGGAACGCGGGGCTCCGCGACGAGCGCCGACGCCCCGGAGCACGCCGATCACCGCGGGGCGATACCCCGCTCCGACGATCCCGCGCCTCGCCGGCCCCGATGCGGCACCAGGAACCAGATCGCGAGCAGCGGCGCCCAGCCGAACGCGGGAAGGGCCCACCACGGCGAGGTGCCGGTGACCACCAGGCCGATCAGGCCGGCGAGCAGGCCGGTGCACAGCGTCAGCGCCCAGGCCAGCTCGGCGGCGCGCCTCCTGCGGGAGGCGGAGGTGGGCTCGTGCGCGGCGGGGTCGGCGGACCATGCCGGGTCCAGCCGCAGCGCCCGCACCTCCGCCGCCGTCGGCGAGAAGCCCTCCTGCGCCCAGCGGCCGACGGCCTCGCGGGCGCCGGGGTGCCAGCGCACCCGGCGCCCCAGCGCGCCGCCGACGTCCGGCGGCAGGTCGCCGATGGGGCCGAGCCGATCCCACGGGATCGCCGCGACCTCCTCCCCGGGACGGGCCGTGACGTGCAGACCGCGCTCGCAGACGGCGACGACCCCGGAGCCGTCGGCGTGCCATCGGCTCAGCCGCGGCAGCACCGCCGCGGTCGGAAGGCCCAGCACGGTCGCGAGCAGGCAGAGCGCCGCCGCCGGGTCCGGGCCGCCCAGACCCGTGACCAGGCCGAATCCGATCAGGCCGCCGACCACGGCGCCCAGCGCGATCCAGGACACCGTGACGGCGAACGGCCGCGGGCGGCTCGCCACCACGACGGTCCGGCCCCTCCGGTGCGGGCGGCGCACATCGCGCACGAAGCCGGCGAGGGTCGCGGACCAGAGGGGGACGCCCAGCAGCAGCACCGCCAGGCCGCCGCCGATGCGCATCGCCGCGCCGTGCTCGCCGGGCACCAGCGTGACCGCCACGAACATGACCAGGAAGAGCACGGACAGCGCGCCGCGGACCGGGGGCACCGACAGCAGCGCCATCGCGCATCGCGGAGAGACGGTCATTCCGGGATCCGTGGGACGGAGGGTCTGGGGCGGCGCACCGATCCACTGTAGCGACGCTCGCAGGCCCGTCTTCCGCGCACCGCCCGAGGTGTTCCGCGCTTCGTCCACAGCGTCGGCGCTCCCCCTCCTCCACCCCAGCCCGGACGCATAGTCTGGCCCCCATGGAGACCCATCCCGCCGAGCCGGCCCTGCCCGAGTCCCTCGAGTCCCTGCCCGGTATCGCCGATGCCGCCGCCGGGGCGCCGGGCGGGGCGGGGGCGCGCGCTCTCGAGGTGCTCTCGCGGGTGTTCGGGTACGACGCCTTCCGCGGCGACCAGGCGGCGATCATCGAGCACGTCGCCGGCGGCGGGGACGCGGTGGTGCTCATGCCCACCGGCGGCGGCAAGTCCCTGTGCTATCAGATCCCCTCGCTGCTGCGGGAGGGCACGGGCGTGGTGATCTCCCCGCTGATCGCCCTGATGGCCGACCAGGTGGCGGCGCTGGAGGCGGTGGGCATCCGGGCGGCGTTCCTGAACTCGACCCTGGATCCGCACGAGGCGCAGGCCGTCGAGCAGCAGCTGCTGGCCGGGGAGCTGGACCTGCTGTACATGGCGCCGGAGCGGCTGGTCCTGCAGCGCACCCTGGGCCTGCTGCAGCGCGCCCGGATCGCCCTGTTCGCGATCGACGAGGCGCACTGCGTGGCCCAGTGGGGCCACGACTTCCGGCCCGACTATCTGGGCCTGAGCGTCCTGGCGGAGGCCTTCCCCGGGGTGCCGCGGATCGCGCTGACGGCCACGGCCACCCGGCAGACCCATGAGGAGATCACCCGCAACCTGCGCATGGAGCAGGCGCAGCACTACGTCTCCAGCTTCGACCGCCCCAACATCCAGTACCGCATCGAGCCGAAGGACCGGGCCCGCGAGCAGCTGCTGCGGCTGATCCGCGCCGAGCATCCCGGAGAGGCGGGCATCGTGTACTGCCTCTCGCGGCGCAGCGTCGAGGAGGTCGCCGCCTGGCTCAGCGAGCGGGACGTGCCGGCCCTGCCGTACCACGCGGGCCTCGACGCGCGCGTGCGCCAGCACCACCAGGAGCGGTTCCTGCGCGAGGACGGCCTGGTCATCGTCGCGACCATCGCCTTCGGCATGGGCATCGACAAGCCCGACGTCCGCTTCGTGGCGCACCTGGACCTGCCCAAGTCCATCGAGGGCTACTACCAGGAGACGGGCCGTGCGGGCCGCGACGGGCAGCCGTCGACGGCATGGATGGCCTACGGCCTGGGCGACGTCGTCAGCCAGCGGAAGTTCATCGACGGCGGCGACGGCAGCGAGCAGTTCAAGCGCAACGCCCGCTCCCACCTGGACGCGATGCTGGCCCTGTGCGAGACGGTCACCTGCCGCCGTGTGCAGCTGCTGCGCTACTTCGGGCAGGACTCCGAGCCCTGCGGCAACTGCGACACCTGCCTGTCCCCGCCGAAGACGTGGGATGCGACGGTCGCGGCGCAGAAGATGCTCTCCGCGCTGATCCGTCTGGACCGCGAGCGCGGCCAGAAGTTCGGGTCCGGGCAGATCATCGAGGTGCTGCTGGGCCGGGAGAACGACCGCTCCCGCCAGGGCCGCCACCATGAGCTGAGCGTGTGGGGCATCGGCACCGAGCTGTCCGAGCGCGAGTGGCGCACGGCCCTGCGCCAACTCCTGGCCCGCGGGATCGTCGAGGCGGAGGGCGACTACGGCGTCCTGGTCCCCGGCCCGCAGGCCGGCCCGGTGCTCTCCGGCGAGACCGTGCTCGAGCTCGCCGTGGACCGTGCCCCGGGGAAGGCCTCCCGCTCGCGCGGCGCGGGGTCCGGCGGCGGCTCGGCCGGGTCGCGGGCGGCCGATGGGCTCGAGCCCGCCCAGCGCGAGGTGTTCGAGGCCCTGCGCGCCTGGCGCACATCGGTCGCCACGGAGAAGGCGATCCCGCCGTACATGGTGTTCTCCGACGCGACCCTGGTGGGGATCGTCGAGGCCCGCCCCGGCAGCGTGGGCGCGCTGGGCGGGGTCAGCGGGGTGGGCGCGAAGAAGCTCGCCGAGTACGGTCAGGACGTGCTGGACGTGCTCACCGGATCGACGGGCTGAGCCGGTGTCCGCGCGGCACGTCGGCATCATCCGCAACCCCGCGAAGGTGGAGGCGGAGATCCTCGACGCGGCGGTGCGTGCGGCGACCATCGACCGGGAGCCCCCGCGGATCACCACCTTCGAGACCTCCCGGGAGGACCCGGGCGTCGGCGCGACGCAGCGGGCCCTCGCGGCGGGCGCGGACCTCGTGGTCGCCGCCGGCGGCGACGGCACCGTGCGCGCAGTGGTGGAGACCCTCGCACGCCGCGGCGCCCCCGCGGACATGGGCGTGGTGCCGATGGGCACCGGCAACCTGCTGGCCCGCAACCTGGGCATCCCGCTGCACGATCCTGCCGCGGCGTTCGCGCTGGCCCTGGACGGATCGGCGCGGCCGATCGACATCGGCTGGGTCGAGGTCGCCCTCGAGGACGGTCCACGGCGGTACGCCTTCGCGAGCATGACGGGGATCGGCGTGGACGCCCACATGATCGAGCAGACCGACGAGTCCCTCAAGAAGCGCATCGGCTGGCTGGCGTACATCGCCGCGATGGGGCCCGCGATCTCGGCGAGCGCCCCGGTGGACGTGGACCTGCTCATCGACGGCCGCACCGCGCTGCGCGAGCGGGCGCACACGGTGATGGTCGGCAACGTCGGCATCGTCCAGGGCGGGCTGAACCTGCTGCCCGACGCCTCCGCCGAGGACGGCCGCCTGGACCTGCTGATCCTCGGCGAGAACGGGGTGACCGGCTGGGTCGACACCGTGCGCAACCTGGTCTGGGACAACGGCGTCACCCGGATCCTCACCGGTCGCGAGGAGTCGGTCGACAGCCGGACCGCCACCCGGCGGCCGATCACCACGCTGGAGGTGCGGCTGTCCGAGGCGCGCATGTTCGAGCTGGACGGCGAGCCGATCGGCCGCACCCGCTGCCTGGACTTCGAGGTCCAGCCCGCCGCGCTCCGCCTGCGCTGCTGAGACCGGCCGGGCCCGCACCCCGCGCGGCCCCCGCGGCGGCCGCTTCGCGCCCCGGCCGGCCCCTGCGGTGGCCGCCCCGCACCCCACACCGATATGACCTGCGTCACGAACCAGGCGCCCGGCCGTGAGGAACCGGCGCCCGGTCGCGTCCCCTGCACGACACCGAGGGCTGCCGCCCTCGACCTTCCCCGTCCCCCATCGGCCCCGGCACGTGCCCGGGCCGGACAAGGAGCTCCTCATGGTCGTCATCGGCTGGATCATCGTCGGCCTCGTCGCCGGCGCGCTCGCCCGGCTCATCCTCCCCGGCCGCCAGGGCGGCGGCTGGATCGCCACCCTGCTGCTCGGCGTCATCGGCGCATTCGTCGGCGGCCTGCTGTTCGGGCTCATCGGCGGCAAGGGCGTCGGCGCCGTCTTCGCGGATCCGTGGTCCTGGGGCTCGCTCGCCATCGCGGTGATCGGTGCTCTGGTGTTCTCCTTCGTGTGGGGGCTGATCACCAAGGACCGCGCCGTCTGATCCGCCGGATCCGGCGCCCGCCCCTCCCGGAAGGAGACCCCATGTCCGAGCAGCACATCGGCATCGTCCTGAACCCCTCGAAGGTCGAGGCGGAGGTGCTCGAGGACGCCCTCGACGCCGCCTCCGAGATGCGGTCCCGGCCCCAGCTCTCGATCTTCGAGACCACCCCGGAGGATCCGGGAGGCGCGGCGGCCGCGCAGGCCCTCGCCGCCGGCGTCGACCTGATCATCACCGCCGGGGGCGACGGCACCGTCCGCGCGGTCGCCGAGGTCCTCGCCCAGCGCCGCTCCCGCGTGGAGCTGGGCATCGTCCCCCTGGGCACCGGGAACCTGCTGGCCCGCAACCTCGGCATCCCGCTGGGCGACGTCGACGCCGCCCTGGCCCGGGCGCTGGACGGGACGGCCCGCCCCGTCGACGTCGGCTGGTGCCTGGCCGAGCTCGAGGACGGCCCGCGGCGCAGCGCCTTCCTGGTGATGGCCGGGGTCGGCGTGGACGCCCGCATGATCGACGAGACCGATGACGACCTCAAGAAGACGGCGGGCTGGATCGCCTACGTCGAGGCGATGGGACGGGCGGTGACGGCGAGCTCCGCCGTCGAGGCCGATCTCGTCGTCGACGGCGAGACCCGCATCCACGAGACCGTGCACACGGTCCTGGTCGGCAACGTCGGCACCGTGCAGGGCGGGATCGACCTGCTGCCCGATGCCGCGCCCGATGACGGCCGGATGGACCTGCTGATCCTCGGCGAGGACGGCGTCGCCGGCTGGGCGGACACCGTCCGCAACGTCGTCTGGGACAACGGCATCGCGAAGCTGCTGCCGGGCCGCGGCGACGACGGCGAGGGCGCCGTCGACAGCGAGACCGCCACCCGCCTCGCGCTCAGCACCCTCGCCCTGGACCTGTCCGCGCCGCGTATGGCGCAGATCGACGGGGAGGCCCTCGGCGAGACGACCTCCCTGCGCATCGAGGTCCAGCCCGCCGCGCTCAGGATCCGCCTCTAAGGCGGGTCACGGCGCGGGGTCGAGGTCCGCGGCCCGCAGCCAGCGATGGCCGTAGGCCTCCAGCGCGAGGGTGATCTGCCCGCCGTCGGCGCTGAGGCCCTCCGTGGGGGCCAGCAGGTCCTCGAAGCAGGCGTCCTCGCCGACGATCTCCCCGACGGGAACCCGCACCGTGCACGGCTGCGCGGAGAGGTTGTGCACGGCGAGGAAGGCGGCGCCCGCGGAGACGGAGGCGTGGGCGAGCACGGAGGCGGGCGAGACGTCCAGCACCCTCAGCTCGCCCCAGGCGATCTCCGGGGTGGAGCGGTACTGCGCGATGAGCCGGCGGATGTACGACAGCAGGGACTCGGGGTCCCGCAGCTGGTCGCGCACGTTGACCCGGTCGGGGCCCAGCTCCCCGCCGGTCGGGGGCGTGGGCAGCTCCTCGCGCGGCGCCCCGGAGAAGCCGCCGGTGGGGCCGGCCTCCCACTGCATGGGGGTGCGCATGCCGCCGCGGTCGTCGGTGTCCTCCGGCTCGCCCATCCCGATCTCCTCGCCGAAGTAGAGCACCGGGGCTCCGGGCAGGGAGAACAGGAGGCTGTAGGCCAGGCGCAGGCGGCGGGGGTCGTTCTCGAGCATCGGCGCCAGGCGCCGCACGATGCCGCGGTCGAAGACGCGCCGGCGCGGATCCGGGGCGAACGCCTCGAAGACCTCCTGCATCGGCCCCTCCCCGAGCAGCTCGAGCGTCAGCTCGTCGTGGTTGCGCAGGAACATCGCCCAGCCCTGGGCGGCGTCCACCACGGGGCGCTCGGCCAGGACGCGGGCCAGCGGGGCGGCGTCCTCGCGAGCCATCGCCAGGAACACCATCTGGGCGGTGAGGAAGTCGAGCTGGAGGTCCAGCTCGACCCCGCCGTCCCCGAAGTACTCCAGCTGCTCCTGGTGGGGCAGCCCCACCTCGCCCAGCAGCGCCGCCTCCCCGCAGCGCCGCCGCACGAAGCGGTGCATCTCGCGCAGGAAGGCGTGGGGGTCCTGTCCGTCCGGGGCGCCGGGCTCCTCGACGAGGAAGGGCACCGCGTCGATGCGGAAGCCGTCCACGCCCAGCTGCAGCCAGAACCCGAGGATCCGGGCGATCTCCTCGCGCACCCGCGGTTCGGCCAGGTTGAGGTCGGGCTGGTGGCGGTAGAAGTTGTGCAGGTAGTACTGCTCGGTGGCGCGGTCGTACTCCCAGATCCCGTCCTCCTGGCCGGGGAACACGCTGTTGCCCGGGTCCTCGGGAACCTCGTCGCGCCACACGTAGTAGTCGCGGAAGGGGCTCTCGCGGCTGCTGCGGGCGGAGAGGAACCACGGGTGCTGGTCGGAGGTGTGGTTGATGACCAGGTCGATGATGACGCGCAGCCCGCGGTCGTGGGCGACGCGCAGTAGCTCGACGAACCGTCCCAGGTCCCCCAGCCGCTCGTCCACCCCGAGGTGATCGGTGACGTCGTAGCCGTCGTCGAGGTCCTCGGTGCGCTGGAACGGCATCAGCCACAGGCACGTCACCCCGAGGGATGCGAGGTACTCGATGCGGTCGGCGAGGCCGTCGATGTCGCCCACCCCGTCGCCGTCGGAGTCCTGGAAGGTCTCGATGTCCAGGCAGTAGATGACGGCGGTGCGCCACCACAGGTCGCTGCGGTCGGCCGGTCGGGTGGAGCGCCGCTCCCCGGTTCCGCCGGTGCCGCGGCTCCTGCCCGGGCTCATCCGTGCTCCTGCGGAGGCCGGCCGGGCTCCGGCGGCGCCGCGGCGGCGTGCAGCCGTTCGCGCAGCGCGCCCAGCAGCTCCGGCGCCTGGTCGAGGAAGGGGTCCTGGTCGAGGCCGACGTGGTGGATGTGCACCTGGTCGAAGCCGCGCGCCGCCTCGGCGATCCGGTCGGCCAGCAGCCGGGGCGAGGAGGAGATGGCGACGGCGCCGCGCATCGCCTCGGGCCGGGGATCGGAGCGGGCGTCGAAGTGCTCGGGGTGCTCGAGGTCCCACATCTGCTCGGCGGAGACGGTGGCCTGGCGCCACTGCTCCTGCGCGATGCGCAGGGCCTCGTCGTCGGTGCGGGCGAGGCTCACGTGGATCTGGAGCATCGCCTCGCCGCGGCCGCCCCGGCCGCGGTACGCCTCGAGCACGGCCGCCGTCTGCTGCGGGTCGCTGCCGACGGTGATCAGGCCCTCGGCCCAGCCGGCCGCCCAGGCGGCGGTCTGCTCGCTCACCGCGGCGGCGATCACCGGCGGCGGCTGCGCGGGACGGCTCCAGATCCGGGCCTCGTGCACGCGCACGGGCTCATCGGCGCTGACCGTCTCTCCCGCGAGCAGGGCGCGGATGATCTGCACGCTGGAGCGCAGGCGCTGGCGACGCTCCTCGTGGCTGGGCCAGGCATCGCCGGTGACGTGCTCGTTGAGGGCCTCGCCGCTGCCGTAGGCCGCCCAGAAGCGGCCGGGGAACATGCGCGAGAGGGTGGCGACGGCCTGCGCCGTGACGACGGGATGGTAGCGCTGGCCGGGGGCGGTGACGACCCCGAACGGGAGGGTGGTCGCGGCGAGCGCGGCGCCCAGCCAGCTCCAGGCGTGGCCGGCATGGCCCTGCGCCACGCCCCACGGGGCCAGGTGGTCCGAGCTCAGGACGGCGTCGAAGCCGGCGGCCTCGGCGCGCTGCACCAGACGCAGCAGCTCCTCCGGCGGGGTCTGCTCGTGGGAGGCGTGGTAGCCGATCCTCCGGCGAGGCCTGCCGCCGGGGCGGGGGCTCGCCCCGTGGGGGACGGCGCCGGTCACGGGGATCGTGCCCGTGCGGGTGCCGGGCTCCTCGAGCTTGGCGGGCACGCCGCCCTTGGGCACGTGCCAGCAGTCGCGGCCGCGGGCCGGGGCGCCGTTCATGCCGCGCTCCCGGCGGGATCCAGCACGATCTTCACGCAGCCGTCGTGCTTGCGCTGGAACATGTCGTAGGCGGCGGGGGCCTCCTCGAGCGGCAGCCGATGGGTCACCAGGTCGTCCAGGCCGAGCGGGTCGGCGGGGTCCTCCACCAGCGGCATCAGCGTGTCGGTCCAGGCGCGCACGTTGGCCTGCCCCATGCGCAGCTGGATCTGCTTGTCGAACATCCGCAGCAGCGGCATCGGGCTGGCGGCCCCGCCGTAGACCCCGCTGAGGGACACGGTCCCGCCGCGGCGCACCAGGTCCAGGGCGGTGTGCAGGGCGGCCAGGCGGTCCACGCCGGCCTTCTCCAGGGCGGCCCGGCCCAGGGCGTCGGGCAGCAGGCCCACCGCCCGATGGGCCGCGTGCGCGGCCGGGCTGCCGTGGGCCTCCATGCCCACGGCGTCGACGACGGCGTCGGGGCCGCGGCCGGCGGTTTCCTCCCGGATCGCCGCGACGGAGTCCTCCCCCGGGGCGAAGGTCTCGATGCCGTGGCGGGCGGCCATCTCGCGGCGGGCGGGCACGGGGTCGATCGCCATCACGCGCGCCCCCTGCAGGGCGCCGATGCGGGCGGCGAGCTGGCCGACGGGCCCCAGGCCGAGCACGGCGAGGGTGCCGCCCTCGGGGACGTCGGCGTAGCGCACGCCCTGCCAGGCGGTGGGCAGGATGTCGCTGAGGAAGAGGTAGCGGTGGTCGGGCAGCTCCTCGCCGACGGGCATCAGGCCGTGGTCGGCGTGCGGCACCCGCAGCAGCTCGGCCTGGGCGCCGGGCACCTGCCCGTACAGGCGCGAGTAGCCCAGCAGCGCGGCGCCGGTGCCGTGCTCGGTGACCTGGGTGGTCTCGCACTGGGAGTCCAGTCCGCGGCGGCAGAAGAAGCATCGGCCGCAGGAGATGGTGAAGGGGACGACGACCCGGTCGCCGGGGGCGACGTGCGTGATGGCGCTGCCGACCTCCTCGACCACCCCCATGGCCTCGTGCCCCAGCACGTCGCCGGCGTCCAGGAACGGGCCCAGCACCTCGTACAGGTGCAGGTCGGATCCGCAGATGGCGGTCGAGGTGATGCGGATGATCGCGTCGTCGGGACGCTCGATGCGGGGGTCGGGGACGTCCTCGACGCGGACGCGGCGGGTCCCCTGCCAGGTCAGTGCTCTCATGGTGGTCCTCCTTCGGTGTCGACGGGGTTCCTTCCGAACGGTCAGGGATTCCCTCCGGCCCCGCGACGGGGGCCTAGCATGCGCGGAGGGCAGCAGCCGCGTGCGAACCATCCCCAGGGAGCGAGAACATGTCCGACGAGACCTCCGGCGGCATCACGATCCTCGTGGTCACCGATCCCGGCCTTCCGCTGCGCCGCATGCTCGCGATCCGCGAGGACCTGGAGCGGCGTCTGGCGGAGCGGGTCGACGGCCCGGCGACGGTGCACGTGCGCTCCGAGCTGATCGAGACCCGCACCGACGGCTCGCTGCGCCTGGCCTCCGCGGCGCGGCTGCGCCGCGAGCACGACGGGGCTGAGATCACCCTGGTGCTCACGGAGATGCCGCGGCACGCGCAGGGGCGACTGCTGGTGGCCGAGGCGTTCCCCGAGCATCGGCTCGCGGCGCTGTTCTGGCCGACCCTGTGGAGCCTGTCCCCTCGGCGTCGGATCCTGGACATCATGGTCGAGAGCGTCGAGCACCTGGGCGAGGGCCTGATCCCCGCGCGGGGTCGGATGCCGACCCGCCGGTCGACCTCCCCGGGAGCGCCGGTCTGGGAACGGGACGCCGCGCGCGGGGTGATCGCACTGCGGGCCCGTCCCGTCATCGGCCAGGTGCGCACGGTGCTGGGGATGGTGGTGACCAACGCGCCGTGGGCGACGGTCCGCAAGCTCTCCAGCGCGCTGGCGGCGGCCTCGGCCGCGGGCGCCTTCGGCATCTTCTACAGCTCGATCTGGCAGATGTCGGCGGCGCTGTCCACGCCGCGGCTGCTGCTGATCGGGCTGCTGGCCATGACGCTGATGGTCGGCTGGCTGGTGGTGGGCAACCGCCTCTGGGACCGACCGGTCCACGAGGACGGCGGCGGGCCGGCGGCCCTGTACAACGTCTCCACGCTGCTGACGCTGTTCCTGTGCGTCCTCGCGCTGTACGTGGCCCTGGTGGTGCTGATCCTCCTGGCGGGGCTGGTGGTGATCGCCCCCTCGTTCATGGCGCAGGTCCTCGGCGAGCCGGCCACCTTCTCGCACTACATGGGCGTGGCCTGGCTCAGCGCGGCCCTCGGCGTCGTCGCCGGCGGGCTGGGGGCGAGCTTCGACTCCGAGACCGACCTGCGCCAGCTCACGCATGCCAGCCGGGAGCGGCAGCGGGAGCGCTCGGAGGACGGCCCGGACGATCGGGCCGAGCGGGAGGATCGGGACGAGCGGGAGGATGCCGCGGGCTGAGCCCGCGCGGGGGTCGCCGGTCACGGGGGCCCCGCGGCCGGCGCCGCTCATGGGCGCTCCTGCCCCTGCACGCGCGCCTCGGCCTCGGTCGCCGGGTCCCGACGCTCGCGCTCGGGGCCGATGCGCAGGAAGCGCCACCCGAAGGCGAGGACCGCGGCGGCGAGGATGGCGACGGGCAGGGAGGCCCACGACCACGGGTCCGTGACGAGGGAGCCGAGGGTGCCGCCGGTGGCCAGGCGGAAGATGAGCCCGCCCGCCACGGCGCCGAGCACCCCCAGGCCGATGGTGCTCACCCAGCCGCCGCGGGAGCGGCGGGGCAGGATGTTCTTGGCGATGGCTCCGATGAAGATGCCGGTGATGATCCACGCGACGATGACCATGTGCTGCCTCCTGTTCTGCACAGGGCGGGCGGCCCTGTGGACGGCGCGGTGCTCGGCGCGGAGGGGGCGGCGGCCGGTGGGCCGCGGATGCCCCGAGCCGCATCGGCTCCTCGGGCGATCCCCTCCTTCCTAGCATGCGCCGCCCCGTTCCGCGAGGGTCCGCGGCCCGAGCCCGCGACCTCCATCGGCGCAGAGGACCTGCAGGTCGCAGCCACGCGCGGCCGACGGCGCACGATCTTCCGACCGCTCGGTCGAGGTTCGCGCCCCTCGACCGATCGGTCGAGCCCGACCCTTCCCCAGGGCGCCGATGTGTGCTTACGGTGAGGTCATCGCAGGGTCGGCGGAGACACCGGGACCGACCGCCGGAGCCCCGCGACGCACCGCCGTCCGGGCCCCCGGGCCGGCCGTGCGGAAGCACCGTTCAGGACGCCCGCCGGCGGCACGATCGCCGCGGCGGCAGCGTCGAGAACCATCGGCCGGGACCCCCGCGCCGAGAACCATCGAAGGAGCGAGAAGGATGAACACCTCCGCACAGTCCACCGACCAGCTCACCTTCTGCGACCCCGTCACCCGATTCCCGGAGATCACCCCGCCGAAGCAGGATCAGCCCGAGCCCGGCCTGGACGCCGAGCTGATCCCCGGCACCGACCGCGGCGAGGACAGCTACCGCGGCACCGGCCGTCTCGAGGGCCGCCGGGCCCTGATCACGGGCGCCGACTCCGGCATCGGGGCGGCCGTCGCGATCGCCTTCGCCCGCGAGGGCGCCGATGTCGCGCTGAACTACCTCCCCGCCGAGGAGGAGGACGCCCAGCACGTGGCCGGCGTGATCCGCGAGGCGGGCCGCACCGCCGTGCTCATCCCGGCGGACCTCATCGACGCCGAGGCCTGCCGCGAGGTCGTCTCCCGCGCCGTCGAGGGGCTCGGCGGCCTGGACGCCCTGGTCAACAACGCCGGCAAGCAGATCGCGGTCGAGAAGTTCGAGGACCTCACCGACGAGCAGTGGACGCAGACCTACACCGTGAACATCACGGCGATGGCCCGCATCGTCCGCGAGGCGCTGCCGCACCTGCCGGCGGGCTCGACCATCGTGAACACCACCTCGATCCAGGCGTACTCGCCCTCCCCGCACCTGGTCGACTACGCGTCCACGAAGGCGGCGATCAACAACTTCAGCAAGGGCCTGGCCCAGCAGCTCGCGCCCCGCGGGATCCGCGTGAACGCCGTCGCCCCCGGGCCGATCTGGACGCCGCTGCAGGTCTCCGACGGCCAGCCCAAGGACGCCCTGCCCGAGTTCGGGAAGTCCACGCCCCTGGGGCGCGCCGGGCAGCCCACCGAGCTCGCCCCGGCGTTCGTGTTCCTCACCTCGCCGGAGTCCAGCTACGTCCTCGGCGAGACCCTCGCCGTGACCGGCGGCAACCCCACCCCCTGATCGACCGTCCCGATCACCCCTCCACGGCGGCCGTCGCGCGCACTGCGCGGCGGCCTCCGTGCCTCCGGAAGGACACCCCATGGCCGACGACGCCCACGACTCCTCCTCCCCGACCCCTCGTGACGCCGCGCCGCCCGCCGCGGCGCAGCCCGACCAGGCGCAGCCTGCGGGCTACCGCGTCCCGCCCCTTTCCCAGGAGGGACGGACCCTCACCACCTCGCAGGGCCTGCGCCTGCGCGACACCGACCACAGCCTGCGCGCCGGCGCCCGCGGCCCCTCCCTGCTGCAGGACCATCACCTGCGCGAGAAGATCACCCACTTCGACCACGAGCGGATCCCGGAGCGGGTGGTGCATGCGCGCGGCGCCGCGGCCCACGGCCATTTCGAGAGCTACGGCACCGCCGCCTCGCGGACGGTGGCGGACTTCCTCGCCCCGGGGCGGGTGACCGAGGTCTTCACGCGCTTCTCGACGGTGGTCGGCTCGCGCGGCTCGGCGGACACCGTCCGCGACACCCGAGGCTTCGCGACCCGCTTCTACACCCGCGAGGGCAACTACGACCTGGTCGCGAACAACATCCCCGTGTTCTTCATCCAGGACGGCATCAAGTTCCCCGACATCATCCATGCCGCCAAGCCCCACCCCGACCGGGAGATCCCGCAGGCCCAGAGCGCCCATGACACCTTCTGGGACTTCGTCTCCCTGCACACGGAGGCACAGCACCACGCGATCTGGCAGATGTCCGACCGGGCCGTCCCCCGCTCGTACCGGATGATGGAGGGCTTCGGCATCCACACCTTCCGCCTGACCGACGCCGAGGGCGGGACCTGCCTGGTCAAGCTGCACTGGAAGCCGCTGCTCGGCGTCCATTCCCTGACCTGGGAGGAGGCGCAGATGCTCGGCGGGGCCGATCCGGACTTCCACCGCCGGGACCTGGCCGACGCCATCGACGCCGGCCACTTCCCGCGCTGGGAGCTGGGGATGCAGGTCCTCCCCGACAGCGCCGAGGAGATGTTCGAGGGGATCGATCTGCTGGATCCCACGAAGCTGATCCCGGAGGAGCTCGCGCCCGTGCAGCCGGTGGGCCTGCTGACGCTGGACCGCAACCCCACCAACTACTTCGCCGAGACGGAGCAGGTCGCCTTCCATCCCGGGAACCTGGCGCCGGGGATCGACGTCACCGACGACCCGCTGCTGCAGGCACGGCTGTTCTCGTACATCGACACGCAGATCACGAGGCTGGGCGGGCCCAACTTCTCGCAGCTGCCGATCAACCGCCCCCATGCGCCGGTGGACGACATGCTGCGCGACGGCTTCGGCCAGCAAGCGGTCCACGAGGGCATCGCCCCGTACTCCCCGAACAGCCTGGACGGCGGATGCCCGATGACCGCCGGCGCCGACCCGTCCGCCTTCCTGGACGTGCCGGCGCCCGTGGCCGGGTCGGTCCGCGAGCGCCGGGCGCCCGCCTCCTTCGAGGACCACTTCAGCCAGGCGCGCCTGTTCTGGCGATCGCTGACCGCGCTCGAGCGGGACCACGTCGTGGCGGCCTATTCCTTCGAGCTGGGACGCTGCCGCGAGGTGGCGGTGCGCGAGCGCCAGGTGCAGTGCCTGGCGCGCATCGACGCCGAGCTGTGCCGCCGGGTCGCCGCGGCGCTCGGGCTGCCGGCCCCGGAGGCCGAGGAGCCGCCCGCCGAGGACATGCCGCCCAGCGCTGCGCTCTCGCAGCTCGGGGGCCGATGGCCGGTCGACGGCCGGGTGGTCGGGGTGGTCGTGGATCCCGATGTGCTGCCGCGCGACCTGGAGGCGACGCTCGCGGAGCTGGAGACGGCCCGGCTGCGCCCGCTGATCATCGCCCCGCAGGGCGGCGAGGTGGTCGGGCGCCCGGTGGATCGCACCTTCGCCACGGCCCAGACCTTCGAGCTGGACGGGATCCTCCTGGCCGGAGCGCCCGCGGCGGCGGTCGATGCCCGCCCGACAGTCGACGCCCGGGCCGGGACGCCGGTGACGGGCGCCGCGGCCGTGGTCGACGGCGCCGGTCGTGCGGTGGCCAGCGCGGTCGATCCGCGGGTCATCGCCCTGGTGCAGGGGTGCTGGCGCCATGCGAAGCCGATCGCCGCCTGGCAGGACGGCGAGCAGGTGGTCGAGGACAGCGGCGTCGCCGGGCGCCTGGCAGGGCTGGACCCGAGCGGGGCCGGCAGCGGCGCGGCGGCCGGCGTGGTCATCGCCGCGGACGGCCTGGCCGCCGCCGAGGCCCTGCGGGACCTGCTCGCCGAGCATCGCGTCTGGACCCGGTTCGAGCCGGCCGCGAGCTGATCCCGGGAGGGCCCGGGAGTGCCCGTGAGGGCCTGTGAGGGCCCGTGGAGGGAAGGACAGGGCCCGCGCGCCCCGGATCTCCGGGGGGCCGGGCCCTGTCCTTCCCGGGAATTCTGGGCGGGCACGCAGATCCTTGTCAGGAAAGAATCTTCATTTCTTCTCCCGCGGCACACGGGTATTTCTTCTCGACGCGTCCGGCCAGATTATCTGGCCGGTCGTCCATCGGTCATGTCTTTCATCGCCAACCGGCGCCCCACACACGCCCACGCACAGCGACAGCGGGCGCAGGCGCCGTGCGCCTGCGCCCGCTGTCGGACGGAAGAGGGGGAAGGGGTCAGCCGCCGCTGTGGCTGTTGCGGCCGCCCTCACGCTTGGCCTCGGTGGACTGGGCGTCGGCACCCGCCCGGCCGGCCTGGCTCGGGTCGGCGGAGTTCTCGTCGCCGAAGCTGCCCGAGGAGGCTCGACCTCCCTGCTGACCGGCCTCGCTGGGATCGGCCGCGTTCTGGGAGCCGAAGCTGCCCGAGGACGCTCGACCACCCTCCTGACCAGCCTCGCTGGGGTCGGCCGCATTCTGGGAGCCGAAGCTGCCCGAGGACGCCCGGCCACCCTGCTGACCGGCCTCGCTGGGGTCGGCCGCGTTCTGCGAGCCGAAGCTGCCCGAGGACTCCTGGCCGCCTTCGTGGCCCGCAGCGCGGGGATCCGCGCCGTTCTCCGAGCCGAAGCTGCCGGTCGAGGCCTGGCCGCCCCTGCTCGCCTGCTGCTCGGTGTCCTCGCGGTTGCCGAACTGTCCGGGGTTGTTGGTGTCTGCCATGGAGATCAGATCCTCTCATCGAGTCGGTCGATCTTTCCCTGGAGCAGATGCTCCACCTCGAGACTAAGCACGACCCTCCGGGCCGCACAACCCCCATGGCGACCCCGCAATCGGCATTCTCCGTTATCCATCCGTGACCAGCGATGATCATTTTTCGACCACATGGTCGTCCCCGCGGTCCCGGCGCACCTCGACCGCACGGTCGGGCGGTCGGGGCGAGGCGGGGCGGGGCCACGCATCGGACCGCCGCGCCGCACCGCGACCCCGATGCCTACCGTGGGGCCATGCCCGCCGAGTCCCGCCCCGCTCCCCCGCCCGTCGTCCCGGAGACGTCCTCCGGCGGGGCTCCGGGGCCGGCCGGGTCGCTGCTGCAGCCCGTCACCGCGGGCCTCGTCTCCGCGCTGGTGGCGTTCACCAGCTCCTTCGTGGTCGTGCTCAGCGGCCTCGAGGGCGTCGGCGCGAGCCCCGCGCAGGCGGCGAGCGGGCTGGTGGCCGTGAGCGTCCTGATGGGGCTGGGGTCGATCGTCCTGTCGTTGCGCACGCGCCTGCCGATCACCGTCGCGTGGTCGACGCCGGGAGCCGCGCTGCTGGCGACCACGGGCGCGATCACCGGGGGCTGGAGCGCCGCCGTCGGCGCGTTCCTCGTGGTCGGGGCGCTGATCATGCTCACGGGGATGGTCCCGCAGCTGAGCCGTCTGATCTCCCGCATCCCCACCTCCATCGCCCAGGCGATGCTCGCCGGGGTGCTGCTGCAGCTGTGCCTGGGCCCGGTCACCGGCCTGATGGAGAATCCGCTCGGGGTCGCGCCGGTCGTGGTGGTGTGGGCGCTGGCCTCCCGCTTCGCCCCGCGCTGGGCCGCACCGCTGGCGTTCCTCACCGCGACCGCCGTCATCGTGGTCTCGATGGCGTCCTCGGGCACCGGCCTGTCCCCATCGGCGCTCGTGCCGCGGCTCGAGCTCACGGCGCCCACCCTGTCCCTCGGCGCCCTCGTGGGCATCGCGCTGCCGCTGTACCTGGTCACGATGGCCTCGCAGAACGTCCCGGGGGTCGCGGTGATGAAGGGCCTGGGCTACGAGGTGCCGTGGCGCGCCTCGATGCTGGTCACCGGCGCCGGCAGCCTCCTCGGCGCCCCGGCGGGCGGTCACGGCATCAACCTCGCCGCGATCAGCGCCGCCCTGGCGGCCGGCCCCGAGGCCGGTCCTGATCGCGACCGCCGCTGGATCGCCTCCCTCACCGCGGGCATCGCCATGGTCGTGCTGGGCCTCGCGGCGACGGCCGCCGCGCAGCTCATCGCGGTCGCTCCGGCGGGGGTGATCGCCGCGGTCGCGGGACTGGCGCTGATCGGCACCTTCGCCTCGGCGCTGCGCGGCGCCCTCGCCGATGCCTCCGAGCAGCTGCCCGCCGCCGCGACCTTCATCGTCGCGGCCTCCGGCATCGCCGCGTTCGGCGTCAGCGCCGCGTTCTGGGCGCTGCTGAGCGGCCTCGCCCTGCACGGCATCCTGCGGCGGCGCACGCCCCGCCCCTGAGCCGCCTGCGCGCCGCACCGGCGTGGCCGGGCGGCGCGCCCCGCTCCCCCGTGCGGGGGAGCCGATTCCCCCGCCCCGGGGAAGAGCACCGGCCCGGCGCACCGCAGGCTCGAGGCATGACCTCCTCACGCACCATCCCCAGCTCCTCGCCCTCGACCGCCGCCTCCCGGCCGCCCGCCGACGCGCTGACCGTCGCAGCGGCCGTGTCCCTGCTGATCATCTGCATCCTGCACACCGTGGTCTTCGCGATCCATCCCTGGTGGAGCGCCTGGCTCGCCGGCCCCTTCCGTACGGGACCGATGCCGGCCGAGGCGATGATCCCGTTCTGGGGACTGCCCGGCGGATTCGTCGTGCCCGGGGTGCTGTTCGCGCTGCTCGTGCTCGAGGTGGGGCGGCGCGGCGGCACCGTGCCCGGGTACGTCGGCGCGGTGCTCGGGATCTGGGCCCTGCTGTGCATCTGGATGGTGGGTCCGAGCGGATTCGTGATGGTCCTGGTCCCCTCGACCCTGCTGCTCCTGGCACGTCGGCGAGCGCGCCGAGCCGTTCGGGACGCGGCATGACCGCCGCGGCGGAGCGGCCGGGTCCCGGCATCGTGCCGGCGCCGGGACGGGCGGTCCGCGCGGCGGCGGTGCTCGGGGCGCTGGGCCTGCTCGCCTTCGCGGCGGTGAACGTCTCCTTCGAGGCCGGGGATCGCTTCGCGACCGGCTCGACGGCCGCCTATGCCGACGGGCTCTCCGTGATGAACTGGCTGGTCGTCGCACTGAAGCTGCTGGGGGCCGCCGTCCTGCTGCTGTCGCTGCGCACTCCCTCCCGCGCCGGCGGATCGGCCCTGACGACCCTGCTGCTCTGGGGCGCGTTCGCGGTCTTCTCGCTCTACGCGCTCGGGTCGATCGGGGAGGCGATCGCCATGCTGCTCGGCTGGGCCGGCGGGCCGGGGCGAATCGATGCGGCCGGCATCGGGTACGTCCTGGCCATGACGGCCTTCGCGGGAGCCTTCGGGGCGACCGCGGTCTCCTGCTCCCATCGCACCGGCTGGCGCCGCGTGCCGATCGCCCTCGGGGTCCTCGGCGCACCGGTGCTGCTGGCCGGGATCCTCGTGCTCGCCCCGGCGCTGCTCGTCGCCCTCGGGGTGATGCCGGCGCTGTGATCAGGATCCGGACCGCACGCATCACATCGCCACGGTTGGTTAGCCTTACCTAAGCCCAGTGGCTCTGTCGTGCCCGGGCCCTGCCGACCGACCCCTCACCGAGAGGCCTCGCCGTGACCGTCCGTCCCCTCCGCGTGCCCCGCCGCACCGCCGTCCTCGGCTCCGCCACGGCGCTGGCCGCCGCCCTGATGACCGCCTGCTCCTCCGGCTCCGCCGAGACCGAGGCCGCAGCCGGCGGCGGCGCGGCGAGCGACGCCGGCGGAGCCGCGGGCGCCACCCGGTCCGTCGTCCACGCCCGCGGGACCACCGCGGTCCCCGAGGATCCCCAGCGTGTGGTCGTCCTCGAGCCGCTCGAGCTGGACACGGCCGTGGGCCTCGGCGTGACGCCGGTGGGCGCCGCGGTCGCCGGCAACATCACGACCCTGCCGGAGTACCTGGGCGTCACCGGCGTCGCGCCCGTGGGGACCGTGCCCGAGCCGGACCTGGAGGCCATCGCCGCCCTCGCACCCGACCTGGTGCTGGGCACCGAGACCCGCCACGCGAAGCTCTACGACCAGCTCGCCTCGATCGCCCCCACCGTCTTCATCGCCGACCACGCCGCGCCGTGGCGGGAGAACATGGGCCTCATCGCCGAGGCGCTCGGCAGGTCCGAGGAGGCGGCCGATCTGCTGGAGGCCGTGGACGCCCGCAGCGAGGAGATCGCCGCCGAGCACGCGCCGTCCGGCACCACCGTGAACATGGTGCGCCCGCGCGACGAGACCACCCTCTCCCTCTACGGCCCGACCTCCTTCGCCGGCAGCCTGCTGGCGAGCGTGGGGCTGAGCATCCCCGAGCGCGAATGGGCCGACGCCATCCAGAGCGACATCTCCCCCGAGAACATCCTCGAGGCGCAGGCCGACCTCGTCCTGGTGACGACGACCGACGTCGAGGACCCCACCACCATCCCCGCCGCGATCGCCCAGAACGCCGAGGCCTTCCCCGACGTCCGCCTGGTCGACACGAGCTACTGGGTCTCCGGCGTCGGTCCGGTGGGCGCCCAGAGGGTGCTGGACGACATCGAGGCGATCCTCGCCGACCGCTCGTGATCCCCCGGCACCGACGGCCCCTCGGCGCCGCGGCGCTGCTGCTGGGCGTGCTGATCGCCGTCGCCCTGTCCCTCGCGCTGGGCGCGAATCCGCTCCCCCTCGCCCTGATGTGGGACACGCTGCAGGGCGGCGGGACGGCGGAGTCGCAGTTCGTCCTCGGCACCCGCGGCCCGCGGACCCTCGCCGGGATCCTCGCGGGGGCGTGCCTGGGCGTGGCCGGCGCCCTGATGCAGGCCTTCACCCGCAACCCGTTGGCCGATCCCGGGATCCTCGGCGTCAACGCCGGCGCGGCGTTCGCGGTGGCCCTCGGCGTCGCGCTGCTGGGGCTGGACCACGTCTCCGCCATGGTCTGGCCGGCCTTCGGCGGCGCCCTCGCGGTGACCGTCGCGGTCTACCTCATCGGCTCCTCCGGTCGCGGGGCCGCGGATCCCGTGCGGCTCACCCTGGCGGGCGTCGCGCTGGGCGCCGTGCTCTCCGGGGTCACCACGGGCCTGACGCTCTCGAACCCGGAGGCCTTCGACGCGATGCGCGGCTGGCACGCCGGCTCCCTGCTGGGGCGGGGCGGGGAGGTGCTGCTGGGCGTGCTGCCGTTCGCGCTGATCGGCCTGATCGTCGCCGCGCTGCTGGCGCCGGGGCTGAACGCGATCGCCCTCGGGGAGGACGTCGCCCGGGCCCAGGGCGCCGACGTCCGGCTGATCCGCCTCGGCGTGGTCGTCGCGGTGACCCTGCTGGCCGGCTCCGCGACCGCGATCGCCGGCCCGATCTCCTTCATCGGCCTGATGGTCCCCCACGCCGCCCGCTGGGTGTTCGGGACGGACCAGCGGGTGATCCTGCCGGTCTCCGCGGTGCTCGCGCCGCTGATCGTCCTCGTCTCGGACGTGCTCGGGCGGCTGCTCATCGCCCCGGCGGAGGTGCCGGTCGGCATCGTCACGGCCTTCGTCGGCGCGCCGGTGCTGGTGCTGCTGGCCCGGCGCCGCCGCGCCCGCGGGCTGGGGGCCCTCCGGTGAGCGCCGGCCCGGACCTGGCCCGGCGCCCGCTGCGCCGCGCGGAAGGACGGCTGCCCCTGCGCCGCGGGCCGATCTCGCTGGTGCTGCGCCCGCGCGCCCTGATCGTGGCGGGCATCCTGCTCGCCGTGATCTGCCTGCTGACCGTGGTCGCCCTGGGGTCGGGCACCTACCGCCTCGCCCCCGCCGAGGTGCTCGAGGTGCTGCGCGGCGGCGGGCGGCCGATGGACCGCACCGTCGTGCTCCAGTGGCGCCTCCCGCGCGCCGTCGCGGCCGTCGCCCTGGGGGCCCTGCTGGGGATCTCCGGCGGCCTGTTCCAGACCGTCACCCGCAACCCCCTGGCGAGCCCGGACATCCTGGGCCTGGCCAACGGGGCCTTCACCGGCATGCTGCTCACCCTGGTGCTGGTCTCCTCCTCCTGGCCGCTGCTGAGCGCCGGAGCGGTCCTCGGCGGGGCGGCGACGGCCCTGCTCATCTGGGCCCTGGCCCGCACCGGCGGGGTGCAGGGGTTCCGGCTGATCGTGGTGGGCATCGGCGTCTCCGCGATGCTGGCCTCGCTGAACACGTGGATGCTGCTGCAGATCGAGCTGGAGACCGCCATGTTCGCGGCGGCCTGGGGCGCCGGGACCCTCAACGGCCTCACCGCGCCCCCGGTGATCGGCGCCGTCCTCTGCGCCGTCCCGCTGCTGGCGGTCCTGGCGGTGCTCGGCCCCTCGCTGCGCCAGCTGGACCTGGGCGATGACATGGCCGCCGCCTCCGGGGTGCGTCCGGCGCGGGTGCGCAGCGCGGCGCTGCTCATCGCCGTCGCCCTGGTCTCCCTCGCGACGGCCGTGATCGGCCCCGTCTCGTTCATCGCCCTGGCCGCCCCGCAGATCGCCCGGCGCCTGGCCCGCGCGCCGCACCTCTCCCCGATGCTGTCCGGGCTGACCGGCGCCGCGCTGCTGCTCCTGTCCGATCTGGTGGCCGAGCATCTGCTGCCGCTGCTGGCGCGCACGCGCGAGGCCGTGGCCGCCGCGCTGCCCGCCCTGGCCGCGCACCTGCCCGCCGGCCCCGCTCCCGTCCCGCTGCCGGCCGGTGTGGTCACCGTGTCCGTCGGCGGGCTGTACCTCGTGCTGACCCTCATCCAGGAGATCCGTCGCCGTGCCTGACCGCCTTGCTCCCCCGGCCTCCGCCGCCTCCCGGCTCTCCGCCGAGGGCATCGCCCTGACCTACGACCGCACCGAGGTCATCTCCGAACTCTCGGTGCACATCCCCGACGGCGGCTTCACGGTGATCATCGGCCCCAACGCCTGCGGGAAGTCGACCCTGCTGCGCGGCCTGTCCCGCCTGCTGGCCCCCGCACGCGGGCAGGTCGTGCTCGACGGCCGGTCCATCTCCCGCTACCCGGCGAAGGAGGTCGCGCGCCGCCTGGGACTGCTGCCGCAGAGCGCCATCGCCCCCGAGGGCATCACGGTCGCGGACCTCGTCGCCCGCGGCCGATACCCGTACCAGCACCTGGTGCGGCAGTGGTCCCCGCAGGACGAGCGGGCGGTCGCCCGCGCCCTGGAGGACACCGCCACCACCGAGCTCGCGGAGCGGCAGGTCGACGAGCTCTCCGGCGGGCAGCGCCAGCGGGTGTGGGTGGCGATGGTGCTGGCCCAGCAGACCGATCTGCTGCTGCTGGACGAGCCGACCACCTACCTCGACGTCGCGCACCAGATCGAGCTCATGGAGCTGTTCTCCGACCTGCACGCGGCCGGACGCACCGTCGTGGCGGTGCTGCACGACCTGAACCAGGCCGCCCGCTACGCCACCCACGTGATCGCCATGCGCGAGGGGCGCATCCTCGCCGAGGGCCCTCCGCGCGAGGTCATCACCAGTGCCCGGGTCGAGGCGGTGTTCGGCCTGCCCAACGTGGTGATCGCCGATCCCGTCACCGGCGGGCCGCTGGTGGTGCCCCGAGGCGGCCGCGCCCCGAGCACAGCGCCCCCTGACGCCGTCCACGGCGAGGTCCCCGCGGCTCCCGTCCCCTCGGCCGCCGGGGAGGGCCGATGAGCCCGCGCGCTGTGCCGGCCCGCCCCGGACCGCCGGCATCGGATGCGGAGGCGGAGCGCCCCTGGGAGTACAGCGCCTTCCCCGTGACGGTGGCGCGGGCCGAGGCGGTGAGCCCGGCCTGGATGCGGATCACCGTCACCGGCGAGGCGCTGCAGCACTTCGCCCCGTGGGGCCTGGACCAGCGGATCAAGCTGGTGCTCCCCCTCCCCGGCGGCGGCATCGCCGACTTCGGCCTGCTCGAGGAGCCCACGCCCCACCCCTCGCACTGGTACACCCGGTGGAAGCAGCTGCCCGAGGGCGATCGCAACGTGCTGCGCACCTACACCCCGGCCGCGATCCGCCCGCAGGCGCGGGAGCTCGACATCGACGTGCTGCTGCACGACCCGCCCGGCCCCGCATCGCGCTGGGCGAGGTCGGCGCGGCCCGGGGACGACCTCGTCATCACCGGCCCCGATGCCCGCGCCGGCTGGACCGGGTACGGGCTCCACTGGAAGCCGGAGCGCCCGGTGCAGCGGGCCCTGCTCATCGGCGACGAGACCGCGTTCCCCGCGATCCGCGGCATCCTGGCCTCCCTGCCGCGGGGAGCGCGGGCCGATGTGCTGCTCGAGCTCTCCGACCTCCGCGACGATCTGGTGAGCCCGTCGGCCCCGGCCGGAGCCCGGATCCGCCGAGCGCTGCGCGACGGCGCCGGTCCCGGCCGCCGCCTCGAGGAGCTGGTGCGGGAGTGGACGGCGGAGCACGGGGACGGTCCCGCCCAGGATCCCGGGCTGTCCGTGTGGATCGCCGGCGAGACGGGCGCGGTCGCCCGGATCCGCGCCCACCTCACCCAGGACGCGGGCATCCCGAAGGCACAGGTCGCGTTCCTCGGCTACTGGCGCATCGGCGGGGCACTGGTCGGCTGAGCCGATCAGAACGGGCAGGTGCTGCGCACCTCGCTCACGGCGATGCCGGTGCTGGGGCCGGGGCACACGAACCGGTCGTAGCGGGTGTCGTCGTCGACGAAGCGCTTGAGCCAGGCGATGCTCGAGCTGGCGATCGTCGTGTCGGAGGTGTTGGGCGCGAAGTGCGAGGCGCCGCGCAGCTCGATGTAGGCCTTCTGGCCGTCGTCCGGGAGACCCTCGTAGAGGGGCTCGGCGTGCGTGCGCACGGGGGCGACGGTGTCGTTCTGGGCGCCGATGACGAGCATCGGGGTGCTGACCTCGGGGAAGGTCTTGTCGGTGTTCCACGGGGTGAGGCCGATGGCCGCCTGCAGGGCGGGATCGTCCTTCGCGGCCTCGAAGGTGCCGCCGCCGCCCATCGAGTGGCCCATCACGGCGAGGCGCTCGGGGTCGATGCGGCTGCGCACGTCGCTGGAGGTGGTGAGGTAGTCCAGGGCGGCGAGCAGCTGGTCGCCGCGGGAGGAGGGCTGGTCGTACCGGGAGGTGGTGTCGATCGTGAAGACGACGAAGCCCTGGGACGCCAGCCGCGGCCCGAGCCACGCCATGCTGCTCTGCGAGGCGGTGTAGCCGGGGGCGATCGCGACGGCGCCGAAGGTGCCGTCGGCCGTGGAGGTCGGGTAGTAGATCGTCCCGCCGCCGAATCCGCGCACGGAGTAGGAGGGGACGCGCGTCTGGGAGACGTCGTAGCTGCCGCGCGTGGCCTCGATGCTCTGCTGCGTCGGCTCCGGGCCGCGGGCGTAGGGGTTCTCGTCCGCCAGGGCGGCGCTCTGGGCGAAGACGGCGGAGGCGAAGAGGACGGTCAGGGCCGCGAGCCCTGAGCTCAGTCGGGTGAGGGATGTACGCATGGGGTGCTCCTGGGTTCGGGTATGCGTTCCGCCAGTTACTCTACCTAGTGGTAGAGCTATTGAGGAGCCCCCTCCCCGAGCGTCCTCCCGGCCGCCGTCGGAGCGATGCGGCCCGGGCCCCGGCCGACGGTCCTTCGCAGCCCGCGCGGATGCTGAGGTGGTATACGAGAGGGATGAGCGAACAGGTGGACGGCCGCCGGCGCCGGTACGAGCACCGGCGCGGGGAGATCCTCGAGGCCGCGACGGCGCATGTCCTCGAGCACGGCGTGCGCGAGCTGTCGCTGCGCAAGGTGTCCCAGACCGTCGGGATCAGCCATGCGACGCTCCTGCACCACTTCCGCACCCGGGACGAACTCGTCGCCGAGGTGGTGGACCAGGTCGTCGCCCGAGCCCTCTCCGTCCCCTCGCTCGACGAGGCGGATCCTGATCCGCTGCGCACGCTGTGGGACCGGGCGACGGCCGACGGCGGCTCGCCGTACGTCCGGCTGTTCCTCGAGCTGGCCGGCATGTCGATGTTCGGCACCTCGCCGGTCCACGAGGCGCTCGTCCGCTCGATGCGTGCGCGGATCGCAGCACTCTCCGAAGGACTCGTCCGCGCCGGCTGCCCGCCGCGTGATGCGGAGACGCACGCCACATGGATCCTCGGCGCCCTGCGCGGACTGATCAGCGATCGGTTCGTGACGGGGGACACGGCGCGGGTCGATGCCGCCTTCGAGGAGCTGCATGCCGCGGTCGCGCGACGTGCCGCGCAGTGGCGCACTGCACAGAACTCGTGACGCCGACGAGCCCGGCCCGACGGCCGAGGAACCTCGCCGACGCCCGGAACGGCACGCAGCGGCCTCAGAGCACGGACACCTCCTCCTCCGCGGCTCCGCCCCTTCGGCGCCGGCTGGCGACAGCACAGCCGGCAGGGCGGGCCCTCCGAGCACGGTCTGCACGCGCAGGGCAGGACGAGCATCGACCACCCCTCTCCAGCTCGCGGACAGGTCGCCCCGGAGCGTGGGCGAGCGCCGGGTCGTACCGGCCCGAGGAAGGACCCTGGAACGCGAAAAAGCCCCGCTGCACGACCGGCAGCAGGGCAAAACAGAAAAGGTTCTGGGGAATGACGAAGCGGGTGACACCCGGTCCTCGACCTGCGCGCCACCCATCGGATGGCTGCGGCAGGGAGGACACCATGGTGTCACCCGCTCCGTACTAGAAGAATGTCCGGCGGCGTCCTACTCTCCCACACCCTCCCGAGTGCAGTACCATCGGCGCTGAAGGGCTTAGCTACCGGGTTCGGAATGGAACCGGGCGTTTCCCCAACGCTATGACCGCCGTAACACGACGAGACTCTCCTGGACCCCAGAACACACACCCCCATCACAGGGCCGAGTGTTCCAGGGGTTGCTCCCCGAGAACCACACAGTGGACGCGAACACGCTTCACAAGCAGATCGTGTGTTGTTAAGTCATCGACCATTAGTACCAGTCAGCTCCACGTGTTGCCACGCTTCCACATCTGGCCTATCAACCCAGTCATCTCCTGGGGGTCTCTCACACCACAAGGGTGTACGGATATCTCATCTTGAAGCAGGCTTCCCGCTTAGATGCTTTCAGCGGTTATCCCTTCCCGACGTAGCCAACCAGCCATGCTCTTGGCAGAACAACTGGCACACCAGAGGTCAGTCCATCCCGGTCCTCTCGTACTAGGGACAGGTCTTCTCAAATATCCAACGCGCGCAGCGGATAGGGACCGAACTGTCTCACGACGTTCTAAACCCAGCTCGCGTACCGCTTTAATAGGCGAACAGCCTAACCCTTGGGACCAACTCCAGCCCCAGGATGCGACGAGCCGACATCGAGGTGCCAAACCATGCCGTCGATATGAGCTCTTGGGCAAGATCAGCCTGTTATCCCCGGGGTACCTTTTATCCGTTGAGCGACACCCATTCCACAATGAGGTGCCGGATCACTAGTTCCTGCTTTCGCACCTGCCCGACATGTCTGTCTCGCAGTCAAGCTCCCTTGTGCACTTACACTCAACACCTGATTGCCAACCAGGCTGAGGGAACCTTTGAGCGCCTCCGTTACTCTTTAGGAGGCAACCGCCCCAGTTAAACTACCCATCAGGCACTGTCCCTGATCCGGATCACGGACCGAGGTTAGGAATCCAGAACGACCAGAGTGGTATTTCAACAACGACTCCACGTGAACTAGCGTCCACGCTTCCCAGTCTCCCACCTATCCTACACAAGCCGTCCCGAACACCAATACCAAACTGTAGTAAAGGTCCCGGGGTCTTTCCGTCCTGCTGCGCGTAACGAGCATCTTTACTCGTAATGCAATTTCGCCGAGTTCGCGGTTGAGACAGTGGAGAAGTCGTTACGCCATTCGTGCAGGTCGGAACTTACCCGACAAGGAATTTCGCTACCTTAGGATGGTTATAGTTACCACCGCCGTTTACTGGGGCTTAAATTCTCAGCTTCGCTCCGAAGAGCTGACCAGTCCTCTTAACCTTCCAGCACCGGGCAGGCGTCAGTCCGTATACAGCGTCTTACGACTTCGCACGGACCTGTGTTTTTAGTAAACAGTCGCTTCTCCCTGGTCTCTGCGGCCGTCCGGGCTCTCACCCATCGGGCCCCCCTTCTCCCGAAGTTACGGGGGCATTTTGCCGAGTTCCTTAACCACGATTCTCTCGAACGCCTTGGTATTCTCTACCTGATCACCTGAGTCGGTTTAGGGTACGGGCGACTCTATTCGTCACGCCGGAACTTTTCTCGGCAGTACAGGATCACTCACCTACGCCCATACGGGATCCCCATCACGTCTCACCCAATACGGCACCGCATTACCGGTGCTCGGGCTGCTCGCTTAGACGGACTATTCCATTAAGTCCGCGGAAGCTACCTCTCTGCGTCATCCCATGCGCTGACCTACTACGTCCTTGGTTCCCAGCCTCATCCACACCACCCACCCCGAAGGGAGGATGGCTGACTCGGGTGGTGAGCATCAGACGCCTCGGTATGGGTCCTCCTAGAATCGGTTCGGGAATATTTACCCGATGTCCATCGACTACGCCTGTCGGCCTCGCCTTAGGTCCCGACTAACCCAGGGCGGATTAACCTGGCCCTGGAACCCTTGATCAATCGGCGGACGGGTTTCTCACCCGTCTTTCGCTACTCATGCCTGCATTCTCACTCGTGCAGCCTCCACCACTGGGTTCCCCCGCGGCTTCGCTGGCTGCACGACGCTCCCCTACCCACCCCACACACGGTGGAGTGACACAGCTTCGGCGGTGTACTTGAGCCCCGCTACATTGTCGGCGCAGAATCACTTGACCAGTGAGCTATTACGCACTCTTTCAAGGGTGGCTGCTTCTAAGCCAACCTCCTGGTTGTCTCAGCAACTCCACATCCTTTTCCACTTAGCACACGCTTAGGGGCCTTAGCTGATGTTCTGGGCTGTTTCCCTCTCGACTATGAAGCTTATCCCCCACAGTCTCACTGCTGCGCTCTCACGTACCGGCATTCGGAGTTTGGCTAAGGTCAGTAACCCGGTAAGGCCCATCGCCTATCCAGTGCTCTACCTCCGGCACGAAACACGCAACGCTGCACCTAAATGCATTTCGGGGAGAACCAGCTATCACGAAGTTTGATTGGCCTTTCACCCCTATCCACAGGTCATCCCCTCCATTTTCAACTGAAGTGGGTTCGCGCCTCCACGCGGTCTTACCCGCGCTTCACACTGCCCATGGATAGATCACTTCGCTTCGGGTCTAGAGCCGGCGACTGAACGCCCCGTTCAGACTCGCTTTCGCTACGGCTACCCCACACGGGTTAACCTCGCCACCGACCACTAACTCGCAGGCTCATTCTTCAAAAGGCACGCCGTCACCCCGTAAGGCTCCGACGGATTGTAAGCACACGGTTTCAGGTACTATTTCACTCCCCTCCCGGGGTACTTTTCACCTTTCCCTCACGGTACTTGTCCGCTATCGGTCACAAGGAAGTATTCAGGCTTACCAGGTGGTCCTGGCAGATTCACACCGGATTTCACGGGCCCGGTGCTACTCGGGAACAGCGTCACGCTGCATGACAGTTTCGTCTACGGGGGTCACACCCTCTACGCCGTCGCACTCACCACGACTTCGACTACCATCACACGACACGTCACAGGGCCGGCAGACCCCATCGACACGTCCCACAACCCCCAACCTGCAACCCCTGCCGGGTATCACACAGACCAGGTTTAGCCTCTTCCGCTTTCGCTCGCCACTACTCACGGAATCACTGTTGTTTTCTCTTCCTGCGGGTACTGAGATGTTTCACTTCCCCGCGTTCCCTCCACACCACCTATACATTCAGTGGCGGGTACCGGGACTTGACTCCCGGTGGGTTTCCCCATTCGGACATCCTCGGATCACAGGTCGGTTGTCACCTCCCCGAGGCTTATCGCAGACTCCTACGTCCTTCTTCGGCTCCTTGTGCCCCAGGCATTCACCGTGTGCTCTTTAAAACTTAGCAACACAAAGACACTAATTGCTTACAAAGATGCTCGCGTCCACTATGCAGTTCTCAAGAAACAACCCCACACCACACACACCAGACAACCGTCCAGTCATGCGCAGGGAGGACCAGCCACACACCCACAACCCCCACCCCCGAGCATCCCGACCCGCCCCGAAGGACGAACCAGAACCCCACAAGAGAAGAGGTCACAGGCCGCGTGCAGCCTCAAAACCCAATAGTGTGTCTCCACCTGACACCGAAACCAGCACCCGCATACAGCTTTCCTACCCCGAAGAGGGGTGTACTCGCAGCGAGACCAGCACGGCCAAGCGCCCATCCGTTGATGTTCCACCCATGAGCAACCACCCTCACCACACGTGGGCAAGCAGATGGCCACCATACTTGGTGATGCTCCTTAGAAAGGAGGTGATCCAGCCGCACCTTCCGGTACGGCTACCTTGTTACGACTTAGTCCCAATCACCGATCCCACCTTCGACAGCTCCCTCACGAGGATGGGCCACTGGCTTCGGGTGTTACCGACTTTCGTGACTTGACGGGCGGTGTGTACAAGGCCCGGGAACGTATTCACCGCAGCATTGCTGATCTGCGATTACTAGCGACTCCGACTTCATGGGGTCGAGTTGCAGACCCCAATCCGAACTGAGACCGGCTTTTTGGGATTCGCTCCACCTCACAGTTTCGCAACCCTTTGTACCGGCCATTGTAGCATGCGTGAAGCCCAAGACATAAGGGGCATGATGATTTGACGTCGTCCCCACCTTCCTCCGAGTTGACCCCGGCAGTCTCCTATGAGTCCCCGCCATAACGCGCTGGCAACATAGAACGAGGGTTGCGCTCGTTGCGGGACTTAACCCAACATCTCACGACACGAGCTGACGACAACCATGCACCACCTGTGCACCAGTCCAAAGAAAGCCACATCTCTGCAGCTGTCCGGTGCATGTCAAGCCTTGGTAAGGTTCTTCGCGTTGCATCGAATTAATCCGCATGCTCCGCCGCTTGTGCGGGCCCCCGTCAATTCCTTTGAGTTTTAGCCTTGCGGCCGTACTCCCCAGGCGGGGCACTTAATGCGTTAGCTACGGCGCAGACAACGTGGAATGTCGCCCACACCTAGTGCCCAACGTTTACGGCATGGACTACCAGGGTATCTAATCCTGTTCGCTCCCCATGCTTTCGCTTCTCAGTGTCAGTAATGGCCCAGAGACCTGCCTTCGCCATCGGTGTTCTTCCTGATATCTGCGCATTTCACCGCTACACCAGGAGTTCCAGTCTCCCCTACCACACTCTAGCCTGCCCGTACCCACCGCACGTCCAGAGTTAAGCCCTGGATTTTCACGGCAGACGCGACAAGCCACCTACAAGCTCTTTACGCCCAATAATTCCGGACAACGCTTGCGCCCTACGTATTACCGCGGCTGCTGGCACGTAGTTAGCCGGCGCTTCTTCTGCAGGTACCGTCACTTTCGCTTCTTCCCTACTGAAAGAGGTTTACAACCCGAAGGCCGTCATCCCTCACGCGGCGTCGCTGCATCAGGCTTTCGCCCATTGTGCAATATTCCCCACTGCTGCCTCCCGTAGGAGTCTGGGCCGTGTCTCAGTCCCAGTGTGGCCGGTCGCCCTCTCAGGCCGGCTACCCGTCATCGTCTTGGTGAGCCATTACCTCACCAACAAACTGATAGGCCGCGAGTCCATCCTTCACCGAAAAACTTTCCAGCATCCACCATGCGGTGGGCACTCGTATCCGGTATTAGCCCCGATTTCCCGAGGTTATCCCAGAGTGAAGGGCAGGTTACTCACGTGTTACTCACCCGTTCGCCACTAATCCAGCCGTGCAAGCACGGCCTTCATCGTTCGACTTGCATGTGTTAAGCACGCCGCCAGCGTTCGTCCTGAGCCAGGATCAAACTCTCCATAAAAAATGAAAACAATCCTAGCAATTTCAAACGACTAGCAAATTTAATCTGCTACATCATCCGTCAACTGCCAAACAAAACATTTGGCATCAACAAACAGACACACTATTGAGATTTCAAACAGCACGCGCACATCCGGTCCGTCCCACATCCGTGGTCCGACCCGAAGGCCCTTGCCTGCGGTCTCCCGCTCGGCGTTGCGTCGTCGTTCCGACGCGAGTCACTACTCTAGCAGTGTTTCGCGGCCCGGTCCAACTCCGCCCCGCATGTCCTGGGTCACACTCGGAACCGATCAGGTTCCTCCTGCGTCCCGCGACTGCGGCCGGCCAGATGGCCGGGTCTCCGTCTCGGTCGGCCTCTCGGTGCCCGTCGGATCCTGGGGATCTCTCGGGGCCTTCCTGGCCGCCCTCGTCGTTGACAAGAGGAAACATTACGGGCGCCGCGCACCGGCGTCAAACCGCCCTGTCGCCCCGCCGCGGAGTCCGACCGTCGACATCTGTGCAGGTCAGGAGTTTTTGTGCATCGACATTAACTCCGTGTTCCCGCTCCTGTGACCCACGTCTGAGGTCGGCCTCACAAGGATGCGGCACAGCGCGCCGGGATGCCCCTGGACGCGCGCCGGCACGGATCCGCGCCCCCGGGGCGCGCCTCGGCAGCGCCCCTCGATCCGCCCGGATGCGGACGACGGCGGCCCCTCCAGGAGAGGGACCGCCGTCGTCTGCGCCATGCTGCCGCGAGCGGATGCCGTGGACCGGGCATGCCCGCCCGGACCGGACCGGGTCAGCCGTCGCGACGGACCATGGCCGCGTTCTTCTTGCCGCGCCGCAGGAGCAGGTGCCCCCCGGGCAGCGCGCCGATCGCGGAGACCTCCCCGTCCAGGGCGGACTCGGCGATCTTCTCGCCGTTGATCGAGAGCCCGCCCTCCTTCGCGGCGCGACGTGCGGCGCCCTTGGACTCCAGGATCCCCGTGGCGACGAAGGCGTCGGCCAGGGTGGTGGTCCCGGCGACGTCGACGATGCCCAGCTCCCGGCCGATGGCGAGGACGGTGGGCTCGTCGAGCTCGCGCACGTCGCCCCTGCCGAACAGGACGGCCGCCGCGGCGGTGGCCTGCGCGGTCGCGGCCTCGCCGTGGACGAGGGTCGTGAGGTCGTCGGCCAGGGCTCGCTGCGCGGCGCGCCGGTGCGGCTCGGCCTCGGTCGCGGCCTCGAGCCGGGCGATGTCCTCCCGGTCGCGGAAGGTGAAGTAGCGCAGGTACTTCACAACGTCCGCATCGGCCGCGTTCAGCCAGAACTGGTGGAAGGCGTAGGGGCTGGTCAGCTCGGCATCGAGCCAGACGGCGCCGCCCTCGCTCTTGCCGAACTTGGTGCCGTCGGCCTTGGTGACCAGCGGCGTGGTCAGGGCGTGGGCGCTGACGCCCTCCGTCTTGTGGATCAGCTCGACGCCGGAGAGCAGGTTGCCCCACTGGTCGTTGCCCCCGTACTGCAGCGTCACGCCGTGGCGGCGGTACAGCTCGAGGAAGTCGATGCCCTGCAGCACCTGGTAGCTGAACTCGGTGTAGCTGATGCCCTCCTCGCTCGCGAGACGGCGGGCGACCGTCTCCTTGGCGAGCATCGTGCCCATGCGGAAGTTCTTGCCCATGTCCCGGAGGAACTCGAGCGCGCTCATCTGCCCGATCCAGTCGAGGTTGTTGACCATCTGCACCCCGCTGGGGCCCTCGAGGTCCAGGAAGCGGGAGATCTGGTCGCGCAGCCCGTCGACCCAGCCGGCCACGATCGAGGGGTCGTTCAGGACCCGCTCCCCCGACATGCGCGGGTCGCCGATGAGGCCGGTCGCGCCGCCCACCAGGGCGTAGGGCCGATGCCCCGCGAGCTGGAAGCGCCGCATGGTCAGCACCTGGGTCAGGTGCCCGACGTGCAGGGAGGCGGCGGTCGGGTCGAAGCCGCAGTACAGGCTGACCGGTCCATCCGCGAGTGCCGTGCCGAGCGCCTCGAGCCCGGTGGACTGCACCACGAGTCCTCGCCAGGAGAGCTCGTCCAGGATGGATGTCATCGATCATGTCCTTCTGCAGGAGGGGCGCCGAGCCCCGGATGCGGGGACGGGGAGCCGATGCTCATCGGCTCCCCGTCATTGTGCCAGGCACGCGCTGTCCGCGCGGATCCCGCCCAGGCCGGCGCTCAGGCCTGCGGCGACGCCCCGGCGAAGGAGCGCAGGTTGGTCGAGGCCAGGCGCACGGCGTCCTCCTGCTCGGCGACGCGGGCCGGGGCGGTGCCGCCCTTCGCATCGCGCGAGGCGATGGACCCGTCCACGCTGAGCACGGTGCGCACGGAGGCGTCCAGGTGCTCGGAGATCTGCGCGAACTCCTCGTCGCTCAGGTCCCACAGCTCCTTGCCCTGCTCCTCCGCCACGCGCACGCACGCCCCCGAGATCTCGTGGGCGTCGCGGAAGGCGACGCCGCGGCGCACGAGATGCTCGGCGATGTCCGTGGCCAGCGAGAAGCCCTGCGGGGCCCGCGCGGCCATCTCCTCGAGATGGAAGGTGAGCGTGGCGACCATGCCCGTGAAGGCCGGGAGCACCAGGTCCAGCGAGTCGACCTGGTCGAAGATCGGCTCCTTGTCCTCCTGCAGATCCCGGTTGTACGCGAGCGGCAGCGCCTTGAGGGTGCCCAGCAGCCCGACGTGATCGCCGATGATGCGCCCCGCCTTGCCGCGGGCGAGCTCGGCGATGTCCGGGTTCTTCTTCTGCGGCATGATCGAGGAGCCCGTGGAGAAGGAGTCGTCCAGGGTGATGAACGAGAACTCCTTGGTGTTCCACAGGATGATCTCCTCCGCCAGGCGGGAGAGGTCGATGCCGATCATCGTCAGCACGAAGGAGAACTCCGCCGCGATGTCCCGCGAGGCGGTGCCGTCGATCGAGTTCCACACGCTGCCGTCGAAGCCCAGTGAGGAGGCGACGGCCTCCGGGTCCAGCCCCAGCGAGCTGCCGGCCAGCGCCCCGGAGCCGTAGGGGGAGATCGCCGCACGGCGATCGAGGTCCCGCAGGCGCTCGACGTCGCGCAGCAGCGGCCAGGCATGGGCGAGCAGGTGATGGCTCAGCAGCACCGGCTGCGCATGCTGGAGGTGGGTGCGCCCCGGCATCGGCGCGCCGTGGACCTCCACCGCCCGCGCCTGCAGCACGTCGACCAGGTCGAGCACCTGGGCGCCGATGCTGCGCGCCTGGTCGCGCACGAACAGCCGGATCAGCGTGGCGATCTGGTCGTTGCGCGACCGGCCCGCCCGCAGCTTGCCGCCGAGCTCCGTGCCGGCCCGCTCGATGAGCCCCCGCTCGAGGGCGGTGTGCACGTCCTCGTCGTCGGGGTCGGCCGCGAAGGCGCCGGAGGCGACATCGGCCGCCAGGCGCTGCAGGGCGTCCTGCATGCCGGCCAGCTCGTCGTCGCTGAGCAGACCCGCGGCGTGCAGCACGTCCGCATGGGCGCGCGAGCCGCGGATGTCGTACTGGGCCAGGCGCCAGTCGAAGTGCGTGGAGACCGACAGGGCCGCCAGCGCCGCCGCCGGGCCGGAGCCGAAGCGGCCGCCCCACAGGGCGAGGCGCTCCGCGCCGGTGGCGGCCTGCGCGGGCGCGCCGGCGCCCGCCGCGGGGGCCTGCCCGTCCGGGGTGCTCACGCCTCGTCCTCCGAGCCGAGGTCCTCGCCGTTGCCGAGGGCGACGTCGCGCGCCGCGGCCTGCTTGGCGGCCAGGCCGTAGATCTCGATGAACCCGCGGGCCTGGGACTGGTCGAAGGTGTCGCCCTCGTCGTAGGTCGCCAGCGAGAAGTCGTACAGACCGGTCTCGGAGCGGCGGCCCGTGACGGTGGCGCGGCCTCCGTGCAGGGACATGCGGATGTCGCCGTTCACGTAGCGCTGGGTGTCCTCGATGAAGGAGTCCAGGGACTTCTTCAGCGGGGAGAACCACTGGCCGTCGTAGACGAGCTCGGTCCAGCGGTCGCCGACCTGGCGCTTGAAGCGGGCCTGCTCGCGCTCGAGGGTGACGCGCTCGAGCTCCTGGTGCGCGGCGATGAGGGTCATCGCGCCCGGCGCCTCGTAGACCTCGCGGGACTTGATGCCCACCAGGCGGTCCTCGACGATGTCGATACGGCCGATGCCCTGGGCGCCGGCGCGGCGGTTGAGCTCCTGGATCGCCTCGAGGGCGCTGACGGGGCGGCCGTCGATCGCGACGGGCACGCCGCGCTCGAAGGAGATGACGACCTCGTCGGCGACCGGCGGGAAGGCCGGGTCGTCGGTGTAGTTGAAGACGTCCTTGGTCGGCTCGTTCCAGATGTCCTCGAGGAAGCCGGTCTCGATGGCGCGTCCCCACACGTTCTGGTCGATCGAGAAGGGGTTGTGCTTGGTGGTGGCGATCGGCAGGTTCTTGCGCTCGGCGTACTCGATGGCGCGGTCGCGGGTCAGGGCCAGGTCGCGCACGGGGGCGATGCACTTCAGCTCCGGCGCCAGCGAGGTGATGGAGACCTCGAAGCGGACCTGGTCGTTGCCCTTGCCGGTGCAGCCGTGGGCGACGGTGGTCGCGCCGTACTTCTTGGCGGCCTTGACCAGGTGCTTGGTGATCACCGGGCGGGAGATCGCCGAGACGACCGGGTAGGCGTCCATGTACAGGGCGTTCGCCTTGAGGGCGGGCATGCAGTACTCGTCGGCGAACTCGTCGCGGGCATCGGCCACGTACGCCTCGACGGCGCCGCAGTCCAGGGCGCGCTGGCGGATGACCTCGAGGTCCTCCCCGCCCTGGCCCACGTCCACCGCGCAGGCGATGACGTCGGCGCCGGTCGCGTCGTGGATCCAGCCGATGGCGACGGAGGTGTCCAGGCCCCCCGAGTAGGCGAGGACGATACGTTCGGTCATGAGTTCTCCTTGGAGGTCTGGGGGTCGTGCAGGGACTCGCGCCGGCCGGAGGCCAGCTCGAGGAGGCGGTCGGCGAGGCGGGCGCCGCCGTCCACGCTGCGGGTGATGAGCATGATGGTGTCGTCGCCGGCGATGGTGCCGAGCACGTCAGGGATGACGGACCGGTCCACCGCGGAGGCGAAGAACTGCGCCGCACCGGGGGGCGTGCGGACGACCACGAGGTTACCGCTCGCCTCGGCCGAGACGAGCAGGTCCTCCGCCAGGCGGGGCAGGCGCGCCCCGAGATGCTCGGAGGTCAGCGGGGTCCGGCCGGGCCGGACGTCCGGTCCCTCCGGCGGGACCCGGTAGACGAGGGCCCCGGAGGAGCCGCGGACCTTGTCGGCCCGCAGCTCCACGAGATCCCGCGACAGGGTGGCCTGGGTGACCTCGATCCCCTGCTCGGCGAGGAGGTCGGCCAGCTGCGCCTGCGAGGAGACCTCCCCGCGCTCCAGCAGGTCGATGATGCGCTGCTGGCGGGAGGTCTTCGTGCGCGGCTGCTCGGTCATCGTCGGGCGTCCCCGGGGACCGCATGCGCGGCGGTCCCGGCATCGGGGTGCTCGAGCAGCCAGGTCAGCAGCGCCTTCTGCGCGTGCAGCCGGTTCTCCGCCTCGTCCCACACCACCGAGCGCGGGCCGTCGATCACGGAGGCCTCGACCTCCTTGCCGCGGTAGGCGGGCAGGCAGTGCAGGAAGATCCCGCCGGAGAGCTCCATGAGCTCCTCGGTGACCTGGTACGGGGCGAAGGTCTCCTCGCCGCGGCCGTCCTCGCCCTCCTGGCCCATCGACACCCAGGTGTCGGTGATGACGGCGCTCGCCCCGGCCACGGCCTCGCGCACGTCCTGGGTGAGGAGCACCGATCCGCCGGTCGCGGCGGCAATCTCCTCGGCGCGCGCCACCACGGCCGGATCGGGCAGGTGGGAGGCCGGGGCGGCCACGCGCACGTCCATGCCGGCGGTCGCGCCGCCCAGCAGGTAGGAGTGCGCCATGTTGTTCGCCCCGTCGCCGAGGTAGGCCATCGAGCGGCCGGCGAGCGCGGCCTCGCCGTCGGCGAGCCCGCCGGTGTGCTGGGCGATGGTCTGCAGGTCCGCGAGGATCTGGCAGGGGTGGAACTCGTCGGTCAGGGCGTTGACGACGGGGACGCTCGCGTGCGCGGCCATCTCCTCGATGCGCTCCTGGCCGAAGGTGCGCCACACGATCGCGGAGACCTGCCGGGTCAGGACCTGCGCGGTGTCGGCGATCGACTCGCCGCGGCCCATCTGGCTCGAGCCGGCGTCCAGCACCAGCGGGCTGCCGCCGAGCTCGGCGACGCCCGTGGCGAAGGAGACCCGGGTGCGGGTGGAGGACTTGTCGAAGATGATCGCGACGGTGCGCGGCCCCTCCAGGGGGCGCGCGGCGAAGCGGTCCTGGGACAGCGCGAGGGCGAGGGCCAGAACCTCCTTCTGCTCGGCCGGTGCGAGGTCGTCGTCCCGCAGGAAGTGACGGGGCATCTCAGTTCCCTTCTTCGGCGCCGGCGAGCTGCGCGGCGCGGTCCAGCAGCGCGGGCAGCGCCGCGACGAACGTGCCGAGCTCCTCGGCGGTGATGATCAAGGGCGGCGCGAGGCGCAGCGTGGTCGGCTCGGGGGCGTTGATGATGAACCCGGCCTCGAGGGCGGCCTGCAGGACCTGCGGGGCCAGGGGCTCGGCGAGCATCACCCCGCGCAGCAGGCCCTCGCCGCGCACGCCGAGGATCCGCGGGTCCTCGAGCGCGTCGATCCCGCGCACCAGCGCCTCGCCGGTGGCGCGGACGTGCTCGAGCAGGCCCTCCTCCTCGATCGTGCCGAGGACGGCCAGGGCGGTGGCGGCGCCCAGCGGGTTCCCGCCGAAGGTGGTGCCGTGCTGCCCGGCGGTGAGCAGCCCGCGCACCTCGGGGCCGAAGGCGATCGCGGCGCCGATGGGGAAGCCGCCGCCGAGCCCCTTGGCCAGCGTCATGACGTCGGGCACCACGCCGGGCACGCCCTGGTGGGCGAACCAGCGCCCGGTGCGGCCGATGCCGGTCTGGATCTCGTCCAGCACCAGCAGGGTGCCGGCCTCCCGGGTGAGCTCGCGCAGGGCGCGCAGATAGTCGGCGCCCAGCGGGCGGACCCCGGCCTCACCCTGGATGGGCTCGGCGAAGACCGCGGCGACGTCGCCGGGGGCGAGGGCGGTGCGCAGCGCCTCGACGTCCCCGGCCGGGAGCCATTCGACCCCGCCCGGCAGCGGCGCGAAGGGTGCCCGGTAGGCCTCCTTGTGGGTCAGCGCGAGAGCGCCCAGGGTGCGGCCGTGGAAGGCGTTCTCGAGAGCGATGATCCGCGGCCGCCCGGTGCGGCGCGCGATCTTGAACGCGGCCTCGTTGGCCTCGGCGCCCGAGTTCGCGAAGAACACGCCCGAGCCGTCCGGGGCATCGGCCAGGCGCAGGAGCTTCTCGGCGAGCTCGACCTGCGGGGCGGAGGCGAAGACGTTGGAGACGTGGGCGAGGGTCTCGGCCTGCTTGGTGATCGCGGAGACCAGGGCGGGATGGCCGTGGCCCAGCGCGTTCACGGCGATCCCGCCGAGCAGGTCGAGGTACTGACGGCCCTCGTCGTCCCAGACGTGCACGCCCTCGCCGCGCACCAGCACCCGCTGGGGCGTGCCGAAGACGGGGATCATCGCCTCGCGGTAGCGGTCGGCGATGCCCGTGCCGGAGGTCGCGGCGCCCGGCTCGGACGGGGCGCCCTGCGCGGACGGGGCGCCCTGCTCGGGGGCGGTGCTCTGCTCAGACATAGTCGTCCCTCCTGACCATCGTTCCCACGCCTTCGGTGGTGAAGACCTCCAGCAGCACGGCGTGCTCGATGCGGCCGTCGATCATGGCGGCCGTGCGCACGCCCGCGTCCACCGCGGACAGCAGCGCCTCGGCCTTGGGGATCATCCCGGCGGTGAGCGAGGGCAGCATGTCCCGCAGCTCCGCCGCCGCGATCTCGTGGATCAGCGAGGACCGGTCGGGCCACTGCGCGTACAGCCCCTCGACGTCGGTGAGAACGACGAGCTTCTCCGCGTCCAGGCCCTGCGCGATCGCGGCCGCGGCGAGATCGGCGTTGATGTTCAGGACCTCGCCGGTGGGGACGCCGTCGGCGCCGATCTCCGGGGCGATCGAGGAGATCACCGGGATGCGGCCGGCGTCCAGCAGGTCCCGGATGGAGCCGGGGCGCACATCGGTCACGGCGCCCACATGGCCGAGGTCGACGTCCTCGCCGTCGACCACGGTGCCGCGGCGGACCGCGGAGAACAGCCGGGCGTCCTCGCCGGACATGCCGATGGCGTAGGGGCCGTGCTGGTTGATCAGACCCACCAGCTCGCGCCCCACCTGCCCCACGAGGACCATCCGGACGATGTCCATCGTCTCGGCGTCGGTCACCCGCAGCCCTCCGCGGAACTCGCTGTTCTTGCCGACCCGCTCGAGCATGCCGGTGATCTGCGGGCCGCCGCCGTGGACGACGACCACATGGATCCCGGCCGAGCGCATGAAGACCATGTCCGCGGCGAAGGCGCGGCGCAGCTCGTCGTCGATCATGGCGTTGCCGCCGTACTTCACCACCACGATGCGGTCGCGGAAGCGCTGCATCCAGGGCAGGGCCTCGATGAGGACCTCGGACTTCTCGCGCGCCTGCGTGCGGGCGTCGTCGAGCTGGGCCAGGGGGTTCTTGCCGGCCATCGGCGGCGTGGAGGCGTCGGTGCTCATGAGGAGTAGGCGCTGTTCTCTTCGACGTAGTCGTGGGTGAGGTCGTTGGTCCAGATGTCCGCGGTGGCATCGCCCGCGCCGAGGTCGACCTCGATAAGGCACTCGCGCGGGGTCATGTCCACGCTCTCGCGGGGCTCGCCGACGCCCCCGCCCCGGCTGACCTGCACGCCGTTCACGCTCACGGCGAGAGCGGCCGGGTCGAAGGGGGCGACGTCCTCGGGGACGCAGCCGGCGGCGGCGACGATGCGCCCCCAGTTGGGGTCGTTGCCGAAGATCGCGGCCTTGACGAGGTTGGAGCGGGCGATCTCGCGGGCGACGGCGAGCGCCGCGGCCTCCGAGGTCGCGGAGGTCACCACGACGTGCACGTCGTGGCTGGCGCCCTCGGCATCGGCCACGAGCTGGCGGGCGAGATCCGCGGAGACGGCGCGGACGGCGTCGGCGAGCTCCTCGGCGCCGGGCTCGATGCCGCTCGCCCCGGAGGCCAGCAGCAGCACCGTGTCGTTGGTGGACATGCAGGCATCGGAGTCCACCCGGTCGAAAGTGGTGCGGGTGGCCTCGCGCAGGGCGGCATCGGCGGCCTCCGCGCTGATCACCGCGTCGGTGGTCAGCACCACGAGCATGGTCGCCAGCTGCGGGGCGAGCATGCCCGCGCCCTTGGCGATCCCGCCGACCACGACGCCGGAGGCGGTGGTGGCGGAGGCCTGCTTCGGGACGGTGTCGGTGGTCATGATCGCGCGGGCGGCGGAATCATCGGCCGCAGGACCGGCGGCGAGCGCCCCCGCGGCCGTGCGCGCGCCCTCGAGCAGCGCGTCCATCGGCAGGCGCTCCCCGATCAGGCCCGTCGAGGCGACCAGGACGTCCTGGGCGGAGACCTCGAGCAGCTCGGCGACGTGCTCGGCCGTGCGGTGGGAGTCGGCGAAGCCCTCGGGGCCGGTGCAGGCGTTGGCCCCGCCGGAGTTGAGGATCACCGCGCGGGCGCGGCCGTCGGCCACGGCCTGGCGGGACCAGACCACCGGCGCGGCCTGCACGCGGTTGGTGGTGAAGACGCCGGCGGCCACGTCCAGCGGGCCGTCGTTGACGACGAGGGCGAGATCGAGCTTCGGGGCGGCCTTGATGCCGGCGGCGACGCCGACGGCGCGGAAGCCCTGGGGTGCGGTGATGGACATGGAGTTCCTCCGAGGGGACGGGCGGGGGACGGCGGGTTCGGGGGCCGGGCTCAGGGAGCCAGGGCGGTGCGGGTCAGTCCGGTGCCCTCGGGCAGGTCCAGGGCGAGGTTCAGGGACTGGACCGCGGCGCCCGCGGTGCCCTTGACGAGGTTGTCGATCGCGCTGATCACGGTCACCACGCCGCTGCGGCGGTCGACCGTGGCGCCGATGCGCACGGTGTTCGCCCCGGTGACCTGCTGGGTCGAGGGGAACGAGCCCGCGGGCAGCACGGTGATGAAGTGCTCGTCGGCGTAGTCGGCGTGCAGCGCGGCCAGCACCTCGTCCTGCCCGATGCCCTCGAGGGCAGGGGCCGTGGCCACGGCGAGGATGCCGCGGCTCATCGGGACCAGGACCGGCGTGAACGTGAGCCGGGCGTCCGCCACGCCGGAGGCGCGACGCACGTTCTGGAGGATCTCGGGGATGTGCCGGTGCGTGCCGCCGACGCCGTAGGGCACGGCGCCGCCGGCGGCCTCGGAGAGCAGCAGGTGCTGCTTGGCCGAGCGCCCCGCCCCGGAATACCCCACGGGCAGGACGGCCGCCAGGGCCGAGGGGTCCACCAGCCCCGCCCGCACCAGCGGGACCAGGGCGAGGGAGACCGCGGTCGCGTTGCAGCCGGGGACGGCGATCTCGCGGGCGGTGCGCAGCAGCTCCCGCTGGCGCGCGGCGCCGCCCGGGCCGTCGTGCAGCGGGAGCTCGGGCATGCCGTAGGTCCAGGTGCCCGAGTGCTCGCTGCGGTAGTACTCCGCCCAGTCCTCGGCGCTCTCGAGCCGATGGTCCGCCCCGAGGTCCACGACGAGGACGTCCGGATCCTCCGCGCGCAGCTGCGCGGCCAGGGCACCGGACTGCCCGTGCGGCAGGGCCAGGACGACGACGTCGTGCCCGCGCAGGTTCTCCACGTCCGACGGGACCAGCTCCGGGTCGCGGCCCAGGTCGATGTGCGGTGCGACCTCGGACAGCCGCTTCCCGGCGCTCGAGTGGGCGGCCAGGGTCGCGACCTCGAGGGCCGGGTGGTCCGCGAGCAGGCGCAGCGTCTCTCCCCCGGCGTAGCCGGAGGCGCCGACGATCGCGACGCGGGGACGCGCGCCCCCTCCTCCGGAGGCGGAGAGGGGGCGCGACGAGTCACCGACGAGGGGCTGAGCATCCATGGAGCAACTATATACAGCTCAGTGCATGATCAGCCAACCCGTAGGTCGTCCGGCGGTCGGATGCGCTCAGCTCCCCGCCAGCATCCGCTCCTTGAGCCGGATCGACCAGCTGTAGTCCGTGCGTCGGATCTCGTCGTCACCCTCGGCGACTCCGTCCCGATCCACGGCATACGAGAAGATTCCCCCCTTCGTCTCCCCGGCCGGCTGCCAGTCCGCGTACGCGGCGGCGCGCGAGGTCTCGAACGGCTCCTCGGCATCACCCCAGAGGTTCGTCGAGCGCTCCTCGTAGAAGGAGAACCCGATGAGGTACTGGGCTGGGTCGATCTGCCCCGCGAAGCTGTCCCAGGTGCCCTGCAGAGAGGAGAGCGACCGCCCATAGGACTGGACGAGCACGAAATCGAAGCAGTCGGCCGCCTGCCGGAACAGCGGCACGGAGCCGTCGCGGTTCGTGTCGTAGATGAACAGCTTGCCCGTCCCGCTGAGCGGCCCGATCAGCCGCGCGAGCTCGCGGAACACGCCGCTCGCGCGGGCCGTCTCGGCCTCGCTCAGCGTGCGCTCCATGTCGACGTCCAACCCGTCGAGCCCGCAGGCATCGACGAGCGTCGCCACGAGATGCTCCGCGTGGGCTCGGAATCCCTCCGGCGTCGCCGGGACGGCGGGGTCCAGGATCGCGCCGATATCGACCGTCCGCACGACCCGGGTGCCCTGCGCATGCAGGTGAGGGACGTACTCGTCACGCAGCGTGGCCCAGAAAGGACTGTCGTCAGGGGTGTAGTCAGGGAAGACGAAGACCACATCGATCTCCGGCGGAACGTCCGCGAAGCTGTTGGGGCGCGCAGGGTCCACGGCCCGATCATGCCACGTACGGAAGTAGGCGAACTCGAGCGGCGGGGCGAGCTCCGGCAGCACCTTCCCGGAGGCCGGGGCCGGACGCTGCGCATGGTCGGGCATGCTTCCGCGCCCTGTGACCCCCTCCCCCGCCCCGGTGCCCTGCGAGTGCTCAGGCGGAGCAGCCGCGGCCGAGCCCGCGCCGAGGGTCGCGGCCGCGACGGCTCCTGCTCCGGTGATGAATGTGCGGCGAGATGCGGATGCTGACATCGGTGTCCTCCGTTCACTTCCGGGCTCGAGCCCGGCGCTTCCACCGTCCCTCCAGGTCAGAGGGAGGCACGCACACCCGCGCCCGGCCGCCCGGAAGGTCGACCTCGGCAGCGGCGCACGATGCGCCTGAGCTTAAGCGCTATAGTGACGCAGGACAACCAGTCACGACGACTGCGCCGGAGTCGCGGAGCGTCCTTTTCACAAGGTGGTGATCATGACCGGTTCTGCCGTTCCGGATGCTCCGGCGCCCGCGGGTCCTCCGCCCGGCGCCGACGCACCGTTTGACACGAGATCCGACGAAATGCGCCGTCCCCGCCGGACGTGGACCGGGCGACTCGCAGGTCTCTCGTTCCTCGGTCAGCGCCTCGCGCTCTACGCCGTCGTGGCCATTGCCAGCGTGCTGTTGAACTTCATTCTTCCGCGATTCATGCCGGGAGATCCGGCGACACAGATGATCCGTGAGATCACCAACCGGACCGGTGCACCGCCCTCGGGCTACCAGACCCGCCTCATCAAGGCCCGCTATGGCGATCCCGACCGCCCTCTCGCCCTGCAGTTCTGGGATTACATCTCGCAGCTCTTCAAGGGTGACCTCGGAGTGTCCGCGCAGTACTACCCGATCACCGTCACGGAGATGATCGGAAAGGCCCTGCCCTGGACTCTCTATCTGGCCATCTTCTCGACGATCCTCGGCTGGATCGTCGGGACCTACCTCGGCGCGCGGCTCGGCTGGAAGCCCGGACGCCGGCTCGATGCGATCGTCACTCCGGTCTCGATGTTCTTCAGCTCGATCCCGGCTTTCTGGCTCGGCCTGCTGATCGTCTGGTACTTCGCCTACACCCATGGCTGGTTCCCGAACCAAGGCGCCTACGACAACTCCCTGGACATCGATCTGCTGAGCCCGTCGTTCCTGCTCTCCGTCCTGCACCACGGGGCGCTGCCCTTCTTCACCCTGATCATCGTCGGCTTTGCGCGCTGGCTCTTCTCGATGCGCAACATGATGATCACGACCGTCAATGAGGACTACGTCCAGCTCGCCCGCGCCAAGGGCCTGGCACAGAACCGCATCCGCAACCGCTACGCCGCTCGCAATGCCCTGCTGCCCAACTTCACCGGGCTCGCGCAGAGCATGGGCGGAGCGCTCACCGCAGTCATCCTCGCCGAGACCGTGTTCATCTACCCGGGCATCGGCTCGCTCCTGACCGGCGCGCAAGCCGCCCGCGACTACCCCATCATGCAGGGCGTCATGCTCATGGTCATCTTCGCCTCCCTTCTCTTCAACTTCATCGCGGATTCCGTCTACGTCCTGCTCGATCCGCGCACCCGGGAGGCGAACTGACATGCTGAAGCGCTTTCTCCTCATCGGCAAGGTGCAGATCGGCCTCGCCATCATCGCGGTCTTCACCCTCGTCGCGATCTTCGGGCCCTGGTTCAGCAGCACCGTCCTGGCGATGTCACCCCAGGACGTCGACTACCAGCACCTCACCGGTGGCCCTCCCGACTCCACGCACTGGCTGGGCACCACCAGCCAGGGACAGGACGTCCTGTCCTGGATGCTCCACGGCACCCGGACCTCGATGCTGGTCGGATTCGCGTCCGCGATCATCGGCACGGTTCTGACCATCGTGATCGGCGCATGGGCCGGGTTCTCCGGCGGCCTGGCGGACAAGATCCTCAACGGCGCGATCCTGGTATTCGGAAACTTCCCGACATTCGCGCTGCTGTTCATCGTCGCCGCCGCGTTCCAGAACGCGAACTGGCTGCTCGTCTCGATCGTCATCGGCGGGATCGAATGGTCCGGCGGCGCGCGCCAGATCCGCGCTCAGACCATGAGCCTGCGCGGCCGGGACTTCACGACCGCCCTGCGCACCGTCGGCGAATCCCGTGCCCGCATCATCCTCGTCGAGGTCATGCCCCACCTGCTCGGAGTGATCTCCCCGCTGTTCCTCGGCCTCATCGCCGCAGGAGTCAACCAGCAGGCCGCTCTCGCCTTCCTCGGCATCGGCAACCCCTCGGAGCCGTCCTGGGGCCTCATGATCAACTGGGCGATGACCCAGAACGCGCTCTTCCGCGGCCTCTGGTGGTGGTTCGTCCCACCGGGCCTCGCGCTGTGCCTCATCGGCTTCGCGACCACGATGGTCAACTTCGGTCTCGACGAGATCACCAACCCCACGCTCTCCAGCAAGCGGATGAAGCTCATGCGCATCTTCCTGCGTGACAAGGCACGCCGGACCGCTGCGCAGGCCCCCCAGGAGGTGGCTGTGCGATGACCCTCACCGTCCCCCAGAACAAGGAGACCGAGGCCCAGATCCTCGACCGGCTCGACAGATCGCCCATCCTTCTGGACGTCCGCGGCCTGTCCGTCGACTACGTGACCGAGGCAGGGAACATCCGTGCCTGCGATGAGATCGAGCTGACGCTCAAGCGCGGCGAGATCCTCGGGGTCGCCGGCGAGTCGGCGAGCGGGAAGTCCACCTTGCTCAACGCCCTCGGACGACTGCAGCGCATGCCCGCCGCCACGAGCGCGGGCTCGATCTGGTACCACCCCGGGGGCGACGAGCCTCCCGTCGACCTCGCAGTCCTCGACGAGGAGGAGCTCGCGCCCTACCGCTGGACGAAGGTCTCCGTGGTCATGCAGTCCGCCATGGCGAGCCTGAACCCGGTGATCCGCCTCGGAGAGCAGTTCACCGACGTCATCCGGACCCACGACCCCCGCCTGGGTGAGAAGGAGGCCCTGGCGCAGGCCGGTGACCTGCTGACCATGGTCGGCATCAGCCGCGACCGGCTGACCGCCTTCCCGTTCCAGCTCTCGGGCGGCATGCAGCAGCGAGCCCTCATCGCCCTATCGCTCGCCTGCGACCCGGACCTGGTGCTCATGGATGAACCCACCACGGCCGTCGACGTCGTCATGCAGCGCCAGATCCTGGACCAGGTGCTCGCCGCCCAGGAGCGTCTCGGCTTCGCCGTCGTCTTCGTGACCCACGACCTCTCCCTGCTGCTCGAGATCTCCGACCGGATCGCGATCATGTACGGGGGGAAGATCGTCGAGGTGGGGACGGCAGCGCGACTCCATCACGACGCGAAGCATCCGTACACGCGGGCGCTGCGCCGCGCGTTCCCCCCGCTGTCGGAACCGGTCCGGCGTCTCTCGGGCATCCCCGGATCCCCGCCGGACCTGCTCGACCTTCCGTCGGGCTGCGCATTCGCCCCACGCTGCGAGCTCGCCATGCCCGTCTGCCATGAGCGGCCCCCGGAGCTGCGCGAGATCCCCCAAGGGCGCAGCGCATGCTTCATCACGAACGGCGAGCTCGACGAGGCCGAACGTGCGCGTCAGCAGGCCGCCGCTTCGGGCGACCACGCACCGGAGGGAGGGGAGAGCGCATGACTTCGCCCGCACACCGCAGTCCCGTCCCCGAGCTTGCTCGCGGGCAGGAGGATTGTTCGCGACGCAGCCTCGGGAGGCCCGACGACGACGAAGTGCCCGTCCTGGAAGCTCGTGACGTGCACGTGCACTTCCACGGCACCGACAGCCATGGTCGGGCCGTGACGATCCGCGCTCTCGACGGCGTCGACCTCGCCCTCTACCCCGGGCAGATCAGCGCGCTCGTGGGCGAGTCCGGTTCCGGAAAGACCACGATCGCTCGGCTGTTCGCACTCATCTACCGGCCCACGAGCGGGGAGCTGCTGTACGACGGAACACCCATCCGAGTCCGTGGAGGACGCGCCGAGCGGGCGTACTACCGCAACGTGCAGCTCATCTACCAAGATCCCTTCGCGTCTCTCAATGGGCTCAAGAAGATCCGAACCATCATCTCGCGCGTCGTGAAGATCCACTTCCCTCGGCTGGGACGGGCAGGAATCCGGGCGCGCGCCGCAGAGCTCCTCGAGCGAGCCAACATGACCCCCACTTCTCGATATCTCGACCGCTATCCGACAGATCTGTCCGGCGGACAGCGTCAGCGCGTTGCCATCGCCCGTGCTCTCGCAGTGAACCCGAAGGTGCTGCTCGCGGACGAACCGACCTCCATGCTCGACGCCTCGATCCGCCTCGATGTGCTCAACCTGCTCAGCGACCTGCGGGAGTCCGAGAAGGTCGCGGTCATGTACATCACGCATGACATCGCGAGCGCGCGATACCTCTCCGACCGCATCAACGTGATGTATGGCGGAAAGATCATCGAAGCGGGCAGCACTGAGTCGATCATCTCCGCGCCGGTGCATCCGTACACGAAGCTGCTGCTGAGCGCCGCTCCCGATCCCGCCCGGTACAAGGGCTCCGGGAAGCCGACGCACGAGCCGATCGCAGATTCGAGACCGGTCGACAACACGTCGGACATCCGGGGCTGCCGATTCGCGGACAGGTGCCCCGTGGCCATGCCGAAGTGCACCTCTGAAGACCTCCCCCTGTTCCGCAGCATCCGGGATTCCCACACGGTGCATTGCTGGCAGGCGGAGGACGACGCCGACTACGAACGCGCGTCGTCTGACCGATCTCGGACCCCCACGAACTCTGCGAAGAAGGAGTAGTTCCATGACACAGCGCATGACGCGCACCTCGTTCGATCGACGCTCGATTCTCGGCCTCGGCGCTGCGGCGCTCACCGCATCTGCTCTCGCCGCCTGCGGCGGAGGATCCGACACAGGGACGACCTCGGATCCCGCAGGCGGCTCCGGCGCACGCGCCACGGAGGGGACGATCGACAACGACGGCATCCTCCGCATCGGCGCGACCGTCGCGACGTCGAACGTCTTCCCCGAGAACTTCAACGTCTTCGGCGGCGGCGACTCCGCGCCCGGGAACGCCCTGTTCTGGGAGACCCTTTTCCGCATCTCCTCGACGGACGGCTCCAAGCTCGCGCCGAACCTCGCCGAGAGCGTCGAGTACACCGAGGGCGGCAAGGTCGCGACCTACGTCCTGCGAGACGACGTGACCTGGAACGACGGAGAGAAGTTCACCTCGAAGGACGTCGCCTTCACCTATGGGTTCATCTTCGAGGAGCCTGGGACCACGCCCGACGAGAACGGCAATCTCCCCTGGCTCGCGAAGGCGATCGAGACACCCGACGAGAAGACCGTCGTGGTCACCTACAACGAGCCGCAGTACACCGAGGACCTTCCGCTGTCGCTGTACTTCCCGATCTACCCCGAGCACATCTACAAGGATCTCGACCGCCAGAACTACCAGGACCGCGACCCCGTCGGCACCGGTCCCGGCCGGCTGAAGAAGTTCGCCGGGCAGCAGATCGAGATCGAGATCCGCGACGACTACTGGGGCGAGATCGCCCCGGAGCTCACCGAGGTCCACCTCGTACCGTCCGGCACAGCCGGCAACATCGAGTCCCAGATCACCAAGGGAGACGTCGACTGGTCCCAGGGCGGGGCGCCCGGCGTCGTGACCAACTTCGTCACGATGGAAGACCACAACGGGTACTACTACTACCCGGACGGCTCGACCCGCGGCATCATCATGGCCACGCACAAGGGACCCACGCAGGACGTCGCGGTCCGTCGCGCCCTGCGCGCCGCCGCTGACATGAACATCGTCGCCGAGGCCGCGGGCATCGCCTACACGGTCCCGTCGATCACCGGGCTCGACACCGGCATCTACGCCTCGATGCTGAAGGACGAGTTCAAGGATTCGATGATGCCTGACCTCGAGGCCGCCAAGAAGGAGCTCGCGGACGCCGGCTGGACGGTGAACGAGGCCGGAAACCTCGAGAAGGACGGCACGGAGCATCCTCTCAAGCTCCACATCCAGAACGACAATCCGGCGGAGATGACCACGATGCCGATCGTCGTGGACCAGTGGTCGAAGAACCTCGGACTCAAAGTCGCCTTCACGCCGCTCCCCCCGGATGTGTTCGGACCCGCGCAGGCCAAGGGCGACTACGAGCTCTCGCTGTGGACGACCAACGCCGCGGGCGGAGCATTCCAGGCCTTCACCATGTACATGCACACCAAGATCTATGAGATCGGCGACGAGACGGCGGACGGCAACTACGGCCGGTGGAAGATGCCTGACGCGGCGAACGATGCGATCATGGCGATCACCACGACACCTCCGGACCAGGTCGAGAAGATCACGGAGAACTGCCAGATCCTGCAGCAGGCGGTAGCCGATGAGGCGCCCTATATCCCGGTGCAGTCCAACGGCGCCGGGGGGATGTTCACCACGAAGAAGTGGTCCGGACTGAAAGAGGCCTCAGATATCGACTACTTCCCGCGCGTGGACGGCTACAACAACCTCATCAGAACGGTCACGGATTTCACTCCGTCCAAGGCCTGACGAGCAGACAGCGCACCATGCTTCTCGGGGTCTCGTTCCGATGAAGGCTGGAGGGGCCGCGGAAGACAACGGCCCCTCCAGCTCTCCGTGGACAGCGAGGACAGCGACGCCTACGCTGAACTACAGCGGTTAAGCACCTCGATCGCGCGAGCAAGGAGGCTCCCGATGTCATCCCACCGTCCCGGTTCCCCTCGACCTTCACGCCACCCCCTCACCCGACGGACCGTCCTGCGCATGAGCGCCGTGGCGGCCACCGTCGGCGCTGTCCCCTACCTCCCGGGATCCCCGATGCCGACCCCTGCTTCCCGGGCCGCCGGCGGCGACCCTGACTCCATCGCTCCCCTCTTCCGCGAATGGCCCCGCGAGGACGGCGAAGGCTCCTTCGCCTTCTACCTCGACAGCCGTACCGATCTCGACGAGTTCCTTGCCTTCGACTACCGCAACGCGGATCTCGCCCATCACCGCTCGTTCGTGCCGCGCGCTCGTCGCGTCACCGACCCGTCCCTCCTGGCAGCTCAGCCGGAGCTCGACGCCCGTCCTCAGGTGGCTGACTTCTCCGAGTTCTACAGCTTCGTGGAGCACGGAGCGGACGGGTTCACGTACGCCCACGACTTCCGTGCAGGGAACGCGCGCGACGTGCAGGTCCCCCGCTTCCACCAGTATCGCGACCTCGTCTCCTACTGGCAGGTGTTCACGGCCGTCCCCAACGCGGCCCTGACGGACGTCGTCCACCGCAACGGCGGGCGCTGCCTCGCCTTCATGTTCAACTCCGGGCCGACCAACTTCTCCCGGGACGCGATGCTTCGGCAGGACCCGGACGGCTCCTTCCCGGTCGGGGACCGCCTCGTCGATCTCGCCGCGTACTTCGGCTTCGACGGATATATGTTCGACATGGAGGAAGGCGTCGTCGACTCGGCGGACAAGCCTCTCCTGCTCGCCATGTTCCAGTCGATGCACGAGCGCGCCCGCATGAGCGGCTTCGAGATCCACCTCCAGATCTACGGCCCGAATCCCGATGGGCGCAGCTACGCCGACTGGCAATCGATCTCGCAGGAGCAGGCGGACTACCTCACCACCCCCGATGCGGCCGACAGCTGGTTCCTGGACTACAGCTGGTCCGACTACCTGGACACGACGAGGGACACCCTCGCCGTCACCGACATCGACCCCTACGGGCAGGTCTTCTTCGGGATCGAGCTCGAGGGGTTCCGGGGAGAGATCGGCGTGGACACGACCCGGTCCCCGCTCGCCGAGGCGATCCCGCCCCACGGTTCCCGCCAGCCGCTGGGCAGCACCGCGCTGTTCAGCCTCACCGCAGAGACGACCCGCCGCGTCCACGCGGAGCTGAAGGACGCCCACGGCGGCGAGCTGCCCGACTTCGAAGAGGTCCGCCACGCCGTCTACCGCGGCGAGCGCCGCTTCTGGTCCGGTCCGCACCAGAACCCGGCGCTCCCGGCCGACGGCCCGATCGGCCTCTATGGGATGGCGGACTACGTCCACGCCCGCTCCGCCGTCGCCGAGCTGCCGTTCCTCACCCGCTTCAACACCGGTGCCTCGGATCAGTTCTCCCTCGCCGGGCGACGCAGCTCGGCGGAGCCCTGGTACAACCTGGGAATCCAGGACCTCCTGCCGACCTGGCAGTTCTGGACGCGGAACCTCACCACGGGCGAGCCCGTGACCGGTCCGCTCGACGTCGACTACGACCTGAGCGCCGCGTTCGACGGCGGTGCGAGCCTCTCGATCACGGGCACTCCCCAGGACGACGACGGCGTCGAGATCCGCCTGTACCGCACCGAGCTCGAACTCCCCGCGGAGTCCTGGGCGAGTCTCACCTACACCTCCCGCTCGGTCGCGCACCTGTCCCTGGGCCTCGTCTTCGAGGACGATCCGGGCACGACGACATGGCACGACCTCGACGACCTCCCGCAGAATGACGACTTCGGCCCGACCTGGGGCTACGGCAGCGGCGGCCGCGGCTGGGGCCGAGGCGGCTGGGAGCCGACGAGCTCGTGGGCGGCGGGATGGCGGACCACACGCACGGGCTCGGACTGGCAGCAGGCTGTCATCGGCCTCGGCGGCGAGGAGGGGCGCACGATCGTCGGTGTCTCCCTCGCAGTCACAGCGCCGGCCGGGACCGATGTCGACCTTCGCATCGGGGAGCTCGCCGTGTCCGCGAACCACCTCCAGGAGCAGACCCCCGAAGCACCGACCGGCCTCGTCCTCGAGGACAGCCGGCTCCGCCCCGACGGAGCATCGGCCGAGGCACGCCTGATCTGGGACATCGAGAGCTCGGTCGCGTACTACGACGTCCTGCGCCGCGGCAGCACCGAGGATGCCGCGCAGCTGGTCTGGCTCGGGCGGATCACCGCAGACCGCTGCTACCTGCAGAAAGTCCCCGTGCAGGAGGGCGAGACGTCGGTGGAGCTGCTGCTGCGGGCGACCGCTCCCAACGGACGGACGTCGGAGCCGGCCGCCGTCATGATGCCGGTGGCCTGAGCCGGGCCTGCCCGCCGCCCTCCAGGGCGGCGGGCGCAGCGGCTCGAGCCGCTGCCCCGGAGGAGGCTGCGAAGGGCGCCAGGCGATCTCCGCGAGCGCGTCCATGGAGGCACCGACCTGCCCTGTCACCGTCCGTGCATGTACAGGGCGGTCAGCCCTCGCTCCGCTACGCCATCGGGGAGCCGGACGGTCCCTCGATCGTGGAGGCACGGCGGGCCACGTCGAGGCTGAGCCCGCGACAGCATCCCTCGTCGAGGCCGCTGCGCGGATGCCCCGCGGGACGGGACTCGGCGAGCTCCCGTCCCGCGGCTGGCCTGCTCAGGCCCGCAGCTCGCCTCCGACGGCGGCGGAGACCGCCTCGATGCAGCGGGTGCGCGCGGCCCCGATCTCCTCCGCAGTGAGCGTCCCGGTCTCCGAGCGCAGCCGCACCGAGAAGGCGACGGACTTCCGCCCCTCGCCGACCTGGTCGCCGGTGTACACGTCGAACAGGTGGATCGACTCGAGCAGGTCGCCGATGCCGACCACCATCGCGGCCTCGACCGCGCTCGCGGGCACCGAGGCGTCCACCACGAAGGCGAAGTCCTCCTTGGCCGGCGGGTAGGTCGAGACGGGCTCGGCGCGGACGACGGCCGGCGCGGAGGCGATCAGCGCGTCGAGGTCCAGCTCCAGCGCACCGGAGCGCGCGGGCAGGCTGTAGGCCTTCACGACCCGCGGGTGCAGCTCCCCGGCGTGGCCGATGAGGGTGCCGTCCTCCGCGAGCAGCTGTGCGCAGCGGCCCGGGTGGAACGGGGCGAGCTGGTCCTGGCGCACCTCGAGGCGGGCCCCGACGGCGGCGGCGACGCGGCGGGCCGCCTCGATCGCATCGGCCCAGCCCCAGTCCTCCGCCGAGCCCCACCACGAGCCGGGGCCGCTGGCCCCGCCGAGCACGGCCGCCAGGTGGCGGCGCTGCGGGGGCATCGCCGCATCGATCGCGCGCAGCTCGTCCTCGCGCGGACGGGCGGCGGCGCTCGGGATCGGGACCGCGGCCCCGGAGGCCCGCGAGACGGTGCCGATCTCCTGGATCGCGACGGCCTCCTGGCCGCGGCCGAGGTTCCGCTTCGCGGTGGGCAGCAGCGTCTGCAGCAGCGCCGTGCGCAGCAGCGGCTCGTCCTCCGCGAGGGGGTTCAGCAGCCGCACCGCGGTGCGGCGCTCGTCGTCCTGCGGGTAGCCGAGGGCGTCGAAGATCCCCTCGGGCACGAAGGGATAGGAGGTGACCTCCGTCAGCCCCCACTCGGCGAGGGCGAGCGCGGCGGACCGGCGCCCGCGCTGGGCGCGGGTGAGGCCGCGCCCTCCGGGAGCCTGCGGGAGGATCGAGGGGATGCCCTCGTAGCCGACCAGCCGCGCGATCTCCTCCACGAGGTCCTCGCGGAAGCGCAGATCGGGGCGCCAGCTGGGCGGGGTGACCGTGAGCACGGAGCCGGCGGCGGCCTCCCCCTCGACCCGGGCGCCGATCTTCTCGAGGCTCTCGACGACCTGCTGGGGCGTGTAGGCGACGCCGACCAGGCGCTCGGCGGCGCCGACGGGGAGCGAGATCGCCGCGCGGGCCGGGACGGTCCCGACGTCGGTGCGCTCGGAGGCGATCGTGCCGCCGCCGTGCTCGGCCAGCAGCTCGGCGGCGCGGCGCACGGCGAGCGCCGGCAGCTGCGGGTCCACGCCGCGCTCGAAGCGCTTGGAGGACTCGCTGGGCAGGCGGTGCCGGCGCGCCGAGCGGGCGACGCTGACCTGGTCGAAGGTCGCGGCCTCGAGGACCACGTCGGTGGTGGCGGCGGAGACCTCCGTGGAGGCGCCGCCCATCACGCCGGCGATGCCGATCGCGCGATCGCCGGTGCCGCCGCCGTCGGCGATCACGAGATCCTCGCCGTGCAGGGCGCGGGGCTTGTCGTCGAGGGTCTCGAGCTTCTCGCCCGGATGCGCGCGGCGCACCCGGATCGGCGCCACCAGCTGCGCGGCGTCGTAGGCGTGCATCGGCTGGCCCAGGTCCAGCATCACGTAGTTGGTGACGTCCACGACCAGGGAGATCGGCCGCATGCCGGCCAGGGTGAGGCGCTGCTGCATCCAGCGGGGCGACGGCGCCTGCGGGTCGATGCCCGTGACGGTCTGGGCGACGAAGCGCGAGCAGCCGGGGCGGCCGTGGATGGGCGCCTCGTCCTCGAGCAGCACCTCGACGCCGGGACCGGAGGCCTCCGGCACCGTGATCGCCGCGGCCGGGTCGGTGAAGGCGCCCCCGGTGGCGTGGGAGTACTCGCGGGCGACGCCGCGCATCGAGAAGGCGTAGCCGCGGTCGGGGGTGACGGTGATCTCGACGACCTCCTCCCCCAGTCCGAGCAGGGAGATCGCATCGTCCCCGGGCTGGGCGTCCAGCCCGCGGGCGTGGCCGCGGCCCAGCACGATGATGCCGTCCTCGCCGTCGGGATCCGGGCCCAGGCCCAGCTCCTCGCCCGAGCAGATCATGCCGTCGGAGACGTGGCCGTACGTCTTGCGGGCCGCGATCGGGAACGGCCCGGGCAGCACGGTGCCGGGCAGCGAGACGACCACGAGGTCGCCCTCGACGAAGTTGTGGGCGCCGCAGATGATGCCGCGGCTGGGGACCTCGTCGCCCGGCTGCGGGTCCTTCGGGGAGTCGAGGGCCTCGTTGTGCTCCGGGCCGACGTCCACGCGCACCCAGTTGATGGTCTTGCCGTTCTTCTGGGGCTCCTTGACCAGGGCGAGGACGCGGCCGACCACGAGCGGGCCGGTGACCTGCGCCCCGTGGATCGCCTCCTCCTCGAGGCCGACGGAGACGAGGTCGGCCGCGACCGATTCGGCATCGGCCCCGTCGCGCAGGGCGACGTGGTCGGCGAGCCAGGTGAGAGGAATGCGGGGCATGTCAGATCTCCGTCCCGTAGTGCTGGGGGAAGCGCACGTCGCCCTCCACCATGTCGTGCATGTCCTTCACGCCGTTGCGCAGCATGAGGATCCGTTCGATCCCGAGTCCGAAGGCGAAGCCCTGGTGCTCCTCGGGGTCGATGCCGCAGGCGCGCAGCACGGCCGGGTTGACCATCCCGCAGCCTCCCATCTCGATCCACCCGGTGCCGCCGCACACCCGGCAGGCCGGGTCCGCGTCGTGGTCCAGGCCCTCGCGGGCGTCGCAGGAGAAGCAGCGGAAGTCCATCTCCGCGCTGGGCTCGGTGAAGGGGAAGTAGCTGGGGCGCAGCCGGGTGATGGGCGCGCCGCCGAACAGGTGGGCGGCCAGGGCGTCCAGGGTGCCCACGAGGTTCGCCATGGTCAGGCCCTTGTCGATGGCCAGGCCCTCGACCTGGTGGAACACGGGCGTGTGGGTGGCGTCCAGCTCGTCGGTGCGGAACACCGTGCCGGGGCAGGCGATGTACAGCGGGGCGCCGCGCTCGAGCATGGCGCGCGCCTGGACCGGCGAGGTGTGGGTGCGCAGGACCAGGCCGGAGTCCTCGCCGCCGTCGGGGCCGGCGACGTAGAAGGTGTCCTGCATCTGGCGGGCCGGATGGTCCGCGTCGAAGTTCAGGGCGTCGAAGTTGAACCACTCCGCCTCGATCTCGGGGCCCTCGGCGATCTCCCAGCCGATGCCGACGAAGAAGTCGGCGATGCGGTCCTCGAGGGTGCGCAGGGGATGCCGCGCGCCGCGGGGCCGGCGGTCCGTGGGGACCGTCACGTCCACGGTCTCCTCGGCCAGCGCGGCCTCCTCCTCGGCGGCGGCGAGCTCGGCCTGGCGGGCGGCGAGGGCCTGCTGCACGCGGCCCTTGCCCTGGCCCACCAGCTTGCCGGCGGCCGCCTTGCGGTCCTTCGGGAGGTCCTTGATCGCACGGTTCGCCGTGGACAGCACGCTGGCATCGCCCACGTGGTCGATGCGCACCTGCTTCAGGGCGGCGGTCGTGCCTGCCGCGGCGATCGCGGCGAGGGCGGCGTCGACGGCCGCGCCGATGGTCGGCTCGTCGATGACCGGGAGGTCGGGGTTCGAGGGTGTCTCGGACACGGGGATCGCTTTCGTCCGGTGGGCTGGCGTGCGGGGAGGGGCGCCGCGGGGCGCGCCCGCACCGCCGACCATTCTAGGAGCTGGGCCGGGGGCCTCGCGCCGCGGGAACGGATCGCCCGGGCCGCCGGGACCGCTTAGCCTGGTGGGGACACCGTCTACCCCTCCTCGGAGGAGTCTGGAGCACCCCATGTCCTGGACCGTCAAGGGCGTCATCGCCCGTGCGGAGAAGCAGCCCGCCGAGCTCGTGGACGTCGTCGTCCCCGATCCCGGCGCCCACGACGTCATCGTCGACATCGACGCGTGCGGCGTCTGCCACACCGACCTCGCCTATCGCGACGGCGGCATCTCCGATGAGTTCCCCTTCCTGCTGGGCCACGAGGCCGCCGGCCGGGTCGCCGTGGTCGGCGACGCCGTCACCCACGTGGAGGTCGGCGACTACGTGGTGCTGAACTGGCGCGCCGTCTGCGGCGAGTGCCGGGCCTGCCGCAAGGGCGTCCCCCAGTACTGCTTCGCCACCCACAACGCCTCGCAGCCGATGACCCTCGCCGACGGCACCGAGCTGTCGCCGGCGCTGGGCATCGGCGCCTTCATCGAGCGCACCATCGTCCACGAGGGCCAGTGCACGAAGGTCTCCCCCGACGCCCCGGCCGAGGTCGCCGGCCTGCTGGGCTGCGGCGTCATGGCGGGCCTCGGCGCGGCGCTGAACACCGGCGCCGTCCAGCGCGGCGAGTCCGTGGCCGTGATCGGCCTGGGCGGCGTGGGCAGCGCCGCGATCGCCGGCGCGGTGCTCGCCGGGGCGACCACCGTCATCGGCCTCGACATCGTCGAGGAGAAGCTGCAGGCCGCGAAGGACCTCGGCGCGACCCACACGATCAACACCGCGGGCCTCTCCCGCGACGAGATCGTCGAGAAGGTGCAGGCCCTCACGGGCGGCTTCGGGGCCGATGTGGTGATCGACGCCGTCGGCATCCCCGCCACCTACGAGACCGCCTTCTACGCCCGCGACCTCGCCGGTCGCGTCGTGCTGGTGGGCGTGCCCCGCCCCGGCGTCGAGCTGACGCTGCCGATGCTGGACGTGTTCGGCCGCGGCGGCGCCCTGAAGTCCTCCTGGTACGGCGACTGCCTCCCCGAGCGGGACTTCCCCTACCTCACCGACCTGTACCTGGGCGGCCGCCTGCCGCTGGACCGCTTCGTCACCGGCACCACGGACCTCGCCGGCGTCGAGGAGGCCCTGAACTGCCTGCACCACGGCGACGTGCTGCGCACGGTCGTGAAGAACGGATCGGCGGTGGCCCCCGCATGAGCGCGCGCATCGACCACGCCGTGAGCTCGGGGACCTTCTCGCTGGACGGGGAGACCTTCGAAGTCGACAACAACATTTGGGTGCTCGGCGACGACGAGCAGTGCGTGGTCTTCGACGCCCCGCACTCCGTGGCCGCCGTCCGCGAGCTCGTCGGCGATCGCGAGTGCGTCGGCATCCTGCTCACGCACGCCCACGACGACCACGTGCGGATGGCGCCGGAGCTCTCCCAGGCCCTCGAGGCGCCGATGCTCCTGAACCCGGACGATGCGGAGCTGTGGAAGCTCACCCACGGCGATCTCCCCTGGGACGACGACGTCGCCGACGGCGACGAGTTCTCCATCGCGGGAGTGGACATGGTCGCGATCGCCACCCCGGGCCATTCCCCGGGCTCGACCTGCTACCACGTGCCGGAGCTCGGCCTCGTGCTGACCGGCGACACCCTCTTCGAGGGCGGGCCCGGCGCGACGGGACGCTCCTTCTCCTCGCGGGAGACGATCGAGGCCTCGATCCGGGATCGCCTGTTCACCCTGCCGCCGGAGACGGTGGTCCACACCGGGCACGGCCCGTCCACGACCATCGGCGCGGAGCTCGAGCGCGCCCGCGGGGACTGGCTGTCATGACCCGCCTGCGCCCGTCCGCGCTGGGGCTCCGGCGCGGGCGGGCGTACGCCCGGGACTGCCTGGGCTACCTGGGGATCGCTGCGGCGATGGTGCCGCTCGGCGTGGTCGTCTCCCGCAGGATCACCGATCCCGCCGTGCTGCGCCCCGTGGTCACCGCCGCCAGCGCCCTCCCTCCCGTCCTCGCGGCGTGCTGGGCGGCCCGCGCCGAATCCGGGCCGCACGCCGCCACCTGGGGCAAGCGCCGCGAATCCCTGCAGGTCGCGGCCCGCGTCCCCGGCGAGCCGCCGGGACCGGGCGGGATCTCGTTCCGCCGGGCCCTGCTGCGCAGCACGGTGAAGATCGCGATCCCGTGGCAGCTGGGGCACACCGTCGCCCTCGGCGCCGCATGGGGGGACTTCGACACCCGGGCCCCGGCCACCCTGGCGGCCGCGGTCCTCACCTACCCGCTGCTCGGGGCGATGATCGGGTCCGTGGTCCTCTCCCCCGGGCTGGGCCTGCACGACCGTCTCGCGGCGACCCGCGTGCTCGACGCCTCCTGAACCGCCCCGGCGGCGCGCCTCCGGCGAGGTTCAGCTCCGGCGGGCATCCGCCTCGGGCCCGGCGCCGGCACCGTCCTGCGCGCTCGCACCGGCTCCCGGGCCCGCATCGCTCGGCGGGGCGGGAGCCTCGCCGCGCAGGCTCTGGAGGTAGGCGTTGTAGGCCTCGAGCTCCGCGCCGCCGTCGCGGTCGGCCTTGCGGTCCCACTGGCGGGCGCGCCGCGCATCGGAGCGGACCCAGGTCATCGCGAGGATGATCGCGTAGGCGAGGGTCGGGACCTCGGAGATCCCCCACATGATCGAGCCGCCGCGCTTCTGGATCTCGGTCAGCTGCGGCACCGAGTACATGCCGAGGTCCGTGTACCAGCCCTGGGCGATCAGCCAGGTGGCCGAGACCACGGCCACGCCGAAGAAGGCGTGGAAGCTCAGCGTCACCAGGAGCGTCATGAGCTTCAGCATCGGGTTCACGGGGCGGGTGGCGGGGTCCACGCCGATCAGCACCCAGGCGAACAGGTAGCCCGAGGCGAGGAAGTGCACGGTCATCACGACATGGCCGACATGGGTGCGCATCGCCAGCTCGAACAGGGGCGTGAAGTAGAACAGCACCAGGGACCCGGCGAAGATCGCCCCGGCCAGCGGCGGGGTGGAGAGCACCCGGGCGTAGCCGGAGTGCAGCGCCGCCAGCACCCATTCGCGCACGCCGCGGGAGCCGTCGGTGCGCGGGGCCACCGCGCGGGAGAGCAGGGTGACCGGCCCGCCCAGGACCCACAGCGGCGGCACGATCATCATCATCGCCATGTGCTGGACCATGTGCGCGTCGAAGCGGAAGCGGCCGTAGGCGCCCGGCCCGCCGCTCATCACCCAGGCGAAGGCGAGGCAGCCCAGCAGGAAGGGCACGGTGCGGGCGAGCGACCAGGCGTCGCCGCGCCGCCGCAGCCGGAGGACGCCCGCCAGGTAGAGCCCGCCGAGCAGTCCGGCCAGCGCGAGCGCCGTCCAGTCGGGCTCGAAGCCGGTCAGCAGCGTGAGGATCGAGAAGGGGCGGGCGGGAGGCTCGAAGCCGACCAGGGACAGCACGCGCAGCGCACCGTCGGCGGGGATCTCCTGCGGCACCGGCGGGGCGGTGCGGCCCAGGGCGATCGAGGTCCCGATGACGACGGCGAGCAGGGCGCCCTCGGTCGCGGCGAGGTGCCGGAAGCGGACCGCATCGCCCAGGTGCCGGCGCTGGAGGGCGCCCAGCACGGCGAGCACGCTCAGCAGCACGGCCTTGAGCAGCACCAGGCGGCCGTAGCCCTCGGTGAGCAGCTGGGCCGGGGAGTCCAGGCGCAGGGAGGCGCTGAGCACGCCGCTGAAGGCCAGGGCGAGGACGGCGGCCAGGGCCCACGGGGAGAACCGCCGCACCACCGCGACGCGGTCCGCCGCGGAGAGGGAGCCCTGCAGCAGCCCGATCACCAGCAGCCCGCCGGCCCAGACGGAGACGGCCACGATGTGCACGGCCATGGCGTTGACGGCGTTGGTGTGGTCCAGGCTCGCACCGGCGTGGCCGGCCAGCCCGAGCAGGGCGGCGCCGATGCCGGCGAAGGCCAGGCCCCAGCACCCGGCGACCGTCGAGCGGGCCAGGCCCATGAGCAGCGCCGCGAGGGCCGCGGCGATCGCCACGGCGAGCTGGATGCGCCCCAGGTCCATGCTCAGGGCCAGCTGCCACAGGTCGCGGTCGGTGCCGGCGCCGGTGGCCTCGAGCGCGCCCAGCGGGACGAGGACCAGCGAGGCCGCGGCCCACAGCGCCGCCCCCGCCGCGCCCAGCCGCAGCACCGCGCCGCGCCCGACGCCGCCGGCCGCGGTGCCGCTCGGGGGCGGGGCGAGGTCGAGGACCCGGCTGCGCGAGGGGCCGGGCATCAGCAGCACGGCCGTCCCGCCGGCGCCGACGGCGAGCAGCAGACCCAGGTGGTGGAGGGCGCGCACGACGGGGATGCCCCAGGTGACCAGGGGCGAGGCGGGGACGAGCCGGTCGCCGGAGGCGGCGCCCGTGACGAGCAGGCCCAGCAGGGCGGTGACGATCGCGAGGACCAGCGCGGCGGGGATGGCCAGGGCGGCGCCGCGTCGCAGCAGGGCGCTCACTCCCGGCCCCGGCGGCGCAGGGTCTCGAACAGGCACACCGTCGCGGCGGTCGCGACGTTGAGGGACTCGGCGGCGCCGGCCAGCGGGATGCGCACGGCGAGGTCCGCATCGGCGAGCACCGCCGCGGGCAGGCCGCGGGCCTCGTTGCCCATGACCCACGCGATGCGGGCGGGGATCTCGGCGGCGAAGAGCTCGTCCTGCGCGTAGCCGCTGGTGGCGGCGATGGCCACGCCTGCCGCGCGGAGGGCGGGGTACAGCAGCTCGGCGTCGGCGCCGCCGGCCACGGGCAGATGGAAGAGGCTGCCGGCGCTCGAGCGCACGACCTTGGGGGCCAGCACGTCAGCGCTGGCGCCGGTGAGCAGGACGAGGTCCGCGCCGGCGGCATCGGCCGCGCGGATCAGGGTGCCGACGTTGCCGGGATCGCGCAGCTCGTGCAGGACGAGGACGGTCGCGGGCTCCCCGGCGGCGGGCAGGGCGGCGAGGGCGTCCTCGAGCGCGAGATCGACGGCGGCGGTGCGGGCGGTCGCGACCACGCCCTGCGGGCTGACGAGAGCACCGGCGGCGTCCTGGTCGCGGACCATGGCGCGCAGCGCCTCGGGGGCGATGGGACGCACCGCGATGCCGGCGGCCCCGGCGAGGTCGACGATCTCGCCGTGGTCGGACGCCGCCTCGGCGGTGAGGAAGAGCTCCTCCACCGCATCGGGCCGATGCTCCACCAGGGAGCGCACGGACTGCGGGCCCTCGACGCGGAACAGGCCGTGGCGGCGACGCGCGGAACGCCCGGACAGCCCGGCGATCCGCCGCACCCGATCGGATCGGGGCGAGGAGATCGTCCGGTCGTCCGGGCGTTCCGTGGTGCTCATGGAGTCGACGTCCGCGCGATCAGGCGGCAGGAGCGTTGACGTCCTTGGGGAGGGCGTTCTTGGCGACCTCGACGAGCGCGGCGAAGGCCGGCGCGTCGTTGACGGCGAGCTCGGCGAGCATGCGGCGGTCGACCTCGACACCCGCGAGGCCGAGGCCCTGGATGAGTCGGTTGTAGGTCATGCCGTTCGCGCGCGACGCGGCGTTGATGCGCTGGATCCAGAGCTGGCGGAAGTTGCCCTTGCGCTTCTTGCGGTCGCGGTAGTTGTACGTCTGCGAGTGGAGGACCTGCTCCTTCGCCTTGCGGTACAGGCGAGAGCGCTGACCGCGGTAGCCGCTGGCCTGCTCGAGGATCTCTCGACGCTTCTTATGGGCGTTGACCGCCCGCTTCACGCGTGCCACGTGATTCTCCTTCGATGGTGACGAGTTCTGGGGTGCGGGAGCGATCCCGCACGGGGGCTCAGCGGCCCAGCAGCTTCTTCATGCGCTTGACATCGGCCTTGGCGACGGTGGTGTCGCTGCCCAGGCGGCGCTTGCGGTTCGAAGACTTGTGCTCGAGCAGGTGGCGCGCGTTGGCCTTCTCCCGCATGAGCTTGCCGGAGCCCGTCACGCGGACGCGCTTCTTGGTGCCCGAATGGGTCTTGTTCTTCGGCATGTGCCGTATCTCCTTCAGTGTCTGTCAGGACTCGACGGGCTCGGCGGGGGGGCCGCCGGTGCTCTCCGTGTCCTGGGGCGCCTGCTCGGTGCTGGCTGCCTTCTCGGCGTCGGACTTGCGCTTGCGCGCCTCGGCCATCGCCTGGGCCTTCTTCTTGTGGGGGCCCAGGACCATCACCATGGACCGACCGTCCTGGCGCGGGTGCGCCTCGACGAAGCCGTACTCGGCGACGTCCTCCGCCATGCGGCCCAGCAGCTTGATGCCCATCTCGGGGCGCGACTGCTCACGGCCGCGGAAGCGGATGATGACCTTGACCTTGTCGCCGCCCGAGAGGAACTTCTCGACGTTGCGACGCTTGGTCTCGTAGTCGTGCTTATCGATCTTCAGGCCCATCCGGATTTCCTTCTGGACCGTGTTGGCCTGATTCTTCCGGGCCTCGCGCGCCTTCATGTTGGCTTCGTACTTGTACTTGCCGTAGTCCATGAGACGGCAGACGGGCGGATTCGCCCCAGGTGCGACCTCGACCAGGTCCAGATCTGCTTCCGTGGCAAGACGCAGGGCGTCCTCGACGCGGACGATGCCGACCTGCTCGCCGGCCGGGCCGACCAGAAGGACCTTCGGCACCCTGATCTGTCCGTTGATTCGCTGTTCGCTGATGGTGGCTCCTCACCTCGGTGTATCGGACATGACGAAGGCCCCCGCTTGCAGCAGCGGAGGCCCCGAGCACACCGGACGCGCGGACGCGCCCGCCGGATCCGAGGATCCGGCTGCGATACTGACCCGGCGACGGCCGCCCTGGAGCGGTGCCGCGAGGTGGGAGGGACTCCACTTCGACGGGAACGACATGTTCCGATCGACTATCCTACCAGCGATGCACGTGCCGTCCAGGTGATGTGCATCGCGCCTCACGGCCGCCTCCCCCGGGAGACGCCGCCGGGGCCGGCCCGTGCCTCTCGAGCGAAGGTTGACCAGGTGAAGGACGCTGCATCCGGGGACCGCTCCTACGACTACGGCACCCCGGACGGCGCGCCCGCCGATCCTGCCTCGTCGCCCGATCCGGCCGCCTCCCCGTCCGAGACCCCCCTGCCCGCGGGATCGGAGCCCACCACCACCCGCCCGCGCGAGGCCGTCATGCGCCCCGTCCCGGACTCCTTCCCCACCCCGCCGCCGCGGCCCGCGGACTGGAACCGCCGGCGGCTGCGCGAGGAGGAGGCCGCCGCCGGCTCCCCCTCGCCGCTGCGGACCCGCCCCCTGCTCCTGGCCGTCGGCGCGATCGCCGCGCTGCTGCTGGCCGTCGCGCTCGGCGGGGGCTATCTCGCGCTGCGCTCCCTGCCCGATCCGGCCGCCTCCGCCCCGGCCGCGGACCCGGGAACCGGGGACGCCGCCGCACCGGGGTCCCTCGTCCTCGGCGACCTGGAGGTGGAGCTGGTCTCCTACGAGCCGGGGATCCCCTCGGTGGGCGATGCCGGGGACCGCCGGGACGCCGACGGCGAGTACGCCGTCCTCACCATCTCGGTGACCAACGGCTCGGCGCAGTCGGTGAACCTCGGAGATTCCGTGACCCTCGTCGACGACGCCGGCACCGTCCATGCGCCGGACCGCGAGGCGACCGTGGTGCATCTGGCGGACAGCGCGCCGTACGGGATGGTCGAGCCCGGAGGCACCGAGGTCTTCCATGCCGTCTACGATGTGCCGGTCGGCACCGTCATCGACCATGCCGCCGTCGACTTCAGCCGCTACCCCGCGGGCGGCTCGGGCGAGCTCCCCCTGTGAGCCGACCGCCCGGGCGCCCGATCCCCAGGAGGACCGCATGACCGATCCCACGCCCGATGCCGCAGACCCGAGCCTGATCGACGGGGGCGAGGAGGCGCGCGACATCGCCGAGGTCTCCGCGGTGGAGATCATCACGACCGCGACCGTGCACCTGATGAGCGCCGCCGCCGTGAAGATCGGCCTCGCCGAGGACGAGGAGACGGGCCAGTACCAGGACCTCGCCGAGGCCCGCAAGCTCATCACCGCCCTGGCCGGCCTGGTCACGGCGGCCTCCCCGGAGATCGGCGGGGATCATGCGCGCTCGCTGCGCGACGGCCTGCGCACCCTGCAGCTCGCCTTCGCCGAGGCGCTGCCCTTCCGGGACGAGCCCGGCCAGGGCCCCGGCGAGAAGTGGACCGGGCGCGTCAGCTGAGCCCGCCCCGGCGCGGCGGCCCGGACGACGCGGCGGGCCGGAGGCGCAGCGGCCCGGGGCGCAGGGCCCGCTCAGCCCACCAGGGCGAGCGTGAGGGAGCTGATCCGCTCGGCGACCAGCTGCGAGAGCCCCAGGCGCCGGCTCAGATCGGCGACGACCGCCTGCACGCCCTGCTGATCCAGGCCCGCCACCAGACGGACCTGCAGCTTGACCTCGGTGCGCTCCCCCGGCAGCGCGGTGAGCGCGAGCACCCCCTCGGTGTCGCCGGCGATCGCCGTGAGCTCGGCGGCGACCTCCGGGTCCTCGTAGGGCGGGATCCAGCCGCGCCCCTGGGCGAGGGCCCACAGCACCGAGCGGGGCAGCAGGATCGGGGTCCCGTCCGGTCCCGGCCGGGAGGGGTCCAGCACCAGGGCGGTGCATCCCTCCTGCACCGCGGCCTGCGCCGCCTGCGCCGCGGGCACCGGCACGGGGCGGGCGTCGCGCCGCCATGCGGCGAGCTCCGCGACGCCGGTGAACACCGGCAGGATCGTGGAGCCGTCCGGAGCGGTGATCGAGACCATCGCCATGTCGGCGCCGTTGTCCCCCGTCAGCCCGTGCGCGGTGGTGCCGGTCTCCCCGGCGATGGCCATGATCGGCACCAGCAGGCGCTCGGCGGAGATCGCCGCGACCAGGGCGGTGCGATGGGGGTCGCGCCCGGCGCGGTGCGCGGCCAGCGCCTCCGCCACCGCCGCCGGGGTGGAGCCGTCGTCGTCGGGGAAGGGACTGACGCTGTAGTCGCGCCCCGCCCACGGGGTGCCTGCGGTGTCCGTGAACGGGGACTTCTCCCGGAAGTGGGCCGGCAGCGCGCGCTGCGCCGCGGGCAGGTCCCCCTCCTGTCGCTGCTCGGGACGCGGCGCCGTCACGGGAGTCCGGCGACCTCGAGCGCCTCGGGCAGGGTGAACGCCTTCGCGTACAGCGCCTTGCCGACGATGGCTCCTTCGACGCCGGCGGGCACGAGCTCGCGCAGGGCCGCGAGGTCCTCGAGGGTCGAGACGCCGCCGGAGGCGATGACCGCCGCGTCGGTGCGGGAGCACACCTCGCGCAGCAGCCCGAGGTTCGGTCCCTGGAGCGTGCCGTCCTTGGTGACGTCCGTGACGACGTAGCGGGCGCAGCCGGCCTCGTCCAGGCGGTCCAGCACCTCCCAGAGGTCCCCGCCGTCCCGGGTCCAGCCGCGGGCGGCGAGGGTCGTGCCGCGCACGTCCAGGCCCACCGCGATCCGGTCGCCGTGCTCGGCGATGACCTCCGCCGTCCAGTCCGGGTTCTCCAGCGCCGCGGTGCCGATGTTCACGCGACGGCAGCCGGTGGCCAGGGCCGCGGCGAGCGACTCGTCGTCGCGGATGCCGCCGGAGAGCTCGACCTGCAGGTCCATGGCGGCGCAGACCTCCGCGAGGATCTTCGCGTTGGAGCCGCGGCCGAAGGCGGCGTCGAGGTCGACCAGGTGCAGCCAGCGGGCGCCGGCCTCCTGGAAGGACAGCGCCGCCTCCAGCGGCGAGCCGTAGGACGTCTCGGTGCCGGCCGCGCCCTGGACCAGGCGCACGGCCTGGCCGTCCTGGACGTCGACGGCAGGCAGCAGCTCGAGGATGGGAGCGGACACGGGCACCTCCGGGATGCGGTAGGGGGTGAAGGGGGTCACGAGGGTCGGGCGGTCGCCCGGGAGCAGGGGCGGGATCAGCTGAGGATCCGCAGCAGGGAGATGCCGATGCAGGCGAGCGCCAGCAGCGACAGCAGCGTGGTCGCCCACCACGGCTTGCGCCCGCGGAAGAAGGACCAGGCGCCGCCGGCGAGCAGGCCGCCGGTGAACAGCATGACGAACGCGAGGATCATGCGGCCGTCGGGGCGGGGCGCAGCGTCCCCAGCCAGTTGCGCAGCAGCCGGGCGCCCGCCGCCCCGGACTTCTCCGGGTGGAACTGGGTGGCGCACAGCGGACCGTTCTCGACGGCCGCCACGAAGCGGTCGCCGCCGTGCTCGCCCCAGGTCACCAGGGGCGCGGGCATCGGCCCGACGGGCTCGAGCGTCCACTGCCGCGCGCCGTAGGAGTGCACGAAGTAGAAGCGCTCCTCCTCGAGGCCCGCGAACAGGCGCGTGCCCTGCGGGACCTCGACGGTGTTCCAGCCCATGTGCGGGACCACGGGCGCCTGCAGCCGGGTCACCTCTCCCGGCCACTGGCCGAGCCCGGTGCTGGTGACGCCGTGCTCGGTGCCGCGCTCGAACATGACCTGCAGGCCGACGCAGATCCCGAGGACCGGCAGCCCGCCGGCCAGGCGCCGCTCGATGATGCGGTCGCCGCCGACGGCGCGGATCTGGGCGATGGTGGCCTCGTAGGCGCCGACGCCGGGGACGACCAGGCCGTCGGCCGCGAGGGCCTGGTCGGCATCGGCCGTGAGGGCGACCTGCGCGCCGGCGGCCTCGAGCGCCCGCACCACGGAGCGGACGTTGCCGCTGCCGTGGTCCAGGACGACGATGCGGGGTCCGGGCTCGCTCATGAGTCCTTCCTCCGGCCGAAGGCGATCCACCGCAGCGCCTGGGCGCGGGAGACCTGCGAGGGGTCGATGCCCTCCCCCAGCTCGTCGATCCCGACCCCGCCGACGAGCAGCTGCTCGACCAGCGGGTCGACGGCGCCGAGGACGAGCGCCGGCGAGACGTCCTCGCCCCGCTCGCCGCCGCGGTAGCGGGTGGCGGTCATCCGGTCGCCGCGGCGCCAGAACAGCACGACGCCGTGGCGCTGCAGCGCGGTGGAGACCACGGCCGCGAGGTCGTGGGCGGAGACCTCCTGCAGGGGGCCGGCGGCGATGGCTCCGGTCTCCGAGGAGTACACGAGGGTGCCCTGCGGGATGTCGATGCCGTCGGTGCGGGCCTCCCGGCCCAGGCGGATAGCCCCGGCGAGCGCCTTGGCGGCGGCCACGGAGGTGGCCACGACCGCGATCGCCGGCTCCTCGTCGGCCGCATCGTCGGATTCGGGCTCGCTCCCGGTCGACGGCGCGGACAGCACGTCCTCCACCGTGAGCGGGGCCTCCTCCAGGGACAGGCCCTGGGTCAGCCGCGCGAACTCGGCGTCGATGTCGTCCTCGCGGGGGTCCTCGCCCTCGCGCGGCGGTTCGGGGGTGATGCTCACAGCGCTCCCTTGGTGGACGGGACCCCGGTGACCCGGGGATCGGGCTCGCAGGCGGCGCGCAGGGCCCGCGCGAGCGCCTTGAACTGGGCCTCGACGATGTGGTGGGGGTCGCGGCCGGCGAGCACGCGCACGTGCAGGCAGATCGCGGCGTGGTGGGCCAGGGACTCCAGCACGTGCCGGGTCAGGGCGCCGGTGAAGTGCCCGCCGATGAGGTGGTACTCCTGCCCCTCCGGCTCGCCCGTGTGCACGCAGTAGGGGCGTCCCGAGACGTCCACGACCGCCTGGGCGAGCGCCTCGTCCAGCGGCACGATCGCATCGCCGAAGCGGGTGATGCCGTGCTTGTCGCCGAGCGCCTCGCGCAGGCACTGGCCCAGCACGATCGCGGTGTCCTCGACGGTGTGGTGCACGTCGATGTGGGTGTCGCCGGTCGCCTTCACGGTGAGGTCGAAGCGGGCGTGCGTGCCCAGCGCCGTGAGCATGTGGTCGAAGAACGGCACGGAGGTGGACACGTCCACCGCGCCGGTGCCGTCGAGGTCGAGGAAGACCTCGACCGAGGATTCGCGGGTGCTGCGGCTGATGCGGGCGGTGCGGGGAGCGGTCATCGGGGGTCGGCCTCCTCGAGGGCGGTGCGGAAAGCGGCGTTGTCGTCGGGGGTGCCGATGGAGACCCGCAGCCAGCCCTCGGGGCCGACCTCGCGGATCAGGACCCCGTGATCGAGCAGCGTCTGCCAGACGGCGTGGCGGTCGCCGCCGACGTGGAACAGGATGAAGTTCGCATCCGAGGGGGCGACCTCGTGGCCCCGGGCGAGCAGGTGCTCGGCGAGGGCGTCGCGCTCCTCGCGCAGCACCTTGACCTGCGAGAGCAGCTCCTCGGCGTGGGCGAGCGCGGTGCGCGCCACGGCCTGCGTGACGGCGGAGAGGTGGTAGGGCAGGCGGACGATGCGGATCGCATCGACGATCGCGGCATCGGCCACCAGGTAGCCCACCCGCGCCCCGGCCAGGGCGAAGGCCTTGGACATCGTGCGGGAGACGGCCAGGTTCGGGAGCTCGGGCAGGAGGGTCAGCGCGCTGGGCACGCCGTCGCGGCGGAACTCGCCGTAGGCCTCGTCGACCACCAGCAGCCCGCGGCGCGGCGCCAGGGCCGCGGCGGCCGCGCGGACCAGCTCGAGGTCCAGCGCCGTGCCGGTGGGGTTGTTGGGGCTGGTCAGCACGACCACGTCCGGGTCGTGCTGCGCGATCGCGTCGGTGACCTGCTCGGCGGTGAGGGCGAAGTCCGGGGCCGGGCCGCGCGGCGCGGCGACCCAGCGGGTGAAGGTGTCCCGCGCGTACTCGGGGTACATGGAGTAGTGGGGCGCGAAGCCGAGCGCCGTGCGCCCCGGCCCGCCGAAGGCCAGCATCAGCTGGTGCATGACCTCGTTGGAGCCGTTCGCGGCCCACACCTGGTCGACCTCGGGCGTGGGGACCTGCGCCTCCGCCCCCACATAGGCGGCGAGGTCGGAGCGCAGGGCGGTGAACTCGCGGTCGGGATAGCGGTTCAGGCCCGCGGCGGCCTCGGTCACCGCCGCGCCCAGGGCGGCGGCGAGCGCCGGCGAGGGCGGGAAGGGGTTCTCGTTGACGTTGAGCATGTGCGGCACGTCGAGCTGCGGCGCGCCGTAGGGATGCATGCCGGCCAGGTCCTCGCGCGGGACGGGGATGCCCGGGCGTGCCGGGACGGTCGTGGGCGCAGGGCTGGGTGCGGGCATGGCCCCATGGTAGAGCCTGAGCGCGCCTGCGCCTCGGGCGCGTCCGGGCACCGGAGGGCCGGGCGTGACGCTCGTCGCGGCGGGCCCGGATCGAGGCCGTCGGCGCAGGGCGCTCCGAGCCTCCCGCACTACCCTGGGTCGCATGTTCCGCTCCGTGGGTGCCCTGATCGGCGATGTCCTCGCCGTGATGCTGTTCGTGATCATCGGCCTCTTCCAGCACGGGCAGGAGATGTCGGCCCAGAACATGTTCCTGGTCGGCTGGCCGTTCCTGGTGGGCGTGCTGATCGGCCACCTGGCGATCCGCTCCTGGCGCGCGCCCTTCCGGCTGTGGCCGCACGGCGTGTTCATCTGGGCGATCACCGTGGTCTGCTGCATGGCGATCCGCACCCTGTTCTCCGCCGGCACCGAGACGAGCTTCGTGGTCGTCACCGCGATCGTCACGGGCGTGCTGATGCTGGGCTGGCGCGCGGTGGCGCTGTTCCTCACCCGCGGCGAGCGCCTGCAGGTCATCGACCTCTCCTCCGCCGGGACCGCCGATGCGGCGGCCGGGGAGGATGCGAGCACCGCGGACGGGCCCGCCGACCCCCGCTCCTGACCCCATCGGTCGCCAGACCCCGCCGACCGTCCCGGAATTGTCACTCCCTATGCCATCCGGGGCGTCCGGATGGCATAGGGAGTGACAATTCCGGGAACTGCGTTCCGCGGCGCGGCGCGGGCGCGTGCGCGTGCGGCGTGCGCGGACCCGGCGCGGGCCCGCCCGCCCCGGGCTAGTCCTCGAAGCGGATGTCGACGGCGCGGCCGTGGGAGGGCAGGCCCTCGGCGACGGCGAGCGTGGTCGCCGTGGCGCGGGCGCCCTCGAGCGCCGTGCGGTCGTATTCGACGACGTGGATGCCGCGCAGGAACGTCTGCACGCCCAGCCCGCCCGTGCTGCGGGAGGTGCCGCCGGTGGGCAGCACGTGGTTGGAGCCGGCGGCGTAGTCCCCGAGGCTCACGGGGCTGTGGTCGCCGACGAACACCGCCCCGGCGTTGCTCACCCGCGCGGCGACGGCCGCGGCCTCGCGGGTCTGGATCTCCAGGTGCTCGGCGCCGTAGCTGTTGACGACCTCGAGGCCGCGGTCCATGTCCTCGACGAGGATCGCGCCGCTCTGGCGGCCGCGCAGGGCCTCGGCGATCCGCTCGGCGTGCAGGGCATCGGGCACCTGCAGCGCGAGCTGCTCCTCGACCCGTGCGACGAGCGGGGCGTCGTCCGTGACGAGGATGCTCGCGGCCAGCGGGTCGTGCTCGGCCTGGGAGATGAGATCGGCGGCGACGAAGCGGGCATCGGCCGAGGAGTCGGCGAGGATCGCGATCTCGGTGGGGCCGGCCTCGGCATCGATGCCCACCCGGGAGGAGACCAGGCGCTTGGCGGCGACGACGTACACGTTGCCGGGGCCGGTGATGAGGTCGACGGGGTCCAGGACGGTGCCGTCGCCGAGGTCCGGCGCGCCGTGTGCGAGCACGGCGATGGCCTGGGCGCCGCCCGCGGCGATCACCTCGGTGACCCCCAGCAGCGCGCAGGCCGCCAGGACCGTGGGGTGCGGGAGGCCGCCGAACTCCTTCTGCGGCGGGGACGCGAGGACGATCTGCTCGACGCCGGCGACCTGGGCCGGGACGACGTTCATCACGACGCTGCTGGGCAGGACGGCGCGGCCGCCCGGGGCGTACAGCCCCACCCGCCGCACCGGCACCCAGCGCTGGGTGACGATGCCGCCGGGGACGACCTGGACCCGCTCCTCGGAGCGCACATCGCCCTGGGACACGGCGCGGACGCGGGAGATGGCGTCCTCGAGCGCGGCGCGGATCGCCGGGTCCAGCTCCGCGAGGGCACGGTCCAGCTCGGCCTGCGGGACGCGGAGGTGGGCCGGCCGCACGCCGTCGAAGCGCTCGGAGGCCTCCAGCACCGCCGCGGCACCGCGATGGGCGACGTCCTCGACCAGGGGCCGCACGGCGGCGACGGCGGACTCGACGTCCACCTCGGCGCGCGGCAGGGCCGCGGCCAGCTCGGAAGGGGTGAGGGTCTGCCCGCGCAGGTCGGTGACGGCGAGATAGGTCATGGCTCCGAGTCTAGAGCGTCCGCGCGCGCGGCCCCGGGGACGCTCCGCCGGCCGGAATCCCGCGCGGCGCGACGCGGGCCCCCGGGCGGTGCCACCATGGTGGGGCGGGCGCCGCGGCCCGGCAGGCCCTGCGGAGCTTCGATAGTCTTGACCTCAAGAGAGTTCTTCGTCCCCGACCCGAGGGAGCACCCCCGACCATGTCGCGCATCATCTACACCCACACCGACGAGGCGCCGATGCTGGCGACCGTCTCCTTCCTGCCGATCCTCGAGGCCTTCGCCGCGACCGCCGGGATCGACATCGAGACCCGGGACATCTCCCTGGCCGGCCGCATCGTGGCGGCCTTCTCCGACCTACTGCCGGAGGACCAGCGCGAGCCCGACGCCCTCTCCGAGCTCGGCGAGCTGGCCAAGACGCCCGAGGCCAACATCATCAAGCTGCCAAACATCTCCGCCTCCGTGCCGCAGCTGAAGGCGGCCGTCGCCGAGCTGCAGGCCCAGGGCATCGACCTGCCGGACTACCCGGAGTCCCCCGAGACCGAGCAGGAGAAGGACATCCGCGCCCGCTACGACGCGGTCAAGGGCTCGGCCGTGAACCCGGTGCTGCGCGAGGGCAACTCCGACCGCCGCGCCCCCGCCGCGGTGAAGAACTTCGCCCGCTCCCACCCCCACCGCATGGGCGCCTGGAGCGCGGACTCGAAGACCTCCGTCGCGACCATGGGCCAGGACGACTTCCGCTCGAACGAGCAGTCCGTGGTCATCGAGGACGAGGGCGCGCTGTCCATCGTCCACGTCGCCGCCGACGGCATCGAGACCGTGCTCAAGCCCTCCGTGCCGGTGCTCGCGGGCGAGGTCGTGGACTCCACCGTCATGCGGGCCGCCGCGCTGGACGCCTTCCTGGCCGAGCAGATCGCCGCGGCCAAGGAGCAGGGCGTGCTGTTCTCCCTGCACCTGAAGGCGACCATGATGAAGGTCTCCGACCCGATCCTGTTCGGGCATGCGGTGCGCGCCTTCTTCCCGACGCTGTTCACCCAGTACGGGGACGTCCTCGCGCAGGCCGGCCTGTCCCCCAACAACGGCCTCGGCGGGATCCTCTCCGGCGCGCAGGACCTCGAGGAGACGCTGCGTGCGGGCATCTCCGCCGCGATCGAGACGGACCTGGCGGCCGGCCCGGCGCTGGCGATGGTCAACTCCCACAAGGGCATCACGAACCTGCACGTCCCCTCGGACGTCATCGTCGACGCCTCGATGCCCGCGATGATCCGCACCTCGGGCCACATGTGGAACGCGAACGACGCCGAGCAGGACACCCTCGCCGTGATCCCCGACTCCTCCTACGCGGGCGTCTACCAGGCGACCATCGAGGACTGCCAGAAGAACGGGGCCTTCGACCCCACGACGATGGGCACCGTCCCCAACGTCGGCCTGATGGCGCAGAAGGCCGAGGAGTACGGCAGCCACGACAAGACCTTCGAGATCGCGGCCGAGGGCCGCGTCGAGGTCCGCGACGCCTCCGGCGCGGTGCTCATGTCCCACGACGTCGCCGCCGGGGACATCTTCCGCGCCTGCCAGGCCAAGGACGCCCCGATCCGCGACTGGGTGCAGCTGGCGGTGCGCCGCTCGCGCGAGTCCGGCATGCCGGCCGTGTTCTGGCTGGACGAGTCCCGCGCCCACGACCGCAACCTCATCGCCAAGGTCGAGGCCTACCTCGCCGAGGAGGACACCGAGGGCCTGGACCTGCGGATCCTCTCCCCCGTCGAGGCGACGAAGCACACCCTGGAGCGGGTGCGCCGCGGCGAGGACACCATCTCGGTGACCGGCAACGTGCTGCGCGACTACCTCACCGACCTGTTCCCGATCATGGAGCTGGGCACGAGCGCCAAGATGCTCTCGGTGGTCCCGCTGATGAACGGCGGCGGCCTGTTCGAGACGGGCGCGGGCGGCTCCGCCCCCAAGCACGTCCAGCAGCTCGTCGAGGAGGACTATCTGCGCTGGGACAGCCTGGGCGAGTTCCTCGCGCTGGCCGAGTCCCTGCGCCACCTCTCGCGCACCGCCGGGAACCCGCGCGCCGCCGTGATCGCCGATGCGCTGGACCGGGCGACGGAGTCGCTGCTGAACAACGGCAAGTCCCCGCAGCGCAAGCTGGGGACGATCGACAACCGCGGCAGCCACTTCTACCTGGCCCTGTACTGGGCGCAGGAGCTGGCGGCCCAGTCCGAGGACGCGGAGCTCGCCACGGCGTTCGCCTCGATCGCCGAGGACTTCACCGCCGCCGAGGAGGCCATCGCCTCCGAGCTGCTCGCGGTGCAGGGCAAGCCCGCGGACATCGGCGGCTACTACCGCCCCGACCCCGCCAGGGCCGCCGAGGTCATGCGTCCCTCGCAGACCCTGAACGCCCTGGTCGAGAAGATCAGCTCCGCGCTGTGACGCGCGCGGCCCGCGGAGGGCCGCAGCACGGGGCCGAGGCGCCGGGATCCTGAGTTCCCGGCGCCTCGGCCCCGTCCGTTCCCCTGCCCGTCCGTTCCCCTGCCCGTCCCGCCCGCGCCCGCCCCGAGGAGCCTCATGCCCATCGTCCCGTCCCCGGTCGACGCCGTGCCGATCGCCTACGACGTGACCGGGCCGGCCGATGCCGCCGCGGCCCCGCGCACGCTGGTCCTGCTGCACGGCTCGGTGCTCTCCCGCGCGATCTGGCGGGGCCTGGGCTACCTGGAGCCGCTCGCCGCCGGGCACCGCGTGGTGCGGCTGGACCTGCGCGGCCACGGGCGCTCCGGGAAGCCCCACGATCCGCGGGCCTACACCCAGCAGGTGCTCGCGGCCGATGTCCTCGCGGTCCTGGACCGCCTCGGCGCGCAGGAGCCGGTGGGGGTCATCGGCTACTCCCTGGGCGCGCGCCTGGCCCTCACCCTGGCCCTCGAGCATCCCGGGCGCGTGGCGCGCCTGGTGTGCCTGGGCGGCTCCGCGGCCGATCAGCGCGGCGCGGTGGACTCCCTGTTCTTCCCCGGCACCGTCGACACCCTCCGCGAGGAGGGCATGGACGCCTTCTGCACCCGTCAGGGCCTGGGCGCCGATGCTCCGGGACGCACCGCGCAGTCCACCCGCACCGCCTTCCTCCGGGCGGACCCGCAGGCCATGGCGGCCCTGTTCACCGCGACCGATGCCACGCCCGGCGTCGCCGAGGAGCGGCTGTCGGCCTGCGAGGTCCCGGCGCTGTGGATGACCGGCGAGCGGGACGTGCCCCGTCTCGCGCAGTCCCGCCATGCCGCAGGCCTCATGCCCCGCGGGCGCTTCGTCCCGCTGCCGGGCCGCACGCATGCGAGCACCCTCTCCCCGGCCCGGGACGTCCTGGACGAGGTGCTCCCCTTCCTGGACGGCCCCTGGCCGGGGGCGCCGGGCGCGGCTCAGACCAGCGAGATCTCGCGCCCCTCCTCGGCCGAGCGGTAGATCGCCTCGAGCAGCCGCACGACCTCGACGCCGTGCCAGGCCGGGGCGACGGACTCCGCACGGCCCTGGCAGGTGTCGACGAAGTTCTGGATCTCGCGGGCGAACCCGGGGCCGAACTCGAAGGTCCCCGAGGAGATCTGCGGGGTGATGTTGACGACCGAGTCGTGCATCTCCGTCGCGATCTGGAGGGAGGGCTCGAGGTCCGCGCCGCCCTTGTCCCCGTGCACGGACACCGCGATCGAGTCCTTCGTGGCGTGCAGCGAGTACGAGCAGTCGAGCATCAGCGTGGCGCCGTTCTCGAAGCGGATCATGGCGCTGGCCATGTCCTCGACGCTGTTCTTCGTCGGGTCGTAGTCCGCGACCTGGTACCGGGGCATGGTCGTGATGTGCGCCCGGTTGCCCAGCCGGTGGGCGACGGTGCCGCTCACGGCGACGGCCTTCGGGCTGCCCATGAGGTACCAGGCGAGGTCCAGCACGTGCACGCCGATGTCCAGCAGCGGGCCGCCGCCGGCGATCTCCTTGTCGGCGAACCAGCCGCCGGGGTTGCCGTTGCGGCGGATGCAGCTGGCCTTGGCGTAGTAGATCTCGCCCAGGTCCCCCGCGTCGATGAAGGACTTGAGCACCTGGCAGTTCGGGGCGTGGCGGCGCACGAAGCCGACCTGCACCACGACGTCGTGGGCCTCGGCGATCCGCTGGATCTCGAGGGCCTCGGCGAGGGTGCGGGCGATGGGCTTCTCCACCAGCACGTGCTTGCCGGCCTCGATCGCCGCGATCGCCCAGGTGGCGTGCGAGTTGTTCCAGGTGCACACGCTCACCGCGTCGATGCGCGGGTCCGCGAGCATCTCGTGGGGATCGCCGTAGGCGTCGGGGGCGCCGAAGCTGTCCGCCACCGAGCGGGCGCGCTCGTGGTTGATGTCGGCGACGGCGACGATCTCGGCGTCGGGGTTGCCGCGGTAGGACTCCAGGTGGATCTGCGCGATGCTGCCGGCGCCGATCACGCCGATGCGGAGCTTGGTCATGGGGTGTCTTCCTCAGTTCTTCCAGGGATGGATCCGGCCGATGGCCGGGGGTCAGGCGTTCTCGAGCAGGCGCTTGGCGTTGGCGAGGCCGCGGGAGCAGCCCAGCAGGCTGTCCTCCCAGCCCTCGAACTCGAGGGACACGAAGCCCGCGTAGTCGGACTCGGCGATGGCGCGGGCGATGGCGCGCAGGTCGATGTCGCCGTTGCCGACGACCGCGCCGCGCAGGTGCTTGCCGCCGCGGCTGCGGAACCAGCCCTCGCCGGGGTCGGCATCCGCGGGGCGGATGTAGAAGTCCTTGAGGTGGACGACCATCGCGTACGGGAGGTTCTGCGGGACGGCCACCGCGGGGTCCTCGTCGACGCACACGAAGTTGCCGACGTCCAGGGTGGTGCGGAAGTTCGGCTCGTCGACGGCGTGGACGATGCGCCGGATGCGGTCGGAGGACTGCACGAAGAAGCCGTGGTTCTCCAGGCTCGTGGTGATGCCCTTGGTCGCCGCGTACCGGGCGATCTCCTTGCCGGCGGAGACGATCGCGGGCAGGGCCTGCTCGAACAGGGGCGTGTCGTCGCCCTCCCGGCCGGCGTGGGCGACGACGTCGTGGCGCATCTGGCGGATGCCCATCGCGTCGGCCAGGTCGACGTAGCGCCGCACGCGGGCGACCTGGGCGGCGTGCTCCTCGGCATCGGAGGAGGAGAGGTCGGCGCCGATCGCCATCGTCGACAGGACGACGCCGGCGGCCGCGGCCGCCTCTCGTACCTCGCGGACGTAGGCCGGGTCCGATTCGATGTTCGGGATGGGGCTGTCCGGGTCGTCGCCGAGGACGGCGAGCTCGAGGTGCTCGCCCTCGCTGTCGGCGACCCAGGCGATCACGTCGAGCAGGGTCATCTCGCCGGAGGCGAGCTTGGGCCAGAAGCTGTAGGAGCTGAAGCCGAAGCGGAGGTCGGTGGTCATGGATGGTCCTCTCGGAGGGCGGGGTTCAGGCGGTGCCAGGGCGGCGGGACGCCGGGGACGCCGATGAGCGCTGCGGAGCCGTGCTCGAAGGCCCGGCCCAGCGCTCCCAGCAGCGAGCCGTCGCCCGGGCGCCGGGCGGCGACGACCTCGGGATGCTGCGGGGTCATCAGCTGGTGGTGCAGGGCGCGGCGGAGCGGGGCGAGCAGGGTCTCCCCCGCGCGGGAGACCCCTCCGCCGATGACGACGACCTCGGGGTCGACGGCCAGCAGCAGCCCGGCCAGGCGCGGGGCGATCTGCGCGCAGAACTCCTCGAGCTCCGCGCGGGCCGCGGCGTCCCCGGCGGCGGCGCGCTCGAGCAGGGGCCGGGCCTCGTCGCCGGTGGACCAGACGAGGCGCCCGCGCTGGGAGCTCGGCGTCCAGCGCATGCCGCGCTGGGCCCCGAGCTCCCCGGCCAGGCGATGGCTGCCCTGCAGGATCTCGCCGCCGACGATGACGGCCACCGAGATGCGGTGGCCGATCTGCACGAAGACGATGTCCTGCGCGGAGGCGCCCAGGTGCCGCTCGGCGTAGGCGGCGAGCTTGATGTCGTTCTCCACCACGACCTCGCAGCCGAGGCGGTCGTGCAGGGTCCCGGCGAGGTCGTGGCCGCTCAGCTCCGGCACCACGAGGCTGTGGGCGATGCGGCCGTCGGGGCCGATGATGCCCGGCACGGAGACGCCGAGGGAGCGCGGGGCCCCGCCCGTCTCCCGCACCGCCGCGAGCACGGCGTCGGCGATGCCGCCGCCGGCGACCGGCACCGCGCTGCGCGACAGGATCGCCCCGGAGGCGTCGGCGCGCACGCAGCGCACCGTGCGCGATCCGATGTCCAGGGCGGCCACGCTCGCGCTGCCGGGGTCCAGCGCGATGCGCCGGGCGGGCCGTCCGGGCTGTCCTCCCGCGCCGGGCGGCGCGGTGACCACGAGCCCGGTCGCGGCGAGGTCCCGCAGGACGCTGTCGACGGTGGGCCGGGACAGGCCCGTGCCGGCGGCGATCTCGGCGACGGTCAGGGGGCCGTCGGCCTCGCGCAGGGCGAGGAAGCAGTCGCGGGTGGTGGCGTGGCGGACGGCGGCATGCGTCGGATCGGACACCGCCATGCGCTCACCCGCCTCATCGCCTCGCTCCGCGGGCCGATGGATTCGAAACCCGGTTACGGAATAGGAATCTACGGAGCCGCGCGCCGCGCGTCAAGGGCCCGGGCCGGGCGATCGCCCGCGGATCCGGCAGGGATCAGCCGAGCAGCTGCCGCGCCAGCGCGCCGACGGCGACCACGACGATCGTCCCGCGCAGCACGCCGTCCGGGAGCTTCCGGGCGACGTGGGAGCCCAGGTATCCCCCGACCAGCGCGCCGACGGCGATCGCCGCCGTCCCGATCCAGACGATCGGCGCCCCGAGGACGAGGTGCGCGATGAGGTAGACCAGCGCGGCGGTCGCGTTGACGACCAGGGCGAGGAGGTTCTTGACCGGGTTGATCCGGGCGAGGCTGCGCCCGGTGCCCACGGCGAGGATGCCCATGTAGAGGATCCCCTGGGCGGCGGTGAAGTACCCGCCGTAGACCGCCGCGGCCCCCAGCGGCGCGATGAGCGCCGCGCGCGTGTACGGACCGGCGCGCCGGGAGGCGTCGGCATCGGCCCCGCGACCGGCGGCCTCCCGGCGGGCCCGGCGCGCGGCCAGCCATCGGGTCAGCCGCGGCTGGCCGACCACGAGCACGAGAGCCACCACGATGAGCACCGGCACCACGGCCTCGAGGGCCGCGGCGGGCGAGGCGAGCAGCAGCACCGACCCGGCGGCGGCGCACAGCGCCGTGACCACGACCAGGCCCGTGAGCGCGCGGCCCTCGGCCCGGATCTCCCGCCGGTAGCCGTAGACCGCGCCGATGGTCGAGAAGAGGATGCCGATCGTGTTGGTGCGCACGGCCGTCCCCGGCGGGACGCCGAGGGCCAGCAGGACGGGAAGGGTGAGCAGGGAGCCGGAGCCCACGGCGGCGTTGATCATCCCGGCCAGCGTGCCCATCACCAGCAGCACGGCCAGGGAGAGCGGGTCGTTCACCCGGCGGCCCCGCGGGGCTCGGCGAGCGCCTCCTCCAGCACCGCGGCGAGGACCGCGGCATGGGAGGACTCCGCCGCGCGCACGTCGGTCAGGAGGCTCACGGTGCGGGCGCCGGAGCCGGCGGCGCGGGCCAGGAGCGCATCGGCCGCCCCGGAGCGCGCGAGCTCGGCGCGATAGCGCGCGGCGAACTCCTCACGGGACAGGTCCCCGCCGTGCAGGGCGCGGCGCAGCGCGTCGGAGGGGCAGGCATCCGTGTCCCAGGCGATCCCCGGAAGACGGTCCTTGCGCACGCCGCGCGGCCACAGCCGGTCCACGAGCACGCGCAGCTCCGCCGGCTCGGCGGAGGTGTCCAGCACGTCGCGCACCCGGACGATCCGGAGGACCGGATCGCCCGGGTGCGGGGACGGTGCGGGAGGCCGCATCCTCAGGAGAGGGCGGCGAGGGCGGCGTCGTAGTCGGGCTCGTCGGCGATCTCGGGGACCTGCTGGGTGTACAGGACCGTGCCCTCGGCGTCCAGGACCACGACGGCGCGGGAGAGCAGGCCGGCCAGCGGGCCGTCGGTCATGGTCACGCCGTAGGCCTCGCCGAAGTCGGAGCGGAAGGCGGAGGCCACGGTGACGTTCTCGATGCCCTCGGCGCCGCAGAAGCGGGCCTGGGCGAAGGGGAGGTCCTTGGAGACGCACAGCACGGTGGTGCCCTCCAGCCCGGCGGCGCGCTCGTTGAAGGTGCGCACGGACAGGGCGCAGGTGCCGGTGTCCAGGGACGGGAAGATGTTCAGGACCACCCGGGAGCCGCGCAGGCCGGAGATCGTCACGGGAGAGAGGTCGGCGCCCACGAGCTCGGCGTCGGGGGCGGCGGTTCCCTGCGCGGGGAGCTCGCCGACGGTGGAGACGGGATTCTGCTGGAACGTGATGGAAGCCATGCCCCCATCCTGGACCCGGCAGGCCCCCGGCCACAATCTCGTCCGCTGCGCAGGCGCGCGGTCCCCGCTCAGGGCTCCATGGTCGCGCGCAGCCGCGCGGTCTGCTCGGCGACGTCGAAGTCGGCGGCCGGCCACTGCGGGTCGATGCCGCGCAGGGCCTCCAGCAGCAGCTGCTGGACGGCGATGCGGGCGTACCACTTGCGGTCGGCCGGGACCACGGTCCACGGCGCCTGCGGGGTGGAGGTGGCGCGCAGGGCGGCGGTGTACGCCTCCTGGTAGGCCGTCCAGTGCTCGCGCTCGTCGACGTCGCCGGGGTTGAACTTCCAGTGCTTGTCCGGCCGCTCGAGCCGCTCCAGCAGCCGCTCCCCCTGCTCGGCGTGGGAGATGTGCAGCATCGCCTTGACCACGACGGTGCCGGCGTCGGCGAGCTCCTGCTCGAAGTCGATGATCGCCCGGTACCGCCGGGCGATCTCCGCCTCGTCGGCCCAGCCGTGCACGCGGTGGATGAGCACGTCCTCGTAGTGCGAGCGGTCGAAGACGCCGATCATCCCGGGACGCGGGGCGCGGGGCCGGATCCGCCACAGGAAGTCGTGGGCGCGCTCCTCGTCGGTGGGGGCCTTGAAGGCGGTGATGTCCACGCCCTGGGGGTCCACCGCGCCGACGACGTGGCGCATGATCCCGCCCTTGCCGGAGGTGTCCATGCCCTGGACGATGAGCAGCACGCTGCGGCCCTCGTCCTGGCCGTGGTGCTGGGCGTACAGGCGCTCCTGGAGCTCGTCGAGCTCGTCGTCCAGCGCGGCCAGGCGCGCCTTCCCGTCCCGCTTGTCGCCCGTGTAGCCGGGGGTGCCGTGCGGGTCCAGCTCCGCCAGGTCGCCGTCCCAGCCGGGGGCGATGCGGTGCGCGGTCGGGGTGCCGTGGTCCTCGGATGCGGTCTCGGTGCTCGCCATGGCCGCAGAGTAGCGCGCCGGGCGACCTCTCAGGCCTCGGATCGGGCGTGGCGCACCAGGTAGCGCACGCAGATCGCGGCGCCGAGGAGGGCGAGCACGACGGTGGTCGCCACCGTCGCCCCCAGCCCCAGGGAGTCCACGATGCGCCCGCCGATGGCGGCGCCGGCGGCGATCGCCACGTTGAACATGGCGCTGTTGATCGCGGTGCCGGGCTCCTCGACCTCGGCCGCGGCGCGGCTGACGAAGGACTGGATCGACACGCTCGCGGCGCCGGCGAACGCGCCCCACAGCGGCATCACCAGCGCGGCCCCGAGGGGCCCGTGCACGGCCAGGGCCAGCACACCCAGGGAGCCGGCGATGCCGAGGGCGATGGTGAGCACGGCGAGCGCCGGGTGGCGCCGCAGCAGCGGGGCGACGGCGAAGTTGCCGATCAGGCCGGCGACGCCGAAGGCCAGCAGCATGGCCCCGATGCTCCCGGCGGAGACGTGGGCCCGCTCCTGCAGCAGCGGGCTGACGTAGCTGTAGGTGATGAACTGGGCGGTGACGATGATGCCGGTCATGGCGGCGGCGTAGCGCACCCCGCGATGGCGCAGTGCACGGGCCATGTCGGCGGGGCGGATCGCCTCGTCCGAGCGGACCGGGCGGACCACCAGCGCGATCGTCACGAGCATCACCACGGCGAGGACCGCGACCACGGCGAAGGAGGCGCGCCAGCCCACGGCGCTGCCGAGCCATGCGGTGAAAGGCACCCCGAGCACGAGGGCGGCGCCGGTCCCGGACATGGCCAGGGTCAGGGCGCGGGTGCGGTGCTGCGGGGCGACCTGGCGGGTCGCGACCACGGGGAGCACGGACCAGTACATGCCGATCGCGATCCCGGTGAACACGCGGGAGGCCAGCAGCACCTGGATGTTCGGGGCGAGCACGCTGAGCACGCAGGAGAGCACCACGCTGGCCAGGGCCATCACGAGGACCAGGCGCCGGTCCATGAGGCCGATGACCACGGGCGTGGCCAGGGCCACGAGCGCGGCGATCACGCCGGGCAGCGTGACGGCGAGCCCCGTGATGCCCGGGGTCACGCCGAGATCGGCGGACATGATCGTGAGCACGCCGATGGGCAGCTCCTCGATCGTGATGAGGATGAAGATGCCCAGGGCCAGCGAGAGCACCGCGGCGATCTGCGCGCCGCGGGAGCGGAGGGGAGGCGAGGAGGCCTCGGGCACGGCGGGGGCGGGCACGGCGGGGGCGTCCGCACGCATCGGGCGCACGGATCCTGTCGAACGGGTCGACGACTGCATCGGAGGACGGTCCTTTCGGTGCGCGATCGGGACACCGCGCTGCGTCGGCCCGCGCTCACGGATGCGCCGCCGTCCTCGTCGCCGGGAGGCGGTCCGCACCGGCCTGACCGGGCATCACCACTGTAGGACGCCGCGCCGACCGCCGTCATCTCCCGGTGGCCGCCCTCACCGGCGGCCGGGGACGGCCGGCGGGACCTCGGTCCTTCCGCTGAGGGGTCGGCGTGGCCTACGGTCGAGGTGCTGGAGCACTTCCACCGGAACCGATCTCCGCATCTCCTCGAGGAGGACCCTGTGAGCACGACCTGGACCTGGCCCGATGCCCCCGCCGCTGCACCGCAGGAGGACGAGCTGCGGCGCATGCACGCCTGGTGGCGCGCCGCGAACTACCTGTCGGTCGGGCAGATCTACCTCATGGACAACCCGTTGCTGCGCGAGCCGCTGCGCCCCGAGCACGTGAAGCCGCGCCTGCTGGGCCACTGGGGCACCACGCCGGGGCTGACCTTCCTGTACGCCCACGCGAACCGGGCGATCCGGCAGCGCGGGCTGAAGGCCATGTACATCACCGGCCCCGGACATGGCGGCCCCGGGCTGGTGGCCGCCACCTACCTCGAAGGCACCTACTCCGAGATCTACCCGGCCGTCTCGCGGGACCTGGAGGGGCTGCGGCGGCTGTGCACGCAGTTCTCGTTCCCCGGCGGCATCCCCTCCCACGTCGCGCCGGAGACCCCCGGCTCCATCCACGAGGGCGGGGAGCTGGGGTACTCCCTGTCCCACGCCTACGGCGCCATGCTCGACCGTCCCGACGAGATCGCGCTGACGGTGGTCGGGGACGGCGAGGCGGAGACGGGCCCGCTGGCGACGGCCTGGCACTCGAACAAGTTCACCAACCCGCAGACGGACGGGGTGGTGCTGCCGATCCTGCACCTGAACGGCTACAAGATCGCCAACCCCACTCTGCTCGCCCGCATCCCGGAGCCGGAGCTCGCGGAGCTGATGCGCGGCTACGGCCACACGCCCCTGTTCTTCACCGGCGGCTTCGACGACGAGGACCCGCTCGAGATCCATCGGCGCTTCGCCGCGGTCCTCGACGAGGCGCTGGACAGCATCGCCGCGATCAAGCGGCAGGCGGCCGAGGACGCCCGGGCCGGCCGCGAGAGCGAGCGTCCGGCGTGGCCGATGATCGTGCTGCGCACCCCCAAGGGCTGGACCGGCCCGGAGGAGATCGACGGGAAGCGCACCGAGGGCAGCTGGCGCTCCCACCAGGTGCCCCTGGCGAGCGCCCGCGACACTCCCGAGCATCTCGCCGACCTCGACGCCTGGCTGCGCTCGTACCGGCCCGAGGAGCTGTTCGACGAGCACGGGGCCCTGCGCGAGGAGATCGCGGGGACGGCTCCCGAGGGCCGGCTGCGCATGTCCGCGAACCCGGCGACCAACGGCGGGGAGCTGCTGCAGGCGCTGCGCCTGCCCGACTTCCGCGACTACGGCATCGACGTGCCCTCCCCCGGCGCGGTGCAGGCCGAGCCGACGCGGGTGCTGGGCACCTGGCTGCGCGATGTGATCGCCCGCAACCCGGAGACCTTCCGCATCTTCGGGCCGGACGAGACCGCCTCGAACCGCCTGCAGGCGGTGTACGAGGAGACGGACAAGCAGTGGGCCGCCCAGCTGGAGCCGCATGACCGCGAGGAGCATCTGGGCCGCCGCGGCCGCGTGATGGAGGTGCTCAGCGAGCACCAGTGCCAGGGCTGGCTCGAGGGCTACCTGCTCACCGGGCGCCACGGCCTGTTCAGCTCCTACGAGGCCTTCATCCACATCGTCGACTCGATGGTCAACCAGCACGCGAAGTGGCTGAAGGTGACCAACGAGATCGGCTGGCGCCGCCCCATCGCCTCGCTGAACTACCTGCTCAGCTCGCATGTGTGGCGTCAGGACCACAACGGCTTCTCGCATCAGGACCCGGGCTTCATCGACCACATGGTCAACAAGAAGGCGGAGATCGTGCGGGTGTACCTGCCGCCGGACACCAACACGCTGCTGTCGACGATGGACCACTGCCTGCGCTCGCGCCAGTACGTCAACGTCGTGGTCGCGGGCAAGCAGCCCGGTCCGTCGTGGCTGGGCATCGACGAGGCGATCACCCACTGCACCCGCGGGCTGGGGATCTGGGAGTGGGCCGGGACCGAGACCCCCGGCTCCGACCCCGACCTCGTGCTCGCCTGTGCGGGGGACATCCCCACCGTCGAGACCCTCGCGGCCGCGAAGATCCTGCGCGAGGAGCTGCCCGACCTCGCGGTGCGCGTGGTCAACGTGGTGGATCTGATGCGCCTGCAGGAGGACGCCGAGCATCCCCACGGGCTCTCGCTGCGGGACTTCGACGGCATCTTCGGGACCGATGTCCCGGTGGTCTTCGCCTACCACGGCTATCCCTGGCTGATCCACCGCCTGGCCTACCGCCATGACCGCGGCGGCCGCATCCACGTGCGCGGCTACACCGAGGAGGGCACGACCACGACGCCCTTCGACATGCTCATGCGCAACGACGCCGACCGCTTCCATCTCGTGATGGACGTGATCGACCGGGTCCCGCAGCTGGGCAGCCGGGCCGCCGGGCTGCGCCAGCGGATGGCCGATGCCCGCATCCGGGCGCGCGCCCACGCCTACACCCACGGCGAGGACCTGCCGGAGATCTCGGGATGGACCTGGGACGAGAACGCCGATGCCGCCGCGGGCGGCGCCGACGAGACCGGCGGGGACAACGTATGAGCGCGATCCGTCGGGTGGCCCGCGTCCACGGCCTCGTCCAGGGCGTGGGGTTCCGCTGGGCGGCGGTCTCGCAGGCGGAGCGGCTGGGGCTGGCCGGCACGGTGCGCAACCTGCTGGACGGCACGGTCGAGGCCGATCTCGAGGGCTCGTCCGAGGCCGTCCAGGAGATGCTGGCCTGGCTCGAGCACGGCCCGCCCACGGCCCGGGTGGAGCAGGTGGAGGTACGCTCCGCCGCGCCCCGCGGCGCGCAGGGCGTCCGCATCGCCGGCTGAGCGCGCGGGGCCCCTCACCGACTACTCTGTGCCCTGGCACCGGGGTGGCCCGAGACCGCCCCGACGACCGGAACGAGAGGCATCACGATGGCCGGAGGCCTGGCAGCACTGCTCGATGACATCGCCGCGCTCGCGCGGCTGGCTGCGGCCGGGGCGGACGACGTCGCCGCCGCGAGCGCGAAGGCGAGCGCGAAGGCGGCAGGAGTTGTCGTCGACGACGCCGCGGTGACCCCGCAGTACGTGCGCGGCCTCTCCCCCAAGCGCGAGCTGCCGATCATCTGGCGCATCGCCAAGGGCTCGATCATCAACAAGCTCGCGATCATCCTGCCCGTCGCGCTGCTGCTGTCCTGGATCGCCCCGTGGGCGCTGACGCCCCTGCTCATGCTCGGCGGGACCTATCTGTGCTTCGAGGGCGCCGAGAAGATCTGGGAGCTGGTCAGCCGCTCGCACCACGAGAAGGCCCCGGCCGCCACCCGGGGCGGCGACGCCGAGGACGGCATCGTCAAGGGAGCGGTGCGCACCGACCTCATCCTCTCGGCGGAGATCATGGTGATCTCGCTGAACGAGGTCGCCGCCGAGACGTTCTGGATGCGCGCCGCGATCCTCGTCGTCGTGGGCATCGGCCTGACCATCCTGGTCTACGGCGCGGTCGGCCTGCTCGTGAAGATGGACGACGTGGGCCTGTCGATGGTGCAGAAGGGCTCGGCGACCTCCCGCCGCGTGGGCGAGGGCCTGGTCAAGGCCATGCCCCACGTCATGACGGTGATCAGCTACGTCGGCATGGTCGCCATGCTGTGGGTGGGCGGCCACATCATCCTGGTGGGCGTGCACGAGCTGGGCGCGGCCCAGCCCTACGGCTGGGTTCACCATCTCGAGGAGGTCCTCGCCGAGGTCCGCGGCGTCGGCGGGATCCTCGCCTGGTGCGCGAACACCTTCGCCAGCCTGGTGCTGGGGCTCATTTGGGGCGCCCTCGTCGCCGTCGTGGTGCACTACCTCCCCTTCGGGAAGAAGCACGACGAGCCCGCGGAGGCGGACTCCGCGCCCGCGGCCCGCTGACGCGGCGCGGGGCTCAGCCCGCGAGGGCGTCCAGCGCCGCGCCGATCTCCTGCTCGCCGTCGTTGAACGGGATCGTGCGCCCGGCCAGCCCGGGGCGCTCGATCGTCGCTGCGATCACCCGGGCGACGTTCGCCCGCGAGACGGTGCCGGAGCTCGCGGCGGCCGTGTCGATGCGTCCGGTCGGCTCCTCGAGGGTCAGTCCCGAGGGCCCCAGGATCGTCCAGTCCAGGTCGGTGCCGCGCAGGTGGGCGTCCGCCGCCGCCTTGGCATCGGCGTACGGGAAGAAGGAGTGGTCCTCGGGGACCCCGTGGTCGGGACCGGCGCCGAAGTAGCTGACCATGATGTAGCGGCGGGCGCCGACCCGGGCGGCCGCGTCCATCGAGGCGATCGCCGCGTCGCGGTCGATGGCGTAGGTCCGCTCGGGGCTGCCGCCCCCGGCCCCGGCCGACCACACGACCGCGTCGGAGCCCGCCAGGAGCGCGTCCCAGCCGTCGGCGTCGAGGGGCTGCGCATCCGCCACGACCGCCTGCGCTCCGGTGGCCTCGACCTCCGCCCCGTGCTCGGGGTTGCGGATCACCGCGCGCACCTCGTGCCCCGCCTGCGTCAGCAGCGGCTCCGCGAGCAGCGCGACCTTGCCATGTCCTCCGATGAGCGTGATCTTCATGCCTCCACTGTGTCACCCCCGGCCCGGACGCCGCAGAGTGACGCTTGCCACAGGAGGCCGGGTGTGCGAGGTTCTCCCCATGGATCCCGCAGACCGCCGCACGTTCCTCCGACGGGGCGCGGTGACGACCGCGGCGCTGGCTGCGGCCGGGGCGGCGGCATCGGCCCGCCCCGGCCGCGCCCTCGCCGAACCCGGGGGCTCCGGGGCCGTTCCCGCCCGCGAGATGCGCGGGGTGTGGATCGCGTCGGTGGCGAACATCGACTGGCCCTCCTCGCCGGGGCTGAGCGCGCAGGCCCAGCAGGACGAGTACCGCGCCGCCCTGGACCTCGCCGTGGAGCAGGGCCTGAACGCCGTCTTCTCGCAGGTGCGCCCGACGGCCGATGCCTTCTGGCCCTCCCCGCACGAGCCCTGGTCGCGGTACCTCACGGGCACCCAGGGCCGGGACCCGGGCTATGACCCGCTCGCCTTCCAGATCCAGGAGGCCCATGCCCGGGATCTCGAGTTCCACGCCTGGTTCAACCCGTACCGGGTGGCGATGTCCGAGGATCCGGCGGGGCTCGTCCCGGATCATCCCGCCCGCCGGAACCCGGACTGGGTATGGCCCTACGGCGGGAAGCTGTACTACGACCCGGGGCTGCCCGAGGTGCGCGCCTTCGCCCTGGAGGCGATGCTCGATGCGGTCGAGCGCTATGACGTGGACGGAGCCCATTTCGACGACTACTTCTACCCGTACCCGGTGGCCGGGCAGGAGGTCCCCGACGCGGACACCTACGCCGCGCACGCCGCCCCGGGGCAGTCCCTCGCCGACTGGCGGCGCGAGAACGTCGATCTGCTCGTGCAGGAGTTCGGGCATCGGGTGCACGCGATCAAGCCGTGGGTGCGCTTCACGATCAGCCCCTTCGGGATCTGGCGCAACCGTGCGAGCGACCCGGCGGGATCGGACACGTCCGGGACCGAGTCCTTCTCGGCCATCAGCGCCGATTCCCGGCGATGGGTGCGCGAGCGGTGGGTCGACGGGCTGATCCCCCAGGTGTACTGGCAGGTGGGGCACCCGGCGGCGGACTACGACACCCTGGTCCGATGGTGGGACGAGGTCGCCGCGGGGACCGATGTGAGCCTGTGGATCGGCGAGGCGGCCTACAAGGCGGCCGCGGGGACGTTCACCGATCCGGCGGAGCTCTCCCGCCATGTCGCGCTGTGCCGCACGCTGCCCCGGGTCGGCGGGGCCGTGCATTTCAGCCTCTCGAGCCTGCGCACGGACACGACGGGCTCGGTGGATCGCATGGTCGCCGAGCGCTACGCGCATCCGGCGATCGTGCCGGTCAGCCCGCTGATCCCGGGGGCCGCACCGCCGCGCCCCCAGCTTCATGCGGCGACCGCCACGGCCACCGGGGTGCGGCTGCGCTTCTCGGGGCAGGCCGCGACGAGCTTCGCCCTGTGGCGCTTCCCGGAGGGACGCGGCCTGAACAGCCAGCGGGCCGATGGGCGGTACCTGCTGGGAACGGTCCGCGCCACCGGCGGCACCCAGGTGCACGAGGTCCCCGGCGGCAGCCCCGCGGACTGGTACGCCGTCACCGCCCTGGACCGCACCCGGCGCCAGAGCATCCTGTCGGTGCAGCGCCGCGCGACGCCGGCATCCTGAGGCGGGCCCTCGACGCGTCCGGGCGGGCGGGGGCACGATGGGGAGGCACACCGTTCCCGATCATCGGAGGAGCCATGAGCGAGGCCTGGAGCGATAAGCGCAAGCGCCAGTACGAGCACGTGAAGGACAGCGAGCTGGACCGCGGCCGGGACGAGGACCGGGCCGAGGAGATCGCCGCCCGGACGGTCAACAAGACCCGTGACGAGAAGGGCGAGACGAAGGACGACGACGAGGACTGACCTCTCGCGACCGCTCGCGACCGCTCGCGACCCCTCGGGCCGATCCCTCAGGACATCCTCCTGCCGGATCGGCCCGTTGCTTTCCCACACAAACCCACACAGTTTGACTGTTGTTCTCTGTGGGAACGTGCGGTAGTCTGTGGGAATCGCGGGAGCGCGCCGGAGAGGCGCCCACCGCACCCCTTCGACGAAGCAGGTGGTCCGGATGTACGCCCAGGAACGGCAGCGGCAGATCCTCGAGGCTCTCGAGCGCACGGGACGCGTCGCCGTGGCCGAGCTCGCGGAGCACTTCGACGTCACCACCGAGACGATCCGCCGCGACCTGGACCATCTCTCCTCCGAGGGCCTGATCCTGCGCGTCCACGGCGGGGCCGTGCCGCGCCGCACCGCCGTCGCCGAGCCGGACCTCGAGACGCGGCGCGCCACCAACACCGACGTCAAGCGGCGCATCGCCGCCGCGGCCGCCGCCCTGCTCCCCCGCGACGCCGACGCCTCGATCCTGCTGGACGCCGGCACCACCACCGCCGAGCTGCTCCCCCACCTCGCCGGACGCCGCGGTCCCGTGATCACCAACGCCCCCGCGATCGCGCAGGGCGCCCTCGCCCACCCCGGCCTCGAGGTGCAGATCCTGCCCGGCCGGCTGCGCGGGACCACGCAGGCCGCCGTCGGCGCGACCACCGTCGCCGCCCTCGGCGTGCTGCACCCCGACGTCGTCGTGCTCGGCTGCAACGGCCTGGGCCCGGACGGCTTCACCACCCCGGATCCCGATGAGGCGGCCGTCAAGGCCGCGATGGTGGCGGCCGCAGGCCTGCGCATCGTCGTCGCGGACTCCTCCAAAGCAGGGGCCCGGACCCTGGTCACCTTCGCCACCGCAGCCGACGTCGACACCCTCGTGACCGACACCGGCCTGTCCGATGACGCGATGCGTCAGCTCACCGAGGAAGGGATCGAGGTCGTCCGCGCATGATCATCACGCTCACCGCCAACCCCTCGCTCGATCGCACCGTCGATCTGGGCGCCCCGCTCACGCCGGGAGGCGTGCACCGCATCCGCACCGACCGCACGCAGCCCGGCGGCAAGGGCATCAACGTCGCGCTCGGCGTCCAGCGCGCCGGCCTCGAGGTCCTCGCGATCCTCCCGGCCGGCCCCGGCGACCCCCTGCTCGCCCTGCTCGAGGCGGAGGGCCTGCCCCATCGGGCCAGCCCGATCGCCGGCCGCGTCCGCACCAACCTCACCGTGCTGTCCGCGGACGAGGGCGGCTCCGGCCTCGTCACCACGAAGATCAACGAGCCGGGGGCGCACCTCTCCCCCGACGAGGCCCTCAGCCTCGAGGAGGTCCTCGCCGAGGCCGTCGGCCCGGAGGACATGGTCATGCTCTCCGGCTCGCTCGCCCCCGGACTGCCCGCCGACGAGTACGTGCGTCTGGTGGACCTGCTCCACGAGCAGGACGTCCACGTCGGCGTCGACACCTCCGACGCACCGCTCGGGGCGATCGCGGACGCCCTGCCCGCCATCGCCCCGGACTTCCTCAAGCCCAACGCGGAGGAGCTCGGCCAGATCGTCGGCGCACCCGGCGACGAGCTCGAGCGGCGCGCCGAGGCCGGCGACCTCGCCCCGGTGCGCGAGGCCGCCCTCGCCCTGCACGACCAGGGCGTGGGGGCCGTGCTCGTGACCCTCGGCGGCGCCGGCGGGGTCCTCGCCACCGACGGCGGGGTCTGGTACTCCCCCTCGGCGACGGTCGAGGTCGTCTCCACCGTCGGCGCCGGCGACTCCGCCAGCGCCGGCTACCTCATCGGTCTCGCCCTCGGCGAGGAGCCCGGCGACCGCCTGGCCCGCGCCCTCGCCTACGGCAGCGCCGCCGTCACGCTGCCCGGCACCACCATCCCCCGTCCCGACCAGGTCAGCATCGCCGCGGACCGCGTCGTCCGACTGTGAAGCACACCCCCGAAGGAGCCACCATGTCGAGCCAGCTCATGACCCCGGACCTCGTCCGTCTCGAGGTCGATCCCCCCGGCGACAAGCTCGCCGTGATCGGCCTGATGGCCGATGTCATCGCGGCCACCGGCCGCGCCGACCGCGACGGCCTCGAGGCCGGTCTCCTCCAGCGCGAGGAGTCCTTCGCCACCGGCATGCCGGGCGGCTTCGCGATCCCCCACTGCCGCACCGAGGCGGTCCACGAGGCCGCCCTGGGCTTCCTGCGCCTGACCGAGCCGGTCGACTTCGGCTCCGCCGACGGCCCCGCCGATCTCATCATCGGCATCGCCGCTCCCGCAGGCACCGACAACCAGCACCTGCAGCTGCTGGCGCAGCTCTCGCGGGCCCTGATCCGCCCCGAGTTCCTCGCCCAGCTGCGCGGGGCCACCGCACCGGAGCAGGTCTCCGAGCTGGTCATGGGCGTCCTCGAGCCGGCCGCGCAGGCCGCTGCGGAGGCCTCGGCCGCCGTGGCATCGGCCGATGGCGGGGCCGCCGCTGCGACGACCAGCGGGGCGGCGCCGGCCGGGGCGGCGACGTCCGATGCGGCGCCGACCGGGGCGGCGACGGCTGCGACCGGCGACGCGGACTCCGCCGGCGGCCCCGTGCTGCTGGCCATCACCTCGTGCCCCACCGGCATCGCCCACACCTACATGGCCGCGGAGTCGCTCGAGAACGCCGCGAAGGACAAGGGCGTCGAGCTGCACGTGGAGACGCAGGGCTCCGGCGGGATCACCCCCTTCACCGACGAGCAGATCGCCCGCGCCGACGCGCTGATCGTCGCCGCGGACGTGAACATCTCCGGCCGGGAGCGCTTCGCCGGCCTGCCGCTGGTCGAGCATCCCGTCAAGCGCGCCATCTCCCACGGCCCCCAGATGATCGACGAGGCCGTCGCGGCCGTCTCCGACCCCGGCGCGAAGCGGGTGCCCGCGGGCGGGGAGGCGAAGTCCTCCGGCTCCGGGAGCGACGCGCAGTCGCAGTCCTGGCCGCGGCGCATCCAGGCCGCCGTCATGACCGGCGTGTCCTACATGATCCCGTTCGTCGCGGCCGGTGGTCTGCTGATGGCGCTGGGCTTCCTCATCGGCGGGTTCGACGTCGCCTTCGTCGCGAACGACGTCGCCGTGGGCAGCTCGCTGACCTCCCTGCCGGGACAGGTCGAGTACGAGAGCACCACGGGCATGCTGCTCACCGAGCGCTCCGGCCTCGCGCTGTACCTCGGCGCGGTGTTCTTCGCCCTCGGCAGCACCGGCATGGGCTTCCTCGTCGCGGCCCTCTCGGGCTACATCGCCTTCGGGCTCGCCGGTCGGCCCGGCATCGCGCCCGGCTTCATCGGCGGAGCGATCTCCGTGCTGGTGGGCGCCGGATTCCTCGGTGGCCTCATCACCGGCCTGCTCGCGGGACTGGTCGCCCTGTGGTTCACGACCCTGAAGCCGCCGCGGTGGCTGGCGGGCCTGATGCCCGTGGTGATCATCCCGCTGCTGACCACCCTCGTCGTCGGCGGCCTCATGCTGCTCTTCCTGGGCCGGCCGCTCGCCGCGCTGATGACCTGGCTGCAGGACGGGCTGACGGGCATGTCCGGCACCTCCGCGATCCTGCTGGGGATCATCCTCGGGCTCATGATGTGCTTCGACCTGGGCGGTCCCGTCAACAAGGCCGCGTACCTCTTCGCGACCGCGGGCCTGTCGCAGGGCACCGAGGCCAGCTTCCAGATCATGGCCGCCGTGATGGCCGCGGGCATGGTCCCGCCGCTGGCGATGGCGCTGTCCACCGTGGTGCGCAAGAAGCTGTACACCCCGGTCGAGCGGGAGAACGGCGCCACCGCCTGGCTGCTGGGCGCGGCGTTCATCTCCGAGGGCGCGATCCCCTTCGGCGCGGCCGATCCGCTGCGCGTCATCCCCTCGTGCATGGTGGGCGGCGCCGTCACCGGCGCGCTGGTCATGGCCTTCGGCGTCGGTTCCCAGGCACCGCACGGCGGCATCTTCGTCGCCTTCGCGATCTCGCCGCTGTGGGGCTTCATCGCCGCCATCATCGCGGGAACGCTCGTGGCCGCGGCACTGGTGACCGTCGCCAAGGAGGTCCTGTCCCGGAAGGCCGCCGTCGCCGCCTGAGCATGACGCCCGGCGCGGCCCGCGCCCCCGGGACCCATCGATCGGCCGTGTCCTGCATCGTGCAGGGCGCGGCCGATCTGCGTCCTTCGGCCCTGCGGCGCCCTCGGCCCTGCCAGAATCGCTGATGCAGGATCGGGCGCGCGACGGGCCCGGGGGGACACATCCAGGAGGAACCATGCTTCTCGCCGACCCCAGCACGTTCGCCGACCCCGGCACGTCCCTGGGCAGCATGCCCGCCTACGGGGCCCAGCACCTCGCGGCGGTGGCGGTGATCGTGCTGGCAGGCATCGTGCTGGTGCCGCTGGCACGCCGGTATCGCGGAACCGGCACGGAGACGCGCGTGACGCGCGCTGCGGGATGGCTGCTGCTGGTCATCTCGGCCTCCTGGACGCTCTGGGGACTGGTGCCGGCGCACTGGGATGTCCAGCAGTCGCTGCCGCTCCACTACTCGGACGCGCTGCGGTACCTCACGGCGATCGCCTTGATCTGCCGCCCGGACTGGGCGATCGCGATCTGCTACTTCTGGGGCCTGACGCTGAACAGCCAGTCGATCCTGACCCCGGACCTGGTGTATCGCCATGTCCGCGTGCTCGAGTTCCTCGAGTACTGGTTCGCGCACGGCTCGGCGCTGCTCGTGGCGGTGATCCTCGTGTGGGGCCTCGGGTACCGGCCCACGTGGCGCGGCTATGCCGTCTCCTTCGCCGCGGCGGTCGCCTGGGCCGCGATCGCCATGAGTGCGAACGCCGCTCTCGGCACCAACTACGGCTATCTCAGCCGCGCCCCCGAGGGGCCGTCGCTGCTGGACGTGCTGGGCGGCTGGCCGGTCTACGTGCTGTGGGAGGTGGTGCTGGTCGCCTCCGTCTGGGCGCTCATGACGTGGCCGTGGGTGCGCCTCTCGCGCCGCGGCCTGGATCGCCCGGCGGGCGCCCGTGGCCTGCTGCGACGCCTGCCCGCCCGTGTCACCGCCCGGACCGTGCGCGCCGATCGCCCCGCCACCGAGGCCCCGGCGCCGCACTGACCGGACCGCCGTCAGAAGGGTGGGGGTCCGTCCGAGCCGAAGGGGAACGCTGTCCCGCCCGTCGGGCCGGGATCCCGAGTCGGCTTGCGGCGCTGCTGGAAGCCCCACGGATCGGCAGGATCGACGACCGCCCGCGACCCGCTGGTCGAGGCATCGTCGGGGCGGCCGGAGTCGGCATCATTCCTCGGGACCTCAGGGGCACCGTCGCTCCCGGGGCGCGCGAGAAGGTTGTCGCCTCCGGGGCGCACGTCAGCGCCACCGTCATGCCCTCCAGTCCCATGCCCGGAGTCGTCTTCCCCGGTCTCGCCGCGTCCTCCACCCCGGTCTCCGGGGTCCTTGACCCCGGGGTCGCTACCTCCAGGGTCCTTGCCTCCGGGACCGCGGCCGCCGGGGTCCTTGCCCCCGGGGTCTCCGCCTCCGGGGTCATCGCCCCCGGGAGTGGGTGGGTCGTCGGGATCGTCGTCCTCGTCCAGGGGGATGGGTCGGCCGAAATGGCGGCAGTCTTGACCGCAGAGCACGCCCTGGTGGTCCTGGTAGTGGTCCATCAGATGCTTGACGGTCATCGTCCCGATCAGATCGACATCATCGACCACATCCCGGATCACGTGATGCCCCTCCCTGCTGCCGATCAGCCACCGCGTCCGCCCCGGACGCGTCACCCCGTCCGGACCGATCTGGACGGGCTGGATCCGGACAGGGTCGAGGACCCCGTCGGTCTTCTCCTGATGATGGAACCGGCACAACCAGTGCAGGTTCTCCAGATCCGTCGCCCCACCAGCGAGGAACTCCTCGATGTGATCACACTCCGACCCCAGCGACACCGGCCTCCCGCACCCCGGCACCGCGCACTGCGACCCCCGCAGACGCAGATGCTCTTTCATCGCCGCGGTCGGCCGGTACGTCGCCGCCGGAAGCTTCACGAACGCCCCACTGACCGGATCGGTCAGCACCCGGTACCAGTCGTCCTCCCCCGCCGCGAGCGTCCGTGCGAGGTCTGCCGGGACCGGCACCATCCCATCCAGCATCCCCGGCGCCTCACTCACCCCCAACAACGACAGGATCGGCACGGTCACGGTGATCCGGAACCGGTCCGCCGGCACCTCCACCCCATCCGTATCCACCTGTCCACGGGTCGCCAGCAGGAACCGCAGGGTCGCCAGGGACATCGGCCGCTGATCCTCCCGCACCGTCCCATCCGGATCCCAGGGAACCTCCCCACCCGCAGCCAGGGCCGCGCGCTGCTGGGCCTGGACCGCCCGCGCCGCCACATCCAGACGACGCGCCGCGGAATACACCTCGGGCGTCGGCCCGGTCAGGGTCATGCACGACATGCCCCCACCGACCTCCTGCACCCGCACACCCCGCTCCACCGGCACCGGCACCTCGTCCGCTTCCTGCAGGGACTCCGCCCACGCCACCAGGGCCCGCAGATTCCGGGCGAAGGACTCCGCGGTGATCCGCAGGTCCCAGCCCGCGACGACCTCGTCGATACCCCGCTGGAACTGCCCGCGCAGCTTCCGCGTCCACCGCAGCATGTCCTGGAACCACGACGCGGGGAACCCCGCCTCTTCCAGACGCGTCAGGCATGCCGGGAAGTTCACCACCGCCCGATGCCCATCATCGATCTCCCGCGCGGCGCGCGGTGCTTTGACCCGCAGCGCCTCCGCCGCGATCAACGCATGACAATCCCCGCCCGACTCCGGACCCTCGCCCGGGTCGTCCCACAGCATGCTCAACGCCGCATACTTCCGCGCCAGCCACGGCCCTTCCTCCACCGCGATGTCCCACACCGCCACCGCCACCGCCGACAGCACCGGCTCCTGCCCCGCCCCTGCACGACCCGGCAGCGCCTCCCGCGACACCGCCCGGCGCACCGGCCCCCGCACCATCGACGCCGGCACCCGCGCCACGAAATCCCCCACACTCGTCGGCGCCGCAGCAGCCCCACGGCGCCCACCCTCGCTTCCCGCAGCATCCGCCCCCGAGGCCCCAGCGGACCGCGCACGACCCCGAGCATCAGCACCGGAACCCGAGCCCGGGCCCAAACCGGGACCGGGGCCGGGACGCGAGCCAGGGCCGGACCCGGATGCCCCAGAGACCTGATCCTGCGACACGCCGACCACCCCCTCCCCGGAGCCACTGACGATCCCACCACCGTCAGTTTCGATTGCCTGTTCGAAACCCAGCCTACACCCCAGGGCCGCATTACTGAAGGGTCGCCACGACATCTGTGGAAAAAGATGCCCTGACCCTCCTCCCCACTGCCAGATCAGCGAATAACACCCCTCTTAACAGGCTTGTCGTGCATCGCCCGAACCCTCGTTCCGGGACACGTACATCTTGTACAAGTCCCGCATCAATCCTCCCCAGAACGCCTTTATCCACCATCACGGAACCCTGCTTGACACCCCGCGATTCTCCTGGAAGAGAGTCCACTCCACCGGCACGACGGGTCCCCCGCCATCGGCCCTTCCCCGAACACGACGCGGCCCTCCATGCGATGCACGGAGGGCCGCAGGCGGTCGATCGCCGGAGGGCGATCGGCCGCGGGAAGACAGGTTCAGAACAGCAGCTCGACCCCTGCCAGCACCAGCGGGCCGTTCGACTCGGTGATCACCAGGCGGTAGTGCATCGCCGGGCGCGGCTCGTGGAGGAGGAAGGGGCGGGTCTGGCGGCGCCAGCGGAACTCCTGGCCGGCCCGCTCGTCGAGCACCGCCCAGGTCTCCCGGTCGTCGGAGATCTCCAGGCGCCACGCGACGGGATCGCCGCCCTCCTCCGCCCCGGAGGTGAGGGTGAGGAAGCGGGCGTCGACGGGCTCGTCGAAGCTCACGAGGTCGATGACGAGCTCCCCGGCCTCGCTGACGACGATCCCGTGCTGGACCGCGCCCGGCTCCGAACCGGGGGCGGGGAGGTGCAGCTCGGTGCGGGAATCGTCGTCGCGGAGCGGATCCTCCGGGTCGGGCGGGAGCAGGTCCACGAGCGGCTCGGGGTGCTCCCCCGGAGCGGTGGCCGAGGGCGGGACGGCGCCCCAGGTGCTGGGGGTCGGCGACAGGGTGAAGCGCAGCTCGCCGCGCAGGTCGGCGTGGTCGAGCGCGGCGACCTCGTGCTCGCGCCCGGCGACCGTCAGCCCCGCGACGTACGGGGCGGGGACGTCCTCGCCCTCGGCGATGACGGTGAAGGGCTCCCCGCCGAGAGGCCGCACGCGCGCCTCCGGGAACAGGGGGGCGACGAGGTGGTACCTCGCGGCGTCCAGCTGCAGCGGGTAGAGGCCGAGGGCCGTGAGCAGCCACCAGGCGCTCATCTCGCCGTTGTCCTCGTCACCGGGGTAGCCCTGGCCGATCTGCTCGCCGACGAAGAGCCGCTGCTGCACCTCCCGCACGATCTCCATGGCGCGGTGCGGGGCACCGGCGTGGTGGAAGAGGAACGGGATGTGGTGGGCGGGCTGGTTCGAGACGCCGAACTGGCCCATCCGCACCGCGCGGGCCTCGTCCATCTCGTGGATGGCGTCCTCGTAGGTGCCCTTGAGATCCGCGTTCTCCGGGGTCGCGAAGAACTCCTCGAGCTTCTCGCGCAGCTTCTCGCGGCCTCCGTACAGGGCGGCCAGGCCCTCGCCGTCGTGCGGGACGTGGAAGGCGAAGTTCCAGCCGTCGGTCTCGGTGAAGTCGCCGCCCCACTCGCAGGGGTCGAAGTCCTCGGCGGAGCGGGCGAAGGAGCCGTCGGGGCGGCGGCCCTGGAAGAACCCGATGGCCTCGTCGAACAGGAGCGCGTAGTTCGCGGAGCGGGCGCGCAGGTAGGCGGCCTCCTCGGCGACCTCGGCGCGGCGGCGGGAGTCCAGGCGGGCGTCGCCCTGCAGCAGCTCGCCGAGCGCGGCGAGGCCGGCGTCGTTGATGTGCGCCTCGAGCGCCCACGACACCGACTCGGGGGTGTCGGTGTCGACGTAGCCGGTGAAGACGGCGCGCTCGTTGCCCTTGCGGCCGACCTCCGGGAACGGCGGCGCGACGGTCGCATTGCGCAGGCCGGAGTCGAAGGCGGCGAGCGGGTCGGGCAGGTCGACGCCCTTGAGGGCGAGGTCGGCGAAGGCGACGTCGGAGCTGGTGCCGGTCATGCAGTCGGCGTAGCCCGGGGAGGACCAGCGCGCGATCCACCCGCCCTCGCGGAACTGCTGGACGAAGCCGTCGGCGAGCTCGGCCGCGAGCTGCGGGTACAGCAGCGCGTAGGCCGGCCAGGCGGTGCGATAGGTGTCCCAGAAGCCGTTGTTGACGTACATCGTCCCCAGCACGACCTGGGCGTCGGTCTCCGTGGAGGTCAGCGGGCCGCGCGGCGGGAGCACGGGGCTGGCGTGGACCGGCGCCGGGTCCTCCGCCGTGCCCGCGTTCTCCCAGTGGGAGTTCGGGTAGAGATTCAGGCGGTAGAGGTTCCCGTAGAGGGTGCGCAGCTGGGGGGCGCTCGCGCCCTCGACCTCGATCACGGACAGGCGCTGCGTCCAGGCGGCGTGCGCCGCCTCGCGCACCTCCTCGAACCGCCGCCCGGCGAGCTCGAGGTCGAAGGTGTGGCGGGCCTGCTCCATGCCGATGTAGCTGGTGACCATGCGGACGGTCACCACCTCGGTCCCCTCGGGGAAGGTGAGCACCCCCGCGCCGGGGGTGGCGCCCTCGGCAGGGCCGGCGCCGATGGGCAGCGGCGCGATCTGGGCGTGGACGAACATGCGGGTCGAGCCCTCGGCCCGCGCGTATCCCTGCTCGGGGCCGGAGTCGACCCACGCCTGCAGCGTGCCGTCGAGCACGGCGCCGGAGGCGTCGACCCGCGAGTGCTCGTCGATACCCTCGAACAGCAGATGGGGCTCGCCGGGTCCGGAGGGCAGGCCGATCTCCACGAGCGCGCCGTGGTCGGTCGGGGCCAGCCGCAGATGCGTGCCCCCGTCGAGGGAGACCTGGTAGACGTCCGGCCGGGCGATCTCCCGGGCGTGGTCGAAGCCGGCGGCGCGGCCCTCGGGGGAGGCGTCGGGCGCCTGCCCCGAGGGCGTGGCGGCCAGCGGCATCAGGAGGAACTGGCCGCGGTCGCCCATCCACGGGCTCGGCTGGTGGGAGATGCCGAGCCCCTGCAGCCGGGACCGGTTGTCGTCGCCGCCGCGGCGGTGGTACTCGTACACCCAGCGCCGGGTGCGGGCGTCGGTCATCGGGGTGAAGAAGGCGAAGCCGTTGGGCCAGGCCGTCAGCGGCAGGGTGTTGCCGCGGGAGAAGTCGCGGGAGGCGTAGGTGCCGCGGCGGGTGTCGACCCAGGCCACCGGGTCCTCGCGCGGCGGATCGGCCGGGGCCGGGCCCAGGTAGGGGCCGTCGATCCAGCCGGTCAGCTCGACGGCCCGCGCCGCCTCGGGGCGGTCGTCGGTCCCGGACACGGACAGCGGGATCTCCCCCGCGCCCACGCCCGTGACGGTGTCGGTGCCGGCGATGACGCTGCCGGGGGCCTGCACCGCCAGCTGCACCTCGGCGATGGTGCGTCCGGCGGCCGCCTCGAGGGAGACCTGCACGTCGTTCCACTGGTCGGCGTAGAGGATCTTCCCCTCCCCCATGCCGCGCGCGGTGGCGAGGGTGCCGTACTGGTCGCGCGGGTCCAGCTCCGACAGGCGCGAGCCGTCCTCGAACACCAGGTCGACGGCGACGTGGGTCGCGCCCCAGGTGAGGTTCTCGTCGAGATCGGGGAAGACGAAGGTGCGCAGCACGTCGCCGGGCTGCACGGTGCGGCCGGCCAGGTCCTCGAGGCCGGGCAGGACCGGCAGCGGCGCCCGGGCCTCCTCGCCCGGGGCGAAGGCGTAGCGGAGTGCGGCCGGGGAGAGGAATCCGGCGCCGTCCTTGCTGGTCGGAGAACCGATGGGGCCGGTCGCTCCGTGGGACGACGTCTGTGCGGTGACGAACATGCGGATCAGGCTATCCGCTCACAGGGCGCCGATCACCGCATTGTCGATCGCGTCGACGTCGACCCCCGGGCGCTGGGCCCGGTTCGTCAGCAGCACCCAGCAGACCCCGGCGCCCGGATGGACCCAGAACGCGGTCCCGGCCCAGCCGCCATGGCCATACAGGTCGGTGTCGATCAGGCCCGGGGCGCGGCGGGGCAGATTCCAGCTGAACCCCCAGTCCTGGCCGCGCTCGGCGGGGTACGGGCCCAGGCGCGGGATGTCTCCGGTGAGGGGGCGCAGCATCATCGCGAGCGTCGCCGGGCGCAGCACCTCCCCGCCGCCGGAGAGCAGGGCGCGCCCGATGCTCAGCAGGTCCTCCGCCGTTCCGGACAGCCCCGCCCCCGGGTGGCGGCGCGCGAGCAGGCGCTCCTCGTCCATCCCTGCGGCGGCCGCGTCGACGGTGCGCAGGGCGTCCCCGGGCTCGAGGGAGAGGCCGGCGGCTCCGGCCGATGCCGCCCAGTCCTGCAGCTGCCGGTCCCAGGGCGCTGCGCCGGCGTGCTCGATCATCGCGGCGACGCCCTCGAAGGCCAGCGAGGAGTACCGCGAGGCCGTGCCCGCGGCGAAGTCCCGACCGGAGCGCAGCAGCTCCTCGCGCAGCGGGGCGCGCGAGTCCAGCGGGGGCTCCGCGATCCCGGAGGTGTGGCTGACCAGGTGGCGCAGCCGGACGGTGTCCTCGCGCTCGGCGCCGAAGCCGGTCAGCGCCTCGGCCAGCGGGGTCTGCGGCGTGAGCAGGCCCTGCTGCACGAGGCGGGCCGCGGTGATGCCGACCAGGGGCTTGGTCACCGAGTACAGCAGGTAGCGCGCGTCCTCGCGGGCGCCGAAGCCGTCCAGGGCGAGGATCCCCTGCGCATCGGCGACGCCGAGCACGGCGGTGGGCAGGCGGTCCTCGGCGACGTGCCGGCGGACCAGGTCGAAGGCGGCGGAGAGATCGGTCATCCCCGAATCCTAGATCGGGCGTCTACAGTGCCGACATGAGCTCCCGCCGTCCCTCGCCCCTGGGCGGCGCGAAGCCCACGCGGGAGGATCTCGCGCGCTTCGCCGCCGCCCGGCCCGATGACCTCGACGACGTGCTGCCCGCGCCGGGCGCGCCGGTGCGCCTGCTGATCGTGGGCATCAACCCGGGGCTGTGGACCGCCGCCGTCAACGCGCCGTTCGCCCATCCGGGCAACCGCTTCTGGCCCTCCCTGCAGCGCGCCGGGATCCTGGATCGGCGCATCGACGCCTCCCGCGGGCTCGACGCGGCCGATGAGCAGGAGATCCTCGGGCGCGGGATCGCCATGACCAACCTCGTCGCGCGCCCCACCGCGCGGGCCGACGAGCTCTCCCGCGAGGAGCTGCGCGAGGGCGGGCGGACGCTCGTGGCGCGGGTGCGGGAGATGCGGCCGCGGGCCGTCGCCGTCGTGGGGATCACGGCGTTCCGCACCGCGTTCTCCGTCCCGCGCGCGAGGATGGGACGGCAGGACGCCGCGGAGGTCGCCGGCTGGCCGCAGGGCTCGGCCCTGTGGGTGCTGCCGCAGCCCAGCGGGCTGAACGCGCACGAGACCGTGGACTCCCTGGCCGCGCACTGGCGCGCGGTGTGGGAGGCCGTCCCCGCACCATCGGACCCCGCACCATCGGACCAGGAGGAGCCATGAGAGACGTCGAGATCCTCGCGCCGCGCGAGGTGCCGCTGGGCGGGCCGCGCTCGATGACCGTGCTGCGCACCCTGCCGCAGCGCCGACGATCGCTGATCGGCGCCTGGTGCTTCGCGGACCACTACGGGCCCGACGACGTCTCCCGCACCGGGGGCATGGACGTCGCGCCCCACCCGCACATCGGCCTGCAGACCGTGAGCTGGCTGTTCCGCGGGGAGATCGCGCACATCGACTCGGGCGGCGGGCGCGGCGAGGTGCTGCCCGGGGAGGTCAACCTGATGACGGCCGGCGACGGCATCGCGCACTCGGAGACCTCGACCGCGCCGACCACCGTCCTGCACGGCGTGCAGCTGTGGCTGGCCCTGCCGGAGTCCCGGAGGGCGTCCCTCCCCCGCCGTCTCGAGCACTATGCCCCGCCCGAGGTGGATCTGCCCGGCGGCTGCGCCCTCGTGCTCATCGGCTCCCTGCTGGGGAGCACCTCCCCCGTCGAGGTCCATACCCCGCTGGTCGGGGCCGAGATCCGGCTGGATCCCGGGGCGCGGCTCGAGATCGACGTGGACCCCGGCTTCGAGCACGGGGTGCTCGTGGACTGCGGGGAGGTCGACGTGGAGGGGGTCCCGGTGCCGCGGGCGTCCCTCGCCTATCTCGGCGTCGGCGCGGAGCGGCTGCACCTGCGCAACGCGGGCGGGCATGCCGCCCGCGTCATGCTGCTGGGCGGGGAGCCCTTCGAGGAGGAGATCGTCATGTGGTGGAACTTCGTGGGCCGCACGAGCGAGGAGATCCATCGGGCGCGGGCCGACTGGGAGGCCGGCGGCGAGCGCTTCGGCGAGGTCGCAGGGTATGTGGGGCACGGCGGCCCGGGGCGCAACGCCCACGGTCAGGCCCGGCTGCCCGCACCGGCGATCCCGCCGATGACCCTGCGGCCGCGCAGCAATCCCGCCCCGCACGCCCGGACGGAGCCGGCCCGATGAGCGTCCTGGAGCCCGAGGAGGTGCTCGCGCAGCTGCGCACCGAGGCGATGGTGCGCCTCGCCCTCGGCCGGGAGGAGCTCGAGGAGATCCGCCGCGACCTGCACCGGTCCGCGGACGCGGAGGGCGTGGCCTCGGCCCGGGCCGATGAGATCCTCGCCGCGGCGTGGGTCGAGCGCGACCACCTCGCCCGGGAGAACGCGGGGCGCGACCGTTCCGCGGCGATCCGGCGCGCCCTGGCCCGGCTCGCGCAGGAGGACGCGCTGGTCGCCGAGGACGTGGGCGAGGACGAGGCCTCGGCGCGGACCCTCCTGGAGGAGGCGGCCCGCGCGCAGGAGCGCCGCACCGGCCGGGCCGTGCGCGGCTGGGTGTACTTCCATCGGGGGGACGCCGAGAAGATGGTCGACGGCACCGACGTGCTCACGCTGCGCGTGGACGAGGACCCCGACGGCGGCCTCCCCGGCCGGCTGCGCGAGGCGCTGGCCGCCGAAGGCATCCCCGTGCCCTCGGGCGAGGAGGACGGGCAGGTGCTCGAGATCCCGGAGGCGTCCTGGTTCCCGGCGCCGCCGGGGCAGGTCGGCTAGCGGCTCAGTCCCACCACAGCACGAGCACCCGATCGGGGTCCATGCCCAGCTCGCGCACCACGTCCACGAGGTCGTCGTCCGGGGCGAGGGGATCGACCTCGTCGGGCCCGATCTCCTCCTCGAACCAGCCGCGCGCCTCCTCCGGGGTCGCGATCGTCTCGACCAGGACCGTGTCGGAGAACGGCCAGTCCGGGTCGTCGAACATGGTCAGGGCGATCCGGACGTCCGCGACCTCGCTGCGGTCCCGGATCTCGGAGAAGATCTCGAAGGCCTCCTGCGGCGGGACCAGGGATCCGAGGTCCTGCGGATCCCGCACGACGTTGCACAGGATCGATCCCTCGGCCTCGTTGCCCTCGAAGAACTCCTCGAGGGTGAGCACGGGGGTGCTGGTGAACTGGCCGTCCTCGCCGAGACGGTCCGCCACGAGGGCGGTGATGCGCTCCAGGGGCGTCGACATGCCCCCGAGGGTAGAGCGCGGCGGGCGGTCGCGCCACCGTCCGGCGTGTCCGAGCATGTCGCCGCCCGTGACAGGCGCGCCGCGATGCGACAGGGTGGTCGGGCACCGAACGAAGGACGGACATGAGCACCACCCCGCACAGCAGCCCGGATCCCGCCGCGACCGATGCGGAGGCCTTCTCCCGCGCCTGGCAGGACTGGCATCGCCGGCACGAGGAGCGGCGCCGCGAGCCGCTGGGGTTCCTCGCCGTGACCGCGCTGCACTGGCTCGAGAGGACCCCGATCCACCTCCCCGGCGCCCCCGGCACCTGGCGGCTGGGCGAGGACGGGCCGGAGGTCGAGCTCGATCCCGGCGAGCAGCTGGTGCTGGGCGCGACGGTGATCACCGGACGCCACAGCTTCGGCCCCCTGACCCCGGGCACGAGCATCACCGCCGCCTTCCTCGACGACGGCGTCGCCGGCGCGGTGGAGATCGCCGACCGCGGCGGACGGGTGATCCTGCGCCCCCGCCGCGCCGATGCCCCGTACCTCGCCGCCTACCCCGGCACCCCGGCCTTCCCGCCCGATCCGCGCTGGCGGATCCCCGCCCGGCTGCTCCCGGACGCCCCGGCGCGCACCTCCCGGGTCGGCTCGGTCGTCGAGGGCCTCGAGCAGGAGTTCCGCTCCCCCGGGGTGCTCGAGCTCGAGCTCGCCGGGACGCGGCACCGGCTGACGGCCTTCGCCTCGGAGCCCGACGGCGCGCTCTCCGTGCTGTTCCGGGACGCCACCAGCGGCGAGAGCACCTGCGCCGTCGGCCGCTGGCTGGAGGTGCCGCCGCCCGACGCCTCGGGCGCCACCGTCCTGGACTTCACGCGGGCCGTGAACCTCCCCTGCGCGTACACCGACCACGCCACCTGCCCGCTGCCGCCGCCGGAGAACCGTCTCCCCGTCGCCGTCGAGGCCGGGGAGCGGACCCCGATCTCGCGGGTCACCGCGGCGTCCTGAGCAGGCGGGGCCGCCGGCCGCCTGCTCACAGGCCGTCCCCGCGCGATCCGCCGATCCGCTTGCGGGGCCGCGGGGGGCGTGGAATCGTGGGGCCACCACTCGGCGAAGGAGCCGGAAGGTCGCGCCTTCGCCGCTCGCGAACAAGCAGGAGGTCCTTCGTGAAACTGCCGTGGCTCATCCCCGCCCTCGAGGCCGACGGTCCGTACCTCTCCGTGTATCTCGACACCACGCGCACCGACCAGCGCGCCGCGGACGAGCTCGCCACCCGATGGGCCCAGCAGCGCGGCACCCTGCGCGGGGCCGGCGCCCCCGACGCCCTGCTCGCCGAGGTCGAGGAGACCGTGCTGGCCCCCACCCGGATCGGCGGGCGCCACGGCCGCGCCGTCCTCGCCACCGAGGGCGGCATCGTGCTGGATCGCGTGCTGCCGGCGCCGCCGCTGCAGGAGTGCGCCGCCTGGTCCGACCGCCCCGTCCTGCTGCCGCTGCTGCAGCTGACGCCGTACGCCGTGAGCCAGCTGCTGATCGAGGTGGACCGCTCGGGGGCGGACCTGCACCTGCGCGCCCCGGAGAACCCCTCCATCCCGCAGAGCGAGAACGTCCTGGACGGCGAGGCGCAGGTCGACGGCGGCCACGACGAGCTGCACAAGACCGGCCGCGGCGGGGGCTCGCAGCACGGCTGGCGCTCGGACAACTTCGAGGCCCGGGTCGAGGACTCGTGGGAGCGCAACGCGGAGGCGGTCGCGCAGAGCGTGCAGCGCCTGGTCGCGCGGCATCGGCCGCAGATGGTGCTGGCCACCGGCGACGTGCGCGCCCTGTCCCTGCTGAAGGACGAGCTGGGCCCGGACGTGCTGCCGCTGCTGCGGGAGATCCCCGGCGGCACCCGCGGGCAGAGCCTGGACCGGCCGACCTTCCGCGAGTCGGTCCGGGAGGCGACGCGGGAGCACATCGATGCCCGGCAGCGCGAGCTGGCCGACCGCTTCGCGGAGGAGCAGGGGCGCGGCGGCACGTCCGTCGCCGGCGTCGACGAGGTGCGCCAGGCGCTCGAGCGCGGCCAGGTGGAGGAGCTGATCTTCGTCACGGGGCAGGAGCCCGCCGGCATCGAGGAGCTGCTGGCCGCCGCGATCCGCACCGATGCGGGCGTGAGCGCGCTGGCCGACGGCGTCGCGACGGTGCCCGAGGGCGTCGGGGCGCTGCTGCGCTGGCGGGACGGGGCGACCCCGTCCAACAGCGTCGGCTCCATGACCGGCGACTCCCGCCGGGATCACGGCGCCGTCTGAGACCCCCGGGCCCGCCGGCCGGCGCACCCCGAGCACCAGGAGGGTCTGGCCGCCGATGTAGGTCGCCATCACCCACAGCTCGTGCCCGGGCAGGGCCCGGCCCGCGAAGGTCTCCAGGCCGATCATCGCGTCCGAGACCAGGAAGATCGCCCCGCCGAGCGCGCCCAGCGGGCCCAGCCCGGTGGCGAGGACCGCCATCGAGGCGAGCGCCCCGCCGTACACGAGCACGGCCGGGAGCATCGGCCCGGCGCCCGGGGCGCAGAGCGCCACGATCCCGGTCACGGCCGCGGCGTAGGGCACGAGCGCGGCGGCGCGCGGGACGGGCCGCAGGCCCAGGATCCCCGCCGCCCGCAGCGGGGCGAAGGCGCGGATGTACGCGCCCTGCGCCAGCAGGAACGGGCCGAGCATGAGACCGAAGGCGAGGTCCTCGTGGTCGGTCAGCTTCGGCAGGGAGTCGCCCAGCCACGAGAGCGACAGCGCCGCCAGGACCCGGCGCGGCAGCGGCCGCGACAGGTCCGTCCCGGCCGCCAGCACGGCGGCGAGGGAGGGCATGAGCAGCACCTGGGTGCCGGCGGCCCACGCACCGCCGGGGGCGACGGCCGTGGCCACCAGGTGGGTGCCCGCGAGGACGGCGCAGGCCGCCCCGGAGATCAGGAGGCTCCGGGACGGCCTGCGCACGGCTCTGCTCGCTCGAGGGGCGTCAGCCGCGCGATGCCGGGGTGACCGGCGGCTCCGCCGACCAGGGGAAGACGATCCACTCGTCGGTGCGGCGCCACACGAAGTCCGGCGCGACCACGGAGGCGGACTTCGCGTACAGCACGGCGCTGCGGGCCTCGGCGCCCTGGCCGCGCAGCAGGTCGAGCACGAGGGCGAGGGTGCGGCCGGAGTCGGCCACGTCGTCCACGACCAGCAGTCGCTTGCCGGCGATGGCCTCGGTGTCCAGCAGCGGGGCGAGCAGGACCGGGTCCGGCAGGGTCTCGTGGACATCGGTGTAGAACTCGACGTTGATCGCGTCGGCGAGCTTGAGGCCCAGCGCATAGGACAGCGAGCCGGCCGGCAGCAGGCCGCCGCGGGCGACGGCGATGACGATCTCGGGACGGTAGTCGCTGTCGGCGATCTGCTGGGCCAGCTCGCGCGAGGCGGTGCCGAACAGCTCCCAGGAGAGGATCTCCTTGACGGGCAGATCGCTGGAGTCGGCGTGGTGGGCGAGATTCATCGTGGTCCTCATGCTCGGGGTCGTCCGGGTGCCGCCGGTCGCGCGCGGCGCTGGTGCTCGGGGGAATGCGTCGATGCTACCGGCAGCGGGCGGCGGCCCGGTGCTCGCCGATGGTGCGATCGGCGACACCCGGACGGGGGCCGTGCGGCTCAGGGGCCCTTCGGGCCGCCGACGGTGAAGGCGCTGACCTGGGTGACGCCCTCGGAGAGATCGGCGGAGGCGCGGGACGCGTCGCGGGAGATCGCGAACCAGCCGCGGGTCTGCCCCCGGCCCATGCCCTTCCAGGTCACGGTCGCCGCCTCCCCGGAGGCGTGGGCGACCTCGCCGATCACCCGGTCCGTCGGCGTCAGCCCCAGCACCGCGTCGGTGCGGAAGGTGGTGGTGCGGCCCTCGAACTGGACGGGCAGGCGGGTGTCGTCCTCGGTGCCGTCGTAGCGCTCGCGGGTGTCGTACTCGCTCGCGCCGAACTCGTCGAGGTGGGCGGAGTAGGTGTCCACCCACATCTCCCCGCGGTCCAGGTCGAACTGCAGCAGGCGGAAGAAGCTCGAGCCGAAGCGCAGCCCGGTGTCCTCGCCGTAGCCGCCGACCTCCGTGAGCCCCAGCTGGTCGGAGCCGACCTCGTAGAACTGGTAGTCGGCCAGGAGCTCGACGACATGGTTGCCGGTGCTGCCGACGTCCCGGCGCACGCTGATGCTGACCCCGTGCTCGTGCCCCGACAGGACCAGGGCCACGTTCGGGTGGTGGGCGAGGATGTCCTCGCGGATGATCGCGCCGTCCTGGGAGAAGGATCCGCCGCGGCCGTCCGGCGCGGCCGAGGGCTTGTTGTACGCGTGGGTGAGGATGATGGCGTTGCGGCCGGGGTACCGGTCCAGGACGGAGCTCGCCCAGGCGGTCTCCTCCGCGGTGACCGAGTAGCCCAGGGAGACGGTGATGAAGTCCCGTCCGGCGGCGGTGAACAGCGTGTAGCTGTTCTCGTTGTCCCCCTCCTTCCACGGGTGGTACTCGGCGCCGGCCTCCTTCCAGGAGTCCTGCTCGGCGAGGGCATCGTAGCGCTCGGGACCGAAGTACTGGTTGAACAGGCTGTCGGGGGCCACGTCCATCCCGCCGCGGTTGTCGTGGTTGCCCGGCAGCACCGAGTGGACCACGCCGGACTCCTCGAGGATCTCCTGCGTCTGCGAGGCGAACTCGTACTCCTCGATCGCCACCGCGCGATCGGTGTCGCGCGTGTTCCAGTTCTCGATGACGTCGCCGGTGTGGGCGACGTAGGCGATCTTGCGCTCCTCGTGGTTCTCCCCGAGCCAGCGGTAGGAGTCGGCGTAGGCATCGGCCCAGACCTCGCGCTCGGCGGCGGTGGGCCGCTGGGTGGCGCCCTCGGAGAGGTACTGGGTGTCGGTGATGTGCATGAGGGAGAAGTCGTAGTCGTCCGGGTCCTCGAAGCCGTCGCGGACGGGGTTGTCGAGGTCGTCGGCGAAGGGGTCGATGCCCAGCACGAGGATCTGCACGGAGCCGTCGGCGTCGTGCTCGGCGCCCGCCGTCGCCTGCAGGCGGACCTGCCCGTCGGCCGAGCCGCGGGCGGAGTCGACCACCTCGTACCGTCCGGTCCCGGTGTCCAGCAGCAGCAGGCGGATCTCCCGGGCCGGGTCGACCTGGCCGCTCCAGGCGATGGTCTGCCCGGGCCCGGTGGCGGCGACGGCGGTGCGCAGGGCGGGGACCTGGGCGGTGAGCGGGGCGTCCTGCGTGGCGCCGTCCTCCGGCAGGAGGGCGTCCTGCGCCGGCGCGGCCTCGGAGAGGGCGACGTCCCCGGCGACGGAGCCGTCGGGGCCGATGGCCGCCGGGTCCAGGATGCCGTGCTCGGCGTCCTGGGCGGCGGAGACCTCGCCCTCGACGAAGACGGTGCTGAGGTCCGCGCCGGTGGGGCTGGTCGCGAGCGCCGACAGCCGCACCCTGCCGGGGCCGCCGGACCGGCTCGCGCCGCCGGGGGTGGGCAGGGTGGTGGAGGTGAAGGAGGCCCGGCCGGAGACGTCCTCGCCCAGGGCGTCGGTCCCCGACCAGGCCAGGATGTGCTCCCCGGCGGTGAGGCCGGGGCCGATCTCGTCGCCGAGGGCGACCTCCTGGCCGTCGAGGGTCCAGGTCAGCGGCGCGGCGAGGAGCTCCTCGTGGTCGATGCTCGCGGCGAGCTCGGTCGGCGCGGCGAGCTCCTGGCCGGGGGCGGGGCCGGTCACGGTGACGGCGACGTCGTCCTCGGTGCGGCCGGCGAAGGTCTGGGCGTAGCGGGCGGTGATCTCCTCGCCGCTCAGCGCGCGCCCGTAGATGCCCGCGCCGGCGACGGAGACGTTGCCGTGGAACTGCGGGTCGCCGCTGCCGTTGGTGTCGGCGCCGAGGAAGAACTGGCGGGCGGTGGCCTTCGGGGGCTTGATGGCGGTGCCCGCCGTGGCGGTCTCGGCGACCTTCTGCCCGTTCAGGTACAGCGCGACGGTGCTGCCGTCCCAGGTGCCGGTCGCGTGGTACCACACGCCCTCCTGGATCTCGACGCCGGCCCCGTAGTAGGTGCCGTCGACGTTGACCATCATCTTCAGGGTCGAGCCGTAGGCGGTGAGGGAGAAGCCGCCGGCCTCCTTGGCGCCGCAGAAGTTCCCGGTGCTCTCCTCCGTGCCCTCGGTCAGGCCGTCGTCGAAGCGGACGGTGCACTCCAGGGTGAGCGCCCGCGCGGTGGCCTCGAACCCGTCGGCGAAGTCGTAGCGCACCGCGTTGGTGCCGTCGAAGGAGGCGACCTCCCGGCCCAGCGCGGCGTCGCCGCCGATCTCCGGGTCCGCGCCGAAGGCGGTGGTGGCGCGGTCCCGGGCGGCATCGGCCGTGCCGCGGGAGATGTCGACGTCGAGCACGTCCGGGACGGGGGCGTCGACGGCGGGCACGGGCAGCGGCGCGCGCAGGGGCTGGCCGCCGCCGAGGACCGGGGCGGGGACCGGGGCCGCGGGGACAGGGGCGGGGGCGGCTGGGGCCGCGCCGGCGAGGGCGGGCGCCATGCCGACGGCGAGCGCGGCGGCGAGGAGGGCGGATGTGGTGCGCCACGGGGAGGGGGACACGGGGGCTCCTGGGTTCGGAGGGGAGGGACCCCTCGACGCTAGGGAGCGTGGGCGTCGACCTCGTGCACCGTGGGGGAATCCCTGCCGTACGCAGGGTGGACTCCCGATGACGCGCGGGCGGAATGTCCTGTTCGCGGCGCCGGCCGAGGGCACCGGCGCGCTCCGGGCCGGGAGCGCTCCCACCGCGGGCGGCCCGGGGTGCTCAGTCCGTGCGGGGCGGCTCCGGCGCGCTGTGGAGCATGGCGCGGGCGTCCTCGGCGGCCTGCAGGATGCTCGCGCTGATGACGTCGAGGAAGCGGCCGATGCCCTCGAGGCGCTCGGCCGCGGGGCTGCCCTCCCCCAGCACCGCCACGCCCTCCCGGGCGGTCGCGGCGAGCAGCTCGTTGGCCCGGGCGCTGGCGATGGTGGACTGGTACCAGACGTCGTCGTTCGCGAGATAGCGCTCGCGCCGCCCCTCCTCGCGCTCGCGGCGCACGAGGCCCTGCTCCTCGAGGAAGGCGATCGCCTTGGAGACGGAGGCCGGGCTCACCTGGAGGCGGCGCACCAGCTCGGCGGCGGTGAGGCTGCCGGCGTCGGTCGTGAACAGGGCGGTGAGCACGCGGGCCGCCATCGGCGTCAGGCCGGACGCCACGAGCACCGCCGTCAGCGTCTCGCAGAGGCGGGCGAGCGCCTGCGGGTCGCGGCCCTCGGCGGGCAGGGGCGCCGGGCGGGCGCCGCGCCCGGCGGAGCGCTCCCGGGCGCGCCGCTCGGTGGCGCGCTGGGCGGCGTCGGCCCGGTACTCGCGGGGGCCGCCGTTGCGCATCACCTCGCGGGTGACGGTGGACGTGGGGCGCTCGAGGCGCCGGGCGATCTCCGCATAGGCGAGCCCCTCGGACAGCCCGCGCGCGATGCGGCGCCGGTCCTGCAGGGTGAGCCGGCCTCGTGCCATCGGGAGCCTCCTCGGGTCTCGCACCGAGGCCCATCGTAGCGCGCCGAGCCGCTGAACGCAACGCCGGCGGCGGCGGATCGTTGCATTATCGACAGAGCCGATGCTCCGCTTTAACCCTTATCACCTGGCTTTTTGGTCGCTTCGGCGCAGAACACCCGTTGCCGGACCCTCGAACGCTACGTAGCGTTTCTCCTGCATGAAACATCGACGGAAGGAGCGGACATGACCCGCGACGCAGCAGCACATGCATCCCCCTCGGCCCCGCGCTGGCGAGGCATGGTCGAGGTCGACGACACGGCGCTGGCCGTGACCGACAGCGGCGGCCCCGGCCTCCCGGTGCTCTACCTCAACGGGCAGTTCGCGACGCAGGGGTACTGGCGCCGCGTCATCGCGGAGCTGGGCCCGTCCTGGCGGCACATCACCTTCGACGGGCGCGCCCGCGGGCGTCGGTCGCGGACCTCCTCGGACTACTCCTTCGAGGCCGCCCTGCGCGACGTCGACGCCGTGCTCGCGGCCCGCGGAGTGCGGCGCGCGATCGTGGTCGGCTGGTCCTACGGGGCGGTCGTCGCGGCGCACTGGGCGCACCGCCACCCGGACCGGGCGCTCGGCGCCGTGCTCGTGGACGGGGCCTTCCCCCACGACTGGCTGGACGAGGCGATGGCGCGACGGATCCGCACCATGTTCCGCCGCATGCGCCCGATCACCGTGCCGATGCGCCTCACCGGGCTCACCCCGCGGATGAGCGCCGACCAGATGGCCGACAGCAACATCGAGCTGGGCGAGCTCTCCCGCGAGAGCGCCCTCGGCCCGGTGCTCGACGCCCTCGCCGTGCCCACCCGGTTCGTGGTCGCCTCCGGCTCCTCCCTGGGAAGCCGGGCCGATGAGCAGGAGCGCATCCGCGAGAGCCTGGACGCGGCGATCGCCCGCAACCCGCGCATCGCCCTGAGCGCGAAGGTCTCCAGCGACCACGGCGCGATCCTGCGCAGGGACTTCGCGGCGGTGGCCGGGGCCGTGCGCAAGGTCGCTGAGCTCTCCCCCGCCCGGCGCTGACCCGGCCCGGCGCCGACCCGGCCGGGCTCCGCACGGCGGCGCCCCGGGACCCTGAGGGTTCCCGGGGCGCCGAGCGTCGCCGGTCAGAGGATGATCTGGTCGCTCGCGGCGCGGTTCGCGTCATGCCGGGCGGCGCGGTGATCGCGCACCCGGGTGATGATCGTGAAGGCGATGGCTGCCACCATGAGCAGGTAGATGAGGGTGACGATGGGCCCGTCCACGAGGGTCAGCGGGTTCCCGGCGGCGCTCATCAGGGCATCGCGCAGGCTGGTCTCGGCCAGCGGACCCAGCACCATGCCGATGATCAGCGGGGCCAGCGGGTAGTCCGCCACGCGCATCACGAAGCCCACCAGGGCGATCCCCAGCAGGATCAGCAGATCCGCGACCGAGGAGCTGGTGGCGTAGATGCCCAGCCCGCAGAACACGCTGATGCCGGCGTAGAGGTACGGCTTGGGGATCAGCAGCAGCTTCGCCCACAGCGCCGCGAAGGGCATGTTGATCACCAGCAGCACGATCATCGCGACGAAGAAGCTCGCGATGAGCGTCCAGGCCAGGTCCCCCGAGCGCTCGAACATGAGCGGTCCGGGCTGGATCCCGTACTGGCGGAAGGCGGCGAGCATGATCGCGGCCGTCGCCGAGACCGGCAGGCCCAGGGCCAGCAGCGCGCCCATCGACATGCCGGTGGTGGCGTTGCCCGCGGCCTCCGGGGCCGCCAGGCCCCGGATCGCGCCGGTGCCGAAGCGCGGCGGCCTGCGCTTGCCGTCCAGCCGCTTCTCCAGGCCGAAGGCCAGGAAGGTGGGCAGCTCGGAGCCGCCCGCGGGGATCACGCCGAAGGGCAGGCCGATGGCGGTGCCGCGGGCCCAGGCCGGTGCGGCCTCCTTCACCTCCTGCCGGCTCAGCCAGGGGCGGCCCGAGGGACGGATCGGCCGGACGGTCGGGTCGAAGCGCTCGCGGCAGGCGACGTAGATGACCTCGGCGAGGGCGAGCATCGCGACGGTCACCACGACCAGGCTGATCCCGTCGAACAGCAGCGCGCTGCCCATCGTGAAGCGCGGGGCGCCGCTGACCCCGTCGATGCCGATCACCGAGATGCCCAGGCCCAGCGACAGGGACAGCAGCCCCTTGATCGCGGAGTCGGCGAGCATCGAGCTGGTGGAGATGAAGGCGAACAGGGCCAGGGCGAAGTACTCCGCCGGGCCGAAGCTCGAGGAGAACGCGGCCAGCCACGGCGTCAGGAACACCATGATGATGCTCGCGACGAAGCCGCCCACGAAGGCGCCGATGGCGGCGGTGGCCAGGGCCTGCGGGGCGCGGCCCGCGCGGGCCATGGCATGGCCCTCGAAGGTCGAGGCGATCGCGGAGGCCTGGCCGGGCGTGTTCATGAGGATCGCCATGGTCGAGTCGCCGAACAGGCCGCCGAAGTAGATGCCGGCGAACATGATGAACGCGGCCGTCGGCTCGAGGGCGAAGGTGACCGGCAGCAGCAGGGCCACGGCCATCGAGGAGCCGAGGCCCGGCATCACGCCGACGGCCGTGCCCAGCAGGCAGCCGATGAGCACCCACAGCAGGTTGATCGGGTGCAGGACGTCGCCGAAGCCGCCGATCAGGGAGGAGAGCACATCCATGTCAGAACCCCCATCCGAGGATGCCGGAGGGCAGCGAGAGGCCCAGGATCATGTCGAAGGCGATGTACGCCAGGGAGGACAGCGTCAGCCCCGCCACCACGTCCAGGAGCACGCGGCGGGAGCCGAAGGCCCTCGCCACGCACCAGAACAGCAGGGCGGCGCCGAGCACCCAGCCCAGCACCTCCAGCAGCAGCGAGAACACGAGGAAGCCGCCGACGGCCCACGCGAACGAGGGCCAGTCCAGCCCGGCGCGGCGGGTGACGGTGCCGGCGATGCCCTCGAGGTCGTCGCGGCCCGCCGGGATGCGGCGGTCCGCGGCCAGCGGCGTGTGCCGCCGCAGCACGAGGACCACCTGCGCGATCACGAGGATGCCGATGGCGGCGGCGATGATGCCGGGCACGAAGCGGGGGCCGGGGAAATCGGTGCCCTCGGGGATGCGCATGGTCGCCAGGCCCACCACGAGATAGATCGTGAAGGCGGCCAGCAGCGCGGGCATGGCGAGCTCGGCGAGGACGCCGGGCCCGCTCAGGCGGGGAGCCTCGTCCTCCGCGGCGGTCTCCACGGTGGCCTCCGGGTCGGTCGGGGTCGGGTTCTGCGTCATGCGCCCATCTCCTCGTACAGTCCGGCGATCTCCTCCGCCTGGGCGGCGAGGAAGGCGTCCAGCTCCTCGCCGTAGCGCTCGGCGCGCATCCAGCTGTAGCGCTCGACGGCTTCCTGCCACTCGGGGGCCGCGACGGTCTCCTGGATGATCGCGACGAGCTCCGCGCGATCCTCCTCGGTGATGCCGGGCGGGGCATGCAGGGAGCGCCAGTTGGTCAGGGTCACGTCGAAGCCCTGCTCGACGGTGGTGGGCATGTCGATGCCCTCGACCGGGGCGTCGGCCACGACGGCGAGGGACTTGAAGCGGCCGGACTCGATGAGGTCCTTGTTGTCGGGATAGCCGCCGGTGGCGGCCACGGCGGTGCCGTTGAGGATCGCCTGGATCGCCTCGCCGCCGCCGTCGGAGGAGATGTAGGTCATCTCGACCGGGTCGACGCCGGCGGCGATCGCGAGGGAGGTCACCACGAGCTGGTCGAAGGAGCCGCCGCCGGTCCACGGGATGGCGGCGGGGTCCTCCCGCCACGCCGCGGCGAGGTCCTCGAGGCTCTCGTAGGGGGCATCGGCCTTGACGACGACGACGCCGATCTCGGCGACGATGGTCGCCAGGGGCGTGACGTCCTCGAGGACGACCGAGGAGTCGTACTGGATGGTCGCGGCGAGCTGCCCGGTGCCGCCGACCATGATCGTCTCCGGGCGGCCGGCGAGCCCGGCGAGGTTGCCGAGCGCGATGGTGCCGCCTGCGCCGGGGATGTTCAGGACCTGCGTGTTGTTCACGATGCCGCCGGCGCGCTGGGTGGCCTGCATCTCTCGGGCGCAGGTGTCCCAGCCGCCGCCGGCGGCGGCCGGGGCGATGATCGTGAGGGAGGACCGCAGGTCGCCGCCTCCGGAGGCGGAGGTGATGGAGCCGTAGGCGGCGGTGCCGATGGCACCGGCGGAGACCGCCAGGCCGATCGCGGTCAGGGCGGTCCGGCGCGGCGGCCGCGGGCCTTCAGGCTCGGAGCCGGGCGGGTGACGGGTGTCGGACAACGGCGTCCTCCTGTCGTGCGGGCACCGGGGCATGCCTGCAGGAGGCCCAGGGCGACGGTGCCGAGGTGGGGCGGGATCGGTGCCGTCACCCTAACGCCTCACAGGGGCCGTTTCAGCCCCGCATGCGACTCCACGTAGCCGAGCCGGGCGTAGAACGCCCTCGCCTCCTCGCGGCCGAGGTCGGTCGTCAGCTGCGCGAGGCGGGCGCCGCGGGCACGGCCGTGCTCGTGGGCCCAGGCGAACATCGCCGAGCCCAGTCCGCGGGAGCGCTCGGAGCGGGCGACGCGGACGGCCTCGATCTGCAGGCGGGCGCTGCCCTGGCGGGAGAGCCCCGGCAGGATCGTCAGCTGCATGGTGCCCACCACGGCCCCGGCCTCGTCGCGGACCACCGCGAGATAGTGGGCGCGGTCCTGGGCGACGCGGTCGTAGGCGGCCTCGTACTCGGCGGCGTCATCCCCGCCCTCGCGGGTGCGGCCGATCTCGTCATCGACCAGCAGGGCCCGGATCGCGGGCACGTCCTCCCGGGCGGCCCGCTGGATGCGGTAGCTGCGCCCGCCGCACCGCAGCACGTCCCCCGCGGACTCCCGGGCGCGCCGGCGCATCCGGGCGACCAGCGCGTCGAGCCAGCTCCCGACCCCGTCGCGCGCCTGCGGCGTGTCGGGATAGCGGCAGCGCAGGTGCAGGCCGGCGTCGTCGAGGATGAACCACAGCATCACGCCGTCGGTGCGGATCGCGGCGCTCACGTACTGGGCGCCGAGCCCCGCCGAGTCGAAGCGCACCGGCAGGCGCCGCAGGTCCAGCCAGGAGATCGCGAACATGCCGGGCGCCTCGGGCATGCCGCCCCAGGGCTCGAGCACCTCGGCCAGCGGCCAGGACCCCAGCCGGATCGCCTCCGTGATCGCCGCGGCGCACGCCGTCGGCGCCGGGTCGGTCGACTCGAGCACGGAGTTGGTGATGAACCAGCCCACCGAGTCGTGCCATCGGGCCTCGTGGCGGCTGTGCACCGGGAACACGGCACGCAGCGGCGCATCGGCCAGCTCCCGGGTCACCTCGGTCATCGCCGAGACCGTCAGCGCCAGCGTGGAGGCGCCGCTCGCGCGGGCCTCCGCGGCGAAGGCGGCGCTGTCGTCGGCGTCGAGCACATCGCGCACCTCGACCCGCTCGGGCTGGGAGGCCGCCTCCCCCAGCGGCAGCGGGAAGCGGGGCATGACCTCGCCGCTGGCGGCGAGGACCTCCGCCCAGCGCCGGCGGACCTCCGCGGGCGCCGGGGGCCGGCCGGCGAGCTGCGCGGTGTGCTCGGCGAAGGACGGCACCGGCTCCGGCAGCTCCTGGGGCGCGGGCGCGGCGCCGCGCGCGGCGAGCCGGGCCAGCAGGTCCCGGCCGATCACGAGCATCGACCACATGTCCACGTGGGCGTGGTCCACGCCGATCACCACGGTGGTGGCATCGGCCGTCTCGAGGGCGCACAGGCGGTGCGCGGGGCGGGCGAAGGGCCGGCAGTGCGCATCGAGCACCTGGCGCAGCGCCTCCTCGACCGCCTGCCCGGGGCCGATGGCATGCTCGCGCCAGGCGCCCGGGCCGATCTCCAGCTCGTGCAGCAGCGGGGCGGCATCGGCCCGCCCCTCGGGGGCGGGAGAGAACACCGAGCGCAGCGTGCCGTGGCGGGCGATCACCGACAGCCACGCCGCGGCGAGGTCCTCCCGCTCCACCCGCCGCGGCAGCGCGACGGACAGGGCCATCCAGGAGCCGGGGCGGTCCCCGGCGCCGACGTGGCGCTGCTGGTCGAAGGAGACCGGCAGGGGCCGCCCCGGGGTGCCGACGGCCACGTCGTAGCCGATCAGGCGCCCGAAGGGCAGCCGCAGGTGCGAGACGTTGGTCAGGCGCATGCGCGCTAACCTAGCGTCCTCACCGCGACCCGAGGAACGGAGGCGGGCGCCGATGCGATTCCGTGTCCCGCATGCCGAGCTCGACACCGAGCTCAGCGACGAGGGCGGCCACCCCGTCGTCCAGCTGCACGGGCTCACCTCGAGCCGCGCCCGGGAGCGGGAGATCGACCTGGACCTGGGGCGGGGCCTGTCCGGCACCCGTCTGCTGCGCTACGACGCCCGCGGGCACGGCCGCTCCACGGGCCGGCCGGAGCCCGGGGACTACCGCTGGGAGGTCCTCGCGGAGGACCTGCTGGCGCTGCTGGAGGAGCACTTCCCCGGCGAGCGGGTGCACGGCGCCGGGCCCTCGATGGGCAGCGGCACGCTGCTGCATGCGGCGGTGGCCGACCCCGGGCGCTTCTCCTCGCTGACCCTGATGATCCCGCCGACCGCGTGGGCGACGCGCACGGCACGGGCCGCGGCCTACCGGGCCTCCGCCGCCCTGGTCGAGGCGCGCGGGGTGGGCGCGTTCGTCGCCGCGGGGGCCATGGCCCCGCAGCCGCCCGCGGCCGTCCCCCCGGCCGACGCCACCCCGGAGATCCCGCCGGAGCTGCTGCCGTCGGTGCTGCGCGGCGCCGGGGACAGCGACCTGCCCGATCCGGCGCGGATCGCCGCGATCACGGTGCCGGTGCGGATCCTCGCCTGGGAGGAGGACCCCTCGCATCCGCTGACGACCGCGCAGGAGCTGGCCCGCCTGCTGCCGCACGCGGAGCTGCGCGTCGCGCGGACCCCCGCGGACGTCCGGACCTGGCCGCGCCTGCTGGCCGAGGACGTCGCCCGGGCCCGGGCGGCCGTGCGCCCGGTGCCCTGATCGCGCGGGCCGGGGAAAACGCCTGGCGCATCGCGCGAGGACGGGGGACGATCAGCGCATGGACGAGCTCACGCAGCGATGGACGAAGGCGACCGTGCACCCCGACATGTGGGTCGACCCGGACGAGGACCCCCGCAGCAGCGACGGCCCCGCGCCGGAGGGCGAGCTGGCGACCCTGCAGGAGTACCTGCGCGACTATCGCGCGACCCTGCTCATGAAGTGCGAGGGCCTGGACTCCGAGCAGCTCGCCCGCCGCTCCGTGCCTCCCTCGACCATGTCGCTGCTGGGGCTGCTGCGGCACCTCGCGGAGGTCGAGCGGGACTGGCAGAGCTGGCTGGATCCCGAGCATGCCCGCCCCAGCCTGTACGGCGATCCCGACGGGGACTTCGACGGCGCGATCGCCGACGACGCCGTGGTCGCCGAGGCCCGCGAGGCCCTGGCCCGCGAGCAGGCCGCGACCGATGCCGCCCTCTCCCGCCACGACCACGACCTCGGCGCGGCCGTCGGCGCGCACGGCACGGTGCGCGAGATCCGGGTCCACCTCATCGAGGAGTACGCGCGCCACTGCGGGCACGCGGACCTGCTGCGCGAGTGCGTGGACGGCCGCGTCGGGCAGTGAGCGCGGGGGTGTACCCTCCTGCCATGCTCCCGATGCACGAGACCCTCAGCTGGTGGCCCGCCTCCTAGGCGGCCCTGTTCTCGTACGCACGAACCAGACCGCCTTCCGGGGCGGTCTTCGCAGTCGTGGAGCCGGTGGGCCGTCCCGGGCACATCCCAGGAGAAGCCCGTGACCCCCGTGACCGCCGACCCGGCCGCCCTGCTCGCCGCGCTCGTCGCCTCCGACGAGCCCTTCGCCCTGCTCTCCCGCCCCGAGCGGCCGCACCGCCGCGGCGGGCACGACCCGGCCGATATCGAGCTGCTGCGCGGGAGCCTCCGCGACGTCGAGGCGCTCGCCGACATCCCCCTGGACGAGGACGGAGTGCCCCGCGAGGTCCTCGCCCTGGTCCCCTACCAGCAGATCCGCGAGCGCGGCTACGACGTGCCCGCCGAGGACTCCCCCCTGCGCTGCCTGCTCGTCGAGGACCGCGCCGAGCTCGCCCGCGAGCAGCTGCTCGCCGCCCTCCCGGACCGCGTCCCCGCCCTGCACGGCGGCGCCTTCGACGTCTCCGACGCCCGGTACGCCGAGGTGGTGCGCACCGTCATCGAGGAGGAGATCGGCCGGGGCGAGGGCGCGAACTTCGTGATCCGCCGCGACTACCTCGCCGACGTCGAGGGGGCGGCCGATGCCGCCGGGGCCCGCACGGCGGCGCTGGCCTGGTTCCGGGCGCTGCTGGAGCGCGAGCGCGGCGCGTACTGGACCTTCGCGATCGTCGCCGGCGACCGGATCCTGGTGGGCGCGAGCCCGGAGGCGCATGTCGTCGCCCGCGACGGCGAGGTGCTCATGAACCCGATCTCCGGCACCTTCCGCCACGGCGAGGCCCCGCCGACGCGGGAGGCCCTGGCCGAGTTCCTCGCCTCCACGAAGGAGACGGAGGAGCTGTTCATGGTGGTCGACGAGGAGATGAAGATGATGAGCGCCGTCTGCTCCGACGGCGGTCGCATCACCGGCCCGCACCTGAAGCAGATGTCCCGCCTCACCCACACCGAGTACATGCTGCGCGGCCGCAGTGCCCTGGATCCCCGCGACGTGCTGCGCGAGACGATGTTCGCGCCCACCGTCACCGGCTCCCCCATGCAGAACGCGTGCACCGTCATCGGCCGGCACGAGGCGGGCCCGCGCGGCTACTACTCCGGGGTGGCGGCCCTGTTCACCCCCGACGGCGCGGGCGGGCACGCGCTGGACGCGCCCATCCTCATCCGCACCGCCTATCTCGAGGACGGCCGGCTGCGGGTCCCCGTCGGCGCGACGCTCGTGCGGCATTCCGACCCGGACGGGGAAGTCGCCGAGACCCTTGCGAAGTCCGCCGGGGTGCTCGGCGCCATCGGCGCGCTGCCCGCCCGCACCGGGGCGGCCGGCGGGGCCCCCGATCTGGCCGCCGATCCCGGCATCGGCGAGCTGCTGGCCTCCCGCAACGCGACCCTGGCCCGGTTCTGGCTGGAGCCGCAGTCCGCCGCGCCCGGCCCGCTGGCCGGCGCCGAGGCCCTGATCGTCGACGCGGAGGACCGCTTCACCACGATGCTCGCCCACCAGCTGCGCCATCTCGGCGTGCAGGCCGAGGTCCTCCCCTGGGACGCGGTGACGCCGGAGCGGGCCGCGGCCGCGCAGCTGCTGGTCGCCGGGCCCGGCCCCGGGGACCCGCGCGATCCCGCCTCGGCGCGGATGGCGACCCTGCGCGCGCTGATCCGGGCCCGGCTGGAGCGGTCGCAGCCGCTGCTGGCGGTGTGCCTCAGCCACCAGCTGCTGTGCCAGGAGCTGGGCCTCGAGCTCGCCCCGCTGCCGGCGCCGCACCAGGGCGTGCCCCGCACGGTGGACCTGTTCGCGGGCATCGGCCCGGCGCGGATCGGCTTCTACAACACCTTCGCCGCCCGCGTCGCCCCGGGCACCGCGCAGCTGGCCGCGCAGGCGCCCGGCTCCCTGCGCCCGCTCGCGGCCGAGGTCGCCGCCGATCCCGGCACCGGGATCGTCCACGCCCTGCGCGGGGAGGGCTTCGCCTCGGTCCAGGGGCACCTGGAGTCCGTGCTCTCCCGCGACGGGATCGCCGTCCTGGAGGCGCTGACGGCACATGCCCTCGCCGGGACCCGGTGAGGGCCCGTCGCTGCTAGGTTCGGGGGAAGGCCCGGCGATGGCGCCGCGGCCGCCCCGAACGAGCGGAGCAGGCGATGCAGCTGAGGACCGACGGGACGACCCTGGTCGACGAGCACGGACGGCAGCGGATCCTCCACGGGATCAACCTCGTCGCCAAGGGGCCGCGCGGCCAGGCCGGAGTGCCGGGCACCGCGTTCCGCGGCGACTGGTCCGACGAGGACCTCGCGGGCCTGGCCCGGTCGGGGCTGGACGCGGTGCGCCTGGGCGTGATCTGGGCGGCGGTGGAGCCGGAGCCCGGGCGCTACGACACCGGGCACCTGGCCTGGCTCGAGGACATGCTGGACCGCCTGCACCGCGCCGGGCTGGCGGTGGTGCTCGATGCCCATCAGGACCTGTACTCCCAGTCCTTCGGCGACGGCGCGCCGGCCTGGGCGACGCTCACCGCGCAGCCCTTCACCCCCAGCGACCTGTGGAGCGACGCCTACGTCTCCTCCGCCGCCGTGCAGGAGGCGCTGGACGCGTTCTGGGCCGATGCCCCCGGGCCGGACGGGATGGGCATCCGCACCCGCTTCACCGCGATGTGGGGCGAGCTGGCCCGGCGCCTGGGCGGCCATCCGGCGGTGATCGGCTACGACGTGCTCAACGAGCCCGCCCCCGGCGCCCTCATGGTCGAGGTGCAGCAGGCGATCCTTGGGGCGCTCGCCGAGCGCACCGGCCAGGCCCCGGAGCAGGTCGCCGCGGACCTCTCCGACCCGGCGGCGCGTCTCGCGCAGCTGGCGCGGCTCGAGGACGAGTCGCTGCACCGGGCGGTGGCCGATGCCGCCGCGCCGCTGCTCGCGCCCTTCGAGCAGGGCCCCGTCCATGACCTCTTCCGGCAGGCCGCCGCCGCGATCCGGGAGCATCGGCCCGGGGCGCTGATCCTGCGCGAGCACTCGTATCCCGGCAACCTCGGCGTCCCCGCCGCGATCCCGCCGCTGGACGGCGGGGCGTGGGCGTACTCGCCCCACGGCTACGACCTCGTGGTGGACACCGAGGCCATGTCCGCGCCCAGCGATCGCCGGGTGACGACGATCCTCACCCGCGCCGCGGAGACCGCCGCGGGGCTCGGGGTCCCGGTGATCGTCGGGGAATGGGGCGGGCTCGGGGATCTCGCCGGCATCGGGGCCCACATCCAGCACCAGCTGGACCTCTTCGACCGCTGGGCGTGGAGCTGGTTCTACTGGTCCTTCGACGCGTCCTTCCCCGGGAGCGAGGCGGCCCGGCACCTGCGCCGGCCCCGGGCCGTCGCGGTCACCGGCCGCGGGCTGCGCGCGGAGTCCTCCGCGGGCGGCGGCTGGAAGGCGGCCTGGGACGGGGCGGAGGGCCCGGCGCCCACCGAGTTCTGGGTGCCCGAGGAGCAGGACGTCGAGCTCGTCGTCGACGGCGCGCGGGCCTCGATCCTGCGCGAGGGCGCGCGGGTGCTCATCACGCCGCGGCCCGGGGAGCACCGCCTGCGAGTCCTGTGACCGGGGCGCCGGCCCGACGCGCTCAGGGGCGCTGCCAGGCCGTGCCCGGCGGGGCGTCCAGCGGCGTGGGCGCGTACTCGAGCAGCTGCAGCCCGCCCTCGAAGGTGCGCGTCCCGATCAGCTCGAGGGTGAAGTCCTCGAAGCGCTCCCAGATCCGCTCGAGCCCGGTGCGCCCGGTGATGACCGGGAACAGGATGATGCGGAAGCGGTCCACGAGCCCGGCGCGCAGCAGGGAATGGCTCAGCCGGATGCTGCCGACGGTCGTCAGCGGCCGGGACGCGGTGCGCTTCAGCTCACGCACGGCCTCGGCCGCATCGGTGCTGATCAGCCGCGAGTTCGGCCACGTCAGCGGGGGCGTGATGGTGGAGGAGAAGACGATCTTCTCCACCTCGGCCATGTGCGCGAAGCTCGCCTTCTCCTCCGCGGAGACGTCCAGGGACTCGGCCTGCTGCGCCATCTCGGACATCATGCGGTAGGTGGTCGCGCCCATCAGCTGGATGCGTTCGGGCTCCCGGCCCAGCCAGTCGAGGTACTCGGGGCTCTGCAGACCCCACCAGCCGGGCCAGCCCTCCGCCGCGGCGCAGCCGTCCAGGGAGAGGATGAAGTCCACCAGCAGCTCCTGGCCGCCGGGCCCGGGCGGCGGGCCCTGCCCCGGGATGCTCGGGGACGGATCGGGGGTCGTTGCTGCGGATGCTCCGGTCTCGGACATGGTCGCCTCCTCGCGAGGGCCACCACGCTACTGCGCGGCCCGCGCGCAGGGAATCCCCGTGACGTGCTCGCGCGGCCCCCGTAGTCTCCCGCCATGACCACGGGCACGAGGGACGGAACGAGCACGCAGGGCACGAGCACGCAGGGCACGACGACGATGCACGCGGCGCAGGTCCCGCTGGCCCAGGCCGATGCGCGCCGGCTCATCGGCCGCGCCCTCGAGCAGGCGGGCCGCCCGCCCGCGGCGGAGGTCCTCGCCCTGCCCGGGGCGGGCACCACGAGCTACGTGCTGCGGGTCGGCACCGACCTGGTGGCCCGCTTCCCGATGACGGGCGAGGACCCGGACGCCGTGCGCGCCGCCCTGGTCGCCGAGCACGCGGCGATGGCGGAGTTCGCGGCCGCATGCCCCGTGCCCGCGCCGCTCCCGGTGGCGATCGGCGAGGGCGACGCCGGGTTCCCCCTGCCGTTCTCCCTGCAGACCTGGGTCGAGGGCGAGGTCGCGACCCCGACCTCCGTCGCGGGCTCCGTGCCCGTCGCCGAGCAGCTCGCCGATCTCCTCGGCACGCTGCGGGAGGTGCCCACCCGCGGTCGACGCTTCGCGGGCGGAGGACGCGGCGGCGAGCTGCCCGACCACGACGCCTGGATGCGCACCTGCCTGGAGAACAGCCGCGGCCTGCTGCCGGTGGAGGAGCTGGCCGCGCTGTGGGAGCGGTGGCGCACGCTGCCGCACGAGAGCGCCGACGTCATGAGCCACAGGGACCTCATCCCCGGCAACCTGCTGATGGGCGGGGGCCGCCTGGTGGGAGTGCTCGATGCCGGCGGCTTCGGCCCGGCCGATCCGGCCCTGGACCTGGTGGCCGCCTGGCATCTGCTGGACGGCCCCGCGCGCGAGGCGCTGCGGGAGCGGCTGGACGTGCCGGAGCTCGACTGGCTGCGCGGCGCCGCCTGGGCCTTCGCCCAGGCCATGGGCCTGGTCTGGTACTACCGCGAGACCAACCCGCCGATGGCGGAGCTGGGACGGACGACGCTGGGCCGGCTGCTGGCATCGGCCGAGGAGCTGGTGCGCTGAGCGTCGCCGGCGCGGGACCGGGCCGCGCAGGCGCTGCCGGGAACGCGCGAGGAATGCCGGCACCCCGCGGCCGGCGCCCTCCCCCGACGGAGGACGGAGCGGGCGGAGCCCGGGGTCAGTTCGGCGCGACGGGGACGCGGATCCCCGCGCCGGCCCGGCCGGCCGCCTCGAGGATCTCGCTCACCCGGGCGGTGGGCACCACCACCAGCGGGTACTCGTCGACATCCTCCTCGAGGATCAGGACGTACAGCCCCGCCTCGGTGAGCAGCAGGTTCGCGGCGCCGAGGGCCGGTTCGAGCCTGACGTCCAGCTCCGCGACCGAGGAGAGGTCGACCCCGGACTCCCGCACCGGGGCGAGGGCGCCGAGGGCCGCGGCGACGGTCTCGGCATCGGCCGTCTCGTCCAGGTAGGCCAGCTCCCCGGTCTCCGCGAGGGCGTCCACGAGGGCGATGGCCGTGGTGACCCCGTCGGCCCGGTCGATCCCCCGATCCAGCAGCGGCTGCCGGTTCCGGTCGAAGTAGCCGGCCTGATCCTCGGCGGCGAGCGCCGTGGAGGTCGCCACCTCTGGGCGGTCGGAGAGGAGCTGTGCCAGATCGGTCCAGGACGTCGTCGTCATGGCGGGAGTGTACGGGAGGCGCTTGCCACCAGGGGCGCGGTCCGGCAGAACCCGCCGGACCAGGCAGGGCGGCAGGGCCCGAGGGCCGCGGCGTGCGCCCTCAGGCGAGGAGCTGCCCCGCCCAGGCGCGCAGCATCGCCGCGACCTGCTCCGGCTGATCGAGGTGGACGTTGTGGCCGGCGCGGTCCAGCACGGCGCTGCTCGCGTGCGGGAAGCGTGCGGCGAGGTCCTGCTGGTCCTCGAAGCCGACGACATGGTCCTGCCGCCCGGCGACCACGAGCACGGGCACCTCGATCCCGGCGAGACGGTCATCGGGCAGTCCGGGCAGGGCGTAGCGGGCCCCGAGGCCCTCGCCGGCGCCGGGATCCGCGGCGCGGATGCCGGGCAGCGCGGCCGCGGCGAAGCGCTCCCAGCCGGCTTCGGACTGCTCGACCGCCATCTCCGCGTAGTCCGCGGCATCGGCCGCGTCCAGGGCGGCCAGCAGCTCCGGGTCGGTGCGCAGCACGGTGCGCGGGGGCAGGCGGCGGTGCTCGCGGACCGGGTCGACCGCGGGCGCGAGCAGCGCGATCCCGGCGCAGCGCTCGCGGTGGCGGGCGGCGAGCTCCCGGGCCAGCAGCCCGCCCATCGAGTTGCCGAGCACCGCGAAGGGCGCCTCGCCGATGAGCTCCGCGGCCGCCTCCTCGAGCCAGTCGGCGATCTCGGGCAGCCCGCCCGGGCCGTCCAGCGGGGCCGTCCGCCCGAAACCGGGGAGATCCAGGTAGATGCGCTCGAGGGCGCCGGCAGCGGCGAGCGCCTCGTCCAGCGGCAGCAGCAGGCGATGGTCCACCCCGTTGCCGTGGATCATGAGCAGCGGCAGGCCGGAGCCGCGGCGCACCGCATGCGGCGCGGGGAGCACGAAGGGGAAGGACATATGCGCGAGGCTATCGCGGGCCCGCCGCGCCGGTGCTAGCGTCGGGGCATGTCACGCTGGGTAGCCCTGCTGCGCGGGATCAACGTCGGCGGGGCGAGCATCCGCAGCGCCGAGCTCGCCGCGCTGTTCCGCGAGCTCGGGTTCGAGGACGTGCGCACCGTCCTGGCCACCGGGAACGTCGACTTCACCGCGGACGTCGATGGCGACGACCCTGCGGCGGCCGCAGCGCTCAAGGAGCGCATCGAGGCGGCCCTCGGCGAGCGCTTCGGCTACGAGGCCTGGATCGTGCTGCTCCCTCACGACGAGCTCGCGGGCATCGTGGAGGGCTACCCCTTCGCGGAGGACCCCGAGCATCACGCCTATGTCGTCTTCGCCTCCACCGCGCAGGCGCGGGCCGACGTCCTGGACTGCGCGGGATCCGAGGACCCGGTCACCGGAGGCGAGGGCGTCGTCTACTGGCGCTGCCGGAAGGGCGCCAGCACCACCGAGCCCTTCGCGAAGAAGATCGCGGCCGCCCGGTTCAAAGCGACGACGACCACCCGCAACATCACCACGCTGCGCCGACTGCTCTGAGGCCCGCCATGACCGCGACGTACACCTGGGACGTGCTGTGCACCCTGGACGGCTTCGGCTCCTTCGGGCCGGGCGGCGACTGGGGCGGCTACTGGGGCAAGCAGGGCCCCGAGTTCCTCGCGCATCGCGCCGCGCAGTACGCCGAGGCCTCGCACCTGGTGCTCGGGGCATCGACCTTCCGCATGTTCCAGAGGTTCCTGGGCGGCCTGACCCGCGCATCGGAGGCCGACGACCCGGTCAACACGCGCATGAGGTTCCTGCCCACCACGGTCGTCTCCTCGACCCTCGAGGATCCGCTGGACTGGCCCGATGCGCGCCTGGTGCGCGGGGACGCCGGGGAGATCATCGGCGCCCTGAAGGAGACCTCCGCGGTGCCGCTGCGCTCCCACGGCAGCCTCGCCCTGAACCGGGCCCTGCTCGCCGCCGGTCTCGTGGACGTGCTGCAGGTGACCGTGTTCCCCGTGATCAGCGGCCGCACCGGCACCGCGCCGATCCTCGCCGGCGCCGAGGACTTCGACCTCGAGCTGCTGGGCGCCCGCACCCTGGACGGCCGCATCCAGGAGCTCCGCTACCGCCCGACGCGCCACGGCTGACCCCGCGCGGCCGGGACCCCCGGAGAGCAGCTTGGTAGCGTGGTGGTCAACCGGTCGATCACCTGCATCCCGACCTCCTGGAGGACACCGATGTCCCGCACCCCGCGCACCCGCCGCGTCATCATCGACACCGATGCCAAGAACGAGGCGGACGACCAGTTCGCCATCGTCCACGCCCTGCTCTCCGAGACCCTGGACGTGCGCGGCATCATCGCCGCGCACTTCGGCACGCAGCGGTCGGCGACCAGCATGCTCGACTCCCGCGCCGAGATCGACCTGCTGCTGGGCATGATGGGCCGCGACGACGTGCGGGCGGAGAACGGCGCCGCCGAGGCCCTGCCCGACGAGGACACGCCCGTCGACTCCCCCGGGGCCCGGCTCATCATCGAGGAGGCACGGCGCGCGGACGCCGGGCCGCTGCAGATCGCCTTCCTCGGCCCGCTCACCGACATGGCCGCCGCCCTGCTGCTGGACCCCGCGCTCGTGGAGACGGACACGACGGTGATCTGGATCGGCGGGCCGGGCTACGAGGTCCGCGAGCCCGGCGAGGGGACCGAGTTCAACCTGAGGAACGACGTCGCCGCCGCGAACGTCGTCTTCCGCTCGGGGATCCGCATCTGGCAGGTGCCCCGGACGGCGTATGTCATGTCCTCGGTCGGATATGCGGAGCTGGACGAGAAGGTCGCGCCCTGCGGAGAGCTCGGCGCCTACCTCGTGCGGCAGCTCAAGGAGTTCAACGAGACCGTCCAGGACGGCCCCATCGAGCATCGCGCTCTCGGGGACTCCCCCGCCGTCGGCCTCATGCTCAACCCCCTGGGCGGGCTGTTCCGCACCCGCCCCGCTCCCCTGTTCTCCGCCGAGGGCGCGCTGCTGCCGGGCGCGGGGCACACGGTGCGGGTGTGCGAGATGTACGACGCCCGGTACCTGCTGGAGGACTTCTTCGCCAAGCTGCGCCGGTCCGCGGCCGCGCAGCCGGGCGTCTGAGCGATGCACGCCGAGACCCGGCTCCCCGGTCTGCCCGCCGTCGCATGGTGGAATGCCGCGGCTGGGGCCAGCAGCCTCATCGGCCCCGACGGGTGCATGGACGTGATCTCCCTGCACGGGCGCCTGGTCGTGGTCGGCGCCGATGCACGGGCCCGCGTCCACCGGGGCACGGCGGGGACGCTCACCACCGGGGTGCGCTTCGATCCGGGAGTGCTGCCCCAGCTGCTGGGGGTGGATGCCGACGCCCTGGCGGACCGGCAGGTGCCGCTGGCCGAGGTGCTCGGCCGGCGCGATGTCGCCCGCCTGCTCGACGCGGCGGGGCGGCGCGGACCCGGCGATCCCGGTCCCGTCGCCGGGGCCGTGCGGGGCGACGGGACCGGTGCGTCCGACCTCCCGTCCGTGACGGCGATCGCCGCGGCGCTGTGCGCACGGGCGGGACGGCTGGATCCGCGGCCGCTGCGGGTGGCCCGCGCGCTCGGCTCCGGGCTCGACGTGGCGCAGGTCGCGGAGGAGGCGGGCCGCTCGACCCGTCAGCTGCGCCGGGACGCGGCCCGCTGGTACGGGTACGGGCCCAAGCATCTGGCGCGCGTGCTGCGATACCGGCGCGCGGCCGCGGACCTGGAGGCCGGGGCCTCTCGGGCCGATGCCGCCGCGCGGGCAGGGTACGCCGACGCCTCGCACCTGTGGCGCGACGAACGGGATCTCATGACCCCGTCCTGACGGCGTCTGCGGCGGGGCGAGCTCAGAGCGCGGCGAACAGATCCACCGGGTTGCCGTCGGGATCGGCGACGACGGCGTAGCGCTGCCCCCAGAACGCATCCCATGGCGCACGCACCACCGGCGCGCCGTCGGCGGCGAGGGACGCGGCGGTCGCGTCGACCTCCTGCGGGGACCCGCAGCCGAAGGCCAGGGTCACGGCGGGTCCTCCCTCGGGGCGGCGCCACTGCGGGTCGATGGAGCGGATGACCTCCTCGGTGTCCAGCATGACCCGGATCCCGGCGCCGCCGAGGTCGCTGTGCGGCTGGTCGGGCCCGCCGGACTCGAGGACGAGACCGAGGGCGGTGTAGAAGTCGAGGGCACGGGACATGTCTGCGGTCACGATGGACACGGCGGAGAGGGTCGTCATGGCGGCGACGCTACGCCGCTCGTCCCGACGCCGTCATGGACGGATCGGCCATCGGCTCACATCCTCCCGAGGGCGTCGATGTCCTCGAGGAAGTCGGCGACGACCTCCTCGCTGACCGTCGGCCGGATGGAGCGCAGCGCCTGCAGGTAGTCCTCCGTCGCCAGCGCCCGATGCTCCGTCCCGTCCTCGTCCAGGGCGGCGCGCTCGAAGGCGCCCTGGGCGGCGCGGCGCGCCGCATGCTCGATGTCGGCCGGGGTGAGCCCGGCGCTCGCGGCGACCAGGGCGGGGACGTCGACGGCGGTGGCGACCTCGCCGGGCAGGTACCGGCTCCAGATCGCCTCGCGGGCCGCATCATCGGGCAGGCCGATGGGCAGCACGTAGTCGAAGCGGCCGTGGCGCAGCAGCGCCGAGTCCAGGGAGCGGATGAAGTTGGTCGCGCAGATCAGCAGACGGTCGCTCTGCTCGCGCACGTCGGGGATGATCTTCAGCAGCTCGTTGGTCACGCCCTGCAGCGGCGAGGGCGGGTCGCCCTTGCGGTGCGCGGCGATCTCCTCGACCTCGTCGATGAAGATGACCGCCTTCTCGAGCTCGGCGATGCGGGAGAAGGTCTCGCGCAGCGCAGCGGCCAGACCCGCCGGATCGCCGCCCAGCCGGGAGGGGAACACCTCGACGAAGGGCCAGCCGAGCTTCGAGGCCACGGCCTTGGCGAAGGTCGTCTTGCCGGTGCCGGGCGGGCCGAACAGGACCACGGCCCGCGGCGGCACGACGCCGTAGCGCTCGGCCAGCTCGGGCCGGGCCAGCGGCATCACCAGGCGGCGCTCGAGGAGCTCCTTCTCCTTCTGCATCCCGCCGACGGCGTCCCAGTGCCCGCGCGGCAGGATCCGGCCGCCGAGATCGCGCAGCAGGGCGATGTCGCGGCCCTGCACGGGGATGCGCCGCTCGGCGTAGCGCAGCTCGTGCTCGAGGGCGAAGCCGCTGTCGGTGAAGACGGCCAGGGCCTCCGGCTGGTGCGAGGGCACCAGGCTGCACAGGGTGCCGATCCCGTGGGCGGCCAGGCGCCGCTCGAGGGCGTCCAGCAGTCGCCCGCCCAGGTCCTGGCTCCGATGCTCGGGCAGGATCCCGAGATAGACGATCCAGCCCTGCTCGTGGGCCGCCCGACCGACCGCCGCCCCCAGCAGCACGTCCTCGTCCTCGCCGACGGCCACGACCGCTTCATCGGCGTGGCAGGAGGCCAGCACCTCGGAGAGCCCGTAGACGGGCTCGCGACCGGGGACCTGCGTGGCGTCCCACAGGGTCACGATGCGGCCCAGGTCCTCGCTGCGGAACTCGCGGATGGTCGCCTTCGACATTCGCCCCTCAACTCCGTCCTTGCATCGCCCTCGACGCCCGGGCGCCCGCGACCTGAGCCGACGTACGTGACCCCGGTCACATGATGATCACCGCACGGTACAGCCCTCGTGCTCGGGGCGCCAGCGCACCGCCGATCGGGAGCGTGCCGGCGCCGGTGCGGCAGCGGAGGTGGTCCTCGGGCCGGAGCGAGCCGGCCCGGTCGTCAGGACCGCTGGATCTTCTCGACGGCCTTGCCGCGGGCGAGCTCGTCGACGACCTTGTCCATCCAGCGGATCTTCTGCATCAGCGGATCCTCGATGTCCTCCACCCGGTGCCCGCAGATGACGCCGGTGATCAGGGAGGCGTTCGGGGTCAGGCGGGCCTGGGCGAAGAAGTCCTCCAGTGTCGTCCCGGCTGCGATGTGCCGCTCCAGATCGGAGGCGTCGTAGCCGGTCAGCCAGGTGAGGACCTCGTCGAGCTCGGCGCTCGTGCGCCCCTTCCGCTGGACCTTCTGGACGTAGAGCGGGTAGATCGAGCCGAAGGGCATGGCGAACAGGCGCTGGTTCATGCGCGGGAGAGTAGCACCGCCCGCAGCGCCGGCGGCCGCCCCGGAAACCGCTGGAGGCCGGGGAGGGGCGCGCCGTAGGCTCCCCGTCATGTCCTCGCATCCCGTCCTCGACCTCCTGCCCGCGGAGGCGACGCACCGCGAGGTCGGCCGCCTCCTGCGCGAGCAGGGATGGACGCCCTGCGGCGAAGGGGACTGGGCGATCGCCCTGGCCGCGCCCGGAGCCGAGGTCGTCGCCCGGGTCAGCCCCTTCGATCCTGTGGGCCCGTACACGGCCCGCCTGTACCGCGAGGCGGCCGGGACCGGGCTGGTGCCCCGCCTGCTGGCGCATCGGCGCCTGGCCGGAGGCGGCGACCTGCAGATCCTCGAACGCCTGACGGAGGTGCCGGCGTCCGATGCCGCAGCGTTCCATCGGCGCCTGGCGGTCGCGTCGGCCGCCTCGGCAGGAGCCGAGCGGCCCCAGCATCGGCAGGCGCCGACGGATCCCGGCGCGGGCCCTGACCCCGGTACGGACCCTGCTCACGGGAGGGCCCCGGATCCCGCGGCGCTCGCGGAGCTGGCCCGTGCTGTCGCGCGGATCCATGCGGAGGCCCGGCGCGAGCTCCCCTGGTGCGGCCCGCTGGACGACAACCCCGCCAACGTCATGCGCACCGCGAGCGGGACGCCGGTGCTCATCGATCCCTACTTCGCCGGCGGCCCGGACCTCTATGCCACGGCCGAGCACGACCCGGATCAGCTGGTCGCGCGCATCCCCGAGCCGGAGCGCCGCTACATGACGGAGATCCCGCTGGCCGGCTCCGGCCCCTGGTCCGCCGTGGATCGCGCCGCCCTGCGCGAGAAGATCGCCCGGGCGGATGCTCGCCGGGCCGCCGACGGGAACGGCGCCGCCGCCCCTGGCGCGCCGCGCCATGGCCTGGAAGAGTCCTCGTCAGCACACCCGACGAGGAGGACCCCATGAATGCGACCCCCGAGCCCCGCGGCACCGTCGTCGACGCGCCGGGCGGACGCGAGCTGCAGATCCGCCGCGACCTCACCGCCGGCATCGACCGCGTCTGGGCGGCGCTGACGACCTCGGCCGGCCTCGAGCCGTGGATCGGCCGCCTCGAGGGCGACCCTTCGAGCGGGCGCGTCACCTTCGTCATGACCGCCGAGGGCGGGGACGTCCCGCCCGAGGAGTGCGTCATCACCGAATGCACCCCGCCGCGCACGTTCTCGATCGACACCAGCGTGGGCGAGGACGCCTGGCATCTGCGCGTCGCCCTGAGCGAGGACGGCGGCGGGACACGACTGCTGTTCGCGCAGGTCCTCGGGGCGGAGCCGGCCGGGAGCGTCGGCCCCGGCTGGGAGTACTACCTCGACCGGCTGGAGTGCGCCCTCGCCGGCGAGGACGCGGCCGGAGTGGACTGGGACGACTACTACCCGGCGCTGAAGGACCACTACGACGCGCTCGCCCGCTGAGGCCCCTCCCCGTCCCGGGCCTGCGCGCGCCCGATCCCGGTGATCAGCACGAGGGCCGCGAAGCCGTCCTCCGTGCCGGGCCAGTGCGCCCGCACCGCCTCGAGCCCGGCGCGGCGCACCACGCCCCGCAGGACCACGGCGACCACGATCGCGTCATCGGCGTAGCCGAGCACGGGGATCACATCGGGCACGAGATCGACGGGCAGCGCCAGATAGGCCAGCAGCAGTCCCAGGCGGATCCGCACGCCCCGCGGCAGGGAGGCATCGGCCGCGAGGCGGCGGATCAGCCGCAGCACGTCCGGCAGGATCCGCAGGGCCTCGCGCAGCAGGTCACCGCGCGGTCGCACGGCCCACAGGGCGCCGAGCAGGACCAGCCATGCCAGCAGCAGCGCGGCCAGGGTGCCGAGGGCGAGATCCGCCCAGGTCGATCCGGTCATCGCGTCTCCTCGCCGTCGGCTCCGGGGACATGGTGGCACGCCGCGGGCTCAGCCCCCGTACGGCACCAGCGCGAAGCGCCCCGCGGCGATCAGCACGAAGGCCAGCAGGTAGGCGACGTCCCCGGCCATGAAGCCCCATTCGCTGCGGCGGAACCGCGTGGTCGCCGCACCGGACATGAACAGGGCCAGCCCGCACGCGGCGATCGGCGAGAGCACAGGGGCGATGCCCGTGACCGCCGGCAGCCACAGGCCGGTCGCCCCGATCAGCTTGATGGTGCCGATGGCCTTGACGTGCCCGGCGCTGAACTCGTCGACCCAGGCCTGGCTCCGGCCGAAGGCGCGGTAGCGTTCCCGAGGGAGGAGGATCTGCGCCAGCCCGCCGGCGGTGAAGGCGAGCGCCAGCAGCGCGGTGATGATCCACAGGGCGATGTCCATGGTCCGATTCCTCTCGATGTGTGACCTCGGAGCGTGCTGCTCCGTCACAGGGGTGACGAACCATCGCGACGGAAGGTAACGACCATGGAGGAGCTCACTCTCGCCGAGGCGTTCGAGCAGCAGCGGCCGCGGCTGCTGACGGTGGCCGCGCGGGCCCTCGGCTCACGCGCCGACGCCGAGGACGCCGTGCAGGAGGCGTGGCTGCGGCTGGCCCGTCACCGCGGCGCACCGATCGAGAACCTGGCCGCCTGGCTCACCCGCGTGGTCGGCCGGATCTGCATCGACACGCTGCGCCGCCGCACCGCGCACGCGGAATCCGCCCTGGAGGACTGGGAGACGGACCCGATCGTCACCGAGGACGTCGAGGACCCGCAGGACTCCGTGCTCACCGCCGACGCGGTGGGCCTGGCGATGCTGGTGGTGCTGGACTCGCTGCGCCCGGCCGAGCGCCTCGCCTTCGTGCTGCACGACGTCTTCGCCGTGCCGTTCGCGCAGATCGGGACGATCATCGGCACCACCCCCGAGGCCGCGAAGATGGCGGCCAGCCGGGCCCGCCGCAAGGTCCAGCAGCAGCCCCTGCCCACCGGAGCGCTGCGGGAGAGGCGCGAGGTCGTGGACGCCTTCCTCGCCGCGGCCCGCGAGGGCGACTTCGAGGCGCTGCTCGCGCTGCTGGACCCGGACGTCACCTGGCATCGGATCACCTCGCGCCGCCGCACCACCGGCACCGGCGCCGAGAGCGTGCTGGACGCCGTGCGCCGCGGCGACCCGGAGCGGATGCGCGCGCGCCGCGTGAGCGTGGACGGCGAGCCCGGGATCCTCGTGTGGGGCCCGACGGGGCGGCCGATGGGCCTGATGGCCTGCACCGTCGCCGGGGGCCGCATCGTCGCGCTCACCTCGATCATCGACCCGGCGCGGCTCGCCCGGATGGACCTTCCCGGCCCGGAGGCGCCCTGAGCGACGCGCGACCGCCCGGCAGCGGCGTCCTCCCCGGCGACGACCTAGCCCTAGGCCGCTTCGTCGCACAGCCTCGAAATCTCGGCGGCGAGCTCTGCCCGCAGCCCGTCGTGCCGAGGGCCGAGCGCCGTCTCCGGCTCGCGCCAGCGCTCCGGCGGATGGAGCCAGACGGGCCTGGTGACGAGGCCGGGCGGCTCCCAGTCGTACCGGGGCCAGATGTGGGCGTGGAGGAAGGGGTCCGTGTTCCCGAGGATCTCGATGTTCACCCGGCGGAACGCGGGGTCCTGGGCCGAGCAGACGTTCTCCACCGCCAGAGCCAGCAGGTCCACGTCCGCGAGATAGCGCAGGCGCTCCGCGCGCGGGAGATCGGAGAGGCGGTCCGCGCCGGGGTCCCGCGTCAGCGCGAGCGAGTACCCGGGCAGGAACTGCACGTCGCCGATCACGGCGAAGGACGCCTCGAGCTGCGCGAGGACGGTGGGGTTGCGGCCTTCGAGCGCGGCCGAGACGCGGTCATCGCGCCAGCCGGTCATGTCGTGGCCTCCGGATCGTCCGCGCCGACCACGGCGGAGCGGCGCTCGATGAGGATGGTGTCGCACCAGGTGCCGGCGAGGGGGCCGGTGGTCATGCGGGCGATCCGCTCGCGACGGCCGACGACCCGGAAGCCGGCCCGCTCGTGCAGGCGCAGGCTGGCCGTGTTCCCGGCGATGACGGCGGACTGGACCGTCCACACCCCGCGGGCCTCGGTGAGCTCGACGAACGCGGCCAGCAGACGGGACCCGACTCCGGTGCCGGCGGCATCGGGGTGCACGTAGATCGAGTGCTCGACGACGCCGCGATAGACCTCGCGCGACGAGACGGCGGAGGCCGCCGCCCAGGCGAGCACGGTGCCGTCCGCTCCCGCCGCCACCAGGCGGAGGTCCGCCCGGCGGGAGGCGTCGAAGGTCGCCCAGTCCCGGGGCGGGGCCGGCTCGAAGGTGGCGCGGCCGGTGGCGATGCCGGCGCGGTAGATCGCCTCGACCTCGGGCCAGTCGGCGGCGACCATCGGCCGCAGCATGATCGATCCCGAGTCCGGGCCGGGCCGTGCCCTCGCAGGGGTCATCGCGCCGCGCCCTCGCCCGGAGCCCGCCGGTAGCTGATCACCGTGGTGCCGCTGGGGATCTGGTGCACGGCGGTGCGCTCGAGGTACCGCGGGGCGAAGCCGCCGCCGAACAGCGGCACGCCGGCGCCGGCGACGACGGGGTTGATCTTCACGACGAGCTCGTCGATCTCCTCGGCGAGCGTCCGGGCGAGCTCGCCGCCGCCCACCAGCCAGATCCCGCGCCCCTCCTCCTGCTTCAGCGCCCGGATCGCGGCGACCGGATCATCGGCCACCACCTCGATGGCCGGCTCCGGCCGGGCCCCCAGGGTGCGGGAGACGACGACCATGCGCAGGTGCGAGTACGCATCGGGGATCCCGGCCTGCGCCCCGATCTCGAAGGTGCGCCGCCCCATCACCGCGGTGTCGAACCGCGTGCCCGGGTCGGTGACGCCGAGGGCCGCGCGGGCCGGGGCGGGCAGCGTCTCCGGGTACTGCTCGATGAGGAAGCGCAGGTAGTCCTCGGGGACGTCGAGGAAGCCGTCGGGACCGGTGGGGTCCCCGCCGTCCGGTGCGGCGATGAAGCCGTCGATGGTGGTCGCGACGAAGTACGTGAGGGGGCGCATGGCGTCCATCCAAGTCCCGCGGGCCGGGGAACGCCCGCAGGCGCGCCCGGACCGCCGGCATCGCTCAGATCAGCGGCCAGGGGAACGCCATGCCGCTCTCGTCGACGGGCAGGGTGCGGGCGGCGAGGACGTACCGGGCGCGGCCGCGCAGGGCGCGCACCTCCTCGGCCGCGAGCAGGGCGGCGAGCTCGGCCGGGACCTCGTCGAGGAGATCGGCGACGGCGTCGACGAGATCGTCATCGATCCGCTCGCCGGCGAAGTCCCAGATGACGGTGCGCAGCTTGCCCTGGGCGTGGAAGCACAGGCCGTGGTCGATGCCCCAGATCCGGCCGCCCGCGCCGCGCAGCACGTGCCCGGCCTTGCGGTCGGTGTTGTTGGCGACGAGGTCGAACACGGCCATCCGCCGCAGCTGCCCGTGGCTCGCAGGGTCCTCGTCCACCAGGGTGAAGTAGTGCTCGCGCGGGTCGGCGACGACGAAGGACTGCAGGGAGCCGGGGCCGAAGGGCCCGTCCTCCCGGATGATCGTCTCCGGGACGATGCCCCAGCCCAGGTGCTCGCTGAGCAGGTAGGCGGCGCGCTCGCGGCGGAACAGGCCCGGCGGGAAGTCGTGCAGGGGCCGCTCGCCGAGCTCGGGCTTGTACACCGCCCAGCCGCGCTCCTCCCCGGCGCGCAGCTCCACCAGGAACGTCTCGTTGGAGCTGGGCAGATACCCCAGGGGCACGATGTCCCCGCCGGCGAGCAGGGCGCCCCGGGCGCCGGGGCGCACCGTGAGCCGGCCCTCCTGCGCACCCCGCTCCTCCCGCTGCGGGGCGCTCATGAGGGGACCAGGTCCGCGAGGGAGGCGGAGGTCGAGCTGACCGTGAGCACCACCGGGTCGCGGCCGGCGGCGCAGGAGATCGCGGAGACCGAGCCGGCGGCGACGCTGATGCGCTGGAAGGCGTCCAGCGGCGTTCCCAGCTCACGGGCCAGGTGCAGGCGGATCGGGTCGGCGTGGGAGAAGCAGACGATCGTCCCGCCCTCGTGCGCGGCGCGCAGGCGGTCGACGGCCGCGCCCATGCGGTCCTGCATCTCGGCGAAGCTCTCCCCGCCCGGGAAGCGGAACGTCGACGGGCGGCGCTGCACGGCCTCCCACTCCGGCAGCGCGTTCAGCTCCGCGAGGGAGCGGCCGGTCCAGGACCCGAAGTCCCCCTCGAGCAGTCCCGGCTCGACGGCGACGGGCAGGCCGAGGGCGCGGGAGGCGGGCTGTGCCGTCTCCTGCGCCCGCTCCAGCGGCGAGGCGTAGAGCGCGTCCACGGACAGGGCGGAGAGCCGTTCGGCGACGTGCCCGGCCTGCTCCCATCCCCGGTCGCTGAGGTGGAGGCCCGGGGCGCGGCCGGGCAGCTCGCGTCCGGTGGTCGGCGTCTGCCCGTGGCGCACCAGCAGCACGAGCGTGGCGGGGGCGGCGTCCATGGCGGACAGCCTAGGCCTCCGGGACCGCCGGTGGGAGGCTCTGTCCGGGCACCCCGGACTCCCTCGACGATCCCGCCGCTCAGGTCTAGCGTGGCCGTGTGAGCACCCTTCCCGCTGATGCCGCCACCCGTCCCGCCCCGTCCCTGAGCACCCTCGGCGCCCTGCGCGCCGCCGGGGTCGAGGCCGTCCCCCTGCGCGAGGAGCTGCGCCGCAACCTGCTGGCGGCCCTGGCCGAGGGCCGGGACCCGTGGCCGGGGATGCACGGCATGGACACCACCGTCGTCCCGCAGCTGGAGCGGGCGATCATCGCCGGGCACGACCTGGTCCTCCTCGGCGAGCGCGGCCAGGGCAAGACGCGCCTGCTGCGCACCCTGGTGGGGCTGCTGGACGAGTGGACCCCCGTGATCGAGGGCTCGGAGCTGTCCGAGCACCCGCTGGCGCCGATCACCGCCGCCTCCCGCGCCCGCATCGCGGCCGAGGGCGACGACCTGCCCGTCGTGTGGCGCCATCGCAGCGAGCGGTACGTCGAGAAGCTCTCCACCCCGGACACCTCCGTCGCCGACATGATCGGCGACGTCGACCCGATGCGGGTGGCCGAGGGCCGGCGCCTGGGCGACCCGGAGACGATCCACTACGGCCTGATCCCCCGGGCCAACCGCGGCATCGTCGCGCTGAACGAGCTGCCCGACCTCGCCGAGCGCATCCAGGTGGCGCTGCTGAACGTCATGGAGGAGCGCGACATCCAGGTCCGCGGCTATGTGCTGCGCCTCCCGCTGGACGTGCTGGTGGTCGCCTCCGCGAACCCGGAGGACTACACCAACCGCGGCCGCATCATCACCCCGCTGAAGGACCGCTTCGGCGCGGAGATCCGCACCCACTACCCCCTCGAGCTGGACGACGAGATCGCGGTGGTCCGCCAGGAGGCGCAGCTCGTCGCCGAGGTCCCGGGCGTGCTGCTGGAGATCCTCGCCCGGTACACGCGGGCGGTGCGGGAGTCCCCGGCCGTCTCGGCCAGCTCGGGCGTCTCGGCGCGCTTCGCGATCGCCGCGGCGGAGACCGTCGCCGCGGCGGCTCGCCTGCGGGCGGCCGTGAACCCCAGCGAGGAGGCCGTGGCCCGGCCCGTGGACCTGGTGACCGTGATCGACGTGCTGCGCGGCAAGGTCGAGTTCGAGCCCGGCGAGGAGGGGCGCGAGCACGAGATCCTCGAGCACCTGCTGCGCACCGCGACCGCCGAGGCCGTGCGGGGGCACCTCGCGGGGCTGGACCTGGGCCCGCTGGTCGACGCCTTCGACGGCACGCGCACCCTCACCACCGGCGAGCGCGTCCCCGCCCAGGAGGTGCTGGACTCCCTGCCCGCGCTGAGCGACCCGGGGCTCTACGACGCGATCGCCCAGCGCCTGGACGCCGACGGCCCCGGGGCGCGGGCCGGCGCCATCGAGCTCGCCCTGGAGGGCCTGTACCTGGTGCGGCGCCTGTCCAAGGACTCCGGGGACGGGGAGACGATCTATGGCTGAGCAGCGCTACGGCGCCTACCGCGGCGGCCCCGACCCGCTGGCCCCGCCGCTGGACCTCTCCGAGGCGCTCGAGGCGCTGGCCGCCGACGTCATGGAGGGCTACTCCCCCGAGCAGGCGCTGCGCGAGCACCTGCGCCGCGGCGGCCGCGGCCGCCCGGGCCTCGACGAGCTGGCCGGGAGGGTGCAGCGCCGCCGCCGCGAGATCCTCGAGCGCAGCCGACTGGGCGGCACCCTCGACGAGGTGCGGCACCTGCTGGAGAAGGCGGTGCTCGCCGAGCGCGGCCAGCTGGCCCGGGACACCGAGATGGACGCCACCGACCGCACCCTGCGGGAGATGCAGATCGAGAACCTGCCCTCCTCCCCCGCCGCGGCGGTCTCCGAGCTCGCCGGCTACGACTGGGCCTCGGCCGATGCCCGCGCCCACTACGAGCAGATCCGCGATCTGCTGGGCCGGGAGATGCTCGACGCCCGCTTCGCCGGCATGAAGCAGGCCCTCGAGAACGCGACCGCGCAGGACCGCGCCGCCGTCACCGACATGCTCCGCGACCTGGGCGACCTGCTGGAGAAGCATGCGCGCGGCGAGGACACCCCGGAGGACTTCGACCGCTTCCTGCAGCGCCACGGCGACGCCTTCCCGGAGCAGCCGCGCGACATCGACGAGCTGATCGACGTCCTGGCCCGCCGCTCCGCCGCCGCCCAGCGGATGCTGCGCTCGATGACCCCGCAGCAGCGCGAGGAGCTGATGGCGCTGTCGGCGCAGGCCTTCGGCTCCCCGGAGCTGCTGGCCCAGCTGGACCGGCTGGACGCGAGCCTGCAGGCGCTGCGGCCCGGCGAGGACTGGAGCGGCTCCGAGGACTTCTCCGGGCAGGAGGGGCTGGGCCTGGGCGACGGCACCAGCGCGCTCGCGGATCTCGCGGAGCTGGACCGCCTGGCCGAGCAGCTCTCCCAGTCCTACGACGGGTCCTCCCTCTCGGACCTGGACGTGGAGGCGCTGGCCCGCCAGCTCGGGGACCGGGCCGCGGTCGACGCCCGCACCCTGGCCCGCCTCGAGCAGGCCCTGCGCGAGTCCGACCTGCTGCGCCGCGGGGCCGATGGCAGCCTGCGGCTGTCCCCCGCCGCCCTGCGGCGGCTGGGCCGCACCCTGCTGCGCGATGCGTCCCGGCGCCTCTCGGACCGCAGCGGCCGGCGGGACGCGCACCGCGCCGGGGCGGCCGGGGAGCAGTCCGGGGCGACGCGCCCCTGGCAGTTCGGGGACACCGAGCCGTGGGACGTGGGCCGCACCCTGACCAGCGCGATCACCCGCACCGCCGCCGCGGGCGGCGATCCCGCCGCCGGGGTGCGCCTCGAGGTCGCCGACGTCGAGGTGCGCGAGACCGAGGCCCGCACGCAGGCCGCGGTCGCCCTGCTGCTGGACACCTCCTACTCGATGGCCGCGGAGGGCCGCTGGGTGCCGATGAAGCGCACCGCCCTGGCCCTGCACCACCTCATCGCCACCCGCTTCCGCGGGGACCGGCTGCAGCCCATCGGCTTCGGCCGGTACGCCCGGCAGATGGACATCGAGGAGCTCACGGCCCTTCCGGCCGAGTACGAGCAGGGCACGAACCTCCACCACGCCCTGCTGCTGGCGCTGCAGTTCTTCCGCCGGCATCCGGGGCTGGACCCGGTGCTGCTGGTGGTCACCGACGGCGAGCCGACGGCGCATCTGCTGCCGGGCGGGGAGCCGCTGTTCACCTACCCGCCGCTGCCCGAGACGCTCGAGGCGACGGTCGCGGAGCTGGACCGGGCCGGCCGCATCGGAGCCCAGGTGACGTTCTTCCGCCTCGGCGAGGACCCGGGGCTGGCCCGGTTCCTCGCGGCCATGGCCCGTCGCGTCGGCGGGACCGTGGTCGCCCCCGATCCCGAGGATCTGGGGGCGGCGGTGGTCGGCGAGTTCCTGCGCAGCGGCCACCCCGACGCCGCCGACGACTGAGGCGGCGCCCGCGGCCCCTCAGAGCTCCCGGAGCCTGCCGCCCTCGACCTGCCAGCGCCGGTCGGTGCGCACCGTCTCGAGCATCCGGCGATCGTGGGTGACCAGCAGCAGCGCCCCCGGGTAGCTCTCCAGCGCCTGCTCGAGCTGCTCGATGGCCTCGAGGTCCAGGTGGTTGGTGGGTTCGTCCAGCACCAGCAGGTTCACCCCGCGGGCCTGCAGCAGGGCCATGGCGGCGCGGGTCCGCTCCCCCGGGGACAGCTCGCGCGGGGGCCGGCCGACGTGATCGGCCTTGAGCGCGAACTTCGCCAGCAGCGTGCGCACCTCGCCGGTGGTCATCTCCGGCACCAGGGACTCGAAGGCCGCCGCCAGCGGCAGGTCTCCCGCCAGGGCGGTGCGGGCCTGGTCGATCTCGCCGATCCGCACGCTCGCCCCGAGGCCTGACCGGCCGCCGTCGAGCTCCTGCCGCCCCAGCAGGGCGCGCAGCAGCGTGGACTTCCCCGCACCGTTCGGACCGGTGATGCTGATCCGCTCTCCGGCGTTGACCTGCACCGACACCGGACCGAGGGTGAAGTCGCCCTGCCGCACCACGGCCTGGTCGAGAGTGCACACGACGGTGCTGGAGCGCGGGGCGGCGCCGATGGCGAACTCGAGGCGCCACTCCTTGCGGGGCTCCTCGACCTCCTCGAGCCGGGCGATGCGGCTCTCCATCTGCCGGACCTTCTGGGCCTGCTTCTCGCTGGACTCGGCCGATGCCCTCCTGCGCAGCTTGTCGTTGTCCGGCGCCTTGCGGATCGCGTTGCGCACCCCCTGGCTGGTCCACTCGCGCTGGGTGCGGGCGCGGGCGACGAGATCGGCCTTCTGCTCGGCGAACTGCTCGTACTGCTCGCGCTGGTGGCGGCGGATCGTTGCCCGCTCCTCGAGGTAGGACTCGTAGCCGCCGCCGTAGAGACGGTGGGCGCTCTGCGGGAGGTCCAGCTCGAGCACGCGGGTGACGGATCGGGCGAGGAACTCGCGGTCATGGCTGACCAGGACCACGCCGCCGCGCAGCCCGCGCACGAAGGCCTCGAGCCGGGAGAGCCCGTCGAGGTCCAGGTCGTTGGTGGGCTCGTCCAGCAGCACCACGTCGAAGCGGGACAGCAGCAGCGCGGCCAGCCCCACGCGGGCCGCCTGCCCGCCGGACAGCGAGGTCATCGCCACCTCGTCGAGGCCTGCGCCGCCCAGGGTCAGGTCGAGCTCGGCGAGGACCTGCGGGATGCGGTCCTCGAGATCGGCGGCGCCGCTGGCCAGCCAGCGGTCCAGGGCGGCGGCGTAGACATCGGCCGCAGCGGCGGGAGCGTCCGGGTCGGCGAGCGCCGCGGCCGCCGCGTCCAGGGCGCGGGTCGCCTCCGCGCAGCCGGTGCGCCGGCCGATGAAGGCGGCGACGCTCTCCCCGGGGACGCGCTCGTGCTCCTGCGGGAGCCAGCCGATGAAGGCATCGGCCGGGGACCGGGTGACGGATCCCGTCATCGGGGCGTCGATGCCGGCCAGCAGCCGCAGCAGCGTGGACTTGCCGGCGCCGTTCTGCCCCACCACGCCGATCACGTCGCCGGGGGCGACGGTCAGGTCCAGGCCCTCGAACAGCACGCGGTGGCCGTGCCCTCCGGCCAGGTCGGAGGCGACGAGCGTCGCGGTCATGCAGGACTCCTGTCCGTCGGGGCGAGCGGGCCCTCGCGCGGCCCCGGTCGGCATCGTACGTCGCGTCCCATGCCGGGCGTCGTCCGCCCCGGCGCGGCCCGCGCCTTCTACTGTGTCCTCGTGCCCTCGTCCCGTGCCCCGCGTCCGACGCTGACCCTCACCCGTCGCGGCCGCCTGCTGCGCACCGCCGCGGTGATGGCCGTCCTGATCCTGGTCGCGGCGACCGTGATCGTGCGCGCGAGCGGTCGCGGCGAGGACGTCGCGGCGCCCGAGGACACCGCAGCGGTCTCCCTGCCGGCCGCCACCGCGAGCCCGACGACCGCCGCCGCGGAGCCCACCGCCGAGATGACCGCCCGCAGCGGCGAGATCCCGAGCTCCGGCACGGTGGGCGACGGCAGCTGGGCGCTCGCCGCTCCGGTGCCTGCCGCGGCCGGGGTCGGGACCGTGCACACCTACGCCCTGCGCGTCGAGGGCGGCACCGGCCTCGACGCGGACGCGTCGGCCCAGGAGGTCGCGCAGATCCTCGCCGACGAGCGCGGCTGGACCGCGGTGGAGGACGTCTCCTTCCAGCAGGTCGCCGATCCCGAGCAGGCCGAGTTCACCATCTCCCTGGCCTCCCCGCCGACGGTCGACCGGCTCTGCGCCCCGGCACAGACCCACGGCCGATGGAGCTGCCGGATCGGGGAGGACGCGGTCCTGAACACCGACCGCTGGACCCTCATGACCCCGACCTACGACGACCTGTCCGCCTACCGGGCCTACATGGTCAACCACGAGGTCGGGCACTTCCTCGGCCACGGGCACGAGACCTGCTCCGGGGCGGGGCGCGCCGCCCCCGTCATGCTGCAGCAGAGCATCGACCTGGGCGGCTGCCGCCCCAACCCCTGGCCCACGGCCGACGGCGCCGCCTAGGCCCGCCCTCGGCGCCCGCCCGGCGGCTGGGGCACACTGAGAGGGTGGATGACCTGCATGTGCCTCCGGGGCCGGGCGCGCCGCGCGGGCTGCGGCTGCCGGCCTCCGAGCTCCTCGAGCAGTTCTCGCACGCCTCCGGCCCCGGCGGCCAGGGCGTGAACACCTCCGACTCCCGTGTCCAGCTGAGCTGGGACGTCGCCGCGACGACCGCGCTGGACGATGCGCAGCGCGCCCGGGTGCTCGAGCGCCTGGGACCCCGGCTGGCCGGCACCGTCCTCACGGTCACGGCCTCCGCGCAGCGCTCCCAGCGGCGCAACCGGGTCGCCGCCCGGGAGCGTCTGGCCGAGTTGCTGCGCGAGGCCGTCATGCCGCCCGTCCCGCGGCGCGCGACCCGCCCGACCCGCGGCTCCCAGCGCCGGCGCCTGGAGGCGAAGAAGCTGCGCGGGGCGGTGAAGCAGACCCGCCGCCGTCCCGGCGCCGAGTGAGATGCCCTCCGACCTGCACCATCGCGCGATCACCCGGTTTCTCCCGGGCGTCCCGCGGCCGCTATCCTGCGGCCCAGGCATCGTTCCTCAGAGGCTCTACAGCGCCCGCCCGCCCTGCGCGGCCGGAGACGACGACCCGGGCCCCAGCGATGCGCGAGGAGATCTCTCCCCCGTGGCATACGACATCCCGCCGGCGTACGACATCCCGTCCCTGGAGACGGTCCGCTCCACCCCTCCCCTGCGCGGCGCCCTCCCCGGCGCCCGCCTGCCCTATGCGCTCGAGCACGGCGAGGGGCACCGCTTCGATCTGGGCCGCGCGCTGGTCACGGTGATCGCCCGCCCCGAGGACACCGGCGGCGCCTTCTGGGCGGCCTGGGTGCTCGGCGGCCGCGACGTGGCGACCCCGTGCATCTCCCACGCCGATCCGCAGTTCCTCTACGTCACCGAGGGACGGCTGCAGCTGCGCCTGGCCGGGGCGACCCGGATCCTCGTCCCCGGGGACAGCGCGACCATCCCCGCGGGCTCCCCCGCGGCCCTGCGGCTGCTCTCGCACCGCACCCGGTTCCTGGCCGTCCTCGGCGGCACGAGCACCTTCGGGCTGGTGCCGGCGCTGGGCCTGGCGACCGAGCGGCGGATGTACGACCTGCATGCGGCCGATGTCAGCGCGGCGCGGGCGGGAGAGCTCGCGGCCCGCTTCGGCATCGCGGTCCACGAGCTGCCGGACGTCGACGCCGCCGCGGCCGAGGCCATCACGGAGCCGGCCGCGCCGCCCTCCCTCGCGACGGCGCTGCCCGCGGAGGCGCAGCCCTATGTGCTCGAGGCCGGGGAGGGCGAGCACCTCGAGAGCCTGGACCAGCTGAACACGTTCCTGGCCCGCGCACGGCACACCGGCGGCTCCTTCTTCGCCGTGCACACCAGCGGGGGCCGCTCCCCGTACATCCCGCGGCACTTCCACCGCCTGCACACGGAGAACTTCCTGTGCCTGCAGGGGCGCATCCTCCTGCACGCGGGCGGGCAGGAGATCGCCCTGCATCCCGGGGACTTCCTCCATGCGCCCGCCGGGACGATCCATTCGTTCTCGTTCGCCGCGCATCACACCCAGATGCTGGGGATCCTCACCACCGAGGTGTTCGAGCCGTTCTTCGACTGGATGAACCGGCCCACGGACGCCCCGGTGCACCAGGAGATCGGTGATCGGGCGTTCCCGGCGGAGGCCTTCGGCCGCGTGCAGGCGGAGCTGGACGTCGAGGTCGTCGGGCCGCCGCCGGGGGTCTGAGCTCCCGGCGCTCCGGATGACTGATCGATCGCGGCCCTTTCCCGCGCGCCGAAGGGGCTGCGATCGATCAGTCGTCCGGAGCCTCCCGTCACCGCCGTCCCGGGCAGATTCCCGGGCAGATGGTCGACCGGCGCCCTGCGCATCCGGGGAGTCGTGCCCGACCTGACCGTGGAGCCCTGGGGCGTCACCCGGCGTCCAGGAGCCGCCGCAGCGTCGCGCCGTCGAGGTCGCGGTCGGCGTAGATCCGCTCCCGAGGGACGCCGTCCGATGCCGAGGAGGAGGATGAGGGTCCGCCCGACGGTGCGGGCGCCGGGGCGGGCTCGGTCGCTGACCAGGGATTTCTCGATCTGGGCGTGCGCCTGCCCGAGGTCGCACATGCGGCCCTGCGGCAGGTGCTGCCAGGTGCCGGGGTCGCCGTAGACGCGCAGCACATCGGCCGCATCCTCGGCCCGGAGGGGCTCCAGGAGGAGCCGCGCCGTGCGCCGGCTTCCGCGATCGGGGTCCATGGTCCGATCCTGGTACTCGGACGGACTAGCGGGTGGTGAACGCCCCGCCGTCGAGATGGATGTTCTGGCCGGTCAGGTGGCGGCTCCGCTCCGAGAGCAGGAAGCGGAGCACGTCGACGGCGTCCTCCGGCTCCCCGGTGCGCCCGAAGGCGGTCTGGGACCGCAGGGCCTCGGCACGCTCCTCGGTCATGGTCCCCGCGAAGAACTCCGTGCCGGAGATGTACCCCGGGGACAGGCACGTGACCCGGATGCCGCGGGGTCCCAGCGCGGCCGACAGTCCTACGGCATAGCTGGCCACGGCCGCCTTGGCCGGGCCGTAGTAGCCCACGCCGTGCTCGGCCGCGATCGACCCGAGCAGGACGATCGCGCTCCCCTCGCCCATCGCGCCCTGCAGCGCCGTGACCGTCAGCGCCGCGGAGACGAGGTTGCCGGCGAGGGTCTCCTCCAGGAGCGCCGCCTCCTCCTCGAGCGTGGCGCTCGCCGGGCGGCCGATGGCCGGGTTCCCGCCTGCGCAGTGCACCAGGGAGTCGACCTTCGTCCCGGCGCGCTCGGCCAGCGCTCGGACGCCCTGCGGCGTGGAGAGATCGCAGGCCACCGCCGTGATGGTCCCGCCGCCGGCCGTCGCCCCCTCCTGCGCGACCGCCTCCAGCGGAGCGGCCCTGCGGCCGGCGATGAGCACGTCGTGGCCGTCGCGGGCCAGGGACAGGGCGAGCGCGCGGCCGATGCCGGTCCCGCCTCCGGTGATCACATGCATGGCATTCCTCGCTGCTCGGGATCCGGTCGTTTAGACCTTAATGTAGGCTCGCAGCATGAGCAACCAGACCTCACCGCGGCCCTCGGCTCCCCGGGAGTCGGCAGAGCAGGATCGCGCCGACGAGATCATGGCGGCCTGGCGCCGCGAGCGCCCCGATCTGGACCCCGCCTCCGTCGGCATCGTGACGCGGATCTGGCATCTCGCCAAGGTGCTCGGCGACCATCGGCGCCGCCTGCTCGCCGCGCAGGGGCTGGATCCGGCCATGATGGATCTGCTGGGCGCGCTGCGCCGGAGCGGCACTCCGCATGCCCTGAGCACCCGTGCTCTCGCCGCCCGGGAAGGCGTGACCCCGGCGGCGATCTCGCAGCGGATCGCGCGCGCCGAAGGGCTGGGATGGATTACGCGCTCCCCGGGACGGTCGCGCAGCGTGATCGTGACGCTCACGCCCCAGGGGCAGGAGGTCGTGGACAGGACGGCCGGCGCGATCTTCGCTCAGGACGACGAGCTGCTCTCGGGCCTGCCCGAGGGCCGGCGCGAGGAGCTCGCCGCCCACCTGCGCGCCCTGTGCCTCGAGCTCGACCCGGGAACGCCGCTCGAGCACGTCGGCCGGGAGCATCCGGACCAGGACTGACCGGAGCGCGCCGGGCCGGATGGGGGCGGCATCGCCCCTCGCGACATGGGCGAGCGGGCCCACGTCGCTGATCAGCGGATGTCGTGGCCGGGATGCCGGGCGTCATAGTCCTCGCGGGAGCGGGCGATGCCGTCGCGGTGCTCGAGCGACCAGTCCGCCAGAGCTCGGACGAGGTGGGTCAGGCTCGCTCCGGCCGCGGTGAGCCGGTAGTCGACCTGCGCGGGAACCGTCGGGTAGACGGTCCGCTCGACCAGGCCGTCACGTTCCAGGCGCCGCACCGTGAGGGTCAGCATCCGCTGGGAGATGCCGTCGATCGCCCGCTGGAGCTGCCGGAATCGTCGTGTGCCGTTCGCGAGCTCGACGATCACGAGCACCGACCACCTGTCCCCCACCCGATCGAGGACGTCCCGGATCCCGCAGTCGACGTGACCCTCCTGCCCGCATGGTTCCAGCTCCGCGACCTGGGCGGACGTCCTCGGCGAACGGCTCCGCATCGATGGGGTATGTCGTCATCGCGCCTCCCGCGCCCGTGCTCTCAGGACATCGAACTCGCATCCGGGGGCGTCCGGATCGAAGCCGTGCTCGATCAGCCAGCGCGCCGCGGTGAGGCTGCGCAGGGACCACCAGGCTCGGATCACGTCGCGGTCCGCATCGTCCCCGTAGCCGGAGAGGAGATCCTCGAGGCGGTCCTCCTGGCCGAGGGTCAGCGTCGCGAGGTCCGCCATCGCGTCGCCGCAGGATGCCTCGGACCAGTCGATGATCCCGACCACCTCGTCGTGGTCGACGAACACATGCGAGATCTGCAGGTCGCCGTGGACGAAGGACAGCGGCCACGGGCGCAGCGCGGCCGCAGCGATCTCCCGATTGCGGTGGATGACGTCGGCCGGGAGGACGGCATGGTCCAGCAGCCACCCGCACTCGCGGTCCAGATCGGCTGCGACCTCATCCGGATCAGGGCCCGACCAGGGCGGCAGCGGCGCGTCGTGCAGCGTCCGGATGGCCGCGCCTGCGGCCCTCCACGCGGCCGGGGATGCGCTCGAGGGTTCGCCGAGCTTCCCGAGCGCGCGGCCGGGGACGGCGGCGATCGCGAGGGCGGGCGCCTCCCGCCACAGGACGGTCGGCGTGGGCACGGGCGCGAGGCACATGGCCTGCACCTCGACCTCGGCGTGCTCCAGGTCCCCGTCGACCTTCAGGAACACGTCCCCTACCCGCAGCGTCGCCCGCTGGGAATGCGCGACGATGACCTCCACGTCCTCCATGGCGCCCAGTGTGTCGGAGCAGAGGGCCGCTGTCACCGGAAATAGCGGCGCGGCCGGCGCCGCGACGGGGCGGGGCCCGCCCGTCGGCACCGGCCGCGCGCCGGGGAGGCTCAGCCCTCGCGGATGGTCATCCGGGTCAGCGTGTCGCCGTCGACCTCGAAGTCGAAGCGGGACCTGCCGTTGGCGTGCTGGGAGCGCCAGTCGCCGATCACGGTGATCGTGGAGCCGGAGACCTCGACCTCCTCGACGGCGAGGGTGCCGCGGGCGCCGATGAACTCGCCGTCGCTCCAGCCCTTGATCTGCTCGCGGCCGGTGAACACGCGGCCCCAGTCGTCGACGGCGCCGTCCTCGGCGAAGGCGTCGAGGAATGCGGCCTCGTCATGGCGGTTGACGGCCTCCAGGAAGGAGGCCACGGGTTCGGGAACGGTCTGGTCTGCCATCGTGATGCTCCTTCTCAGCGGGTGGTGTAGCCGCCGTTGGCGAAGATCGTCTGTCCGGTGATCCACCAGCCCTCGGTGGCGAGGAACCGCACGATCGGGGCGATGTCCTCGATCCGGGTCAGCCGGCCGCCCATGGCCTGGGATTTGTGGAACTCTACGCGCTCGGGGGTCTCCTGGCCGTAGAAGAACGGGGTGTCCATGGGCCCCGGCGCGACCGCGGTGACCGAGATCCCGCGGCCCGCGAACTCCTTCGCCGCCGCGCGGGTGAAGTGCTCGACCGGGCTCTTGCCGCCGGCGTAGGTGGAGTAGCCGTCGGTGAACGCGCCCAGCAGCGAGGTGACGATCGTGATGATCCGGCCCCCGTCGGCGAGCCGCGTGCCGGCCTCGCGGAGGAAGAAGTACGCGGCCTTCGCGTTGACGTCGAACATCTCGTCGTACTCGTCCTCGGTGGTCTCGACGATCGGCTTGCGCAGCACCTTGCCGACCGTGTTGACGGCGACGTCGATCGTCCCGAGCGCGGCCTCGGCGTCGGCGAACAGACGGGCCACGTTCGCGGGGACGGTGAGGTCCCCCTGGAGGACGACTCCCGTGCCGCCTGCGTGCTGGACCGCGGCGAGCGTGGCCTCCGCATCGGCCCGGGACGGCTCGGAGTTGTAGTGGATCGCCACGTTCGCGCCGGCCTCGGCGGCCTGCCGGGCGATCAGGCCTCCCAGGTTCTTCGCCCCGCCGGCGACGAGGAGGTTCTTTCCCATGAGCGTGTGCTCGGTCATGCGCAGCTCCTATATCGGTGAAACACTTCGTTGTAGCGACGCTACATCCGGTAATGTAGCACCATGACAGGCTCGGCGACAGGCGATACACGGGAACGGCTGATCGTCGCGGCGGCCGATCTCATCGCCGCCTCCCCCGGCGAGGACTTCTCCCTGCGCGCGGTGTGCGACGCGGTCGGCGTGAAGATGCCGACGCTCTACCATTTCTTCGGCTCCAAGCAGGGACTCGTCGACGCCGTCATCGAACGGGGCTTCGACCTCTACCTCGGCGAGAAGTCCGCGATGGAGTCCTCCGGCGACCCGATCCAGGACATCCGCGCGGGCTGGGACGCGCACGTCGCCTTCGGCCTGGCCAACCCCGGGTTCTACACCCTGATGTACGGGAAGGTCAGCCCGGGCGTCTCGCCTGCGCCGCAGTCCCGCCCCAGCGCGATCCTGCTGTCGCTGACCACCCGGGCGGCCGAGCAGGGCCGCCTGGTCGTGCCCGCGGAGCAGGCGGCGGCGCACGTGCTCGTGACGAACATCGGTGTCACGCTGCGCCAGATCATCCTCGCGGCCGCGGATCCCGAGCTCTCGGCCGCCGTGCGCGAGGGGACGATCGCCGCGATCACCGGCACCGGGACGCGCCCGGACAACGCCCTGTCCGCGGCCGTCGAGATCGCCGCCTCCCATCCCGAGATCCTGGGCCGCGCCGAGACGCAGCTGCTGATCCAGTGGCTGACGCGGCTCGGGGACCGAGCGCTCGATGCCTCCGAGGAGCTCCGATGACCGTGCCCGCCGGCCTCAGCGCTTTCCCCCTCACCCCGCTGCGGGACGACGCGCTGGACGAGGGAGCCTTCATCGGCCTGGTCCGCCGCCTCGCCGCCCACGCGGTGGACTCGATCACCGTGCTCGGCTCGACCGGCTCGTACGCCTATCTCACCGCCGCCGAGCGCTCGCGCGCCGCGCACCTGGCCGTCGAGGCCGCCGGCGAGGTCCCCGTGATCGTCGGGGTCGGGGCGCTGCGGACCAGCCAGGTCCTCGCGCACATCGCCGATGCGGAGGCGGCCGGGGCCCGCGGCGTGCTGCTGGCGCCGATGACCTACCAGCCCCTCGGCGACGACGAGATCCTGGACCTCTTCCGCGCCGCCGTCGAGAGCTCGCCGCTGCCGGTGATCCTCTACGACAACCCCCGCACCACCCACGTGACCTTCACCCGGGACCTGTACGCGCGGATCGCGGAGCTGCCGGGCATCGCCTCGATCAAGATCCCGGGGGTCCCGGCCGATCCGGCGGAGGCCGCCGCGCACGTCGCCGCGATCCGCTCCGTCATCCCGGCGCACGTGAGCATCGGCGTCTCCGGGGACGCCTCCGGGGCGGCCGGCCTGATCGCCGGCTGCGACGTCTGGTACTCCGTGATCGCCGGGACGCTGCCGCGGCCGGCCCTGGAGATCACCCGTGCGGCGCAGCAGGGCCGCGACGACCGGGCGAGCGAGCTCTCCGCGCGCCTCGAGCCGCTGTGGCAGCTGTTCGCGCAGCACGGCGGCAGCCTGCGGGTGGTCGCCGCGATCGCCGAGCAGAGGGGGCTGGCGGGACCGGACTGCCTGCCGCTGCCGGTGCACGGGCTGGCCGCAGCGGACCGCGCCCGGGTCGCGGAGGTCCTGGCGCAGCTGGGCCTGGACCGGTAGGCCCCGGCGCCCCTCGGCACGGTGACCGGCGCGGCCCGGCGGTCCGATCAGGACGCGCCGAGCAGCTGCGTCATCCGGGCGTAGAACGGGGCGGGATCGCCGGCGAGGGATTCCTTGACCATCGCGGTCCAGTCGTCGACGATCACCTCGATCGAGCCGTCGGCGAGACCGTCCAGCGACCGGCGGGGGACCTCGCGGGGGTCGATCTTCGGGCCGTCGTAGTCCGCCGTGATGTCGGTGTCCGCGGCCCCGAGCAGCACCCCCTGCACGAGCGTGCCCTGCGCGGCGAGCTCGAGGCGCACGCCGTTGGTCATGTTCCACTCGGCGGCCTTGGCGGCGGCGTAGGCGCCGGCCCGGGCGGTGGAGAACCAGGACAGCGCCGAGAGCACGGTGACGATGGCGCCGCCGCCGTTGCCGGCGAGGACGGGCGCGAACTCGCGGATCACGGAGAGGGTCCCCCAGAAGTGCGTGTCCATCTCGCGGCGCACCTCGGCCAGGTCCCCGGTGACCAGGGATGCGCCGGTGGAGATGCCCGCATTGTTCACCAGCACGGTGACGTCCTGCGCGGCCCGGGCTGCGGCGCGCACGGAGTCCGCGTCGGTGAGGTCCAGGTGCAGCGGCACCACGCGCGGGTCGTCGACCGCGATGCTCTCGGGCCGGCGGGCCGTCGCGTACACGCGGCGCGCACCGCGATTCAGGAGCTCCTGGACGAATTCGCGGCCGATGCCGCGGTTGGCCCCGGTGACGAGGGCGATCTGGTCGGTGATGTCCATGGTGTGGCTGCCTCCTGCTGTCTGTTCCCGCACTTCCGGCGTCGGGTCCGGCCGTCCGCCCTGCCATCGGGGCCGATGCCGAGTACGCTAGAACCTGACGTTGACGTCAAGGGCAAGTCGGGTGTGACGGAGAGGACAGCCATGCGGATCGGGGAGGTCGCGGAGCGCGCGGGAGTGAGCCCGCGGGCGCTGCGCTACTACGAGGAGCAGGGACTGCTGCACGCCGAGCGCGGGCCGGGCGGGCAGCGCGACTATCCGGCATCGGCCGTGGAGCGCGTCGGGCTGATCCAGCAGTTCTTCACCGCCGGGCTCTCCAGCCGCACGATCGCCCAGCTGCTGCCGTGCGTGGACAGCGGCCAGGGATCGCCGGAGGTCTTCGCGATGCTCGGCGCCGAGCGCGAACGCATCAGCGCCGCCATGGCGGACCTCGCCGCCGCCCGCGATGCGCTGGACCGCATCATCGACACGGCCCGTCACCCCACGCCGGAGCACTGCCCGGGCCTGCGCGAGCCGGCCTGGTCGGAGTACCCGGGCCCCGGGGCGGCGCCCGTGCCGGAGCGTGCCGGTGTCCCCGCCGGGGACTCATGACCGCCGTCCCGCCCCTGCCCGCGCCCGTCCTCGAGACGATCGACGGCGTCGAGATCGCCACCTACCGCCTCGACCCGGAGGGACCGCACAGCGCCGGGGACGTCGTGCTCTGCCACGGGACGCCCTGGTCGGCGGCTGTATGGATGCCTGTGGCGCGCATGCTCGCGCGGGAGCATCGGGTCCACCTGTGGGATATGCCCGGCTACGGGGCCTCGATCCGGAGCGGCGGCGCCGCGGTCGACCTCGTCAGCCAGCGCCGGCGGCTCGCATCTCTGCTGGAGACGTGGCAGCTTCCGCGGCCGCATGTCATCGCCCATGACATCGGAGGAGCGGTCGCGCTGGGTGCGCACCTGCTCGACGGCAGCGAGTACGCCTCCCTCCACCTGGTCGACGTGGTGACGCTGGACCCCTGGGGATCCCCCTTCTTCCGGCTCGTCGCCCAGCACGAGCAGGTCTTCGCCGCCCTGCCGCCGGCGCTGCACGCCGCCCTGGTGCGCGAGTACATCGCCGGGGCAGGCGGACAGGCGCTGACGGACCCGCAGATCGACGCCCTCACCGAGCCGTGGCGCTCCCCCGCGGGACAGGCCGCGTTCTACCGGCAGATCGCCCAGCTGAGCCCGCAGCACACGGCGCCGATCGTCGAGCGCCTCGACCAGGTGCGCTGCCCCTCCCGCGTCAGCTGGGGCGAGGAGGACCCGTGGATCCCCGTCGAGCAAGCGGCCGAGCTCGCCGCACGCCTTCCGGGGCACGTCGAGGTCCGCACGCATGCCGGGGCCGGGCATCTGGTGCCGCTCGAGGCGGCCGACGCCCTGGGACGGGATGCGCTGGCGTGGCTGGAGGGATCCGCGCCGTAGCCCGACCGCAGGGTCGGCCGCGCGCTCAGGCGATGCTGCGGGCGAAGGACCGGAGATCCGCGGCGAGCAGCTCCGGGACCTCCGCCGCCGGGAAGTGGCCGCCCCGGGCGAACTCGCTCCAGTGGCCGATCGCTCCCTGCGGGTCCAGCACCCGCCGCACGAGCGGATGCGCATCGAACACCGCCCATCCCGAAGGAACCTCGGCTGCCATGACGGGGGCGAGGCCGGAGTGCTCGAACTCGTAGGAGAACTGGGCGCTCGAGGCACCGCTGCGGGTGAACCAGTACAGGCTGACCGTCGACAGCAGCAGATCCCGGTCGATCGCGGGCGGGGCGAAGCCGTCCCCGGAGCGGGTCTTGTACTTCTCGGCGATCCACGCGAGCAGGCCGATGGGCGAATCCGTGAGGGACGGCCCGATCGTGTCCGGCCGATGGCTGTGCATGGTGCGGTACCCGCTCTCGGCCGCGCTGATCGCCTGCTGGGTCTCGAGCTCGCGGCGCTCCGGGCCCGCCAGCCCCTCGGGGGCGGGGAACAGGTCCCCGGCCAGTCCGAGCACGGCGCGGTCCGCCCCGAGGTGCATGCCGATCACGCGCCGGGGGTGCACGGAGGCAAGCCGCCCGGCGATCCCCGTGCCCATGTCGGTGCCGTGGACGAGGAATCTCCGGTAGCCCAGCCGGGTCATGATCTCGGCATAGGCGTCCGCGGTGCGCGCCAGCTCCCAGCCGGTCCCGGCCAGAGGGGTGGAGAAGCCGAACCCGGGCGGGGACGGGATGACGACATGGAACGCCTCGGTCAGCAGCGGGATGATCGTCCGGTACTCGAGGAACGAACCGGGCCAGCCGTGGAGCAGCAGCAGCGGCATCGCCTCCGGATCCTCCGATCGGACGTGGACGAGATGGAAGGTCTGGCCGTCCACGACCGTGGTCAGCTGGGGAAGCTCGGCGAGCCGTGCCTCCTGCTCCCTCCAGTCGAAGCCGTCGCGCCAGTGCTCGGCGAGCTCCGCCAGGTACGCCGGGGACATGCCGCGTCGGAAGTCGGGACGGTCTCCGCATCCCGGCACGGGCAGCGGCCAGCGGGTCCGCGCGAGGCGGTGCCGGAGGTCGTCGAGATCCTCCGGGGAGATGGAGATGCGGAACGGGGCGAGAGCGATGTTCTGGGTCATGGGATCGAGGTTCCTCGCCGATGCGGAAAGGATGCTTCCGCATCGGCGAGGATGATCGGATCCATGCTCCGGACCTCCGCCCGTCTGCTCGATCTCCTCGCGCTGCTCCAGGTCCGGCGGGACTGGACGAGCTCGCAGCTCGCCGTCCGGCTCGCGGTGAGCACGCGGACCGTCCGCGCCGACGTCGCGCGGCTGCGGTCGCTCGGCTATCAGGCCGAGGCGCGACCGGGCATCGCCGGCGGGTACCGGCTCGCGGCCGGGACGATGATGCCGCCCCTGCAGCTCGACGACGAGGAGGCCGTCGCGGTCGCCCTCGCCCTCGGATCGCTCGCGGCGGCGGGGTCCGGGGGCGGGGAGACGGCGCTCTGCGCGCTCGCGAAGCTCGAACAGGTGCTGCCGGCCCGCCTGCGCCCCCGCCTCGCCGCGGTGCGCGAGGCGACGAGCACGGTCCCCGGGGCGGGCAGTGCGCCGGATCTCCCTCTGCTGGGTGCGATCGCCGCCGCGATCCGTGGCCGGGAGCGGCTGCGCTGCGGGTACACGAAGCCCGGCGGCGAGGAGGAGACCCGTCGCCTCGAGCCGCAGCGCCTGGTGAGCTGGGGTCCGCTGTGGTACCTGCTCGCCTGGGACCTCGACCGCGGGGACTGGCGGGTGTTCCGCGTCGACCGCATCAGACGGGCGGCCGCGTCGGGAGCACGGTTCCGTGCCCGCGCCGACCCGGCGGACGATGCGGTCGACTTCGTGGTGCGACGCGTCAGCATCGACGCCTGGACCTCCCACGCCCTCGTGCTCGTGCACGCACCCGCCGCGGAGGTCGTGGCGGCGCTCGGCGTCCCCGTGGACGTGGAGACGGTCGACGAGACGTCCTGCCGCGTCGCCGTGGGCTCCCGGGATCCCGACCGGCTCGCCCTGTGGCTCATCGGACTGGGCGTCGATCTCGAGGTCCTCGAGGGCCGCGAGCTCGCGGCCGCGTTCGAGCGCCTCGCCGCGAGGCTGCACCGCGCGACCAGGTGACGGGCGAGGGAGGATCCGTCCCCCGGCCGGTACGGTGGAGCCGTGTGGTACGTCCCGGAGAACGATCTGCTGCGGGTGGCGCCGTTCGCCGTGGTCGCCGCCCTGTGCCTGTGGGGCCTGATCTCCCCGCGCACGAGCTGGCGGCTCCTGTGGGGCTGGCAGCAGCGGTACCGCCGTGTCGAGGAGCGCGACCGCCCGGCGCTGGTGCGGCGGCAGCTGCTGCTGCCGTTGATCCTGGCCGTGGTCCTCGGCCTCGTGATGTGGCTGTCGTGAGGGCGGCCTCCCATGACAGCGCACTTCAACCACACCATCGTCGCGTCCACCGACCCCGCCGAGATGGCCGGGTTCTACCTCGACCTGCTCGAGGCCGACGAAGCCCCCGCCTGGGGTCCGTTCACGAACATCACCATCGGCGGCGGCGTGCTGCTGCAGTTCGCCGCTCCGCCGATCGAGTTCCCGCCGCAGCACTACGCCTATCTGCTGGACGACGAGCATTTCGACCGCGCGCACACGAAGATCCTCGATCGCGGGCAGGATCACTGGGCGGACCCTCAGCGGACGCGGCCCGGGCAGATCAACGCGGAGCACGGCGGGCGCGGGGTCTACCTGCTGGACCCCTCGGGCCACTACCTGGAGCTGATCACCCGCGGCTACCTCTGAGCCCGGCCCGTCGGACCGCCTCCGGGCACCGGGTCCTGGCATCGCGGCGCAGACCGGACGGAACCTGTCCGGCATCCCGCGTACGGTCCGGAGCCGGGAGCACGGACGACTCCCGAGACCGCCCCGCCCCATCCGGAGGACCCTCATGCACCTGGCCGCCACCCGCATCCTCACCGACGACGTCGACACGCTCCTGGCCTTCTACGCGGATCTCACGGGGGTCGACGCCGTGCGCCGGCACCCCATGTTCGGCGAGATCCGCACGCCCACCGGCACGCTCGCGATCGCGAGCACCGCCACGATCCCGCTGCTGGGCGAGGGCGTGGCCGAGGCCCGGGCGAACCGCAGCATCATCCTGGACCTGCAGGTCGAGGACGTTGACGCCGTCAGCCGCGCGCTGCCGCGCGGGACCGGCACGGTCGGCGACGCACCGCGGGACATGCCGTGGGGGAACCGTTCGTTCCTGCTCCGCGACCCCGACGGGAACCTGGTGAACGTCTTCACCCCCCTCGGCCGGACCGCCCAGGAGGGGCCTGCCGAGGGCGGGCACGCGCGGCCGGCCGAATCCCGGCCGGTCTGACCCCGCCGTCGGAGCCCGGTCCCCGCAGCGCCGACGGCGGGCCGGGCGCCGCGGGCGGGATCAGCGGTCGACCATCGCCATCCCCGCGGCGTCGTAGCGGCCGCCCTGCACGCCCACGCGCCGGGCGAGGCCGTCGAGGTCGGCGCGCTCGTCGGCGGACAGCGCGACCTGCGCCGCCTCGGCGTTCTCCTGGATGCGGGCGGTGCGCCGGGTGCCGGGGATCGGCACGATCCACGGCTGCTGGGCGAGCAGCCAGGCGAGAGCGATCTGCCCGGGCGTGCACCCCTTGGCCGCGGCCAGCTGCCTCACATGCTCGACGAGGGCCCGGTTCGCCGCCAGGTTCTCGGGCTCGAACCGCGGCACCCGCGAGCGGATGTCCCCCTCCGCGAAGCTCGTGGAGGTGTCGACGGTCCCGGTGAGGAACCCCCTGCCCAGCGGGCTGAAGGGCACGAAGCCGATGCACAGCTCCGCGAGCGCGGGCAGGACCTCCTGCTCGGGGTCGCGCGTCCACAGGGAGTACTCGCTCTGCACCGCGGTCACCGGCTGCACGGCGTGCGCGGCGCGGATGGTGGCGGCCGAGGCCTCCGAGAGCCCGAAGTGCCGCACCTTCCCCTCGGCGATGAGCTCGCCGACGGTCCCGGCGACCTCCTCGATCGGCACGGCCGGATCGACGCGATGCTGGTAGAACAGGTCGATCACGTCGGTGCGCAGCCGCGTCAGGGACGCCTCGGCGACGCGGCGGATCTGCTCGGGCCGGCTGTCCAGACCGACCATCGCCCCGTCCCGGATGTCCCAGCCGAACTTGGTGGCGATGACGACCTGGTCGCGGACCGGCTCGAGGGCCTCGCCGACGAGCTCCTCGTTCACGTACGGGCCGTACACCTCGGCGGTGTCGATGAACGTGACCCCGTGCTCGAGAGCGCTGCGCAGCACCGCGATCATCTCGTCGCGGCTGCCGGGGTTGGGTCCGTAGCCCTGGGACATGCCCATCGCGCCGAGGCCGATGGCGGAGACCTCGAGGCCCTGTCCGAGCGTCCTGGTGTGCATGATCAGTCCTCCGGGGTGGTCGGGTGCCCCAGCAGGGGCGGGGTCGGTGCCGCGGTGGCGGCGAGGCTCCCCAGGAGCTTCAGGCGCTCCTCGGACGGGGTGCCGGGGTCTGCGGTGTACGCGAACATGTACCACTCCGGGGCCGCCAGCAGCTCCAGCGCCTCGTACGACAGCTCGAGGTCCCCGACGTCCGGGTGATGGATCCGTTTGATCCCGGTGCGGTGGTGCCGGACGTTGTGCACGGCCCACCGCCGGCGGAACGCGTCCGAGCGGGTGACGAGCTCCCCGATGAGGTCGGTGAGCTTCGTGTCGCGCGGGTTCTGCCCGGCATAGCCGCGCATCGTGGCGACGATGTCGTCGGCCCCCTGCTCCCAGTGCGGGAAGAACGTCCTGGCCGCAGGGCTCAGGAAGAGGAACCGTGCCGTGTTGCCCCGTCCCTCGGGATCCTCGATCACCGGTCGGTACAGGGCCCTTCCGAGCGCGTTGGCGGCGATGATGTCCATCCGCCGGTCCCGCACCCACACCGGTGCCCCGGTGATGGCGTCGAGGAACCGCTGCAGGCTGGGGCGCATGGTCGGCCCCGGCCGGGACCGGCGGCGCGGAGGGTGGGGGTTCGCCGCCGCGGCCAGGTTGTGCAGGTGGTCCGTCTCGGCCTCGTCCAGGCGCAGGGCCTGGACGAGGGCGTCGAGGATCTCCGGGGAGACGCCCTTGAGGTCGCCGCGCTCCATCTTCGCGTAGTAGTCCACGCTGATGTTCGCGAGCATGGCGACCTCCTCGCGGCGCAGGCCCGGGACCCGGCGGCTGCCGCCCCCGATGAGGCCCGCCTGCTCGGGCGTCACCCTGTCGCGTCGGCTGCGCAGGAACTCGCCGACCTCGTGCCGCTGATCCATGGCGACAACGCTAGGCCGGTCCGGAGGCTTCTGGGGCGTACGGGCAGTACACGGTTGCGCGATCCCTTCCTCGCGCGAGGAGGACGGGGTCCCATGGGGCCATGACCATCCCGGCTCCCGCCGCCGCGCCGGCGCCCGCGCGACTGCTCGTCCCCGCCTCCGCACTGCTGTGGGGGCTCCAGGTCGCCCTGCTCAGCCCGGCGCTCGCGATCATCCTCGCGACGCTGTACGACGCCTCCACCGCGGACATCGGCTGGACGCTGGCGGTCTACCACGCCGGCGGGTTCCTCGCCGCGCTGCTCATCCCCGCGTGGGCCGACAGGAACCGCTCCTATCTGCAGATCCTGCTGGGCTGCGGCGTGCTGACCATCGCCCTGGCCGGCGCCCTCGCGACGGCGTCCTCCCTCCCGCCGGCGACCGTGGCCCTGGTGGTGCTGGGCGGTCCCGCGGGCCTGGGCACCACGATGCTCTTCGCGCATCTGCGCGACGCGGGGACGACCACCTCCCGGATCGTCGGCACGCGCGCGATCGTCTCCGTCGCCTGGGTGGGCGGGCCGCCGCTGGCGACGCTCATCATCGGCGCGGCCGGGGGTCGCGGCATCCTCGCGGCCCTGGTGGTCATCGCCGTCCTCAACATCGCCACCACCGCGGCGATGATGGCCCGTCGCCGGCGGCTCGACCGGGTCGCCGCACCGGGCCCGGAGGCCCGGGCTCCCGCTGAGGCGCCGGCCCGGCCCGTCTCGGGCCGGGCCGCGACGGTCCTCGTGGTGGCGGCGTTCGTGCTCTTCCAGGCCTGCAACGCCACGGCCATGTCCTTCCTGACGCTCTACGTCTCCGGGACCGTCGGCCTGGCGATCCTCTGGGGCGGGATCACCCTCGGCGTCGCCGCCGCCCTCGAGGTCCCCGCCCTGCTCATCATCGGCCGGCTCGGTGATCGGATCCCCCACCTGAGGCTCGTGGCCCTCGGCGCGATCGCCGGGGTCGCTTACTACATCGGCCTCGCGGCCGTCACCGAGCCGATCCTGCTGCTGGCCCTGCAGCCGCTGAACGCGATCAGCGTCGCGGCGATCTCCGGGATCGGCCTGGCGCTGTTCCAGGACCTCATCCCCGGCGCGGGCGCTGCGACGGGGCTGTACATGAACACCCGGCGCATCGGCGCCGTCGTCTCCGGGCCGATCATCGCGCTCGGCGCCCTGCCCCTGCTGGGCCAGCGCGGCATCTTCCTCGCCTGCGCGCTCCTCACCCTCGCCGGCCTGGGCCTCGTCCACGCCGCGCGCCGCGCCTCCCGGGCTCGGGCCTCCGTGCCCGCCGACGGCTGAGCAGGCGGGCGGCATCGCGCCCGCGACGGACCGTCCCCTCGCATTCATCCGCCCGCCACGAGACGGCCATGCGCGGGGAGTTCACTGGCCCGCATGGAACGCCCCTCCGCCCCGAACCGCCGCACCCTCCTCCAGGGCGCCGCCGCCGCGGCGCTCGCCACGACCCTGCCGGCCGCGGCCCCCGCCGTCGCCTCCCCGACCCGGCCCACCGGCCCGGTCGGCTCGCGCCTCACGCTCCCCTCCGGCATCCAGACCGGCGACGTCACCTCCTCCAGCGCGGTGCTGTGGTCCCGCGCCAGCGGCGTGGGACGGCTGCACGCCGTGCTGCACCCGCTCGACGCCGACGGCGAGCGCATCACCGGCCGCGGCAGGGGACGGGGCAGGGGGCCGATCACCCTGCGCGGCTCCTGGGCGAGCGCGGACACCGACCTCACGGCGCGGATCAGCGCGAAGGGCCTGCCCGCGGGCACCGCCTTCGAGACCGAGATCTTCTTCGAGGACGAGAACGGCCGCAGGGGCGAGATCGGCACGGGGAGCTTCCGCACCGCCCCCGGCAGGCGCTCCGACGGCGCGCAGACCTTCGTCTGGACGGCGGACACCGCCGGTCAGGGCTACGGGATCAACCCCGATGTGGGCGGGATGTTCGGCTACGAGACGATGCGCTCGCTCGCCCCGGACTTCTTCCTCCACGCCGGGGACACGATCTACGCCGACGGCCCGATCGCCGAGACGCTCGAGGAGCCCGACGGCGCCATCTGGCGCAACGTCGTCACCGAGGAGGTCTCCAAGGTCGCCGAGACCCTGCAGGAGTTCCGCGGCCGCCACGCCTACAACCTGCGGGACGAGAACGTCCGCGCGATGTACGCGGAGGTCCCCGTCATCGCGACCTGGGACGACCACGAGACCACCAACAACTGGTGGCCCGGCGAGATCCTCGAGGACGAGCGCTACACCGTCCGCGACGTGGACACGCTCGCCGCCCGAGGCCGCCGCGCCTGGCAGGAGTACCAGCCCATCGCCGATCCGCGGGCGATGGGGCGGGGCTCCGGCTTCGAGCCGGCGCGCATCTACCGCCGCATCGAGCGCGGACCGGACCTGGACGTCTTCGTCCTGGACATGCGCACCGCCAAGGGAGAGAACACCGCCGGCAGGGAGCAGCAGGCCACCTCGATCTTCGGCGAGGAGCAGCTGCAGTGGCTGCTGGAGGGGCTGCGCACCTCGACGGCGACCTGGAAGGTGATCCTCGCGGACCTCCCGCTGGGCGTCATCGTCCCCGACGGCGAGGGCCAGGAGTCGATCTCGAACGCGGAGGACGGCGCACCGCTGGGCCGCGAGCTGGAGCTGGCCCGCCTGCTGTCGGGGATCAAGCACCAGGGCACGCGGAACATCGTCTTCCTCACCGGCGACGTCCACTACTGCGCCGCCCACCACTACTCCCCCGAGCGCGCCGCGTTCACGGACTTCGACCCGTTCTGGGAGTTCGTGGCCGGCCCCATCAACGCCGGCTCCTTCGGCCCCAACGCGCTGGACGGGACCTTCGGCCCCGAGGTCGACTTCCAGAAGGCCGGTCCCCCGATGGGCTCCCCGCGCGACGGCACCGGCCAGTTCTTCGGCCGGGTCGAGGTGGCGCCGCAGGGCGAGGAGTTCACCGTCGAGCTGATCGACGCGCGCGGGGAGGTGCAGTACACCCGGACGCTCACCCCGCAGCGATGAGGGTGCCGCCGGGAGGCGCTTACGGTTCTCCTCCCCCGGGACGTCGGGTCTGCCCCGCTGCGGTGCGGGCGCCGGGAGCATAGCGTGGAGGCCATGACACGCATCTTCGACACCCTGCACGGCCTCGGCTTCCGGCGCGGTCCCCGACGTCTCCTCGGCGGCATCGGCGGGGGCATCTCCGAGAAGCTGGGCTTGAACGTGTGGCTGGTCCGCGCGCTGCTGCTCGCCTCCTTCCTGCTCCCGGTGCTCGGGGTCGGCGCCTACCTGGTGGCGTGGATCCTGCTGCCCTGGCAGGACGGCTCCATCCCTGCGGAGCGCCTGCTGGGCGGGCGGTCCGCGCGCTTCTGAGCCGGCGACGACCGGCCCGGGGAACGGCGGCCGGACGTCGCGGGGGCCGAGCGGCACATCGCGTGGCGCTCCCGCGCCCGGGGGAACGGGGCGTCAGCCGATGACGCGCTCGACGAAGGCGATGATCTCCGCGGCGACCTCGTCGCGGATCTCCGGCTCGTTGTGCACCTCGTGGCGGAATCCTGCCCACACCCGGGTGCGGACGTCGGCATGCCCCGTCGCGATGAGCCTGTTGGCGACGTGGTAGGCGCCCTCGCCGTAGCCGGTCACGGGGTCCTCGCTGCCGGCGAGGATGAGCACCGGCAGGTCCGAGGGGAGACCGTCGTAGAAGCCGGGGCCGTTGGCGGCGTCGTACAGGGCCACGAAGCCCCGCAGGAAGCGCACGCTCATCGGGGCGCCGAAGTTGTTCAGCGGGTCGGCGGCATGATCGCGGACCACGTCCGCGCTGCGCGCGACCCAGTCGGTGGGACCGGCATCGGGGCCGTAGCGCTCGGTGAACCCCGCGAACATCTGCTGGACGAGGGCCTCGGGCGCCGGGGCCTCCGGGTCGGGCAGGGCGGCCAGGGCCGCGCGGTCCAACCGCTGCTCGAGGCCGTCCATCCCGGCGGCGATCCCGCCCAGCACGAGACCGTCGATCGCCTCGCTGGACTCGGCGGCGAGCGCCCGCGCGATCATCGACCCCCAGGAGTGGCCGAAGACGACGTACGGCAGGTCGGGGTGGCGCTCCGCCGCCCGGGCCCGCAGCGTCTGCTCGTCGGCGACGACGACGCGGTCCGCGTCCTCGCCCGCGTCGGCCCAGATGCCGGAGGTCATGGCGGTGCGCCCGTGGCCGGCATGGTCGTCCGCCACGACGACGAAGCCCTCGTCCAGCAGGCGCGCGATGAGACGGAGGTAGCGCCGCGAATGCTCGCCGAGCCCGTGGACGAGGTGGACGACCGCCCGCGCCGGGACGACCGGCTCGTACATCCAGGCGCTGATCGTGTCCCGCCCGTTGCTCGAGGGGAGGTCCAGTTCGATCAGTGCCATGCCAGGGCTCCTTCGTGCGACGGCGGACGGAGAGATGCGCTGGTCCGCAACCTAGCATCCGCGTCAGGGCGGCCGATGAACCCTCCGGAGGGCTGCCTCGTGTCCTCGGTGAGGCCCGCGTCGCGGGCGCCCGTCACGAGGAAGTGAGCAGCTCATGAACACCATCGCCCGCATCGCCGCGGCCGCGGCCCTCTCGTTCTGCGCGATCGTCGGCGGTGCCGGCGCCGCGAGCGCCGCCCCGGCGATCCCCGTGAACAACGGGCAGGAGACGACCGGAGCCGAGGGCGGAGGCCACGGCAGGTTCCACTACACCATCGACGGCGACCGGTTCTGCTACACGCTCGAGGTCACGGGGCTCACCGCCGGCGCGGTGGCCGCGCACGTGCACGTCGGCGCGCGGGGCGTCGCCGGCCCCGTCCGGATCCCGCTCTCCGTGCCGGATGCGACATCCTTCGACGTCGAGGGCTGCACGACGGTCGACGACCCGGCGATCCTCGCCGGGATCCAGGAGGATCCGCGCGGCTGGTACGTCAACGTCCATACGCCCACCTACCCCGGCGGCGAGGTGCGCGGACAGCTCAAGTAGCCCGCGCCCCGTCGGTCCTCAGGCCGCGGCGCGCTCCAGGCGGGCATCGGCCTGCTCGAGCACGGCCGTCAGCGCCTGCGGCGGCCGGCCCCAGAGGATCTCGCCGCGGGCGTTGTGCAGGGCGGGCCACAGGCTCGCGGCCCATGCCGCCTCCGCCTCCTCCCGCGTGAACGCGGCGCCGCGCGCGTCCTGGTAGGCCTCGAGGAACGCCGCGGAGCTCTCCAGCGGGGCGAGGGTCGGGGTCTCGGCGCTGGCGAACGCCCCGGAGGCGGCGCCGACCAGGGCGGCCTCCGGGAGCCAGGCCGTGCTGTCCCAGTCGTGCACGAGGAAGGGGGTGCTCCCGGCCCAGCGCAGGTTCTGCGCCTCCCAGTCCGCATGGCCCAGCACATGCGGCAGGGACGCGGCGGCCCGCAGCCGCCTGCGGGTGCGGGCGGCGACAGCGACCAGGTCCCCGCGCAGCGAGGCCGCGCCGGGGCGCTGGTCGTGGCGAGGGTTGGGCGGCCAGTGCCCCGGCCCGTCGTGGTCCCAGCGCACCCACTCCGGGGCGGGCATCGGCGCGGGGTCACGGAGCCGGGAGGTCACCGCGGTGACGGCGGCGTACAGCCGTGCGGACCGCTCGGCCGCGACGGCGTCAGTGCCGCGATCGATCTCCCCGCCCGGCCGCCATTCCTCGGCGTGCACGGTCAGCTCCCCCGCCCGGCGTCCCTCGGTGAGCGGCCGCGCGCACGGCAGGCCGGCCTCCGCGACGGCCCGCTGGACGGCCAGGCACGTGTCCACGCGACCGGTGGGGTCGGGCCGTGCCTTGACCACCACCTCCCGCCCGTCCTCGAGCCGGAGCGCTCGCACGTCGGACATCACGGAGGCCGCCAGCAGCTGCTCGACCGGCCTCGCCCCGAGCTCGCGCCGGCACCACTCGGAGAGCCACGGCTCGATGTCCACGATTCCCTCATGCGCCTCGATGTCCACGGTTCCCTCATGCGCCATGGGGACACTGTGGCATCGGCGGCCGGGGGCGCGGAAGCGGATTTCCGTCCTGCCGCGGGCCGGGCCGGGCGCATCGGGACGGGCGGAGGGCCGTGCCGTGGGACCTCCCGGCGCCCTCGGTTCCCTCATCGCCGTCAGCGCGGGACACTGGTCGTGTCCCTCGGCGGACCCGCCGCCGGGGCGCCCGACCGGGCCACGGGGAGGCCGTCATGCCGTTCTTCGCACCGTCCACCCACGGGAACGAGCCTGCGGAGCTCGCGTCGTTCCTCGACCAGCAGTGCGCGCAGCTGCGCACGACCGTGCACGGACTCACCGATGATCAGGTCCGTGCCGCACCGACCGCGAGCGGGCTCTCGCTCGCCGGCCTGCTCGCCCATGTCGCCCAGGTCGTCCATGCGAGCCTGTCCAGCGTGGCCATGGCGCCCCGCACGTTCGAGCTGTCCCAGTACGCGGAGCTCAACGAGCGGATCGGGCTCGACGGGATCTTCGGCGGGGCGGAGACCCCGGACCTGTCGCGGGACGAGCTCCTCGCCGTGTACGACCGGGGGATCGCCCTCATCCGGGATCCGACCGTCCGGGACGTCCCCCTCGACCGGGAGATCCCCCTCCCGGACGCACCGTGGGCCCCTCCGGACTTCCACATCGATGCGCGGTGGATGTGGTTGCACCTGTGTACGGAGGTCGCCCGGCACGTCGGGCACGCGGACATCATCCGGGAGGCGATCGACGGGGCGACCTCCTTCGACCTCAACGACGCGGTCGATGCCGCGGAGCACACGGCCGAATAGGCATCCGGCCCGCGCGGGCCGCCCCTCCTGACGCAGCGCCGCGGATCCTCCGGGCGCAGCCGCCGATCTCGAAACTCTCCGAAACCGCTTCCCTGGGCTTTCGTCACCGCACTAGGCTCGCCGCGGAGCGCGGAGATCGCGCTTCCTCGGCGCAGAGCCCGAAGGAGAGCTCATGACCACGACCTCGGCCACCGGCGACGCCCCTGCGGCGCCCGCGCCGCATGGGATGACCCCGATCGAGACCCCCGCCCAGCCCGAGGCGATCGAGCTCGGCACGGGGCTGCCGCCGGACGTCTCGGCACCGGAGGCCTGGCACCGCGAGTACGGCAGCGTGTTCGCGCGCAACGTCAGCACCGCCACGCTCACGCCCTTCCTTCCCGACCCGGTGGCGGCCACGGGGACCGCCGTGATCGTGGCCCCGGGCGGTGGGTTCCTGTCCCTGTCCATGGAGAACGAGGGCTGGAACGTGGCGCGTGCGCTCGCGGACCGCGGCGTCGCCGCCTTCGTGCTGAAGTACCGCCTGCGGCCCACCCCGGAGGATCTCGACGGCTTCGCCGCGGCGATCCGGGAGATGCTGGCAGGACCCATCCCCTCGCACCGGCACGATCCGGAGGCCGCGCTGGGCGCCCTGGACCTGCAGGTCGCCGACGCCCGCGCGGCGTTCGCCCTCGTGCGCCGCCGCGCGTCGGAGTGGGCGGTCGATCCCGAGCGCGTCGGCATGGTCGGGTTCTCCGCCGGCGCCATGCTCACGGTCGCCACCGCCCTCGTCGGCGAGGAGGCGAGACCGGCCTTCCTCGGCGACATCTACGGCCCTCTCACCGCGTTCGAGGTCCCCGCGGACGCGCCGCCGCTGTTCATCGCCCTGGCCGCGGACGACGGCCTGATGGACGCGCGCGGGTTCCCTCTCGTCGAGAGCTGGCGCGATGCCGGGCGGCCCGTCGAGCTCCACTTCTACGAGCGGGGCGGGCACGGGTTCGGCATGTATCCGAAGGAGACCACCAGCACCGACTGGTTCGCCTCCTTCGTGAGCTGGATGAGGATGCACGGCCTCCTCGACGGGACGGGAGGCGGGCGCGAGGGGCCGATCCTGCGAGAGTGGGGGCATGACCGATCCGTCGCCGCTCGAGTCCGGCCCCTTCTTCCACGGCACGCGCGCGCAGCTCGCGCCCGGCGACCGCCTCACGCCCGGGCACGCCTCGAACTATCGGCCGGAGGTGATCATGCATCACGTCTACTTCACCGCGCTGCGCGACGGCGCCGGGCTGGCGGCGGAGATCGCGGCGATGCTCGGCCCCGAGGGCGCGCAGCCCCACGTGTACCGGGTGGAGCCGACCGGGCCCTTCGAGGATGATCCGAACGTCACCGACAAGAAGTTCCCGGGCAACCCCACCCGGTCCTTCCGGACGAGCTCGCCGATGCTCGTCCTCGAGGAGATCACGGACTGGACGCGTCAGACCCCGCAGGCCCTGGAGACATGGCGGGCGCGGATCGCGCAGATGCGCGAGAGCGCCGCCGAGATCATCAACTGACCGGCACGGCGGCGCGGCCGTCCACCACGTGCACGAGCTCGTCCAGGGACTCGCGGTGCACGAGGTCATGGGTCACCAGCAGGGTGGCCGTGCCCCGCTCCCGGGTGAGGCGGGCGATCAGCCGCATGATCTCGGCCCCGCGCTCCTGATCCAGGGCGCTGGTCGGTTCGTCGACCAGGAGCACGTCGGGCTCGTGGACGAGGGCCCGCGCGATCGCGACCCTCTGGCGCTGCCCGCCGGAGAGCTGGTGGGGCCGCCTGCCGGCATGCTCGGAGAGCCCGACCGCGTGCAGGAGCTCCTCGACGCGGGCGTCGATGCGCGCGCGCCGGCTCGCGCCGCGCCGGCCTCCGAGACGGCCCATCACCTGCAGCTGCTCTCGGGCGGTGAGCGCCGGGAGCAGATGGGACTGCTGGAAGACGATGCCGATGCGCTCGCGCCGCAGCGCCGTCGCATCGCGGGCCGAGAGCTGCGCCGCGTCGATCGCGGACGGCCCGTCGCCGAGGAGGACGCGGCCGGAGTCCGGGCGGATCAGCGTGGCGGCGACGGCGAGGATGCTGGACTTCCCCGACCCGGACGGGCCGGTGATGCCGGTGACGACGCCGTTCTCGCCGCGCAGGCTGGCACGGTCCACGGCGGTGATGCGCCCGGCGCCGTCGGGGAAGGTCAGGGTGACGTCCTGCAGAGCGATCATCGGGTGCTCCCCAGGGCGGTGAGCGGGTCGGCGCGGGTGATCGAGCGCAGGGCCGATGCCGCACCGCACAGCCCGAGCGCGGCCATCACGGCGGCGGGGGCGAGGGTGGTCAGCGGGCTGAGGACGAACGGGAGCGCCCGGCCGGCCAGCGTGCCCAGTCCGAGGACGGCGAGGAGTCCCGTGCCGATCCCGCCGGCGAGGACGAGGAGCGCCTGGCCCAGGGAGTCGCGCACGAGGGACCCGGTGCTCGCGCCGATGGCCTTGAGCACGGCGACGTCCCCGGCGCGCTGCATCGTCCAGACCGTGAAGAAGGCGCCGACGACGAGGGCGGAGATGCCGAAGAGCATGGCGATCATCATCCCGAGCGACCCGATCTCGGACCGGAACGCCTCGAGGGCGGTCAGACTGGACGCCGGGCTCTTCGCGGCGGTGCCGGTGCCGGCCCCGACCGCCTCCCAGTCGGGATCGCCGGTGACGGCGAGGACGGTGGCCTCCCCCGTGCCGCCGAGCCGCATGCTCGCCTCGCGCCATGCCGCGGGGGTCATCGCGATCACGGGCATGTGGCTGTACCAGAGATCCTCCCCGGCCGCGACGACGGTGAGGTCGTGCCCCGCGACGGTGATCGTGTCGCCGGTGCGGACGTCGAGGGCCTCGGCCGCCCCCGCGGAGAGTCCGACCTCGTCGTCGCGGGAGGGCGCGAGGGCGAGCACCGAGCCGGAGGGCGTGCCCGAGGCGTCCTGCGGGAGTCCGAACAGCGCCACCCCGGAGGCGTCGTCGGAGCCTGCCGCCGAGGCCCGCGCCGGGACGATCCCGACGGGCGTCACGGACCGCACGCCGTCCGCCTCGGCCCACGCCGCCGCGACGTCCTCGCCGAGGGAGGAGGTCGCGAAGCGGGGCTCACCGGTGCCGGGCTGCTGGAGCACGAGCCGGTCCCCGGGCAGCTGGAGGACCGCGGAGACGTTCTGCGCGGCGAGGCCCCCGGTGAGGCCCGAGAGGAAGCCGACGAGCAGGGTGATCAGGGCGACGACGGCCCCGATGAGGAGGAACCGGCCGCGGGCGTACCGCAGCTCTCTCCAGGCGACGAACACGATGATGCCTTTCCGCCGACGCACTCTGTGCCGGCTCCTGCCCCACTCTCGCGGCGGAGGGCGAGGCCCGGCATCGCCAGAACCGGCGGTCCGGCGATCGAACTTTCGATGGATGGGGCGGGCGGGCGGCTGGCATAGGCTGAGCCGGCCATGCCGCATTCCACCCTCGCTCCGGTGTTCCTCGGGCTCCGCCTCGGCCTGCACGTCCTCCTCATCGGACTCACGGCCTTCGCCGCCGGCCGCGCCCTCGCCACGCAGTCCCCGGACGCGCCGGCGATGCTGGCCGTCGGCGCCGCGTTCGTCGCGGTCTATCTCCTGGGGGCGCGCGCGGCCCGATCCGGGCGGGCCGTCGGCTCGGCGCCTCGCGCTCCGGTGCTCGCATGGGCTGCCGCCCTCACGGTCCTGTGGGCCGTGCTCGTGTGGCTCAGCCCCGAGGGCGCCTACCTGGTCTTCCCTCTGTTCTTCCTGTATCTCCACGTCATCCCCGGCCGCGGCGGCGTCGCGGCCGTGGTCGTCACCGCAGGCTTCGCGATCCTCGCCCTCGGGCTCCACCTCGGCTTCAGCGTGGGCGGCGTGGTCGGCCCTCTGGTCGCCGCCGCCGTGGCGCTCCTCATCGGCGCCGCGTCGAGAGCTCTGAGGCGGGAAGCCGCCGAGCGCGAGGAGCTGGTCGCGGAGCTCACGCGGACCCGGCAGCAGCTCGCCGAGACCGAGCGCCAGCAGGGGGCTCTGGCCGAGCGTGCCCGTCTGGCCCGCGACATCCACGACACCGTCGCCCAGGGCCTCTCGAGCATCCAGATGCTCCTGCGCGCTGCGGAGCGCGAGATCTCCGGTCCCGGTGCGGAGCATGTGGCGCTGGCCCGCGAGACCGCTGCCGACAGCCTCGCCGACACCCGCCAGATCATCCGCGAGCTCACCCCGGCACGTCTGGACGACGGCCTCGCGGCGGCGCTGCGACGGCTCGGCGAGGAGCACACCCGCCGCGGCCCGGTCCCGGTCGAGGTCTCCGCCGCGGACGTCGATCTGGCGATGGGGCCCCAGACCGCGCTGCTGCGCATCGCCCAGGGCGCGCTGTCCAACGTCGCCCGGCACGCGAAGGCCACGCACGTCGCCGTGGAGCTGACGGCCGACGAGGACGGGGCGACGCTGACGGTGCGCGACGACGGGCAGGGATTCGACGTGGCCACCGCCGTGTCCGACTCCCACGAGGCGGGCTCCTTCGGGCTCCAGGCCATGCGGGAGCGCGTCGAGCAGCTCGACGGCAGCCTCGACATCGCCTCGGCTCCGGGGCGAGGGTCGACCGTGACCGTCCGGCTGCCCCGCCGGCCCGGGCCGGGGAGCCGTCCATGATCCGGATCGTGCTGGCCGACGACCATCCCGTGGTGCGGGCAGGGCTGCGCGCCATGCTCGCGAGCGCCGCCGACCTGGAGGTCGTCGCGGACGCCACGACCCCGGATGACGCGGTCGCCCGCGCCGTCGACCTCGAGCCCGACGTCGTGCTGATGGACCTGCAGTTCGGCACCGAGCAGACCGGTGCCGACGCCACGCGCCGCATCCGCGCCCTCCCGGGGGCGCCGGCGGTGCTGGTGCTCACCAACTACGACACCGACACCGACATCCTCGGCGCCGTCGAGGCCGGCGCCAGCGGGTATCTCCTCAAGGACGCGCCCCCGGACGAGCTCGTCGCCGCGGTGCGCGCCGCCGCCGGCGGCGAGACGGCGCTCGCGCCGGCCATCGCCGGCCGGCTGCTCGCCCGGATGCGGTCCCCGCGGCCCGGGCTCAGCGCCCGGGAGACCGAGGTGCTGCAGCTCGTCGCCGATGGGGCGTCGAACAGCGACATCGCACGCCGCCTCCACATCAGCGAGGCCACGGTGAAGTCGCACCTGGTGCATGTCTTCACCAAGCTGGGCGTCTCCTCGCGCACGGCCGCCGTCGCCGCGGCGCGGGATGCGGGGATCCTCCGCTAGGCTCCCCGCCGGTCATCGGGGGCGGATCCCGGCCCCGAGGACGGCGAGGACGGCCGCGGCGGCGAAGGCGATGGCCGGGCTCGTCCCGTCGGAGACGGCTCCGACCACGGGTGCGCCCACGGCCTGCCCGACGGCGATGAGGAGGAAGGCGAGCCCCACCCCGGCGGCAGGAGCCTGCGGATCGACCTCGGTCCCCCAGATCAGCAGCAGCCCGCTCAGGGCGATGTAGGAGGCGCCGAAGACGGCGGAGGCCAGCAGCGCCACGGCCAGGACGCCCGGGAGCGCCGCGAGGACCACCGTCGAGGCCGCCAGGGCGAGCATCAGGGCCGACCAGCTCGCCCGGATGCCGAACCGTCGGATCAGGTCGCCGGCCGCGGCCCCGGCCACGCCGCAGGCCCCCAGGACGATCCACGCGAGCGACGAGGCGGAGGCGCCGACCCCTCCGGCTCCGGCGAGCACGTCGCGGCCGAAGGTCCACATCGCGGCGCTCGAGGCGCCGGTCAGCGCCGCCGCCGCGATCATCCGGCCGCTGCCCGGGGGCAGCAGCGGCCGCGGTAGCAGCGGATCCCTGCGGGCATCGCCCGAGCGGCTGCGCGGCCCGTCGGGGACCGCGATGGCGACACCGACGGTGACGACCGCGCAGAGGACGGCGAAGGCGATCCAGGCGGCCCGCCACTGATCGTGCGCGAGGAGCGCGATGGGCCCGGCGACCGCGACGCCGACCCCCGTGCCGGCGTTGATGACCGCCTGCGTCCCGTTGCGTGCCCGCTCCGGGACCCGGTGGGCCACGGCGTGCGCCAGCGGCGGGGAGGCCGCCCCCGTGCTCGAGCCGGCGATCAGCACGCCGGCCGCGAGGACGCCCGCCGTCGGGGCGAGGGCCACCAGGAGCACCCCGAGGGTCGCGATCACGCCGGCGGCGACGGCGACGGCGCGCCCGCCGAGGCGGGGGGTGAGAAGGGTGGAGCCGATGATCGCCGCGCAGTAGGCGACGTAGGAGCCGGAGGCGATCATCCCGACGGCCCCCGCGGTGAGCGCGAACTCATCGCGGAGGGCCGGGACGAACAGCCCGTACGCGAACCGGGCGAAGCCGTAGCAGACGGCGATCAGCGAGAGCCCGGCGACCATCAGCCGCAGCGCTCCACGCCGACCGAGCCGCTGGTCGGGCTCCAGGGATTCTCCTGCGTCCGTCAGCACGTCCTGCTCCGCCATGACCCGCTCCGATCTCACAGACCTGTGAACCTTCCGTGCCGACACACTACACTGGTCTGTGAAGTCGAGGGGCGAGGAGTCTCATGAGCACCCAGCAGGTTCCCGGCGGCGCCCTGGAGGTGCCGCCGCTGACCCCCGGCGCGCGGCGCATCCTCGAGGTGGCCTCCCAGCTCTTCTACCGCCACGGGATCCACGCCGTCGGCGTGGACACGATCGCCGCGGAGTCGGGCCTGACCAAGCGCACGCTGTACGACCGCTTCGGATCGAAGGAGCAGCTCGTCGCGACCTACCTCCGCGCCCGCCACCAGGACTGGTGGCGACGGATGGAGCTGCGGCTGGCGCAGCAGCCGGACCGCCCGGCGCTCGCGCTGTTCGACTCCTACGCCCAGGATGCGCAGCCCTCGGATCGCGGGTGCGCGTTCATCAACGCCGCCGCGGAGCTCCCGCCCGAGCATCCCGGACGCCAGGTCATCCAGGCGCACAAGCGCGCCGTGATCGACCGTCTCACCGAGCTGATCGGCCCCGACGGCGGATCCGGGGCCGGCGCCGCCGCGGCCGCCGAGGAGGTGTTCCTGCTGCTGGAGGGCGCGCTCGTCCACCGCGGCATCGACGGCGACGACCATCTGCTCGAGCGCGCCCGCGAGGCGGCGGCGCGACGGATCGCGCGCCGCTAGCCGCGGCGGCACGACGGATCGCGCCCCGGCAGCCGCGCCAGTGCGAGCATCGCGGCCCCTCGCCCGCCGGCCGGGCCATCGGGCGCGGGCCGCTCAGCTGCGCGGAGCGGAGCCTCCCGCCGCTGCCGCCGCGCGGGCGAGCCATGCCGGGGTGCGGCCGGGACGCTGCGGCGGGATGAGCTCGCCGGCCTCGCAGCAGGCGACCAGCTGGCGCGCCCGCCGCTCGCGCGTGGCCTGCTGCTTGGCGGACATGATCCAGTGCCGCACGGCCTTGCGGTACCCGGGGGTCGCCGCGGCGAGGAATGCGAGGGCGCCGGGCGAGGCGTCGAGGACGGCCTGGAGATCGGCGGTGAGCTCCGCCTCCGGGTTCTCGTGCGAGTAGGTGCCCGAGCGGGCGGCCGTGCGGCGCTCGAACGCGGCGATGCCGGCCGGGTGCATCCGCCCGGCCGCCGTCAGCCGCTCGACGTGCGCGATGTTGACGTTCGACCAGGTGCTGGCGGCCTTGCGCGGCGTCCAGCGCTGGCGGCGCGAGTCAGCGTCGATCTTCTGGGAGACCGAGTCGATCCACCCGAAGCACAGCGCCTCGAGGACGGCCTCGCCCCAGGTGAGCCCGCGGCCCGGGACGTGGGCGAGCCTCAGCCCCATCCACAGCTCCGTCTCGGTGGCGTGGTGGCGCTCGAGCCAGCCGCGGAACTCCGCGGCGTCGCGGAAGAAGATCGCGGGGCGCTCCGCGGTGCCGCCGGGGGTTCCGGGATCATCGGACATGCGCCCAGTCTACGAAGCGCCCGGCGCGCAGCGCAGTGCCGCACAGCCCGCCGCCCCTGGCCGCCGGCACGCGGAGCTCAGCGCAGGACGCGGTAGCGGAGGTGGGTCTCGCTCGCATAGGCCGAGGTCTCGAGGCGTTCGAGCTCGATGCGCCGTCCCAGCCCGGCGAACAGCGGGATCCCCTCCCCCAGAAGGACCGGCGCGACGTCGAGGTGGAGCTCGTCGACCAGCCCGAGCCGGAGGCACTGCCGCGCGATGCTCCCTCCGAGCAGGCTGACCCAGCCCTCGCCCGCCGCCCGCTCCGCCGCGGCGACCGCCTGCGCGATGTCGTCGACGACGAAGGTGTAGGTGATGCCGTCGCGCTCGATCGGTGCGTGCTCGGTACGGGTCATGAGGAACACGGGCACCTTCAGCATGCCGCCGTACGGGATCTCGCCGTCCTCGATGGTCTGCGTCGCATTCGCTCCCCCGACCACCGCGCCGATGCGTGCGATGACCTTCTGGACGACCGCGTCGTCCTCGGGGGCGGACGGGCGACCGAACATCCAGTCGACCCCTCCGTCGGATTCCGCGATGTACCCGTCGAGGGTCATCGTCGCGTGGATGATCGTCCGAGCCATGATCGACTCCTGTCCCGTAGATGGTGAGTCACTCGACTCACCTCTCAGACGGTACCGGGCCACCAGTGGTGAGTCAACCGACTCACCTCATGGGATACTCGACCCGTGCCAGCCCAGCCCTCCCCGTACCACCAGGGGATCGCCGCGACGAACCGCGCTGCGATCCTCGACGCGGCGATGCGACTGTTCCTCGAGTCCGGGTACGACCGCACGTCCCTGGCCCGGGTCGCCCGGGAGGCGGGCGTCTCCCGCGCGACCCTGTTCAAGCAGTTCCCGACGAAGGCCGAGCTGTTCGAGGCGACGGTGCTCGCCGCGGGCGGCTCGCCCGACGCCGAGGTCGTCGACCCTCCGACGGGAGATCTCCTCGGCGGCCTGGTGGAGCTGGGCCGCGCGTACACGGAGCTGCTGACCCGCCCGCGCATGATCTCCCTGATGCGCGCCGTGATCGCCGAGTCGCCGACCTTCCCGGAGCTGCGGGAGCGCACCTTCGACTTCGGGACCCTGCCGGTGCTCGCCGCCCTCGGGCGCTACCTCCGGGCGGAGCACGCGGCGGGGCGGGCCGACATCGAGGATCCGGACCTCATATCGGCCCAGTTCCTGGGGATGATCGCCTCCGCGGTGTTCTGGCCTCGCCTCGTGCACGGCACCTGGACGATCACGGAGGAGGAGCAGCGGCGCGTCGTCGAGGAGGCCGCGCGCACGATCGCCGCGCGCTGCGCCTCCCCCTGACGCACGCCGCCACGCTCCGGGGCCGTGCCGTTCACCCCATGGTGACGACGATCTTGCCGGTGGTGCGGCCGGTGTCGCCGAGGCGGTGCCCCTCGGCGATCCTCTCGAGCGGGACGGTCTCGGCGATCATCGGCCGCAGCCGGCCCTGCTCGACGAGCTCCGTGATCGCCTGCAGGTCGGCGCGGGAGGAGTCGACGAGCATCCGCACGGCCCGGACGCCGCGCCGCTCGGCCTCCCGGAAGAGGTCCTCGGAGCCGACGGGGAGGATCGAGACGAGGATTCCTCCCGGCCGCAGGGTGCGCAGGGACCGGGTGGAGATCTCGCCGCCGATCGTGTCCAGCACGACGTCGACACCGTCGACGGCCTCGGCGACGTCCTGGCTGGTGTAGTCGATCGCCTCGTCCACGCCCAGCTCGCGCAGGACGTCGTGCTTCGGGGCGCTCGCGGTGCCGATCACGTGCGCGCCGCGGGCCTTCGCGATCTGCACGGCCACGTGCCCGACCCCGCCGGCGGCGGCGTGGATCAGCACGCGCTGCCCGGGCCCCAGATCGGCGTTCTCGACGAGGGCCTGCCAGGCCGTCAGCGACACCAGGGGCAGCGCCGCCGCGTGGAGGTGGTCCAGGGCGGCGGGCTTCGTCGCGAAGACCCGGGCGGGGGCGGCGACGTACTCGGCGTGCGCGCCGTGGCCGTACGGGTAGGGGAGCATCCCGAACACCTCGTCCCCCGGCCGGAAGCGGGCCACCCCGATGCCGACGGCCGCCACGACGCCGGAGAGGTCCCAGCCCAGGACGAAGGGCGGGTCCCCGAGGAAGCCGCCGCCGGCGCGGTGCTTCCAGTCGGTGGGGTTCAGGCTCGCCGCGCGCACACGGACGAGGATCTCGTTGGGACGGGGCTCCGGGCGGGAGACCTCGGCGATCTCGAGGACCTCGGGGCCTCCGAGGGAGTGCTGCGTGACGGCTCGCATGGTGTGTGACGTGGTCATGCCCTCCACGATGCCGTCTCCGGAGCGCCGCCGACATGGCAAGAAGGTCATCCTTCGATATGATCGTGCCATGGTCGCTCCGGGGCAGGTCCAGCAGGTGGCGGTGCTCGCGCTCGACGGGGTCTACCCCTTCGAGCTCGGCATCCCCAGCCGCATCCTCGAGGCCGCCCCGGGGCTGTACGAGGTCTCGACGTGCAGCGCCGACGGCGGGCCCGTCCGCACCGCCTCGGACTTCGTCATCGACGTCCCGCACGGGCCCGAGCTCCTGGACAGCGCGGACATCGTGGTCATCGCCTCGATCACGCCGGCGGAGATCCCCGCCGAGCTGCCCGGGGCGCTCACCGGCGCCCTGGCACGCATCCGCGCCGAGGCGCGGATCGTCTCGATCTGCACGGGCGCGTTCATCCTGGCCGCGGCGGGGATGCTGGACGGCCGCCGGGCGACCACGCACTGGAACCTGGCCGACCTCTTCCGCCGCCGGTTCCCGCGGGTCGACCTCGACCCCGACGTGCTCTTCGTCGACGAGGGGCGGATCCTCACCTCCGCCGGGGCGGCCTCCGGGGTGGACGCGTGCCTCCATCTCGTGCGCACGGACCACGGCAGCGAGATCGCCGCCGCGGTCGCACGCCGCTGCGTCGTCCCGCCCTTCCGCGACGGCGGGCAGGCGCAGTACATCGAGCAGCCGGTCCCGGATCCCGGGAGCGCCGGCACCGCCCCCGCGCGCAGCTGGGCCCTCGAGCACCTGCGCGAGCCCCTCGACCTGGCCGCCCTCGCCCGCCGGGCGGGGATGAGCCCGCGGACCTTCTCGCGCCGCTTCACCGCCGAGGTCGGCGTGAGCCCCGGGGCGTGGATCATCGGCCAGCGGGTGGCCCGCGCCCGGCATCTGCTCGAGAGCAGCGACCTGCCGATCGACCGGGTCGCCGAGGAGGTCGGCTTCGCCACCGGCACCTCGCTGCGCCGGCACTTCCACGCCGCGATGGCCGTCACACCCTCGGCGTACCGCCGGACGTTCCAGCGCTCCGGGTAGACCGCACCCCAAGGCGATAATCGTTCTCATGTAGCCTCGGTGCATGAGCGACGATCTGTACACCGCCAACGCCGAGTGGTACGCCGCCCTCGTCGCGCCGTGGCAGGAGAGCACCGCCTCCGCCCTGCGCTCCGCCCTCGGTCCCCTCCAGGGGGACGTGGTCGACATCGCCTCGGGGGTCGGCACGGCGCTGCCCGTGCTCCGGGAGCTGGGCGCGGCGCGGCTGTTCGCCGTCGAGCCCTCCGCGTCGATGCGCGCGGGCCTGATGACCACGATCGCCGGCGATCCGACCCTGATGCGGGACACGACCGTGGTCCCGTCCGGGGTGCCCGAGGCGCTGGACCGGCTCCCGCCGCGCTGGGACGCCGCGGTCATGCTGAATGCCATCGGGCACCTCGACGACGACGCCAGGATGCACCTGTGGGCCGCGCTGGGCGGACGCCTCCGGCCCGGCGGACGGTTCGCCCTCTCCCTGCAGCCGCCCGGGACCGTCACGGCGATCCCGTGGACCGACTTCGGCGAGGTCGCGATCGGCGAGAACCGGATCCGCACCCGGGGGCGGGCCGATCCCCTGGACGGGACCCGGGTGACCTGGACCATGGAATGGTCCTTGCTCGATGCCCACGGCGACCTCCTCGAACGGCGCCGTGCGAGCTATCCCTGGCGCGCGCTCAGCCGAGAGGTCCTCGTCCGGGAAGCCGCCGCACGAGGGCTGCGGGCAGTCGGCCCGGCCCCGGACAGTCCTCTGCTCGCCCTGGAGCGGGCGGGGTAGGGGGCCGTCCGCACGCTCCCCCGGGCGCACCCGGACAGGCGCCGCCGCGGCGCGGCGCACGGCCGGTGCGCGGGGCCCGGGCGCGGCGCCCTTCTCGAGGAGCGTCGACCTCAGGTCCTCTGCAGGTGCTGATCCAGGCGGCCCTCGACGATCTCCATCGACTCGAGCGTCAGCGGGCCGCCGCGATAGCTGGTCACCCAGCGCCCGTGGGCGTGCACCCCGGCCTGTCCGCGCGAGGGCGCGGGCTCGCGGACATCGGCCACCGCCGCGGACCGCGGCACCTGCGCGACGGCGACCGTGAGCGCACCGCGAGGCCGGGCCTCCGGGCCGGGGTCGCTGAAGACGGTGAGCTGCAGCAGGTAGCGCATCCGGCCGCCCTCCGCGGCGCGGAAGACGTGCTCGGCCCGGGAGAAGACGAAATCGCTGAACGGGGTGAGAGCTCCCAGGCCCCTGAGGTGCTCCACGTCGCTCTCGGGAAAGGCGGCGGAGTAGGTGTAGCCGTGCTCGCGGGCCCAGTCGGGGAACGCCGGGGCCTGCTCCTGCTGACGGGCGATCTGACGGCGCAGCCGCCGGCGCGCGGCACCGAGCCCGACGAGGATCGCGGCGATGACCACGACGACAGCGGCGAGAATCCCGAGCACGATCCATACCCACGTCATGCCCTCCACCGTATCGAGCGCCGGGCGGAGCCGCAGATCTCCTCGCGGCGGCCCTCGCCCCGGCGAGGGTGCCGACGGCCGGATCAGGCTCCCGATAAGGTCACCGGGTGCCCCCTTCTCGCCGCTCCAGCACCCGCCGTCGCCGCAGGTCCTCGCCGCGCACCGGGGCCGGCGGCGCGCAGCGGCCGCTGCCGTTCGTCGGCCCCGGCGAGCGCCTGTGGGTGCTCGACGTCCCCTACGGGACCCAGGTCGACGGGGCGTCCTGGCATCCGGCGGTGTCGATGCACCTGTTCGTCGGCCGCGCGCTGCCGGCGCATCTGGCGCCCTACGCTCCCGGGCCGCACACCCTGGGCCGGTTCCTCGAGAACACCCTCAACCCCGGCAGCCCTGCCTCGGCTCCCCCGCCGGCCGAGGATCTCGAGCCCCGCCGGAACCAGTTCGAGGCGGCCGATGCGATCGCCGCGCACGCCCAGGCCGGCGGGCGGCAGTTCCTGCTGGCCGATGAGCCCGGCGTCGGCAAGACGATCTCCGCCGTGCTCGGGGCCACGGCCGTCGGCTCCCTCCGCGCGGCGCAGCGGGTGCTGGTCGTCGCCGACCGGCCCGCGGCGATCACCATCGGGCACTGGTGCCGCACCATCACGGCGCTGGGCGACGGCGGCCTGACCTGGGTGGTGATCACCTGGGACCGTCTGAAGAAGGTCGTCGAGCACGACTGGGACGTGATCATCGCCGATGAGGCGCATGCGCTGCGCCGCACAACCACCAAGCGGTGGAAGCTCTGGGCGACCGTCTCCGGCCATGGGCGCCCGCACGAGGAGGCGCCGTTCGTCATCGCGACGACCGCGACGCCCGGTCACACGCCGCTCGAGCTGCCCTACCTCGCCCCCGCCTACGCGCAGGCCCACGGGGAGCCGATGGCGCGCTGGACCTCCGCGAAGCAGCCCGGGGCCGATTTCGCCTCCGCGCTGGAGCGCCACGGGATCTCGCTGGAACGGGGCCGATACGGCGCGACGTGGACCACCGATGCGACCCGCCGGGCGGAGGACCTCGCGCGGGTGCGCGGCTGGCTCGAGGACCAGCGGCCGACGGCGATGCTGCACCGCGCGGCGCCATGGGGGCCGGTGCCGATCTCGGGGATGCCGGTGACGCTCACCCCGGCGGAGCGTGCGGCGTATGACGCCGAATGGGGCGAGTTCTGCCGTGACATGGACATCGCCCGGCGCGGCCGGAGCACCGCCAAGGGCCGGGCGGCGCTGCTGCGCTTCCGCCAGAAGGCCGGGCTGATCCGCGTGGACTCCACCGTCGCCTGGATCGCCCAGCAGGTCGAGGCCGAACGGCAGGTGGCGTGCTCGGTCGAGTTCGTCGCCACCGCCGCCGACCCGATCACCGAGCGGCTGCGCGACCTGGGCCTCGAGGTGGCCACCATCTACGGCCAGGATCGTTTCGACGTCGAGGCCGAGCGGCTGCGGTTCCAGACCGGGACGGCGAAGGTCTGCGTGTTCACCACGGTCGCCTCGATCAGCCTGCACGCCGGCGAGACCCTTCCCGTCGGACGGCAGGCCAGCACCGAGCCGCGGGTGGGCCTGTTCCATCAGGCCCGCTTCTCGGGCATCGCGGGCCGGCAGGTCACCGGACGCACCCACCGCGACCACCAGGTCTCCCCCTGGCATATCGCCTATGCCGAGGGCACCGTCGAGGAGCAGGTCTCGAAGGTGATGGTGGAGCGGATCGCCGCGGCCTCCGACACCGTCGGCGGCGACACCGCCGGCCTCGCCGACCTCGCCCGGCTGCTCGGGGCCGACTGGCTGCCGGCGGCGTCGCTGACCGACGGCGGGTGAGGTCCCTCGTGCCGGAATCTCCGCACGGCTGTCGCTCACGATGACCTCGCGTCCCCGTCACCGCATGCAGGAAGCCGCTGCCGTCCCCTTCCGGGCTCCCGGCCCCGGTCTCGTGCCGTCAGATGCCGTCGAGATCGGCGAGGTCCTGCTCCGTCAGGACGAGACGAGCACCGGAGATGTTCTCACGAAGATGCGCGACCTTCGAGGTCCCCGGGATGAGCAGGATGTTCTCGGAACGCTGCAGCAGCCACCCGAGCGCGACAGCCATCGGCGTCGCCTGCAGACGGGCCGCCACCTCCGTGAGGGCAGCGGATTGGAGCGGGCTGAACCCGCCCAGCGGGAAGAACGGGACGTAGGCGATGCCGTCGGCGGCGAGATCGTCGATCAGCTGGTCATCCCACCGGTTCGCGAGGTTGTACATGTTCTGTACGCACACGATCGGTGTCACGGACCGGGCTTCGGCGACCTGCTCGGCGGTGACGTTGCTGACGCCGAGCTGCCCGATGAGCCCTTCCTGCTGGAGAGCGGCGAGCGTCTCCATCGCCTCGGCGATCGAGCCGGGCTGCGGGCCGGTGTGGTCGCCCATCCGCATGTTCACCAGATCGAGGCGTTCGACTCCGAGGGAGTCCAGGTTCTCGTGGACCTGCGTGCGCAGCTCGTCCGGAGTCCGCGCGGTCGGCCATCCGCCGTCCGCGTCACGGTTCGCCCCGACCTTGGTCGCGATCAGGATCGACTCCGAATACGGATGCAGCGCAGCACGGATCAGGTCGTTGGTGATGCGCGGTCCGTACGCACCGCTGGTATCGACGTGCGTGATGCCCTGCTCGACCGCGTCTCGCAGCACCGCGATCGCACCGTCCCGGTCAGCAGGCGGGCCCATGACCCCGGCGCCGGCGAGCTGCATGGCCCCGTATCCGAAGCGCGTGACGGTTCGATCACCGAGGTTCCAGGTGCCGCCGGGAAGTGTCGTCGATGCTGTACTCATGGTGTCGTGCCTCTCCTCGTCCAGGTCGCGGTAGCGTCTCGCGCCCACGGGGACGATTATTGGAGAGCAACTCTCCCGTGGGAAGTACGTACCTGGAAGTGCGCTGCCTCCCCGCACGAAAGGTGGACGCCATGGCCACGAGAACAGCGGACGAAGCACGCCAGGAGGCCAAGGACGCGTACAACGCGTTCCTCGCGATGTGCCCGAGCCGTCAGCTCCTGGACAGGGTCGCGGACAAGTGGGTCGTCCTGGTCCTCTGCGCACTCGCCGGAGAGGGGGCCGATGCGGGAGGGCGCCCGAGCTCCCTCCGGTACTCAGAGCTCTCGCGTCTGATCGCCGGGGTGAGCCAGAAGATGCTGACCCAGACCTTGAGGGCGTTGGAGCGCGACGGGCTCGTCAGCCGAACCGTCACCCCCACGGTGCCCGTCACAGTCGACTACGCGCTCACCGACCTCGGCTCCTCCCTGTACCGGACCACGCGTCAGCTCCGCGCCTGGGCGCAGGACAACATGGACGCCGTCCGCGCGAACCGTGCTCGCTACGACGCTCGGAGCGGCGACTGAACGCCGGACCCGAGCTGCACATGGTGCGCGGCGCCCCGGAGGAGCGTGCGGCGTACGACCCCGAAGCGGGCGAGGGCAGGACCGCGTCGACGTCGAGGCCGAGCGGCTGCGGTTCCCGACCGGACAGGCGAGGGTCTGCACGGTCGCCACGGCCGCCTCGATCGGCGCGGTGCGTCCACGGAAGGGTGCGGCCGCCGGTCGGTCGACGGGGCGATGCGGGCGCAGAGCCGCTATCGTGAAGCCGCCCGGCCCGCGACATTCCCGTCTCCTGGAAGCAGGGAAACCCATGGCCCGTCAGAAGCCCGTCCCGTATCTCGACCGCGACGACGACGGGCTGTCGCCCGCCACCAGCCACCCTGCCTATGTCGCCGCCGCCCCGGACTGGTTCTGGAGCGAGGACGATCCCCGTGCCCCGTTCGGCACCGACGACGGCCACGACACGCTGAGCACCCTGCACGAGCATTTCGCGCAGGGAGGGACGGACGCGCACGTGCCCGGCTGCATCGCGGCCCTCATCGTCGACTGGGGTCTGGTGCCCGAGTCCGTCTGGGACAGCTCGCAGGAGGAGATCGTCGCCTGGCTCGATGCCCACGCCGACAACGCCCGGTTCCTGCACGGCGAGATCGACGCCTACGTCGCGGCCGCGTGCGGGCAGTTCAAGATCTCCGGCTGGATCCACCCGACGCTGCGCTTCTGGGCCGAGCGCGCCCTCATGATGCTCGAGCACGTCCTGGCCCCCTGGGAGCTCGCCGCGTCCGCGGTCGATGAGGAGCAGCTCGCCGTCACGCGTGCGGTGATCGCCGCGGCCCCCGAGCCGCCGAAGGCGATGCAGCTGGCTCAGTACCGCCTGTGAGGGCACGGACGAGTTCGCGGCCGCTCCGGGGACGGATCCTCCTCCGCGGAACGCGCCGAGTCCTCGGCAGCAGCACCGGCTGCCGGCCCATGTCCGGGCCCCGCGGCCCGGTCCCGGCCGGTGCCGTCCTGCCGGCGCCGGACCGACCGCACCCCTGCTGGCGCCCGGGCCCCGCAGCCGCACGCGAGTACCGTGGGACCACCGCCCTCCCGGAGGCGGGGGCGAAACGAACACGAGAGCCGCCATGCGTCCGCTGATCCTTCGACACAGCCTGTCCCTCGACGGGTACTCCGCGCCGCCCCCAGGGATGCGCGAGGACCTCTTCCCCGAGTACGACGAGGACGAGGAGTTCATCGCGCACATGGCCGCCCTCCTGGGCTCGGCCGGCGTCCATGCGATGGGCGCCCGCACCTACCGCGACATGGCCGGGCACTGGCCCTTCCAGGACGGGCCCGAGGCCGAGGCGATGAACTCGATCCCCAAGGTCGTCTTCTCGCGGTCGCCCCTGGACACCCCGTGGGCGAGGACCACCGTCTGCTCCGGGGACCTGGCCACCGAGGTCGCCCGGCTGAAGGCCGAGCACGGCGGACCGATCCTCGCGCACGGCGGCGTGCGGCTCGCCCAGGCCCTGGTCCGTGGGGATCTCGTCGACGAGTACCACCTGCTGGTGGGCCCCTTCGCCTACGGCGGCGGCAGCCCGCTGTTCCCCGAGGTCACGCGGCTGAAGCTGATCGACGTGCGGAAGTTCCCGAAGGGCAACCTCGCACTGAGGTACTCGCGTCCGGACGCGGTCTCGTCCTGAGACGGTGCGCCCTGCGGACGGCCGCCTCAAATCCAGGAGTCGATCTCGGCGTCGAGACGGGGCTCCCTCGCAACCCATACCTCTCCCGTCGGCGCCCCGTCGGGAAGGTCGGAGGGTTCGATGCCGAGCCGGTCGAGGAGGGCGAGGAGCTCGGCGCGTTCAGCTTCGTCCTCGTCACGGGACCGGGACTCGAAGAAGACCCAGAATCGGTCGCTCGGATCGACGATGCCCGAGTCCGCCCAGAGGCGCCCGACCTCGGCGAGGATCTCGGCGTCGGAGGTGAACGACGACGCCCGGTGCCGCCCGAGCTGGGCCGGCGGAAGATCGAGCACGGCGATGTCTGCGACCCACTGCCCGAACCCGTCGAGCCCCGCGAAGCCGCCTTCGAGGAAGCGGTGGGCAGCGGTCGCGACCCTGCGCGGCTGGTCGACCTTCAGGAACTCCCTGCGCTCGGTCGGGGTCGCCGCGCCGTCCCCGGCGAGCCCTGCGGTGCGCACGAGCACGGACGCCTCGCCCATCACCTCGAGGCGTTCGCCGGCCTCCGGCCACTCGATCGAGACGTCGTGCCCGGCATGCCTGACGAGGAACGCCTGCATCGGATAGGTGGTGTCGTTCGGGTGGGCGAAGCGCAGGATCTGCGATGCACCGGAACCGCTGCGCAGCACGACCTCCCGCGCGTCCGGGTCGTCGTCGGGAACGTCCGGCACCGTGGGGATGCCCGGCATCCAGGCGGCGAGCGGGTACGGACCGCCGAACCCGTCGTCGGCGAGTGCCCGCACGAGGGCCCGTGAGCGCTCCTCGTCCTCGAGGAGCGTGTAATCCTCGAACGTGCGGCTCGGGGTGTCCTCGTCCTGCTCGAAGAAGTGCCGGTACCGCGCGATGGCTCCCCGGGCGAGATCGAACCGCAGACCGTACTGCTCCGCCGACGCCTCGACCGTGAAGACCTGGTTGTCATCAGCTCGCCGTTGCGCGACGAACAGCAGGAAGGCGTCCGCGGCCTCGTCCCCTTGTCGATCGCAGAACTGCTCCGTGCCGTGCTGATCGGTGAAGCGCAGCGTCTGCGGCGCAGGGACATCGGCCATGGGAGAACTCCGTTCGGTGCATCGTCCTGAGACCTCGAGGACCTGGCGCCCAGGCTAACCGGGCCCGGCCTCGATAGGGACGATGACGGCACGAGGGCCTATGGAGTGTTCGATCAGCAGGCGGACGTGGTCTGGCCACGGCGGCGCGGGACGGGTGGGGGCTCTGGCGCCTCGCCGGTCGGATCCGGTCCGTACCGCGGAGGATCGAGGTCACATGAGCGCACGCCGTCAGAGTCCCCGGCCGACGAGGAGAACAGCGGCCGCCGCGTTCCTCTCCGGCGTTCTCATGACCGTCTTGGGCGTCTGGAGGCTCGTCGGCGGGGTGAGCGTCGGCGCGATCGTCATCGACCGCGACGTGTTGTTCGGAAGCGTCACCCTCGCCGCCGGCGCGCTGAGCCTTCTCGCCGCCGACGATGAGCACGCCACGAGAACTTTCTATAACGAAGCCCGTCATCGATGCGAGACGTCACACCGGAATTCCACGACGTCTCCACGGCCGGAACCATCACGTCGGGCCGACGAGATCGACCCTCGCGGCGCTCGGCGCAGGCTGCAATACCGCCGAGGGCGGAAACCGCGTGCGTCGGCGTCAGAGCTCCGTCTCGCCGCCTACGGATCGCGCCATCTCGAGCAGCTCGAACAGGTCCACATGGGTGCCGATGATCTGCTCGTCAAACAGATGCGCGTTGTCCGGCGGCACCGTGACTCCGCTCGCGATGAGATGGATCTGCTCTGCCGGATCCGGCAGGTGGCGCAGCCCCGACACGATGAGGCGGGTGACGTTCGCCTGGTCGCGGCCGAGATACGCATACCCCCACGCGCGAGTCCCCACGACCTCGGAAGCGTCGGGCCGACGAGCGAAGGTGCGCTCGTACAGCTCGATATGCGGATACGCGTTCGGACCATCGACGACGTGGACATGCCCGACCACCCAACGCCTGCGCAGCCGGATCGCGAGGAGATCGCCACCTCGGGTGAACGTGATGGTCTCCCGCGTGGTCGGCTTCCTGGTGAGCGGGGCCGGTGAGGACCGCAGCAGCGCGATCATGTCGTCGGTTCGGCGCAGGAAGTCCTCCCCCAGCCACACGGCGTCGTTCAGCTCGTGGATTCCGTCGACGGCCAGCTCCGTGAGCTCAGGATCGGTCAATCCGACCTCGTGCAATGAGGTGGCCAGGGCGATCGCGACCTTGTAGGCGTTCATCCGCTCGCTCTCGGAGGCGTCCGTCCCCGGGCGGGCCGCGTCGAGCACGAAGTGCCACCGCTCCTTCATGGCGGGCACGACGTCGGCGTGCTGAGCGCCTTCCAGGCCCTGGTGCCGTGCCGAGTAGAAGCTCTTCTGCGCCAGGATCCGCACTTCGTCCCGCGCGGTCGGAGCCACCGCTCCCACCGCGAGCTTGTCGAGGATCTGCTGGTGGCGCACCTGGACAGCGTAGCCGAGGCCGTCGACGCGCACACCGATCACGGTGCTCCTCCGACCGGACGACGGTGCACTTCTGCGCACCTGTGCCAGGCCGGCTTGAGAACCGACACGTCGTCTCCGTCAGCTGAACACGCCCAGAGTCGCGATGGGGCCGCCGTACCCGTCCCGGAGTGCAGCCTCCATCCGGTCGCGACTGCGGCTGAGCGCGCCCTTCAGCTCGCGCACCGGGCACGGTCAGGCGGGTTCGCACGCGGGTCTTCCCCCGCCGATGCCGAGACCGCACGATCAGCGGACAGCACGATGCAGGCCACGACGCTCCCGGCTTCACTGCTCCGCTCGTGCCCTGCGGATGCTCGGGAGTATCTCGACCGTGATGATCAGTGCCGCACAGAAGACCCCCATGCCGAGCACGGACCAACCGATCCACCATGCATCGTCCACTTCTTCCACGCGCATGCCGCCACCGCTCTTCCCCGGAAATCGCCACCCGACGGTGTACTCGGGGTACAGCAGCATGACCAGCCCCCACCCGATGAGCATGAACCACATCGCACACGACGCCACCTGCATGACCAGCATCTGCGTCACCGCAGACCGCGGCAGAAGCAGCAGGCCCGGGGCCGTCGACCCCACCACCGTCAGGGCGCTCACGGCCACGAACACGCCCCAGACACCCCAGGCCAGGCCCATCGCGCCCCCACCGACCACGAGCACCGCGGTGCCAGCAAGCACCGCCCAGCGCTTCCGGGCGAGAGGTGACTGATTCCGCTTCGATCGACGGGGGACCACTCGCGTACCGTAGCTCACCGAGCCGTCAGACGTTGACGCGGAACTCCACCGAGTTCCGGCACGGACCGACGGCATCGGGTACCGGTGCGAGATTCGCCGAATCGGCCGCGGGACAGCCGGCGACGGAGCACGTCGATCCACTCATCGAAGGCGTCGAGATGCGCATCGCGGCCTCCTCGGCCGAGATCCGTTCTGTCCGTCTCGGGCCTGCGCCGGATCAGCTCATCCTTGTCGGCACCGCTGACCATCCCGTGCTTCGCGAAGATCGCGAGCGTCGGAACCGTCAGAGCCTCCCATTCGTCCCCTCGGGGCTCGTGCACGGCATCGATCGTGCTCTGCACGACTGCGGCGTCGAAGCGCGGGACGAGGCCTTCATCCGTCGGCAGGAGATCCGCCACCCGGGACACCGGCGATCAGCTGCGGCAGAAGGGCGCGGGTGGCCTCATCTGCGGGGAAGAATGACTCGATCGCGAGTTCGTCCATGGTGATGTCGCGTGGTGCCCCGAAGACGGTCACTGCGTAGAAGAGGGACAGCTCGCCGAGCGGGGTACGCAGCCGCATGGGCACGACGAGTTCGTCAGCCTCGATGTTCTGGCCGGCGGCGGGCGGGATCGGATAGTGCTCGATCTCGGCGATCAGAGCCTTCAGGCCAGGATCGGCGGTGTGTTCGTACTGTCGCCGGGCTCGGCGCAGGGCGTTGTCGCGCCAGTGTCCCGGGTCATCCAGCTGGCCGAGGATTCCGTCGGGGTGGAGCGTGGCGCGAAGCATGTTCACCGGCGGGCCGGCGACGGTCGTGGGAAGGCTCGACAGCATGGAGGACATGGCCCGGTTCGCGGCCAGGACGTCCCAACGGGCATTGATCGCGACCGCCGGGTTCGGATCATGCCCATCGAGAACCGCCTGGATCGCAGCGCGTGCGATCCCCAGCTCCGACCAGGGGTGTTCGGTGTGCTCGGGAGCAAGCCCTGCTGCGAGCAGCAGCGTGTTCCGATCGCGGAGCGGGACGTCCAGTTCATCGCAGAGCCGGGCGATCATGGCGCGGCTGGGAGCTGCCTTCCCCGTCTCGAGGTAGCTCAGATGCCGGGTGGACACGTCCGCAGCGACAGCGAGATCGAGCTGCGAGCGGCGTCGCCGCATCCTCCATCGCCGAAGCAGTGCGCCGACAGGAGCATGGACAGTACTCATGTGGTCAGTCTCGCAGCACCTGGGTGGCCGATCCATGACCTCGGACGTCATCGACACCGTGCAGCATCTCCAGGACTCTGGGAGCATCCGAGTCGAAGGAGAAGACAATGATTCTGATCGAGATCTCATGCCCTGCCGGGTGCTTCAGCGAAGCGGACCGCAGCAGGATCGTCGAGCACATCTGGAACATCGCGCTCAGCGATGACCACGCGCCCACCGAGACGATGCGCCGGGCCCGGCAGATGGCCCATCTGGGTTTTCGCGAGCTCACCGATTGGCACACCGGTGATGGTCCGGTAGACAGCAAGGATGCGCCGCCCGTGATCGCCTCCGTGTCCGTGCCTCAGGCATGGCAGGACGAGACCGCTCGCCACATGATCGGAGTGATCAAGGCCGCCGTCCGTCGCGTCGACAACGAGCACGGCTGGTCTCGTGCACCCGGCTCTCTGTGGGTGCTGATCAACGGCATCGTCGACGGCAGCATCGGCATGGACGGAAAGGCGTCGACCGCCGACGAGGTCCTGCAAGCAATGGTCGCCGACTACCAGGAAGCCGTGAAAGAAGGCCGCAGCGAACCGTTTCCCGATGGGATGCTGGTCGACCCCATGTGCGGCATGCTGGTCCGTCCAGGACCACACGCGATCACGCTCGAGCACGATGGCGAGACCATCGGATTCTGCGCCGTCGCCTGCCGAGATGCCTACCGGGCCCAGCACGCGCTGGTCTGAGCTGACCGGTTCCCCGGCACACACCGTCTACACGTTGAATCGGAAATCCACCGCGTTCCGGCACGTATCAACCTCTGGAGAACACCTGATGACCCGACAGCGCAGCAGGGACTACCCGTCCCAGGAGGCTTCGTCGATGGGCACCCGAAAGGCCCCGTCGACGAGCACCGGGACTACCTGCGAGACGTCCAGCGCGGCTGCCACTTCAACGTCAGGGCGGAAACCCATCACTTCCAGCTCTTGAGCGCCAACGCACTCGAGCATGGCCTGGGCCAAGCGTGGCCTCACCACGTCGAAGAGGTCGGCGGCAGCAGAGGCTTCAGGGCTCATCGCATCCCGGTAGCCCAGACCCGCAAGCGCCGAGAGCACGGCCCCCGCACCGAGGTGATCCTCGAGTGCAGGGCGCAGCGAGCCGTCGTCGGGCCACCGCTCACCGGCCGCGACCACGGCCACCGTGTCGCCAAGCTCCAATCGCGCAGCGATAACATCCGCCACCGCGGCCGCGTTCCGGAGGCAGCCGACCACGACGTGGGCTCCTGACTCGTCCAGGATCGTGGCGATAGTCGATCCGTTCGGTGAAGGCAGGACGAGTCTGGGAACGCCGGGTGCGGTGAGAAGCACCGCCGGCGACAGCGAGAGAGGAGTCGGCGAATCCTGCCGAGCCGACTCGAGACGACCGACGGCCAGGGCAGCATCGTGGTCACGAGCAAAGTCGGCTGCTCCGACCCCCTTCCACCGGTAGGGGAAGACAATCGTCCCACGCTCGACCGCGATACACACCGACGTCGAGAAGCTCAGGACGTCGACGACAACCGCGAGATCCGCTGCTGCCATCTGCGCCCCCATCGGGCCCCAGTCGAACCTCACGGGATGGCGGTGCTGACCGAACACGGCCTGCCGGTGAAGCGAGTTCACGCGACGCTCAGCGGCGTGATCGACGCGATCTGCTCTCCCGCGAGGTCCTCTGCACGGTCAAGCTCGTAGTGGCTCTGCAGGTTGATCCAGAACTCGGCCGAGGTGCCGAAGTACTTCGCGAGACGCAGCGCCGTGTCCGCCGTGATGCCTCGCTTGCCGTGCACGATCTCGTTGATCCGCCGCGGCGGCACCCCGATGGACACGGCGAGCTTGTTCTGCGTGATGCCGAGACCCTCGATGAAGTCCTCCATGAGGATCTCCCCGGGATGGATCGGCGCGATCTTGTCAGTGGTCGTCAACGATCTCCACCTCCTCCGGTCCTGGATCGGTCCACACGAAGCAGATCCGCCACTGGTCATTGATCCTGATGCTGTGCTGGCCGGCCCGGTCGCCCTTGAGCGCGTCGAGCCGGTTCCCTGGTGGGACGCGGAGGTCGTCGAGCGACTCCGCGGATCCCACCTGACGAAGCTTGCGCAGCGCGACACGTTGGATCCGAGGATCCAGCGAGCGCACCCGCTCACGACGCCACAGCCGTTCGGTGTCCTTGCTTCCGAACGATCTGATCACGCAACCAGGATATAACGGGACCCGTCAATAACGCTAGACGTTAAACCGGAACTCCTCCACGTCGCCGCACGTGGGGCAGTCTGTCGGGCACACGGCACAGATACCGTCGCACGCTGGTTCTGTCGAACAGCGAGCGCCACTCAGTCTGCCTGCCTCTGCCAGAAGGTCGCGGCTGGCGTCGTCGGTAGCATCAGATAGACGCAGAGAGACGGTGCTATGACCACTCCCGTCAACCTCGAGTACCCGTTCACCCAGCGGTGGCTTGCGCAGAACAGCCCTGCCAACAGGGTGCCCAGCCACGGGACGACGGTGTTCGCCACGACGTACGCGATCGACTTCGTGCCAGTTTCCGACACCGGGCGAACAGCCCTGTTCGGCCTCGGCTCACTCCTCCGCGCAGAGCCCCCAGATCGCTTTACCGGATTCCGTCGCCCGATCCTGTCACCGCTGGACGGGGTCGTCGTCGCCGTGCACGACGGCGAGCCCGACCACCACGCCTACCGGGGGTTCTCCTCCCTCGGCTACGCGCTCACCCAACGGCAGCGCGTGGCGGGCGGCTGGGCCGGCCTCGCGGGGAACCACGTGTTCATCGAGCAGGGCGGTGTGATCGTCGCCCTCTGCCATCTCGCGCGCGGCAGCATCGCCGTACGGCTCGGCCAAGACATACGCACCGGTGACATGCTCGGCGAATGCGGGAACTCCGGGAACAGCACCGAACCGCACCTGCACCTCCAGGCGATCACCGATGCCCGGATCGACCGTGCCCGCGCCCTACCGCTGACATTCGGAGGCGAGTTGCCGCGCAACCGGGACATCGTCGACCCGCCGCGTCGGCGGCACGACCGACCTGGCCGACCGCGATAGTCCTCACCCTGCGACAGATGGGGCCGCAGGAGCAGGGCTCGGCTACACGTTGAAGCGGAACTCCACCACATGCCCACACGCAGGGCAGTCTGCTCGGTGCGACTACGACAGGTACCTGCCCTCTCCGCTTCCGAGCGTCACGCCTGATCCTCGTGTGCTTGCGGCGCGAACAGCGGCTCACCGTCGAAGTCCATGTTGACAAGTCCCCCACCGGTTTGCGGCTGTACGCGGCGCGGTCAGTGTCTATCTCGTTCAATGCGTCCAGACCACTCCGCCTCTCGCCCACCAGCGCGAGGTCGTAGATCCAGGAAGAGCAGCCGGACAACGAACACCGGTGTTCATTCAGAGGTCTTGAGACCCCATGTGATGGTCTTGGTCCGGCCTTCGCCGGGACGACAGTGCCAGGCATTCGATGCGACGAGTTCAACCGCGGGACCCTCCAGAACATACGAGGCGCTGGCGCTGACCCACCGATAATCTTCGCTTGGTCGACCATAGCTATGGTCGTGTCTCTCCTTGTTCAGGAGGACAGTCCAAAACAGGCTGTAGCCAGCCTCAGCGAGACGGTCGCTCAAGTCTCGGCGCATGAGAAGAGTGGAGGACTCGTTCATCCCGGCCGAGGGGTCCTGAACGGCAAGCCCAATGTCGTCGGTCCAACAGAAGTCACGCCCCGCACGTAGCTGCAGGAGGTCGAAGAGCATTCTGCTAGGTACGAATCCGGTGGGTTCATCGGTACCCGCATCGTCGCGGTCGGCTCCAGTTCCGCCGTACCACGCAATCGGTTGATACAGGTCAGCTGGAATAGCGCGATCGCCGATGGATCGTGGCTCGGCGTTCCCGTCGGCCCAGTCCCAGTCCGGAGAGCCTGGAAGCGCTCCTAGGAGTCGGGAGTGGACGTCCGCGTTCTCCGCCATCCAGCGCCCATCCCAGTCTTGGCCTTCGCCGTCGGTTCCCTTCAACCAGTCGAGAAGTGCAGGGACATCGGCAGTCGGAACGAGGTAGCCGCGGACTTGCATCCAAACGTTCAGATTGGGTGCCTTCAGTGCGGTGATCTCGGGCGGATGCGCCTGTTTCCAGCTTTCGTGCCTGATCAACGACAGCCATTGCGTGCCGGTAGGTGAGACCACGTGGATTAGGTCCAGGGGGTCAGGCACTCCATCGAGATCCTCCGGGTATTCATTCGGGACCTCATCGGGGAAGGTGGCCGTGACGGGCGCGAACCAGGGAGGCTCACCCTCCATTGGGCCCGAGCGGCCACCGTGGATGAGGACAGTGGGATCGACGTCGCGGTACACGAGTTGCTCAGCGTACTCGAAGGGAAATGGGTCGCCGCTGATGCTCCACCGCTCCTTGAGCTGGAAGTTGTCGGCCAGCCTTCCTAAAACTTCGTAGAAAGCAATCCACTGATACTTCTTGCCGAATCTCTCGACAGGCCCATCGTGCCTGACATGGCGTCGACGCTCGATGCCATCGAACTTCTCCGGGGTCCAGCCGAGATCGAGAACACGTGTGAAGACGATCCTCTCGACGAGGTGACGCAGTGCCTTCTTGTCTGGAACGTCGAAATGGTCGATGGCAGGCTCGATGACGTATCTGCCGAAGTCGCCCAATTGGCCGTGTACGGACCCCCAGATGGACGCATACCGGTATTCCGGGGCGGAGTCCATCACTTCAATCTCATCGTAGGACTTCGCGGTCGGCGGCCAGTCGGTACCGTATGGCGGCAGCCATACTGGACCGTCCCATCCGTGAGCCTGGGCTGAGGCAGAGATCCGGCGCAGGTAGTCGCGGGTCAGGAGGTTCTCCGGCCAGCTCGCTGACACCATCGCGGCTGTTGCATTCGCGACAACGACAATTGTGGCGGGGTCGGCGGCGCGCAAGGTCACCGCGCATGCGGCAGCGGCGAGACGCTCGGTGACGTAGGGATCGTCGCAACCCGCGAACTCGGCTAGACCCTGGGCGAATCCGCCTGTTCCGCGCTCACCAACACTCACCAACGCCTTCGTCGCACGGTTACGCACTCTGCGATCCGGGGTAGTGAGCATCCAAGCGAGGATGAGCGTCGCAAGCCGTGATACGTCGTCCGGCAAATGGCCCGGCTCGGCGTCAGCGTCCTTCGGCCACCCCCAATCAAGCAGGACGCTTACAGCGTCTTCATCTTCGTACCCGTTGCTGTCGGTGGATCCGATGAGCCACTCGGACCAGGAGAGATCGCGGGTCGTGAGGTCCCGAGCCTTTAGCAGACGGTGAGTCCAGTCGGCGTTGAGATTATGGTCGGGAACGCAGGCAACCTGTACGAGCCTTTCCCAGACTGGACGGGTCCAGTCCTCGAAGTCGACAAGTTGCTCGACGATGCGGACGGTCCGGTCTGTGACATGTAGTGGCGAGCGCAGCACGATGCTCTCTAAGAACGCATCGATGACTTCGTGTTTGATCTCTCCCGTCTCAGGTTCCTTGAAGAGGTCGATGACTTCTTCACCCAGCGTTTCGGGAGCGACGACGGCGAGTGCGCCGAGCGTGCCGCGCTCTGCCCAGGCCGCATTCCCCAGTCCCTGATACCAAGCGGTCAGGTCACTCGGCGTCTTCTCGGCGAGTAGAACAGCACGATAGACGTCCCCAAGGCGCTGATAACTGAATGCGACTTGACCCTTGTACGTGTCCATGAGGACCCCCTCGCGAAGGAGACCGAGAAAGAGGCTTTTGGACCACGTAGTGCCCGGCAGCAGTTGCTCAGTAATGGCGGCCGCGACAGACCGCGGGTAGGGCCCTGGGCCAGCTTCAGCAAGTTGGCGCACGGCCGCCTGAACCAGATTGGTTGCGAGGTCGTAGTCACACCTGGTCGGAGCGGCCAGGCGCTTGTTGACGGCCTCGAGGAAAGCCCCACAGACCGTGGTGAGACCTGCGCTTCCCAAAGCGAAACGCGTGTGACCGAGTGTCGAGAGGGCCTCACAGGCAAGTTTCAGAAACAGTGGGTTCCCGTACTCAGGATTCAGGACTGGGAAGGTTAAGCGTTCGAGATTGTACTCCTCCGTGTAACGGTCGACAGCCTCGCTCATCGCCTCGGAGAAACCTTGATGCTCAACCCGCGGAAAACCCTCCGCATTACCAACGACTGACTCAACGAACTCGGTTCGGCAGGAGACTGCCAGTACGACATGCGGATAACGATCGACGGAGCCGGCAAGGACGCGCAAGTCATCGACCCAGCGTTCAGCCTCTGCTCCCTCGTTGATCGCGTCGATCATCAACATGGTGAAGCAGCCCGCCGCCTCGCCCGCAGCATCGAAGACACTAAGGACCTCGTCGAGGGTCCCGTCGATCTGGGCCAGGTCACCGATTTGAGAAAGGAGGGGCTTGCCGGCAACAAAGTCCTGGCCAAGGACAACAACCGTGGGATGCCCCGACGAGACGCGGCGTGACGCCACATCGCAGAACAGGTGAGTCTTGCCAACCCCCGCCCGCCCGGTCATCAGAACGCGACCGTCCCGGGCGGTCTGCGTGTCGGCGGAGCGCAACAGCGACAACGAGGCCCAGCACGCGTGCCGGACCTTAGTATAGGTGTGATACAAGGACGCCGCCTGGTCGTGATAATAGCGGCCTTCGCGGAGGTGCCGGTCCTGAAGAAGCCGGTGGACTTCCTCGGCGGCTGGCTCAACCGCTCGGACCGTGTCGATGATATCGGGCAACGGCCCGGCGCTTGTGACTGCCTCCAAGAATCGCTGCAACGCGGTTTCGGCTTCAACGAGTGCGTTTCTACATGCCTCGATGCTGCTTGCGAAGGCCTCTTCGTCGCCTCTGGGCGGGTGCCAGGCTCCGGTGCGTGCCTCGCGAAGCCCTGCGAGAGCAACCCGGACTCGACGGACGTAGTGGTCAGTACGACCCAGCGCTTCCAGCGCCTGCACGGCCCCCACCTCGACGTGAAGCGCGGGCGTGTACCGGCGACCGACTTTGAGGACGACATCGGAAAGCCGCCGATTCAGATTCTCCGACGAAAGGACTGACGCCTCGAACCAGTACCGCAGGCGACCCGCATGCTCGGGCTTCGTTAGCTCGCTGACAAATTCGTGGGCACCTACGTAAATGAACTCGACGTTCATCCCACGGTCAGTGGCCATTGCCTGCCACTCAGCCTTCTTCTCTGTCCACTTCGTGAATGCCGACTTGCGCTTGGTCGCCGACTTTACGACATCGCCGGCAGGTAGGTCGTACGGCAGAGCAATATAGAACCGCTTTAGGTCCGGCTCCATTTCCAGCACACGAACCACCGAATGGTGGATTTGGCCAATTTCGCTGTCACCAAACCCGAATAGGTACTTAGCCTGCCAAGCCCAAACGCTTCCGTCCGGGAGCACGGCCTTTCCTTCGCGACCACCATCCGGGTTCCCGAACCTGTGAAAGATGGTCCCCTCAGGCCACGAAACCAGGCCATCACGGATAACAATGGAAGCAAGCTCTTCAAAAGCATCAGCCCGCGAGGCAGGCGACCCATACGGTCGGATTCGGCGAAAGTCGACGTCAGGCAACGTCGGCGTGACACTCATTGTCGTTCTCCCTGTCGATTCTTTGGGCGACTCCAACCAAGCCATAGCGGCCCGAGCCAACTTCGCGACAACTCACCGTGGCGGCCAACCATTCCGAGTACGTAATATTTGGCCGATGCAACTTGTTCATCCCGGCGCAGCGACTCCGGTCCACGAACGATCATCACGCGATGACCCTATTGTTGTTCACTCCGCGCTCGTTCATCTCCAGCTCACAACGCGACCCAAGCACGTGACGCACCCTCGCCTCGCGGCCGACATGCACCCACCTGCAGCACTAGACCCGTGACTGCCTTTTGGGAACAGCCCGACCGGGCCCTTGTGACCGAAACTCTTGCGGACGCGTGGGACGGCTAAGGCTCTGACCTTCATATACGCAACGATTCATACGTTGAACCTGAACTCCACCACGTCCCCATCGACCATGACGTACTCCTTGCCCTCCATGCGGACCCAGCCCTTGGCCTTGGCCTCGGCCATGGAGCCGGCCTCGAGGAGCTGGTCGAAGGAGACGATCTCGGCCTTGATGAAGCCGCGCTCGAAGTCGGTGTGGATGACGCCGGCGGCCTGCGGGGCGGTCGCGCCCTGCGGGATGGTCCAGGCGCGGGACTCCTTGGGGCCGGCGGTGAGGTAGGTCTGCAGGCCCAGGGTGTCGAAGCCGACGCGGGCCAGCTTGTCCAGGCCGGACTCCTCCTGGCCGGTCGACTCGAGCATCTCCTTGGCCTCGTCCTCGTCGAGCTCGACGAGCTCGGACTCGAACTTGGCGTCCAGGAAGATCGCCTCGGCCGGGGCGACGGCCTCGCGCAGCTGCTGCTGCATGGCGGCGTCGGCCAGGCCGTCCTCGTCGGTGTTGAAGACGTAGATGAAGGGCTTCGCGGTCATGAGCTGCAGCTCGCGCAGCTCGGCGACGTCGATGCCGGCGGCCTTCGCGCCCTGGAACAGGGTCTTCCCGGTCTCCAGCAGGGCGGTCGCGGCGTCCATGGCCTCGAGCACGGAGGCCTCGGTGAGCTTGCGCTTGACCTCCTTCTCCACGCGCGGGCGCGCGTTCTCGAGGGTCTGGAGGTCGGCGAGGATCAGTTCGGTGGCGATGGTGTCCATGTCCCCGGCGGGGTCCTCGCTGCCGGCCACGCGCATCACGTCGGGGTCGGAGAAGGCGCGGGTGACCTGGCAGATCGCATCGGCCTCGCGGATGTTGGCGAGGAACTTGTTGCCCAGGCCCTCGCCCTCGCTGGCGCCCTTGACGATGCCGGCGATGTCCACGAAGGACACGGTCGCCGGGACCAGGCGCTCACTGCCGAAGATCTCCGCCAGCTGCCCCAGGCGCGCGTCCGGCAGCGGGACGACCCCCACGTTGGGGTCGATGGTCGCGAACGGGTAGTTCGCCGCGAGGACCTCGGCGCGGGTCAGGGCGTTGAAGAGGGTGGACTTGCCGACGTTGGGCAGTCCGACGATTCCGATAGTAAGAGCCACGGGACGCGATTCTACGGGGCCGATGCTCCCGCCGTCCCCCACGGACGGGGAGGCACTGCGCACGTTCCCCTAGGGTTGAGGGATGGTCACGACACCTCCGTCCTCGCCGGGCCGCCGATCGCTGCCGTGGATCATCGGCGGATGCTCCTGCGCCCTCGTGCTCGTCCTCCTGTTCGCGGCGGGCATCGGGGTCGCCGTGTTCTTCTCCGGGCGCTCCGACCCGGAGGAGACGGCCACCGACTACTACCTGGCGTGGGTCGAGGCGGACTGCGAGACCTTCCGGGCCGTGACCACTGAGGAGTTCCGGGCCGACGGCCTCGCGACCTGCGAGGACTTCGTCGAGAGCGCGCAGAACGTCGGTCTGAGCGCCGACGGGTTCACCATCACCGGGTCGTCGGTGGACGGCAGCACCGCGACCGTCGCGCTGGAGGAGACCTACAGCGCCGACGGCGAGATGTGGGAAGGGGCCTTCGAGATGCAGATGGTCCGCGACGGCGGCCGCTGGAAGGTCGACGCCGTCCAGGAGACCGAGGAGTACCAGCCGGTCTGACCGGTCCTCCCCGGCTCTCCCCTCGAGCTCTCCGCAGGCCGGCCCGGGCCTTCCCTCCGACGGGCCCGGCGAGCCCTGCCTGCGCTCGTCCGTCCCACCCCCGTGATGTGCTGGGCCCATGGATCCCACCGTGTCGCTCCTGATCGGCCTCCTCCTCGGCGCCGTGCTCGGCGCCGCGCTGACCGTCCTGCTGCTGCGGCGCCGCCCCGAGACACCATCGGCGGCGCAGCCGCGCGCCTCGGAGGAGCTGCTGGACCTCGCCGATGAGCGCTTCGCGCGGGACGCCGCCCGGCGCGATGCCGCCGAGGCCGCGCGCGAGGCGGAGCTGCAGCGCACCCTCTCCCCCATCGTCGAGTCCCTCGGCCAGCTCGAGCGTGCCATGCACCGCACCGAGCACGCCCGGGTGCAGGCGGACGGCGCGCTGCAGCAGCACCTGCAGGACCTGGCCCGGCGGGCCCACGAGCTCGATCAGGGCACCAGCGCGCTCACCGCCGCGCTGCGCGCCCCCACCTCCCGCGGCCGATGGGGCGAGGTCCAGCTGCGGCGCATCGTCGAGGCCGCCGGGATGGTGGAGCACGTCGACTTCAGCGAGCAGCTCGCCGGCCAGCGCGTCTCCGGCGGCGCCGCCCAGCGCCCGGACCTGGTGGTGCACCTGGCCGGGGACCGGCACGTGGTGATCGACGCGAAGGCGCCGATGGACGCCTATCTCGACGCCGTCGAGGAGACCGACCAGCGCCGCGCCCGCACCCGGCGGCAGGCGCATGCGAAGGCCCTGCGTCATCACGTGGACCGGCTGGGCCAGAAGGCCTACTGGGCGGGGCTCGGCGACACGCCTGAGTTCACCGTGCTGTTCGTGCCGAGCGACGGCGTCCTCGCCGCGGCGCTCGAATCCGATCCGGGCCTGCTCGAGCACGCCTTCTCCCAGGAGGTCGTCGTCGCCTCCCCGGCGACGCTGGTGGCCCTGCTGCGCACCGTCGCCCACACCTGGCGCACGGACGCCCTGAACCGCGACGCCCGCGCGGTGCTGGACACGGGCCGGGAGCTGCATCATCGGCTGGGGACGATGACCTCGCACCTGGCGAAGCTGGGCCGCTCCCTCGACGGCGCCGTGGCCTCGTTCAACGAGACCGTCGGCTCCCTCCAGTCGCGGGTGATGGTCACCGCCCGCCGCTTCGAGGAGATGGAGCTGACGGCGGGCCGCCTCGAGGACGTGGACCAGCTCACCCGGCGCTCGCGGGCGCTGGACGAGGCGGAGATCGCCGAGCTCTCCCGGGGGCGCTCCGCGGGCGACGGCGAGACGGGGCGCCGCGGCTCCCAGGACGACCGGCAGGGACGCGCGGCCGGCTGAGAGGTCCGGTTCTCGCCGCAGCTCCCGCGCCCACCGCATTTCCGGCGCCCACCGCAGCTCCGGCGTCTACCGTCGGCGGATCACCGCGACGACGGCGATGACGGCGCCCGCGAGCAGGGCTCCGCCTGTCAGCCCGGCGGCGACGGGGAGCAGCATCCGCAGCAGCCCCGGCTGACCCTCCGGGCGCGGCTCGAGATCCGCTCCGGGCGTCCCGGCGGCATCGCTGCGCCCGCCCCCGTCGCTCGCCCCGGCTCCGCCGGCGGTCCCGCCGGAGCCGCCGGAGCCGCCGGAGCCGCCGGAGCCGCCGGAGCCGCCGGAGCCGCCGGAGCCGCCAGCGGCAGCATCCTCCGGCACCTGCCCGGGGTCCTCGGCGAGCTGGTCCTCGCGCTCCGCCTCGCCCTGCCCGTCCAGCTCCGGCCCCTCGTCGACCTCGCCCACGACGTCCGCGTCCAGCACGAAGGGGACCTCGAACAGCCGGGCGGTGTCGTACGCATCGGGGATCAGCGCGAGCTGGATGTAGTAGTCGCCGGCGAGGAAGGAGGAGCGCGCCTCGGTCCCGCCCTCCTCCCGGTTGCGGAACTGGACCGGGACGGCCTGGTTCAGGTGCATCTGCAGCCCCGACCGCGCCGGCGCCGAGGCACCGGACGGCGAGGCGTCCGTGGACGGCGGCGCGGCCGTGTACACCGGCTGGCGCAGGGGCGAGATCAGGGTGATCCGCGTGGTCAGGGACATGCCCTCGGGCACGGTGACGTCGCCCAGTCCCAGCGAGACCCGGGCCTGCTGGCCGTACTGGACGGGGATGCGGAAGAACTGCACCTCCCCCGGGATGATCGTGCCGCGGATCGGCCCGTCGCCCACCTCCGTGGCCGCCGCGAAGGCGAAGGCGGGGGCCGTGACCTGCCCATCGGCCACCACCGGCAGCGGCTCCCGCTCCAGCATCCACGGCATGGCCGGCGGGAGGCCCTTCGTGTCCGTCTCCTGCTCGATGACGATCTGCAGCTCCAGCGGCACCGACTCCTCCTGCGAGGGGGTGCCCGTGCGCTCGACGACGATGACCACCTCGCCGGCGGCATCGGCCCCGAAGCATGCGAGGTTCTGCGTCCGTCCCATCCGTGGCGTCGAGACCATCGCGGTCAGCGGGCCGTCGCCGAGCGCCGCCTCGGTGCGCGCGTTCGTGTCCCCCACCCGGCAGTCGGCCCCCTCGGGGTCCAGGATCCGCAGGGACAGCTGGGCCAGCTTGTTGTCCGCGCCGCCGGCCGCGGGGATCACCATCGTCGCCGCGACGTGCGCGATCTCCCCCTCCGCCAGCCGAAGGCGGTAGTAGCGCTCGGCGCCGTCGCCGTCGTCCGCCGCGGGGCTGCCGTGCTCGAGCACGTCGAGGTAGCTGCCGGGCGCGATCGGCACGGCCGTGGCCGCGTCGTCGCCGCCGGTGATCGCCTGGCCGCTGTCGTCGTAGCCCTGCAGGGCGCGGGTCATGCGCAGCAGCAGCTCCTCGCGGAGCATCTCGGCATCGGTCGCATCGGCGTAGGTGCCTCCGGTCGCCCGGGCGATGCATGCGAGCTCCTCGCGGGCGGCCTCGTCGGTGCGGAAGCCGATGGTGTGGATGCGCACCTCGGGGTGCGCGGCGGCGAGCTCCTCGGCGACCTGGCAGGGCGGGGTGGGGTCGCACTCCTCGATCCCGTCGGAGACCAGCACCACCGAGCGCATCTCCGCCTCCGGCAGGGCGTCCACGGCCACGCGCAGGGAGGCGCCGATCGGGGTGTAGCCGCGGGCGCTCACGCCGTCGACGCCGGCGGCGAGCGCGGGCCGGTCCAGTCCCGTCGGCTCGACCAGCACCGTGATGTCCCGGCAGGCGGCGGCCTTGTCCGCGGCGACCTGCTCGGTGCTGTTGCCGTAGGTCATGAGGCCGACCTGGGCGTCCTCGGGCAGCAGCGGGATCAGGGAGCCCACGGCCTCCTTCGCGACGTCCATGCGGGCGCGGCCGTCCACATCGGTCTCCCGCATGGAGCCGCTGGCGTCCAGCACCAGCATGGACGGCGCGGTGCGGCCCGTGTTCGTGTCCCCCGGCTCCGCGGCGGCCTGCGGCGCGGCCCACAGCCCGGCCACGACGAACCCGCTGAGGAGGGCGAACGTCGCGAGCAGGGCGAGGGGAGCTGCGATCGGTCGGGGGTGCACGGCCCCATCATGCCGTGGGGTCGGGGACGCTTCCAGCCGCGGCCGCGACCACGGCGCTGAGCGTGCGATGCGCGGCGAGGAACCGCCGGCGAGCGGGGTCTGTGCCCCTCCTCCCCACCGCGAGGCTCTCCACACTCGGCCGGGCCGTGACCTCGCCTGTCCGCCTCGCATGCCACAGTGGTGCCATGACCGAGCAGACCCGAGCGCCGCTGGCCGCGACCGCCGCGCAGACCACGCCGGAGAACCCGTGGCCGCTGCGGCAGCTGTCGGTGAAGGTCGGGGAGTACGTGGCGCGCATGTCGCCGCTGTGGGTCGAGGGCGAGATGGTCCAGCTCAACCGCCGCCCCGGCAGCGGCCTGGCCTTCATGACCCTGCGCGACGTCGACGTGGACATGTCCTTCTCGGTGCCGATCCGCGAGCACGTGCTGCGTGCCCTCACCGTCGAGCTGGTGCCCGGGGCCCGGGTGGTCATCCACGCCAAGCCGACGTTCTGGACCAAGCGCGGCAGCCTGCAGCTCGAGGCCGACGAGATCCGCCCGGTGGGCCTGGGCGAGCTGCTGGCCCGGCTCGAGCATCTCAAGCGGGTCCTCGCGGCGGAGGGCCTGTTCGACTCCCGGCGCAAGAAGCCGCTGCCGTTCCTGCCGCGCCGCGTCGGGCTGATCTGCGGGCGGCAGTCCGCCGCGGAGCGCGACGTCGTCGTCAACGCCACCCGCCGCTGGCCCGCCGTCGTGTTCGACATCCGGGAGGTCGCCGTGCAGGGCGACAAGGCCGTGCGCGAGGTCTCCGCCGCGCTGCGCGAGCTCGATGCCGCCGAGGAGGTCGACGTCATCATCGTCTCCCGCGGCGGCGGCTCCCTCGAGGACCTCCTGCCGTTCTCCGACGAGCAGCTGGTGCGCCTGGTCGCCGCGGCGACCACGCCGATCGTCTCCGCGATCGGGCACGAGGTCGACACCCCGCTGATGGATCTCGTGGCCGACGTCCGCGCCTCCACCCCGACCGATGCGGCCAAGCGGGTGGTCCCGGACATCCAGGCGGAGTCGGAGCAGCTCGCCCTGAACCGGTCCCGGCTGCGCACGGCCGTGCGCGGGCGGATCGAGCGCGAGCAGGCCGCCCTGGACGCCACCCGCTCCCGGCCGGTGCTCGAGCAGCCGGCGACCATCCTCACCGGCCGCCGCGACGAGATCCGCTCCCGCGTCGCCCTCGCGCGCACCATCATCGGGTCCCGCCTGGACCGCGGCCAGGACGGCATCGACCACCTCGCCCGGCAGGTGCGGGCGCTCAGCCCCCTGGCCACCCTCGAGCGCGGGTATGCGGTCGTCCAGACCGCGGACGGCGAGGTCGTCCGCTCCCCCGCGGCGACGCAGGCGGGCGATGCGCTGTCGATCCGCGTCGCCGGCGGCCGCTTCGGCGCCCGGCGCTCCGACGAGGACCCCTACACCCCACCCGCCCTGCAGGACATCCCCGATGCCCCGCACCGCACCGAGGAGGACGCATGACCGACCAGTCCCAGGACCAGCCCCAGGACGCCCGGACCGCTGCGGCGGCCGATGGTCCGCTCCAGCCCGCCGCCGAGGCCGACGAGCAGCCTCTGCCCGAGGACATCGCCGCCCTCAGCTACGAGGCCGCGCGCGATCAGCTCGTCGAGGTGGTGCGGCGGCTGGAGTCCGGACAGGGCGGGCTCGAGGAGTCCATCTCCCTGTGGGAGCGCGGCGAGATGCTGGCGCGGCGCTGCCAGCAGTGGCTGGACGGCGCCCGGGAGCGCCTGGACCACGCGATGGCCGCCCGCGGCGAGCAGTAGCGCTGCGGCGGGGCCGGAGCGGCTCAGGCCTGGGCGTCGGCGATCGACGCCTCGGCGACCAGGCGCAGCTGGTCGAGGTCCTCGTCGCCGTGGACGAGGATCCCCCATCCTTCGCCCTGGCAGCTCAGCGCGCGCGTGCCCTCGGCCTCGCCGGAGCTGCGCAGCTGCTGGCACGGCACCCCGGAGACGGTGTACTCGTCCTCGACCGTCGGGCCGGGCACGGCCGAGGCGAGCAGGGCCGCATCCACGGTCTCCTGCTCGATCACCGTGACCAGCGCGCCCGAGGGGGCGGTGTACCGCAGCTCCCAGCGCGGGTCCGCGCCGCCGGTGTACTCCGCCAGCCGCGGCGTCCACTGCGCGCTCAGCTCCGGCACGATGACCGGGAACGGGGCGACCCCGGCGGCGCGCTCCGCGCTGGCGGTCACGTCCAGCCGCGAGCTCTCCGGGATCGACCGGTCGGGATCGTTGCCCACCCCGAAGAACAGCATCGCGAGCACCACGACGAACGCCATGATCACCGCCAGCGCCCACACGATGTTGCGCACCGAGGAGTTCTTCTTCGTCATCGCGTAGTGCGACGCCTGCGCCGGACGCTCCGCGCCCGCGCCGTCCGCATCCTCGACCTCCGACGAGGGGACGGCCGCCGCAGGGGCGTCGGGCTCCGCAGGGGACGGGGAGGCGGGGGTCGGGCTCATGAACCCCATTGTCGCGTCTGTTCGCCCCTCGACGCGAAAACTGCGATGATCGACGGGTGACCGCGACATACCTCACCGTCGGAGAAGCGCTGACGGACATCGTGACCCGTGCCGAGGACGGCACGTCCGTGGAGTACCCGGGCGGCTCGCCGCTCAACGTGGCCGTGGCCCTCGGCCGCCTGGGGCACACCTCCCACCTCCTCACCCAGATCGGCGGGGACGCCCGGGGAGAGCAGATCCGCCGCCACCTGGAGGAGTCGCATGTGCTCCTGACCGGCGGCAGCATCGGCTCCCATCGGACCTCGAGCGCTCTCGCGCAGATCGACGCCGAGGGCACCGCCACCTACCAGTTCGACATCACCTGGGATCCCCGCGCCACCGATCTGCCCGAGCCCGTGGACGCCGTGCACACCTCCTCGATCGCCGCCGTGCTCGCGCCGGGCGCGGCGACCGTGGTCGACGTGCTCGAGCGCTACCGTCCCACCACCACGATCAGCTACGACCCCAACGCCCGCCCCACCCTCATGGGCTCGGCCGAGGCCACCCGGGCGGCGGTCGAGGCGATCATCGCCCGCTCCGACCTGGTGAAGACCTCCGACGAGGACGTCGCCTGGATGTACGGCACCGACGACGTCGAGGACGTCGTCGCGTCCTGGCGCGAGCTCGGGCCGGCCTTCACCGTGATCACCCGCGGCGGCGAGGGCGCCATCGGCTTCGCCGCGTGCGGCCGCGTCGCCGTCCCGCCGGTGAAGGTCGAGGTCGCCGACACCGTGGGCGCCGGCGACACCTTCTCCGCCGGGCTGCTGGACGCGCTGGACTCCGCCGGCATGCTGCGCGCCGAGAACCGCGAGGCCCTGCGCGCGATCGACGAGGACCAGCTCGAGGCGGTGCTCTCCCGCGCCGCCGGGCTCGCGGCGATCACCGTGTCGCGGCCCGGGGCGAACCCGCCCTGGGCGCACGAGGCCACCGGCATCTGAGGTCCGGGGCGCGGGCGCTCCGCTCCCACGGCCCGACGCTCCCCGCGCTCCGCACCGACAGGTGCCGCCCGCCCCTCACGGCCGGTGCACCTCCGGCTCGCGCCACCACCAGCTCCCCCATCGCAGCGACGCACAGGAAGAGAATCCATGACTGAGACGAACCCCCAGGTCGAGTACCGCATCGAGCACGACACGATGGGCGAGGTCCGCGTCCCCGCGACCGCCCTGTACCGCGCCCAGACCCAGCGCGCCGTGGAGAACTTCCCGATCTCCGGCCAGGGCCTCGAGCCCGCCCACATCCATGCCCTCGCCGAGGTGAAGAAGGCCGCCGCCCGCGCCAACAAGGACCTCGGCGTGCTGGACGCGGCGATCGCCGACGCGATCGTCGCCGCGGCGGACGAGGTCATCTCCGGCGCGCACGACGCCCACTTCCCCGTGGACACGTACCAGACCGGCTCCGGCACCAGCTCGAACATGAACATGAACGAGGTGCTGGCCACCCTCGCCTCGAACGCATCGGGCCTGGACGTCCACCCCAACGACCACGTCAACGCCTCCCAGTCCTCCAACGACGTGTTCCCCACCTCCGTGCACGTCGCCGTGACCGGCGGCGTCGTCGGCCAGCTGCTGCCGGCGCTGGATCACCTGGCCGTCTCCCTCGAGAAGAAGGCCGAGCAGTGGAAGGGCGTCGTGAAGTCCGGGCGCACCCACCTCATGGATGCCACGCCCGTGACGCTGGGCCAGGAGTTCGGCGGCTACGCCGCGGCGATCCGCTACGGCATCGAGCGCGTCGAGTCGGCGCTGCCGCGCACCGCCGAGGTCCCCCAGGGCGGCACCGCCGTCGGCACCGGCATCAACACCCCCGCCGGCTTCCCGCAGAAGGTCATCGCCAACCTCGCCGAGCAGACCGGCCTGCCCCTCACCGAGGCCCGCAACCACTTCGAGGCGCAGTCCGCCCGCGACGGCCTGGTGGAGATGTCCGGCGCTCTGCGCACCATCGCCGTGTCGCTGACCAAGATCAACAACGACCTGCGCTGGATGGGCTCGGGCCCCAACACGGGCCTGGGCGAGATCGCGATCCCCGACCTGCAGCCCGGCTCGTCGATCATGCCCGGCAAGGTCAACCCCGTCATCCCCGAGGCCGTCCTCATGGTGTGCGCGCGGATTATCGGCAACGACGCCGCGATCGCCTGGGGCGGAGCGCAGGGCTCCTTCGAGCTGAACGTGCAGATCCCGCTGATGGGCACCAGCCTGCTCGAGTCGATCCGCCTGCTCGCCAGCGCCTCGACCGTGCTCGCGGACAAGACCGTCGACGGCCTGGTCGCCAACGAGGAGAAGGCCCGCTTCTACGCCGAGGCCTCCCCCTCGATCGTCACCCCGCTGAACAAGATCATCGGCTACGAGTCCGCCGCCAAGATCGCCAAGCACGCCGTGGCCGAGCGCATCTCCGTGCGCGAGGCCGTGATCGCCCTCGGCTTCGTCGAGCGCGGCGAGCTGACCGAGGCCCAGCTGGACGAGGCCCTCGACGTCCTGTCGATGACCGCGCCGAAGGGCTGACCCCGCCGATGCACGACGAGCACGGGACCTCGCCCGTCGTGCAGCCGCTGCCGATGCCGACGTGGCTCGCCGTCCTCCGGGGCGCGCTGAGCGCGTCGGCATCGGCGATTCCGACGGTGGGGATCAGCTTCGCCGTGCTCGTCGTGCTGCTGGGGGTCGACGTCGTCCAGGGGTGGTTCGGTGGGCCGCCGTGGTTCGAGAGCGATGCGGGAGACGCCGCGGCCTGGAGGCTGCTCACCTCCTCCGGCATCGTCTCGGCGACCGCTCTGTCAGCGGTGGCGCTGTACTGGATCGTGCTCGGCGCGGCCCAGACGCACGTCGCCTGGACATCCGCTGCCCGTGTCCGACCGTCTGCCGCGGACACGGCGAAGCTGGAGATCTCAGGAGCCCATCGGCTCAGCGGGATGTGCACCCTGCTGCTCGTGGTGGCGGTCTTCCTGGGGGCGGTCTCGGTGATCTCTGCGGCCGTCATCTACGGATTCAGCCCCACGAGCCTGCTCGGGCTGATCGGCATGGCCCCCGCAGCGGCGCTGTGGTGCGTCCGAGCGGTGCTCCGGCGCTTCGCGATCGTGGCGGCGCATCACCGGCTCGAGCAGATGGAGCAGCTCTGGCCTGCGGTCGCATCGAAGCCGGCTCTGCTGGTGGACATTCCCCTGGCGCAGCTTCCTGCCGCTCATCGGATAGGCCTGGACGGATCGCATCCCGCTCTCAGCGCGAGCCGCTGCGTCGCCGTTCTCGGTGCGATGAGCGCAGCCCTGGGGATCGCATCGACTGCTCCCCTCCACGACGTCCCCTTCCCGATGCCCCTGGCCGGCATCCTGGGGTGGGCCGGAGCTGCCGTGCTGCTCCCGCTCGCGGTGTGCATCGGTGCGGCGGGACATCTCGCGGTCCGCGAGCGGCGAGCACAGTTCTACCGGGACCACCCCCGATGGGACCCCTGGTGGGACGTCACGATCCCTGTCGAAAGCCTCGACGAGATCCGCGGGTGGCTCGTCGGCGGATGATCCGCGTCCCCTCATGCCAGGTCTCGCCACATGAAGGAGATCAGAGGGCCTGCGGCCCTCTCCGCGGGGACCGGCGGCGGAGCCCGTCGGGGTTCAGCGGTCCAGCTCGTGCCAGCGCCCCAGCGGCAGCTCGGTCGCCATCACGGCGGTCTCCTCGCTGATCGCCCCGCGTCGGCGCAGAGCCTCGAGCACCCGCTGCCGATCGCGGTCCAGGCCCTCCTGCTCCAGCCGCGGCAGGCGGCGGATGACGCGCCGCAGCTCCCGGACGGGGCCGCGAGCCCCCTCCTGCTGCTCCGCAGCATCGGCGTCGGCGCGGAGCCTCTGGCGGACGTCCTCGAGGTCCTGCTGCAGGTGGTGCCGACGATGTCGTCGCGAGATCAGGGTCTTCAGGGTCGCGAGCGCCAGCGCGAGCGCCAGCAGGTACGGGATCAGCCGCAGCTGCCAGCCGTCCGGGGTCTCGAAGACGCCGACGACCAGCAGGAACAGCGGCAGGATGACGCCCATGGCCGCCGTCGCCCCGGCCGCCGCCAGACGCGGACCGATCAGCCGCCCTGGACGCACGATCCCGGCGATCAGCAGCGCGGCCAGCACCAGGCACATCAGCGTGGAGCAGACGGCCGTCACGTCGAAGAACAGCGCCGCCTGCTCCCGCGTGAACCAGCGGCCGAATCGTCGGCCCGGCGCGAGGAGGAGCGGAAGCGCGGGCAGCAGGACGAGCACGGCGCAGAGCACCCACCCGGCGATCCGCCGATGTGCCGGCCCGGCCGCGCGCTCGGCACGAGCCGCCGCGTCACGTCGGCGCGCGGAGGTTCCCCGCACCGCCCCGACGAGGCGCTCGTCCCGCAGGATCAGCCGAGCCTCGGCCTCACCGAGATCGACCGGACCAGGCACCTGCCGCGCCCACTCGACCACGTCGGCATCCTCGAGCTCCGCCCGGATCGGCCGGCGCCGGGACTCGAGGCCGTCCGTCGTCATGAACAGGACTGTAGTCGCCTGCGGGCACGGCCTGTCGGTCGTGCCCGGCAAGGTCACCCCGGCCGGTGCTCCTCACGCCCGGCCCTTGACCTGAAGTGGACTACAGGGTCTTGGCTCGGAGCATGTGGATTCTCCTGCTCCTGCCCTACGCGCTCCTGGCCCTGTCCCAGCTGCTCGCCCTCGTCGCCTTCGCCCAGGTTGCCCCGTCCCAGCAGGCCGGGGTGACGGCCCTCGGGGTGCCGCTGCTCGTCTACCTCGCCGCCGCCCTGCTGAGCACCGGCGCCGTGAGCCTCGCCGCTATCCCTGCCCGTGGCGCGGGGACGGACCCCCGTGGCTCCTTGATCGCCCTGGCAGCTCTGGCCGGCGTGCTGATCTGCGCCGCACCTCTGCTGTGGGGCCGTGCCATCGGCGAGTTCCACGCGAGCCACCACCTGGTGCGAGGACTCCTCGTGGCGGGGAGCCTCGTGCTCTACTCGTGGTATGTCGCTTCCCATCGGTGAGGTCTCCCGACGCAGTGGGCTGAGCCCCGAGACCCTGCGCTACTACGAGCGCGAAGGGCTCCTCCCCATCCCGCCGCGCACCAGCGGCGGCGCTCGGCGCTACGATCCCGCCGTGCTCGACCAGCTCCACGTGATCACCTGCCTGCGGAGCGTCGGCTTCGGGCTCGACCAGGTCCGTGGCCTGCTCGCCTCGAAGGAGTCGAACTCTTCGGTCAGGACCAGGATCGACGCGGCGCGCACGAGCCTGGACCGTCTGGATGCCGAGCTGTCGGAGAAGGAGAAGGCATTGCAGGAAGCACGTGATCTGATCGCCGGGTGGCGCGCCGAGCTGGACTCCGGCGAGCCCTGGCACGATGCGCCGCTCCCCGGCTGATCACCCGATGCACCGCGGAGGGCTCATCGGCCGATGAACCACGACTGAGGTCAGATCCCGCGGCCCCAGCGAGCGCCTCGAGGTCGCGGACCGCGCAGAGGCGGTGCTCTGTGGCCCGTCGTCGATGACCATGCGCGGAAGCATGCCACCGGGGTCCCACGATCCTCGGGCCGGTCGCGCCCGGGGGCGCCCTACGGCAGCGGCTCGTCCAGGACGTGGGTGACGAGCTCGGCGACCTTGGAGCGCTCGGAGCGCTGCAGGGTGATGTGGGCGAACAGCTCGTGGACCTTGAGCGCCTCGACGACGGAGGCGATGCCGTCGTAGCGGCCGATCCGCAGGTTGTCGCGCTGGGCGATGTCGTGGGTGAGGACCACGCGCGAGTTCTGCCCGATCCGCGAGAGCATGGTCAGCAGCACGTTGCGCTCGAGGGACTGCGCCTCGTCGACGATCACGAAGGCGTCGTGCAGGGAGCGCCCGCGGATGTGCGTCAGGGGCAGGACCTCGAGCATGCCGCGGGAGAGCACCTCGTCGATGATGTTCTGGGAGACCATCGAGCCGAGCGTGTCGAACACCGCCTGGCCCCAGGGGCCCATCTTCTCCTGCTGGTCCCCGGGGAGGTAGCCGAGCTCCTGGCCGCCCACCGCGTAGAGCGGGCGGAACACCATGATCTTGCGCTGGGTGCGCCGTTCGAGCACGGCCTCCAGACCGGTGCACAGGGCCAGGGCGCTCTTGCCGGTGCCGGCGCGCCCGCCCAGGGACACGATGCCGATCGAGTCGTCCAGGAGCAGGTCGATGGCGATGCGCTGCTCGGCGCTGCGCCCGGCGACGCCGAAGACGGTCTGGTCCCCGGGGACCAGCCGCACGGTGCCGTCGCGCGTGACCCGGCCCAGGGCCGATCCGCGGGCGCTGGTGATGGTCACCCCCGTGTGCACGGGCTGGTGCGCGACCTCGGGGATGTCGATGAGCTGACCGTCGTACAGCGCGGACATCGTGTCGTCGTCGACGGCGGCCGTCACCAGCCCCGTGTATCCGCGGTCGCGGGCGAGCTCGGCACGGTACTCCTCGGCATGGATGCCGGAGGCGGAGGCCTTGATGCGCATCGGCAGGTCCTTGGAGACCAGCACCACGTTCTTGCCTTCGAGCTGCAGGTTCTTGGCGACCGCGAGGATGCGGGTGTCGTTGTCGCCCAGGCGGAAGCCGTCGGGCAGGGAGGCGACGGAGCCGTGGTTCAGCTCGACGTGCACATGGCCGCCGGAGCTGCCGATCGGCAGGGGCACGGAGAGGTTCCCGTGGCGGTCGCGCAGGTCGTCGAGGATGCGCAGCGCCTGCCGGGCGAAGTAGCCGAGGTCCGGGTGGTGCCGCTTGGCCTCCAGCTCGGTGACCACGACGATCGGCAGCACGATGTCGTGCTCGGCGAAGCGGGTCAGGGACAGCGGGTCCGACAGCAGCACCGAGGTGTCCAGCACGTAGGTGATCAGACCGGTCTCGAGGTCCGGCAGGACGGTCTGCGCCGTGCCGGCTCGCAGAGAGGGGACCACGGGCACCTCCTGTCCGGATCCGATGCCTGCGCCGTCGAGGGCGCTGCGGTCGGTGGTGGTCTCATCCATGGGAGCCTCCGGTTCTCGCGCGGTTGACAGGGACGATATCCCGCCCGCCAGGTGATCCCGACCACTCCGGCCCGCGCGCCGTGCGCGTTCACCGGATCGTCACCCGGATTTCGCGGTCCGGATCAGGCCCCGAAGCGGCGCTCGCGCTTGCAGAAGTCCCGCAGGGCGCGCAGGAAGTCGACCCGCCGGAAGCCGGGCCAGTAGGTCTCGCAGAACCAGAACTCGCTGTGCACGCTCTGCCACAGCAGGAAGCCGGACAGGCGCTGCTCGCCGGAGGTGCGGATGATGAGGTCCGGGTCGGGCTGGCCGCGCGTGTACAGGTGCTCGCCGATCGCCTCGATGGTGATCCCGTCGGCGATCTGCTCCGCGTCCAGACCGCGCTGGCCCATCTCCCGCACGAGCTCCTGGACGGCGACGACGATCTCCTCGCGGCCGCCGTAGCCGATCGCGAGGTTCACCGCGAGCTCGCGGGTGACCTGGGCGGTCTCCTGCCTGCGGCGGATCCGCTCCCGGACCTCGGCCGGGAGCACGTCGTCGTTCCCCGTCAGGCGGACCTCGTAGCCGGCGTCGGTGAGCTCCTCGAGGGTGTCGGTGATGATCCCGAACAGCGCCTCGAGCTCCTCGGCGGGGCGGCGCAGGTTGTCGTGGGAGAGCATCCACACGGTGACCAGGGGGATGGAGAGCTCCTCGCACCAGGTGAGGAACTCTGCGATCTTGGCCGCACCCTGACGGTGCCCCTCCTCGGTGCTCGCCCCGGAGGCCTTCGCCCAGCGGCGGTTGCCGTCGACGATCACCCCGAGGTGCTGCGGCAGCGGCACCGAGGCCAGCTCCCGCGCCAGGCGCCGCTCGTACACGCGGTAGAGCACACCATCGTCCGCCATGCGCGCCTCCCGAGCGTCCCGTTCCGTGTCGCTGCACCCCGCCCGATCCTCCGGCGGCGCCGGCGCCGCGGGCAGGGCGACCTCCCCATTATCGGGCACGGGTCCCGATCGCGCGCACCGATCGGCCGCCCGCCCCGGGGATCCACACCGGATCGTCACAGGTGCCGCACCCGTAAGTTACGGCTTCGTAGGTTACGCTCGGCCGATGAGCTCCACGTCCTCCCCGACGGGCCCGCGGCCCGCAGCGCACGGCCCACGGCCCGCTCCCCCGGGCCAGCATGTCACGCCCAGCGCCCGGCTGCACCCCTCGCTGGCCCTGCCCAAGCCGCGCCTGCGCGGGATGATCCACCTGATCACCTTCCCCACGGCCCTCATCGCCGGGCTGACCCTCGTCGCCCTCGGCGAGGACCTGGCCAGCCGCCTGGCGTGCATGGTCTTCATCGCCACGGCCGGGCTGCTGTTCGGCATCAGCGCGACCTACCATCGCGGAACCTGGAGCCCCGAGCACGCGATCATGCTGCGCCGCTTCGACCACGCGAACATCTTCCTCATCATCGCGGGGACGTACACGCCCATCGCCGTCGCGACCCTGCAGCCGCGCAGCGCCCTGACCCTGCTGGTCATCGCCTGGGCCGGGGCGATCATCGGAGTCGGCTTCCGGGTCTTCTGGACCGGCGCCCCGCGCTGGCTGTACGTGCCGGCCTACGTCGCGCTCGGCTGGGTCGCGGTGTTCTACATGCCGCAGATCATCGCCGGCGGCGGCTGGGCCGTGGCCTGGCTGATCATCGCGGGCGGGCTCAGCTACACGGCCGGAGCCGTCGTCTACGGGATCAAGCGCCCGGATCCGTCCCCGGCCTGGTTCGGCTTCCACGAGATCTTCCACGCCTGCACGGTCGTGGGCTTCGCCTGCCACTTCATCGCGGTGGCGCTCGCCGTCATCTGACGGGGAACGTCATCACGCCCGTCCCCGGAGAGCCCGCCGACCCGCCATCGGGCGAACCACGGGACTAATACGGGGACACAGGCCCCAATACGGCCTGTGTCCCCGTATTGGTCCCGTGGTTCCGTGATCCCATGGGCAGGCTGGGACGGGCGGCATGCCGGGCACGAACCCCGGCACGGGCACGAACCCCGGCACGGGCACGAGCGCGGGCTGGCGGAGTTCGAGACGCTCGGCGCCGATGCGCGCCTCGGCGCCGCGCTCAGTCCCGTCGATCCCCTGGATGTCCGGGGGCGGCATCGCCGTCATCTCCGTGGTGGCCAGCACGACCGCCGTCCGCCTCCAGGTCGACCTCTCCCCCGGGCCCTTCATGGTCGGGCACCTCGCCCGGCTCGTGGTCGGGCACCTCGCCCGGCTTCGCGGTGCCGGGCTCCTCCCCGTCGGACTCCGCGGCAACATCGTGCTCGGCCTGCGCGGCCTCCTCCTCCAGCCGATGGCGCTCGGCGACGCGCTCGCGCGCCTGGAGGCGACGGATCCGGCGGGTCATGTCGATCGCGAGCAGCACCACCACGGCGGCCAGCAGGAACATGGCGATGAAGCCGGGCAGGCCCGGGGAGACCGTGACGATGTTGAGCTCCCCTCCGTCGGAGGGCTCGGCCCAGATGATGCCGAAGGCGCTGCTGGTCGGATCCGTCACGGTGCTCCCTGGAGGTGGTGGTGGTGCGTTCTGCGGTGCGTGCGCGGCTGTCGACGCCGCGGGGCGGCCGATGCCGCCGCGGTCATCGGATGCCGGCGAACAGGTCGTGCTCGGGCAGCGTGACGCCTACGCGGCTGGTCCTCAGCTCGTAGTCGTCCGTCGGCCAGGCGGCGCGGAGGATCTCGTTGTCGATCGAGAAGAACAGGCCCTCGGGGTCGACCTGCGTCGCATGCGCGCGCAGCGCCTCGTCGCGCAGCTCCATGAAGTCGGCGATGTCGATGAACGTGGTGAGCATGCGGTCGCGCGTCTCGTCGAAGCGCAGCAGCATCTGCTCGATGTCCTCGCTGGGCTGATGGTGGGCGCGCAGATGCCGGGCGACGGCCGCGAACTTCTGCCGGGAGAAGCCGTTGATGTAGTACACCTTCAGCACCTCCCACGGCTCGCCGAGCTCCGGCGCGAACTGCGGGTCCGCGGCCAGCTCGTAGGCGGCCATCGAGACCCGATGGGTCTGGATGTGGTCGGGGTGCGGGTAGCCGCCGTTCTCGTCGTACGTCGTCATGACGTGCGGGCGCAGCCGACGCAGGGCCTCGACGAGGGGCCGCGCGGCCGTCTCCACGTCGAGGGTCGCGAAGCTGCCCTCCGGCAGCGCCGGCAACGGATCCCCCTCCGGCAGCCCGGAGTCCTCGAACCCCAGCCACTCGTGGTCCACGCCGAGGATCTCCTGGGCGCGGGCCATCTCGCGGCGCCGCACCGCGGGCAGGTCCCGCAGGGCCTCCTCGTCCTGGAGCATGCGGGGGTTGAGGATGTCGCCGCGCTCCCCGCCCGTGCAGGTGATGACGGTGACGCGCACGCCCTCGCGGACGTAGCGGGCCATGGTCGCCGCCCCCTTGCTCGACTCGTCGTCCGGGTGGGCGTGCACGGCGACCATGCGCAGGCCGTCGGCAGGGCGGGACTCGGGCTCGGTCACGACGCACCTTCCACAGGGTTCGGGCAGGGACCAGGCCCTGCGAGACGGGACCGGACCTGCTCTCGCGCCGATCCGGGACGCTTCTCGGGCGCGCTCGGCCCGGCGGGACCGGGTCCCGCGCTCGGGCGGGCGCACGCACGGCCGAGCGCGAGCGGCCGCGAAGGAAGCGTACGCCACCGGCCTGGGCACGGGCTCGCGCCGATCGGTCCGATCCGGATCCGCGGCGAATGATCTGCGTCCCACCCCGCGCCGCGCGGGCCCGAGCTCCCAGGCGGCGCCGCGCGCGCCCTGAGACACTGGGTGGCATGAACGAGGTCCCCGAGCATCTGCGCGCCCGGTACGGCGGCCCCGTGGTGCCGCCCCGCACGGCCCGGATCCTGCTGATCGCGGCGATCGTCGTCTTCGGGGCCGTCGTGGTGTTCCTGGGCCTGCGCTTCGCCGATCAGCCCGTGCGGGTCGAGACGGTCTCCTACGACCATCTCGACGCCGAGCACACGCAGGTCACGTTCATCGTCACCAAGGACCCGGGCACCCGGGCCACGTGCACCGTGCAGGCGACGAACGCGGGCCGCGCCCAGGTGGGGTTCGTCGAGGTGGAGATCCCCGCCTCCGACGCCCGGCGCACCAGCCACACCGTCGAGATCGCGACGCAGGGGGATGCGGTCTCCGCCGAGGTCCTGGGGTGCGAGGAGGTCTGAGCCGCTGCCGGGGTGCTCGGACGCCTCCGTGTACGATGGCTCGATACCGGCCGATCGGCCGGTCGATTTTTTTACCCGCACACGGGGCGCATGCGCACATGTGCCCCGTGTTCCTGTGTCGAGGCCGCCACCGGCGTCCTCGGCCCGATGAGACCGAGGAGTGACACCATGAGCAGCCAGCCGAATGGCGCCTGGCTCACCCAGGAAGCCTACGACCGCCTCACCCACGAGCTCGAGCAGCTCGAGGGCCCGGGCCGCTCGGAGATCGCCGAGCGCATCGCCGCCGCACGCGATGAGGGCGATCTCAAGGAGAACGGGGGCTACCACGCCGCCCGTGAGGAGCAGGGGAAGATGGAGGCGCGCATCAACGAGCTGAAGGTGCTCCTCAAGACGGCCGTCGTCGGCGCCTCGCCGAAGGACGACGGCGTCGTCGAGCCGGGGATGGTCGTGACCATCTCCATGGCCGGCCGGGAGCGCACCTTCCTGCTGGGCAATCGCGAGATCGCGGAGGACGGCGAGGAGCTCGAGGTCTACTCGACCGAGTCGCCGCTGGGGGCCGCGATCCACGGGTCGACCGTGGGACAGACCATCGACTACACCGCACCCAACGGGACGTCGCTCGCGATCGAGATCCTCAAGGCCACGCCCTACAAGGCCTGAGACCCCACCGCAGCCGAAGGGCCCCGCACCAGCCGGTGCGGGGCCCTTCGTCGATCGCGGCGGCGTCGCGGCGCGTCCTGCATGCGGCGCTCCGCCCGCGAGCAGAGCGCCGACGCTCCGCCCGCGAGCGGCGCGCCGCACGCGGAGCCGGTCAGCGCAGCGCGGCGCGCCGCTGGGCCTTGGCCTTCGCGACCTTCCGCCGGATCTCGGCGAAGTGCTCGCGGGCCAGGGCGTCATGCCCCAGGTCGGGTGAGGGGTCCCGGCCGGTGACGTACAGCAGGGTCGCGTTGACGAAGGCGAGCAGCGGGATCGCGAACAGGGCGCCGGGGATGCCGGCGAGGGTCGCACCGGCCGCGACGCCGAGGAACACGGCCAGCGGGTGCAGCTCGACGGCCTTGCCCATCAGGAAGGGCTGCAGGAGGTTGCCCTCGATCTGCTGCACGGCCAGCACGATGCCCAGCATGATCAGGGCGAACACCCAGCTTTTGAGCACCAGCACCAGCAGCACCGCGATCGCCCCGGAGAGGATCGCGCCGACCAGCGGGATGAACGAGAACAGGAACACGAGCAGCCAGATCGGCACCGCGTAGGAGCCCAGGCCCAGGGCGATCATGCCGATGGAGATGCCGATCGCGTCGACCGCGGCGACGAGGATCTGCGTGCGCACGTACGCCGACAGCGCCTTCCAGCCGCGGCGGAACGCCTCATGGGTGGGGATCCGGGACTCCGGCGGCAGCAGGCCCACCACCCAGCGCCAGATCTCCGGCCCGCCGGCCAGCAGGAAGAACAGGGTGAACAGGGCGATGACCAGGCCCGTGAGGATCGACCCGACCACGGCCGCGGTGGACAGCGCGCCGCTGAGCAGCGACTCCGCGTTCTCCTGGATCTTCACCAGCAGCTCGTCCAGCGCCGAGTCGATCATCGGGCTGTCGATGTTGAAGGTCTGCGTCGCCCAGGTCATGACCGTCTGGAAGCCGGTGACGGCCTGCGCCTGGATGTCCACCCACTGCGAGATCAGCTGCCGCCCGGCGAGGGTGAACATGCCGATCACCACCACGACCAGGCCGATCATCGCGACCGCGCTCGCGGCGGCCCGGCCCAGGAAGGTGTAGCGGGTCAGCAGGCGCACCAGCGGGGACAGCATCGCGGCCAGCAGGATCGCCACCAGCACCGCGATCACCAGATCGGACACGTAGGACAGCCCGCGCATCAGGATCAGCGCGGCGGCGACGATCACGATCAGCCGCCACGACCAGGCGGAGGCGCGGCGGATCCCGATGGGGATCTCCTCGACCTCCTGGGGCTGCGGAGCATGCCGTTCGCGGGCACGGGGCGTGATCATCTGATCTCCTCACATCGGCCGGATCGGGATGGTCGGCCGAACGTCACGAGCATGACTCTAGACCGACGGGGCTGAGGACGTCAGGTCGCGCCGCCGCAGGCGGGAAGCACCGACCAAAGTCGCATCCCGGGTGATCCCGGGGCGGGATACCGCGCCGCGCCCCGGCCGATAGCCTCGCAGCATGTCGACCCACGATCAGCCCCCGCAGCCCCCGCAGACCGGCCCCGAGGCGGCCGGGGCCGCCACGCCGGTCCAGGTCCTCTCCCCCGCGGGCGAGGTCCTCACCCGCGACGCCGCCGCAGGCCGCGAGCCGGGCGCGCCCGGCACCGCCTCCGGCGAGGCCGGGGCGCGCACCTCCTCGGCGCCGCTCCCGGCCGATGCCCCCGTCCCCGCCGCGGAGGAGGCCGCCCTGTCCATCCGGGACCTCGCCAAGTCCTTCGACGGCGCCGAGGTCGTGCACGGCATCTCGATGGACGTGCCGCGCGGCTCCTTCTACGGCATCGTCGGCCCCAACGGCGCCGGCAAGACCACGACGCTGTCGATGGCGACCGGGCTGCTGCGCCCGGACCGCGGCACCTCCCACGTCCTCGGCGTGGACATGTGGGCCGCCCCCGAGGAGGCCAAGGCGCGCCTCGGCGTGCTCGCCGACGGGCTGCGCACCTTCGACCGGCTCACCGGCCGGGAGCTGCTGTCCTACGTCGGGCTGATCCGTGGGATGGACGCCGACGTCCTCGAGGACCGCATCGACTCGCTGCTGTCGGCGCTGGACCTCGCCGGGGAGGACGGCAAGCTCGTCGTCGACTACTCCGCCGGGATGACCAAGAAGATCCTCCTGGCCTGCGCCCTCATCCACGCGCCGAAGCTGCTGGTGCTCGATGAGCCGCTCGAGGCCGTCGATCCCGTCTCCGGCCAGGTGATCCGCCAGATCCTGCGCGCCTACGTCGCCGGCGGCGGCACGGTCGTCCTGTCCAGCCACGTCATGGAGCTGGTCGAGGAGCTGTGCTCGCACGTCGCGGTGATCGCCCAGGGGCGGATCCTCGCCGAGGGCACGCTGGACGAGGTCCGCGCCGGCGGCAGCCTGGTCCAGCGGTTCCTGGACCTCGTCGGGGGCGGCCACGTCGCCGAGGGGAGCCTGTCGTGGCTGCAGTCCTGAGCGGAGACCAGCGCCAGGCCGCGCGCATCGGCCACGTCGAGGCCGGGAGCATCGGCCCCCGGCGGCTCGCCGCCGGCCTGGTGCGCCTGAAGTGGACGCTGTGGAAGCGGTCCTACCGCAAGAACGTCGGCAAGCTCGTCGGCACCATCTTCGGCTCGCTCTACGGCGTGGGCGGGCTCGTGGGGGCGACCTTCGCGCTGATCGCGCTCGTGATCGCCGACGGCGACGGCACCTTCCTGGGCCCCTTCGTGCGCGGCGTCGGCATCGCCGCGACCCTGCTGTGGCTGATCCTGCCGGTCTTCGCCTTCGGGATCGACGACACGCTGGACCCGCGAGCCTTCGCCCTGTACCCGCGCTCCCCGCGCGAGCTGCAGCCCGGCCTGTTCGCGGCGGCGGCGCTGAGCCTGCCCACCGTCTTCACCGTGGTCGCGATGCTGCTGTTCTCCGTCTTCGAGGGCATCTGGCTGGTCCTGCACGGGGCGGGGCCCGTCGCCGCGGGCCTGGGGCTGCTGCTCCTGCTGCCGGCGAACGTGGCCGGGGTGGCGCTGTGCGTGCTGCTGCCCCGCGCGATCCTCGCCCACGGGGCCGGTCGCTCGAGCTCCCGCCGCGGCCGCGAGCTCGGCTCCATCCTGGGGATGGTCGCGCTGATCGGCGGCATCTATGCCTTCTCCCTGGTGGCGCAGTCCATCGACGGCAGCACCGTCGAGCAGACCGCGACCGCCCTGCGGCAGGCCGTCGCGATCCTCGCCTGGACGCCGCTGGGCGCCCTGTTCTCGGTCCCCCTGGACCTCGGGGCGGGCGCCTACCTCCCGGCCCTGGTGCGCGCCGCGATCGGGGCGGCGAGCATCGCCGCCCTCTGGCTCTGGTGGCGCCGATCCCTCGGGGCGGCGCTGACCTCCGCCCTCGTCGGCGACTCCTCCTCCGGCACCACCACCGAGAAGCCGCTGGTCCCCCGCCTGGCGCCGCGCACCGCGCTCGGCGCGTCGATGGGCCGGTCCCTGCGCTACTGGCGGCGCGACGCCCGCTACCTGGCGGCGATCGCGATCATGCCGCTCATGCTGGTCTTCTTCGTGGCCATGGGCATGCTGGGGCCCTCCGGCCCGATGATGGGGATCCTCGGCCTGGTCCTCGTCGCCGGGATGGGCGGGATCTCGCTGATGAACGAGATCGGCTTCGACGGGCCGGCCGGCTGGGTGAACATCACCGCCGGGCTGCCCTCGCGCCCCAACCTCACCGGCCGGGTGCTGGCGCTGGCCCTGCTCATGGCGCCGTTCATGGTGGTCGCCTCGCTGCTCGTGCCCGTCCTGCTGGGGCTGCCCGGCCTGATCCCGATGCTCGTGACCGGCACCCTGGGACTGCTGATGAGCAGCCTCGGCGTGTCCGCGATCATCACGGTGCTGCTGCCCTACCCGACCTCCGCCCCGGGCACCAACCCGATGAAGGACAAGTCCGCCTCGTCCTCCAACGCCATGATCGCCATGGCCGTCGCGATGGTCGTCATCTGGATCCCGCAGCTGCCCGCCTTCGGCGTCGCGATCTGGGGCAGCGTCACCGGTTCGGCGCTGCTGCAGACCCTGGGCGGCGTGATCGCCCTGGTCGTCGGGGCCGTCGTGGTCGTGGTCGGCCTCCGCGTCGCCGCGGGGATCTTGGACCGCCGCGCCGTGGACCTGTTCCAGAAGGTCCGCCACCACGTCTGAGCCGGCCGCGGTCAGGGCGCCAGGGCGCGCTCCATGACGATCGCGTCGATCCGGCGGGGGCCGATGCGGTAGTAGCCGCGGCGGCGGTCGATCGCGGTGTATCCCGCCTCCTCGTAGACGCGGCGGGCGCGGGTGTTGTCCTCGCGCACCTCGAGCAGCATGCGCTGGGCGCCGCCGGCCAGGGCCTGCGCCTCGCACCAGGCCAGCAGGGCCCGTCCGATGCCGCGGCCCGGCCGGGTGGTGCCGATGGTGTGCAGGTCCGCCGCGTCGCCCGCGATCATGATCCCGGCGTAGCCGATGATGGTGCGCTCGTCCTCGGCCAGCGCCACGACGTAGCGGCGGGAGGAGTGGGCGATCTCCTCGGCGAGCTGCCACGGCGTCCACGCCTCGTCGGGGAACAGGACGAGCTCCGCCGCCGCGATCTGCTCGACATCGGCCGGGGTCGCCGGGCGCAGGCGCGCCGGGGCGGCGGGATCGCCGTCGGGCGCCCGGGGATCCTGCGCGGGGATCACGGCGCGGTCGGGCGGTCGCCGAGGCCGAGCGCGCTCTTGCGCACGGACGGCTTCGCGGCGTCGGGCTCGCGCAGGTACATCGGCTCCGTGTCGGAGAGGTCCTGGCCCTGCGCGGCCAGGCGCGCGGCGACGGCGACCAGCGCGCCGGCATCGACGTGCGGGATCCGCGCCGTGGCCGGCAGCAGGTCCGGGTACAGCTCGGTGCCGGATCCGACGAGGAGATCCGCGGAGCGCAGGTCCTCGCAGACCTCTGCGGGGGCGGAGACGGCAGGTCCCTCGACGCGGACCATGGCGCCCTCGGCATCGGCCCGGTACCGCGCCCAGTAGACCTCCCGGCGCCGGGCGTCCAGCGCCACGGCGATGCTGCGCCCCTCCGGCGCGGGGCCTGCGGCGGTGAGGGCCTGCAGCGCGAGCGCGTCCAGGGAGCACACGCCGTACAGGGGGATGTCGAGCGCGGCGGCGATGGTGCGGGCGACGACCAGGCCCACGCGCAGACCCGTGAAGGGTCCGGGGCCGCGGCCGGCGACCACGCCGGTGAGATCGGTGCGGGCGGCGCCCGCCTCGGCGAGCACCTCGTCGACCAGGGTCAGCAGGACCTCGTCGTGGTGGCGGGCGCGGGCGTCGGAGCGGACCGCGAGCACCTCGGGCCCGGGGCTTCCGGCGGCGGCCCCGGCGGCGGCCGCTGCCGCCGTCCCGAGGCCGGTGCCCTCGGCGCGCACCAGCGCCACGCTCACGGCGCCGGACGTGTCGATCCCCAGCAGCATCAGCTCTCCTCCTCGGTGCGGTCGCGGTCGGCGGGCGCCGCACCGGCACCGCTCCGGACATCGGTTCCTGCGCGGGCCTGCAGGTCGGCATCGGCCGCGACGGCCGCGAGCTCCTGCGCGAGAGCGGCCACGGCGGCCTCGTCCCAGCGCGGCCCGGTCGCGGTCAGGGTGAGGGTGCGCGGCTCCTCGGGGTTCTCCGGATCCTCCGCGTCGCCCTCGTCGGGGCGCTGCAGCACCACGCGCAGATGCGAGTCGACCAGGTGCTCGACCCGGTCACGGCCCCATTCGACGACGGTGACGGCGTCGTCCATCTCGGTCTCGAGGTCGAGGTCGTCGATGTCGAAGGCGCCGGCCAGACGGTACGCGTCCACGTGCACCAGCTGCGGGCCGCCCACCAGGCTCGGGTGGACGCGGGCGATGACGAAGGTCGGGGAGGCGACGGGACCGCGCACGCCCAGGCCCTCGCCGAGGCCCTGGGTGAAGGTCGTCTTCCCGGCGCCGAGCGGCCCGTCCAGCACCAGCAGGTCGCCGCGGCGCAGGTGCCCGGCGAGGGCGAGCGCGGCGCGGCGGGTCCCCTGGGCGGTGCCGGTGCTCACGACGATCTCGTGACCGGCGCTCATCCCTTCACCTGCCGCGGCACGGAGGCGGAGACGGAGGTGAGGACCTCGTAGGGGATCGTCCCGCCGGCCTCGGCCCAGTCCGCCGCGGTGGGGACGGTCAGGGCGCGCCCCTCCTCGTCGGGCAGCAGCCCGTCGAGCACCTCGCCGAACAGGACCACCTCGTCGCCGGCCTGGGCACGGGACTCGGGGCCGAGGTCCACCACGATCTGGTCCATGCTGATGCGGCCCACCTGCCGGGCGGCCTGGTAGCCGCTGCGGGTCCGCACGAGCACCTCGACCTTCCCGGAGGAGGCGCGGTGCAGGCCGTCGGCGTAGCCGATCGGCAGCAGACCCAGCCGGGTGGGCTGGTCGGTGGTGTGGATGTGGCCGTAGCCGACGGTCGAACCGGCCGGGACCTCCTTGACCATCGCCACCCGCGTGGTGAGCGTGAGGGCGGGCCGCAGCCGCACCGGCGAGGGCACCGGCGGGTACCCGTACAGGCCGATCCCGATGCGCACCAGGTCGCGGTGCAGCTCGGGGCGGGTCAGGGTGGCCGCGGTCGCGGAGATGTGCTGCAGCGGGACCGGGCCGACCTCCTCGCACAGCTGCGCGAAGGCGGCGTCGAAGGTCTCGACCTGCTGATCGGTCATCGGATCGGAGGGGTCATCGGCCGCGGACAGGTGCGTCCACGCGGCGGCGATGGAGAGGTAGTCGTCGGAGGTCGCGGCGTGGCCCAGCTCGCGCACGCGGGAGGGGACCACTCCCCCGCGGCCCATGCCGGTGTCGATCTTGATGTGCACGCGGGCACGGCGGTCCGCGGCGCGGGCGGCATCGGCCACCATGCGGAGCATCAGCTCGCTGCCCACCGACACGTCCACGCCCGCCTTGATCACCTCGGGCAGCACGACCTGCGCCGTGGAGGGCTCGAACAGCCAGGTCAGGATCGGCACGTCCAGCCCGGCGCGGCTCAGGGCCAGGGCCGATGCGGGATGCGCCGCCCCCAGCCAGGTCGCTCCCCCCTCCAGGGCCGCGCGGGCCGCGGTGAGCATGCCGTGCCCGTAGCCGTCGGCCTTGACGATCGCCATCAGGGCGGTCTGCTCCTCGAGCACACCGGTGATCTGACGGGTGTTGTAGGTGATGGCGGACGGATCGATCACGGCCCGGTTGGGCACGTGGCGCGGATCCTCCGCAGGAATCGGGACGGTCATCGTTCTCCTCGATCGGTGCCGGCCACGTCAGCGGGCCGTGCTCCCCGCTCGGCGACGACGATCGCCGTGGCGATGTCCCCGTCGTGCGAGAGCGAGAGGTGCAGGTGGGTCACGTCGAGCTGCTCGGCGGCGGCGAGCGCGGCGCCGCTGAGGACGAGATACGGACGCCGGTCGGGGGTCCGCTGCACCGTCACATCCTGCCAGGAGTAGTCGCCGGGAGCTCCCAGAGCCTTGCCGACGGCCTCCTTCGCGGCGACGCGGGCGGCGCGCGAGGCGGCCGGCAGATGCCGCTCGGACGGGGTGAGCAGGCGGTCCCGCAGCGCCGGGGTGCGCTCGAACATGGCGCTCAGGCGCGCCACCGAGACCACGTCGATCCCGACGCCCGCCAGGAGCGCCGAGCTCGCCGGCGGGAAGGCCCGGGCCGCGGGGTCGACGACGGCACGGGGCGCCGGCTCCTGTCCGTGCGCCCCGTGCTCGTCGATCTGTGTCACGCCGTTCACCCCGGCAGTATCACATCATTCGACGGTGACCGACTTCGCGAGGTTGCGCGGCTGGTCCACGTCCAGCCCCTTCGCGGTCGCCAGCTCGCAGGAGAAGATCTGCAGCGGGATGACCGTCAGCAGCGGGGCGAACAGCGCCCGCGTGCGGGGGTAGCGGATGACCTCGTCGGCGTACGGCAGGACCGCCTCGTCGCCCTCCTCCGCGATCACCAGGGTGCGGGCGCCCCGGGCCCTGACCTCCTGGATGTTCGAGACGACCTTCGAGTGCAGCGAGTCGCGCCCGCCCGGCGAGGGGACGATGACGAACACCGGCTGGCCCTCGTCCACGAGCGCGATCGGGCCGTGCTTGAGCTCGCCCGCGGCGAAGCCCTCGGCGTGGATGTAGGCGATCTCCTTGAGCTTGAGCGCACCCTCCATGGCCGTGGGGTATCCCACGTGCCGGCCGAGGAACAGGACGCTGGTGGCGTCCTTCATCTCCAGCGCGAGGCGCTCGACCTGATCGGAGCTGTCGAGCACCTCCTGGATCTTCTCGGGGATGGCGGAGAGGTCCTCCATCTGCTGGGCGATCTCGTCGGGGTAGAGGTTCCCGCGCACCTGCGCGAGGAACAGCCCCAGCAGGAAGCAGGCGGCGATCTGGCCGAGGTACGCCTTGGTGGAGGCGACCGCGATCTCCGGGCCGACGTGCAGGTACAGCGCGGCGTCGGCCTCGCGCGGGATGGTCGAGCCGCGGGTGTTGCAGATCGCGACGACCTTCGCGCCCTGCTCCTGGGCGTGGCGCACGGCCATCAGGGTGTCCATGGTCTCGCCGGACTGCGAGATCGCCACGACCAGCGTCTTCTCGGTGACGACGGGGTCGCGGTAGCGGAACTCGTGGGCGAGCTCGACCTCCACGGGGATGCGGCACCAGTGCTCGATGGCGTACTTCACCACGGCGCCGGCGTTCGCGGCGGTGCCGCAGGCGACCACGACGATCTTGTCGATCGTGCGCAGCACGGCCTCGTCGATCTTCATCTCGTCCAGCTGCAGCTTGCCGTCCTCGATGCGGCCGCGCAGCGTATCGGCCACGGCCGATGCCTGCTCGTGGATCTCCTTGGCCATGAAGGAGGCATAGCCGCCCTTCTGCGCGCCCTGGGCGTCCCACTCGATGGTATAGCGCTTGGCGTCGGTGACCGGGGTCCCCTCGAAGTCGATGATGTCCACGCTGTCGGCGGTGACCGTGACGACCTGGTCCTGGCCCACCTCGAGCGCCTCCTTGGTGGCGTCGACGAAGGCGGCGACGTCCGAGCCCAGGAAGTTCTCCCCCTCGCCCAGGCCCACCACGAGCGGCGAGTTGCGGCGGGCGGCGACGACGGTGCCCGGCGCGGTGCGGTGCACGGCCAGCAGGGTGAAGGCACCCTCGAGGCGGCCGGCGGTGCGGCGCATGGCCTCGGTGAGGTCGCCGGCGGTCTCCATCTCGCGGGCGACCAGGTGGGCGGCGACCTCGGAGTCGGTCTCGGACAGGAAGGGGTAGCCGTCGGCCTCGAGCTCGGCGCGCAGCGCGGCGAAGTTCTCGATGATGCCGTTGTGGACGAGGGCCAGCTCCTGCTCGCGGCCGCCCAGGTGAGGGTGGGCGTTGCCGTCGGTGGGGGCGCCGTGGGTGGCCCACCGGGTGTGGCCGATGGCCACCGCGGAGGGGGTCTCGCGCCGGCCCTCGAGGGCCTCGCGGAGGTTGGCGAGCTTGCCGGCGCGCTTGTCGACGCGCACCTGGTCGCCGTCCAGCACGGCGACGCCCGCGGAGTCGTAGCCGCGGTACTCGAGTCGGGCGAGGCCCTGGAGGGCCACGTCGACGGGACGGGGGGACGGGGCGCCGCTGACGGGGCCTGCATATCCGACGATTCCACACATGGTGCTCACCGTAGCGGCGCGGACCCGGATTCCCATGCCTCTCCCGCCACGCGGTGAGAGGTCCTGCTCACTCTTGCCGGGGTCGCTGCGCGCCGCTGGCGGAGCTGTGCGCGGACCTGTCACAAACGCTCAGGGGCGCTCGGGGGCGGGCCCCGCGGCGACCGGCCGCAGCGGCGTGCCGCGACCCCTCCCCGAACCTGCAAGAATGTCGCCCCATGAAGCCTGCTTCGTCATCGGGGACGCCCTCTCCCTTCGACGAGATCCCCCGAGCCGACTGGGCCGGGCTGTCGGACCGCACCCCGCTGCCGCTGTCCGCCGCCGATGTCGATCATCTGCGCGGCCTCGGCGACCGGATCGACCTGCACGAGGTCGACGCCGTCTACCGCCCGATCTCGCGCCTGCTGAACATCCACGTCGCCGCCGCCCAGAACCTGCGCCGCTCCCGCAGCGCGTTCCTCTCCCAGAGCCAGGAGCGCACCCCGTACATCATCGGCGTGGCCGGATCGGTCGCCGTCGGCAAGTCGACCACGGCCCGCCTGCTGCGGGAGCTGATGGCGCGCTGGCCCGACACCCCGCGCGTGCAGCTGGTGACGACCGACGGCTTCCTCCACCCCAACGCCGTGCTCGAGGAGCGCGGCATCATGCACCGCAAGGGCTTCCCCGAGAGCTTCGACCGGCGCGCCCTGCTGCGCTTCGTCGCCGATGTGAAGGCCGGCATGGAGCGGGTCGAGGCCCCCGTGTACTCCCACCTCGTCTACGACATCGTCCGCGACGAGCGCGTGGTCGTGGAGCGGCCGGACGTGCTGATCCTCGAGGGCCTCAACGTGCTGCAGCCCGCGCGCCCGCGCCTGGACGGACGGCTGGGCCTGGCGGTCTCGGACTACTTCGACTTCTCGGTCTACGTCGACGCCAAGCCCGAGGACGTGCGCCGCTGGTACATCGAGCGCTTCCTGCAGCTGCGCGAGACGGCCTTCACCGACCCGCGCTCCTACTTCCGCCGCTACGCCGAGCTCACCGACGAGCAGGCCCGCGCCACGGCGCAGCGCATCTGGCGCACCATCAACGGCCCCAACCTCGTCGAGAACGTCCTGCCGACCCGCGGCCGCGCCGACCTCGTCCTGCGCAAGGCCCCCGACCACCGCGTCCACAGCGTCCTCCTGCGCAAGGTCTGAGCCGGGCCCTCCTTCTGTCCCCCTCCCCCCTTTCTCCTTCCCGACGCCCCGAGCCCGGCCCCGTCCCCTCCCCCTCCCGCGCGCCCCGAGCCCGCCCCAGTCCCCTCCCCCTTTCTCCTTCCCGTCAGCCCGAGCCCGGCCCCGCATCCTCTCCCCGCCGGCTCGAGCCGCTCCAGACCCTCCTCCCGGGCGGCTCCCCCCGTACCTCGCCATCGAGCGGATTGATTCCGTCGCATCCCGACGAGGTAGCGACGGATTCACTCCGATCGTTCCCGTAGCGACGGAATCACTCCGATCGTTGTCGTCACGACGGCATCGCTCCGATCGGTGTCATCGCTGGGACGACTCGTCGATCGTTCCCGGTTGCGAGGCCTCCCCTGTCGATCATTCCCGGTTCCGAGGCCTCCCCTGACGATCGTTCCCTCCCGCACGCGCCCCGAATCCCCCGGTCGAGAGGGTCGGCTGCTGGTGTGGATATCGCTGTGACCTGCCCGGTGTGGATGACTTCGGGCAGGTCCGGCACGGGGATGGCACGGTCGTCGCATGCCGCGGCGTCCGAAGCCCCTCCCTCCTGGTCTCCGTCCGGGCGCCTTCACCGTTGCGCAGGCGGCCCGGCTCGGAGCGGGGCCCGAGCGCCTCCGCCGGGCCGATGCGGAGCGCATCGGCTACGGGGTCTATCGCCTCCGCGAAGCGACCACGACGGAGCTCGACCTGGCCGCCGCGCTGCTGGACGATCTCCCTGGCGCCGTCCTCTCCGGCCGCAGCGCGGCGCGGGCGCGGGGCTTCCCTCTGCCCCAGCACCTGCAGGGCTGGTCCGTGGGCGATCCGATCGAGGTCACCATCCCGCCCTGGTGCTCGCCGACGCACCGTGCCGACATCGTGACCCGTCGCGCCGAGATCCCGGAGGCGCATCGGCGGCGATTCCAGGGCGTCCCGATCACCTCGTGCGAGCGCACGTGGCTGGACCTGGCGGCCGATCTGGACCTGCCGGACCTGGTGAGCATCGGCGATCATCTGGTGCGCGTCCCCCGACCGGAACTCGAAGGCCGGATCGAGCCCTTCAGCTCCCCGGACCTCCTCGCCGCCGTCGTCGAGGACGGCGCCGGCCGGCCCGGCGTCCGCTCCGCCCGCGCTGCGCTCGGCCTCGTCCGCATCGGCGCCGACTCGCCGCGGGAGACCGAGCTGCGGCTGGCCCTCGGCGAGGCGGGCATCCCGGAGCCGCTGCTGAACGTGCCGATCGTCGGCCCCGGCGGCCGCCTGCTGCACGAGCCGGACCTCCAGTGGCCGCGGTTCCGCGTCGCCGCGGAGTACGAGGGCGAGCACCATCGCACCCCGGAGCAGATCGCTCGGGACATCGACCGTGCGGAGACCATCCGACGGATCGAGTGGCGCGAGGTCCGCATCGTCGCCCCGCACATGTCCCACGGCGCCGACGAGGCCGTGCATCGGATCGTCGACGCCCTGGTCGACGGGGGCTGGGACGGACGCCCGTGACCTCGACCCCCGGGCGCCTGCCGCGGCTGCGCCGGCGCGTCCGAGGATCCCCTTGGCCGCGCTCAGCCCTTCGGGCGCGTCCCGGAACGGATGGGTGTGGGAGTGATGCCCCGAGGCCACGAACGAGCGGAGTGAATCCGTCGATACGCGAACGATCGGAGTGATTCCGTCGCTACCTCGTCGGGATGCGACGACTTCACTCCGCTCGATGCACGGGGCATGCGACGGGCCGGCGCCGCGGGGGGTGTCCCTATGTTCCGAGTCAAGCCGCGAGGGCGGCTGGGTCGGGGCTGGGGACGTTGATGGGTGGTTGGTAGTAGGTGCCGTTGCGGAGCATGGCGAAGATGACGTTGCATCGGCGGCGGGCCAGGCAGATCACCGCTGCGTTGTGGCGCTTGCCCTCGGCGCGTTTGCGGTCGTAGTAGGCCTTGGAGACAGGGTCGGAGTGCGAGGCGACCCAGGAGGAGTAGAACAGGGCGTTCTTGAGGCGCTTGTTACCGGATCTGGCGGGGAACTCGCCCCTGATCGAGGTGCCGGAGCGTCGCGTGACCGGTGCGATGCCGGCATAGGCCGCGAGGTGGCCGGCACTCTCGAACGTGCTGGCATCGCCGATCGCGAGGAGGATCTGGGCGGCGGTCTTGATGCCGATCCCCGGCATGCTCATCAAGACCCCGGCGAGAGGGAAGTCCTCCAGCATGGCTTCGACCTCCCGGGCCACTGTCGCCCGCTGCTCCTTCAGCTCTTTGACCTGGCCTGCGACTCTCGGGATCACCAGTTCCACGGCCGCGGTCGCCGGAACGACCACGGTCTGCTCGTCCAAAGCCGCGAAGACCTGGTCGATCAGAGCCTCGGGATCACGGCGCGCGTGGGCGCGGGCGAACCGGAGAACTCTGCCTCTGCCGGCAGTTCTGAGTCCGGTGGGTCCTGCGAACTTCTCCAGCAGGTCCAGCACGATGCCGGTGGAGAGCGTGCCGCCGGTGAAGACGCGTTCGAGGGCGGGATGGATCTGGGTGAGCAGCGACCGGATCCTGTTCAGCGCTCTGGTGGTCTCCTGGGCGAGGTCCTCGTCGAAGCCCGCGAGGACCTTCAACGCGGAGAGGACCTCGTTGTCGCGGTCGACGGCCCGGAGGGTATGAGGCATCGTCCGGGCGGTGTCGGCGATGATGAACGCGTCCCGGGCATCGGTCTTCGACCGGCCCGGATACAGGTCCGCGGCCTTCCGCATCGCCAGCCCGGGCAGGTAGGCGACTGCGCAGCCGCAGTCCTTGGCGACCGCGATCGGCAGTGCCCCGATGGTGTTGGGCTGGTCCACGACCATCAACACCTCTCCGTGCTTCTGCAGGCCTGTGAAGACCTCGCGCAACTCGGCCTCGTCCTGCGGGAGAGGCTTGTCGAACAATCTCTCACCGTCGGGGTCGAGGGCGCAGGCGTGGTGCCCGGTCTTCCCGACGTCCAGGCCGATCACGACCGTGAATCTGGGATCCATGATGTCGTCCTCCTTGAACGCATCACTGCTGGTCACAGTCGCGACACCCGATGCCGGCACCCACGTTACGACGAGACCTCAGACTGTCCTGGGCCGTGTCCCTATCAGCGGTCAACGCGTGTCTCTCGACCGGGCGGCAACACCCCCCGGACCATTGATGGCAGGGCAACAAAGCCATACCCGGCCGAGCGACCAGACCCCGACCATCGGGGCCCTCACAAGGTAACGGGCGCCTCAGCGCGCCACCCGCTGCCCGTAGCGCTCCAGCTCGATCTGCTCGAGCGACTTCCCGCGCGTGTCCGGGGCGCCGAGCACGCCGACCACCAGGGCGACCACCAGGAACGCGATCATCAGCAGGCCGACGACGGGCACGCCGCGCGCCTCGAGCAGGGTCGGGAAGAAGAAGCTCAGCACGCCCACCAGGATCCGGGCGATGAAGAACAGCACGCCCTGGGCGGTCGCGCGGTACGGGGTCGCGAACATCTCCGCGGTCCACAGGGCGTAGAAGGCCTGCGCGCCGATGCCGGCGGAGACGCCCCACAGCACCGCGAACAGCACCAGCAGCGGCATCGTCACGTGCGCGAACACCAGCAGCACCCAGGCGGCGATGCCCAGCACCGCGCCGATCCCGTACAGCAGGCGCCGGTCCATGCGGTCGCCCAGGAGCATGAAGCCGAGGTAGGTGGCGATGACGGTGAGCGTCCACACGAGCACCTGGAGGAGGTTCTGGCTGGCCGCCGATTCCACGCCCGCGCTCTGGTAGACGCGCGGCATGAAGATGCCCATCTGCCCGGCGACGAGGTTCCACAGCGAGTAGACGCCGATGAGGAACAGCAGGGCGCTCACGTTGCGCGGATGGGAGAGCAGCTCCTTCAGCCCGCGATGGTGCACGGCCGCGCCCTGGGCGGCCGCGGCCTCGCGCTCGGCCTTCTGCGCGGTCCAGATGTCGGATTCGGCCAGGCCCCGCCGCACCCACCAGGTGATCAGGGCGACCACGAAGAGGTGGGCGAAGATGAGCCGCGAGCCCAGCAGCCCCAGCGGCACCAGCGCGGTGGCGATCGCGAAGACGATGGCCGGGCCCAGCGACCAGGCCAGCTGGGCGGTGCCGACATGGCGGGCGCGGCGGTCGTGCGGCGCCTGCTCGGCGATGTAGGTCCAGGCGACGGGGACGCCGGCGCCCACCGCGATGCCGGTGAGCACGACGCCGAGCACGAGCATCCACGCCTGCGCCGCGAAGACGACCAGCAGGGTGCCGGCCATGTAGAGCACGAGGTCGTAGGTGTAGATGAACTTGCGCCCGTAGCGGTCCCCCAGCGGGCCGCCGATCATGGCGCCGATGGCCGCGCCGAAGGCGTTGGCGGAGATCGCGGCCACGAACCCGACCATCCAGGTGGAGAAGCCGAAGAACTCCTGCCAGAAGGTCAGCGAGGTGGCGAGGGCGATGATCGATCCGGCCTCGATGTAGTTGGACATCGCGACGGCGATGGTCGCCTTCCAGCCGCGGATCCGCCCGCCGGGGGCGGCGTCCTGGACCGTTCCGGCGGCCTGCTGCGGGGTCATGGCGTGTCTCCTTCGGCGCGGGGCGGGATGCGGGGGCCGATGCTAGCGACCGTGGTGAGTCGTTTCAACACGTCGTCGCCGGACCCCCGGCGCCCGCCGAAACCTTCTCGCCGGATGCTCGCGCGTGCTAGTGTGCGTTGAGTCGTTTCAAAGACGTCGGATCCCGAAGGAGCACCCCATGCCCACCCCCTCCGTCCTTCCCGATCAGGTCGCCCGGGACCTGCGGGAGTTCTCCATCGAGGTCCCCAGCTGGGCCTACGGCAACTCCGGCACCCGGTTCAAGGTGTTCGGCACCCCGGGCACCCCCCGCGACCCGTTCGAGAAGATCGCCGACGCCGCCCAGACGCACCGGCACACGGGCCTGGCCCCGCGCGTGTCCCTGCACTACCCCTGGGACCGGGTCGAGGACGTCGCGGCGCTGCGCTCCCACGCCGAGGACCTCGGCGTGAGCATCGGGATGATCAACTCCAACACCTTCCAGGACGACGAGTACAAGTGGGGCTCGCTCACCGCGGGGGATATGACCGTGCGCCGCCGCGCGATCGGCCACCACCTCGAGTGCCTGGAGGTCATGCGCGCCGCCGGGTCGAAGGAGCTGAAGATCTGGCTGGCCGACGGCACCAACTACGCCGGCCAGGATTCGATCCGCGCCCGCCAGGACCGTCTGGCGGAGTCCCTCGCGGAGGTCTACCAGGGCCTGGGCGAGGACGAGCGGATCGTACTGGAGTACAAGTTCTTCGAGCCGGCGTTCTACCACACCGACGTCCCGGACTGGGGCACGAGCCTGCTGCACTGCCTGGCCCTCGGCGAGAAGGCGCTGGTCGTGCTGGACACCGGGCACCATGCCCCGGGCACGAACATCGAGTTCATCGTCGCCCAGCTGCTGCGCCAGAACCGCCTGGGGGCCTTCGACTTCAACTCGCGCAACTACGCCGACGACGATCTCATCGTGGGCCTGGCCGATCCGTTCCAGCTGTTCCGGATCCTCTTCGAGATCGTCCAGCAGGATGCGCACCGCCCGGCCTCCGGCGTGAACTTCATGCTCGACCAGTGCCACAACGTGGAGTCGAAGATCCAGGGCCAGATCCGCTCGGTGCTCAACGTCCAGGAGACCCTCGCCAAGGCGCTGCTGGTGGACCGGGAGGCGCTGGCCGACGCCCAGGAGCGCAACGACGTGCTCGAGGCGAACGGCATCCTCATGGATGCCTTCTGGACCGACGTGCGCCCCGCCCTGGCGGCCTTCCGCGAGGAGCAGGGCCTCCCGGCGGATCCGTTCGAGGCCTTCCGCGCCTCCGGCTACGAGGAGAAGGTCGCCGCCGAGCGGGTCGGCGGGAACCAGATGGGATGGGGGGCCTGACGCCCGCGCCCCGCATCGCGCGCCCCCACGGAGCCCCCGCCTGCGCGGACGAGCAGGCGGGGGCTCCTGCGCGCGCGCAGGCCGCATCCCGCCGCGACCCCGCCGCGCCTACCCCTCTTTTCACACGCTCTCACATCATCTAACATGTTCTGACAGACCTCGGCGGGTCGTCCGCGCCCGCCCCCGACACAGGAGTCATTGCATGTCCCCGACAACGACGTCGCCGACGACCGGCCGGAGCTTCCTCGGGCTCTCCCCCGCCCTGCTGTGGGGCTACGTCGCGATCGCCTTCTTCATGACCGGCGACGGCCTCGAGCAGGCCTTCCTCTCCGACTACCTCGTCACCCACGCCGGCTTCACCACCGCCCAGACCGGCAGCATCTTCACCGTCTACGGGCTGATCGTCGCCCTCGGCGCCTTCGCCTCCGGCGTGCTCGCGGAGTACTTCGGGCCCCGCCGCGTCATGATCCTCGCGACGATCATGTGGATCGTCTTCCACGTCGGCTTCCTGTACTTCGGCGTCATGCAGGGCGACTTCGCCATGACCCTGGTCATGTACGCGATCCGCGCCGCCGCCTACCCGATGTTCGTGTACAGCTTCGTCGTCTGGATCTCCTACGCCGCGCCGGGGGACCGCCTGTCCTCGGCGATGGGCTGGTTCTGGTGCTTCTACTCCATCGGCGTCGGCGTCTTCGGCTCCTACCTGCCCAGCCTGACCATCCCGTGGATCGGCGAGATCGCGACCCTGTGGGCCTCGATCGCCTTCATCGCCGTCGGCGGCCTGCTCGCCGGCCTCCTCGTCCGCGGCCGGGGGCCCGAGCAGCACGGCCCGCGCACCCTCGCCGGACTGCTGGGCGTGCTCACCGAGACGCTCGTGATGCCCGTGCGCAACGTGCAGCTCGCCTACGGCATGATCCAGCGGATCATCAACCAGATCTCCCTGTACGGCTTCATCGTCATGCTGCCGATCGTCTTCGTGCGCGACCTCGGCTTCGCGCAGGGCACCTGGCTGAAGCTGTGGAGCCTCGTCTACCTGGTCACCGTGTTCACCAACCTCCTGTGGGGCGTGCTCGGCGACCGGATCGGCTGGGTGCGCACCGTGCGCTGGTTCGGCGCGATCGGCATGTGCGCGGCGACGCTGCTGCTGTACTTCGTGCCCGTGATCTTCGGCCCGAACCCGTGGCTGACCGCGGCGGCGGTCGTCGTCTTCGGCTTCGCCCTTGCCGCCTACGTGCCGCTTTCCGCGCTCATGCCGGCCCTCGAGCCGCATCGTCGCGGCAGCGCCGTGGCCCTGCTGAACCTCGCCGCCGGGCTCTCCCAGTTCATCGGATCGCTCATGGTCACGCTGCTGTGGGACCGCATCGGCACCACCGGCACGGTGATCGCCCTCGCCGCGACCTACCTCGTCTCCTTCGGCCTGAGCTTCCTGCAGAAGGTCGACCAGCGCGCCCTCGCCCAGGACGCCGGGGCGCCGGCCGCCTCCCCCGCCGCCGCGACGGCCGGCGAGGCCGCGGGCCGATGAGACCCCGGCACCGCGCGGGCCGCGGCTCAGAGCACGCGGGGCACGCGCCCGCGGTACTCCTGGAGCTCGGGCGCGGCGGCGGGCAGCTCGGTCGCGAGCACGCCCACGCGCTCGAGCGGCACCGCCGCCGCCGTCGCCACGGCGCCCAGCTTGTCGGAGTGCGCGCCGAGCACCACCTGGCCCGCGGCGCGGGCGAAGGCCTTCTTCACCTCGGCCTCCTCGAAGGTGTCCTCGAAGCAGAACTGCGGATCGATCGCCGCGGCGGAGGCGAAGAACGCGGTGAAGCGCATCGCGTCGAGCGTCGCGGTGGCGACCGGGCCGATCAGCGAGTCGCTGCGGGCGTCCTGCCTGCCGCCGGTGAGGATCGCGACGATGCCGGGCCGGCCGCGCAGCGCCTCGAAGGTGAGCAGGCCGTTGGTGACCACCGTGAGGTCCCCGCCGCCCTCGATCGCCCCGGCCAGATGGTGCATGGTGGTCGACGAGTCCAGGGCGATCACGCCCTCCTCCGGGACCAGCGGCAGCAGCTTGCGGGCGATCTCCCGCTTCTCCTCGCTGTGGGAGCGCGAGCGCCCGCCGAAGCTCACCGGCCCCGCATAGACCGCGCCCCCGCGCACGCGGCGCGCCAGCCCCCGCTCCTCGAGCCGATCGAGGTCGCGCCGCACGGTCATCTCGCTCACGCCCAGCTGCATCGCGGCATCGGACAGGGCCACGGACTGGGTCGCACGCAGCTCGGCGAGCAGCCGGTCCTGACGCTCCTGGGCCGCGAGAGATACCACCTGACCAGCATAGAGCAGCCCGCGCCCCACCCCGGGGCATGAAAGGACACCGCATGTCGACGCCCCCTCCGATCCTCGCCGCCGGCGACCGCTTCATCCTCCCGGAGCTGTTCGCCGAGGCCGCCGCCCGGCGCCTTGGCGAGCACGCGGACATCTCCACCCTGCAGCTCGAATGGCCCGACGTCCCCTTCCACAGCGTCGGCGGCATCCACGAGGCCTCCGGCACGGAGGAGGAGCTCCTCGAGGCCCTGCAGGGCCGCGCGGCGATCCTCACCCAGCTCGCCCCGCTGTCCGAGCGGGTGCTGCGCGAGAGCCCCGACCTGCGCTTCATCGGCGTCTCCCGCGGCGGCCCCACCAATGTGGACCTGCGCACCGCGCAGGAGCTCGGGATCCTCGTGGTCAACGTGCCCGGCCGCAACGGCATCGCCACCGCGGAGATGACCCTGGGCCTGCTGCTGGCGGCGTTCCGCCGCATCCCCACCGCGCACGGCTCCCTGCTGGAGCGGCGGTGGCGCGGCGACCTGTACCGGTACGACCAGGTGGGCCGGGAGGTCCACGGCGCGACCATCGGCCTGATCGGCGCCGGGGCCGTGGGGGCGCACGTGGCCCGCGTGCTCGCCGCCCTGGGCGCCGAGGTGCTCGTCTTCGACCCCTACCTCGCCCCCGGGGCGCTGGACGGGATCGCCGAGCAGGTCGCCGAGGTCGAGGAGCTGTTCCGCCGCAGCGACGCCGTCTCCGTGCACGCCCGGCTGAGCGAGGACACCGCCGGGATCGTCAGCGCCGAGCGCCTGGCCGCCATGCGGCCCGGCGGGATCCTCGTCAACGCCGCCCGCGGCGGCCTGGTCGACTACGCGGCCGTGGCGGACGCGATCCGCTCCGGACAGCTGGGCGCGGCCGCCTTCGACGTCTACCCCGACGAGCCCGTGGACATGGACGAGGGCGTGCTGACGCTCGCCCGAGAGGGATACGACGTGGTGCTCACCCCGCACATCGCCGGGGCCAGCCGCGAGACCGCCGCCCGCGCCGCCGAGGGCGTCGCCGAGGAGCTGCGGCGCTTCCTGGACGGCGAGGCGCCGCTGCACCCCCTCACCGAGGTGCCCCGATGACCGCCGCGACCGGACTGCTGCTGGGCATCGACGTCGGCACCAGCGGGGTGAAGGTGGTCCTCTCCGATCGCGACGGCGCCCTGGTGCGCGACGGCGCCCGCCGCTACCCCACCTCGGTGGACGCCCGCGGCGGCGCCGAGCAGGACCCCGGGGCATGGTGGTCGGCGCTCACGGAGCTCACCCGCTCCCTCCTCGGCCCCGAGCCGATCGCCGGGGTCGCGGTGACGAGCCAGGCCCCGACGCTCGTCCCGCTGGACGCCGAGGGCGAGCCCGCCGGTCCCGCGCTGACCTGGCTCGACCGCCGGGCCGAGGCCGAGGCCCACGAGATCGCGGCCGTCGCCCCCGGGCACCGGCACGGGGCCGATCCCTTCTTCGGCACCGCGAAGCTGCTGTGGCTGCGCCGGGAGCGGCCCGAGGTCCTCGCCCGCACCCGCACGGTGGTCTCCGCCAACGGCTTCGTCGTCCGCCGCCTCACCGGCCGCGCCGCCCTGGACGACAGCACCGCCGCGCTGCTGCAGGCCTTCGACGAGACCACCGGCGCCCTCGATGCGCGCCTCGCCGAGGCCGGGGTGCCCGCGGAGCTGCTCGGCGAGATCGTGCCGACCACGGCCGTGGTCGGCGCCGTCACCGCGGCGGCAGAGGCCGCCACCGGCATCCCCGCGGGCACCCCGGTGCTGGCCGGGGCCATCGACTCCGTCGGCTCCGCGCTCGAGGCCGGGGCCCTCGCGGTGGGCGATCCGCTGGTGGAGATGAACGGCTTCTCGAGCGTGACGATCCTGCCCGTCCCCGCCGGCGTGCACGTGCCGGGGTTCATCCATACCCGCCACTGCCTGCCGGGGGTCGATCTGCTGATCACCGCCCAGGTCACCGCCGGGGCGACCGTCGACTGGGTCAACGGCCTCGCCGGAGGCCCGCAGGACCTGCGCGAGACCGGGCCGCTGCGGGCGCGGCGGCGCCCCTCCCCGCTCATGGTGGTCCCCGCGCTGGCCGGGGAGCGCACGCCCAGCTGGAACCCCCGCACCCGCGGGATGATCGACGGGATCGGGCTGGACACCGACGGCGTGGACCTCATGCTCGCCGCCATGGAGGGCAACGCCCTCGCCCTCGCCGCCGACCTCGAGCAGCTGGCCGCGCACGGCTTCCCCGTCCCGGAGATGCGCGCCACCGGCGGCGGCTCCGCCTCGGACGTGTGGATGCAGATCAAGGCCGACGTCCTGGGGATCCCCGTCTCCCGTCCCCGCACCGGCCACGGCGCCGCGCACGGCGCGGCCTTCCTCGCCGGCATCGGCCTGGGGCTGCTCGAGCCCGCGCAGCTGCGCGAGCGCACCGCGGAGATCACCCGCACCTTCACCCCGGACGCCGCGCTCACGCAGGACTACGCTCGGCGCCGCCGGCGCTTCGCCCGCCTGCTGGAGCTGGCCCGGGACCGCGAGGACGCCTCGGCTTAGGATCGCGGCATGCCGATCACCGGAACCCTCAGCGCCGAGCAGCGCCGCAGCGAGCTGACCGCCCGGGTGGATGCGCACGGCGACGTCCGCATCGAGGAGGCCGCCCGGGAGCTGGGCGTCTCGGAGATGACGATCCGCCGCGACCTCGCGGCGCTCGAGGCGGCGGGCGAGATGCGCCGGGTGCGCGGGGGCGCCGTCCGCGCCAGCGGCCCGCGGCCCTTCGACGAGCGCCGCGAGAGCGGCCGCGCGGCGAAGACCCGCATCGCCCAGAAGACGCGGGACCTGGTCCCGGCCGCGGGCACCATCGCCTTCGACGCCTCGACCACGGTCGCCACGCTCGCGGGGATGCTGGGACCGCGGGAGGACCTCACCGTCCTCACCAATGCGATCCAGACCCTGTCCGCCCTGGTCGCCGTTCCCGGGGTGACCCCGCTGCTGCTGGGCGGGCAGCCGGACCCCCGCACCGGCAGCCTGGTGGGCCCGCTCGCCTGCCGCAGCGCCGGCGAGCTGTTCACCGAGCTGTTCGTGACCTCGAGCGGCGGCGTGGATCCCCGGGCCGGGGCGAGCGAGGCCTCCCTCGAGGAGGCCGAGGTCAAGCGCGTCCTCGCCGCCCGGGCCCGCCGCACCGTGCTGTGCGTGGACGCGGGCAAGCTGGGCGTCGCGGCCCTGGCCCGCTCCCTCGACCTCGAGGAGGTGGAGGTCCTGGTCACCGACCTGGATCCGGCCGATGCGGCCCTGGACCCCTACCGGGACCTGGTCGAGATCCTCTGACGCGGGCCCGCGTCTCGACCGGGCCGATCGGATCCTCCCGACCCCTTCCCTCCCGATGTTCTAAGTTGTAAACTCTCACACGATCGAACAATCGACCGTGCGCGTCCCCGACCGCAGTCAAGGAGTCCCCATGAGCGACGCCGCTCGCACCATCGCCGACCTCCTCCAGCGCTCCAACGCCCTGGGCTCGGACCCGGCGAACACCAACTACGCCGGCGGCAACACCTCCGCCAAGGGCACCGACCGCGACCCCGTCACCGGCGAGGACGTCGAGCTGCTGTGGGTCAAGGGCTCCGGCGGCGACCTCGGGACGCTGCAGGAGAAGGGCCTCGCGGTGCTGCGCCTGGACCGCGTGCGTGCCCTGCGGGAGGTGTACCCCGGCCTCGAGCGCGAGGACGAGATGGTCGCCGCCTTCGACCACTGCCTGTTCGGCAAGGGCGGCGCCGCCCCCTCGATCGACACCGCCATGCACGCCCTGGTCGACGCCGCGCACGTGGACCACCTCCACCCCGATGCCGGCATCGCCCTGGCCACCGCAGCCGACGGCGAGCGCCTGACCCGCGAGGTCTTCGGCGACGCCGTCGTGTGGGTGCCGTGGCGCCGCCCCGGCTTCCAGCTGGGCCTGGACATCGCCGCGATCAAGGAGGAGAACCCCCAGGCCATCGGCTGCATCCTGGGCGGGCACGGGATCACCGCCTGGGGCGAGACCTCGCAGCAGGCGCAGGAGAACTCCCTGCGGATCATCCGCGAGGCGCAGGCCTACCTGGATGCGCACGGCGCCGCCGAGCCCTTCGGCGCCCACGACGCGGCCCGCGCCGCCCTGCCCGAGGCCGAGCGCCGGGCGAAGGCCTCCGCCCTGTTCCCCGTGATCCGCGGCCTCGCCTCGACCGATGCGCCGATGGTGGGCCACTGGACCGACTCCGCGGACGTCCACGAGTTCCTCGCCTCCGAGAAGCTCGCCGCGCTCGCGGAGCTGGGCACCTCCTGCCCCGACCACTTCCTGCGCACCAAGGTCAAGCCGCTGGTCCTGGACCTGCCCGCCGATGCCTCGATCGAGGACTCCGTGGCCCGCCTGAAGGAGCTGCACGAGGCCTACCGCGCGGACTACACCGCCTACTACGAGCGCCACGCCGAGGCCGACTCCCCCGCGATCCGCGGCGCGGACCCGGCGATCGTCCTGGTCCCGGGCGTGGGCATGTTCTCCTTCGGCAAGGACAAGCAGACCGCGCGCGTGGCCGGCGAGTTCTACGTCAACGCCATCCACGTGATGCGCGGGGCGGAGTCCGTGTCGACTTACGCCCCCATCGACGAGGCGGAGAAGTTCCGCATCGAGTACTGGGCGCTGGAGGAGGCGAAGCTGCAGCGCATGCCCGCCGAGAAGCCGCTGGCCCGCCGCGTCGCCTTCGTCACCGGCGGCGGCTCCGGGATCGGGAAGGCGACCGCGGAGCGCCTGGTCGCCGAGGGCGCCCACGTCGTCATCGCCGACCTCAACCTCGAGAACGCGCAGAAGGTCGCCGAGGAGCTCGGCGGCCCGGACAGGGCCGCCGCGATCCGCGCCGACGTCTCCGACGAGCAGGCCGTGATCGACGCCGTCCACGAGGCGGTGCTGTTCTTCGGCGGGCTGGACCTCATCGTCAACAACGCCGGCCTGTCGCTGTCCAAGCCGCTGCTGGAGACCACCGCCAAGGACTGGGACCTCCAGCACGACGTCATGGCCCGCGGCTCCTTCCTCGTCTCCCGCGAGACGGCCCGCGTCATGCTCGACCAGGACATGGGCGGGGACATCATCTACATCTCCTCGAAGAACTCCGTGTTCGCCGGCCCCAACAACATCGCCTACTCGGCGACCAAGGCCGACCAGGCCCACCAGGTGCGCCTGCTCGCCGCCGAGCTCGGCGGGCACCAGATCCGCGTCAACGGCATCAACCCCGACGGGGTGGTGCGCGGCTCCGGGATCTTCGCCGGCGGCTGGGGCGCCTCCCGCGCCAAGGTGTACGGCGTCGAGGAGGAGAACCTCGGCGAGTTCTACGCGCAGCGCACCCTGCTCAAGCGCGAGGTGCTGCCGGAGAACGTCGCCAACGCCGTCTTCGCGCTGACGGCCGGGGACCTCTCGCACACGACCGGCCTGCACATCCCGGTGGACGCGGGCGTCGCGGCCGCCTTCCTGCGATGAGCGGCGCGGACGCCGCCGGGCCGGCAGCCGCATCCGCTGCGGCACCCGCATCGACCGAGGCAGCGGCATCGGCCGCGGCAGTCGCATCCGCCGAGGCGGCCCCATCGGCTGCGGCCGATGGGGCGGCGGCCGACCCCTCCCTCGCCGTCGCGGCCGTGGACCTCGGGGCGACCTCGGGCAGGGTCATGCTCGGCCTCGTCCGCCCGGGCGAGACCGCCCGCCTCGAGCTGCACGAGGCGCGGCGCTTCCCCAACGTCCTCGCCGAGCGCGACGGGCACCTGAGCTGGGACATCGACGCGCTGTGGGAGCAGATCCGGGAGGGTCTCCGCGCCGCCGGCGCCCTCGCCCGCGAGAGGGGGCTGGAGGGGATCTCCTCGATCGGCATCGACTCCTGGGCCGTGGACTACGCCCTCGTCGGGCCGGACGGCGCGCGCCGCGGCGAGGTGATCGCCTACCGCGACTCCCGCACCGACGGGGTCGCCGACCAGGTGGCGCGGATCGTCTCCCGCGAGCGGCAGTTCGCGCTGACCGGCATCGCCCAGCAGCCCTTCAACACGCTCTACCAGCTCGCGGCCGATGACCGCCTGGGCCGGCTGCCGGAGGGCTCGCAGCTGCTGATGGTCCCCGATCTCGTCGCCTTCCTGCTCACCGGGCAGCGGCGCACGGAGATCACCAACGCCTCGAGCACCGGCATGCTGGAGGCCGCCTCCCCCGCCTGGGCCACCGAGCTGCTCGCCGCCGCGGCCGGCGGCCGGGACGCAGCGGATGCGGCCGGAGCGGGCGGTACAGCCGGGGCGGACGGTCCGGCCGGAGCGGCCGGCTCGGCCGGGCTCGACGCCGGCCTGCTGGCCCCGCTCGTCGAGCCCGGCGAGCGGGTCGGCACCGTCCTGCCGGAGCTCGCGACGGAGCTGGGCATCGGCGAGGTGCCGGTGATCGCCGCGGCCTCGCACGACACCGCCTCGGCGGTGCTCGCGGTGCCGGCCGCGGCGGACGGCCCCGTCGCCTACATCTCCTCGGGGACGTGGTCGCTGATCGGCCTCGAGCTGTCCGCGCCGATCACGACCGAGGCCGCCCGCGAGGCCGGCTTCACCAACGAGCGCGGCGTGGACGGGACCTTCCGGTTCCTCAAGAACGTCGCCGGGATGTGGCTGGTCAGCGAGTCGATCCGGCAGTGGGAGGAGGACGGCGCCTCCGTCGAGCTGGACGGGCTGCTGGCCGCCGCGGCCGCGGTCCCCGGCGGGCGGTTCCGCATCGACCCGACCGATCCGCAGTTCCTCGCCCCCGGGCGCATGGCCGACCGCGTCACCGCGGCCGCCGAGGTGATCGGCGGCGAGGACGAGTTCCCGCGCTCTCCCGCGCAGCTGGTGCGCTGCATCCTCGAGTCCCTGGCCGAGACGTACCGCACCGAGCTGCACACCGCCTGCCGTCTGGCCCGTCAGCCGCTGCCGGAGCGCCTGCACGTCGTCGGCGGCGGCAGCCGCAACGCCCTGCTGAACCAGCTCACGGCCGATGCCCTCGGCATCGAGGTGGTGGCCGGCCCGATGGAGGCGACCGCGCTGGGCAACGTCGCGGTCCAGGCCCGCGCCCTCGGGGCCATCGGCTCTGCGCCGGGTGCGATGCGCGAGGCCGTGCGCGCGAGCGTCGACCTGGAGGTCTTCACGCCGAGCGCCTGATCGCGGCGCGGCCGCCGATCACCGCACGGCCGCGAACACGAACGGCCGCCCCAGAGCCTCGAGCCAGGCGATTGCCTGGCTCGAGGACCTCAGAGCGCCTTCCGTGTCCGCCCGCCCCGGCAACGCCCGCCGTGGACGGGACGGGGTCACCGCGCCGCCAGGTGCGGTCCCTGCGGCGGGCCGGACGGGATCACCGCCGGGAGCCGGGCGGGATCATTGCGGCGGGCCGGGCACGGAGGCCGTGTGCCGGCCGGGGCCGAGCACGGGGGCGCCGGCCCCCTCGCCGACCCGGCAGGTCATGCCCTCCGGGACCGTCACGGCGAGCTGCGTGAGACCCTCCGCGTCGGTGCGGGCGAGGACCTCCAGGCAGCCCGGCGGCAGCATCATGCGGGCGCGGATCTCCCCCATCGCGGCGGGCAGCTGCGGGACGAGGGCGACCTCGGAGCAGCCGGGGACCAGGGCCGTCAGGCCGAGGAAGGACTCGGCCACGAGGAACAGCGGGGAGGCCGCCCAGGGGTGGGCGCAGCTGACGTTGGGCTTGAGCCGCTCGCTCCAGGCCTCCATGGTCGCGCCGGCGCCCGCCTCGAGCATCGCCGTCCAGGATCGCTCTCCCGTCCCGACGAGGAGGGCGTGCGCCGCATCGGCCCGGCCGCCCAGGATCAGGGCGTCCAGCAGGTAGGGCGCCGCGTACACGCTCACCCGCATGCCGCGCCGGGCCAGGAAGTCGGCCGTGCGGCGGGTGCGCTCGGCGTCGGCCGCGCCCATGGACACGGCGAAGGCCCCGGCGTGGGAGCCGGCATGGGGAAGGGGCGCGCCGTCGGCGTCGAGGCCGTCGTGGTAGGTGCCCTGCGCCTCGTCCCACAGGTGCGCGCCGATGGCGGCGCGGAGGGCATCGGCGGTCTCGGCGTGGCGCCGGGCCCCGGGGTGCTCCAGCGCGGCGTCGATCCGCGCCATCGCGTCGATCGCCCCGAGGGCGACGGCGTTGACCACGGTGTTCACCGGACCGAAGAGGTAGCCGTCCCGCTCGGACGGGGGCCAGTCGACGATGTCGTGGTCGATCCGGCTGCTCGAGCCGTCGCTGCCGTGCCGCTTCCGCACCAGCCCGGTCGCGGGGTCGATCCATGCCAGGGGCAGCAGCTGCGCCAGCTGGTCGCGGCGGCGCGCGAGCGCCTCGCGGTCCCCGAAGCGCAGGTAGTGGTGCCAGGCCAGGAGCACCAGGTAGAACGGCCATTCGGTGGGCCAGGTGCGGCGGCGCAGCAGGTAGTCCAGCGCGTAGCCGGCGAAGGGCTCGTCCGTGCTCAGGGCGGCGTTCGCGCGGGCCTGGAGGTAGGCGTCGGCCTCGTAGGGCTCGCGCTCGCGGCTCCACGAGTCCACCAGCAGGTTCCCGTTGTTCTGCACCATGGTCCGGGTGCACAGGTCGAGGATCCGCTGCAGCGCCGGGTCGCTCGCGGTGTAGGTGCTCAGCTCCCCCAGGGGCAGCTCGTGGCCGAGGGCGCGGATCCCGGAGGCGTCGAAGCCCTCGGGCAGCCCGCTGATCTCGGCATAGCGGAACACCCTCCATCCCCAGGTGGCGACGGGGCCCTGCCGCCCGGTGAGCTCCCAGCGGTCCTCGTAGTGGTTGCCGGTGGACAGGCGCGAGCGCACCCGGCCGTCGGCGTCGAGCATCTCCCCGAAGCGCAGGGTGAGGTCGCAGGCCTCCGGCACGCCCTCGAGGGCGAGGCCGCCGACGACCGTCCCGCCCAGGTCCAGGGCGAGCGTGCCGTCGGCGAGCCGCCGCGAGGAGATGGGCCGATGCATCACGGCGCGCACGGGACGGGCCGGGTTCACCGCCAGCGGGGCCAGGGAGGGCCGCAGGACGGGGGCGTCCCAGGCGGAGTCGTCGAAGCCGGGCAGGTCGAAGCCGTGCGGGTACGCGGGCGCCCGCAGATGCTCGCGCGGGGCCGAGAAGTAGCCGGTGCCGATGCTGCCGGCCGGCGGGTAGGCGGCGTCCCCGGCGAGGGCGCGCCAGCTGCCGTCGGTGAGGATCCGGTGCACCGCGCCGCCCGAGAGGACGACCTCCAGCTCGAGCTGGACGCGCTGGTCGGCGCTGGTGCAGGCGATGATGCCGAGGGCGTTGGCCCCCGGGCGCACGGCCGCGGCGGCATCGAGCACCTCGACCCGATGCTCCTGCGCGATGGCGCGCACGGGACCGAGGCCCAGCTCCTGGCCGTTCAGGCGCACCCGCGCCACGAACTGCCGGGCCGGCTCGGCCGATGCGGCGGCCAGGCGCACCGTCGCCGAGCGGACCGCCTGATCGGCGGGGAGGTCGAACCCGCGGCGCAGGAAGGCCCACTGGGCCTGCGGCGGCAGCAGGCCGCGGGAGCGCTCGGCGAGGTGGAGCACCCCGTCCTCGTCGCGCTCCCCGCTGGCAGGGCGGTCCCAGGGGGTGCCGTCCCCGGCCAGCAGGGCGCCCTCGCCGTCGCGGGCGCAGAACCGCAGGATCTGGGCGCGGGCGCGGCCCGGGCAGCCGATGCCCACGGCCCCGTGCGCGAGCGTCCCGTCGCGCGCCTCGAGGATCACCGTCCCGCCGACCTCGAGGGTGAGGCGGTCGCCGCGGGCGGCGAGGCGGACGGTCTCCTCGGCGCGGTCCTCGAGCGGCCACTCCCCCGTGGCCAGCGGCGTCTCGACGCCGGCCTGCAGCAGGACGAGGCTCGCCCGGCCGGCCTCGGGGTCGACGGTCGCGACGTACGCGGTGCCGGCATCGGCCGCGCGCACCAGCAGCTGGAACCGGCGGGCGCCGTCGGTGTCCATGCCGGCTCCGACCACGGGCCGCGCGCCGTCCTGGCGGATCGCGTCGCGGCGCACGGTCGCCTCGAGCACCACGTCCCTCCAGGGGACCGGAGCCGCGGGGGCCCAGATCGCGGCGGCCTCGGCGAGATGCCCGAGGGAGGGATCGGCGGACGGGCCGGCGTCGGCGGCGACGGGCATGGGGGACCTCCTGGTCCGGTGGGGTTCGGGCTGGTCCGGTGGGGTGCGGGCCGCGGCTCGGCCGTCGGGCGGCCGGCGCGGCGTGCGGTGGGGTCAGCGCCCGTCGGTCTCCATCGGGTCCTTCGCCTCCGGGTCGGTGGAGCGGCGCACCACGAGCTCGGGGCGGAAGGTCACGTGGCGGTGCACGTGCTCGTCGCCGTAGGCGACCTCCTCCTCGAGCAGGGCGTAGGCGGTGCGGCCCATCATCTCGGCGGCCTGGGCGACGGAGCTGAGCGGGACGATGGTGCTGCGCGAGAAGGCGATGTCGTCGTAGCCGATCAGCGCGACATCCTCGGGCATGCGGATGCGGTCCTCGAAGGCGAAGGCCTGCATCACGCCGGCGGCGACGAGGTCGTTGACGCAGAACACGCCGTCGGGCCGCTTCCGCGCTGGGCGGGCGGCGATCGCGGAGCCGGCCGCCCGGCCGGCGAGGACGGTGAGGTCATCGGCCTCGATGATCTCCAGGCTCGCGCCCTCGACGGCGTCCACCGCGGCCCGGGCCCCGGCGATGCGGGCCTCGACCTGGCGCAGCTCGAGCTTCGCGGCGACCACGGCGATGCGCCGCCGGCCCGTCTGCAGCAGGTGCGCGACGGCCATGCGGCCCCCCGCGCGGTCGTCGGTGGAGACGGAGCAGAAGGAGTCCTCGTGCTCATCGGTCTCCATGAGGATGATCGGGGTGCCGCGGTCATGGATGGCGCGCACCAGGTCCTCGGTCCCGCCGCGGGAGGCCAGCAGGATGCCCCGCACCCGCTGCTCCTCGAACAGCGACAGCTGCAGGCGCTCCCGCTCGACGCGATGGCCCGAGTTCCCGGTGAGCACGCCGATGCCGGAGGATTCCGCCGCCATCTCCGCGCCGGCGGCGAGCTGGGCGTAGAACGGGTTGGAGATGTCCAGGACGATGCACCCGACGGTCTGGGAGCGGCCCGCCTTCAGCTGCCGGGCCGCGTCGTTGCGCACGTAGCCGAGCTCCGCGATCGCCGCCTCCACGGCCGAGCGCCGGGCCGGGGAGACGATGTCGGGCCGGTTCAGGACGTTGGAGACCGTGCCGATGGACACGCCGGCGGCGCGGGCCACGTCCTTGATGCTTGCCATGTCGGGCATGCTCCTTCGCTGGTCAGGGTTGCCTGGAGCCTATCGGCCCGGGCGGCGCTCCGCGGCGGCTCCGCTCAGCCCAGGGCCGCCTCGGCCTCGGCGACCGCGGCCGCGCTCGCGGTCGCCGGGTCCGCGCGGCCGAAGACGACGTCCTCCATCGCGCGCTGCACCGCATCGCCGACGGCGCTGCCGCCCGGCGGGGTGATGTGCGGCGGGTCGCCCAGCTCCTCGGCGATGGCCGCGATGAAGTCCGCCGCCTTCGCATCGGAGGCCCCGAGCTCCCCCGCGATCGCCTCCCGCACGTCGAGGTTGGCGGGCACGCCGCGCTCGGCCAGCAGGATCCTCCCGGCATCGGGAGAGTTGACCAGCCAGTCCACGAGGGCCACGGCGGCATCCTGGTTCGAGGAGCTCGCCGAGACGGAGAAGTACATCGAGGCCTTGTACCAGAGCTGGGCATCAGCCGCCGAGCCGGTCATCGACGGCATCCGCAGGGGGACGACGGTCCCGTCCAGCGGCCCGTCGAGGGTGACGATCTGGTTGGACCACTGCGACTGCAGCGCGCACCGGCCGACCGCGAACAGGGACTGGTCGACCGTCTGCCCGGACTCCTCGACGGCGACGTCCGCCGGCGGGGCGGCGCCGGTGTCCTGCAGGCGCAGGGCGAGCTCCATCCACTGCTGGAGGTGCTCGGCGGTGAAGCCGATCCCCTCGTCGGAGAACCTCTGCGCGCCGAGCTGGCGCAGGAAGACGCTCAGCGGCGGATCGCCCTGGATGCCGAGCTGCTGCACGCCGTAGGTGCCGTCCTCGGTGCCCTCCGTGATGCGGGAGGCGAGGTCGACGAGCTCGTCCCACGTCCAGGTGGAGTCGTCGGGCATCTCCACGCCGGCCGCCTCGAACACGGCCGGGTTCGCCAGCAGCACGGGGGCGTTGATCCCCGCGTTGATCGCGAACAGCCCGCCGTCGACCGTGCCGGCATCCAGCGCCGCCGGGTCGAAGGCCGAGGTCTCGAGGTCGGTCCCCGAGAGGTCCAGCAGCACGTCGCGGCTGGCGTACTCGGCCAGGTACCCCTCGTCCATCTGGATGATGTCGGGGATGTCGCCGCCGGCGATCTGGGTGGCGAGCCGGTCCCAGTAGCCGCCCCAGTCGGTGGGCTCGGCCGAGACGCTCACGCCGTCGTGCTGCTCGAGGTACAGCTCGAGGGCCTGGTTCGTGAGCGCATCGCGCTTCTCGTTGCCCCACCACGCGAAGCGGAGGGAGCCGTCGCCGCCCTCGCCGTCGCCGCCTCCGGACCGGTTCGGCCCGCAGGCGGAGAGGGCGAGCAGGGCGGGCGGGACCGCGAGGGCGGCGCGGCGCGGGAGTCGGGAGGTGGGCAGGGGGCGGGGATGGGCCGGCATCTGTTCTCCTTCGAACGGCGGGTGCGGCGCTTCGAGCCTAGTCACAGCGTTTTGAAACGTGCAAGAGCCGTCCCTCGCGCCGCCTCCGGGCGGAGCCGTCGTCGATCAGCCTCTTCTCCTCCGGCCGATCTCCTCGGCACCGCCCTGCGGCGACGCTCGTCCCTCGCGCCGCCTCCGGGCGGAGCCGTCGTCGATCAGCCCTTGACCGCTCCCGAGGTCATGCCGGCGACGATCTGGCGGTTGAAGAACAGGAAGACCAGCAGCGGCGGGATGGTGATGAGCAGGATGTCCATGAACAGCAGGTTCCACTGCGTGGAGTACTGGCTCAGGAAGTTGTACAGCGTCAGCTGCACGGTCGCGTTCTCGTCGCCGGGCAGGAAGTACAGCGGGTGGACGAAGTCGTTGAACACGGCCACCGACTGCACCACGATCACGGTCACCACGGTCGGCTTCAGCAGCGGCAGGATCACCTGGAAGAACAGACGCAGCGGCCCGCAGCCGTCGATGATCGCGGCCTCGTCCAGCTCCCGCGGGACGGTGCTCACGAACGCGCGGAACAGCAGGACGCAGAACGCGAGCCCGTAGGTGATCTCGATGAGGATCAGGCCGGGGAGGGTCTTGAACAGCCCCAGGCTCTGCAGCACCCAGATCGTCGGCACCACGGCCGGCGGCACGATCAGCCCCATCAGCACCATCGCGTTGACCAGCCCGTTCACCCGGCTGCTGCGGCGCTGGAGGACGAACCCGACCATCGCGGCGACCACGACCATCGCCGCCACCGAGGTCACGGTGAGGATCGTCGAGTTGATCATCGCGGTGACGAGCATGTAGTCCCGGGCCGCGAACACCTCCTGCAGGTTCTCCAGCAGATGGAAGGAGGTGGGCATCGACAGGTCGAGCTTCGCCGATTCCTGCCGGTCCTTCACCGCATTGTTGATCACCAGCGCGAACGGCACGACGAAGACCACGAAGAAGACGAGGAACGTCAGCGCGCTGACGACGTTGACACGGACCTGATGCCTCATTGCTCGACCTCCGCCTTGCGCATGAAGTAGTTCAGCGGCAGCACGATCGCCATGACCACGATGAACATGACCACGTTCCCGGCGGTGGAGAGCCCGTAGAACCCGGCCTGGTACTGCTTGTAGACGACGGACGCGAGGACGTCGGAGGCGAATCCCGGGCCGCCCTTGGTCATCGCCCAGATGAGGTCAAAGGACCGCAGGCCGCCGATCAGCGACAGCGTGATCACCGTGAACGTCGCCGGCCGCGCCAGCGGCAGGGTGATGTGCCAGAAGGAGCTGGCGGCGCTGGAGCCGTCGACCTTCGCGGCCTCGTAGTACTCGACCGGGATCGCGGTGATGCCGGCCATGTAGATGACCGTGGCCAGGCCCACGCCCTTCCAGATGTCCACCAGCGCCACCGAGATCAGCGCGAGCTGGGGGTTCGCGAGCCACTTCGGGCCCTCGATCCCCACGATCGACAGGGCGCTGTTGATGAGCCCCTCGGTCGGATGCATCATCGTCGTGAACATGATGCCGACGCCGATGGTCGAGACCAGCACGGGGAAGAACACCATCGAGCGCAGCAGGCCGCGGGCCCGTATCTGCGAGGTCAGCAGCAGGCCCAGCGCCATGCCGAGCACGACCTTCGCCCCGCTGGTGAGGAAGGCGTACACGACCGTGTTGCGCAGGGAGCCGATCATCTGCGGCTCGCTGAGGAACTGCGCGTAGTTCTTCAGGCCGATGAACTCCCAGTCGAACAGCGACCAGCGCGTCAGGCTGAAGAAGAACGACGCGAAGGTCGGCACCACGAAGAACACGAGGAAGAGCACCGCGGCGGGCAGGTAGTACCACAGCGGGTAGCTGCGGTGCAGGTAGCTGCGGGCCCGGCGCCGCGGCGGCGATGCGGCCGTGAGCGCGGCCGGGGCGGCTGTCGTCGCCATCGGATCACCAGCCCTCCAGGCCCAGCTGCTGGGCCTGCTTCTCGACGTCCTTGTCGTAGTTCTGGGCGGCGGTCTTCGCATCGATGGAGCCGGTGCCCAGCTCGATGAGGATGTTCTCGAGGTTCGGCCCCTTGATCGGGGAGAGGAACTCGAGCGCGGGGGTGGTGGCGCCCTCGGTGTCGAAGTAGACCTGCAGGTCCTTGGTCGCGGTGGGGACCTCGGCGGGCAGGTCGACGTCGGTGACCATGTAGGGGCCGGTCGGCGGGGCCTCCGCGGCGAGGATGTCCAGGCCCTCCTGGGAGGTCACGAATTCGATGAAGGCCAGGGCGGCGTCGGGGTTCTCCGCGAAGGCGGGGACGTACATCCCGCTGGGCAGCCAGATGGTCAGGCCGTTCTTCGCGGCGTCCTCGCCCGGGATGGCGAAGAACCCGAGGTCCTCGACGAGGTCGGGGGTGCTCGCGGCGATCTCCGCGACGGCGCTGGAGAGGATCGGGTAGTGGGCGCCCTCGCCGGCGGCGACGTACCCGATGGCCTGCTGGTACGTGGCCGAGACGTAGTCCTCGTTGATGAAGTCGGAGCTGCACACCTCGGCGGTGTGCTCGAAGCCGCGCAGGGCGTTGGGATCGGTCGCGAAGCCGATCTGGTGGGCCGTGTACTGCTCGGCGAAGTCGGGGTTGTTGGCCGCGACGTTGTGGAAGTCGCCGAGCACCAGCAGCTGCGAGGTCCAGGTGTCGCCGAAGCTCTGGATGATGCCGGTGACGCCCTCGGCGTGGGCGGCCTGGCAGTTGGCGATGAAGTCGTCCCAGGTCCGCGGGATCTCCAGGCCCAGCTTCTCGTAGGTGGGGCGGTGGTACATGATGCCGCCGGCGGAGGCGCCGCCGTAGGGCGCGCCGTACACCTTGTCCTCCGCGGAGACGGCCGGCACGAAGCTCTCCTGCAGACGGGAGACCCACGGCTGGTCGGAGAGGTCCGTGAGGTTCTGGGTGGGGCGGATGGCCTGGAACAGGGAGCCCGAGTTGTAGACGAAGACGTCCGGCATGTCCTGCGTGGACAGGCGGGTCTTGACGAGGTTGTCGCCCTCGGTGCCGCCGGGTCGCGTGTCGACGGAGAAGGTGTACTCCTCCTGCGAGGAGTTGAACGCCTCGGTGAGCGCCTCCGCCCCGGCCACGGCGCTGGGATCGTTGTCGATCAGGAAGGTGACCCCTCCGCCGCCGCCACCGCCGCGGCTGCAGCCGGTGATCGCGATGACGGAGGCTGCCGCGGCGCTCGCGCCGAGGAAAGAGCGTCGGTTCATGAACATGGTCGGTCGTCCCCACTTCGTTGTCGGGTCGCGTCCCGTCCGGGTCGGAGGGACTGAGGGAGGAACGTCGTTGAAACGCTCCAAGCATGACGAGAGTAGGCCCGGGTGCGGCGGCTGTCAACGACGCGACACCGCTTCGTGACCTCCCGAAATCCCGGGACAGCCTGGGGAAACGCTTACCGGCAGGCCAGCCGGGGGTGCCGCGGGCGCGGCCCGGGATGACCGACCCCGGGCCGGGCGCCCGCCAGGGCCCGGGCGAGGCCCCGAGGCCTTCACCGGCATGCTTGTCGCCCTCCGCAGCGGCGTGCTAGCTTCCGGTTGATTCGTTTCACGCCCTGGCACCCGGTGGCTCGATCCGCCGCCGCACCCGGGACCGCCCCGCCGGCGCATCCGTGCCCGGCTCCCACCGACGCATTCCGCCGCGACGCCGCCGTCGCGGCTCCCGCACCATCCCTCGACCATCACCGAACCAGAGGTGCTCTCCATGACCACGACCCCCGCCCCCGCTCTCTCCGTCCTGGACTCCGCGACCGCCATCTGCGCGCCGGAGTCCCTCCCCCGCGCCGTCACCGACGTGCATGCCTTCCTGCGCACCGTCGACCTGGACTCCCCGGCCGACCAGGTCGAGAGCGCCGAGCTGCTCGCGACCGCGCACGGCGTCTACGAGGCGAGCATCGACGGGACGCCCGTGAGCGAGGCCGTCCTGAGCCCGGGGTGGACCGTCTACGAGACGCGGCTGCAGGTCCAGCGCTTCGACGTGACCGCGCTGGTGCGCGCCGCGGGCGACCGGCTGGAGGTGCGCGTCGTCCTCGCCGGAGGCTGGTGGCGCGGCGACTTCGGCTTCGCCGGCGCCCAGGCCAACTACGGGGACTCCACCGCCTTCCTCGGCGCCCTGGTCATCACCTATCGCGACGGCAGCAGGCAGACCGTGACGACCGACGAGACCTGGGGAGCGACCACCACCGCGATCGAGTCCGCGAGCATCTACGGCGGCCAGCGCGAGGACCGCCGCCGCGAGGCCCCGGCGCCGGTGCCCGCCGCCGTCGGCGACATCGACCGCGGCACGCTCATCGAGCAGTCCTCCCCGCTGATCCTGCGCCACGAGGCCCGCGCCCCCGAGAAGATCTGGACCTCCCCCTCGGGCAGGACCCTGGTCGACTTCGGCCAGAACCTGGTGGGGTGGCTGCGGCTGACGGTCACCGGGCCCGCCGGCACCGAGATCACGCTGCGCCACGCCGAGGTGCTCGAGCACGAGGAGCTGGGCACGCGCCCGCTGCGCGGAGCCGCCGCCACCGACACGATCGTGCTGGCCGGCGAGGCCGACGGGGAGACCTTCGAGCCGACCTTCACCTTCCACGGCTTCCGCTACGCCGAGATCACCGGCTGGCCCGGGGAGCTGGACCCCGGCGCGATCGAGGCCGTGGTCGTGCACTCCGACATCCCCCGCACCGGATGGTTCGAGTCCTCCCACGCCGGCGTGAACCAGCTGGTCTCCAACTCCGTGTGGTCCCAGCGCGGCAACTTCCTGGCGGTGCCCACCGACTGCCCGCAGCGCGACGAGCGCCTGGGCTGGACCGGGGACATCGCCGCCTACGCCGCGACCTCCGCCTTCCAGTTCGACGTGAAGTCGTTCCTGCACACCTGGCTGATCGACCTGGCGGCCGAGACCCGCCTGAACCCCGAGGGCTACGTCCCCTTCGTCATCCCCGACATCCTCAAGTACGCCGCCTTCGATCCCGGCTCGGATGTCGAGGCGGCGGAGGCGTGGAAGGGAGCGACCGCCGTCTGGGGCGATGCCGCCGTCTGGGTGGCCGAGGCGCTGTGGACCGCGTACGGCGACCTCGACCAGCTGCGCGAGCAGTACCCCGGCATGGTGCTGCACCTGGAGTCGGTCGAGAAGGCCCTCTCCCCCACGGGGCTGTGGGACACCGGGTTCCAGTTCGGCGACTGGCTGGACCCCGATGCGTCCCCGCATGCGCCGGCCGATGCGAAGGCCGACAAGGGCGTGGTCGCCACCGCCTGCCTGATCCGCTCCGCCCGCTTCGCGGCCCGCACCGCGGAGCTCATCGGCGAGCCGGCCGATGCTCAGCGCTGGCAGCAGCTGGCCGACCGCACCCGCGAGGCGTTCCTGTCCGCGTACGTCTCCGAGGACGGCACCGTCCTGTCCGACTGCGCGACGGTGTACTCCCTGGCCATCGCCTTCGACATCCTCCCCGAGGAGCTGCGCGAGAAGTCCGCGGCACGGCTCAGCGAGGTCGTGCGCGCGGCCGGCTACCGGGTCTCCACCGGTTTCGCGGGCACGCCCTTCGTCACCTGGGCGCTATCGGAGACGGGGCATGTCGAGGATGCGTACCGCCTGCTGCTGGAGGAGGGGAACCCGTCCTGGCTCTACCCCGTCTCCATGGGGGCGACGACGATCTGGGAGCGCTGGGACTCCATGCTCGAGGACGGATCCATCAACCCCGGCGAGATGACGAGCTTCAACCACTACGCCCTCGGCGCGGTGGCCGACTGGATCTACCAGGTGGTCCTCGGGATCCGCCCCGCCGCCCCGGGCTACTCGCAGATCCTCGTCCAGCCCACCCCGGGGCCGGGCCTCGACTGGGCGCGCGGCGCCTACGAGTCGGCCGTCGGGCGCATCGAGGTGGCCTGGCGCACCGTCGACGGCCCGTTCCAGCTCGAGGTGGCCATCCCCGAGGGCGCGAGCGCGACGGTCGTCCTGCCCGACGGCACCACGCACGAGGTCGGCGCGGGGACGCACGAGTTCTGATCGGCCGCCACGGGCCCTGCTCCTCGATCCCGAGGGGCGGGGCCCGCGGCATGTCCGGCGGCGGCGGGTGTGCCCGGGACGCCGGCGTCGGCCGATCTCGGCGGCCGCAGTGAGTCCGGCGGCCGCGGTGATCCCGATGCCCGCGGCAGGGGCGGCATGCCGGGTCAGACCGGGAGGCGCACCTCCAGCACCGGGGACTCCCGCAGACCCACCGCGTGCTCGTCGAGGGCGCGGTCGAGGTCCTGCAGCGTGAAGCGGTCCCCGGAGGCGCGCCGCGCGCCGGCGACCGTCTCGTCGAGGTGCGGGTCGGCGGCGAGCGCCGCGGCCGCCGTCCCGTGGACCTCCAGACGCAGGGTGCTGGTGCCCGCGCGCAGATGCTCGGTGAGATCGAGGCGGAAGGGAGCATCCCACAGCACCCCGACCTGGACCCCGTCCAGGCGGACGACGGCGATCTCGCGCACGGGCCCGTGGACCTCGGCGCGGTAGCCGTGGGCATCCGCGGGGGCGGGCGCGGGCGTGCAGGGGCCCAGGTCCAGGACGACGCCCGCCCCGGGCCGCAGCCAGGCCGGGTCGATCTCGAGAGCTGCCTCGTGGACGTGCTCGGCGACCTCGGTGAGGCGCAGGCCGACCCGCTCTCTCCGGTGCGCGACGGGCGCCGTGTCGCCGGTGTCCGGGCGGGCCGGGGCGAGGGTCTCGGCCCTCGCCGCGGCGTTCTCCACGGCATCGGCGCCGGCCAGCACGATCGCTGCGTAGGGGTGCAGCTCCACGGCGCTCAGGTCGACGGGGCGCCGGTGCCCGGTGGCCGGGTCCCAGGCCTCGTAGGCGGCGTGCTCGTCGCGCGGCCGCAGCGAAAGGGTGCGCGTGCGGGGGCCGGTGTTGGCGACGAAGTAGACGTCGCCGTCCTCCAGGCGGCGGTGGACGACGCCGATCTCCCCTCCGTCGCCGTCGAGGGCGAGGTCCGGGGCGAGCGCCGCGTGCAGGGCGGCGGCGAGGCCGCCCTCCGGGACGTGTGCGGTCGCGAGCTCTGCCATCGGCTGCGGGCCCTCGGCGGGGCCGGCCGGCGGTGTCGTGCCGGAGGCCGCGACCGCCAGGACGGCGCCGCCGGCGGCGCGTATCGCCGCGATCCGGTGCGCGGTGTCCGCCGGAAGGCGGCGGGTGCCGGGAAGGACGAGGATCGGGACCTCGGCGGGGTCGAGGGTCTCCAGGGCGCGGTCGTCGACGAGGTCGAGGTCGTAGCCGTTCTCGCGGATCGCGGCGGGGATGTCCGGTCCGATGCGGGCGGCGACGGCGCGCCACAGGTCCAGCGGCCCCGGGTTCTCGACGCGCACGTCGTCGGCCGGGACGTAGATCTTCACGTCGGCGACGCCGCGGCCCTGGCGCAGCAGCCAGCACAGGCCCGTGAGGTACCGGGTCAGCTCCGGCATCGCCGGCCACCAGGGGTTGCGGTCGTCCAGGGCGCCGGCGGCGTAGAACACCCAGCCGAGGCCGGGGGCGTCGGGCGGCGAGTACGGCCAGCCGTGGCCGACGAAGTGGGTCGAGCCGAGCAGCAGGTGCTCGTGCGCCTCGCCCTTGAGGTCCAGCGGAGTCGCCCGGAAGGACGGCGAGTGCACCCAGGTCCAGATCTCGGTGGAGACGTCGTCCCGCCCGTCGAGGTGGGCGGCGGAGGTGGCCCATCGGGTCTGCGGGAGGCCCTTCCAGCCCACCCCCTCGCCCTCGATGAGGTCGACGAGCCGGTTGGTGCTCAGCTCGATGGGCGGCTCGCCGTAGCCCTGCAGGCGGAAGCGGACCCCGTGCTCGCGGGCCCATTCCTGGCAGGTGGCCACGAAGCCGTCCTCGACGAGCTCGCTGCGCGTGCGGCCGAGGTCGATGCGCAGGCGGGCCGGGTCGACGTCCGCGCCCTCGCCGGTGATCCGTGCGCCGTCCAGGACCAGCGGCAGCACCGGGAGGAGGTCGTAGCCGCGGCGCCGCCGGAACTCCTCGGGCAGGCGCGGCGTCCAGTCGGCGCCGTAGACCTCGAGGCTGTCGCTGAACACGGATCCGATGAGCTCTGCGGGGACGGCGTCCAGCAGCGCCGTCCCGACGACGTCGAGGTGACGGCGGGTCGCCGCGGCGCTGAAGTGGTCCAGCACGGGCCCCTCGGCTCCCGCGGCGGCCCGCTTGACCTGCTGGCCCGTGGGGCGCGACCAGGCCAGCAGGACGCGGCGCGGCCCGCGGCCCGGCGGGATGGTGAGCGTGCCGCCGGTGCGGGGCAGCAGCTGCCAGTCGGCGGCGTCGGCGCCCTCCCCGAGGTAGGCGGCCACCAGCTCGTCCCCGGGCCAGCCCCCGTCCAGCGGCACGGCGAGGCTCTCGAGGCCGATGTCCCGGCGCTCCCAGTGCAGCCGGCGCGCGGCATGCTCGGGGCCGATGTGCCCGCCGCCGTAGGACCAGCCGCTGCCGAGTGTCACGTCGAAACGCAGCCCCAGCTCCCGGGCGGTGCGGGCCGCATGGGCGAGGGCCTCGCGATGGGCCGGCGAGAGGAAGGGGGTGGTCGTCTCCCGCAGCGGGTAGACGAAGGCGACCTCGGCGCCGCCGATCCCGGCCGCGGCCATGGCCCGCAGCTCGCGGTCGATCTCGGCGTGCTCGACCTCGGGCCCGAACCACCACCAGCGCATCATCGGCCGCGCGGAGGGGTCCGGGTCCGCGAGGCCGGCCCGGGCCTGGGCGAGGGTCACCGCGCGAGCAGGCATGCCACCTCGTCCCGCAGCACCCCGCGCAGCCAGGCGTCCGCGGGGAGGTCCTCGCCGAACACCTCGCGGACCCCGAGGAGGTTCTCGACGATCGCCCCGGCGTCGGTGCGGCCTCGGGCCAGTTGCGCGAGACGGTCCGCGATCGGGTCGTCCAGGGGGAGGTCGGAGGCCACGTAGGCCATCCAGGCGGCGACGCCGCGGGCGGCGGCCAGCGGCTCGGCGCCCGCGGTGCGACGGTCGCGGATCGTGCCGAGCAGCCGCAGCGGCAGCTTCTGGGAGCCGTCCATGGCGATCTGCACGGTGCGGTGCGCGAGCGCCGGGTTCGCGAAGCGCTCGAGCACGGTCTCCCCGTAGGCGACGAGGTCGGTGCCGTCGGGGGCGGTGAGCGTGGGGATGACGTCCTGCGCGATGAGGTCGCGGGCGGCCTGCAGCACCTGCGGGTCCGCGACGGACTCGGCGATGGTCTCGTGGCCGCGCAGCGCGCCGAGATAGGCGAGGGTCGAGTGGGCTCCGTTGAGGGTGCGCAGCTTCATCAGCTCGAAGGGCGCGACGTCCGCGGTGAGCTGGGCGCCGCCCTGCTCCCAGGCGGGCCGCTCCCCGGCGAAGGAGTCCTCGACGACCCACTGCAGGAAGGGTTCGGCGACCACCAGGCCGGCGTCCTCCAGGCCCAGGATGGCGCGGCCCTCGGTGCGGTCGGCGTCGGTGGTGGCGGGGACGATCCGGTCGACCATCGTGGACGGGAAGCGGACGTGGGCGTCCAGGAAGGCGGTGAGCTCCTCGGCCTCGGCGGCGGGGAGGGCCTCGGCGAAGTCCCGCACCAGACGCTCCAGGACCTCGCCGTTGGCGGTGAGGTTGTCGCAGCACACGACGGTGATCGGGGCGCCGCCGGCGCGGGCGCGGCCCTGCAGGCCGCGGGCCAGCCGCCCGACGGCGGAGGCCGGTGCGGCCCCTGCTCCCCCGGCGATGTCGGCGGCCACCAGCGGGTCGGACAGGTCCAGGCGGCCGTCGGCGCGGCGCCGGTAGCCCTTCTCGGTGACGGTGAGGGTGATGATCCGCAGGGCCGGGTCCGCCAGCAGCGCATCCAGCCGGTCCTGCTGCTCGGCGGGGAAGATCACCTCCCGGACGGCGCTGATGACCTGGGCCTTCGCCCCGGCGGGCGACTTCTCCAGGACCGTGTAGAGGCCGTCCTGGGGGGCGAGCTGGCGGCGCACGGAGTCCGAGCGCTGCGTGACGCCGGTGATCCACCACGAATCGTCGCCGGTGGCCTCCATCGCCGCCTGCGTGATGACCGCCTGGTGGGCGCGGTGGAAGGCGCCGATGCCGAAGTGGACGATCCCGGAGGGCGCGCCGTCGGCCGGCAGGTGCGAGGGCAGGACGAGGTCCTCCCGCGGGGTGAGGGTCGGCAGGGAGGTGCGGTCCAGTCGGGTCATGGGCTCGTGTGCTCCTGGAGCTCGGGGAGGGGGCTCGCGGGCGAGGAGGTCCCTCGCTCGGGATCGGGAAGGGAGATGCGCAGCTCGCCGTCGGGGCGGGCCTCGTCGATGCGGAGGGGGGCACGGGAGGTGCTGGCGCGCAGGACCAGCTCGGTCCCCAGGCGGATCGCCCCGCCGGTGCCGCCGGCGATGATCTCGCCCAGCAGGTCCACCGCCGTGCGCCCGGCCTCGCGGCGGGGCATGCGCACCGTGGACAGGGCGGGCCGGGCCATCGCGGAGAACTCGATGTCGTCCCACCCGATGACGCTGACGTCCCTCGGGACGTCCAGCCCGAAGGTGCGCAGGCGGTCCATCAGCCCTAGCGCCATCAGGTCGTTGTAGACGATCGCGGCGCCGAGCCGGAGGGCCAGCAGCTCCTCGGCGGCCGCGGCGCCGCCGGCGGCATCGGGCTTCCGCGCACCCAGCGGGACGACCTCGAGGCCGATCCGCGGGGCCAGCTCCGCGAGGCTGCGGCGGCGCCGGTCGTCGGAGCTGGAGGTCGCCGGGCCGCCCACGTACCCGATCCGGGTGTGGCCGAGGGCGTGGAGATGCCGCAGGGCGGCCTCGACGCCGGGCCCCGGGTCGAGCACGACCGACGGCAGCTGCCCGTGCTCGCGGTTGACCAGCACCGTGCGGGTGAGCGAGGCGGCCTGGCCGAGCTCGTCCTCGTCCATCCGGCTCGAGCAGAGGATCACCCCGTCGACCTGCGGGGCGAGGGTGCGCACCAGCGGGAGCTCCTCGGCGGGGGACTCGTCGGTGTCGGCCAGCAGCAGCTGCAGACCGAGCTCGCGGGCGCGGGCCTGAGCGCCCTTGACCACGGCCGGGAAGAACGGGTTCAGCAGGTCCGGGACGATGAGGCCCAGGGTCGCCGTGCGCCCCGTGCTCAGCGCCCGGGCGGTGCGGTTGGGGGTGTAGGCCAGCGCCGCCGCGGCCGCCCGGACCCGTTCCCGGGTGGCCTCGCCGATGCGCTCGGACCCCTGCAGGGCCCGCGAGGCGGTCGCGACCGACACCCCGGCGCGGGCGGCCACGTCTCGCAGCGTCGTCGCCATGGGGCCTCCTCGTCGGCTCGCTCGCGCGGATGCGTCATCCGGTGCATCGTCGGGTCCCGGACGGGATCCGCAAACGTTTGCACCGCCTCCATCTTGCGCGACGGGCCGGGAATGTGCAACCGTTTACGCACCGTCTCGTGCCGGCGTCCGCTCCGGCACGGACACCGCCCCGTCGAAGGAGATGGCATGACCTCGTCCCGCCCCGCGACCGCGGACTGGACCCTCCACCCCCATCGCGCCCTGCCCGCCGAGCCGGGCCTGCGCGACATCGCCGTGCGGATCTACGAGCAGACCGCCTCCCTCCCGCTGGTGTGCATGCACGGGCACGTCGAGGCCTCCGTCTTCGCCGACGACGAGCCCTTCGCCGACCCGGCCCAGCTGCTCATCGTCCCCGACCACTACGTCACCCGCATGATGGCCTCGCAGGGCATCCCCCTCGAATCCCTGGGCGTCCCGCGCCGGGACGGCGGCCCGGTGGAGACCGACTCCCGGAAGATCTTCCGCACCTTCTGCGAGAACTGGCACCTGTACCGCGGCACGCCCTCGCGCTACTGGCTCGAGCACGAGCTGGTCGAGGTCTTCGGCGTCACGGAGCGGCCCAGCGCCGAGAGCGCCGATCGCCTCTACGACCGCATCTCCGAGTGCGTGGCCGATCCGTCCTTCCGGCCGCGCGCCCTGCTGGACCGCTTCAACATCGAGATCATCTCCACCACCGACCCGGCCTCCTCGGACCTCTCCGTCCACGGCCGGATCGCCGAGGACGGCCTCGGCGAGCGCGTCGTGCCGACCTTCCGCCCCGACGGGGTCCTGCAGCTGGAGCGCCCGACGTGGCGCGAGGAGATCGCGACGCTGGCGGAGGTCTCCGGCATCGACACGAGCAGCTACGCCGGCTACCTCGACGCGCTGCGGGAGCGCCGTGCCGCCTTCGTCGCGGCGGGCGCCCGCGCGACCGACCACGGCCACCTCTACGCCGACACGCATCCGATGGATCCGGCCGATGCCGCCTCCCTGTACTCCCGCGTGCTGGGCGGCGAGACGCCGACCGCCGCGGAGGCCCGGGCCTTCTCCGCCCACATGCTCCTGGAGATGGCGGGGATGTCCTGCGAGGACGGCCTGGTCATGCAGATCCACCCGGGGGTGCTGCGCGACCACTCGACGCAGGTGTTCGAGCGGCACGGCCAGGACAAGGGCTACGACATCCCGATCGGCGCGGAGTACGCCCGCGCCGTGCGGCCGATGCTCGAGCGCCACGGGCTGGACCCGCGCTTCCGCGTCATCCTCTTCACCATCGACGAGACCGTCTACTCGCGCGAGCTGGCGCCGCTGGCCGGGGCCTACCCCTCGGTGCGCCTCGGCGCGCCGTGGTGGTTCCTCGACTCCCCGGACGGCATGCGCCGCTTCCGCGAGCTGGTCACCGAGACCGCGGGCTTCGCGAACATGTCCGGCTTCGTCGACGACACCCGCGCCTACGCCTCGATCCCGGCCCGCCACGACCTCGCGCGCCGCGTCGACGCCGGCTACCTGGCGCGGCTGGTCGCCGAGCACCGCCTCGAGGAGGACGAGGCGATCGAGACCGCCGTCGACCTGGCCTACCGCCTGCCCCGGCTGTCCTACCCGAAGCCGGTGCCGGCATGACCGGCACGCCGGCCGCCGCGCTGCGGCTGCTGCACGCCGGGGACCACGTCGCGATCGCCCTGCGCGACATCGCTGCGGGCGAGCAGCTCGCCGTGGACGGCCAGGACCTCACGGTCGCGACCGACGTCCCGCGCGGGCACAAGGTCGCCGTCCTCGCGCGCGCGAGCGGCGAGCCCGTGGAGAAGTACGGCCACGTGATCGGCACGGCGACGGCGCCCATCGCCCCGGGCGACCACGTGCACTCCCACAACCTCACCTTCTCCGCGCATGCCGCCACGAGCGCCGCCCAGGCCGGCTCCACCGGCTCCTGGACCCCGCCGGAGCTGCCCGAGCGCCGCACGTTCCTCGGGATCCGGCGGGAGGACGGCCGCGTGGCCACCCGCAACCACATCGCGATCGTCGCCTCCGTGAACTGCTCGGCGACCGTCGTCAAGGCGATCGCCGACCGCATCGAGCGGGCCGGCATCCTGCCGGACACGGTCGACGGCGTGCTGCCGCTGGCCCACGACCTCGGCTGCGGGATGGCCCCCAGCGGCGAGGGCATGGACATCCTGCGCCGCACGATCCTCGGCTACGCGGACCACCCCAACGTGGGCGGCGTGCTCGCGATCGGCCTGGGCTGCGAGGTCAACCAGATGGAGCAGCTGTTCGCGGAGTTCGAGACCGGGCCGCATCGGCCCGCGCGCGACCTGCCCCTGGTGCGGATGACCATCCAGGACTCCGGCGGCACCCGCGCCACCATCGCCAAGGGCATCGAGGCCATCGAGGCCATGCTCCCCCGGGTCGCCGATGTGCGGCGCGAGGAGGTCCCCGTCTCCGAGCTGGTGCTGGGCCTGAACTGCGGCGGCAGCGACGGCTGGTCGGGGATCACCGCGAACCCCGCGCTGGGCCACGCCTCGGATCTCATCGTCGCCCAGGGCGGCACGAGCGTCCTGGCGGAGACCCCGGAGATCTACGGCGCCGAGGACCTCCTCGTCGAGCGCGCCACGGACCCCCGGGTGGCCCAGGATCTGCTGGACGTGATCGCCTGGTGGGAGAAGTACACCGAGTCCACCGGCGCGAGCATGGACAACAACCCCTCCCCCGGCAACAAGGAGGGCGGCATCACGACCATCCTCGAGAAGTCCCTCGGCGCGGTCGCCAAGGGCGGTCACGCACCGCTGGCCGCGGTGTACCGCTACGCGGAGAAGATCGACACCCGCGGGTTCGGCTTCATGGACACCCCGGGCTACGACCCGGTGTCCGTGACGGGCCTGGTCGCCGGGGGCGCGAACCTCGTCTGCTTCACCACGGGCCGCGGCTCCGCGCTGGGCAGCCGTCCGGCGCCGACCCTCAAGGTCGCCACGAACTCGGACCTGTACCGCCGGATGGGCGACGACATGGACATCGACGCCGGCGAGATGGTCGAGCACGACGTCTCGATCGAGGAGAAGGGCCTGGAGATCTACCACGCCCTGCTCGACCTCGCCTCCGGGACGCAGTCCGCGAGCGAGGAGCTGGGCTACGGGCTCGAGGAGTTCATCCCCTGGCACATCGGCGCCGTCATGTGACGGTGCCTCCGCAGCGGGCCGCAGGGCCCCGAGGACGGGAGCAGCATCCATGGAGCACCAGGAGAGAGCCCTCGCGGCCTATGTCGAGCAGGTCGCCGAGGATCCGGCGACCCTCGGCGTCGTGCTCGTCGGCTCGCTGGCCCGCGGCACCGAGCGCGAGGACTCCGATGTCGACGTCTACCTGATCGTCGACGCGGCGCGGTTCGCGCAGCTGGGCCGCGAGGACCGCTGGGCATGGACCGACCGGGTGGGAGAGGACTATCCGGGCTCCTACGTCGACGTGAAGGCGGCGAGCCCGGACTACCTGCGCACGGCGGCGGCGTCCGGGGACGATCCCACGCGCGCCTCGTTCCTGGGCGCCCGGGTCGCCTTCTCGCGCCGCGAGGAGCTCCCCGCACTGGTCGCCGCGATCCCCCGCCTGTCCGAGGACGCCTGGGCCGGCCGGGTGCGCTCGCATCTGGCACAGGCCCACCTGCACGGCGGCTACTTCCTGCGCCAGGCCGAGCAGCGCGGGGACCCGTTCCTGCTGCAGCATGCGGGCACGCACCTGGCCCTCGCCGCAGCGCGCGCCGCTCTCGCCGCGGACCGCCGCCTGATGCCCGGGGCGAAGTACATCCACCGCCTCGTCCGGGAGGTCCCGAGCCCCGACGGGTTCGTCGAGGCCTGGGACCGGCTCCTGGCCGGCCCGTCCATCGGGACCGCCGGCCGCCTGGTCGAGATCCTCGACGAGTGGCTCGGCCCCGAGGGCGGGATGGGCGTCGACGAGTCGCTGTCGGTGTTCATCCGCGACAACGAGCTCGCCTGGCTGCGCGGGACGCTGCCGGCGGAGTACTTCTAGTACCAGCCGCACTCCACCTCTGCGCGTCCGTCGGCCGCCGCGTCGGAGACGTTCCCGCGGGAACGTTCCCCGGCAGAGCAGCCGCGCGCCTCACCCTTCGGACGGCGCCGTCCACGCCTGATAGCCGCCGTCGAGGTGGCGCAGGCGCCCCTCGCGCAGGGCCCAGTCCGGGCGCAGCCGCTCGAGGGCCCGCGCCGAGCGGACCCCGCCCTGGCAGTACAGCACCACGTCGTCGCCGCGGGGCAGGGCCGCGGCGCCGCCGTCGAGCACCTGCTGCAGCGGGACGTTGACCGCGCCGTCGATCGCCCCGGCCGCGAACTCCCACGGCTCGCGCACGTCGACCAGGGTGACCTCCCCGCGCACCGTCCCCTCGGGCCCGGCATCGGCCCGCCCCAGCAGCTCCCGCAGCTGGGCGGCCTGCAGGGTCTCCTCCGGCGACGGCCCGCCGATCCGGCAGGACGGATCGGCGGCGGCCGGGATCTCGACCCGGGTCGCCGGGGCCCGCTCCGGGTCCGGGGCGATGCGCAGGGTGCGGGTGGTGCTGGTGGCCTCGTCCCACAGCAGCAGCCGGCCCACCAGCGGCGACCCCGTCCCCGTGATCAGCTGGATCACCTGCGTGGACATGATGGTGCCGAGCAGGCCCGGCAGGGTCCCCAGCACCCCGGCCTCGGCGCAGGAGGGCGCCTCGCCGGGGGCGGGCGGCTCAGGGAACACGTCCCGGTAGTGGGCGCCGCGACCGGGCCAGAACACGCTGACCTGCCCGTGCCCGCGCAGGATCGCGCCCCAGACCACGGGGACGCCGGTGATCTCGCTGGCATCGGCCACGACGTAGCGGGTGGCGAAGTTGTCGGTGCCGTCCAGCACCACGTCGTAGCCGCGCATCAGCTCCACGACGGTGTCCGGGCCCACGCGTTCGCGGTGGATCCGCACGGCCACCTCGGGGTTGATCCGGGCGACGGCCGCGGCGGCGGAGTCGGCCTTGGGCCGGCCGAGGGCGTCCATGCCGTGCACGACCTGCCGGTGCAGGTTGGTGACGTCCACCAGGTCGTCGTCGACGATCCCGAGGGTGCCGATGCCGGCGCCGGCGAGGTACTGCAGCGCCGGCGACCCGAGCCCTCCGGCGCCGACGACCAGCACGGAGGCGGCGCGCAGGCGGCGCTGCCCCAGGGTGCCGATCTGGGCGAGGGTGATCTGGCGGCGGTAGCGGGCGATCTGCTCGGGTGTCAGCTCCGGGCCGGGCTCGACCAGCGGCGGCAGCTCCGCTCCGTCGGCGCTCACAGGGACTCCGCCTCGCGGCTGGTGCCGGCGGTCTCGATGATCCCCTCGAAGCTCGAGGAGGCCAGCGCCAGCTGCCGCCGCGGGATCCGCCCCGCGCGGGAGGCCTCGCGCCCGCCGCGGACGGCGAGGTCCATCGCACGGGCCATCGCCTCCGGGTCCTGCGCCCGGGTGACGGCGCTGGCGACGAGCACCGCGGAGCAGCCCAGCTCCATGGCCTGCGCGGCCTCGCTCGCGGTGCCGATCCCGGCGTCCAGCACCACCGGCACCCCGGCGCGCGCGGTGATCAGGGCGATGTTGTGCGGGTTGAGGATCCCCAGCCCCGTGCCGATCGGAGAGCCCAGCGGCATCACGGCGGCGGCGCCCGCCTCCTCCAGCTGGCGGGCGAGGACCGGGTCGTCGGTCGTGTACGGCAGCACGGTGAATCCGCGGCGCACCAGCTCCTCCGTCGCCTCGAGCAGCTGCACGCCGTCGGGCAGGAGGGTGTCCTCATCGGCGATGACCTCGAGCTTGACCCAGTCGGTCTCGAGGGCCTCCCGCGCGAGCTCCGCGGTGAGGACGGCGTCGCGGGTGCTGTAGCAGCCGGCGGTGTTCGGCAGCGCCATGATGCCCAGGCGCTGCAGCAGGGCGAACACCGAGGTGCCGGCATCGGCGGAGAAGCGGCGCATGGCGACGGTGGTCAGCTCGGTGCCGGAGGCGATCAGCGCCCGCTCGAGCGCGGCGAGGTCGGTGGCGCCGCCGGTGCCCATGATGAGGCGGGATCCGAGGGTCCTCCCGGCGATGACCAGCGGGTCCGCGGCGGCTCCCGGCTGCGCGGGGGCGGTGGTCGAGGGCGCGGCGGCGGGGGCGGCGGTCGCCGGGGTGGGGGTGTCGGTGGTGGTCATGCTCAGCCTCCTTGGACGGCGGTGACGAATTCGCAGCGGGCGTCGGCGGCGAGCGCCGTGGCGGCCCAGCGGCTGCGGGGGACGACGGTGTCGTCCAGCGCGACGGCGACGCCGAGCGCGCGGCCGTCCAGGGCGCGGCCGTCCTCGCCGACGGGGTGGCCGATGCGGTCGGCGACCAGGTCGCGGACGGTCCAGCCGGCCGGGACCTCGGCGGGCTCGCCGTTGATGGTCACGGGGATCATGCGGGCTCCTTCGTGAAGCGCTCGGGGCGGACGGCCGCGGGCAGGGACGCGTCACGGCCGTCGATGATGTCGGCGGTGCGCTCGGCCGCCCAGGCCGAGAGCAGGATGCCGTGGCGGTGGTAGCCGGTGGAGACGATCACCTGCTCGTGGCCGGGGACGGGACCCAGCAGCGGCAGGTCGTCGGGAGTTCCGGGGCGGTCGCGGGCGGTGACCTCGACCAGCTCCGTCTCTCGGATCGAGGGGAGGATCTCGGCGCTGTCCTGGATCAGCTGCAGCACCCCGCCGGTCGAGGGGCCCTGCAGCGTGTCCTCCCGGCTGGTGGCGCCGAGGACGATCCCGCCGCCGTCGCGCGGCACGCAGTACACGGCACGGCCGCGGACGATCGCCCGGACGGTGCCGGTCAGCAGATGCTCCTCCCCCGGCATGAGCAGGGACGAGGGGACGCGCAGGCGGAGGATGTCGCCGCGCACGGGACGCAGCGCGAGGTCGAGCTGCTGATGCGGGCCCGCGATCGCCGGCGCCCCGAGCCCGGCGGCCAGGACGATGCGGTCGGCGGGGACGGCGTCCAGGCCCGGGACGGCGCCGATGCGCAGGCGCACCCCGTGGGCCTCGAGGGCCGCGACCACGGTGCGGGCCAGGGTGCGCGGGTCGACCTGGTGGTCGCTGCCGATGCGCACGGCGCCGGCGATGCCGCGGGCCAGCGCCGGCTCGAGGCGGCGCGCCTCGCGGGGCAGCAGCTCCTGCACCTCGGCTCCGGCGCGGCGCTGCAGGACGGCCAGGTCGTGCAGGGCCGCGAGGTCGGCGTGGTCGCGGCCGACGACCAGGGTCGGGTCATCCCGGTATCCGGCGGATCGCGCCGTCGCCGGCCGGGAGAACTCGCGCGTCAGCTCGGGAAGCCGGGCGGCGAGGCGCCGATGGGCGAGGGCCGCCTCGCGCATGATCCCCCACAGCGGCCCCTGGCCGACCTGCACCTCGGCGGCGGGGGCGAGCATGCCCGCGGCGGCGTGGGTGGCGCCCTCGGCCACCCCGGTGGAGCGGACCTCGACCTCGTGGCCGCGACGGCGCAGCTCGAGCGCGGTGAGCAGACCGACGATCCCCGCGCCGATGACGACGACATGCACGTGTGCGATTCCTCCTGACGGCGGCATGACCCGCATCCAGTCGTAGTGGTCGGCGCCTGACGCCCTCTCAGCCCGTTCCTCCGGGCTCCCACGGAACGTCCGCGAGTGTACCTGTGGGACGCTATGACCATGAGTGCTGACCAGCTGACGGGCGCGGAGCCCCAGGACATGCCGGGGGTCCCGGCCCCGGGCACGGAGGAGCCCGCCCCGAGCACGGCGCAGTCCGGCGCGGGGACGGAGGAGCCCGGCGCGATCACGGCGCAGTCCGGCGCGGCGGCGACGGCGGCGGCCCGGCGACGGGCGGTCTCGCCGGAGGGCGCCCGGCGTCGCGGCCGGCTGACCCGCGCCCGGCTGTACGTGTGCGTGGACCTCTCGCGCGGCCTCGAGGAGCTGCTCGCCTTCGCCGAGGCCGCCTTCCGCGGCGGTGTGGACATCCTGCAGGTGCGCGACAAGTCCGCGGAGGCGCGCGCCGAGGTGGAGGCCCTGCGGGCCCTGCGCCCGATCGCGGACCGTTTCGGGGCGCTGCTGGCGGCCAACGACCGGGCCGATGTCGCGGTGCTCGCGGGCGTCGACGTGCTCCACCTCGGGCAGGGCGACCTGACCACGGCCGATGCCCGATCCCTCGTGGGTCCCGACGTGCTCATCGGCCGCTCCACGCGCACCGAGGAGCAGATGCGGCAGGCGCACGACGACCCGGGGATCGACTACTTCTGCACGGGGCCCGTCTGGGAGACGCCCACCAAGCCGGGCCGCGCCGCGGTGGGCCTGGCGCTGCCGCGCGCCGCGGCCGAGCACCGCGACGCCGCCGCGCATCCGACGCCGTTCTTCGCGATCGGCGGCGTGGACCTGGACCGGGTGCCCGAGGTGCTCTCCACCGGCGCCGACCGCATCGTGGTGGTCCGCGCCGTCACCGAGGCCGAGGATCCGGAGGCCGCGGCCCGGGCGCTGCGCGCGGCCGTCACCGGGGCCTGACCCGGACTGCGGGGCTCAGCGCTCCCGCAGGCGGCGGGCCATGCGGTCCATGCTGGCGTGGGCCTCGGCCAGCCCCACCTTGTTGAGATGCCCGTGCGGGACGCCGCGGCTGAGCGCGAGCTCGACCTCGACCCCGGCGGCCTCGAGCTGCTGGGCATAGGCGCGACCGCTGGGGCGCAGCCCGTCGAACTCGGCGACGTCGATCAGCGTCGGCGGCAGATGGTCGTGCCGCGCCGCGAGGGCCGGGAACTCGTAGCCGGTCGCCTCGCTGCGGGGACGGCCGGTGTAGGTCTCCCCCATCACCGCGACGGACTCGGCGGGGAACCCGCCCAGCGGGGCGCAGGCCGCCAGCGCCGCGGCCTCCTCCGCATCCGGGGCCGGCATCTCGATGTGCGCGACGGGGTACATGAGGAAGGACTGCCACGGCGGCGCGCCCTCGGCGGCCAGGCGCAGGCTGAGGCAGGCGGCGAGGTCGCCGCCGGCGCTCGCCCCGCCCACGGCGATCCGTGCCGGGTCCGCCCCCAGCTCCGCGGCGTGCTCGCGCACCCAGGTGAAGGCGGCGTGCACGTCGTCCAGCGGGATCGGCGCGTGGATGCCCGTCTCCCCGTCGAGGTTCGGGGCGGGCCTGCCCGAGGGCTCGTCGCACAGGCGGTAGAACACGGAGACGACCACGGCGTCGGCGCGCCCGGCCACGCCCCGGGAGACCTCGTGGGCCTCGGGCATGTCGAGGTCTCCGTGCTGGAAGCCGCCGCCGTGGATCCACACCAGCGCCGGGCGGGCCGGGGCGGATCCGGCGTCGGCCGCCTCGACCGCGCCCCCGGAGGGGCGCGGGGCGTAGATCCGCACCGGCACCCGGCCGTGCGGTCCGGGCAGGTCGCGGTCGACGATGTCGAGGTCCCAGCTCTCCGGCGCGCCGAAGGGCGCGCGCCAGGCGGCCTCGGCCTCGGGCGACAGGGAGTCCTCGGGGCCGAGGACCTCGAGCAGGTGGGCGCGGGCGGCGAGCTGCGGCGCCCAGGCGGCGTCGGCGGCAGGGGACATGAGAGGGCTCCCGGGGTCGAGGGGGCGGTCAGGTCAGGACGGGCCCGGCCGCGTCAGGGAGAGTCGCGGCCGGACCGGGGAAGGTCGGGCAGGAAGGTCGGTCAGGGAAGGTCGCGGACGGTGATGCGGAAGGCACGGGTCAGCGGCTGCTCGGCGGTGGTGGTGACCGGGCTGTCCCAGGCGATCGCCGATCCCAGGCCGGGGTACCCGGCCACGCGCACGAACCACGGGTCGTCGTGCTCGTCGAGGTGCTCGATCCGCACCGCGAAGCGTCCGCCGGTGGCGGCCGTGCCGCACAGCTCCACCCACGGGGCACGGGCGCCGTGGACGGCGTCCTCCCCGGTGAGACGGCCGCCGTCGGGGCCGGGGACGGCGACGGTCGCCTCGGCCAGCGGGGCCAGGCGCAGGAACAGGCCGCCGTATCCGCCGCCCTCGCGGCCGTGGCTGCCGGGGCTGCCCAGCTCCATGGCCTCCGCGCTCACGGGGCGCAGCTGCGAGGTCAGCTCCACGCTCCAGCCGCCCTCGACGGGCGCGAAGACGTGGGTGCGGGTCTCCTCGAGCTCCACGCGTGGTCCGGGCCCGTCCGAGGGAGCGGAGCCGCCGGAGGCATCGGCCGCAGAGACATCGGCAGCGGAGGCATCGGCCGCGGGCTCCGGGCCCCGCCAGCGCAGGCGCTGCGTCCAGGCGGTGCCGTCGGCCGAGGTCTCCTCGAAGGCCTCATGGGCGATGGTGCCGTGGTCCTCGCGCCAGATGTACCCGGCGCCCTCGACGTAGGTGCGCCCGCCCCAGAAGTTGACGTCCGCGACGTCCTGGATCACCACGCCCAGGCCGTTGTGCCAGTCGTGGTCGGCCGGGTGGGCGTCCGTGATCACGGTCCCGCCGAGGGTGCGCAGCGGGTGCAGGTAGGGGCGCGGGCTCGACCGCGGGATGATGTCGCTGCCGTCCACGAGCACGGCGATCTCGGACCCGGCGATCTCCTGGGTGCGCAGCACCCGGCGCGGGGACCAGCGGTGCACGGCCGAGGCGTCGCCCCAGGGGGCGCCGACCTCCGCGAACGGAGCACCGGAGTCGAGAGCCGCGGTCATCCACGCCTCGACGTCCTCGACCACCGGATGGGCCGCCGGCCCCTCCCCCACCCAGGTCACGTGCTCGGGGCCGATGGGCGTGGGATCCGGGACGGACTGGGTCGCATCGAGCACCGCGGTGAACGCGCTGGTGGACTCCAGCGGGCACAGCAGCGGGACGGAGGCGTCCCGCACGTGGCGCAGAAGGTTCTCGACCAGGGAGATCCGCTCGTAGTCCTCGCGGCGGGCGGCGGCGCCGATGTCCGCGGCCGCGACCCCGGCGGGCACGATCTGCGAGGGCACGACCTGCGCGGGGCCGATCTCGGCGCGGTCGGCGGTGTAGTACAGGCGGGCGCGGCCGCGCTCGGCGACGACCTCGACCCACGGGTCGGACTGGTCGGGGGCGGTGGTCACCAGAGCGCAGTGCACGGGCGGCAGGTCCGCCTGCGCCGGCAGGATGCCCAGGTAGGTGGTGTCGTCCGCCTCGATGTCGTGGGCGCGGCGCAGCTCGGTGGTGACCTCGGCGATCTGGTCGGCGCGATCGATCCCCGCGACGGTGAGCGCGGCGTGGACGCCGTGGGCCAGCGGGTTCGTGGCCACGCCGTCGGCCACCCGCTCCCCGCCCAGGCGCCGCAGGCCGGCCCAGCGGCTGCGGGAGTAGTAGGCGCGGTCGCGCTGCCAGGCGCCGTAGGCGGTCACCCGCAGCACCCGCCCCAGCTCGCCGCCGCGCACGATGCGGCGCAGGCGGTCGATGCCGCCGCCCCCGCGGGCCTGGAAGCCGACCTGCACGGAGCGCCCGGCCTCGCGGGCGGCGCGCAGCAGCTGCCAGTGCTCGGCCAGGGAGCGCACCGGCGGCTTCTCCAGCAGCACGTGGCAGCCGGCCGCGAGCGCCTCGAGGGCCATCGCCATGTGGGTGGTGATCGGGGTGGCGATGATGACGACCTCGGGGGCCCGCTCGCCGGGCAGCTGCTCGAGCAGCTCGCCGAGGGTGAGGAACCACGGGGCGGTGACATCGGCCTCCGGCTCGGCGACGTCCACGACGCCGACCAGCTCGGCCAGCCCCTCGGAGATCTGCTTCTGCAGGCCCTGGAAGTGGACGCGCCCGAAGCCGCGGGTGCCGACCAGCGCGACGCGCACGGCGCTCATGCGCGGGCGCCGTCGGACTCGAGGGCCTGCCGCGAGGCTCCCTCCGGCGCGGCCGTCGCGCCCGCCGAGCGCTCCGCGGCCGCGGCGGCGGCCGCACGCAGGTCGATGCCGAGGAAGTCGGTGACCTCCACCGGCCCGCCCGTGGCCAGGGACTCGTTCCCGCAGATGCCGACGGAGATGGCGCGCAGCCCGTCGGTCCAGTCGGCGGCGCGGCCCAGCGGGTCGTGCTGCCGGCCGCGGAAGACCTCGGCCAGCATGAGCGCGTCGCCGCCGCCGTGGCTGCCCTCGCCCTGGACGATCTCGACCTCCTCGGCGGCCTCGAAGTGGCGCTGGACGATGAGCCGCTCGCCCTCGGCGCGCACCTGCGCACCGGTCTCCACGCGCACGGCGCTGGGGTCGACGACCTTGCTGCCGTCGTCGGTGGGGATCACCTCGGCGCGCTCGACGACCTCGAGCTCGGCGCGGCCCTCGGTGCCGTTGACGTGGACGCGGTAGCCCTCCCAGGGGCTGTGGGCGTTCAGCGCGTAGGTGAGCACCGCACGGCTGTCGAAGTCGACGATCGCGGTGAGGTTGTCCTCGGTGGTGATCCCCGCGCCGAACACGGACTGGTCGCGGCGGTAGCCGTCGTGCTGCTCCTGCTCGAGGTACAGCGCCCGCAGGCGCTCGTCCCCGCGCAGGTCCAGCTCGAAGGGGGTGTGCTCGCCGTCGTGGGTGCCGCGTTCGGCCCCGAGCTCCTGGCCGCGCTCGCGGGCGTTGTCCTCGCCGTAGAAGCGCAGGCCGCCCCGGGCGTACACGCGGGAGGGGACGGCGTCCAGCCACCAGGAGGCGAGGTCGAAATGATGGCTGGCCTTGTGGATGAACAGGCCGCCGCTGTTGGTCTTGTCCCGGTGCCAGCGGCGGAAGTAGTCCGCCCCGTGGGAGGTGTCCAGCACCCACTCGAAGACCATGGAGACGGGGGTGCCGATCCGCCCCGAGGCGATCACCTCGCGCAGCGCGCTGTTGCGCGGGCTGTAGCGGTAGTTGAAGGTCACCACGACCTCGCGCCCCGTGCGCCGCGCCGCCTCCTCGATGGCGCGGGCGCTCGGGGCGTCGATGGTCAGCGGCTTCTCGACCACGACGTCGGCCCCGGCCTCGAGGGCCCGCACCACGTGCTCGGCGTGGCAGCGGTCGATCGAGGTCACGATCACCCGGTCCACCCGCTGCTCGCGGATCACGTCCTCGAGATCCTCGGGGGCGGCGAGGACCGCGTCCTGGAACGCCGCGTGCTGGTCACGGTGCCAGGCGGCGCGCCCGGGGTTGATGTCGATGAGAGCCACCAGGTCGGCGACCTCGGCGTGGTCGCCGGCGATGGCGTTCATGTACATCTGGGCGCGGTGTCCGGTGCCGATCACGGCATAGCGGGTGGTCATGAGGGGAATCCTTCCGGGGATCCGAGGTCGGGACGGGGTCACTTGATGCCGGTGGTGGCGAAGCCCTTGACGAGGAACCTCTGGCCCACCAGGAACACGAGGAACAGCGGGACCAGCGAGAGGATCGACATCGCGAACATCGCGCCCCAGTTCGAGGTGCCCTGCGAGTCCAGGAACGACTGCAGCGCCAGCGGCACCGTGAAGTTCTCGGGCGTGGTCAGGTAGATGAGGGAGCCGAAGAAGTCGTTCCACATCCACATGAAGGTGAAGATCGTCGTCGTCGCGAGCGCCGGGAGCATGAGCGGCAGGATCACCTGGAAGAAGATCCGGAAATGGCCGCAGCCGTCGATGCGCGCCGCCTCATCGAGCTCGCGGGGGATGCCGCGGATGAACTGCACCATGAGGAACACGAAGAACGCGTCGGTCGCGAGGAACTTCGGCAGGACCAGCGGGACCAGGGTGTTCACCCAGCCGGTCTGGGAGAACATGATGTACTGCGGCACGATCACGACGTGGATCGGCAGCATGAGCGTCATGAGCATGATGGCGAACGCGATGTTCCGGCCCCAGAACCGCAGCCGCGCGAAGGCGTAGGCGGTCAGCGAGCAGGCCACCAGGTTGCCGATCACGCAGCCCAGCACCAGCAGCGTCGAGTTGATGAGGTAGTGCGAGAAGGGCTGCGCCAGCGCGTTCCAGCCGTCGACGTAGTTGGAGACGTCGAAGCTCAGCGGGAGCAGCGAGGGATTGCGGAAGATCTCGTCGTTGGGCCGCAGGGAGGAGACGATCATCCACAGCAGCGGATAGATCATGACCAGGCTGACCGCGATCATCACGATGTGCTTGATCACCGAGCGCGTCGGATTCGTGCGGCGCACCCGCAGGGCGGGAGCGGCGGCCGGGGCGGGGGCGGTGGCGGTGGAATCAGTCATCGTAGAACACCCAGAACTTGGAGACGAAGAAGTTGATCGCGGTGAAGATCGCGACGATGGCCAGCAGCAGCCACGCCATCGCCGAGGCGTAGCCCATGTCGAACTGGGTGAAGCCCTTCTGGTACAGGTACAGGGTGTAGAAGAGCGTGGAGTCCGAGGGCCCGCCCGTCCCGCCCGAGACCACGAACGCCTGGGTGAACGACTGGAACGCGTTGATGACCTGGAGCACCACGTTGAAGAAGATGATCGGGGTCAGCAGCGGGATCGTGATGTGGAAGAACTGGTGGAGCTTCGAGGCGCCGTCCACCCCGGCCGCCTCGTAGTACATCTGCGGGATCTGCCGCAGCCCCGCCAGGAAGATGATCATCGGCGAGCCGAACGTCCACACGTGCAGCAGGATGATCGTGCCCAGCGCCGTGTCCGGGTTGGAGACCCAGCCGGGCAGGTTCGTGAAGCCGATCGCCTCCAGCAGCTGGTTGACCAGGCCGCCGGCGCCGAACATCTGCCGCCACAGGATCGAGATGGCGACCGATCCGCCCAGCAGCGAGGGCAGGTAGAACACCGAGCGGTAGAAGGACAGGCCCTTCATGCCCTGGTTCAGCAGCACCGCCAGCAGCAGCGCCACGATGAGCTGCAGCGGCGTCCCCACGAGCACGTAGATGAACGTGACCGCGAGGGACTTGTGCAGCCGGGTGTCGCCGATCATCTCCTTGTAGTTGTCCAGCCCGGTGAACTCCGGCGGGGCGATCAGGCTGTAGTCGGTGAAGGAGAGCACGAACGAGGCGATCATCGGCAGGATGGTGATGACCAGCAGGCCGATCAGCCACGGCGCCATGAACGCCAGGCCGGCCCGGTTGTCCGGGTGCTTCTCCTTCGGACCGCCCGCGGAGCGGCGCTTGGCCAGGGAGGCGAGCTCGCCCACGGCGCTCATGCGATCCCTCCCGGGGGCGGGGTGCTGATGATGGTCATGATGCTCCTCGGTCGATGGGGGTCTGCGCGATGCCGGCCGCTCAGGCCAGCGCCGCGTTCAGCTCGTCGACCAGCCGCTGGCCGCCGGCGGCGGCATCGATGGTCCCGAACAGCAGGTCCTCGCTGACGCGGGTGAGGATCGCCTCGAACTCGCCGCCGCCCTGCGGGGTGATGGCCGGCGGCTCGCCCAGCTCGGACTCGACGGAGTCGAGGTACTCCACGGCCATGACGTTGGCCGCGTCGAGCTCCGGCGTGATCGCCTCGCGCACGTCGAGGTTGCCGGGCACGCCGCGCTCGACGGAGAGGATCTTGCCGGCGTCGGGCGAGTTCACGAGGAAGTCCACGAACTTCACCGCGGCCTCGGGATCGGCGGTCTTCGCCGAGACCGACCAGTACATCGAGGCCTTGTACCAGAGCTGGACGTCCTTGGAGCTGCCGGTCATCGACGGCGGGCGCAGCACCTTCACCCCGCCGGGGACCAGCGCGTCATGGGCGACGACCTGGTTGGACCAGACCATCGTGATGCCGATCTTGCCGGTGGCGAACAGGGACTGGTCCATGGACTTGGAGGCGTCCTCCACGGAGACGGAGGCGTCGGGGCAGGCCTTGGTGTCCTGGAGCGACTTGCCCCACTCCAGGAACTGGGTGGCGGCCGCGGCGTCGAAGCCGACGCCCTCGGCGTTGTACTGGTCCTGGCCCAGCTGGCGCACGTAGAGCTGGAAGACGCCCTGCACGCCGCCCATCTGGGACATGCCGTAGGTGCCGTCGGGGGTGGCCTCGGTGATCTGCGCGGCCAGCTGCGCCATCGACTCCCAGGTCCACGTGGAGTCGTCGGGCAGCTCGACGCCCGCCTCCTCGAAGACGGCGGGGTTCACGATGATGGACACGGCGTTCAGCCCCGCGTTGATGGCCATCAGCCCCTTGTCGGGGACCTCGCCCACCTCGACGGTGCCCGGGGCGAACTTGCTGGTGTCCAGGCCGGCCTCGGCGAGGTCCAGCAGGGCGCCGCGCTGCCCGTACTCGGAGAGGTACTTCTCGTCCATCTGGATGATGTCGGGCATGTCGCCGCCGGCGGTCTGGGTGGCGAGCTTGTCCCAGTAGCCGCTCCACTCCCCCGGCTCGGCCGAGATCGTCACGGAGTCGTCCACGCTCTTGTACGCCTCGATGACGTTGGCGGTGTTCTCGTTGCGCGTCGGGTTGCCCCACCAGGCGAAGCGGAGCGTGCCCGAGCCGCCGTCGGATCCGCCGCTGCCGCCGGAGCCCGAGTTGGGCCCGCAGGCGGCGAGGGCGACGAGGGCGGGGGCTGCGGCCCCGAGGGCGATGGTCTGGCGCCTGGTGAACATGAGATCTCCTCTGATCTGCCGGCTCGGCCCGGAAGCACGAGCTCGTGGTGTCGGACGGCGGGGGTCCCGCGCGGTGCCGGGCGACGACTTCGGCGCATCCGGCTACCTGACGGAACGGAACCACATGTGGGGAGGAAACTCCCGCATGGTGATCGGATCGTGATGAAAGGTTTCATATCGGGCGTCCGACGCCGGGCCGGTCGCCGCGTCCCCGCCGGGGGAGACGGGGCGGAGCAGTGCTCCGAGGGACCAGGAAAGCGCTTGACGGGTCGCTTGTCAACCTCCACACTGGACTCACCCACTCCGGGCCGCCGCTGCCCCGGACCCGACGGAGGCCGATGATGACCACTCGACGCACTGCTCTCGCCCTGCTCGCCGCCGCAGGCGCCCTTCCCGCCCTCGCCGCCTGCGGGCCCAACGCCGGCTCGGGCGGGGACGGCGGCGGCGGCGCCGTGCGCATCTACTGGTGGGGCGGCGATCTGCGCAACTCGATGACGAACGAGGCGCTGGACCTGTTCTCCCAGTCCCACGCGGACATCCCGGTCTCCCCCGAGTACTCCGAATGGACCGGCTACTGGGACAAGCTCGCCACCCAGACCGCCGGCGGTGCCATGCCCGACCTGCTGCAGATGGACGAGTCGTACATCGACTCCTACGGCACCCGCTCCACGCTGCTGGACCTCGAGACGGTCTCCGACCAGCTCGACCTCAGCGCGATGGACGCCGCGGTGCTGGACACCGGTCGTCTGGCCGACGGCACCCTGGTGGGCGCCCCGCTGGGCATCGGCATCTTCGCCGTCGGCGCGAACACCGCGATCCTCGAGAAGGCCGGGATCCCCCTGCCCGATGACACGACCTGGACCTGGGACGAGTTCCTCGCCCTGTCCCAGCAGGTCACCGACTGGGCCAAGGGCGCCGGCGAGGACGTCTACGGCTTCGACTTCTTCGGCCGCGGCGCCGCCGAGCTGGGCGCCTGGGCCCGCCAGAGCGGGGAGCAGCTGTTCCCCCGCGAGGGCGAGTCGCCGCTGACCGCGCAGACCGTCACCGAGTTCCTCGAGTACTCCGCGAAGCTCGTCGAGGTCGGCGCCGTGCCTGCGGTCTCCGAGCAGGTCGAGGACGGGGCCGCCGGCGTCGAGCAGGGCCGCTTCGGCAACAACCGCGCCGCCTTCCATCTCCAGTTCCACTCCCAGGTGCAGACCTTCATGGCCTCCTCCGGCTCGCCGATGACGCTGCTGCGCCTTCCCGCGCGCACCAGCGGCGACCACCAGATGGTCAACAAGGCCTCCATGTACTGGTCGATCAGCGCGAAGTCCGCGAGCCCCGAGAATGCCGCGACCCTGATGGACTTCCTCCTGCGCGATCTCGAGTGCGCGAAGATCCTCCGCCTCGAGCGCGGCGTGACCTCGTTCCCGGAGGTCCAGGACTCCCTCGAGTCCGTGCTCGACGAGAGCGAGATGATCGTCCTGGACTTCGCCCGCGACATGCAGGCCGAGGTGGTCCCCCCGCCGATGGTCACCCCCGCCTCGGGCGTGTCCTTCGGCGACGAGTTCACCCGCATGGCCGAGGAGGCGCTCTTCGGCACGCGCCCCGCGGCGGAGGTCGCCGAGGAGATCGTCGCCAGCCTGGAGGGCATGCAGCCGAAGGCCTGAGCGTCCCTCCCTCCCCCGACCGGCCCTCCCCCGACCGCGCGCCCGCACCTCAGGAGCCCCCGTGTCCCGTCGCCGCCCTGTCCCGCTCCCGCGCCGCAGCGCCCTCGCCCTGGGCGCGGCGGCCCCGGCCCTGGCGACCCTCGCCGCCTGCAACCCGAACCGCTCGGCGGGCCGGGACGCCGAGGCTCCGCTGCGCTTCTCCTGGTGGGGCAACCCCGAGCGCGCCGCCACCACGCAGGAGGTCATCGATCTCTTCGAGCAGCGCCACCCCGGGATCACCATCTCCCCGGAGCCCGGGGACATCGCCGGCTACTTCGACCGGCTGGCCACCACCGCCGCGGCCGGGGACGAGCCGGACGTCATCACCATGGGCGGCGCCTACCCCGCCGAGTACGCCGCCCGCGACGTCCTGCTGGACCTGTCCACCGTCTCGGACACGCTCGACCTGTCCACCATGGACGAGGCCGCCCGCCGCAACGGCCAGGTGGGCGGCACCCCGTTCGGCGTCACCACCGGCATCAACGCCCTGGCGATGGTGATGGACCCCGCCGTGATCGAGGCGGCCGGGCTCGAGGCCCCCGACGACACCGCCTGGACGTGGGACGAGTTCGTGGCGCTGTGCCAGGCCATCACCGAGGCCACCGAGGACGGCACCTTCGGCACCGGCACCACCCTCAGCCACGACTCCCTGGACCTGTGGGCGCGCCAGCACGGGGAGATCCTCTACACCGAGGACGGCGCCCTGGGCCTGACGGTCCCCACCGTGCAGTCCTTCCTCGAGTTCTCGAAGTCCCTCGTGGACACCGGCGCCGGGCCCGCGGCGGACGTCCTGGTCGAGCTCACCGACGTCGGCCCCGAGCAGACCCTCATCGGCCGAGGACGGGCCGCCTTCATGCTGACCTGGTCGAGCTCGCTGACCGCGCTGGCCACCGCCTCGGGAGCGGACCTGCAGCTGGTGCGGATCCCCGGGGAGTCCGCCCGGCCGGGGGTCTGGCTGCAGTCCTCGCAGCTGTACACGATCTCCGCGCGCACCGCCTCCCCCGAGAACGCCGCCGCCTTCGTGGACTTCCTGGTCAACGACCCCGACGCCGGACGGCTGATCCTCACCGACCGCGGCGTCCCGGCCGTCGCCGCCGTCCGCGAGGCGATCCTCCCCGAGCTGTCGGAGACCGCCCAGCGGGAGGTCGCCTACATCGACGACCTCTCCACCCTGGACCTCCAGCCCACCTGGGTGGGGCCGGCGGGCTCGACGGCGATCGAGGAGATCACCCCGCGCTACCAGTCCGAGGTGCTCTTCGGCCGCATGTCCCCGGCCGATGCCGCGCAGGGCTGGTTCGACGAGGCCACCGCCGCCGTCTCCGGCTGACCGCGCCCGGGCGGGCGGGGCGGCGACCGGCCGCCCCGGCAGGAGGCGGCCACGCCCCGTTCACCGCGGCGCCACCCGCGGCCGATAGCGTGCGGCCATGTCCCTGGCCGACCTCGCCATCTCGTTGATGGAGGCCCTCGGCGGGCCGGGCATCGCCCTGGTGATCGCCGCCGAAGCGCTCTTCCCCCCGGTGCCCGGGGAGTTCCTGCTGCCCTTCACCGGGGTGACGGCGGCCGCGACCGGGCAGAACGTGCTGGTGCCGATCTTCTGGACGACGCTCGGCTCGGTCCTCGGCGGGCTGCTCGTGTACGGCGCCGGCCGGGCGCTGGGCCTGCGCCGCACCCGGGCGCTGGTCGCGCGGATCCCCCTGCTGGACGCGGCCGACGTCGACACCGCCGTGCGCTTCTTCGACCGCTTCGGCTTCCCCGCGGTGATGCTGGCCCGGTTCGTGCCGATGGTGCGCACCTTCATCTCCGTCCCCGCCGGCATCGAGCGCATGCGCGTGATCAGCTTCGTCGCGGCGACCGGGCTGGGCTCGGGGATCTGGAACGCCGCCTTCGTCCTGGCCGGCTATCTCTTCGGGATCGCGGGCGGCGAGGCCCTGGAGTCCTTCGTGCGCACCTACTCGCTGGTCCTGGCGGTGGTCGGGCTGCTGGGGATCGCCGTGTTCGCGCGCCGCCGGCTGCGCGCACGGCGTAGCGTGAGCAGGGACGCCGCAGGCTGACCGTGCCCGCGGCGCGCCCCGCCGCCTCGACCCGGCCCCGCCGCCCCGACCCGACTCCCCGCCCCGACCCGACGGCCCGGCCCGACCATCGGCCGCCCGCACCCCTGGAGGACCCGCATGCGCGCAGAGCGCCTGACCGATTCCATCTGCTACCACGCCGAAGGGCCGTTCTGGTCCTCGACCTGGGGCGGGCTGCGCTGGGTGGACCTGCTCGCGGGCGACGTGATGTCCCTGCGCGAGGACGGCTCCGCCGAGCGCCGCGCGACGGGCTCGCCCGTGGTCGCGTGCGTGCGGCCCCGCGCCGGCGGCGGCGCCGTGCTCGCGGTCGAGAAGGGCTTCGCCCTCGAGGACCCGGAGGGCGCGGTCACCGTGCTGCCGCCGCTGTGGGACGCGGCGATCCGCATGAACGAGGGCGCCATCGCCCCGGACGGCTCCTTCCTGTGCGGGTCGATGGCCTACGGCGCGACCCCCGGCGCCGCCGCCCTGTGGCGCCTGCACCCCGACGGCCGCACCGAGCCGCTGCTGGAGGACCTCACCATCTCCAACGGGCTGGCGTTCACCGCCGACGGCTCCCGCGCCTACTACGTGGACACCCCCACCGGCCGCGTGGACGTCATGGACTGGGACGACGCCGCGGGCCTGGTCGACCGCCGCCCCTTCGCCGATGTGGCATCGCTGGGCGTGGACGGCCACCCGGACGGCCTCACCCTGGACGCCGCCGGCCACGTCTGGGTGGCCCTGCACTCCGGCAGCGCCGTCATCGGGCTGGACGGCGAGGGCCGTCTCGCCGAGCGCATCGAGGTGGGCGCCCGCCAGGTCACCGCCTGCGCCTTCGGCGGCGAGGACCTGCGCACCCTGTTCATCACCACCAGCCGCGAGGGTCTCGATGCGGACGACGACCCGCAGGCCGGCTCCCTGTTCGCGGCGGTCCCGGGCGTCCAGGGCGCGACGGACGAGCGCGCCTTCGCCGGCTGATGGAGCCCGCGGACGTCGGCCGCTGGTTCTCCACCGCGAGCCCGCTCGCCACCGCCCGCGGCCTGCGCGGGAGGGCCTGGGGCCCGCTGCCCAGCGAGCTCTACGGGCGGCAGAGCCCGCCCGCCGAGCTCGACGCGGCCCTCGAGATCCTGTCCGGCGCCCGGACCTGCGTGCTGAGCGGTGCGGGCATGTCCACCGCCTCCGGCCTGCCGGACTACCGCGGCCGCGACGCGGTGCCGCGCAGCCCCATGACCTACCAGGAGTTCACCGGCTCCGATCTGGCCCGGCGGCGCTACTGGGCGCGCTCGACGGTGGGGTGGACGCGCTTCGCCGCCGCCCGCCCCAACCCCGGGCACGACGCCCTGGCCCGGCTCGGCCCGCTGCTGCCGGTGCACGGCATCATCACCCAGAACGTCGATGACCTGCACCGCCGCGCCGGCTCGTCCCCCGTCGTGGACCTGCACGGCCGGCTGGACGCCGTGCGGTGCCTGGGCTGCGACGCCCTCACCTCGCGCGCAGTCCTGCACGAGCGGCTGCTGGCGATGAACCCGGAGGTCGCCGCCCGGCTGCCGCAGCTGGCGGCCGATGCCGCGAGCGCGCCCGACGGCGATGCCGAGGTCGACCGCACCGACGCCTTCCGCTACCCGCCCTGCGGGCTCTGCGGCGGCGTGCTGAAGCCCGATGTCGTCTTCTTCGGCGAATCGGCCCGCCCGGAGACGGTGCGCCGCGCGATGGCGATCCTCGAGGAGTCCGGCGCGCTACTGGTGCTCGGCTCGAGCCTCACCGCCTGGTCGGGACTGCGCTTCGTGCGTGCCGCCGAGCGGGCCGGGACCCCGGTGGTGATCCTCAACGACGGCCCCACCCGCGGCGACGTCCACGCGCGCCTGCGCCTGCACGGCCGCATCGAGTCGGTCCTGGCCCGCTGGGAGTCCCGCCTCGCCCCGGCCGGCTAGGGCGAGCCCGCCGCGGCCGGCCAGGGCGAGCCCGCCGCGTGCCGCGCCTCCCGGCCGATCCACCCCCGAACACGAACAGTCACCGGGCGATCCATCCGCGGGGCGCGAAGGGTTCGCCAGGTGACTGTCCGTGAGCTCGAGAGCCGGTTCACGCGGGGAGCTGCCGGGTGAGCAGCCCCGCGGCCGGCCCGCAGCCGATCAGGCGGTGGCGGTCCCGGCCTTGGCCGCCTTCTGCGCCTCGTGGGACTCGTCGATCTCGCCGTGGGCGGTCTCGAAGTCCGCGAGGACCTCGGCCGAGGGCGGCCGGGTGGCCAGGCTGACCACGATGGTCAGCACGAGCGAGACCAGGAAGCCGGGGATGATCTCGTACAGCGCCGAGTCCAGCAGGCCGAACAGGGTGCCCAGCTCTGTCTTGCCCCAGACGAAGGCGACCACGGCACCGGAGATCATGCCCACGATCGCGCCGGGCGCCGTGAGGCGGCGCCAGAACAGCGACAGGATCACGAGCGGCCCGAAGGCGGAGCCGAAGCCCGCCCAGGCGAAGCCGACCAGGTCCAGGATGGTGTTGTTCCGCTGGATCGCGAGGATGCCCGCGACCAGGGAGACGACCAGCACGCCGATGCGGCCGAACCACAGCTCGGCCTTCGCCGAGGAGCGCTTGCCGAAGATGCCCAGCAGATCCTCCACCAGCGCGGAGCTGGTGACGATGAGCTGGCTGGAGATGGTCGACATGATCGCGGCGAGCACCGCGGCCAGCAGGAACCCGGCGATCAGCGGGTGGAACAGGAACTGCGAGAGGTCCAGGAACACGGACTCGCCGTTCTCGGCGTCGGTGAGGACGGCGCCGGGGTTCTGCTGGAAGTACGCCAGGCCGGACATGGCGGTGAGGATCGCGCCGATCACGCACAGGATCATCCAGCCGATGCCGAAGGTCGCACCGTACTTCGCGTCCCGCGAGGTGCGCAGGGCCATGAAGCGGACGATGATGTGGGGCTGGCCGAAGTAGCCCAGGCCCCAGGCCAGGTTCGAGATCACGGCGATCACGCTGACGCCGGCGATCATGGAGCCGAACTGCGGGTTCGCCTCGTGCACGGAGGTCATCATCTCGGCCGGGCCGCCGACCACGATGACCGCGGTGATCGGCACGGCGATGAGCGCCAGCAGCATGATCGAGCCCTGCACCATGTCGGTGTAGGTCGCGCCGAGGAAGCCGCCGAACAGGGTGTAGAGGACGGTGATGCCGGCGACCACCAGCATGCCCACGACGTACGAGCCGCCGAAGGTGGACTGGAAGAAGATGCCGCCGGCGACCATGCCGGAGGACACGTAGAAGGTGAAGAACACCAGGACCACCACGCCGGCCGCGACGCGCAGCACGCGGCTGCGGTCCTGCAGGCGGTTCTCGAAGAAGCTCGGCAGGGTGATCGAGTTCTTGGCGACCTGCGTGTACTTGCGCAGCCGCGGGGCCACGAAGATCCAGTTCAGGGCCGCACCGACGGTCAGGCCGATGGCGATCCACGCCTCGACCATGCCGGTGATGTAGAGGGCGCCGGGCAGGCCCATGAGGAGCCACCCGGACATGTCCGAGGCGCCGGCGGACAGCGCCGCCGTGAACGGGTGCAGTCCGCGCCCGCCCAGCATGTAGTCGTCGCCGTCGGTCGTCTTGCGGTAGGCGTACAGGCCGATCGCGAGCATCACCGCGAAGTAGACGCCCACGGCGATGATCTTGTACGTCAAATCCATTATTTCTCCGAAATCTCTGGGAGCACGGGGTCGCGTCACGCTAACGCATCGAGCGACGCGACGAAACCCGGGCCCCGGGATAATGAGGCAGGATCGTGACATGAGCACCGCGACGACCGCTGCCCCGATCGACCTCAACGCGGACCTCGGCGAGGGCCTCGGCGCCTGGTCCATGGGCGACGACCAGGCGATGCTGCAGTTCGTCACCACGGCGAACGTCGCCTGCGGCGGGCACGCCGGGGATCCGGGCACGATGCGCCGCTGCGCGGCGATGGCTGCGGCGGCCGATGTCGCGATCACCGCGCATGTCTCCTATCCGGATCTGGCGGGATTCGGGAGACGATTTCTCGACATTTCTGCCGATGACCTGCGGAATCTGGTCCTCGTCCAGGTCGGTGCACTGCAGGCGATCACCCGGGCGGAGGGCACGCGGGTGCGGGGCGTGAAACCGCACGGCGCGCTCTACAACGCCCTGGCCCATCACGAGGCGCAGGCGGGCGCGGTGGTGGCCGCGCTCGCGGATCTGGGCGGGCAGCTGGCGCTGGTCGCCGCCCCCGGCTCGGTGGCCGCGCGCCGCGCGCAGGAGGAGGGCATCCCGGTGGTCCTGGAGGCCTTCGCCGACCGAGGCTACCGATCGGACGGGACGCTGGTGCCGCGCGGCGAACCGGGAGCTCTGCTGACCGACACTTCACAGGTCCTCGAGCGCGTGCTCGGGATCGCGCGCGAGCACGGGGTGCGGGCGGTGGACGGCAGCTGGGTGCGGCTCGGGGCGCGCAGCGTGTGCCTGCACGGGGACACGCCGGGGGCGGTGGAGCTCGCCCGGGCGGTGCGCTCCGGCCTGGAGGAGGCGGGCATCCCCCTCGGCCCGGCGATCCCGTGACCCCGCGCCGCGCTCCGGACCGATCGGCGCAGCCGCCGGATCCGTCCCGGCTCGGCCCGTCGGCCGCAGCGGGGGACGGCCCGGAGAGCCTGCGCCCGCGGGCCGTGCATCGCGCCGGCGCCCGCGCCTGGCTCGCCGAGTACGCCGGCACGCCCGACGTGCTCGCCGCGGCGCGCGCCCTGCGGAAGGCTCCGCCCCGCGGGATGGTCGATCTGGTCCCCGCCGAGCGGACCCTGCTGCTGTCCGCCGCCGACCCGCTGGACATGCCGGGGCTGCGCCGCCGCCTCGAGTCCCTGCGCCCTGCGCCCGATGCGCAGGCGGCTCCCGCCGCCGAGGTCGAGATCCCCGTCGTCTACGACGGGGAGGACCTCGCCGATCTCGCGGCGCAGCTCGGCATGACCTCCGAGGCGCTGGTGGCGGCGCACGGGGCCGAGACCTGGACGGCGGCCTTCGGCGGCTTCGCCCCGGGCTTCGCGTACCTCCTTCCGGAGGGCGAGGGGCTCGGCGAGGTGCCCCGGCGCGCCGAGCCCCGCCCCCGCGTCCCCGCCGGATCGGTGGCGCTGGCCGCGCGCTACAGCGGCGTGTATCCGCGCTCCTCCCCCGGCGGCTGGCAGCTGATCGGCCGCACGGAGGCCCGGCTGTGGGCACCCGAGCGGGAGGACTCCCCCGCGCTGCTCTCCCCCGGCACCTCCGTGCGCTTCCGCGCGGTGCGTGCCGGGGCGCGGCTCTCCGCGCGCCGCGCGGCCGGGGAGGCAGGGCGCCCCGCCGCCTCCCGCAGCGATCCCCGGACCGGCGCCCGCGCCTCGTCCTCCGGGCGTCCGGCGGCCGATGTCCTGGGGGTGCTGTCCCCGGGCCCGCTGCTGCTGGTGGAGGATGCCGGGCGGCCCGGCTATGCGGACCTGGGGGTGGGCCGGTCCGGGGCGGCCGATCACGGCGCCCTGGTCCGGGCGAACGTCGCGGTGGGGAACCCGCCCTCGGCGAGCGCGCTCGAGCTGCTGCTGGGTCCCGCGTCCTTCGTCGCGCAGCGGGCGGTGGTGCTGAGCGTCGCCGGCGCCCCGGCCGAGCTGACCGTGCACCGGGCAGGCTCGGAGGCCGGCGCCGATGCGGACGGCCAGGTCCCGGCTCTGCGGGTGCCGAGGGGCCGTGCCGTCGCCCTGGACGCCGGGGACCGGCTGGACATCGGCGCCGTCCGCCGCGGGCTGCGCGTGGTGATCGCCGTGCGCGGCGGGGTGGAGGCGGGCGAGGGCCCCGTGCTCGGGTCCTGGGCGCGCGACACGCTCTCCGGGCTCGGCCCGGCACCGCTCGCGGCCGGCGACCGGATCGGGGCAGGCCCCACCATCGGCCTGGACGCCGTTCCCGCGCCGCCTCTCGACGCCGAGGCGGAAGACGACGCCGAGGCCGATCCGCAGAGCATCGGCCCCGGAGCCGACGCCGGCCCCGATGACCATGCCGATGCCGATGCCGATGCCGATGCCGATGCGATCGTGCTCCCCGTGGCTCTCGGCCCGCGGGCGGAGCTGCTCGGCGCCGAGGCTGTCGCCGCGCTGACCGGACGGACCTGGCATGTACGACCGGACTCGGACCGCGTGGGGGTGCGGCTGGACGGCATGCCGCTGCCGGTCCCCTCGGGGGCGGGCACGCTTCCCAGCGAGGCCATCGTTCCCGGCTCCGTGCAGGTCCCGCCGTCCGGGCTGCCGGTGGTGTTCGGCCGCGACCACCCGGCCACGGGCGGGTACCCGGTGGTGGGCGTCGTCGCCGAGTCCGGCCTCGACCTGCTGGCCCAGGCCCCGCCGGGGACGGCGGTGCGCTTCCGCGCCCTTCCGGAGGCTTGACGGAGCAGGCATGAACACCATCTCCCGAGAGGAAGCCATGAACAGATGCACCCGCCGTACGCTCCTGATCGCCGGCCCGGTCATGCTCACCGGCGTCATGTCCTCGTGCGGCCCCCGAGAGGAGACAGGCGCCGGAATGTCCGGTTCCCGCGCAACGATCTACGACTCGCTCGACTCGATGCGCGCGGACTGCGACCTGATCGCGCAAGTGGTCGTCGACTCGTACGGGGAGAGCGAGCATTCATCACCAGACGGGGGCACGCTCTCGACGACAGAGATTCGGACGACGGTTCACGATCATTCGTCACCTGCACCTCAGGACGGTGACGACGAGCTCCTCCCGACGTCGTTCCCCGAGCTCACGGTCATACAGCACGGCACGCCTGACATGCAGGAAACGCCAGCGCCGATCCTGGAGCTCGGGAAGACATACATTCTCTTCCTCAACCGCACGCGACGGGAGGGCCCGGATTCGGACAAGTTCTTCATCACCGGAGCCGACGCCGGCATCTACATGCAGGACACCGCAACAGCCGGGACGAGCGAAGAATCTTTCCACTCGATCGGCGAGAGCGGGGACAGCATCCCCGAATCGGCAACAGCGGACGAGCTGTTCGGCCGGTAGCTCCGGCGCCTGTTCGCGCGTGATGGCGGGTACGGAGACCGAGCCCATCGGCCCCCGCGAGCCGCGGCAAGGTCAGGCGCAGGACGAGGGTCGGGGTCAGCCGCCGAAGCCGATGAGGTCGGCCGGCTCCTCGCCGCGCAGGACGCGCATCGCGGTCAGGGCCCGGCGGGAGCCCCAGGTGCTGAGCATGTGCAGCTGCGACTCCTCGACCAGGCGCCATTCCTCGAGCTCGGACTCCTGCAGCACGACCTCGCGCTCGAGGACGTCGGACGGGATGACGCCGCCGTCGAAGACGAAATGGACGCCCATCGGCCGCCCGGACTCCACGAGAGCCGGCAGCCAGTTCACGGTCAGCAGCCGCCCGACCTCGATGTCCAGGCCCAGCTCCTCGCGCACCTCCCGGCGCGCGGTCATGCGGACGTCCTCGTCCGGGTCGACGTGCCCGCCGGGCAGCAGCCAGTGGTCGCGGTAGCTGGGCTTCTCGATGAGCACCCGGTCCCGCTCATCGCGCAGGATCACCGACCCGGAGGAGTACACCTTGGGGAGGGAGGCGAAGAAGACGGGATCGGGAAGCAGCTCGGCCATGGCGTCATGCTCGCACAGCAGGCTGGCGCGACGGATCTCAGACCGCGCCGACGGATCGGGCCAGCTCCACCCAGTCGCAGGGGTGCGGGCCCGCCAGGTCCTGGCGGAACCGTGCCACCGTGCGTGCCTGCACCACCATCTCCCCCACCAGGTCGTCGCGGCCCCAGCACAGGAGATAGTCCACGGGCGGCGGGGCGACGTCCTCCGGCAGCCGGGCGGAGATGCCCCAGAGGTGCCGGGCGAGCAGAGGGCAGGCCGCTTCCGGCTCCTGCAGCAGCGCGAGCAGGGGCAGGGCGTGCTCCTCGACGGCATCGGCGATCTCCTGCGCTGTCCGGTCGCGCTGCGGGTCCCCGATCTCCCAGCGCCGCCCCTGCGCGCGGGAGGTCAGCAGCCCCAGCGGCACCGACAGGACGCTCCCCTGCTCCGCCGGCAGATCGTGCTCCCGGCGCCACCGCCCCAGCCGCTGCGCGGTGACCTGCACGTGCACGATCGCGGGGACGGAGCGGGTGCCGGTCGGCCGCGAGGGCAGCTGAAGGGTCAGGCGCAGGGCGAAACCGTCGTCCCCCGCCCATGTCAGCGCTCTCGCCCCCGCGCGGCAGGGCCGGCTGCTCGCCTCCGCGATCAGGGGGAGCAGCGCTGCCTGGGCCTCTCGCGCCGCGGTCATCGCCGCTTCGCGCCGCGGAACGGCGGTGCAGGAGGACGGAGGGTCATGCCGGACAGTCTGCCCCGCCCCGCGCGGTCGGCACCATCGGCTCTCGCGGATCGTCAGGAGCTGCGGACCTCCGTCGCGGGCGCCCGGGTGGGAGCATGGCCCCATGAGCGCACCGCAGCAGTCCGCCGCCCCCGCCGTCCCCGACACCGCCGTCCGCGACACCGCCGACTCCGCCCCGGACGACTCCGCCTCCGGGGCTGCGTCCCCGTCCGCGCCCGATGCCACCTACGACGTGATCGTCCTCGGCGGCGGGCCCGTCGGCGAGAACGCCGCCCAGTACGCGATCGAGGGCACCGACCTCACCGCCGCGATCGTCGAGGAGGCCCTGCTGGGCGGGGAATGCTCGTACTACGCGTGCATGCCCTCGAAGGCGCTGCTGCGCCCGATCGACGTCGCCCGCACCACCGAGACGCTGCCGGGCGTGGCGACCGCGGCCCTCGAGCCCGAGGCGCTGCTCGCGCGGCGCGACGACTGGGTCTCCCACTACGACGATGCCGGCCAGGCGCGCTGGGCCGAGGGAGCGGGGCTGGCCCTCGAGCGGGGCCACGGACGGCTGGTCGGCGAGCGCCGCGTCGAGGTCCTCGCGGCCGACGGCACGCGGCGCGTGCTCGCGGCCCGCCACGCGGTGGTCCTCGCCACCGGCAGCGAGGCCGCGATCCCCGGCCCGCTGCAGGGGATCGAGCCGTGGACCTCGCGCGATGCGACGGGCGTGGTGGAGGTGCCGGAGCGTCTGGTGACCATCGGCGGCGGGGTGGTGGCCTGCGAGGCGGCGACCTGGATGCGGGCGCTCGGCTCAGCGGTGACGATGCTGGTGCGCGGGGACGCGCTGCTGTCCTCGGCGGAGCCCTTCGCCGGCGAGGCCGTCGCGGAGTCGCTCGAGGGCGCCGGGGTCCGGATCGTGCGCGAGGCGCGTGTCGCGCAGGCCCATCGGCCGCAGGCGCAGCCGACCGGGCTGGGGCGGGTCCACGGCGGGACGGTGACCGTGCGCTGCGAGGACGGCACCGAGCACGAGGCCGACGAGGTGCTCGTGGCCACGGGCCGCCGGCCCCGGCTGGGGGACGTGGGCCTGGAGAGCATCGGCCTCGGCGCGGACGAGGTGCTCGCCGGCCGCCTCCCGGCCTGGCTGCATGCCGTCGGCGATGCGAGCGGCGAGGCGCCGCTGACCCACTGGGGCAAGCACCGCGCCCGGGTGGTCGGGGCGCGGATCGCGGCCGCCGCGACCGGGGCGCAGCCGCCCTTCGAGGTGCCGGACGCCCCGGTGCCGCAGGTCGTGTTCACCGATCCGCAGGTCGCGAGCGTCGGCGAGACGGAGGCGCAGGCCCGGGAGCGGGGCGCCGAGGTCGTCACCGCGCAGGTGCCCTTCGGGGCCGCGGCCGGGACGGCGCTGCTGCGGGACGCGGTGCCCGGCCGGGCGCAGATCGTCGTGGACCGCGCCACGGGGCTGCTGCTCGGGGCGGCCTTCGTCGGCCCGGAGGCCGCTGAGCTCGTCCACGCCGCGACCGTCGCGATCACCGGGCGGGTGCCGGTCGCCGTGCTGCGCCACGCCGTGGCGTCCTACCCGACGGCCTCCGAGCTGTGGCTGCGGCTGCTCGAGGAGCTTCCGCGCGAGCTGCGCGCTCCCGTCGGCCCGCCGGTCAGCGCGCCAGGCCGTTGATCCGGGCCCGGGCCCCCTGCGGGGAGGCGCCGACGCTGCGCTCGGGCAGGGCGACGCCCTGCAGCGCCTCGGCGTGCGGGACGCCCTGGGCGGCGAGGCCCTGCTGCAGCTGCGCGGTGATCACCTCGGGGTGGCCGGAGTAGGCGAAGGCCCACATCTTGCCGCCGCGCACCGTGTCCGCGGCGGTGTCGAACATGCCCCCGCCCAGGGCGGAGCCCTCCGCCTCACGCCGGGTGGCGAGGCTCAGCCAGGCATGGGCGCATCGATGCTCGCGGACCACGCGCGGATCGCATCGCGCTCGCTCTCGTCGCAGACGTATCCGTAGCCGACCTCCACGGAGTCGGTCTCCAGCGTCCATTCGTCGTAGTAGGTGAGGGCGTAGCAGTCTGCCATCAGCTCTTCGCTGCCCTGGAACAGACCCTGCTCGAGCAGCTCGTCGTATTCGCTGGACCCATCGTCGAATCTGGCGCGATCCGCTCGCTGGTAGACGTGTGCCAGTTCATGCTGAACGGTCATCTGTATGTCCCATTCCCCGGTGAACGAGTCTTCGGGCTGGAGATGGACAGTGAGCGCGTCCGCCCCGAGGACGCAGCCGGACGTGGTCCAGCCTTCCCTCTCGCTCTGCGCGCACACGGCATCTGCGTCCCAGCGGATATCGATGAGTCCGTCCCCGGCCTCGTCGACGAGACCCTCGCTGAGGGAACCCGAGCTGTTGGCGGCGCGATCCGCCGCGGCGTCGACGTGCTGCTCCAGGTCCTCGCGACGCCGCTGCGCCTCCTGCGCCACGGACTGCGCCGAGAACTCGTTGGTGCCCACCGATGCCGCGCGGTCCTCCAGCCGTGCGTACTGGCCGGGAAGGGTCACCAGCGGAGCAGCGGGATTGCCCTCCAGCTCCGCCACGAGCTCGTAGTATCGCTCCCGTTCCGCGTCGAAGATCGCCAGCTGCTCGTCGACCGCGGGGTCACCGGAACCGCCCGAGGGCGAGGGGTGACCGCCACCGGCAACGGGGCGATCGGATCCGTCGGGCGAGAGCAGCGCGCCGGCACCGAGGAGCACCATCGCCACCAGCACGAGCACCAGCGTGGAGCATCCGCACCCTGCGAGACACCCTCCGATCCCACCACGTCGCGGCGGCGTCCGAGGAGCGAAGGGCGGGCGGCCGGGCGGCGGAAAGCCGGCGGGCGGGCGGCCATGCCGCCTCGGAGCAGCAGGCGCCGCGGGCGGGCGAGCCATGCCGTGCGGGTTCACCGAGGCGATCCAGCGGCGCAGGGCCGGATGGGTGCGCGGGTTCGCCGCGATGACGGCGTGAAGATCCCAGCGGCGGCCGGCCAGATCCGCCAGTTCCTGAGGGGAAGTCCTGGGGTCCCCGGCGATGTACCGTTCCCGATCCCCCTGTGCCACCATGCGGGCCACTATACGGAGCCGCCGCAGGGCGCAGCCGCCCTTCGAGGTCCCGGACGCCCCGACGGCAGCCTCCCCGCCGCAGAGGGCTGCGCCGCCCATCGCAGACGGAGCGGCGCAGCCCATCGGACGCGTGATCGCGCTCAGGCCGCGGTGTAGCCGCCGTCGATCGAGAGGACCGAGCCGGTCACGAAGCTGCTCGCATCCGAGGCCAGGTAGACGGCCGCGCCGCCGAGCTCGTGGGGCTCGCCCGGGCGGGACATCGGCGTCATCAGCATCCACTGGTCGATCTGCGGGCCGCCGGCCTCGAAGAACTCGCGGGTGAGCTCGGTCTTCATGTACCCGGGGGCGATCGCGTTGACCCGCACCCCGCGGCCCGCCCATTCGAGGGCCGCGCTGCGGGTGAGGTTGTGGACGGCGGCCTTGGAGGCGTTGTAGGACGCCTGGGCCTGGGGGACGTTGGCGATGATGCCGCTCATCGAGCCGGTGTTGATGATGCTGCCGCTGCCGCGCTCGAGCATGTGGCGGCCCACGGCCTGCAGCACGTGGAAGACGCCGTCGAGGTTCAGTGCCATGACCTTGCGCCAGTTCTCGGCGGTCACGTCCTCGAGGTTCTGGTGGATGACCATGCCGGCGTTGTTGAGCAGGATGTGGATCCCGCCGAACTCGGCGACGACATCGGCCACGACCGCGTCGACGGCATCGGGAGAGGTGACGTCGACGTGGCGGTAGCCGGTGCGCACGCCGGCGGACTCGGCCAGCTCGGCGGCCGCCTTCTCGCCGACGGCGTCGTCGATGTCCGCCAGCACGATGTCGGCGCCGTGCTCGGCGAGGGCCCGGGCCATCGCCAGGCCGAGGCCCTTGGCGCCGCCGGTGACGAGGGCGGTACGGCCGGTCAGGTCGAACAGGGGGGAGATCGGGGTGGGCATGGTGGCTCCGTTCGTGGAAGGCGAGGTGTGCGGGAGTGCGGCGGTGGGAGGCGGGGACGGGGGCGGGGCGGGCCGCCCGGGGCGGAGGGACCGGGACGGTGCCCTCAGGCGCGGACGGCATCGGCCTCCGGGACCGGGCCGTGCAGCCGGGGCTGATGGACCTTGAGGAAGAAGGTCATCACGAAGGCGCAGCCGTAGAGGGCGACGAAGGCCCAGACCACCCCGACGTCCCCGCCCCAGGGGCGGACCAGGGCGACCACGGCGGAGCCGAGGAAGGTCGCACCGCCGGCGGCGGTGGTGTACATGGCCATCGCCGCACCCTTGTGCTGCGGGGCCAGCGCCGGCATGATCGCGCCGAGCGGCACGAAGCCGGCCAGCAGGATGCCGAAGACGGTGCCCGCCGCGACCGCGACGACGAAGCCCCAGTCCGAGCCGGCCGGCACCCAGTGCGGCACGTACCACCAGGCCAGCAGGCCGATGGCGGAGCCGACGATGCCGAACCAGCGCACCGTGGTGGTCCAGCCGATCCTGTCGCCGAGCGCCCCGAAGGCGGCGTTGAACAGGATGTTGCCGGCGAAGATCACCGAGGTCATGAGCAGCCAGCGGGACTGGCCCCAGCCCAGGGTGTCGGCGATGACGGTGGGCAGGATGATGAACATGCCGAACTGCGGGGCGGTGTTGATCAGGCGGGTCAGGAAGCCCATCATCACGCGGCGGTTGGTGGCGGCGAGGGTGACGCCGGACAGGATCACCCGGGCGGCGCTCTCCCCCGCGGGGGCCAGGCGCTTGTCGCCGTGCTCCTCGCGGACGCCGAGGCGGGCGATGAGGAATCCGGCGATGACGATCGCGGTCGAGGCGATCATCGTCCAGCGCTCCCCGCCGAGCCCGCCGCCCAGACCCGGGATCAGCACGATCGCGACCAGGGAGCCGATGGTCGGCATGCCGCCGGTGAACATGACGTAGAACCAGCCGACCGCCGCGCCGTTGCGCTCCTTGTTCACCACGGTGTTGATCCACACCAGGAACGCGAAGGCGAACAGCGGGAAGCCGAAGCCGCGCACCGCGTAGGTGAGGAAGATCAGCGGCACGGAGCCGGTGGCCAGCGCGCCGACGAAGGCGGCCTGGAAGACGACCCACACCGTGACGCCCAGCAGCATGACGCGCCGCGGGCCCCACAGGTCCGACAGCGCCCCGGCGAGGTAGGAGCCGATCAGGGCCGACAGGCTGTAGACGGTGATGATGGTGGCGGCGAGGTTGATCTTGTCGTCGCCGCCGCCGAGGACGTTCGCGATGTGCGGGGAGACGAAGTTCGTCTCCACGCCGTTGCCCGTCATGAAGACGAGCACGCCCAGGAAGCCCCAGCGCAGGGCGTGGGGGATGCCGAGCCGGTCCAGGAAGGACTCCTGGTCGGTGCCGGGGATCGGGGCGGCCGATGCCGGCGAGGAGGTGGAGGTCGAGCTCATGGGGGCACTCCTTCGTGCGGGGAGGGACGGCGACGGCTCAGGAGCCGGGGACGATGGAGACCTTGACGGAGGCGCCGGAGGAGTCGCCGACGGTGTCCAGCGCGGTCTGGAAGTCCTCCAGGCCGAACTGGTGGGTGCAGATCTCCTCCATGGGCAGAACCCCGGACTCGATGATCTTGATGGCGGCCGGCCAGCAGTTCGGCCCCAGGTGCGCGCCGAGGACGTCGAGCTCCTTGTCGTCGGAGATGATCGACCAGTCGACGGTGACGTCGTCCTTGAACACGGAGTACTCCACGAAGCGGCCCAGCTTGCGCAGCAGGGTCAGCCCCTGCTTCACGGCGCTGGGGTGGCCGGTGCACTCTATGTAGACGTCGGCGCCGTAGCCGCCGGTCAGGGCGCGGATCTCCTCGACCACGTCGACCTTCCCGGGGTTCAGGGTGAGGTCGGCGCCGCACTTCTTCGCCAGGGCGAGCTTGTCGTCGTCGAAGTCGAGGGCGATGACCTGCTTGGGGGTCTTGTGGCTCGCGCCGATCACCGCGCCGAGGCCGATGGGGCCGCAGCCGGCGACCACGACGACGTCGTCGAAGGTGATCTGCGCGCGCTCGACGGCGTGCAGGGAGCAGGACAGCGGCTCGGAGAAGGCGGCGTGGTGGGCGGGGATGTCGCCGGAGACCCTGTGGGCGCGGGCGAGGCTCGGCACGATCATGTACTCGGCCATGGCCCCGTCGTAGTGCTTGAAGCCGAACATGTCGTGGGGGCCGCACATCCAGTACCAGCCGCGGGTGCAGTACAGGCACTCGCCGCAGGGGACGATCTGCTCGCAGGCGATGCGGTCGCCGAGGGAGACGCCGTGGTGGGCCAGCGCCTCGTCGGATCCTGCGACGACCTCGCCGACGAGCTCGTGGCCGGGGGTGACGCCGGGCTGGACCCAGCGGTCGCGGTTCTCGTCGCCCCAGAACTTCGTGGCGCCGTGGTAGCACTTCAGGTCGCTCGCGCAGACGCCGACGGCCTCGACGCGGATCAGCAGCTCGTCGGCGGCGGGCGTCGGGACCTGCAGCTCCTCGAGGCGGTAGTCCTCGGGGGCATGCATCACGACGGCCTTCATGGTGGCGGGAATCTCGCGGGCCGGGGTCGCGGCGGTGGGGTCGGTCGCGGGGATCGTCTGGGTCTCGCTCATCGCGGTCATCTCCTTCGATGGGGTCCATCCCGTGGGGTCGGGCAGGGTCGAGGCTAGGCCCGTCGCGGAACATCCGTCAAGCACAAATGTTCCGTCGCAGGTCGCGCGCCGATCCGTCCGGTCACGGCCCGCGAGAGCGGGCGCGCTCGCTCGAGAGGGAACGGCCGCGCTCGAGAGAGAGCGAGCGAGAGAGCGAGCGGGTTCGCGAGGAAGCGGTCGCCCTCGATCGAGACGGAGCGAGCGGGTTCGCGAGGGAGCGGTCGCACGAAGGAGGCTGCGGGCGCGTTCGAGAGATTGCACCGTTCTGTTCCCGGAAAGCGCGGCGAGTTCTAACGGTCAGCGCAACAGGTACTCGGAGAATACCTCTCTTGGCGTAGCAAATTCAAGCCGCTTTCGCGG
>NZ_KK069988.1:105975-674563 GCF_000576425.1 Brachybacterium phenoliresistens | reverse complement strand
CCCGCTTCGTCATTCCCCGTCCCGTTTCGTTTTTTGCCCTGCTGCCGGTCGTGCAGCGGGGCTTTTCGCGTTCCAGGGCGCCTGGTGCGGGGAGTGGGAGCCGTAGCCGTCTGCCGGCCTATCGCGTTGACCCATGTCCGCGCGGGTACTCCGAGGTGGGGAAGCGGCTACGGCAGGGAGCCGCTTCGCGCCGTGTGCGCCCGATGGAGAGCGGGACGCGCTGTGGTTCGTGGCGGCTCAGCAGGGGCTCAGCAGTCGAATTCCGCCACGTGCCCGCTGTGTGAGGGTGCGGAGCTGCAGGGCGGGCCGGCCGATCATCGGCCGGCGAATCTGTCATGGGGCCTCCTGGGGCCAAGGCAGCGCTGCAACGGCCCCACCGCTGCGTGACAACAGACGAGCCGCCACGGGCCGCTCGTCAGACCAGCTGTCGCTCGGCGCCTCGTGCGGTGCGGTCCAGGGACTGGCGCCGGCTGGTCGCTTTCAGCCCTTTGGACACGCTCATAGGGCATGCAATGGATCATCCGCCCGCAGCGTCGCGACCGTTCTCGTCGCTGCGCGATGGGGATCCAGACCCCTGCTGCGACTGCTTCGGGATGTTCCCATCGTTCGTGTGCCGGCCCGCTGCGCTCATCAGGGCCTTGTGGGGCACTGTCCCGTGCTGCGCGCCGACGTCTGTGCGGGTCGTGGGCCTTGTGCGGGGACAGCGGTGCAGCGGGTCCGATACCAGCTCCCTCAGAGGCCGCTTCTGCGCAACCGGGCTGGCGTCGGCGTCGGTGAACGCATGGCCGTGGGGGCTCGATGGCATGCGGGACAGCGCTTGCTGATTTCCGGCGGTGAGCTGGGATGCTGGGCGTTACGGTGTGTGTCTGTGACCCGCACATCGAGACCTCGGCCGGTACCGGTGAGTGCTGTCACGGTTCGACACCGATGTCATGGTGGCGATCAAGACGTCCCGTATTTTGGATCTTGATCTACGACTACAGCTGAACAGGGTGGCTCACGTGGCGAAGGAAGACTCCGGGTCTGACCGGAACGGGTCCAGGGACCGAGCTCGAGGCAACTCGGGCGCTCGCCCGTCGGCGGGGCGCAGGGACTACGGCAGTTCGCGGCGCGACGGGCGGGATGCACAGGCGTCGCCGGGGCGTCGCGACGGCGGGGGATACCGCGGCGGCGACGATCGACGTCCTCCGCGTGACGAGCGCTCCCGGGATGATCGCCCGTGGCAGAGCCGGCGCGGTGCTGAGCATCGCGGCGCTGACGGCCGCCAGGGGGATCGCCCCTCGAAGGACCGCCGCGAGAATGGTCGCGGAGACAGCCGGTCTTGGGACGAGCGTCGTCCCTCCGGGGATGAGCGTCGTACCTCTGACCGGCCATGGCGGGATCGCCGTGATGATCGTCCTGGGGATCAGCGTCCCTCAGCGGGCGGACGGCCTTCGCGCGACGACCGCGGCGGAGCCGCGCGCGAGCGCCGCGAGGATCGCGGCCAGAACAATCGTCCGTGGCAGGACCGTTCGAGCGATGGTCGCCGGGACGATCGTTCCCGCGGTGAACGACGTCCTTATGACAACGATCGCCGCAGGGACGACCGTTTCTCCTCCGATCGCCGTTCATCGCAGGAGGGCCGCCGGAACTTCGGCGAACAGGCCGATCGCAGTCAGGGTCGGTCCTTCGGCCCTCGGAACGACGGACAGGACGCTCGCAGGCCCTCTGCGAGCCGAGATGATCGCGGTGGGGACCGGCGCAGCTTCGGCGGCCGGGACGATCGTGGTGGGGATCGGCGCGGCTACGGCAACCGGGACGACCGCGGCGGGGACCGGCGCGGCTACGGCAACCGGGACGACCGCGGCGGAGATCGGCGCAGCTTCGGCAACCGGGACGACCGCGGCGGGGACCGGCGCAGCTACGGCAACCGGGACGACCGCGGCGGGGACCGGCGCAGCTTCGGCAACCGGGACGATCGCGGCGGGGACCGGCGCAGCTTCGGCAACCGAGATGATCGCGGCGGGGACCGGCGCAGCTACGGCAGCCGGGACGACCGCGGTCGCGATGATCGCCGGGGCGGCGACCGGACGTGGCCGGCGAGCCGTCCCTCGTCCGAGCGTCACCAGGACGACCCGCGCCACCGCACCGGCCGGTCGTTCTCGGGGCGGGACGATGACCGCCGCCGTGTGCGGGAGGACCGTGACTCGCGTCCGGGCCAGGACCGGCGAGCCGAGCGCGGCAACGAGCCGGAGATCCCCGAGTGGATCACCGGGGCCGAGCTGGACGGCTCGTACCGCGAAGAGCTTCGTGCCCTCAGCAAGGACACCGCTGAGCGCGTCTCGCGCCATCTCGTGGCTGCGCTCATCAGCGTGGAGGAGGATCCCGCAGATGCCGCGGCGCATGCCAAGTTCGCCGTCAGCATCGGGGCCCGTGTCGGGATCGTCCGCGAGACCTACGGCGTGATCGCGTATCAGACCGGCGACTACCACACCGCCGTGCGCGAGCTGCGCACGGCGATGCGGATCACCGGCCGAGCCGACATCCTTCCCATGCTCGCCGACGCGGAGCGCGGCGTGGGCCGTCCCGAGCGCGCTCTGGACATCGCCGCGTCCCCCGAGGCGGAGAAGCTGGGTCTCGAGTCGACGATCGAGCTGATGATCGTCGTGGCCGGCGCCTACGCGGACACCGGAGACGTCGAGACCGCTCTGACCTCCCTGGAGATCCCGGCCCTGCGCCAGAAGGTCGAAGGACGCTGGCAGGTCCGCCTCTGGGTCGCGTACGCGGACCTGCTCGAGCGCGCGGGTCGATCCGAGGAGGCCCGCAAGTGGCTGCTGCTCGCCGCGGACGCCGACACGGAGCGGATCACCGACGCTGCCGAGCGTCTGGGCCGCCCGGCGCCGGTCGAGGAGCCGAACCCCACCTGGTACGACGCCGAGGAGATGCACGTCGTCGACGCATTCGACGAGGATGCCGAGGACGACGAGGTCGAGGGCGACGAGGACGACGACGAGACTGAGGTCGCTGAGGTCGTTGAAGACGACGAGGACGACACCGAGGCTGAGGTCGTCGAGGGCGACGAGGACGACAACGAGCCCGAGGCCGAGCTCGACGGGGAGGACATCGCGGCCGAGGCCGACGAAGCCGACTCGCGTCCCGAGCACCTCGCGTCCGAGGCGGTCTCGTCCGAGGACGCCCCGGTCGATGATGCCGACACGGATCCCGAGCACGTCGCGGCCGATGAGGACTCGGTCGCAGCCGAGCCGGCCATGCCCTCGTCTCAGGCCGAGCCCGAGGCCAGGGAGACGCTCGAGGACGCGGAGGCGGAGGCCGGCGAGGCGTCCGGGGACCGCGACGTGCCGGAGGAGACCGACCAGGAGGCGCGCGCGTGACCGCTGGGCCCGATTCCTGCTACCTGGACCTGTACGACGCTCTGCTGCTGGACCTCGACGGCACCGTGATGCACGGCCCGCGCCCGATCGAGCACGCGGCCGAGGGCATCCTCGCCGGGCGCGACGCCGGCGCCGGCATCGCCTTCGTGACCAACAATGCCTCCCGCACTCCCCGCCAGGTGGTCGACCACCTGCGGACCGTGGGCGTGGAGGCATCGGAGGACGAGATCGTCACCTCCCCGCAGATCGCCGCACGGCTGCTCGCCGAGCAGCTCGAGCCGGGCGCGACGGTGCTGGTCGTCGGCTCCGAGGGACTGGCCGAGGAGGTGCGGGGCGTGGGCCTCGAGCCCGTCGTCGAGGACCGCGAGGACGTCGTCGCCGTCATCCAGGGCTGGGATCCCTCCCTGGGCTGGGCGCGGCTGGCCGAGGGCGGATACGCGCTGCGGCGCGGCGCCCTGTGGATGGCCACCAACACCGACGCCACCCTGCCCACCGAGAAGGGCATCGCTCCGGGCAACGGCTCCCTGGTGGCGGCGCTGCGCCATGCCACCGGGCGGGAGCCCCAGGTCGCCGGCAAGCCGGAGCCGGGGATGTTCCGCGGCGCCGCCGATCGTCTCGGTGCGCGCCGTCCCCTCGCCGTCGGCGACCGCCTGGACACGGACATCGAGGGCGGCAACCGCGCCGGGATGGACTCCCTGATGGTCCTCACCGGTGTCGACTCGGCCCTGGACGCCCTGCGCGCCGACCCGATCCGCCGCCCCACCTGGATCGAGCAGGACCTCTCCAGCCTCGGGCGGCCCGCGCCGCGCGCGGTCCTCGAGGGGGAGCGGGCGCAGTGCGGGCCCGTGCATGCTACCTGGGAGGACGGGGACATCCGCCTCGGCGGCCCCGCGCAGGACATCCGCACCCTGCGCTGCGCCCTGGCGCTCGTCGCGCATCATCGGCCCGAGGCCCGCTTCACCGGGAGCCTGCGCGACGCCGAAGGCCGCGAGCTGGACGCGCTGCCCGCGCCGGATCCGGAGCCGGCCGCCCTGTGAGCCCGCGCCGTCTGGACGTGGCGCTCCACGAGGACGGCCATGCCCGCTCCCGCACGCATGCGCGCCGGATCGTCGAGGAGGGACGGGCCCTGGTCGACGGGAGGGCGGCGACCAAGCCGTCCCTGCCGGTGCCCGAGGGGGCGCTGGTGGAGGTCATCGACGTCCCCGACGGGGTCGAGTACGCCTCCCGCGCGGCCCACAAGCTCGCCGGCGCCCTCGCCGGCGCCGGGGTCCAGGTCGCCGGGCGGCTCTGCCTGGACGCGGGAGCCTCCACCGGGGGGTTCACCGATGTGCTGCTGCGGCGCGGAGCGCGCCGCGTGATCGCGGTGGACATCGGCCACGATCAGCTGGCCCCGCACCTGCGGGAGGATGCCCGGGTGGACGTCCGCGACGGCACCAGCATCCGCGGCCTGCGGCCCGAGGCCGTCGACGGACCGGTCGACCTCCTGGTGGCGGACCTGTCGTTCATCTCCCTGCGCACCGTGATCGCGGATCTCGCCGGCCTGGTCTCCGCCGACGGCGAGCTGCTGGTGATGGTCAAGCCGCAGTTCGAGGTGGGCCGCGCCCGCCTGCCTCGCAGCGGCGTGGTGGTCTCGGCGGAGCACCGCGTCGACGCGCTGCGCGGCGTGGTGGAGGCCGCCGCCGAGACGGGCCTGGAGCTGCGCGGGGCCGGCATGAGCGCGCTGCCCGGTCAGGACGGGAATCGTGAGTACTTCCTCCACCTGCGTCCGGCCCCCGTGGCGGCACCGGTTTCCCCTGCCGCCTATGACATGATCGACCAGGCGGTGCGCCACCCTTCCGCACCGCGCACGACCCCCGAGGGAGGCGAACGCACCCGATGAGACGGTTCCTGCTGTACACGCATGCAGGGCGCGCCTCCGCGCTCCAGGCGCTCCGCTCCGTCCTGCGGCACATGGCCGAGCGCGGCGTCGGCGCCGTGATGATCGACGATCAGGTCGACGAGGTCTGCGCGGACGAGGAGGGCCACATGCCCCCGGGCCTCGACGAGATCCTCCACAGCGACGCCGTCGAGGTGCGCGACGTCGCCCATGCGAGCCTCGGCGTCGAGCTGTGCATCGTCCTCGGCGGCGACGGGACCATCCTGCGGGCCCTGGAGGCCGTCCGCGACGAGGACGTCCCCGTCCACGGCGTGAACCTCGGGCACGTCGGATTCCTGGCCGAGAGCGAGGTGGAGGACCTCTCCACCACCATCGACCGTCTGCTGGACCGCGACTACGAGATCGAGGAGCGCTCCACCCTCGACATCACGGTCCTGGACGAGGACGATCGCCCCGTCGCCTCGCACTGGGCGATGAACGAGGCGTCCCTGGAGAAGGGCGACCGCCAGAAGATGATCTACGTGGTCGTCGAGATCGACGGCCGCCCCGTCTCCTCCTTCGGCTGCGACGGACTGCTGCTGTCGACCTCGACGGGGTCGACCGCGTACGCCTTCAGCGCCGGGGGACCGATCATCTGGCCGGAGGTCGACGCCTTCCTCGTCGTGCCCCTGGCCGCCCACGCCCTGTTCGCCCGCCCCCTCGTGCTGGGCCGCTCCAGCGAGGCCGCGATCGAGATGGCGCTGGACAACAGCGTCGACGCCGTCCTGACCCTGGACGGGCGGCGCACGGAGACCCTCCGGGCCGGCATGCGCCTGGAGGCGCGCCTCTCGCCGCAGTCGGTCCGCCTGGTGCGGCTGTCGCCCACGCCGTTCGCCGATCGGCTGGTGGAGAAGTTCCAGCTTCCCGTCGTCGGCTGGCGGGGGCGCGACGGCCGCGCCGTCTAGGGGGCGCCGATGCTGTCCACCCTGCGGATCCGCCACATCGGCGTGATCGACGACGCCACGCTCGACTTCGGTCCCGGCTTCACGGCCCTGACCGGAGAGACCGGCGCCGGCAAGACCATGATCGTGACGGGACTGTCCATGCTGCTGGGCGAGCGGCTGGACCGCGGCCGCGCCGGCACCGCCAGCAGCGTCGACGGCGTCATCGCCGTGCCCGGCCATGCCCGGCTCATCGAGGGCATCGACGAGCTCGGCGCCGAGATCGAGGACGACGAGGTGCTCATCGCCCGACGGGTCACCAAGGACGGCCGCTCCCGGGCCCACATCGGCGGGGTGCCGGTGCCGATCGGGACCCTGTCCACGCTGGTCGGCTCCGCCGTGACCGTCCACGGGCAGATGGACCAGCAGCGCCTGCGCGGGCCGGAGCCGCAGCGCGAGGCCCTGGACACCTTCGCGATCGCCAGCATCGGCGAGCCGCTGGCGCGCCACCGAGAGCTGTGGGAGCAGCGCCGTGCGCTCGTCGCCGAGCGCGACGAGCTGGCCGGGCTGCTGGCCGAGCGGTCGCGGCGCGGCGACCTGCTGCGCGAGGCCCTCGAGCAGATCGAGCAGGTCGACCCGCAGCCCCACGAGGACGACGACCTGCGCGCCGAGCTCGAGCGCCTGGGCCACGCCGTGGAGCTGCGCGAGGCCGCCGTCCAGTCCTCCCTGGCCCTGGTCGGCGACGACGGCCCCTCCGTGGCCTCCCTGCTGGATCTCGCCACCACCGCCGTGGGCACGGCCGCCCGCACCGACCGCGCCCTGGCCCCGCTCGCCGAGCGGCTCGACGCGGTGCGGCTGGACGTCTCCGACATCGCCGCGGAGCTCTCGCGCTACGCCGAGGACGTCGAGGCCTCCCCGGGGCGCCTGGACGCCGCCAACGAGCGCCTGCACGAGCTCACCCTGCTGCTGCGCGACACCGGCGCGGCCCTGCCGGGAGCGCAGGACGTGACCGAGCTGCTCGAGATCTCCCAGGGCGCCGCCGCGGACCTGGACCGCTTCGACGGGGCCCAGGAGCGGCACGCCGTCGTCGAGGAGCAGCTCGCCGCCCTGGACGCGCAGCTCGACGAGGCCGCATCGGCCCTCACCGCGGCCCGCACCGCGGCCGCAGAGCACCTCGCGCGCGCCGTCGAGGCCGAGCTGCGCGAGCTGGAGATGCCCCAGGCCTCCATCCGCGTCGAGGTCACCGAGCACGCACCGCGCGAGCACGGGCGCGACGCCGTGGCCATCCTCATCTCGCCCCACCCCGGGGCCCGGCACCTGCCCGTGGCCACCTCCGCCTCCGGCGGAGAGCTCTCCCGGGTGATGCTCGCCCTCGAGGTCGCGCTGGCGTCCTCGCGCGAGGACCGGTCCGGGGCGCCCGTGTTCGTCTTCGACGAGATCGACGCCGGGATCGGCGGCCGGGCCGCCCTGGCGGTCGGCCAGCGCCTCGCCCAGCTCGCGCAGCACGCCCAGGTCATCGTCGTCACGCACCTGCCGCAGGTGGCGGCGCACGCGACCACGCACCTGCGCATCGTGAAGACGGCCGAGGGGGACCGCACCAGCTCCACCGTCGAGTCCCTCGACCATGAGGCCCGGGTGCGGGAGCTGGCGCGGATGCTGGCCGGGGACGACGCCTCCCGCACCGCCCGCGAGCACGCCGCCGAGCTCCTGGCCCAGTCCCAGGGCGCCGGGGCGCCCGCGGCGGAGGCCCCATGAGCGCGTCCGATGACGACCTCGCGCTGAGCGGGCCCGCGCGGCTGGGACGACGCACCAAGGAGCTGACGGCCCGCCTCGCGCCCGGGGACATCGCCGTGATCGACCACGAGGACATCGACCGGGTGGCCGCGGAGGCCCTCGTGGAGAAGTCCCCGCTGGCCGTGCTGAACGCCGCCGCCTCCACCTCCGGCCGCTACCCCAACGCCGGCCCGCAGATCCTCGTGGAGGCCGGGATCGTCCTCATCGACGGACTGGGCCCGGAGCTGTTCGCGTCCGTCCGCGAGGGGGATCGCCTCACCCTCGACGGCGGCACCGTGCAGCTGGGCCCCGACCGTGCCCTGCACGGCACGCCGCAGGACGCCGCCAGCATCGAGCGGGACCTGGAGGCCGCCCGCGAAGGGCTCTCGCGCCAGCTCGAGCTGTTCGCCGAGAACACCATGGAGTACATGCTCAAGGAGAAGGACCTCCTGCTCGACGGCGTGGGCGCCCCGGACATCCGCACCGACGTCGACGGCCGTCCCGTCCTGATCGTGGTGCGCGGCTACCACTACAAGGAGGACCTGCTCACGCTGCGGCCCTTCCTGCGCGAGAACCGCCCCGTGATCATCGGCGTGGACGGCGGCGCCGACGCCGTGCTCGAGGCCGGCTGGCGCCCCGACATCATCATCGGCGACATGGACTCCGTCTCGGACCGGGCCCTGCGCAGCGGCGCCGAGCTGGTCGTGCACGCCTATCGCGACGGCCGCGCCCCCGGCATGGCCCGCCTGGAGGAGCTGGGCCTGGCCCGGCGGGCCGTCCCCTTCCCGGCCTACGGCACGAGCGAGGACATCGCCATGCTGCTGGCCGACGAGAAGGGCGCCAGCGTGATCGTGGCCGTCGGCACCCACGGCACCCTCGAGGAGTTCCTCGACAAGGGGCGCGCCGGCATGGGGTCCACATTCCTGACCCGTCTGCGCGTGGGATCGAAGCTCGTGGACGCCAAGGGGGTCTCGCGGCTGTACCGCCAGCGGATCTCCAACCAGCAGCTGGCCCTGCTGGCCGTCGCAGGGCTGCTGGCGCTGGGCGCCGCGCTCTGGGCGACCCCGGGAGGCCAGGCCCTGTTCCAGCTGCTGGGCGCCCGCATGGATGACATGCTGTCCTGGTTCACGGCGCTGTTCGCGCCGCGCACCGGAAGCTCGTAGGAGGCACCGCCCGTGATCGACTTCCGCTACCACCTGGTATCGCTGATCTCCGTGTTCATCGCGCTCGCGATCGGCATCGTGCTGGGGGCCGGCCCCCTGCGCGAGAGCCTCGGCGACCAGCTCGCCGAGCAGGTCGAGCAGCTGCGCACCGAGAAGGACGACCTGCGCGCGGCCAACGAGGGGCTCACCGCCGACCGCGACCAGCTCACCGGCTACGTCGAGGCGAGCGCCCCGCAGCTGCTGGAGGGCACCCTCGAGGGGACCACCATCGCCCTGGTCACCGAGCACGACTCCTCCCGCACCGAGGTCGAGGCGGTCGAGGCGAACATCGCCACCGCCGGCGGGACCGTCGGCCCGCGCATCACCCTGCAGTCGATGCTCTGGGCCCCGGACGCCTCCGCGCAGCGCCGCGACACCCTCGCCGACCTCCGGGCCGTCTCGCCGGAGCTGGTGCCCGCCGACGCCGACGACGACGTCACCGCGCTCACCGGCACCCTGGCCCGGCTGCTGTCCCCGGGGGACGGACCGGACGAGGAGGTGCGCGCGCAGGCCTGGCAGGTCCTCGTCGACCGCCAGGCCGTCACCGTGGACGGGGACCTGGTGCCCGTCGACGCGGTCGCCTACCTCGGCGCGGATCCCGCGGAGATGGTCGTGCCCACCGAGTCCGCCTCGGCCGCCGGGGAGCGGGCCCAGGCCCTGCTGGGCGTGCAGACCTCCTTCATGCTCGGCCTGGTCGACACCGGCACCCCGGCCGTCGTCTCCGCCGTCACCCCGCAGGACAACAGCGGCGACGGCATCCTCGGGACGGTGCGCACCGATGCCCGCTTCCGCGGGCTGTCCACCACGGACCGGCTCCAGCAGAGCGACGGCCCCGTCCTGACCGTGCTCGCGCTGGGCGAGCGCCTGCGCGGCGGCGTGGGGGACTACGGGACCGCGGCCGATGCCGACGCCCGCATCCCCGAGGTCGACACCTCCGTGCCGATCATCGGCCAGGAGGAGCCGGCGGCGTCGGACGGGGGCGAAGGATGAGCCTGCGCGCGCGGGTGCGCCGCGAGCTGGCCCGCACCAACTACGCCGGGCGCACCGTGAGCCTCGCCGAGGGCGCGGCCGTCGTCGCCGGCACCACGGCGGTGCTCGCCCTGGCCGGGCGCCCCCGGGAGGCGGGGATGGTCGGGGGGATCGGCGTGCTCGGCCTCGTCGACGACCTCGTCGAGCCGCATCGGCGCCGCGCCGACGGGGCCGCGCCCGCCAAGGGGCTGCGCGGCCACCTGCGGGCGCTGACGCGGGGGGAGGTGACCACCGGCGCGGTGAAGGTGCTGGGCATCCCGATCATCGCCCTGGTCGGGGTCGCCCCCGCCGGGCGGCCGGGGCCGATGACCCTCGTGGACGGCGCCCTCGTCGCGGGCGGCGCGAACCTCGTGAACCTGCTGGACCTGCGCCCGGGGCGTGCGCTGAAGGTCGTGCTGCCGCTGGCGGCCGTCCTCGCCGTGCGCGGGGAGCGCGCCGCGCCGGGCCCTGCGCCCGCCGCGGGAGGCGACGGCGCCGCGGAGGGGACGGCGCGCCCCCGCGCCCTCGCCCGGACGGCGCTCCTCGCCGGCGGTCTCGCGCTGCCCGCCGACCTGCGCGAGCACGGCATGCTCGGGGACGCGGGCGCCAACGCCCTGGGCGCCCTCGTCGGCGCCGCCGCCGTGCGGACCTTGCCCGCGCCGGCGCGGGTGGCCGCGCTGCTGGCGGTCGCCGGCCTCACCCTCGCCAGCGAGCGGGTCAGCTTCTCGCGGGTCATCGACGCGACCCCGGCGCTGCATGCGCTGGACCGGATCGGCCGCCGCGCCGCGCCGGAGCCGGGGGCCGGCGCATGAGCGCCTCGGCCCCCGGTCCCGAGATCCCTCCCGCGGCCGCCGCCGGCGCGGGGCTCGGCGGCGCGCCCGCGGCCGGGGGGCCGACGCTGCGCAGCACGATCCTCAAGGGCGCCGGCATCATCCTCGTGGTCACCGTCCTCGCCCGGATCGCCGGGTTCCTGCGCAACCTCGTGTTCGGGGCGAGCGTGGGCGCCGGGGACGTGGGCACCGCCTACGCCAGCGCCAACCAGCTGCCCAACGTCCTGTTCGAGGTGGTCGCGGGCGGCGCGCTGGCGGCCGTCGTGGTGCCGCTGGTGGCCGGTCTGGTCCCCGGGCCCGAGGGGCGCCTGGCCGGGCAGGACCGCACCGAGGGGGAGCACCGCGCCGATCGCATCGTCTCGGCCCTGATGACCTGGACGATCCTCGGCATGCTGCCGCTGGTCGCGGTGCTGATCGTCCTCGCCGAGTCGATCGCCCGGCTGCTGCTGAGCGGGGGAGAGGGCACCGAGCCGATGATCGTGCTCGGCGCCGATCTGCTGCGGATCTTCGCCGTGCAGCTGCCGATGTACGCCGTCGCGGTCATCCTCGGCGCCTACCTGCAGGCCCGCCGGCGTTTCTTCTGGCCCGCCCTGCTGCCGCTGCTGTCCTCCGTGATCGTGATGATCTCCTACCGGCTGTATGCCCTGGTGGTGCCGGGCGTCGCGACGGCCTCGACCATCGGTCCGGCAGGGACGCTCCTGCTGGGCTGGGGGACCACGGCCGGCGTGCTGGCCATGGCGCTGCCGGTGGTGATCGTCGCGCACCGCGCCGGGCTTCGCCTGCGCCCCACCCTGCGGATGCCCTCCGGCACCGGGCGCACCGCCCTGGCGCTGGCCGGCTCCGGCCTCGGGGCCGTCGGCGCCCAGCAGCTCGCCCTCGCCCTGGTGCTGGTGCTGGCCATGCGCGCCGGCGGCACGGGGACCCTGGTGGTCTTCCAGTACGCCTACGCCGTGTTCATGCTGCCCTTCGCCGTCCTCGTCGTGCCGCTGATGACCTCGACGTTCCCCCACCTGTCCGAGCAGCGCCTGACCGGGGACACCTGGGGTTTCGCCCGGACCGCGACCTCCGCCGTGCGCCTGGTCGCGGGGGTCGCCACGGGCGGAGCCGCCGTGCTGGTGGCGGCCGCGCCGGCGATCGAGGAGTTCTTCCGCCTGCTGGACCGCGCCAACGCCCAGGGCGTCGGCGCCACGGTCGCCGCGCTCGGCCTCGGGCTGGGCGGCTATGCGGTGACGATGCAGTGCACCCGGGTGCTCTCCGCCGCGGTGCGGGCGAAGGACGCGCTCATGGTCGGGTCGATCGGCTGGGTCATCGCCGCCGCGCTGATCGTGCTGTTCACCCTGTCCTCGCCCACCCGCCGCGCCGCCGAGGCCTCCACGAGCTTCGGCATCGCGATCGCGATCGGCATGCTGTGCGCCGGTCTGCTGGGGATGTCGCGCATCAGCGAGCTGATCGAGGCCAGCGGCCGCCAGCATGCGCTGCGCCGCGTCACCGTCTTCGCCCCGCTGGCGCTCGTGGGCGGGGCCGTGCCCGGGTACTTCGTGAGCAGCCTGCTGCTGCACACCGGCATGTCGATGCTGACGGTGGTGCTGATCGGCATCCTCGCCGGCGCCGTCGCCGGCGCCCTCGCCGGGGGAGTGCTCGCGGCCGCCTCCCCGGCTTCCGCCCGCCGCGGCCTGCGCCTGGCGAGGGCGCGCCTGCGCCGCCTGCGGAGGCGCGGATGAGCGCCCTCCCGCCCCGGTCCGGCCGATCGCCGCGAGGCGCCTCCGGGCCCCGGCACATCGTGCTGCTGGAGCCGACCGCCGTCGGCGGCCTCGCGGCGCATGTGCGCCAGGAGGAGGCGCTGCTGGAGTCCGCCGGGGTGCGGATCACCCGCCCCCCGGTCCGGATCGCTCCCCGCCCCGGTCCGCAGGACCTGGCCACCGTGCGGACGCTGCGCCGGATCCTGCGCCGCCCCGGCAGCGGCATCGGCGCCGTGCACGCCCACGGCCTGCGTGCGGCGGCCCTGGCCGGCCTGGCCCGGGGACCCCGGGGCCGCCGACCGCTGCTCGTGGTCACCCTCCACAACCGGATCGCCGGCGGCGCGGGCGTGCGGATCATCGGCGCGGCGCTGCTGCGCATCATCCGTGCACGGGCCGATGCGGTCCTGACCGTCTCCCCGGATCTCGCGACGGGCCTGGACGGCGTGCCGCGGGTCCTCCACGCCATCGTCCCCGCGCCGGAGCCCTCCGCCCCGGAGCCCTCCGCCTCGCAGCCCCCCGCCTCGGAGCCTCCCGCCCCGGAGGCCCCCGCGGGGCGCGGGACCGACCCGGCCCCGCAGCCCGCGCCGAGCGGGACCGGCCCGGCCCCGCAGCCCGCGCCGAGCGCGCGATCCGGCCCGGCCGGTCTCGAGGTGCTCGTGGTCGCGCGCCTCGCCCCGCAGAAGGGCCTGGACGTGCTGCTGGACGCCGTGCGCCTGCTGGTGGACCGCCGGGTCGACGTGCAGGTGCGGATCGCCGGGGACGGGCCCGAGCAGTCGGCGCTGGAGGCGAGGATCCGGGCCGAGAGCCTGCCCGTGCGGCTGCTGGGGCGGCGCGAGGACGTCCCCGCCCTGCTGGCCTCCTGCGACCTGGTCGTCTCCGCGGCGCGCTGGGAGGGGCAGCCCGTCTTCCTGCAGGAGGCGCTGCGGGCCGGCCGGGCGATCGTGGCCACCCGCGCGGGCGGCACCGAGCTGGTCACGGGCGATGCCGCCGCACTGGTCCCCGTCGAGGACCCCGCGGCGCTCGCCGACGCGATCGCCGCCATGGCCGACCCCTCCGCGCGCCGGCGCGCCGCGCAGGCCTCGGCCCGGCGGGCCCGGGAGCTGCCCGGAGCGGCGGAGATGTCCGCCCAGCTGCTCGAGGTCCTCGGCCTCGGCCCGGCCGCGGGCACCCCGCCGCGGGCCGCCGGGACCCCGATGAGAGATGACGCACCGTGATGCGGCCCGCCGTCGGCGGCGTGTCCTGGCCGCAGCCCCGAGCCCGATGGTAGGTTGACAATCCGTGGCAGACACCGACGCGCAGACCCCCCGAACCGGCCGAGCTCCGCAGCGAATCGCTGCGTCCCAGAGCACTGGCGCCAAGCCGTTCCGCAACACCGGAACCACCAAGCACATCTTCGTCACCGGCGGTGTCGTCTCGAGCCTGGGCAAGGGGCTGACCGCCTCCTCGCTGGGCATGCTGCTGCGCAGCCGGGGCCTGCGGGTGACGATGCAGAAGCTCGACCCCTACCTCAACGTCGACCCCGGCACGATGAACCCGTTCCAGCACGGCGAGGTGTTCGTGACCGAGGACGGCGCGGAGACCGACCTCGACATCGGCCACTACGAGCGCTTCCTGGACGAGAACCTCAGCGCCGACGCGAACGTCACCACCGGCCAGGTGTACTCCAACGTCATCGCCAAGGAGCGCCGCGGCGAGTACCTCGGCGACACCGTCCAGGTCATCCCGCACATCACCGGGGAGATCAAGGAGCGCATGCGCTCCCAGGCCGGCGACGACGTCGACGTGATCATCACCGAGATCGGCGGGACCGTCGGCGACATCGAGTCCCAGCCCTTCCTCGAGGCCGCCCGCCAGGTGCGCCAGGACGTCGGCCGCGACAACGTCTTCTTCATCCACGTCTCCCTGGTGCCGTTCATCGGCCCCTCCAAGGAGCTCAAGACCAAGCCGACCCAGCACTCCGTGGCCGCCCTGCGCAACATCGGCATCCAGCCCGATGCCATCGTGCTGCGCGCCGACCGCGAGCTGCCCGCCTCGGTGAAGTCGAAGATCTCCTCCATGTGCGACGTCGACCTCGACGCCGTCGTCGTCTGCCCCGACGCCCCGTCGATCTACGACATCCCCCACGTGCTGCACGACGAGGGGCTGGACGCCTACGCGATCCGCCGCCTCGACCTGCTCAGCCACGACGTCGACTGGAGCCTGTGGGACTCGCTCCTGCAGCGCGTGCACCAGCCCGAGTACGAGGTCACCGTCGGCCTGGTCGGCAAGTACATCGACCTGCCCGACGCCTACCTCTCGGTCACCGAGGCCCTGCGCGCCGGCGGCTTCCACCACTCGACCCGGGTGAACATCCGCTGGATCCCCTCGGACGAGTGCGCGACCCCGGAGGGCGCCCATGCGGCCCTCAAGGACGTCGACGCGATCGTCGTTCCCGGCGGCTTCGGCGTCCGCGGCCTGGACGGGAAGATCGGCGCCCTGCGCTACACCCGCGAGAAGGGCATCCCCAGCCTCGGGATCTGCCTGGGCATGCAGACGATGGTCATCGAGTACGCCCGCTCGGTGCTCGGCTGGGACGACGCGAACTCCACCGAGTTCGACGCCGCCACCACCCACCCCGTCATCGCGACCATGGCCGAGCAGGAGAGCATCGTCGCCGGCTCCGGGGACATGGGCGGGACCATGCGCCTGGGCTCCTACGACCACCAGCTCACCGAGGGCAGCCTCGCCGCCAGCATCTACGGCAGCACCCTCGTCGCCGAGCGGCACCGCCACCGCTACGAGGTCAGCAACGCCCACCGTCCCCAGCTCGAGAAGGCCGGCCTGGTCATCTCCGGCGTCTCCGCCGACCGCAGCCTCGTCGAGTTCGTGGAGCTGCCGGTGGACGTGCACCCGTACTACATCGGCACCCAGGCGCACCCGGAGCTCAAGTCCCGGCCCACGCGCTCGCACCCGCTGTTCGCCGGTCTGATCGGCGCGGCGATCGAGCTGCAGAAGTCCACCCGGCTCCTCGAGGTGCACGGCGCCGCGCTGCCGGCCTCCGACGGCTCGGAGCCGGCGCAGGTCGCCGCCACCGCCGATCCGGTCGAGGAGGACTGACCCCATGACGGAGGCATCGGCACCGGCGCAGCCCGCGGCCCCGCTGCAGGACGCGCCGGGCCGACGCCCCGTCGCCCGGAGCACCACCGTCTTCGAGGGGGCCATCTTCGACGTGGTCCGCGAGGACGTCGACTTCACCGCCCAGGTGCGCTTCACCCGCGAGTACCTGCGCCACTCCGGCGCGGTCGCCGTGCTCGCCCTGGACGAGGACGAGAACGTGCTCATGATCCGCCAGTACCGCCATCCCGCGGGGGCGGAGCTGTGGGAGATCCCCGCCGGGCTGCTGGACGTGGCCGGCGAGGACCCCGTCGCCGCGGCCGCCCGCGAGCTCGCCGAGGAGACCGGCCATGCCGCCTCCGCGTACGAGCCGCTGGTGACGCTGCGCCCCAGCCCGGGCTGCAGCGACGAGACCATCGAGGTCTTCCTCGCCACCGGGCTGCACGCCCTGGCCGAGGACGACTACGAGCGCACCGACGAGGAGGCGGGCATCCTCCTGCGGAGGGTCCCGCTGGCCGAGGCTGCCACCGCCGCCCTGTCCGGGCGCATCACCAACGCCACCGCCGTCGCCGCGATCCTCGCCGCCCGAGCCCGCCGCGCCTGACCCTCGAGCCCTCTGCGGGCCCGCGCGGCGCCGCGACGGGGTCGCCGACGGCCGCGGTGCTCAGTCCTCCGCGATCAGCGGGGTGCGCACCAGGACCGGGGCGACGAGCTCGGCCTGCCAGGGGCGGGCACCGAGCGCCCGCAGCTGATCGCGCACCGCGTCCTCGTCCTCGGCATGGGCGTGCTCCCACACCCACTGCCGCAGCAGGGACGGGGTGATCAGGTTCTCCGTGGGCAGATGGAGCTCGTCGGCGAGCTCGCCGACCGCCTCCCGCAGGGGGAGGTAGCGCTCCCAGACCTCGGGGTGCTTCTTGGGCCACAGCTTGTGCGGGGGCGGATAGACGGCCTGCGCACGCCGGGGCAGATGGCCCGCGGGCAGGTCCAGCCCCGAGCGCGCCGCCTTCCACCAGGTGTCCTTGCGCCGCAGCTGCGGCGGCAGGGCGGCGTCGAAGGCCGCCTTGCCCAGCGTCGCGGCCTTGGCCGCGGCCACGATCGACCGGTCCTTGATGATCAGATGGGGCGAGAGGTCCTCATGGCGCGCGATCTCGTCGCGACGCTCCCACATGGCGCGGGCCGCGGCCATCTGCTTGGGGCTGCGCAGCGCGCCGATGCCGCGCACCGACCGCCAGGGCTCGGCGGGCCGCTCCGGGACGGGGCGGGTGCGCAGATGCTCGAACTCCTCGCGGGCCCAGCGGCTCTTGCCCTGCTCCTCCAGACGTGCCGCGAGCACGTCGCGGACCTCGACGAGCACCTCGACGTCCAGGGCCGCGTAGGTCAGCCAGCTCTCCGGCAGGGGCCGCTTGGACCAGTCCGCCGCGGAATGCTCCTTGGCCAGGACCAGCTGCTGGGTGTCCTCGACGACGGCGCCGAGGCTCACGCGCTCCATGCCCAGCAGGCGGGCCGCGAGCTCGGTGTCGAACAGCTCGTCCGGGTGCAGGTCCAGCTCGGCCAGGCTCGGCAGATCCTGGGTGGCCGCATGCAGCACCCACTGCCGGCCCTGGAGGGTGCGGCGCAGGGTGTCCGGCACGGTGAAGGGGAGGGGGTCGATGAGCGCGGTGCCGGCGGCGCGGGTGCGCAGCTGGATCAGGTAGGCCCGGGCGCTGTAGCGGTAGCTCGAGGCGCGCTCGACGTCCACGGCCACGGGCTCCTCGGGAGCGGCCGCAGCCGCCTCGCACCACTCCAGCAGGGGCTGGATGCGGTCGATCACGGCGGGCAGCCCGTCACGGGGCTCGCTCAGCCGGCGGGACGCGCTGACCTCGGCGCTGTCGGGGACGGTCACGGTCGGTCTGCTCCATCCTGCCGCGGCGCGGTGGCACGGTGAGAGGTGCGCAGGGCGGCGACCTCGGGCGGTGCCGGCGGGAGGCCTCCGGCGGCGGCCAGCATCGCGGCCCAGGCGGCGAAGTGCGGGCCCAGGTCCTCCCCGGAGGGGGTCCACGACACCCGCATCTCGACGTCGACGGTCGAGGGACGCTCGGCCAGGGCCCCGTAGGACTGGGAGACCACACGGGTGGCGGTGCAACCCAGCTCGAGGGCCCCGGCATCGTGCAGCTCGAGCGACTCGGTCACCCAGCTCCAGGCGACGTCCCCGAGCATGGACTCGACGGCGAACTCGGGCTCGAGCTGCGCCTGGACGAGCACCACCATGCGATAGGTGCCCTTCCAGCTCTCCTGGCCGACGGGGTCGTGCAGGACGACGATGCGACCGGCGGCGAGCTCCTCGTCATGCAGGACGATCTCGCCGGTGGCGGCCCAGGCGTGCGGCGCCATCCGGGAGGGGGCGGGGATCTCCTCCCACTGCAGCTCGGGCCGCAGCCGCGCATCCTGCATGGCCGCGATCGAGGCGCGGAAGGACTCATCGCTGCTGCGGAAACGGTGCACGGACACGCGGCGAGGCTATCGGCACGGACGGGCGGTGCGGGGCAGGCGCGCCGTGCGGCGGGGGCGAGCCCTGCGTCACCCTCGCCCGGGCCCGGTCGCAGGGCGCGCTCCGGCGGCGGACGCGCCCCGGGGGCGGGCCCGGCCGCGGGGCGGGATCAGTCCTCGAGCTTCAGCGAGAGGGAGTTGATGCAGTAGCGCTCGTCGGTCGGGGTGGGGAACCCCTCGCCCTCGAAGACGTGGCCCAGGTGCGAGCCGCAGCGGGCGCAGCGCACCTCGACGCGGCGCATGCCCAGCGAGGTGTCCTCGAGCAGCTCCACGGCGTCGGAGTCCGCGGGGGCCCAGAAGGCGGGCCAGCCGCAGTGGGCGTCGAACTGCTCGCCGGCGGTGAAGAGCTCGGCGCCGCAGGCGCGGCAGGCATAGGTGCCGGCGGGGCGGACCTCCTCGTACTCGCCGGTGAAGGGGCGCTCGGTGCCTCCCTCGCGCAGGACGTGGAACTCGGCGGGGGACAGGCGCCGGCGCCATTCCTCCTGGCTGATGGCCACCGGGTAGCGGCCCTGGCCGATGGGGGTGTCGTTCATGCGTGCCTCCCGGCGGCGAGCACCGCGCGCGGCTGCAGGTGCAGCACGGCGGCGTCGAGGTCGTCCTCCAGCTCATGGGCCCATTCATCGGCCGCCGCGGCGCCCCCGGCCCCGTCGCTGAACAGGATCACCGCCTGGCTGCGACAGCCGGCGGCGAGCGCGGCCCGGACCGCGGCCAGCGGCGCGGCCGTGCACTCGGCGCCGACGATCTCGCAGCCGGCGGCGCGGAACGCCTTCTCGACCGAGGGGAGGATGCGCGGGCCGTCGGCATCGGCCCCGCAGGTGCCTGCGAGGTCGCGCGCGGGATCCCGGGGGACGACCACGCGCACCGCGGGGGGAGCGGCGCCGGCGTCCGGATCCATGTCCGGGGAGAGGCCCAGGTACTCCAGGGCGCTCATGGCGTCCGCCGCCTCGAGCGGTGCACCGGCCAGGACGATGAACGAGCTGTGCATGGGAGCGATCCTACGCCGCTGGATAGACTCCGGAGCATGATGCGAGCCACGCCCTTCGACCGCATGCTCCGCCCCCGCTCCGAACAGGGACGATGGGCTCGCGCGACGGCCGTCGGAACGGCCGGGGCGGGTGTGGCGTTCGTCATCAGCGCCGGGATGCTCGCCGTCGGCGCCCGGGTGATGGCCCGCCTGCCGCTGGTGCCCAACCAGTCGATGCGCCATCGCCCCGACGTCCCGGTCCGTGCCGTGCACGCCGACCGCGTGCACCTGGACGAGACGCCGGAGACCGCCCGCGGCGGGTACCTGGCGCTGCGCCAGCAGGGCGGCGCCGTGCACTGGCGCCTGGGGCCGGTGACCGGCCGCCCCACGCCGACCACCGTGTCCCGTCCGGTGATCGGCCGGGACACGGCCGCCGCGCTGGAGGTCGGCCGGGCGACGACGAACGGGTTCTTCTGGGCGGGCACCCCGGCGACGGCCCACGGCCTGGAGACGGAGGAGGTCGAGGTCGACTCCCCGGTCGGTCCGATGCCGGCCTGGCTGGTGCGTGCCCATGACGACCAGGGCGCGGAGTCGGACACGTGGGCGATCCTCGTGCACGGTCATGGCGCGACCCGCGGGGAGGCGCTGCGGGCCCTGCCGCTGCTGCACGCCCTGGGCATCACCACCCTCACCATCACCTACCGCAACGACACCGGCGCCCCCGTCTCCGCGGATCGGATGATGCACCTGGGCGCCGCGGAATGGGAGGACGCCGAGGCGGCCGTCGAGCACGCCCTGGCCCACGGCGCCCGGCGCGTGGTGCTGATGGGCTGGTCGATGGGCGGGGGCATCGTGCTGCGCACCTCGGTGCTCTCCGCGCACCGGGACGAGATCGCTGCGCTGGTGCTGGACTCCCCGGCGGTGGACTGGCGCGACATCCTCGTCTACCACGCGACCGCGCTCAAGGCGCCGCCGGCCATGCGCCGCCTGGCGCTGTGGATGATGACGTCCCGCCTGGGGGCGCGGATGGTCCGGCTGCACGAGCCGCTGGCCCTGCACGAGATGCGGCCCGAGTTCTACGCCCGCACCCTGCGGCATCGGACGCTGCTGCTGCACGCCATGGACGACACGACCGTGCCGCCGGGCCCCTCGCGGCGCCTCGCGGATCTGCGCGGGGACCTCGTGCGGTTCGTCCCGTTCCCGGGGGCGTCCCATACCCGCGAGTGGAACCGGGACCCGCAGCGCTGGGAGCGCACGGTCGCCCGGCACCTGGTCGAGGTCCTGGACCTGCCCGTCGACGTGGAGGCGATGGACCTGCCGGTGCGGCGCCCGGATTCCCCGGCGCAGGAGGGCTCCATCGGCCTGCGGCTGTGAGGTTCCGCGTCCCCCTCGCGCCGGGGCGTCCCGCCGTGCCGATCGGTGCTCGCCGTGCCGGGGCGTCCTCGTCCTCCCGCGCCGTTCAGGCCCGGGTGTAGCGGGTCAGGGTCGCGCGCTCTCCGACGATCAGCGAGGCCAGGTGCCAGTCCTGCTCGTGCGCCGGGCCGTCCAGGACCCGGGAGGAGGACCCGCCGACGGTCCGATGGGTGAGGGAGAAGCACAGCTCGTCCACGACGCCTGCGGCGACCAGCTGCCCCAGGGCTCCCGGGCCGCCCTCGGCCTGGATCGCCCGATGGCCCATCTCCGCGAGCCGGGCGACGGCATCGGCCGGGGCGTCGGCCGCGAGCACCTGGTCGGCCGGGACGATCCCCGCAGCGACCACCGCCTCCCGCGAGGCCCGCGGCACCAGCAGATAGGTGGGCCAGTCCGGCTCGATGGTCCGCGGCAGCAGCCCGGTGCGGGTGAGGATCGCCAGCGCCGGCCGCGGCCCGCCGCCCGGGCGCCGCGAGGGCTCCAGGAGGTCCGCGCGTCCCTGGGGGCGCCGGTAGTCCTCCTCCCGCACCGTGCGCGCCCCCACCAGGATCACGTCGGCCAGGGCGCGCAGCACCCCGAAGGCGAAGGAGTCGTCGGGGTTGCGCAGCGAGCCGCTGATGCCGTCGGCGCCGGAGACCGCGCCGTCCACGGTGGTGTTCATCATGGCGCGCACATGGACCCGGTCCGGCGGCGGGGCGTACACCGCGGCGAGACGGCGGGCCCCGGCGGCGTCGCGGGGCACCGGCACCGGCGCGGGCAGCGGCCGTCCTCGGTCGTGCAGCAGATGCATGGTCGGGGCCTCCGGTCGCCGTCCTGCGGGGTGTCGTGACCGATCATCCCGCACCGGCGGGCTCCGCGGCGCGCCTAGACTGGCCCGCGTGACCGATGCGCTCTGCTCCCGAAGCCCTGTCCCGACGCTGGAGCGCCTGCTGGCCGACCTCGTCCCCCCGCCCCGCTTCGCGGACGCGCGGCTGGAGACCTACGTGCCCGATCCGCGGTTCCCGTCCCAGGAGCAGGCCAAGGAGCGGATCGGCCGGTTCGCGCAGGGGCTGGGGCGCAGCTCCTCCGGCGGCGGCCTCCTGTCCCGGCTGCGGCGCAGCCGGCCCGCCGCGGCGCGCGGCCTGTACCTCGACGGCGGCTTCGGCGTCGGCAAGACGCACCTGCTGACGTCCCTGTTCCACATCGCCCCGGGGCACCGGGTCTACGGGACGTTCGTGGAGTACACCCATCTGGTCGGGGCGCTCGGCTTCACCCGGGCCGTCGACGTGCTCGCCGACTCGACCCTGCTGGCGATCGACGAGTTCGAGCTCGACGACCCGGGCGACACCCTGCTCATGACCCGCCTGATCCGGGAGCTGTCCGACCGGGGGGTGTCGATCGTGGCGACCTCCAACACGCTTCCCGAGGCGCTGGGGGAGGGGCGGTTCGCCGCCCAGGACTTCCTGCGGGAGATCCAGTCCATGTCCGAGCGCTTCGAGGTGCTGCGGATCGACGGCGAGGACTACCGCCGCCGCGGCGGCAGCCTCGAGGTGCCGGCCGTGCGCGAGGAGGACGTGCTCGCGCATGCGGCGGCGGAGCCGGGGGCGACCCTGGACGCCTTCGAGGACCTGCTGGGCCACCTCACCCAGGTCCATCCGTCCCGCTACGGCGCCATGATCGACGACATCTCCGCCGTCCACCTCACCGGGGTGCGCACCCTGTCCCACCACCACGACGCCCTGCGCCTGGTGGTGCTGATCGACCGGCTCTACGACCGGGAGATCCCGGTGCTGGCCTCCGGGATCGACCTGGAGCACCTGTACGCCGACGAGCTGCTGCGCAGCGGGTACCGCAAGAAGTACTTCCGCTCGCTCTCGCGGATCGGCTCCCTGGCCCGCGACGGCGCCGAGCTGCTCGCCGCCGCTCCGCGTCCGGAGTGACCCGCCGCCCGGAGCATCACGGCGCGGGGAGCGGCACGCCCGCGCCCCGCACCGCCGCCGGCACGGCCCGGCTCAGGCCGGGGCGTCCTCCGGCCACAGCGCGACCAGCACCTTGCCGCTGACCGCGGAGTCGCGGGCCAGGTCGAAGGCGCGGGCCGCCTCGGAGGCGTCGACGACGTGGGTGACGACCTCGGCGAGCGCGGGAGTGCGCCGCAGCAGGTCCACCGCGGCGGTGATCTCGTCGTCGAAGCGGAAGGTCCCGCGGTACTGGACCTCCTTGTTCACCATCGGCCCGAGGTTCACCGCGATCCGCTCGTCGGGCAGGATCCCCACCTGCACCACGATGCCGGCACGGCGCACCGCGGCGATGGCGGTGGAGATCGACGCCGGCGCCGCGGCGCACTCGAAGACGACGTCGAAGGCGTCGGAGGGCACCTCCTCCTGGGAGACCGCGATGGTCGCATCGGCCCCCAGGGCGCGCGCCCGCTCCAGCGGACCGGGCAGCACATCGCTGACGGTGATCGATGCGGCCCCGGCGTCCCGGGCCGCGGCGAGGGTCAGCAGACCGATCGGGCCCGCCCCGGAGACCAGCACCGACGCGCCGGAGAGGTCCCCGGCGATCGCGGCCGCATGCAGGGCCACCGCCAGCGGCTCGGCGAGCGCGGCGGTGCGCAGCGGGAGCTCGTGCGGCAGCACCCGGATCTGGTCGGTGCGCACCAGCATCATCTCCACCATGCCGCCGTGGGTGTGCGGATCCGTGGAGGCCGAGCCCAGATAGGAGCCGCCCGGCCGCAGGTGGCGGCCCAGCCCCTCGAGCTCCGGCGTCTCCGGCCCGAAGGTCGCCGGGTGCACGGTCACCGGGGTGCCGGGGGCGAGCGCCCCCGAGGGATCCAGGTCGACGGTCCCGGAGACCTCGTGCCCCGGGATCATCGGCTCCCGGATCTCGTAGACGCCGTTGCGGCCGTGGAAGAAGTAGTGCAGATCGCTGCCGCAGATCCCGGTGTACGCCAGCCGCACCCGCACCTGCCCCGGGGCAGGCTCCGGCACCTCGATCTCCTGCTCGCGCAGATCGGCGGGACCGTGGATGAACAGCGCTCTCATGGGGACTCCTCCGGGATCGGGCATGCTGCCGCCGCTGCGGAGCACGACCGCCAGTCTACGGCGCCATCAGGCACGTCGCCGGGCGGGCCGGCCGCGCGGGACGGCTCCGCGGGCCGAGGGACCGGCGGCCGCCGGGAGCGGCCACCGGCCGGGCGTCTCAGCCGCGGGCGGGCGGGGTCAGACGCACGACGAGCGCGCCGGGCCCCTCCAGATGCAGGGGAGCGTCATCGGCCGCGCGACCGGACAGGACCGCCGCGGAGGAGGCGAGCAGGCGCGCCCGCGCGGCGGAGGAGGCGGGCAGCTCGGCCCGTCCCGCGCCGCGATGCACGAGCACCTCGATCATCGCCGCCTCCGACGCGGCGCCCGCGCCCGCTCGGGCGCCCTCCTCGGAGACCGGCCGGCGCCCGCCGCCGCGACGCAGCAGCACGGTGTCCTCGCCCAGCACCTCGCAGCGGCTACGGCGCAGGTCCGCGACCTGCAGGATCGGCTCGGAGCGGCGCAGGGCGATCAGCGTGCGGTACCAGTCGCGGATCCGGGCATGCTCCCCGGTGCCCGCCTCGTCCCAGCGCAGGATCGACCCGGTGAACGTCGAGAGGGCCTGCGGATCCGGGACGTCCTCGGCCCACCCCATCCGGCCGAACTCCTCGGTGCGCCCCTGCGTGACCAGGCGCCCCAGCTCGGGCTCGTGGTCGGTGAAGTAGGCGAACGGGGTCGAGGCGGCCCACTCCTCTCCCTGGAACAGCATCGGCGTGAACGGCCCCAGCAGGATCGGGGCGATCGCCGCGGCATGCTCGGCGGGGGAGAGGGAGGCGTGGATCCGGTCGCCGGCCGCGCGGTTCCCCACCTGGTCGTGATCCTGCAGGAACGCCACGAAGGAGTGCGCGTCGTAGTGGGGCGAGGCCGGGTCCACGGGAGCGCCCCACACCTGCTCGCGGAAGCTCGAGTACGTCCCGGCGTGCTCGAAGGCCCGCGTCAGCACCCGGCGCAGGACCTCGCCGGACCCGAAGTCGGCGTAGTAGCCCTGGCGCTCGCCGGTGGCCCAGGCATGCACCCCGTGGTGGATGTCATCGGCCCACTGCATGTCCATGCCGAGCCCGCCGGCGGCGGCCGGGGTGACGGTGCGCGGGTCGTTGCGATCGGACTCGGCGATCAGCGCCAGCGGGCGGCCCGTCTCCTCCGACAGCGCCGCGACCGCCTCGGAGAGCTCCGCGAGCAGGTGCCGGGGGGAGTCGTCGTGCAGCTCGTGCACGGCATCCAGCCGCAGGCCGTCCAGCTGCATGTCCACCAGCCACTGCCGCACGCTGCCCAGCAGGAAGGCGCGGACCTGATCGCTGCCGGGGCCGTCGAGGTTCACGGCCCAGCCCCACGGGGTGTGATGGGCATCGGTGAAGTACGGGCCGAAGCGGGAGAGGTAGTTGCCGGCCGGACCGAGGTGATTGTGCACCACGTCCAGGATCACGCCGAGGCCGCGGCGGTGCGCCGCGGCGACGAACCGCGCCATGGCCGCGGGCCCGCCGTACGCCTCGTGGACCGCGTACAGCCCGACCCCGTCGTAGCCCCATCCGCGGCGGCCCGGGAAGCTCGCGACCGGCATGATCTCCAGCGCCTGCACCCCGAGGTCCACGAGCTCGTCCAGCCGCTCGATCGCGGAGTCGAACGTCCCGCCGCGCCCCTCGGGGCCGGCGGTGAAGGTGCCGACGTGCATCTCGTAGATCACCGCCCCGCGCAGGTCGATGCCGCCCCAGCCCTCCTCGCGCTCCAGCAGGGCCGGGTCCACCACGGTGCTCTCCTCGTGCACGCCGCGCTCCTGCAGCAGGGAGCGGGGATCGGGCAGCCACGTCTCCTCCGCCGGGTCGTCCTGCGCCGTCCCGTGCAGGCGGAAGGAGCAGCGCGAGCCGGGGCGCAGGGTCACGCCGGGCAGCGCCCACCAGCCGTCGTCCCCCGGCTCGAGCGCGTGGACCTGCCCGTCCAGGCGCACGTCGACGGCGCTCGCCGCCGGAGCCCACACCGCGCAGCGGTCGTACCTCCGCGGCGCCGGCGCCGCGCTCTGCGGACGGCCCGCGCCGGTGCCCCGGCTCATGCCGGTCCCTCGGGATCCTGCGCGGCGGCCGATGCTCCGCCGCCGGGCGCCGTCGCCGTGCTCCCGGGCCCCTCGCGCACCAGCAGGGCGACGGGGAGGCTGTCGAGGAGGCGGGCGAGGGGGACCTCGCCGCCGTCCAGGACCCGCCCGGTGAGGTCCTCGCGCCACGGCCCCTCGGGCAGCACGATGCTGGCCTCTCCCCAGCCGCCGCGGCGCGCCAGGCCCTGCGGCAGGCGGGTCGCGACGGTGACGACCTCGACCTCGCGCTCGTCGACGGCGCGCCCGAAGGCGATCGCCTGCCCGGTGGTGGTGGGCACCGGGCGATAGGCGGCCGAGCGGCCCCGGAACAGGTCCGGCCGCTCGCGGCGCAGCCGCAGCGCCCGATGGGTCAGCCACAGCTTCTCCTGCCCGACCCCGTCGGGATGGGCTCCCGAGGACAGGTGCGCGAGCGTCCGCGCATGCGCGGCATGGTCCACCGGGCGGCGGTTATCGGGATCCACCAGCGTCAGCGTGACGCCCTCGCTGCCCTGGTAGACGTCCGGCACGCCCGGCATGGTCAGCTGCACCAGCTTCTGGCCCAGGATCGCGGCGCGCTGCGCGGCGGCGGTCCGGCGGGTCCAGTCCGCCAGGATCCCTGCCACCTCCTCGGACTCCAGGGCCGCGCGGCCCAGGGCGAGGACCTCCTGCTCGTACTCGGCATCGGGCTCCGTCCAGGAGGTGCGGACCTTCGCCTCCCGCATCGCCTTGGTCAGGTGCTCCTCCAGCCGCGGCGCCGTCATCTCCTCCGCGCCCGAGCCGGGCAGGGGACAGGTCGCGGCGAGGGTCTGCCACAGCAGCAGCTCGATCGCCGGATCGACGTGGTCGCCGCGGTCCGCGGCGGTGGCCCGGTGGAGGGCGAGGACCACCAGGGCCCACTCCTCGGAGGCCTCGGTCAGCACCGCCAGCCGGGCCCGGACGTCCTCGCTGCGCTTGGTGTCATGGGTGGACAGGGTGGTCATCGTGTCCGGGAAGGTGCGCACCATCGTGCGGCAGTGCTCGTGGAGGTCGTCGACCTCCACCCCGATCCGCTCCGGGTCCGCACCGACCTCGGTGACCGGCAGGAACCGGGGGTAGCGGTAGAAGGCCGTGTCCTCGAGCGCCTTGGCGTGCACGGGGCCGCAGGTCTGGGCGAAGCGGACGATCAGCTCGGCGCGGTCGGCGCTCGCCGTCCTGCCGGCGCTGCCCACCTCGTCCCCGCACACCAGGGCCACGACGATGTCGAGCGCGGCCAGCACGTCCTCGTCCTCGCCGAGCTGCTCGCGGGCGCGGTCCGCGGCGTGCTCGATGACCTCGCGCTGCGCCCCGGGGGCCGGCTCCCCGGGCACGATGTACGCCCGGTAGCGGTCCATCGCCCCCAGCAGCTCGACCAGCACCCTCTGGATCATGCGGCGCGTGGTGTCCCGCAGGCGGATGTCCTCCTGGCAGATGCGGTGCACCAGGGAGGTGAGACGCTCGATCTCCGCCCACAGGCTGGTGGAGACGATCTGCTCGGTCGACTCCCGGGCGATCTCCTCGAACGGCCGCAGGTCGCCGGTGAAGCGCTGCCACACGTGGGTCAGGCCGAGCGCCCCCTGCGGGTCGTGGAACAGTCCGCCCACCCGCCACAGCGCGTCGTACCCGGTGGTGCCCGCACAGGGGAAGTCGCCGGGGAGGTGCTCGTCGCCCTCGAGGATCTTCTCCACCACGGTCCAGGCGCCGCCGGAGGCGGCATCGAGGTCGCGCAGGTACCCGCGGGGATCCGCGAGCCCGTCCGGGTGGTCGATGCGGAAGCCGTCGATGACGCCCTCGGCCTGCAGGCGCAGCAGCACGGCGTGGGTGGCCTCGAAGACCGCGGGGTCCTCCACCCGGACCGCGGCGAGGGTGTCGACGTCGAAGAAGCGCCGGTAGTTCAGCTCGTCATCGGCGACCTTCCAGTGCGCGAGGCGGTACCACTGGCGCTCGAGCAGGTCGGCGATGCCGAGGGACTCGGTGCCCTGTGCGATCGGCAGCACGTGGTCGAAGTAGCGCACCACGTGCTGGGTGCGCAGGGTGCCGTCGGACTGCGGGATCTCGGCGGTGCCCGTGGTGATCTCGCCGTCGGCGAGGACGGCGCCGATGGGACGCCCGAGCACGGGCACCAGGATCGAGCCCGCCGCGGAGGCGTCCACGTCGAACCACGAGGAATACTCGGAGGCGGGCCCCTTCTCGAGCACGTCCCACAGCGCCCGGTTGTGCCAGATGGGGGTGGGGATCGCCATGTGGTTGGGCACCACGTCGACGATCAGGCCCATGCCGTGGGCGTGCGCCGCCTCGGACAGCCGCCGCAGCGCCGCCTCGCCGCCGATCTCGGTGCTGATCCGGCTGTGGTCGACGACGTCGTAGCCGTGGGTCGAGCCGGGCGAGGCCTGCAGCACGGGGGAGGCGAACAGGTGCCCCACGCCGAGCTCGGCGAGGTAGGGGACCTGCGCCGCGGCATCGTCCGCGGTGAACCCCGCGTGCAGCTGCAGGCGGTACGTGCTCGTGGGCACGATCCGGGCGGATTCCTCGATCGCGGACATGGGTCTCCTTCGCACGGTGGGGAGGCGCCCGCGCGCGGTCCGCCGCGGGCGCAGGGCTCAGGCGGTCGTCGGGGGAGCGGGCGGCGTCTGCGAGTCCGGGCCCTCCTCCTGCGCGGGCTCGTCCTCGCTCTCGGGCTCGTCCTCCGGATCCGGCTCGGGTTCGGGCTGGTCCTCCGGCTCGGGCTCGTCCGGGCTGTCCGGCGCGCCGGCGCCGTCCGTCGAGCCGTCCGGCTCGGCCGGGGCGTCGGCCTGCGCGACCGCGCCCTCCTCCTGCGCCTCGGAGCCGCCGGGCTCGGGGGCATCGGCACCGGCCTCGGTGTCGGGGGCGTCGGGGGCGGCCTCGCCGTCCCCCGCCGCCGCGTCATCGGCCTGCGCGGAGGTCTCGGCGTCGGCCTCGCCGGTCCCCTCATCCGCGGACCCGGCATCCTCGGCCCCGGGGTCCACGGCCTCGGCGTCGGCGTCGGCCGGATCCTCGTCCGCACCGTCGGCCCCGGAGGAGCCGTCCTCGGGCTCGTCGGCCGGGTCCTCCGATTCGGGGGCGCCCGGCTCCGTGCCGTCCGTCTCCGCAGCGCCGGCGGGATCGCCCGCGGCCTGCGCCGGGATGGGCCCGGTCGCCGAGGACCTGGGGGCATCGGCCGCGGCGGGAAGATCCTCCGGGCGGCGTCCCAGCAGGAGCACGGAGAAGGCGGGACGCGTGATCGTCTGGCCCGGCTCGAGGACGTCGCCGATGGCGAGCTCGTCGGCCGTCCCGGAGATCACCGTCCAGGTGCTGCCGAAGCGCGCCTCGGGGAGCGTGAAGATGACGTCGTTGCCGGCGAAGTTGAACAGGATCAGCGCCGAGTCGTCCTCGATGCGCTCCCCGCGCGCCCCCGGTTCGGGGATGGCCGAGCCGTTGAGGAAGACCACCAGGCACTTGTTCTGCGGGTCCTGCCATTCCTGCGAGCTCATCTCGTGCCCGTCCGTGCCCAGCCACATCACGTCCGGCAGGCTCGAGGCGGTGGAGCCCTTGGTGCCCAGGAAGCGGCGCCGGCGCACGATCGGGTGGCGCCGACGCAGACGGATCGCGGAGCGCGTGAAGGCGAGCATCGCCTTCTGGTCCTCGTCCAGGTCCCAGTTCACCCACGACAGCTCGTTGTCCTGGCAGTAGGTGTTGTTGTTGCCCTGCTGGGTGCGGCCCATCTCGTCGCCGTGGAGGATCATCGGCACGCCCTGGCTCACCAGGAGGGTGGCCATGAAGTTCTTGGCCCGCCGCAGGCGCAGGGCCTTGATCTCCGGATCGTCGGTGGGGCCCTCGGCGCCCGAGTTCCAGGAGCGGTTGTGGCTCTCGCCGTCCTTGCCGCCCTCCCCGTTGGCCTCGTTGTGGCGCTCGTTGTAGGAGACGAGATCGCGCAGCGTGAAGCCGTCGTGGGCGGTGATGAAGTTGATCGAGGCGATCGGCGTGCGCCCCGTGTGCTGGTACAGGTCCGAGGACCCGGCCAGGCGGGAGGAGAAGTCGCCGAGCACGCCGGGCTGCGAGCGACCGGTGTCGCGGACGGTGTCGCGATAGCGGCCGTTCCACTCCGACCACAGGGGCGGGAAGCCGCCCACCTGGTAACCGCCCTCCCCGAGGTCCCAGGGCTCCGCGATCAGCTTGACCTGGGAGATGATCGGATCCTGCTGGATGATGTCGAAGAACGCCGAGAGCCGGTCCACCTCGTGCAGCTCGCGGGCGAGCGTCGAGGCGAGGTCGAAGCGGAAGCCGTCCACGTGCATCTCGGTGACCCAGTAGCGCAGCGAGTCCATGATCAGCTGCAGCACATGCGGGGTGCGCATGAGCAGCGAGTTCCCGGTGCCGGTCGTGTCGTAGTAGTGGGCGCGGTCCTCGTCCACCAGACGGTAGTACGCGGCGTTGTCGATGCCGCGGAAGGACAGGGTCGGGCCCAGGTGGTTGCCCTCGGCGGTGTGGTTGTAGACCACGTCGAGGATGACCTCGATGTTCGCCTCGTGCAGGCTCTTGACCATCTGCTTGAACTCCTGCACCTGCTGCCCCGTGTCGCCGCCGTGGGCGTACTCGTTGTGCGGTGCGAAGAAGCCGATGGTGTTGTAGCCCCAGTAGTTGCGCAGGCCCTTCTCCACCAGGTGCCCGTCCTGGACGAACTGGTGCACCGGCATCAGCTCGACGGCCGTCACGCCCAGCGAGGTGAGGTGGTCGATGATCTCGGGCTGGCCCATGGCGACGTAGGTGCCGCGGATCGACTCGTCGATGCCGGGGTGGAGCATGGTCAGGCCCTTGACGTGGGCCTCGTAGATGACCGTGTCGTGGTAGTCGTGCGCCGGCGGATGGTCGCTGCCCCAGTCGAAGAAGGGGGAGACGACCACCGAGTGCATGGTGTGCGCGGCCGAGTCCTCCTCGTTGCGCCGGGAGTGGTCCTCGAAGTCGTACGAGTACAGCGAGGAATGGTTGGTCGCCATCCCGGCGATCGCCTTCGCGTACGGATCCAGCAGCAGCTTGCTGGGATCGCAGCGGTGCCCCGAGGGCGGGTCGTAGGGGCCGTGCACCCGGAAGCCGTAACGCTGCCCCGGATGGACGGAGGGAAGGAAGACGTGCCACACGTAGGCGTCGACCTCGGTGATCTCGATGCGCCGCTCGGTGCCGTCCTCGTCCAGGAGGCACAGCTCGACACGTTCGGCCACCTCCGAGAAGAGCGCGAAGTTGGTGCCGCTGCCTGTGTAGGTGGCACCGAGCGGATACGGGTGACCCGGCCAGATCTGCATGGGCTCAGGGTAGCGGCATGCCGCTGCGCGCCGCGCAGAACGCCGGAGGTCGGCGACCGGCGGCGCGGCCCGCGTGCATCACGTGCTCGGCGGCGCATCGCGGACGTCGGTCCCGCAGAGGCATGGGACCGGGGCGGGCCCGGGGCGGCGCCGCGACGAGAAGAGCCCCGGCCGGGGCCGGGGCTCTCAGAGAGTGGGCGATACTGGGATCGAACCAGTGACCTCTTCCGTGTCAGGGAAGCGCGCTACCGCTGCGCCAATCGCCCGTGCGCATCCCGCAGGATGCCCCTCGGGGATCCGAGGATCCCCGAGGACGGGAGCGGACGACGGGACTCGAACCCGCGACCCTCACCTTGGCAAGGTGATGCTCTACCAACTGAGCCACGTCCGCAGTGCGAGATCCAAGGATCTCGCCGTGGGCGATACTGGGATCGAACCAGTGACCTCTTCCGTGTGAAGGAAGCGCGCTACCACTACGCCAATCGCCCAGGGCGTCGAGACTAGCTCTCCGCTCCGGTGCCGCCGTCCTGGCGACTCGAAGTACTTTACACGAGGTCCGCGGCCGATTCGAACCGTGGGGCTGTGGGGTGGAACACCCGTGCCACGCAGCGCTGTCGGCGCCGCGATGGGGTAGATGCGCACGGCGCGCAGAGGAGGCAGGTGCGCACGGCGCGCAGGGGAGGATCGCCATCCCTCGCCCCCGCGCGCGCCGGGCCGTGCCCCGGTCGCCGGCGCGGGGTGCTCGGACGCCGACCCGTGCCCTCCGGCGTCGGCCGGGGAGCTCGGCCGCCGGCCCGGGGCGTCGGTGCGGAGGCGTCCGTTCGGTGGGGAATCGGCCGGGCGGCCTCCTCGCCGAACCCGGAGGTGACCTGCCCCACGAGCGCCGCACCTCGGTTTGCGAGCGGCCCCGGCGCCGCGTAGAGTCTCTCCTCGTCGGCCCAGCCGATACGCGGACGTGGCTCAGTTGGTAGAGCATCACCTTGCCAAGGTGAGGGTCGCGGGTTCGAGTCCCGTCGTCCGCTCCAGCGAACGGCGCCCCCGGTCAGTCCGGGAGCGCCGTTTCTGATGGCGCCTCCGTGGGGATCCAGGGAGGCGTCGCCCCTGGTGGGTTGGCCGAGAGGCGAGGCAACGGCCTGCAAAGCCGTGTACACGGGTTCGAATCCCGTACCCACCTCCACCCCGTCCCGCACGGGCGATTGGCGCAGCGGTAGCGCGCTTCCCTGACACGGAAGAGGTCACTGGTTCGATCCCAGTATCGCCCACCACGATGGTGCAGGTCATGCCGTCGGCATGTCCCGTCCGACCCGCGTGTGCTGCCGTCTCCCGTCCCGGGAGGCGGCAGTTCGTCGTCTCCGGGGTCGGACATCCCTGCGCGCGCGATCCCTCTCGGACTCCCGCGGATCTCGGACTCCCGCGGATCGAGGGGCGAGGCGCCGGCGTCCGCCCCCGGTATGCCGTCAGCTGCTGCGGTCGGGGCCGGGGTGGACGATGCGGGGGATGCCGGTGCTGCTGACGAGGATCGCGGCGACCGAGAACGGGATGACGCCCAGTGCGAGCATCGCCGCGCCGGTGCCGCCGGCGAAGCCGACCGCGTCCTGGGAGAGGACCAGCTGCGAGCCGGTCTGGAAGGCGGTGTGGAACCCGATGGGCATCCATACCGAGCCGGTGACCATCCGGAGGTAGCCGAAGCCGATGCCCATCGAGAGGAAGAGCGAGAGATCGGCCGGATCGGCGTTCTGCCGCAGGATCGCGGCGAGGAGGGTGAACAGCAGCGCCTGGACGACGATGACGCCCCATCCGCGGGTGAGGGTCCCGAGCACCGTGGTCACGTACCCGCGGAAGACCGCCTCCTCGGGAATCGCCTCGGACAGGAGCACGGCCATCAGCAGCAGCAGGACGGTGCGGGCGAGCTCCGGCCCGGTGAGGGTCGCCGTCAGCGGGCTGCCGAGGAGGGCGAGCACCCCGAAGGTCGCTGCGGACGGGACGGTCCAGATGAACGCGCCCCACAGGGCCAGCCGCCATCCCGTGCGCACGCTCGTGAGCCCCGCCTCGCTCATCCGGCGGCGGTCGGCGACCCGGACCAGAAGTGCGATCACGGCCAGAGAGGCGGCGCTGATCACGATGCCCGCCGCGATCCGCGCGCCCAGCGTCCCGGGGGCGGAGGGATCCTCGGACGGGGGGAACATGCCCGCCACGAGGAACAGCCCCGCGCCGAGCGGAAGGAGGGCCAGCGCGATCCGCCAGGCGGCGGCGGCGAGCCGGCGGGAGCGCGGGTCCGGTGCTGTCGTCATGGTGTTCCCCGATACCTGTGTGCGAGGGCGTGAAAGGAGAGCTTGGGAGTCCAGGTGCCGTCGGCGTGGGCGGTGACGATTCCGTAGCTGGCGAGGTCGAGGTCCCGGCCGGGCTCGTCGGAGGTTGTCAGGGCGGGTTCGCTGAATCCCCAGACGAACGTGCCGTCCACCCCTGCACGGTCGAACACGTCGAGGAGCTCGAGGAGGTGCTCGGCCTGCTCCGGCTCGTCGCGCACGAGGTCCTTCGGCACCGACAGCTCGGTGCGCCCGCGGAGCACTCCCGCCGCGGTGGAGGCTCTCGCGGCCGCACCGCGATAGGTGCAGGAGCCGAACTCGAAGATGCAGCAGGGCTTGCTCTGCGCGTGGGCCTGATCGACGAGCGCGCGGATGTCGTCCTCGAACCGCCACAGGGTGCGTGCGTCGCGGAAGCGGTCGGCGCCGACGACATCGAAGATCGACCAGTCCGGACGCTCCCAGCTCCCCGCCCCGTAGGACACCGGCCCGGCGAAGCGCTCCCGCGCCTCGCCGACCAGCGCGGCGAGCAGTCGCCGCAGCCGCAGGTTCGCGAGCGGCAGCAGCGGAGACGTCAGCGGCAGCAGAGCCCCTCGGGTCCAGAACGTCGGGCCCGGGAGCATGCCCGGCGTCGAGAGCGTGAGCTCGCACCCCACGACCAGCCCGACATCGGCGCCCGATGCACGAAGCTGCTCCGCGGTGTCGGCCGCCGCGCGCACGGCCTGCACGAGCATATGGCGGGGCTGATCGAAGGGGCGGGGCTGCAGCCACACAGCGAGCCCTTCCTCCGCGGCGAGGCGGGCCGCGACCGCGAGGCGGTCGGGGTCGCCGGCCATGATCAGCACCGCGTCGCAGCCGAGCTCCTCATGGATCGCCCGGATGTCGCGGCGGGCGCGCCGCGGGGTGAAGCCGGGGTTGCTCTCGAAGCCCTTCTCGTAGAGCACGCCGGCGTCGTAGCCGATCCCGCGCACCGGCTCAGCCATCGGGCGCTCCCACGGCCCGGAACAGGAAGGGGACGATGTGCGCACGCAGAGCGCTGAGCTCCGCCTCGGGGTCGCGCTGGACGAGCGTGATCGCGCGATCCAGCACGCTCTCGGCCAGCCCGGTCGCGACATCGAGCGGCATCGCCGCGAAGGCACCCTGGTCGATGCCCTCGCGCAGGATGCTGCGCAAAAGGGCGGAGTCCTCCTCGTCCTCGACGAGATAGAGCGGCGTGCCGTCGGCCGTGCGGTGCGAGACGACGATCTCCACCGCCGCCGCGATCGCATGACGCTCCTCGTCCACGTGCGCGACGTACGCCTCCGCATACGCCCGCAGGCGCGCCACCGGGTCCGCGATCCCGTCCACCGCCGCCAGCACGCGCTCTCCGAGAGCGCCGAACACCGTCTGCACCACGTCCAGCAGGAGCCCCTCCTTCGACGCGAAGTAGTACGCCACCGCGCTCTTGACGATGTGCGCCCTTCTCGCGATCTCCGCCAGGGACGCCCGGTGGTAGCCGACCTCGTTCACCGTCACCACCGCGGCCTGGATCAGCTGGGCTCGCCGGGACGTCTCGATGAACGACGGCGCCGGTCCGTGGAGCCCCGCCGTGGTGCCCGCCTCCGCCCTGTCAGAACGCATGTACTGATTTTAGAACGGCTGGTCTGATCGGTCCAGGTGCCTCGCGGCCGACCTGCTGGCGGCGTCCGCCTCGGCGATGTCGGCGACCACCCCTGTCGCAGGATCGCGACGCAGTATCGTCGACCTGAGACGCGGGCGCGACAGCGCTGCGACGGAGCATGGCTAGCGTCGAGGTCAGGACGCGGCGCCGCCGCGGGACACAGATCGAGGAGACCGTCATGACCGCCATCGACCCAGCTCGCCTCCGTGCACGGCACCTCGTGGGCGGTGCCCTCCTGGTGGGCGCGCTGATGCTCACCGGCTGCCAGGTCGGCACCGGGGACATCGGCCCCGACGAGCAGAGCACCCCGGGGACCTCCGCTCCCGCCGGCAGCGCCGCCGGCGCCCCGTCCGAGGACGCGGTCGTCGACGAGGACGCCGCTGCCGCGGGCGTCGATCTGACCGCGCTGGGGGAGCCCGTCGCCAGCGCCGAGGTCCCCGCGATCGTGGAGGGGGACCCGACGGCGACGATGACCGTCTCCCTGCACGGGCTGCGGCGCGAGGGCGGGACCCTGGTGGCCACCTACTCCTTCACCGTGCACAGCGAGACGTCGGACGCCGAGGGATGGATCTACGACTACCTGGGCAGTCAGGGATGGCACCCGTACGCGATCGACACCGTGAACCTGAACAAGCACGAGGTGCTCGGAGGCGGCGCGGCGCAGACCGACTATCAGGGCGCGAAGTTCCGCCCCGGCCAGACGCTGTACGCCTACGCCTCCTTCGCGGCGCCGCCGGAGGACGTCACCACCATGGACGTGCTGCTCGTGGACGGCGCTCCCCTCGCGAGCGGGGTGCCCATCTCATGAGGCGCGTCACCGCTTCCGCCGCCCTCGGCCTCGCCCTCCTCCTGGCGCCGGCAGGCACCGCCCTCGCGGACGACGACGTGACCCCGCTGGATCCGGGCATCACGGCGCTCGACCCCTCGATCACCCCGCTGGCCCCGAGCATCACCCCGCTGGAGACGATCACCACCGAGGGCTCCCGGACCGAGATCACGCTCTCCTCGGACATCCTCTTCGACTTCGGCTCCGCGGAGCTCGACGCCCCCGCCGCGGCGAGGATCGGCGAGCTGGTCGCCGAGATCCCGCAGGGCGCAGAGGTCGCCGTGGACGGCCACACCGACTCCGTCCCCTACGTGCGCGGCAACCAGGTCCTCTCGGAGGAGCGTGCTCGGGCGGTGGCCGACGCCATCGCCGTCTCCCGCCCGGACCTCCGGCTGACCGTCACCGGATATGGCGAGACCCGCCCGGTCGCCGCCGAGGAGGTCGACGGACAGGACGACCCCGCGGGCCGCGCCCAGAACCGTCGCGTCGAGATCCGCTACGACGGATGACGCCGTCGACGGCCCCGCCGAGCCCGGCACGACCCCGCGTCCTGCTGGTGGACGACGACGCGACCATCCGCGAGCACCTCCCGCCGGTGCTCGAGCGCAGCGGGCTGCGCGTCGACGTCGCCGCCGACGGGGCCGATGCCCTGCGCAGCATCGGTCGCGCGCAGCCGGACCTCGTGATCCTGGACGTCATGATGCCGGTGCTGGACGGCCGCGAGACGCTGCGGAGGATCCGCGCCGACCACGACTGGCTGCCCGTCATCCTGCTGACGCAGGTGGGGGAGAGCTTCGAGCGGGCGGCAGCCCTGGACGAGGGGGCCGATGACTACCTCAACAAGCCCTTCGACCCCCATGAGCTGCTCGCACGGATCCGGGCGGTGCTGCGCCGCACCGCCCGCGGGACCGCTCCGCTGAGCGCGGCGGGAGCGCTGCGGGCCGGTCCGCTGCGCATCGACCGCCCGGCGCGGCGCGTGGTCCTCGCCGGGGCCGAGGCACCGCTGACCCCGCGCGCCTTCGCCCTGCTGGAGTTCCTCATGTCCCATCCCGACGAGGTCTTCCCCCGCGAGCGCCTGCTGCAGACGGTCTGGGGCTTCGATGCGATCGTCACCACCCGCGCGGTGGACCACCGCATCGCCGAGATCCGGCGGGTGCTGGGGGACGATGCGGCCGCGCCGACCTACCTCGAGACCGTGCCCGGGGCCGGCTACCGCTTCGTGCACCCGGTGGAGCGGGCATGAGCCCCCGCCGGGAGCGGGCCCTGCCGGTGCTCCTGGTCGTCGGGCCTCCGCTGCTCGGGGCCGCGGCCAGCCTGATCTGGTGGACGACCGGCGGGGGAGGGCCCGTCTACCTCCTGACCGATCTCGCCTGGATCCCCCTCGCCGCCGGCGCGGCGCTCGCGCTGCTGGCCGTCCCCGGAGCAGTGTGCTGGCGTGCCGCGCGTCGACGGGCGCAGCGAGAGCACCGCGAGATCCTGCGCGAGCACGCGGAGCGCCGCCGGCGGCTGCTCTCCCGGCTGGACCATGAGCTGAAGAACCCTCTGCAGGGCATCCGTGCCGCGCTCGCCGACGAGCCCTCCGACCGCCAGCGCGCGAGCATCGACGCACAGTCCCAGCGCCTGGTGCGCCTGCTCGGGGACCTGCGCAAGATCGGTGAGGTCGAGCACACCGCGCTGGAGCTCACGCAGGTCGATCCGAGCGCCCTCGCCGAGGAGGCCGTCGCCGCGATCCGCGAGGTGCCCGGGGCGGACGAGCGACGGCTCTCCGTCGCGCTGCCCCGGGCGCCGCGCCCGCTGCCCTGCATCCCCGGTGACGAGGACCTGCTGTTCCTGGTCCTGGTCAACGCCCTGTCCAACGCGGTGAAGTACTCCCGGCCCGGGGACGCCGTCGAACTGCGCGGCCGGGCCGCAGAGGACCAGGTGATCCTCGAGATCGCCGACACCGGACAGGGGATCGCCCCCGCGGAGCTGCCCCTGGTGTGGGAGGAGCTGGGGCGGGGGAGCGCCGCCCGGGGCATCGAGGGCTCCGGGCTGGGCCTGCCGCTGCTGCGCGCGATCGTCGAACGCCACGGCGGCACCGCCGTGCTCGAGTCCTGGCAGGGCGAGGGGTCCACCCTCACGCTCCGCCTGCCCCTGCAGGGGCCGCGGGAGCGAGCTGCTCCCGGGACCGGCGGGCGGCGGCACCCGACCGGCTCGGCCTCCGGTCGCGGATAGGATGACCAGCGGAGCCGGCACGGTCGGCCGGCTCGCCCCGAAACCTAGGAGACACGCCGTGCCCCAGATCGCCATCACCCTCGACTCCAGCCCGCAGCGCATCGAGGAGGGGACGACCGGCACCGCGCTCTACGAGGGCCGCAAGGACGTCATCGCGCTGCGCGTGGACGGACAGCTGAAGGACCTCGACACGGTCCTGGAGGACGGCTGGACCGTCGAGGGCGTCGAGATCACCAGCGAGGACGGTCTGTCGATCCTGCGCCACTCCACCGCGCACGTCCTCGCGCAGGCGGTCCAGGCCATCAACCCGGCCGCGAAGCTGGGCATCGGCCCGCCCATCACCGACGGCTTCTACTACGACTTCGACGTCGAGACCCCCTTCACCCCGGAGGATCTCAAGGAGATCGAGAAGCGGATGGGGCGCATCGTCAAGGAGGGCCAGGCCTTCGTGCGTCGCGAGGTCAGCGACGAGGCGGCCCGCGCCGAGGAGGCCTCCGAGCCGTACAAGCTCGAGCTGATCGGCCTGAAGTCCCAGGCGGCCGATGCCGGCGAGGGCGCCAGCGTCGAGGTCGGCGAGGGCGGCCTGACCATGTACGACAACGTGCGCCGCGGCGGCGAGGTGGTCTGGACCGACCTCTGCCGCGGGCCGCACCTGCCCTCGACCAGGCTCATCGGCAACGGCTTCGCCCTCACCCGCAGCGCCGCCGCCTACTGGCGCGGCAGCGAGAAGAACCCGATGCTGCAGCGCATCTACGGCACCGCGTGGGCCAGCAAGGAGGACCTGCGCGCCCACCAGGAGCGCATCGCCGAGGCGGAGCGCCGCGACCACCGCCGCCTGGGCTCCGAGCTGGACCTGTTCTCCTTCCCCGACGAGATCGGCTCGGGCCTGCCGGTGTTCCACCCCAAGGGCGCCATGATCAAGATGGAGATGGAGGACTACTCGCGCCGCCGGCACGTCGCGGCGGGATACTCCTTCGTCTCGACCCCGCACATCACCAAGAAGAACCTCTTCGAGACCTCCCGGCACCTGGAGTGGTACGCCGAGGGCATGTACCCGCCCATGCACATGGACGAGGAGGTGGACGCGGACGGCAACGTCACCAAGCAGGGCCAGGACTACTACCTCAAGCCCATGAACTGCCCGATGCACAACCTCGTCTACCGCTCCCGCGGGCGGTCCTACCGCGACCTGCCGCTGCGGCTGTTCGAGTTCGGCAGCGTCTACCGCTACGAGAAGTCCGGCGTGGTCCACGGCCTGACCCGTGCCCGCGGCTTCACCCAGGACGATGCGCACATCTACACCACCCGGGAGCAGATGAAGGAGGAGCTGGGCAGCCTGCTCGGCTTCGTCCTGGACCTGCTGCGCGACTACGGCCTGGACGACTTCTACCTCGAGCTGTCCACCCGCGACCCGGAGAAGTCCGTGGGCGACGACGCCACCTGGGAGGAGGCGACCCGCACCCTCGAGGAGGTGGCCACCGCCTCCGGCCTGGACCTCGTGCCCGATCCGGGCGGCGCCGCGTTCTACGGCCCGAAGATCTCCGTGCAGGCGAAGGACGCCATCGGCCGCACCTGGCAGCTCTCCACCATCCAGCTCGACTTCTTCGAGCCGGAGCTGTTCGAGCTGGAGTACACCGCTCCGGACGGATCGCGCCAGCGACCGGTGATGATCCACCGCGCGCTGTTCGGCTCCATCGAGCGGTTCTTCGGGGTGCTGCTGGAGCACTACGCCGGGGCGTTCCCGGTGTGGCTCTCCCCGGTGCAGGTCGTGGGCATCCCCGTGGCCGCCGAGTACGTGCCCTACCTCGAGGAGGTCGCCTCGAAGCTGCGGGCGCGCGGCGTGCGCGTCGAGGTCGACGCCTCCGACGACCGGATGCAGAAGAAGATCCGCACGCACACCAAGGAGAAGGTGCCCTACCTGCTCATCGCCGGCGGCGACGACCAGGAGAAGGGGGCGGTGTCCTTCCGCCTGCGCGACGGCAGCCAGGACAACGGCATCGCCGTGGACGAGGCCGTCGAGCGGATCGTGCGGGCGATCGAGGACAAGGTCCAGGTGTGAGCGACGGCGGCGCGAGCAGGTCGGAGCCGGGCACCGCACCGGGACCCGGCGGGCCCGTCCCCCTGGAGGACCCGGCGGGCTTCGCCGGCGAGCCCGACGGGATGCAGCGGCTGTGGACGCCCCATCGGATGGCGTACATCTCCGGGGAGGCGAAGCCCGACGACCCGGGCGACGTCCACCAGTGCCCGTTCTGCCTCGCGCCGGCGCGCACCGACGAGGAGTCCCTGATCGTCCACCGCGGCGAGCAGTCCTTCGTCATCCTGAACCTGTTCCCGTACAACACGGGCCATCTCATGGTGTGCCCCTACCGGCACGTCGCGGACTACACCGATCTCACGGTGGAGGAGGTCCACGAGGTCGCCGAGCTCACCCGCACCGCCATGCGGGTGGTGCGGGAGGTCTCCGCCCCGGCGGGCTTCAACCTGGGCATGAACCAGGGCGAGGTCGCCGGGGCGGGGATCGCCGCCCACCTGCACCAGCACGTCGTGCCGCGGTGGATGGGCGATACGAACTTCCTGCCGATCATCGGCCGCACCAAGGCGCTGCCGATCCTGCTGGCGGACACGCGGCATGCGCTCGCCGCCGCCTGGCCCGCCCCGGCCGGGCCCTGACCGGCGCGGTTGCTACGATGACCGCGCCGTTCCGGCACCCGACAGCGGAGGATCAGATGGCCACGAGCACCCTCGGCGGCGGATACGCCTACGACGTGCCCCGCACGGACCCGCTGGCGCCCGCGCGCCTGGGCGCCGGCGCGGAAGGGCCCGTGAAGCAGCCCAACCGGTGGATCCCGCGCATCATCTGGGGCGTGGCGATCCTGATGCTGCTGCTGGTCTTCGTCGGCGTCTACTTCTTCACCATCCGCCCGCTCGGCTTCGGCACCTCGCTGGTCGCCTTCACCGCGGCGCTCGTGCCGGTGGCGATCGTGTTCCTGGCCGTGTGGTGGATCGACCGCTACACGCCGCAGCCGCGGATCACGCTGGTGTACGCCTTCATCTGGGGCGCGGCCGGCTCGGTGGGCCTGACCTTCGTCATCGGCGGGGCCTTCACCTTCCTCATCACCCCGGCGGATTCGCAGCAGGCGACCGCGGAGTTCCTCGGCGCGGTGATCCAGGCGCCGGTCGTCGAGGAGGCCACGAAGTCCGCCGGGCTGATCGCCCTGCTGTGCTGGGGGCGGCGGTTCATCGGCGGGCCGATCGACGGCCTCGTCTACGCGGCGCTGATCGCCGGGGGCTTCGCCTTCACCGAGAACATCCTCTACTTCGGCCGCTCCTTCCACGAGGCGCAGGCCGCCGGGGAGGCCGCCGTCTTCTGGCAGACGTTCCTGCTGCGCGGGCTGCTCTCGCCCTTCGCCCACGTGTGCTTCACCGCCCTGTGCGGGCTGGGCCTGGGCATCGCCGCCGAGCGCCGCTCGCTCATGCTCTACTTCGGGCTCGGGATCGGCGGGCTGAGCCTGGGCATGTGCCTGCACGCCCTGTGGAACGGCGCGACCTTCCTGCTGGACATGGATCCGGAGAACCCGCTGCGCAGCTTCCTCCAGTACTACCTCACCGTGCAGGTGCCGATCTTCCTGGTGCTCGCCGCGATGGTCCTCTGGCTGCGGTGGCGCGAGCACGGGATCGTCCGGCGCCAGCTGTCCGCCTACGGGCGCGCCGGATGGTTCGCTCCGCAGGAGGTCGAGATGCTGGTGTCGATGCGCCGTCGCCGCCGCGCCGAGAAGTGGGCCGCGCAGCACGGCGGGGCCGTGGCCCGCACCGCGATGCGCGACCTGATCCTCGCGGCGGTGGCCCTGGCCCTGGACCGCCACGGAGTGCTGCACGGGAAGCCGAGCGCGAAGACGCGCCTGCACGAGCGGCGGCTGCTCGAGCGCATCACCGCCGACCGCCGCCTCATCGCGGCCGTGACCCGGCCCGTGGTGCGGACGGACGCCCCCTCGGCCTGAGCGCCTGCCATGCCCTGGCGCCGCGGCCCGTACAATGGTCCGGCACAGCAGGACGCAGCGATCTTCCGAGGAGACACATGTCGGGTCACTCCAAATGGGCGACGACCAAGCACAAGAAGGCCGCCATCGATGCCAAGCGCGGCAAGCTCTTCGCCAAGCTGATCAAGAACATCGAGGTGGCGGCGCGCACGGGCGGCCCCGACCCGGCCGGCAACCCGACCCTCTTCGATGCGATCCAGAAGGCGAAGAAGACCTCCGTCCCCAACGACAACATCGAGCGCGCCGTCAAGCGCGGCGGCGGCCTGGACGGCGGCGGGGTCGACTACCAGACGCTCATGTACGAGGGCTACGCCCCCGGCGGCGTCGCGCTGCTGGTCGAATGCCTGACCGACAACAAGAACCGCGCCGTCTCCGAGGTGCGCCTGGCGTTCTCCCGCGGCGGCGGGAACATGGCGGACTCCGGCTCGGTGTCCTACATGTTCAACCGCAAGGGCGTGGTGTCCCTGCCCAAGGGCGAGCACACCGAGGACGACCTGCTCGAGGTGGTCCTCGACGCCGGCGCCGAGGAGATCAACGACGAGGGCGAGTCCTTCGAGATCATCTCCGAGGCCTCCGACGTGGTCGCCGTGCGCACCGCGCTGCAGGATGCGGGCATCGACTACGACAGCGCCGAGGCGCAGTTCGTGCCGAACATCCGCACCGAGGTCGATCTCGACGGCGCGCGCAAGGTGCTGCGGCTGATCGACGCGCTCGAGGACAGCGACGACGTCCAGAACGTCTACTCCAACCTCGACATCCCCGACGACGTCGCCGCCCAGCTGGCCGACGACGAATGATCCCCGGCGCCCGGACGGCCCCGAGCGCGCGCAGGCCGCGATGAGCCTGCGCGTGCTCGGGGTCGACCCGGGCCTGACCCGCTGCGGCTACGGCGTCCTGGACGCCGGCCGCGGCCGGGGGGCGAGCCTGGTGGACGTGGGCGTGGTCCGCAGCGCGCCCGAGGACACGATCGACCTGCGTCTGCTGGCCATCTCCCGCGGCCTCGAGGCGAAGCTCGAGGAGCATGCGCCCGACGTGGTCGCCATCGAGCGGGTGTTCAGCCAGAACAACACCTCCACGGTGATGGGCACCGCCCAGGTCTCCGGGGTGGCGATCCTGCTGGCCGCCCAGCGGGGGATCCGGATCGCGATGCACACCCCCTCCGAGGTGAAGGCCGCCGTCACCGGCAGCGGCCGGGCCGACAAGAAGCAGATCCAGACGGTCCTGGTGAAGATCCTCGGCCTCTCCGAGGCACCCCGGCCCGCCGATGCGGCCGATGCCATCGCCATCGCGCTGACCCAGCTCTGGCGGGGGCCCGGCCCGGTGCGCCTGGATGCCACCGGCGGGGCCCGCACCTCCGCCCAGTCCCGCTGGGCCGAGGCCGAGCGGGCGGCGCGCCGGGCGCGCGAATCCTCCACCTCCCGCTTCTGATCGAACGCATGTTCTAGGGTGGTCCCGTGATCTCCACTCTCACCGGCCGCGTGAGCCACATCGGCCTCGATTCCCTCGTCCTCGAGGTCCACGGCGTGGGCTACCTCGTCCACACCACCGCGCAGTCCCTCGCGGTGACCCGCCACGACGCCGAGCTGACGCTCCATACCGAGCTCGTCGTGCGGGAGGACTCGCTGACCCTGTTCGGCTTCCCGCAGCGCGAGGAGGCGGAGATCTTCCGCATCGTCCAGTCCGTCTCCGGCGTCGGTCCCCGCACCGCGCTGGCCCTGCTCAGTGTGATGGCTCCGGACGATCTGCGCCGCGCCGTCGCCGCGGAGGACGCGAAGGCCATCACCCGCACCCCGGGCATCGGCCCGAAGGGGGCGCAGCGCATGATCCTCGAGCTCAAGGACAAGATCGGAGCGCCCACTTCGGCCGCGCCGTCGCCGGCCGACGTCCCCGCGAGCCCGGAGGAGGCCTCGGTCCTGCGCGGGCCGCAGGCCGACGTGGTGCAGGCGCTGGTCGGGCTGGGCTGGGCCGAGAAGTCCGCCGCCGATGCCGTCGCGACGGCGGCCGCCGAGGGCGAGAGCGACCCCGCGGTCCTCCTGCGCACGGCGCTGCGCGGCCTCGGAGGCAGCCGATGAGCCCCCTGGGGGAGGCCGGAGGCTCCGTCGACGCGGGCGGAGAGGAGGAGTCCGGTCCGGTGACCAGCCCGGACTCCGGCGCCCTCGAGCGCGCCGCGGAGGCGGCGCTGCGCCCGCGGCGCCTGGCCGAGTTCGTCGGCCAGCAGGTCGTGCGCGATCAGCTCTCCCTCGTCCTGGAGGCGGCGACCGCGCGCGGACGCCCGCCCGAGCACGTGCTGCTGTCCGGTCCGCCGGGACTGGGCAAGACCACCCTGGCCATGATCATCGCGGGGGAGATCGGCGCGGCCCTGCGCATCACCTCCGGGCCCGCGATCCAGCACGCCGGGGACCTCGCGGCGATCCTGTCCTCCCTCGAGGAGGGGGAGGTCCTGTTCATCGACGAGGTCCATCGCCTGGCCCGCCCCGCCGAGGAGATGCTCTACATCGCCATGGAGGACTTCCGGGTCGACGTGGTGGTGGGCAAGGGCGTCGGGGCGACGTCGATCCCGCTGGAGCTGCCGCCGTTCACGGTCGTCGGCGCGACCACCCGCGCCGGGCTGCTCCCGGCGCCGCTGCGGGACCGCTTCGGCTTCGTCGGCCACCTGGACTACTACCGCGCCTCCGAGCTGCACGAGGTCGTCACCCGATCGGCGCTGCGGCTGGACGTGCCCCTGGACCCCGACGCCGCCGCCGAGATCGCCGAACGCTCCCGCGGCACCCCGCGCATCGCCAACCGCCTGCTGCGCCGCGTGCGCGACTGGGCGCAGGTGCGCGGCAGCGGCCGCCTGGACCTCGCCGCGGCCCGCGCCGCCCTGGAGGTCTACGAGGTGGACCCGCGAGGGCTGGACCGTCTGGACCGCGGCGTGCTGGCGGCCCTGTGCACCCGCTTCGCGGGCGGCCCGGTGGGCCTGTCGACCCTCGCCGTCTCCGTGGGGGAGGAGACCGAGACGGTGGAGACCATGGTCGAGCCGTACCTCGTGCGCGAGGGCTTCCTCACCCGCACCCCCCGCGGCCGCATCGCCACGCCGATGGCCTGGGAGCATCTGGGCCTGGCCCCGCCGGAGCCCGCGGCCGGCACCACCCCGCCGCTGGGGCGGTTCTGAGCGCGACCGCCGCGCGGGGCCTGCGTCCTCGCCCAGGCGGGCCCGGGTACAGTGGCCGGGTACGTGACCGAGCGGGCCGTGCCATGCCCGGCCGCTGTCCCCGAAAGGACTCCTGTGGACCCGATCTTCCTTCTCCTGATCATCTTCGCCGTGATGATGATCCCCATGCTGCTCATGAGCAGCCGCCAGCGGAAGGCGCAGCGGGCGCACCAGGCGCTCGTGAACCAGCTCGGCGTGGGCGACGAGGTCCGCACGCACTCCGGCTTCTACGGCCTGATCGTCGAGGCGGACGACGACGTCGTCATCCTCGAGACCGAGTCCGGCGCGCAGACCAAGTGGGCCCGTGCGGCGATCGCCATGAAGGTCGAGGACGAGGCCGCGCAGGACGCGTCCGAGGACGCGGAGGATCCGGCGGACGGCTCCGAGGACGACGGTCCCGCCGACGGCGACATCCTGAACTCCCGCCCCTCGACCGACCGCTGACGCCGGCTCAGCCGCCGGGACGCGAAGGATCCATCCCCCATGCCCGCACGTCGTATCGCGCTGCTCGCCCTCGCACTCATCGTGGTGCTGCTGGGCGGCGGCATCGGAGCAGGAGCCTGGAAGGGCGGCTGGGAGCCCTCCCCGAAGCTCGCCCTGGACCTCGAGGGCGGCACGCAGGTCATCCTGCAGGCCAGCTCCCGGGACGGGGCCCCCATCGACCGCGACTCGATGGAGCAGGCCCGTCAGATCATCGCCCAGCGCGTGAACGCGATGGGCGTGGGGGAGACGGAGATCAGCGTCCAGGGCGGCAGCAACATCGTCGTGGACGTCCCCGGGACCTTGGACCAGGAGACCTCGCGGGCCCTGCGGCAGACCGCCGTCATGTCCTTCCGCCCGGTCATCGGCTCCTCGGCCCCTGAGGGCACGGGCGCCTCCGACGGGGGAGGAGCCTCCGACGCCGGCGGCGCCTCCGACGCGGGCGGCGCGGAGGGGGAGAGCCCCGAGTCCTCCGCCGGCGACATCGACCCGGCGCAGGCGACCTTCTCCGGTCTCGTGGACCAGGACGTCGCCAACGCGCCCGCGACCGCCGACGGCTCCAGCGCCCCCTGGGCCCTCGAGCAGGCCACGCCGGAGATGCAGGAGACGTTCTTCGCGACCGACTGCACCGACCCCGCCGCGCAGCAGGAGATCGCCGCCGACGCCCCCGCCGACGAGCCCGTCGTGGTCTGCGACCCCCAGGGCACCGTGAAGTACCTGCTGGGACCCGAGGTCGTCCCCGGATCCGCGGTCCGCTCCGCGACGGTGGGCAGCGAGACCAACCCCACCGGCCAGGCGACCGGGTACTACCTGGTCAACATGACCTTCCAGCCGCAGTACGCCCGCGCGTTCTCCGAGATGAGCAACGCGCTGTACGGCGGGCAGGGCGCGACCACCTCCTTCGCGATCATGCTGGACGGGCAGGTCATCTCCGCCCCGGTGGTGGAGGAGCCCTCCCCGGACGGCAACGCCTCCATCCGCGGCAACTTCGACCAGGAGACCGCGACCACCCTCGCGAACCAGCTGAAGTTCGGGGCGCTGCCGCTGGAGTTCCACGTGCTCTCCGAGCAGCAGATCTCCGCGACCCTGGGCTCCGACCAGCTGGGCAAGGGGCTGATCGCCGGGATCATCGGCCTGATCCTGGTGATCGGCTATGCCTTCGTGCAGTACCGGGTGCTGGCGATCGTCACGATGACCTCGCTGCTGGCCATGGGCACGCTCGCGTACGGGACGCTCACGGTCCTGTCCAACGTGCCCGACATCGGCTATCGCCTCTCGCTCGCCGGCGTGGTCGGCCTGATCGTCGCGATCGCCTTCACCGCCGACTCCTTCATCGTGTACTTCGAGCGCGTCCGCGACGAGATCCGGGACGGCCGCGGGATCGTCAGCGCCGTGGACCACGGCTGGTCCCGCGCCAAGCAGACGATCCTCGCCTCCGACGCCGTGAACCTCATCGCCGCCGTGGTGCTGTACGCCCTGTCCACCGGCAACGTGCGCGGCTTCGCCTTCACCCTCGGCCTGGCCACGCTCCTGGACCTGCTCGTGGTCTTCCTGTTCACCCACCCGCTGCTGCAGGTCCTGGTGCGCACCCGCTTCTTCGGCAAGGGCCACCCGCTCAGCGGCCTCGACCCCGCCGCGCTCGGGAGGGACCTGCCCGCGTACGCCGGCCGCGGCCGGATCCGCGACGTCCAGGAGCGCTCCGCGCGCCGTCGCCGCGGCGAGGACGCCGAGCCGCCGGTCCGCGAGAGCCTCGCCGAGCGCAAGGCCCGCCGCGAGCGCGAGGCGCAGCAGGCCGCCCAGGAGATGGGCGAGGAGCCTCCCCGCCCGGCCGACGACCCCGCCGATCACCCGGAGGACGACCGATGACCGCAGCGTTCGCCCAGTTCGGCAACGATCTCCACGCGGGCCGCCGGGCACTGCCGATCGTCCGCCGCCGCCGCACCTGGTATCTCATCGGGGTCGCGCTGATCGTCGTGCTCGGGGCCATCGCCCTGGTGCGCGGCCCGAACCTCGGCATCGAGTTCACCGGAGGGTCGGAGTTCCAGATCGCCCGGGTCGCCGATGCCGACCAGTCCATCGCCCGGGATGTCGTGCGCGAGCACGTGCCCGACAACGAGCCGAAGATCACCGTGCTCGGGACGGACACCCTGCGCGTCCAGACCAGCGAGCTGAGCAGCGACGAGACCGCGCAGCTGGCCTCCGAGCTGGCCGGCGCCTACGACGTGCCGGCGCAGAACGTCTCCAGCTCCTTCATCGGCCCGGTGTGGGGCGCGGACGTGACGACCAAGATGCTGCGCGGCGTGCTCGCGTTCATCGTCCTCACGGCCGTGGTGATGGCGCTGTACTTCCGCAACCTCACCACCTCGATCGCCGCCATGATCGCCCTGGTCCACGACATGCTGCTGACCGCGGCCGTGTACGGCGTGGTGGGCTTCGAGATCACGCCGGCCACGGTGATCGGCTTCCTGACGATCCTGGGCTACTCCCTCTACGACACGATCGTCGTGTTCGACAAGGTCCGGGAGAACACCGCCGGCCTGCAGGGGCAGCGCGCCCACACCTACGCCGAGGCCGTCGAGCGCGCCGCGAACCAGACCGTGGTCCGCTCGATCAACACCTCGGTGGTCGCCCTGCTGCCGGTCGGAGCGATCCTGGCGATCGGCGCCTTCGTGCTGGGCGCCGGCACCCTCAAGGACATCTCGCTGGCGCTGTTCGTCGGCATCCTCGCCGGCACCTACTCCTCGATCTTCCTCGCCCCCGGGATCCTGGTGGACCTGCGCAACCGCGAGCGCTCCATCGCCGCCCACACCCGTTCCGTCCAGGAGTCCCGCAGCCGCGGCGAGGTCGGCGACCTCGCCCCGCGCCCGCTCGCGGACGCCGCCCCCGACCAGGGAGAGTCATGACCTCAGCGCCGCCGCACCCGCCCGAGGAGATCCAGGGCCTGCTGTCCACGCACATCGCCGAGTACCCGGACTTCCCCCAGCCCGGCGTCCTCTTCCGCGACATCACCCCGCTGCTGCGCGACGCGCGGGCCCTGCGCCGGGTCATCGAGCACTGGGCCTCGATCATCCCCGAGGAAATCGACGTCATCGTCGGCACCGAGGCACGGGGGTTCGTCCTCGGCGCCCCGCTGGCGTACGAGATCGGCGCCGGCTTCGTGCCCGTGCGCAAGGCCGGGAAGCTGCCCGGCACCCCGCGCAGCCGCACCTACGACCTGGAGTACGGCACGGCGACGGTCGAGATCGCCGAGGGCGCCCTGGAGACGGGGGTGCGCACCCTCGTCGTCGACGACCTCCTCGCCACCGGCGGGACGGCGGCCGCGACGGTCGCCCTGGCCCGCGAGCTCGGCGCCGAGGTCCTCGGCGCCTCCTTCCTCATCGAGCTGAGCGCTCTCGAGGGCCGCACCCGGCTCGAGGGCGTCCCCGTGAGCACGGTGTGGTCGCTGGAGGGATGACCGCGTCCCGCCGATGACCGCGGTCACCGGCACCGTCTCCTGACGCGTAGCATGGATCCACTGCAGGGAGGTGGAACCATGTCGGACCGTGACGAGGTGGAGCGCACCGCGCCGGGCACTGCCCCCGGAGGAGCGAGCTCGGGCGGGCTCACGCCCTGGCGCAGCCGGTCGCGGCTGCCGTTCTTCGGCGCCCGCAGCGCGACGCCGGCCGACACGATCCTCGAGCCCCTGCTGCAGACGATCGGCGCGGTCAGCCCCAAGGAGGACCTGAGCCTCGTCGAGCGCGCCTACCAGGTGGCGGAGACCGCGCATCGCGGCCAGCTGCGCAAGAGCGGCGACCCCTACATCACGCATCCCGTCTCCGTGGCCACGATCCTCGCCGAGCTCGGGGCGCCCCGCGAGGTCATCGCCGCGGCGCTGCTGCACGACACCGTGGAGGACACGGACTACTCCCTCGAGGATCTCCGCCGGGACTTCGGCGAGGAGATCTCGATCCTCGTGGACGGCGTGACCAAGCTCGACAAGGTCACCTACGGGGAGGCCGCACAGGCCGAGACGGTGCGCAAGATGATCGTGGCGATGAGCCGCGACGTGCGGGTGCTGCTGATCAAGCTCGCCGATCGGCTCCACAACGCCCGCACCTGGAAGTACGTCCCCTCCTCCTCGGCCGAGCGCAAGGCGAAGGAGACCCTGGAGATCTATGCGCCGCTGGCGCACCGCCTGGGCCTGAACACCATGAAGTGGGAGCTGGAGGACCTCTCCTTCCAGGTCCTCTACCCGAAGGTGTACGAGGAGATCGTCTCCCTGGTCGCCCACCATGCCCCGGCGCGGGACCAGTACCTCTCCGCGGTGTCCACGCAGATCCTCGACGATCTGCGCAAGGCCCGGATCAAGGCCGAGGTCACGGGCCGGCCCAAGCACTACTACTCGATCTACCAGAAGATGATCGTGCGCGGCCGGGACTTCGCGGACATCTACGACCTGGTGGGCATCCGCGTGCTGGTGGACACGGTGCGCGACTGCTACGCGGTCCTCGGCATCCTCCATGCGCGCTGGTCGCCGCTGCCCGGGCGCTTCAAGGACTACATCGCCCTGCCGAAGTTCAACCTCTACCAGTCGCTGCACACGACGGTCATCGGGCCGACGGGCAAGCCCGTCGAGGTGCAGATCCGCACCCGCGAGATGCACCGCCGGGCCGAGTACGGCGTCGCCGCGCACTGGAAGTACAAGGCCAAGGCGGGGCAGGCCGAGCCCGCCCGGGCGGGCAACCAGGAGATGGCGTGGCTGCGCCAGCTCATGGACTGGCAGAAGGACACGACCGACTCCGGCGAGTTCCTGGACTCGCTGCGCTTCGAGATCGCCTCCCAGGAGGTGTACGTCTTCACCCCCAAGGGCGACGTCCTGGCCCTGCCGCAGGGCGCCACGCCCATCGACTTCGCCTACACGGTGCACACCGAGGTGGGCCATCGCACCATGGGCGCGCGGGTCAACGGCCGGCTCGTCTCCCTGGAGTCCGCGCTGTCCACCGGCGACGTCGTCGAGGTCTACACCTCCAAGGCGGCCGATGCCGGTCCCAGCCAGGACTGGCTCGCCTTCGTCAAGACGCCCCGCGCCCGCAACAAGATCCGCCAGTGGTTCACGAAGGAGCGCCGCGAGGAGGCGCTGGAGAAGGGCAAGGACGAGCTGTCCAAGGCGCTGCGCCGGCAGGACATGCCGCTGCGGCGCCTGCTGACCCACGACACGCTCCAGTCCGTCGCCTCCGACCTCCATCAGAAGGACGTCGACGGGCTGTACACGGCCATCGGTGAGGGGCACATGAGCGCCCAGCACGTCGTGGAGCGGCTGCGCGCCCTGTTCGGCGGGATCGACGCCACCGAGGAGGACGCCGCCGAGGTCACCCTGCCCTCGAAGGTGCTGACCAAGCCGGGGCGGGCCCAGCAGCGCACCGCCGAGACCGACCAGGGCGTGGTGGTCGACGGCCAGAACGACGTGTGGGTCAAGCTCGCCAAGTGCTGCGCGCCGGTGCCCGGGGACCCGATCGTCGGCTTCGTCACCCGCGGGGCCGGGATCAGCGTCCACCACCGCGACTGCACGAACGTCGCCCAGCTGCAGGAGCAGCAGCCCGACCGCATCCAGCCCGTGCAGTGGTCCGGGCGCACCGGGGCCGTCTACCTCGTCCACGTGAAGGTGGAGGCCCTGGACCGGCCCCGCCTGCTCACCGACCTCGCGCATGCCATCTCCGAGCAGCACGTGAACCTGCAGGCCGCCTCCTGCCAATCACACAAGGACCGCCTGGCCACCGCCTACTTCTCCTTCGAGCTGGCGGATCCGGCGCATCTGCAGTCGGTGATCAACACGGTGCGACGGGTCGAGGGCGTCTACGACGTCTACCGGGTCACGGCCGACGGCAAGCAGGTCGACGCCCGGGCCTCCCTGACCGCCCACGCCTGACCCGGGGAACCCGGCCTGTCAGACGGGCCCGCGGTCCGGCCCGCGGTCCGGCCCGCGGTCCGGGCCGGAGCGGGCCGGTCCAGCCGGTCGAGCAGCTCCTGCGCGCGCCGCGTGAACGGCGCGCCGTGCAGCCGGTCCAGACGGCGGCGCACCTCCCGCAGGTCCAGGTGGCCGGAGGCGATCAGGCCCCGGATCGCCGTGGATGCGACGTGCGGGGCGTGCAGGCGCAGCAGGTCCACGGCGGTGCGGCCGGGGACGGTGATCGGCGCGCCGCCGAGCATCTCGACGTCCTGCGGGGCCAGCACGCTCTGGCGGACCACGACCCCGGCGATCACCGTGCGATGGGAGGGGGAGATCAGCTCCATCGGATCCGGAGGGTCCCCGCCCAGCAGCACCCACGCCGCCGACCTCCCTGCGATCACCTGGTGGCTGCGCAGCGCGAGCCCGACCGCGCAGCCGACGGCGACCGCCCGATCCACGGCGGAGGCGCAGGCCACCGGGGGCACGTACATCCCCGCGCGCAGGCGCAGGAGCTCGCCGCGCAGCACCATGCTGCGGGTCGCGGGGCTCTCCGGCCAGGGCTGGATCTGCCCGACCATGCCGGCGGCGAGATCCGCGGCATGACGGGACCAGGCGGCGCAGGCGGCGCTCGCCTCCGTGCCGTCCGGTCCCGAGGGGGCGTCCTCGGCGGCCGCCGAGGACGGGGGAGGGGAGGGATCGACGCGCGAGATCATCACCCGAGGATGCCGCGCCCGCCCGGACGCAGCAAGGCGCCCGTCCCCGGGTGTGGACGGACGCCTGCTGGGGAGGAGGAGCGGCTCTCCCCGAGGACTCAGCCCAGGTCGCGCGCGGAGCGCTCGATCACCGCGAGCCACTCCTTGCGGGCCTCCAGGGCGGCCTCGGCCTCGGCGATCCGGGCGGGGTCGCCGGAGGCGCGCGCCGTCTCGAGGTCCTCCTCGTAGGAGGCGATCGCCGCCTGCAGCTGGGAGGAGGCGCCCTCGACGCGCGCCTTGGTGCGCGGGTCGGTGCGACGCCACTCGTCCTCCTCGGCCTTCTTCACCGCGCGCTCGACGGCGCGCAGGCCGTCGTCGAGGCGATGCATGGCGCTGCGGGGGACCTTCCCGGCGCTCTCCCAGCGGTCCTGGATCGAGCGCAGGGCCTCCTTGGCCGCGTCGAGGTCCGCGCTCGGATCGATCGCCTTCGCCTCCTCGAGCAGGGCCTCCTTGACGACGAGATTCTCCTGCTGCTCGGCGTCCGAGGCGGCGAGATCCGCGTTGCGGGCCTCGAAGAAGCGGTCCTGGGCGGCCTTGAAGCGCGCCCACTGCGCATCGTCCTTGCGGCGGTTGCCGCGCGGCGCGGCCCGCCACTCGTCCATCAGCTCGCGGTAGGCGCGGACCGTCGGGCCCCAGTCGGTCGAGTCCTGCATGGCCTCGGCCCGGGTGATCAGGTCGCTCTTGATCCGCTCCGCCTCGGCGTGCTGGTCGTCCAGCTGGGAGAAGAACTGCTTGCGCTTCCGGTCGAAGGCGCTGCGGGCGGCCGAGAGCCGCTTCCACAGGGCGTCCTCGACGGACCGCTCCATCGCGACGGACTCCTTCTGCATCTGCTTCCAGGTGCCGACCATCGACCGCATCGTCTCCCCGGCGCTGCGCCAGGAGATCTGCGCCGGATCGGTCGCCACGAGCGATTCGATGCTCTCGACGAAGGCCGTGCGCTCCGCGGTCGCGGCCTCGCGGGCGGCGTTGCGCTCGGCCTCGAGCTCCTGGATCTTCGCCTTGGCGGTCTCGCGCAGCTGGGCGGCGCGGGCCCGCAGGGCGGGGATGTCCCCGACGACCTTGGGCTCCTTGAGGTTCTTGCGCAGGTTCTCCAGCAGGCGGTTCAGCTCGACCTGGGTGTGGCGGGGCGCCGAGAGGGTCCGCTCGGTCGCGTCCAGGAACACCGACAGGTCGATGTAGGCGCGCGCGAACGGATCCAGCGCGGCGACCGGATCCTTCTCGGCGGTGGTGCCGATCTCGCGGCGCTGGGTCCCGTCCTGAACGCTGACGGTGCCGTCCTCGGCGACCTCGCCGAAGGCGCGGGCCGCGGCGAGCTGCTCCTCGTCGTACTCGGCGACCGGGGCGGCCACCACGGGGACGAGCGGCGCCGACGGCTTGCGGCCGGCGAGAGCCGCGGGGGAGGGCGGCGTGGGACGGGCACTGGGCTTCGGGGCGGGCGTCTGGGACTCGCTCACGATGCGCTCCTTCGGGGTCGTTCCGCTGCAGGGCGGGGCACTGTCGCTCGGAGGCGACGTCATGGATGCGGCGCGGGCGCCGCAGGGCGGGCGCCACAGGGAGGAACTCTACAGCTCTCCGCGTGTGCGGCCTCTGGCCGTCGCAGGGACGGACTCCTCGGGGACGCGGTGCACGCCCCGGGCGGGCATCGTCGATAATGGTCCGGTCAGCAGTCCCCGCACCCAGGAGCACCTCCGTGGCGAAGATCAGCGCCCTGTCCGGATTCCCCGAATGGCTCCCCGCCCAGCGGCGGGTCGAGCAGCACGTCATCGACGTGTTCCGGCATGTGGCGGAGCTGCACGGGTTCGCCGGCATCGAGACGCGCGCGGTGGAGCCCATGTCCCAGCTGCTGCGCAAGGGCGAGATCGACAAGGAGGTCTACGTCCTGCGGCGGCTCCACGCCGAGGAGGGCGAGGACACCGATCCCGACCGCACCCTCGGGCTGCACTTCGATCTCACCGTGCCGCTGGCGCGCTACGTCCTGGAGCACCAGAACGACCTCTCCTTCCCCTTCCGTCGCTACCAGATCCAGAAGGTGTGGCGGGGCGAGCGCCCGCAGGACGGGCGGTTCCGCGAGTTCTACCAGGCCGATCTGGACATCATCGGCCAGGACTCCCTCCCCGGCCACGTGGAGGCGGAGGTCGCGGTGGTCATGGCGGAGATCCTCGCCCGGCTGCCGCTGCCGGGGTTCACCATCCACGTCAACAACCGCCGGCTCTCCGAGGGCTTCTTCCGCTCGATCGGCATCCAGGACCACGAGGCCGTGCTGCGCGCGCTGGACAAGCTGCCCAAGATCGGCCGGGAGGCGGTCCACGCCCTGCTCGTGCAGGACGCCGGCGTGAGCGACCAGCAGGCCGATGCCTGTCTCGGCTTCGCCGCGATCAGCAGCGCCGACGGCTCCTTCGCCCAGGCGGTCCGCGACCTCGGCGGCAGCGGCGAGCTGATGGAGCAGGGCATCGCCGAGCTCACCGCGGTGCTGGAGCGCGTGCAGGCCGCCGTCCCCGGGGCGATCGTCGCGGACCTCTCCATCGCGCGCGGCCTGGACTACTACACGGGCACCGTCTTCGAGACCTTCGTGGAGGGCCACGCATCGCTGGGCTCCGTCTGCTCGGGCGGACGGTACGACCGCCTGGCCGCGGACAACCGCCACACCTATCCGGGCGTGGGCCTGTCCATCGGCCTGTCCCGTCTGGTCTCCCGCCTCATCTCCGCGGACCTCGCCCGCGCCACCCGCCCCGTGCCCTCGGCCGTGCTCGTGTCGGTGACCTCCGAGGAGACCCGCGGCAGCAGCGAGGCGGTCGCCCGGGCGCTGCGCGCGCGGGGGGTGCCCACCGAGGTCGCCCCCAGCGCCGCGAAGCTCGGCAAGCAGATCCGTGTGGCGGACCGGCGCGGCATCCCCTTCGTGTGGTTCCCCGCAGAGGAGGGCGGCGAGCATGCGGTCCGCGACCTCCGCAGCGGGGAGCAGGTCCCGGCCGACCCGGCGTCCTGGACCCCGCCCGAGGAGGACCTCACGGCGCGGGTCGTGCCGACGGCGTGAGGTGACTCACCTCGCGGCGGCGCGGGAATGCCGGCGCCGCCGCGGGCGTTCTCCCGTCATGGCTACTACCACGCTGACCGCAGCGAACCACGACGAGACCGTCCAGGACGGCGTCGTCCTCATCGACTTCTGGGCCGGCTGGTGCGTTCCGTGCCAGCGCTTCGCCCCCATCTTCGAGCAGGCGTCCGAGGAGCACACGGACGTCACCTTCGCCAAGGTCGACACCGAGGACCAGCAGGAGCTGGCCATGCGCTACGGGGTCACCTCGATCCCCACGCTCGTGGCCTACCGCGACGGGATCCCGGTGTTCTCCCAGCCCGGCGCCCTCCCGCAGAGCGCCCTCGAGGACCTCATCAACCAGGTCCAGAACCTCGACATGGACGAGGTCCGCAAGGCCTACGCCGAGGCGCAGTCCCAGCAGCCCGGCGCCTGAGCCCGGCCGAGCGAGAGCTCGCCGCACCGCGAGAAGGCCCCGCACCGATCGGTGCGGGGCCTTCGTGCTGTGCCCTGCGGGGCCGCGTCCTGCGGGGGCCGCGCGGGAGGCGCGGCCCGGCGGCCGGCAGCCGCGCGGCGCCGGGCCCTGCGGAGCCGGGCCGCGCGGCGCTCAGCGCGCCGACGTGTCAGTCGTGGTGACCGCGGCGGAAGGGACGCGAGCTGTCGTCCCGGCCGAAGCGCGCGGGGCGGCCGCCGCCGCGATGCTCCCGCTTGCCGTCGTAGCGCGCCCGGGGATCGTCGCCCGAGGAGCGCGGACCGGTGCGCGGACCGCGGTCCTCCGAGATCCGCAGCGAGCGGCCGGCGATCTTGGCCCGGCCCACCCGCGCGAGCTGCTCCTCGTCCAGCGTGCCGCGCAGCTGGACCAGCGAGAAGCTCCCGAAGATGTCGATCTTGCCGACGTCCTTGCCCGTCAGCCCGCCCTCGCCGGTGATGGTGCCGACGATCGCCGGCGGCTTGGCGCCGTGGCTGTGGCCGACGCCGATGCGGTAGGTGGTGTAGCCCTTCTCGGCGCGGCCCGGAGCGGCGCCGCCGGGGCGGTCGCCGCGGGAGGGACGGTCGCCGCGGGAGGAGCGGTCGCCGCCGTCGCGGTCCGAGCCGCCCTTGAGCGAGGCCCCGCGGAACTCGTCCTCCTCGGCGCTCTGCGGGCCGGCGTCGCCGACGCTCATGGCGCCGAGCACGGCCGCCAGCTGGCGGGCGTCGAGCTCGGAGTCCGCGAGGAACTCGTCGACCAGCGTCAGGTACAGGTCCAGGCGCCCGGCCTCGGCGCGTGCCGGCACGGAGGCCAGCAGGGAGCGCATGCGGTGACGGGAGACGTCCAGCGGCGAGGGGATCTGCATCTCCTCGAGCGTCTGGCGGGTGGTCTTCTCGATCGCGCGCAGCTTGCGGCGCTCGTGCGGGGCGACGAAGGTCAGCGCCTCGCCGGTCCGGCCGGCGCGGCCGGTGCGGCCGATGCGGTGCACGTACGCCTCCGGCTCGCCGGGGACGTCGAAGTTCACGACCAGGCCGATGCGGTCCACGTCGAGGCCGCGGGCGGCGACGTCGGTGGCCACGAGGACCTGCAGCGAGCCGTCGCGCAGGCGCTCGACGATCTTCTCGCGCTCCTTCTGGGGGACGTCGCCGCTGATGGTGGCGGCCACGAGCCCGCGGGTGATGAGCTCGGCACCGACCTCCTCGGCCGCGGCGCGGGTGCGCACGAACACGATCGCCGCCTGGGCGTCCGAGACCGCCAGCACGCGGGCCAGGGCGCCGGCCTTGTGACGGAAGGGCACCACGGCGTAGCGCTGGGTGACCGAGGAGACGGTCGAGGACTGGCGGGCCACGGTCACGCGGACCGGATCGTTCATGTGCTCGGCGGCGACCTTCTGGATCGCCGGCGGCATCGTCGCGGAGAACAGCGCCGTCTGCTTGGTGGACGGCGAGTGGGAGAGGATCTCCTCGACGTCCTCCGCGAAGCCCATGCGGAGCATCTCGTCGGCCTCGTCCAGGACCGCGTAGCGGATCCCGTCCAGGCGCAGGCTGCCGCGGCGCATGTGGTCCATCACGCGGCCGGGGGTGCCGACGACGACCTGGGCGCCGCGGGAGAGGGCGCGCTCCTGCGGGTGGTAGGGCGAGCCGCCGTAGACGGCGACGACCTCGAGGCCCTCGCTCGCGGAGGCAAAGGAGGTGATCGCGTCGGCCACCTGCATGGCGAGCTCCCGGGTGGGGGCCAGCACCAGGGCCTGCACCGAGCGCAGGGCCGGGTCGACGGCGGCCAGCAGCGGCAGCCCGAAGGCGGCCGTCTTGCCGGTGCCCGTCTGGGCGACGCCGATCACGTCGCGGCCGGAGAGCAGGGACGGGATCGCCTGCTCCTGGATGGGGGAGGGGCGCTCGAAGCCGAGCGCGGCCACCGCCCTGCGCAGCGCCGGCGGCAGCTGCAGATCGTCGAAGGTCGGCTCGGGGGCGGCCGGGGCCGCCTCGGCCGGGGGCGCCTCATCGCCGGCGCCGGCGCCCTCGCGGGGCGCGTCGGTCATCTCGGGGTCGGAGGGCATGGGGGCGTGTTCAGACATCTCGTCCTCGGTCTGCGGGATTGGAGCCGCTGCGGGGGTGGACCCGCACTCGCGCAGGTCGGGACAGCTCCCCAGTCTAGGTGCGAGGGTGCGCACGGCGACAGGTGCGGGCCGGGCGAGATCGCTCACGCCCGCTGTAGGCTGGCCCCTGCCCGGGCGGCCCCCCGCCGGGTCGAGACCACCCCGACGACGAAGGACATGTCTGTGCTGCGCACCCACAACGCCGGTGAGCTCCGTGAGGACCACATCGGAGCGACCGTCACCCTGACCGGCTGGATCGGCCGCCGCCGCGATCACGGCGGCGTGACCTTCCTCGACCTCCGCGATGCGAGCGGGGTCGCGCAGGTGGTGGTGCGCGAGGACGAGGCCATGCACCTGCGCAACGAGTACGTGCTGAAGGTCGTCGGCACCGTGGACCGTCGCCCCGAGGGCAACGAGAACCCGGCGCTGCCCACCGGCACCGTGGAGGTCACCGCGCAGGAGGTCGAGGTGCTCAACACCTCGGCGCCGCTGCCCTTCCAGCTCGACGAGCACACCGAGGTCGGCGAGGAGGCGCGGCTGCGCTACCGCTACCTCGACCTGCGCCGCCAGGGCCCCGCGCAGGCGCTGCGCCTGCGGTCGCTGGCCAACCGGGCCGCCCGCGACGTGCTGCTGGACGACGGCTTCCTCGAGATCGAGACGCCGACGCTGACCCGCTCCACCCCGGAGGGCGCCCGCGACTTCCTGGTGCCCGCGCGCCTCTCGCCCGGTTCCTGGTACGCCCTGCCGCAGTCGCCGCAGCTGTTCAAGCAGCTGCTCATGGTCGCCGGCATGGAGAAGTACTTCCAGCTGGCCCGCTGCTACCGCGACGAGGACTTCCGCGCGGACCGCCAGCCCGAGTTCACCCAGCTCGACATCGAGATGTCCTTCGTCGACCAGGAGGACGTGATCGCCCTCGGCGAGAAGATCGTCCAGAAGGTGTGGGCGAGCGCCGGGTACGAGATCTCCACCCCGATCCCGCGGATCACCTACGAGGAGTCCATGCGCCGCTACGGCTCGGACAAGCCGGACCTGCGCTTCGACCTCGAGATCACCGAGATGACCGAGTTCTTCGCCGACACGCCCTTCCGCGTGTTCCAATCCCCGTACGTGGGGGCGGTCGTGATGGCCGGCGGCGCCTCGCAGCCGCGCCGCACCCTGGACGCCTGGCAGGAGTGGGCCAAGCAGCGCGGTGCCCGCGGCCTCGCCTACGTGCTGATCCAGGAGGACGGCAGCCTCACCGGCCCGGTCTCCAAGAACATCTCCGAGCAGGAGAAGGCGGGCCTCGCGGAGAAGGTCGGCGCGAAGCCCGGGGACTGCGTCTTCTTCGCCGCGGGCGAGGCGAAGACCTCCCGCGCCCTGCTGGGCGCCGCCCGCAACGAGATCGCCGCGCGCCTGGGCCTGATCGACGAGGACGCCTGGGCCTTCGTCTGGGTCGTGGACGCGCCGATGTTCGAGCCGGCCGGCGACGCGGTCGCCGCCGGTGACGTGGCCGTCGGCTCCGGGGCCTGGACCGCGGTCCACCACGCGTTCACCTCGCCCAAGCCGGAGTACCTCGACACCTTCGACAGCGATCCCGGCTCGGCGCTCGCCTACGCGTACGACATCGTCTGCAACGGCAACGAGATCGGCGGCGGGTCCATCCGTATCCACCGTCGGGACGTCCAGGAGCGCGTGTTCTCCGTGATGGGGATCGACGAGGAGCAGGCCCGCGAGAAGTTCGGCTTCCTGCTGGACGCCTTCGCCTTCGGCGCCCCGCCCCACGGCGGCATCGCGTTCGGCTGGGACCGCGTGGTCTCGCTGCTGGCGAAGACCGATTCGATCCGCGACGTCATCGCCTTCCCGAAGTCCGGCGGAGGCTACGACCCGCTGACGCAGGCCCCCGCGGCGATCACCCCGCAGCAGCGCAAGGAGGCCGGCGTCGACGCGAAGCCCGAGCCGAAGGGCGAGCAGGCCGCTGCGACGGCCGAGAGCGGGAAGGCCGCCGCGACGGGGGAGTCCGCTCCCGCCTGATCCGTCGTCCGCGCGGACCCGGACATGCACAAGGGCGCTCCCCTCGGGGAGCGCCCTTGGTGCTGTCGGCGCAGGCCGCGGCGCCGGTGGGGAGCAGTGTCAGCGGGGAGCGTCGCCGTGCTTGATCTGCGCGCGGGGCAGGCGCCAGCGGCGGATCTGCATGGCACGCATGATGCCGTAGCCCACCAGGCCCTGGCCGACGGAGCCGTACCGCTCGGTGAGCGCCGCCCGCAGCCGCCGGCGCAGGATGAAGCCGTCGACCACGCACAGCAGGATCCCGCCCCACAGGACGATGATCATGCCGGTGCTCATGACGGTGTAGAGATCGATGCGGATCAGCGGGACGACCAGCGCGATCACCATGAAGACGAGCGCGATGGGGAAGAAGTACTCCGCGATGTTGCGCCGGGAGTCGACGAGATCGCGCACCAGGCGCCGCTCGGGACCGCGGTGCTGCGCGGGCATGTTCGCCTCGTCGCCGGTCATGAGCGCCTGCTGAGACTTCGCGCGCTGGGCGGAGGCCCGCTCGCGGTCGCGGCGCCGCGCCTCCTTGCGGTCGGTCACCACCAGCGGTCGGCGACGTGCCGCCTCCGCCTCGCGGCGGGTGCGGGTCGGCCGGCCCTTGCTGCCGGGCCGCGGTGCGGGCGTGGACTCGGGGGTCTCGGGCTTCTGGGAACTCACCGGAGCATTCTAGGCGCTGGACGTGCGTGATCCCGGTGAGCCGTCCGTCGCGGTGGCGATACGGTGGATCCATGCCCACTGCCGATGCCCCCCGCCCCGCCGCTGTGCCGGATCTCGCCGCCGATGTGCCCGCGCTGCGCGCGCGCCTGGACTCCCTGCTGCCCGCGGCGATCGCCGACCTCGAGGACCTCGTGCGGATCCCCTCGATCGCCTTCGACGGATACGACCGGGCCGAGGTCCGTCGTAGCGCCGAGGCCGTCGCCGAGCTCCTGCGCGGTGCGGGACTGCCGGATGTGCGCATCACCAGCGTCGCCGACGGCGCGCCGGCGGTCATCGGCCGCCGCCCCGCCGCGGACGGCATGCCCACGGTGATGCTCTACGCCCACCACGACGTCCAGCCCACCGGCGATCCCGACCAGTGGTCGAGCGCGCCCTTCGAGCCCACCCGTCGCGGGGATCGCCTGTACGGGCGCGGCGCCGCCGACGACAAGGCCGGGGTGATCGCCCACGTCACCGCGCTGCGGCTGGTCGGGGAGGAGCTCGCCGCCGCCGGCATCGGGGTGAGCGTCTTCGTCGAGGGGGAGGAGGAGGCCGGCTCCCCGACCTTCCGCCCGTTCATCGAGGCCCACCGCGAGGACCTCGCCGCCGATGTGATCGTCGTCGCCGACAGCGCCAACTGGTCCGTGGGGACGCCGGCGCTCACCACCAGCCTGCGCGGGCTGGTCGATCTGACCGTCACCGTCCATGCCCTCGACCACGCGGTGCACTCGGGCATGTTCGGCGGGCCCGCCCTGGACGCGCTCACCCAGCTGGGACGGCTGATCGCGACCCTGCACGACGAGGACGGCTCCGTAGCGGTCGACGGCCTGGTGCAGGCCCCCGATCCCGAGGTCGACATGCCCGAGCAGGACTACCGCCGCGATGCGAGCGTCCCCGAGGGTCTCGAGCTGGCCGGCACCGGATCGATCACGTCGCGGCTGTGGACCAAGCCCGCGCTGTCGGTGATCGGCATCGACGCCCCGAGCGTGCAGCAGGCCTCCAACACCCTGGTGCCCTCCGCCCGGGCCAAGCTGTCGCTGCGGATCGCCCCCGGCCAGGACCCCGAGGCCGCGATGTCGGCGCTGATCGCCCACCTCGAGGCGCACACCCCGCGCGGCTGCCGCCTCGAGATCGCCCGGGGCGAGCAGGGCCGGCCCTTCCTCGCCCCTGCGGACACTCCCGCGATGGGTCTGGCCCGTTCCGCCTTCGCCGCGGCCTGGGGCACCGACCCGGTGGACACCGGGCTCGGCGGGTCGATCCCGTTCATCGCCGATCTGCTCGAGGTCTTCCCCGGCGCCGAGGTGCTGGTCACCGGCGTCGAGGATCCCGATTCCCGCGCCCATGGCGTGGACGAGTCCCTGCACCTGGGCGAGTTCGCCCGGGTGTGCCTGGCCGAGGCCCTCCTGCTGCGCGCCGCCGGGAGCCTGCAGGGCGGGGCCCCGGAGACCTCGGCCGCGACATCGCAGACCGCCGGCTCCGAGACGGGGGAGGGGGCATGAGCACCCAGCGTCCCGGTCCCGGGACCGACCCCGAGCGTCCCGAGGACGGCGTCGTGCACGTCTCCCCGCTGACCGTCCCCGCCCTGTTCCTGGGCCTGGTCGTCGGCTTCCTCGCGGCGTACTTCTTCCTCGGATGGGGCGCCTTCGTGCTGGTCGCCGTGGTGGTCGGCGCGCTGTCGGCCCTGGTGCGGGGGAGCCGGCACCGCGAGGCGGCGATCGCCCTCGTCCTGGGCACCGCGGTCGGCTACTGCGGCGTGATCCTGCTCGCCCTGTTCCGCGGAGCGCTCTGACCAGGGGCGTCTGCGCGCCGGGCGAGGACCGCCCAGCGGTCGGGTGTCCCATTGCGGGCCGCGCAGGCGTACGCTGGATGGATCCGCAGATCCGATCAGGAGGACGGCATGACCACCACCGCTGAACCGACGCAGACCGCGGCGCACGGCGTCACCCTCACGGAGGGGGCGGCCGAGAAGGTCCGCACGCTGCTGGACCAGGAGGGCCGCGACGACCTCCGCCTGCGCATCGCCGTGCAGCCCGGCGGCTGCTCGGGACTGATCTACCAGCTCTACTTCGACGAGCGCATCCTCGACGGCGACGCCACCGTCGACTTCGACGGGGTCGAGGTGGTCGTGGACAAGATGAGCACGCCCTACCTCAGCGGGGCGGTCATCGACTTCTCCGACACCATCGAGAAGCAGGGGTTCACGATCGACAACCCCAACGCGCAGAGCTCCTGCGCCTGCGGCGACTCCTTCTCCTGAGCCCCGCACCCTCGCGCGCGTCCCGGACCCGCGGTCGGCTTCTGCCGGCCGCGGGTCCGTCGTCTGCGGGCATCCGGGAGCTCATCCGTCGGCCGAGCACCGCGGGCGGGTGGTCTCCGGCCGCGAGCCGGGGCGCCACGCCGGCGCGCCGGAAGTCGGCATGCTCACAGCGGGGTTCCCAGGCGGTCCGGACGGCGGGTCCGTGCTGTGTCCGCCCTGAGAAGACCGTATGATGACGGTGTGTCGTGAGCGGACCCGCTCCTGCGCCGCGCCCGGGATCCCGGGAGCGAGAGGCAGGGCTCCGGGGCCGGCTCGCGGACCACGCGCCGGGACCCGTCCCGACGGACATCGAGTACCATCCCCGCCCCGCGGGCCATGCGCCATCTCCCCAGGTGGCGTGCGGATCGCCCGGGTCGGTGACGACGAGCGGAAGGTCATCCACGTGATCCCCCAGGCCACCCACCGCCCCCGGCGCCTGCGCCGCGTGGCGACCGGTATCGCGCTAGCGGGCCTCGCCCTGACGGGCTGCACGGCTGAGCAGCGTCGCGGGTTCCTCCCCGGCGATTCCACCCAGGAAGTCACGAACCAGACAGGCCGCATCGTCGACCTGTGGGTCGGCTCGTGGGTCACCCTGCTCATCGTCGGCCTCATCGTCTGGGGCCTGGCCATCTGGTGCGCGATCGCCTACCGTCGCCGCCGCACGGACACCGGCTACCCGGTGCAGCTGCGCTACCACGTGCCGCTCGAGATGATCTTCACCCTCGTCCCCGTGGTCATGATCATGACGCTGTTCTACTTCACGGACCGGGACATGACGGCGATCGAGAACCACGTCGCCGAGCCCGACGTGACGATCAACGTCGTGGCAAAGCAGTGGAGCTGGGACTTCAACTACGTCGACGAGGACGTCCACGAGCCCGCGGGCGTGCAGTCCTTCGAGACCGGCGTCCCCGGGGCGGAGGAGTCGCTCCCGGTGCTGTACGTGCCGGTCGACCAGACGGTCGAGTTCAAGCTCGACTCGCGCGACGTCATCCACTCGTTCTGGGTCACGGACTTCCTCTACAAGAAGGACATGTTCCCCGGCCACAGCACGAGCTTCCAGGTGACCCCGACGAAGGTCGGCACCTACAAGGGCAAGTGCGCCGAGCTGTGCGGCGAGTACCACTCGGACATGCTCTTCGTGCTGAAGGTCGTCCCGCAGGACGAGTACGACCAGCACATCCAGGATCTCCGGGACCAGGGTCTCGAGGGTCAGCTCAGCGTGGACCTGAACCGCAACGCCGAGGAATGGGACATGCGCGAGCTCAGCGAGACCGCCCACGACAACGCCTACGGGCGCACCGAGAAGCAGGGGGAGCAGGAGTGAGCACGCAGAGCGCCACCGCCCAGTCAGCGGATCGTTTCCTTCCTCGGCGGGAGACGAACCTGGGCAAGCAGTTCTTCTCGCTGCTGACCACGACCGACCACAAGGTCATCGGTCTGCTCTACATGGGCATGGCCTTCGCCTTCTTCTGCTTCGGCGGCGTCCTCGCGCTGATGATCCGCGCGGAGCTGTGGGAGCCCGGCCTGCAGGTCGTGGTCTCCAAGGACCAGTACAACCAGCTGTTCACCATGCACGGCACGATCATGCTGCTGATGTTCGGCACGCCGCTGTTCAACGGCTTCGCCAACTTCCTCGTCCCGCTGCAGATCGGCGCGGTCGACATGGCGTTCCCGCGCCTGAACATGTTCGCCTTCTGGCTGACGCTGTTCGGCTCCCTGATCGCGGTGGCCGGATTCCTCACCCCGCAGGGCGCCGCGTCCTTCGGCTGGTTCGCGTACGCGCCGTTGTCGGACACGACGTTCACCCCCGGCCTGGGCGGTGATCTGTGGGTCTTCGGCCTCGGCTTGTCGGGCTTCGGGACGATCCTGGGCTCGGTCAACTTCATCACCACGATCCTGTGCATGCGCATGCCCGGCATGACCATGTTCCGGATGCCGATCTTCACCTGGAACATCCTCATCACCGCGCTGCTGGTGCTGATGGCCTTCCCGCCCCTGGCGGCGGCGCTGTTCGCGCTCGGTGCGGACCGCAAGTTCGACGCGCAGATCTTCAACCCGGCCAACGGCGGCTCCCTGCTGTGGCAGCACCTGTTCTGGTTCTTCGGCCATCCCGAGGTGTACGTCCTCGCGCTGCCCTTCTTCGGCATCGCCTCCGAGATCTTCCCGGTGTTCAGCCGCAAGCCGATCTTCGGCTACAAGACGCTGGTCTTCGCGACCATCGCGATCGCGGCCCTGTCGGTGACCGTGTGGGCGCACCACATGTACACCACCGGCGGCGTCATGCTGGAGTTCTTCGCCTTCATGACGATGCTGATCGCCGTGCCGACGGGCGTGAAGTTCTTCAACTGGGTCGGCACGATGTGGCGAGGATCGGTCACCTTCGAGACGCCGATGCTCTTCTCGCTCGGCTTCCTCACGACCTTCCTCTTCGGCGGCCTCACCGGTGTCATCCTCTCGACGCCCGTGCTGGACTTCCACCTCTCGGACACGTACTTCGTGGTCGCGCACTTCCACTACGTCGTCTTCGGCACGGTCGCGTTCGAGATGTTCGCCGGCTTCTACTTCTGGTGGCCGAAGATGTTCGGCTACAAGCTCAGCGAGAAGATCGGCGTCGTCCACTTCTGGCTGCTCATGATCGGCTTCCACATGACGTTCCTCATCCAGCACTGGCTGGGTGTCGAGGGCGCACCGCGCCGCTACGTCAACTACCTCGCCGAGGACCAGTTCGACTGGATGAACCAGGTCTCCACCGTGGGCGCCTTCATCCTCGGCGCCTCGACCCTGCCCTTCATCCTCAACGTCGTCGTGACGCACATGAAGGGCGAGAAGGTCACCGAGGACGATCCGTGGGGCTACGGCGCCTCCCTCGAGTGGGCGACCTCCTGCCCGCCGCCGCGCCACAACTTCCACTCGCTGCCGCGCGTGCGGTCCGAGCGCCCCGCGTTCGACCTGCACCACCCGGAGGTCGCCGCCGCAGACCACATGCTCGAGCCGGAGCTCGTCGCCGCCACCGACAGGAGCGCTCACTGACATGCGTACCACGTCCCGGATCTTCTGGATCCTCGCGCTGTTCTTCCTCGCCGCCGCGGTCGTCTACGGTCTGATGACCGGATATGCCGCCCCGATGGGCATCGAGACGGTCGGCTTCCCGGCCCTGCTCATGGCCACCGGTCTGGCTGCCCTCATCGCCCTGACCACGCAGATCACGGCCAAGAAGTTCCCGAACCAGCCGGAGGAGGACGAGGTCGCCCCGGTCTCGGCCCAGGCCGGCGTCCAGGGCAGCTTCGCGCCGTACAGCTGGTGGCCGCTGTGGGCAGCGATCGGCTGCGCGATGGCGTTCCTCGGTGTCGCCGTCGGCTGGTGGCTGCTGGGTCTCGGGATGATCCCCGTGATCGTCGGCGTCTGCGGCTGGGTGATGGAGTTCTCCCGCAACGAGCACGCCCACTGACAGATCGCTCCGGCGCGGACACACCGCGCGGGAGCGACGACGGCTCAGGGCCGGACACCGCACAGGTGCCCGGCCCTGAGCCGTTCTGCTACCGTGCTCTGCGAGTCCGCGCCGTCCTCGCGCGGCCCGGCGGCCAGGAGGCGCATCCCGATGATCGGACCGTCCACGACCCCCGCCCAGCGGGCGGAGGAGCAGATCACCGTCCAGTTCGCGGGGCCGGACGTGCTCGAGGGCGCGATCGCCTGGGCGCGCGACGTCCTCGACGACGCCGGCGTCGACGCCGCCCGGAAGCCCCGGGCCGCCGCCCGCCGCCTCCGGGCCGCACGCCCCGGCCTGAGCCGCATCGCGGCCCGCTACCTCGTCCACCGCGTCCGAGGCGGAGGCCCGGCCCAGGGAGACGGGCGCGGCGCCCTGCTGCGGCGCTGAGCGTCCTCTCGGCCACGCCTCGTGTGCCCTGTGCCGTGTCGCGGCCACGCCCCGTGCCGTGCCTGCTCGCGGCCGCCGCGTCCTGATGCTCCGGGGAGGGCCCGGAATGCTCCGGGGAGGGCCCGGAGCCGGTGCCGGACAAATCGGTGGCGCTCTCCTCGGTTGATGCGCGACGATCGCCGCATGATCGATCAGCAGAAGCTCTGGGACACGGACGCCGCCCGGCAGTACGACACCCCCGGCGAAGGCATGTTCGCCCCCGAGGTCCTCGGACCGACCGTCGAGACGCTCGCACGTCTCGCCGAGGGCGGCTCCGCGCTGGAGCTCGCGATCGGGACCGGGCGGGTGGCGATCCCGCTGCGCGCCGCCGGTGTGCCCGTGCAGGGCATCGAGCTGTCCGAGGCCATGCTCGAGCGGCTGCGCGAGAAGGTCGACGCCGCGCAGATCCCGGTCGTGCAGGGCGACATGACCACCGCCGTCGCGGGCGGCGCGCACTCCCTCGTCTACCTGGTCTTCAACACCATCGCGAACCTGCTCTCCCAGGAGCATCAGGTCGCCTGCTTCCGCAACGCCGCGCGCCACCTCGCACCCGGCGGACGCTTCGTCGTCGAGCTCTGGGTCCCGCAGCTGCGGGCGCTCGCCCCCGGCCACCGGGGCACCGTCGAGATCTCGGAGGAGGGGTACCTCCTCGTGGACACCATCGACCTGCTCGACCAGAGGCTCATCTCGCATCACATCCGTTTCGACCCGCAGGTCGACGGCAGCCGGGACGCCCGCATCACGCGCACGCCGCATCGGTACATCTGGCCCTCCGAGCTGGACCTCATGGCGCAGCTGGCCGGCTTCGAGCTCGAGGACCGCTGGGCCGACTGGCAGCAGAGCCCCTTCACCGCCGAATCGGCCGGCCACGTGAGCGTGTACCGCCTCGCGCCCCCGCAGACCTGATCCGGCGGGGCCGAGCCGGCCTCTTCACGGTGCTCTGCAGGGAGAACGGACAGCACAGCAGACTTCGGCATCTCGCGCTGTAACAGCGTAATTCCACTGTTGGCGCCGCATCTCGTGGTGATCGGCCCTGGCACCCTGCCATGGACGGTCAGCTCCCTGTCTGCGGGACGCCGGCCGGGGCTGCGCCGCCACGTGGCGTCGGCTGCGCCGCCGTGGAGCGTCCGCGCCCGCTGGGGGAGGGGCGGTGCGCGGGTGGGCGCGCCGGCGGAGCATGAGCATGGACGCAGAACGACGGCGGGCCCCGGGAATGTTCCCGGGGCCCGCCGTCGTGAGGGGTGATCCGTCGGTCAGTGGCCGACCTTCGCGGAGGGGACCGTGTAGTCCCCGCCGGTGACGGCATCGATCTCGTGCTTCTCGTGGGCCGCGTGGTCGAGGGCCTCGCGCAGCTCGGCCGGGGTGACCGGCGAGATGTAGTCCTTGAAGAAGAAGCTCGTGGCCTTCGCCCGCAGCGCGGAGACGCCCTTGCCGGCCTTGAGCGGACGGAAGTCGTCGTGCTGGACGAGGACCCAGCGGTCGTACTCGTTGAGCGGCTCGTGGATCTCGAGCATCTCCCCGTTGGGCATGCGGACCACCTTCGACGTCTCCACGCCGTGCAGAGCCAGCCCGCGCTTGTGGCGCTGCATGGCGATGCACAGTCTCTTGGTGATGTAGAAGACGAGCACCGGCGCCACGAAGATCGAGACGCGGAACAACCAGGTGAGGTCGTTGATCGACAGGTGCAGCTTGAGGGCGATGAGGTCGTTGGTCGCGCCGAGGGCGAGGATCAGGTAGATCGTGATCCAGGCGACGCCCAGGCCCGTGCGCACCGGGTTGTTGTACGGCAGGTCCAGCACGTGGTGCTCGCGGTCGTCCCCGGTCACCCATGCCTCGAGGAAGGGGTAGAGCGCGAGGAAGGCCAGCAGCCCGCCGTAGATCGCCATCGGCAGCAGGATGTTCAGCGAGATGACGTAGCCGAAGATCGTGAACTCCCAGCCCGGGATCAGGCGCAGGCCGCCGTCGGTCCACAGCATGTACCAGTCCGGCTGCGAGCCCGCGGACACGGGGGAGGGGTCGTACGGCCCGTAGATCCACACCGCGTTGATCGCCGTGGTCGCCGAGATCAGGGTGATGATCCCGAAGACGAGGAAGAAGAACCCGCCGGCCTTGGCCGCGTACACCGGGAAGACGGGGAAGCCGACGACGTTGCGGTCGGTGCGGCCCGGCCCGGGGTAGTGGGTGTGCTTGGACAGCACCAGCAGCGTCAGGTGGATCGCGATCAGTCCGAGGATGGCGGCAGGCACCAGCAGGATGTGGATCGTGAACAGACGCGGGATGATGTCGTGCCCGGGGAACTCGCCGCCAAACAGCAGCATGGAGAGGTAGGTCCCGACGATCGGGATGCCCTTCATGAGGCCGTCGACCACGCGCAGGCCGTTGCCGGAGAGCACGTCGTCGGGGAGGGAGTAGCCGGAGAAGCCGGCGACCATGCCCAGGACCATCAGGGAGAAGCCGACGAGCCAGTTAAGCTCACGGGGCTTGCGGAACGCACCGGTGAAGAACACGCGGAACATGTGCACGAAGATCGCGACCATGAACACCAGCGCGGCCCAGTGGTGCATCTGGCGGAACAGCAGCCCGCCCTTGACCTCGAAGGAGAGATGAAGCGTCGACTCGAAGGCGCGCGACATGTGCGCGCCCTGCATCGGCCCGTACACGCCGTCGTAGACGACCTCGTCCATCGAGGGGACGAAGAACATCGTCAGGAACGTGCCGGAGACCAGCAGGATGACGAAGCTGTACAGCGCCACCTCGCCGAACATGAAGGACCAGTGGTCCGGGAAGATCTTCCGGCCGAGGAACTTGACCAGGCCGCCGCCGGCGGTGCGCTGGTCCAGCCAGTCGCCGCCCACGGCGCCGAGCCGTGCCACGCGACCGGGCTGCGCGTCCTGCTTCTGGGAGGAGGGAGTCGTGGTCGTCACGTGATCACTTGTCCTTGTGGAGGTCCCAGAAGCTGGGGCCGATCGGTTCGGGGAAGTCGCCCGTGGCCACCAGGTAGCCCTCGGCGTCGACCTCGATCGGCAGCTGGGGGAGCGGGCGGTGGGCGGGGCCGAAGATCACCTTCGCGGCATCGGTGACGTCGAACGTCGACTGATGGCACGGGCACAGCATGTGGTGGGTCTGCTGCTCGTACAGCGCCACGGGGCAGCCCACGTGCGTGCAGATCTTCGAGAAGGCGAGGATGCCCTGGTGGCCGTTGGCCAGGCTCTCCTCGTTCTTGCCGATGGCCGGGTCGATGCGGACGATGACCGCGGCCGCCTTCGCGCGCTCGTTGAGGAAGTGGGGCGTCTCCTCGGTCAGGCCCTCGGGCATCACGTGGAAGATCGAGTTCATGGCGACCTCGTCGGCCCGGATGGGCGTGCCGTCATGGTCGCGGGTCAGGCGCATGCCCGGCTTCCAGAAGGTGTGGTGCAGCTTGTTCCCGGGCAGCGGGCCCAGGGTCGACAGCGGCGCCAGCACGGCGATGGGCAGCGCGGCGAGCGCTCCGACCATGGCGGTGACGATCACGGGGCGGCGGGCGATGCCGGACTCCTGCAGGCCGCCGGTGATGATCTCCACCGCGCGATCGCGCGACTCGTCGGAGCTGCGGGTGGCGTGCCGCTCCTCGACCATCTCGTCGTCGGGCATGAGGGTCTTGGCCCAGTGCACGGCCGCGGCGCCGATGAAGAACACCGCGATCGCCAGGCCGAGGCCCGTGAACAGATTGGACCAGAAGACGGCGCGCAGCGTGCCGCCCTCCGCGAGGAGGTTCGTGTCCATCGGAGTGAAGACGAAGTACGAGGCGATGAACAGGACCGTGCCCAGGATCGAGAGCACGAACATGCCCGCGACGATCTTCTCGGCGCGCTTCTCGGCGCGCTTGTCGGTGTCCGCCTGGCGGTGGACGTGCGGGGGCAGCCCCGGGTTCGGGAAGCCGCCGCCCTCCTTGGGGGCGATGGCGCTGACGCCCTTCGCAGGGGTGGTGCCGTCGAGGTTGTCGGTCATCTCGGTGCTCACTTGGCCTTCGCCCCCAGCCACACGGCGCAGGCGGTCAGCAGGGACAGGATGATGGTCCACGCGTACAGGCCCTCGGTGACGGGGCCCAGGGAGCCGAGGGACAGGCCGCCGGGCGAGCCGTTCTCCTCGAGCGCATGCAGGTACGCGATGACGTCGTTCTTGTCCTGCGCGGTCAGGTTGTCGTCGTTGAAGACGGGCATGTTCTGGGGCCCGGTCTCCATGGCCTCGTAGACATGCTTCGGCTCCACGCCGTCGAGCGTGGGCGCGAACTTGCCTCGGGTCAGGGCACCGCCGGCGCCGGCGGCGTTGTGGCACATGGCGCAGTTGATGCGGAAGATCTCGCCGCCCTTGGTGGCGTCGCCGTTGGCGGGGTCGAGGTACTGCTCGTCGGGCAGCGACGGGCCGGGGCCGAGCGAGGCGACGTACGCCGACAGCTGCCGGGTCTGCTCCTCGTTCATCTGCGGCGGCTTGCGCCACGCCTGCGCGCCGGAGTTCTCCATGGGCATGCGGCCGGTGCCGACCTGGAAGTCGACGGCGGCGGCGCCCACGCCGATCAGCGACGGGCCGAGGGTGTTGCCGTCGGCATCCTGGAGGCCCTCGCCGCTGCGGCCGTGGCAGGTCGCGCAGTTGGCCAGGAACAGGGCCTCGCCCTGCTGGATGTCGTCGGCGGTGTACGTCTCGGCCTGCGCGGTCCGGGGCTGGAAGGCGGCGTAGAGCCCACCGGTCGCGACCAGCGCGAGCAACAGGATCACGAGTAGCGCCATCGGATGATGACGGCGCGCGGCGAGTGCCTTCACGGTGTGGACCTCGATTCGTGGGTGGGGCGTGGGGAGCTGAGGAGATGCGGGGCGGCGGCGGGCGGCATCAGAAGACCGAGAGGTTCCACGGGACGTGGCCCATGATCGGGTCGAGCAGGTACACGATGCTGAACAGGCCGATCCACACGACATCCACGAAGTGCCAGTAGTAGGAGATGCAGATGGCGCTGACCTGCTCGTGGTGCGTGAACTTCTCCGCGGCGAAGGCACGGGCGAGGACGAACAGGAAGGCGATCAGGCCGCCGACCACGTGCAGGCCGTGGAAGCCGGTCGAGAGGTAGAAGACCGAGCCGAACGGCGAGGAGGACAGCGTCACGCCGTGGTGGATGAGCTCGGTGTACTCGTAGGCCTGGCCGGCGACGAACACGGAGCCCAGGACGAAGGTGAGCGTGTACCACTCGACCATGCCCCAGCCCGCGAGGTTGAAGATCGACCCGGTGCGGCGGCGCCGCGGCTCGAAGCTGCCGGTCCAGGGGAGGTGGCCCTCGGCCATCCACACGCCCATCTGGCAGGTGACGGAGCTGAACACCAGGATCGCGGTGTTGACCATCGCGAAGCCGTGGGTGAAGTGCCCCTCGCCCTCGTAGAAGGTCTCCGGAGCCATCGCGCGCAGCGTGAAGAACATCGCGAACAGGCCGGCGAAGAACATGAGCTCGCTGGACAGCCAGACGAGCGTGCCGACCTGCGTGGCATTGGGGCGGCCGACGGCCGGGACCGCGGGCGAGCGCTGGGGCAAAGTCGCTGTAGTCACGTCACCATTATGTCGTGTCGTCAGATTCGGTGCCGCCGGAACACGACATCCGGGCGCACCGGGGGCATCGCCCCACGGTCCCGGCCAGCATATCGCTCCTGACAAGCTGTCATGAACCCGGACACGCGCCCGTGCACGTGCTGTGACGGACACCTGTCCGTGCCGGTGCGGCGCGGTGCCCCGGCAGGCCGTCCGGGACGGGACGATCGCGCCTGCGGCGGCCCGCGGATGCCAGAATGGCGCCATGAGTGCGACATCCCCCACGTGGCCGGTCCTGACCTCCCATCTGGTGCGCGGAGAGGACCTTCCCGCGGACTGGGCGGCGTGGGCGATGGGCGAGCTGATGGACGGGGCCGCCACCTCCGTGCAGCTGGCGGGCTTCCTGGTCGCCCTGGCCTCCAAGGGCGTCACCAGCGCCGAGCTCGCCGCGCTGGCCGATGTGATGGTCGAGCACGCGCGCCCCATCGAGGTGCCGCGCCACGCCGTGGACATCGTCGGCACCGGCGGGGACCTCGCCAGCACCGTGAACATCTCCACGATGGCCTCCGTGGTGATCGCCGCGACGGGCCGCCGGGTCGTCAAGCACGGCAACCGGGCCTCGAGCTCGCGCAGCGGCTCCGCGGACGTGCTCGAGGTGCTCGGCGTGCGCCTGGATCTGCCGGTCCCCGACGTCGCCGCGATGGTCGAGGAGGTCGGGATCACCTTCCTGTTCGCCGTGCTGTTCCATCCGTCGATGCGCCATGCCGCCGAGGCGCGCAAGGGGCTGGGCGTCCCCACCGTGCTGAATTTCCTCGGGCCGATCACCAACCCGGGACGGCCGCGGGCGGGCGCGGTGGGCGTGGCCGACGCCGTCATGGCCCCGACCGTCGCCGGCGTCTTCGCCGAGCGGGGGACGAGCGCCCTGGTGTTCCGCGGCCAGGACGGGCTGGACGAGATCACGGTGCAGTCGCCCAGCGACATCTGGGAGGTGCGGGGCGGCACGATCCGCGAGCACGTGCTGGACCCGGAGGCGCTGCTCGGGGTGCCCCGCAGCCCCATCGGCGCGCTGCGCGGCGGGACGGCCGAGGAGAACGCCGAGGTCGCCCGGCAGGTCTTCGCCGGGGAGCGGAGCGGTCGCATGGGCCCGATCCGGGAGGCGGTGCTGCTGAACGCCGCGGCGGGCCTGGTGGCCCACGACGGCATCGACCAGGGCGAGGACGACGGCTTCGCGGAGCGCTTCGTGGCCGGCTACCAGGAGGCGTCGGCCGCGCTGGACGCGGGCGCGGCGGCCGGCGTCCTGGAGCGCTGGGCGGCCGCCTCCCAGCGCGCCTTCGACGCGCAGCGCTGATTCCTGCGGGGCGGGGGCGGCCGCTGCCCGTGCTGCCTCAGCCGTCGATGCCCAGATCGAAGGCGGCGTCCAGGTCGGTCTTCGAGTAGGTCTTGAAGGCGATGTTCGTCGTCGTGTCCAGGACCCCCTCGACCTTCCCGATCCGGTCGGCGATGACGGCGGCGAGCTCCTCGTGCTCGCGCACCCGCACCACGGCGATGAGGTCCACGTCCCCGGTGACCGAGTAGACCTGGTCGACCGCGGGGATGTCGACGACCTGCTCGGCGACCTCGGGGATGAGACGGCCGTCGACGATGATCGAGACGATGGCGGTGATCATGGTGCCTCCTGCTGCGGGGTGGTGGGTGCTGCCGGCCGCGTCCTCGCGCGCCGGGGCGGGCGCCCGCGGCGGGGGATGATCGGCCCAGCGCCCACCCTAGTGCGTGCGTGCGTAGCTCTCCTGCAGCTGCGCCATGTCGAAGCGCGCCCGGGCGGGGGAGAGCCAGACGCCCTCGCGCAGGACGATCCGCACCCCGTCCTCGTCCAGCCAGCGCAGCAGCAGCTCGGTCTCCTGGTGGTAGCCCTGGCACATCGGCGTGCACAGCGCGGACTCGCCGGTCCCCGTCGCGGCGAGGGAGCGCGCCACCGGCAGGGGGTCGGCGGCCATCGGCACCATCGCCGCTCCGGCGAAGCGGCCGCCGCGCACGGCGAGCAGCTCCCAGCTGCGGGCCCCGCTGCGTCGGTCCTCGTGGGGCCGCGCGGCCACCAGCAGGTCGCAGGCACGGATCGCCCGCAGCCGCGCGGCGCGCTCGGCGGCCCGCAGGTACGTCTCGGCGAGGGAGCGCACGCGGGCCGCGTCCTCGTAGCGGCCGTCCGCGGAGAAGCGCCGCATCCGTGCGGTGGCATGGTCCACCACGGCCCGCGGGTCCTGGACCATAACCGTGCGCAGGGCCTCGTGGTGGGCGGAGGCGATCGTGCGGGCGGGGGACCGCCCCTCGAAGGCGGCGCCGCGCCCGAGGACGGCGTCGGACAGCAGCCCCCGCAGCGGCTCGACGTCGTGGCGCGAGCGCAGGGGGCCGATGTGCGCGGAGCCGTCGGACTCGTCCCGGGCCAGGCGCGCGGCCCGGAGCCCCTCGGCGCCGGGACCCAGACGCAGCCACAGCGCCTTCTCCGGCTTCAGCCCGTGCCGGTTGGCCGGCGGCTGCTCGGCGGCGATGGTGCGCAGCTCCCGCACCGAGGCCTCGAGGGCGCTGGCGCAGGAGATGGTCCGGATGCGCTGGGCGCGCGGCAGCATGTCCAGCACCTTGCGCCGCCGCTCGGAGGCGGAGAAGTAGGTGCGCACCCGGGTGCGCAGGTCCCCGGAGGTGCCCACGTACAGCACCTGGTCCCCCTCGCCGAGGAACTGGTAGACCCCGGGCCCGGCGGGGACGTCGGCGGCCAGGTGCCGTTTGCGCAGCTGCACGGGGGCGACCGTGCGATGCGCCGAGGCGAGGTCCTCGAGGGTGCCGGCGCGGTGCGGGCCCAGACGCTCGATGATCGCGTGCAGGACGTCCACGGTCGCCCTCGCGTCCGAGAGGGCCCGGTGGTCCGGGGCCACGCTCGCACCCACATGCGCGGCCAGGGTCGAGAGCTTGTGGTCGCGCACCTCGTCGCGACCGAACACCTGCCGCGCCAGCAGCAGGGTGTCCAGCACCTGCGGGTCGGGCCAGCCCACGCCGATGCGGGCGGCCTGCGCGCGCAGGAAGGACACGTCGAAGCGGGCGTTGTGCGCGACGAGGGCGGCGTCGTGGGCGAAGTCCAGGAACATCGGCAGTACGGCCTGGATGCGCGGCGCTCCGGCGACCGTGGCGTCGCTGATCCCGGTCAGGCTCGCGACGTAGGCCGGGATGGGGCGCTCGGGATCGACGAAGGAGCGGAACTCGCCGAGCACCTCCCCGCCGCGCAGCCGGACCGCCCCGATCTCGGTGATGGCGTCGTGCGCGGGGTCCGTGCCCGTGGTCTCGAGGTCCACCACGACGAGCTCCGCCTCCGGCAGGGGGGTGCCCAGGTCCTCGAGGGAGAGCTGCCCGCGCAGGCGGCGAGGTCGACGGGTCGGGGAGCTCATGCCCGCAGGATACGGCGGCGCCCCGACATCCGGCCGGGGGCCGGAGGGCGGGGCGCCGGTGCGGCGGGGCCGCGCGGGATCAGGCGGTCGGCGGCTTCGTGCCGGAGTAGATCCGCTCGATGATCTCCGAGTAGTCCTTGCTCACGACATTGCGCTTCAGCTTCAGCGAGGGGGTCAGGTAGCCGTTCTCCTCGGTGAAGTCGGTGTCGATGACCTCGAAGGTGCGGATCGACTCGGCGCGCGAGACCGCCTCGTTGGCCGAGTCCACGGCCCGCTGCAGCTCGGCGCGGACGGCCTCGTTGCCCGCGGCCTCGGCCACCGACAGCTCGGGCTGGTCGTGGTTCTTCAGCCAGGTGGGGAGCATCTCCGCGTCCAGGGTGAGGATCGCCGCGATGAACGGCTTCTGGTCGCCGACCACCATGCACTGGCTGATCAGCGGATGGGCGCGGAGGCGGTCCTCGAGCACGGCCGGGGAGACGTTCTTGCCCCCGGCGGTGACGATCAGCTCCTTGGAGCGCCCCGTGATGGAGAGGTAGCCGTCCTCGTCGAGGGACCCGATGTCCCCGGTGTGGAACCAGCCGTCCCGGAGCGCCTCGGCGGTCGCCTCGGGGTTGCCGTGGTAGCCCTTGAACACGACCACGCCCTTGACCAGCACCTCCCCGCTCTCGGAGATCGCGACGGTGACGCCGGGCAGCGGCGGTCCGACCGTGCCCGGCCGCGGGTCCCAGGGCGGGTTCACGCTGACCGGCGCGGTGGTCTCGGTCAGGCCGTAGCCCTCCAGGATCGTCACGCCGATGCCGCGGAAGAAGTGCGAGATGCGCTCGCCCAGGGGCGCGCCGCCGGAGACGCTCCATCGCACCTGCCCGCCCATGGCGTCGCGCAGCTTCCCGTAGACGAGCTTGTCGAAGACGGCGTGCTTGGCCTTCAGCACGGGGGAGACCCGGCCGGCCGACAGGGCCTGCGAGTAGGAGACGGCGGTCCTGGCCGCCAGCGCGAAGATCTTCCCCTTGCCGCCGGCGATGGCTTTCTGCTCGGCACTGTTGTAGACCTTCTCGAACACCCGCGGGACCGCCAGCAGGAACGTGGGCCGGAAGTCGGCCAGGTCGCCCAGCAGGTTCTTGGTGTCCGGGGTGAAGGCCGTGGTCGCACCGGCGGCGACCTGGGTCACCGAGAGCAGGCGCGCGAAGACATGGGCCAGGGGCAGGAACATGAGCGCCCGGGAGCCGGGCGGCAGCACCGACTCGCCGAACTGCGTGATCGCGGCGCGGGAGGTGTCCACGAAGTTGCCGTGGGTGAGCTCGGCGCCCTTGGGGCGGCCGGTCGTCCCGGAGGTGTAGATGAGGGTCGCCGTGTCCGCGAGGGTGCGGGCGGTCCGGGCCGCCTCCAGGTCCGCGTCGTCGATCTCCGCGCCGGAGGCCGCGAGGGCGTCGAGGTCGCCGTCGTCGATGGTCCAGATCTGCTCGAGGGCGGGCAGCTCGCCGCGCACGGAGGCGAAGTCCTGCGCGTGGCGCGTGCTCTCGACGATCGCGAACCGGGCGCCGGAGTCCCCGGCGATCCACTGGACCTGCGAGGGGGAGGAGGTCTCGTAGACGGCGACGGACACGCCGCCGGCGAACCACACGGCCCAGTCCGCCAGCACCCATTCGTAGCGGGTGCGCGACATGATCGCGACCACGTCCCCCTGCTCGAGGCCCGCGGCGAGGAGGCCCTTGGCCAGCGCCCGCACCGCACCGAGGAACTGCGCGGAGGTCATGGGAACCCGGCGGCCGTCGGCCCCGGCCACCTCGAACAGGGCGATCCCGGGGTACTGCCGATGCCGTTCGAGGAGGAGATCGGTGGCGTTCTCGTCCTCCCGGCTCGTGTGCTTGGCGGGTGTCCCGAACTCTCTCACGGAATCTCCTTCGACGAGGTCACGGCTGCGGACGATGTCCGATGCGCGGACACCGGCGTCGGCGCACGGCGCGAATCACAGTGTAGGCCAGCGGCGCTCTAGCATGGTCCCGTTCAGGGCCCCGTCGGGCCGCCCCGGCCCGTCCGGCCACTGCGGAAGGAAACGCACATGCTCTCCATCGGCGTCGACATCGGCGGCACCAAGATCGCGGCGGGAGTCGTCGACGAGGACGGCCGCATCCTCGACCGCACCACCCGGCGCACGCCGGCCACGGACCCGGAGCTGATCGAGGACGCCGTGGTCGACGCCGTGCGCGAGCTCCAGGCCTCGCACCAGGTCGTCGGCGTGGGCATCGGCGCCGCCGGATTCGTCGGCTCCGACCGGCGCACGGTCGTGTTCGCCGCGAACCTCGCCTGGCGGGACTGCGCGCTGGCCGATGACGTCGAGTCGCAGCTGGACCTGCCGGTCGTGGTGGAGAACGACGCCAACGCGGCGGGCTGGGCCGAGTACCGCTTCGGCGCGGCCCGTGACTCGCGCAACATGCTCATGCTCACCGTCGGCACCGGCCTCGGCGGCGCGCTCGTCCTCGAGGGCGGCCTGGTGCGCGGCGAGGGCGGCTTCGCCGGCGAGGTCGCCCACATGACCGCGGTGCCCGATGGGCAGTGGTGCGGCTGCGGCCGCCAGGGATGCCTGGAGCAGTACACCTCCGGGACGGCGCTGGTGCGCTCGGCGCGCCGCCGTGCCCGGACCGGACACGAGCTCTACGCCCCGCTGCTGGCCGCGGCGGACGGCGACCCGAAGAAGATCGACGGCCCGCTGATCACCCACCTCGCCGAGCAGGGCGATGCGGGCGCTCGGGCGCTGCTGGCCCACCTGGGCGAGTGGCTCGGCTTCGGGGCCGCGAGCATCGCGGCCCTGCTGGACCCGGGGACCATCGTGATCGGCGGCGGCGTCTCTGCGGCGGGCGATCTGCTGCTGGACCCCGCGCGCGACGCCTACGACCGCCACCTCACCGCCCGGGCGCATCGGACCCTGGCCCCGTTCGTCGTGGCCAGCACCGGGAACGAGGCCGGGATGATCGGAGCGGCCGACCTGGCCCGCTGAGCCCTCGTCCGCGGGGTCGGGCGGCCCCGGCCCCGCGCTAGACCTGGGCGCCGTCGTCGAACGGGTCCCGGCCCCGGGGGACCCGCAGCAGCAGGGCCACCAGGCCGCCGACGGCGATCGCCCCGCCCAGCGGCCCGCACCAGGACGGCAGCAGGTCGGTGGTGGCCGTCAGCAGGAGCATGACGACCCCTGCGATCAGCGCGCCCCAGGCCCACATCGCCCCGTCCGACGGCGGGGCGATGTCGGGGTCCGGCGGCTCGAAATCCCCGAGCAGGACGTCGTCGTCCGCGTCCTCGGGCGAGCTCTCCGGCGGCAGCCGCCGGGAGGACGGGTGCGCCGCCCGCGCCCGGGCGCGGTGGGCCTCCCGCTCCTCGGGCGTCGGCGACGGCGGGGAGTCCGCGCTGCCCGAGGACGCCGGGGGCAGGGCAGGAGGCTCGTGCGGGGCGGTCCCGGGGCGCAGGGCGAGCCCCTCGTCGTTGAGGATGCGGGCGAACTCCGCCGCGATCTCGTCGTCGTCCCGATGGGGAGGACGGGCGGATGGCCGTTCGGTCATCGGGGCGTCTCCTCGAGGAAGCGCAGCGAGGCCTCGAAGAAGCGCGGGGCGTCGTGATCGAGGGTCGCCACGTGATGGCTGTCGGGAAGGCGCAGGCGCTCCACCGCCCCGCCGACCCGCGCGGCGATGAGGTCGCTGTCGCGCGGATCGACGACATGGTCCTGCGGGGAGGTCGCCAGGAGCAGGGGAGTCCTGACGCGGTGCAGCGCGCGGCGCACCTGCGCGGTGAGCGCCCGCAGCTGGGCGACCGATCGCAGGGGCGTGCGCTCATAGGCCTCCTCGATCTGCCCCGGGGCGGCGATGTCCGAGGCGATCGCCGGCAGGGAGCGCACCAGGGGCCACAGGACGGGCGCGAGGACTGCGGCCCGGGGCACCGTCGCCGCGGGGTTGACCAGCGCCAGAGCCCGCAGGCGCGGCGCGATCATCGGGTCCTGGGCCAGGGCGAGGGACAGCGTGCCGCCCATGGACATCCCCGCCACGGCGATCCGCTCGTGCCGCTCGAGCAGCTCCAGCGCCGCCTGCCGGACCTCGCCGTACCAGTCGTGGCGGGTGGTGCGGGTCATCTCCTGCCACGTGGTCGCATGGCCGGGCAGCAGAGGCAGGGACACCTCCCACCCCGCGGCGGCGTGGTGCTCCGCCCAGGGGCGCATCGACTGCGGCGCCCCGGTGAACCCGTGGCACAGGAGGAGCCCGCCGCGCGGGTTATAGTCGCCTCGCATGCGCCAGGGGCGGGACAGTTCGCTGAACGCCATGGGTCCATCGTCGCACCCCAGGACGCCGATCGCATGCGGCCCGCTCCCTGCGACCCCTCGAAGGTGCCCCCAGATGCTGTATGAGCTCGCGAAGCCGCCGGTCGCCGCCGTCATGCGGCTGGTCTGGGCCCCGCGGATCCGCGGGGCGGAACGGATCCCGCGCACGGGTGCGGTGATCCTGGCCAGCAACCACCTCTCGTGGGCCGACACCGTCTTCCTGCCCGCGCAGCTCGAGCGGACCGTGCACTTCCTGGGCAAGGCGGATCTCTTCCATGGCCGCTCCGTGCCGGCCCGGATCATCGGGGCGATCATGCGCCAGCTGCGGGTGATGCCCGTGGACCGCTCCGGCGGCGGCGCCGCGCAGGGCGCGATCGACGCCGGGCTCAGCGTGCTGGTGCGCGGCGACGTGCTGGGGATCTACCCCGAGGGCACCCGCAGCCCGGACGGGCGGCTGTACCGGGGCAAGACCGGTGTCGCCCGCCTGGCGCTGGCCTCCGGCGCCCCGGTCGTGCCGGTCGCGATGATCGGCGCCTTCGAGGCCAGCCAGGGCCGCCTCCTGCCGCGCCGGCGGCCCCGCATCGTCGCGCTGGTCGGGGAGCCGGTCGACGTGGAGGGCGTGATCGCGCGCAGCGCCGGGCTGTCCGAGGCCGAGGTGCTGCGCCGCGTCACCGACGAGGTCATCGCGGCGATCCGCGCGATGTCCGGCCAGGAGTACGTCGACGAGTACGCGACCGTGGTCAAGGCGCGGCAGAAGGCGGCGTCGCAGGACGGGTCCCGGGACGCCTGAGCCGTCCGCGTCCAGCGCCCGGGCCCGGCACGGGACGTGACGCCCGATCGCCTACCCTGGTGGGGTGAACTCATTCCTGCGCGACAGCCCGGCCCGGGCGCACGACTTCGACCTGTCCGCCTCCAGCGACGAGCTGGCGGCCCTCGGCTCGTGGCGCGAGCTGCCCCGTGTCCAGCAGCCGACGTGGCCCGACGAGGCCGAGCTCGGCCGGGTCTTCGGCGCCCTCCGCTCGGCTCCGCCGCTGGTGTTCGCCGGCGAGGTCGACGTGCTGCGCCATCGACTGGCGGCCGCCGCCACGGGCGAGGCCTTCCTCCTGCAGGGAGGAGACTGCGCCGAGACGTTCGAGGACTCCAGCGCCAACCGGATCCGCAACAAGATCCGCACGATCCTGCAGATGTCCGCCGTGCTCACCTACGGGGCCTCCGTGCCCGTGGTGAAGATGGGCCGGATGGCCGGCCAGTTCGCCAAGCCCCGCTCCGCGGACACCGAGACCCGGGACGGGGTCACCCTGCCCACCTACCGCGGCGACGCGGTCAACGGCTACGCCTTCACCGAGCAGTCCCGGGTCCCGGACCCGGAGCGGCTGTGGAAGACGTACACCACCAGCGCCCAGACGCTGAACCTCCTGCGCGCGTTCACCAGCGGAGGCTTCGCCGACCTGCGCGAGGTGCACTCCTGGAACCAGGGCTTCATCTCCGGGCCGGGGTACGACCGGTACGAGCAGCTCGCCGCGGAGATCGACAAGGCGATCCGCTTCATGGCCGCGATCGGCGCGGACTTCGACGCGCTCAAGGTCGTCGAGTTCTACTCCTCGCACGAGGCGCTGCTGCTGGACTACGAGGAGGCGCTCGCCCGCATCGATTCCCGCACCGGTGAGATCTACGGCTGCTCCGGCCACTTCCTGTGGATCGGCGAGCGCACCCGCCAGCTGGACGGGGCGCACGTGGAGTTCATGTCCCGCATCCGCAACCCGATCGGCGTGAAGCTCGGGCCGGAGGCGAGCGTGGACGACGCGCTGCGGCTGATCGACAAGCTCGACCCCGAGCGCGAGCCCGGCCGCCTCACCTTCGTCACCCGCATGGGCGCCTCGAAGATCCGCGAGCGCCTACCGCGCCTGGTCGAGGGCGTGCGTGATGCCGGGGCGCAGGTCGCCTGGGTCACGGACCCGATGCACGGCAACACCATCACCTCCTCCAACGGCTACAAGACCCGCCGCTTCGAGGACATCGTGGACGAGGTCGTCGGCTTCTTCGAGGTGCACCGTGCCGCGGGCACGGTTCCGGCCGGGCTGCACATGGAGCTCACCGGCGACGACGTCACCGAGGTCCTCGGCGGGGCCGGGGAGATCGACGAGGCCGGGCTCGAGCGCCGCTACGAGACCCTGGTGGATCCCCGCCTGAACCACCAGCAGTCCCTCGAGCTGGCCTTCCTCGTCGCGGAGATGCTCGGCAGGCGCTGACCCGCGCCGCCCGGGACGGGCCCTCCTGCCGCGCGGCGGGAGGGCCCGTCCGCGTCCGGGTTCAGGGGAGCGTGATGGTGACGGTCGAGCCCTTGGCCAGCCGGGTCCCCTCGACCTCGGACTGCGCGGACACGAGGGCCGTGGCGGGGGTGCCGGCGGGCTTGCTCACCACCACCTGCAGGCCCGCCGCCTCCAGGGCGGCACGGGCCTCGGCCTCCGTGCTCCCCGTCACCGCGGGGACCGTGACCAGCTCCTGCCCCTTCGAGATCACCAGCGAGACGGTGTCCCCGCGATGCAGCGTGCCGCCCACGGGATCCTGGGAGATGATCGCACCGCGCGGCACGGTCGCGGAGAACGCCCAGCTGGTGGTCACCTGCAGGCCGGCGTCCTCGAGCTGTGCGGTCGCGGTGTCGTAGCCCTTGCCGCGCTGGTCGGCGACCGGGATCGGTTCGCGGCCCTGCGAGAGGACGACGGTGACGACGCCCCCGGCGGGCAGGGCCTCGGCATCGCCCGGGGTGGACTGGGAGATCACCGAGCCCTCGGGGACGTCCTCGGAGTAGGCGGGCTCGCCCTGCGCGAGGACGAACCCCGCGTCCTCGAGGGCGGCGGTGGCGGTCTCCAGGTCCTGGCCGGTGACGTCGGGCACGGCGAAGGTCTGCGGCCCGGTGGACACGATGATCGTCACCGGGGTGTCGCGCTTGATGACGGCGCCGGGCTCGGGGGAGGCGGAGATGATCTCCCCGGCCGGGACCGAGTCGCTGAACTGCTCCTGGGTCCGCGTGCCGAGGTCCCGCGAGGCGAGCTCCGCCTCGGCGTCCGCGAGCTGCTCCCCCTGGAGCACGGGGACGACGCGGTCGCCGCCGGGGCCCGCCGTCGCGTACCAGCGCCATCCGGCGAGGCCCGCCCCGGCCAGCAGGGCCAGGACCGCGGCGAGCCCGAGGATGCGCACCGCCGGCGAGGGGCCGCGCCGCGGCACGGCGAGATGGCGGCCGTCGGGGACGCGGGGGAGCGGGACGTGCAGGTCCACGGCGCCCAGATCCGCGTCGTCCGGCCCGTCGGGATCCCGGCCCGCGGGGGCGCCGGCCGCGGCCTCGCCGTCCGCGCCGGGCTCTGCGTCGCCCAGCGACCGCTGCGCCCGGGCGGCGAGCCCCTCCGGGAAGGAGCGCACGGCGCCGTCCTGGGCGAGGTCGACCTCGTCCAGGCTCGCGGTCAGGTGCGGCAGGTCCTGGGTGTGCACCCGCTCGGCGGTGAGCGGTGCCGCGTCCAGCACGCTGTCGGGGACGGTGCGCAGGAGGTCCCGCACGCTCTCCAGCGCCTCCTCGGCGCTCGCCGGACGCGAGGAGGGGGTGCGCGCGCAGCACCAGGTGACCAGGGAGTCCACGCCCTGGGGGACGTGCGGAGCCCGCAGCGAGGGGGCGGGGATGTCCTCGTGCACGTGCTGGAAGGCGATGTGCACCGCCGCCTCGCCGGTGTAGGGCTGCGTGCCCACGAGCATCTCGTAGAGCACCACGCCCAGGGAGTAGAGGTCGCTGCGCTCGTCGCTGACCCCGCGCGTGACGACCTCGGGGCTGACGTAGGCGACCGTGCCCAGCAGGGTCCCGGTCGCCGAGGACGCGGCCGTGCCGATCAGCCGGGCGAGCCCGAAATCGGCGACCTTCACCTGGCCGTCGTCGGACAGGAGGATGTTCTCCGGCTTGATGTCCCGGTGCACGATGCCGGCGCGGTGGGCGGCCGAGAGCGCCTCCAGCACCGCCCCGGTCACCTCGAGCGCGTCCCGGACCGTCAGCTGGCCCTGCCGGGAGATGCGGTTGCGCAGCGTCCCGCCCTCGACCAGCTCCATGGCCAGGTAGATGCGGTCTCCGTCCTCGCCCTGGTCGAACACGCCGACCACGTGACGGTGGGCGAGACGGGCGACGCTGCGCGCCTCCCGGGCGAACCGGCGGCGGAACTCCTCGTCCACCGCGAGGTGGGGATGCATGATCTTGAGGGCGACGCTGCGGTCCAGTCGCTGGTCGTGCCCCCGATGCACGGAGGCCATCCCGCCCCGGGCGACGAGCTCCCCGACCCGGTAGCGGCCGTCGAGCAGCATCCCGGTGTCGGGAGAGGTCGTCGGCTGAGCGCTCACGCTGCCACTGTAGGTCCGTGCGCGGCGAGGATCCCCGTGCGACACAGCGGCGCGCACGTTTCCCTCACAAGCCCCCCACCTCCGGGCCCCGGGGACGCCGCCGGATGTGGCACCCTGGTGCGGTGAACGCTCTCGACTCCCTCATCCCCGCGTGGCTGAACCTGCCCGATGCCGCCGAGAAGCTCGGCGTGGAGGTCTCCAAGGTCCGCCGTCTGATCGACGAGGGCCAGCTCATCTCGATCCGCCGCGGCGATCCCGTGGTCCGCTCCGTCCCCGCGGAGCTGATCGTCGACGGGGAGATCGCCCCGCACCTGGCCGGGACCATCACCGTCCTGCGCGACGGCGGCTTCGCCGACGAGGAGATCCTCGCCTGGCTCTTCACCGAGGACGAGACGCTCCCCGGCCGCCCCATCGACCATCTGCGCCGCGGGCAGCGCGGCGAGGTGCGCCGACGGGCCCAGGCGCTCGCCTTCTGACCTGGGCGCTCCGCCTCAGGAGGGCCGCCCAGGCGCTCGCCTTCTGACCTGGGCGCTCCGTCTCAGGAGGGCCGCAGCACCGACAGGTCGGTGGCCGCGTCCGCGAGGGCGCCGAGCCCTGCGCGGCCCAGCGGGCGGAGCAGGTCGTCCGCGTCCATCAGCGCCGCCGCCTCCCGGGCCAGGCGCTCCACGTCCGCCCGCACGCTGTCCACGGCTCCGGTGCCCACCAGCACCGCATGGGCCGCGGCGATCGCCTCGGGATCCGCGGACGGATCGCCGAGCGCGGCCTCCAGCGCCGCGCGCTGGCCCGCATCGGCGGCCTCGAGCGCCCGGGCGAGGACGACCGTGCGCTTCCCCTCGACGATGTCGCCGCCCACGGGCTTTCCCGTCCGCTGCGGGTCCCCGACCACGCTGAGCAGGTCGTCCCGCAGCTGGAACGCGGTGCCGATGGCGACGGCCCAGCGCTCCAGCAGGTCGAGCTGCGGCGTGCTCGCCCCCATCAGCGCGGCCCCCATGCGCAGCGGTCGCAGGACGGTGTAGGGGACGGTCTTCCACCGGATCACGGCCATCGCCGCCTCCTCCGGGGTGCCCGCCGAGGCGAACCCCCCGGCCTGGTGGAGGACGTCCAGGTACTGCCCGCCCATGACCTCGGTGCGCAGCAGGTCGAACTCCTCCCGCCCGGCGACGGCGTGATCCCGGTCGATCTCGGAGAAGAGCTGCTCGGACCAGGCCAGGGCGAGGTCGCCCAGGATGATCGCGAAGGCCTCGCCGAAGTCCTCGGAGCTGCCGGAGAGCGCATCGGCGCGGTGGCGGGCGGCGGCGGCCATGTGCGCGGCGGGCCGGCCGCGGCGGGTGGGCGAATGGTCGATCACGTCGTCGTGCAGCAGCGCCGCGGCCTGGACCAGCTCGATGGCGGCGCCGGCGCGGGCGAGGTCGGCCGCGGCGCCGTCCGAGAGCTCCGCCCCGTGGACGGCGACCCCGCCCCAGTAGCAGAACAGGGGACGCAGCATCTTGCCGCCCCCGAGGTAGGCCTCGAGATCCTCGTCCATGCGCAGGACCTCCGGCGCGACGGCGGCCATCACCTGGCGCTGCCGGTCGAGGTGGGCGCGCAGCTGCTCGCGCACCGCGGCGACGGCGCGCTCGGACAGGACCTCGGGGTGGTCGGGCATGCAGGGCTCCTTCGGAGATCGGACGCGCTCGATCCTCCCACGCCGCGGCGGGAGCATCGGCCGCCGCGGGGCCGAGCGGCCGGGGCGCGGGTCGCTCCTCCTCCCCATCGGCCGCGCAGCAGCCGGCACGGGCCGGTTGTCCACAGAGCCGGCCCCGGGCCCGCGGGGCAGCGCGGGATCCGGGATCGTCTCGGTATGAGAACTTCGCAGCGCACCGCGCAGACCCCCGCCCGGACGCTCCGGGCAGACTCCCCGGCCGAGCTCCTGGCCGAGGCCCGGATGGCCATGGGCGCCGTCGCCCGCGACTGCCTGATCCTCATCGGGCACGCCGGCCGGCGCTCGAGCCCCGTGGTCACCCGCATCCCCGTGGAGGACCACGGCGGACCGCAGGCCGAGCTGGTCGAGGACCTGCTGGACCAGATGGCGCGCCAGGGCTGCACGGGCGCCTTCGGCCTGGTGGTCCTCGGCGACGGCTACGAGAGGGGCCCCCGTGAGGCCGATGTCGCCGAGGCGATCGGCTGGTGCGCTCTCGTCCTCGCCACGGCGAGCGAGCGCGCGCCGCACCCCTTCGACATCCCCGAGCTGTGGGTGCTCGCCCACGAGCGGGCGATCGACGTCCTCCTGCGCCCGGTCCCGGGGGCCGGTCGAGGGGAGGAGCCCTCCTTCGATCTCGCGATCGGCCCTCCGGAGGTCCTGCCGCCGCTGGACTCCACCCTCGTGGCCGCGCAGGCCGTTGCCGAGGGGCGCACGCTGCCGGTGGACCGCCCCCAGGTCGAGGCCGCGCTGGAGGAGGCCCGGCCTCGGATCGCCGCCCTGCGCGGACGGCTGCCGGCGCCTCCGCTGGAGCTGGCCTGGGAGCGGGCCCTGGCGGCCCTCTCGCGCCTCGCGCGCGGGGCCCACCGGCCCGGCACCGACGAGCACATGACGGACTGTGAACACGTCGCGGCGTTCCTGGATCTCTGCGATGCGGTCGATGCGATCGACACGCTCCTGGCTCTCGCGTTCCCGTCCCACAAGGGCCGCGAGCTCAGCTCCGGTGCCGGCGTCGACGCCATGCTGACGGACCCGTCGGCGCGACCTCATCAGCGCATCTGCGCAGGTGGTCACTGGTATGAAGGGCTCGGGACGCTGCGTCGGCTGGCCCGGGATCCGCAGGGGACGGGAGGGCCGGGCCATGCCGACCAGGCATGGGTCTCCCTCACCTGCGTGCTGTCCGTGCTCGCCTGGTGGAACCTGCGGTACGCCACGGCGGCGGAGCTCGCGCAGGAGGTGCTGGAAGACCTGCCGGACCACGGTCTGGCACTCTGTCTGGACCAGATGACCATGGCCCCGATCCGGCCGGCATGGCATGCGCGCACCTGAGCCGCCGCAGCCGCCGTCCCGTCGGAGCCGCCGAGGAGAGGGGCGCGATGACGACCGTGCAGCCACGCACACAGCTCGTTCCCGCCTCCGGTGCCTGGACCCCCGACCAGGGGCCCGGCGCACGTCTCTTCGCCCCGCTGGGCGACCTCCCGCTGGAGTCGGGGAGCGTGCTGCCGGACGTGACCCTCGCCTACGAGACGTGGGGCGAGCTGTCGCCCGCGGGCGACAACGCCGTCCTCGTGCTCCATGCCCTGACCGGGGACTCCCATGTCCGGGGCCCCGCCTCGGCGGCGCACCCCACCGCCGGCTGGTGGGAGGAGCTGGTCGGCCCCGGGCGCCCGGTGGACACCGACCGCTACTTCGTCGTCGCCCCCAACGTGCTCGGCGGCTGCCAGGGCTCGACCGGCCCCGCCAGCCCGGCGCCCGACGGCCGGCGCTGGGCCTCCCGCTTCCCCGGCATCACGGTGCGCGACCAGGTCGCCGCCGAGGCCCTGCTGAGCCGGGCGCTGGGGGTCTCGCGGTGGGCCCTGGTCATCGGCGGGTCCATGGGCGGGATGCGGGCCCTGGAATGGGCGGCCACGCTGCCGGATCAGGTCGAGCGCCTGGCCGTGATCGCGACGAGCGCCCGGGCCAGCGCCGACCAGATCGCCTGGAACAGCGCCCAGCTGGCCGCGATCGAGGCCGACGGCGGCTTCCTCGGCGGCGACTACTACGACCAGCCCGACGGCTCCGGCCCGCACCGCGGCCTCGGCGTCGCACGGCGGATCGCGCACACCACCTACCGCAGCGCCCTCGAGCTCGAGGAGCGCTTCGGCAACCGCCTCCAGCCCGGAACGGACGGGCGCGAACGGCCCGACTATCCGCAGGTGACCAGCTACCTGGACCACCATGCGACGAAGCTGGCCCGCCGCTTCGACGCGAACTCCTACCGCGTGCTGGTCCGGACCATGAACAGCCATGACGTGGGACGCGGTCGGGGCGGGACGGCTGCGGGCCTCGCCCGGATCACCGCGCGGACCCTGGTCGTGGCGATCGAGTCCGATCGTCTCTTCCCGGTCCCGCTCGTGCGGGAGATCCGCGACGGCGTGCCGGGAGCGACCTGGAGGGTCGAGACCTCGCCCATCGGCCACGACGCCTTCCTGGTGACCAATCCCGATCTGGAGCGGTGGATCGCCCATCTCCTCGAGGACGCCTGAGCCGGACCCGGAGCACGGCCGTCGCACCGGTGCGACGGCGTCGTGCCGGGAGCGCTAAGCTGGGGGCCGATCGGGTCGCGCGGACGGCGCAGGTGTGCGACCGTGCACCCGGCCGGTGACCGTCCGGAGCACGTCGAAGGGGAGCCGATCGAACATGAGCATCGTGGTGGGATATGCACCGTCCGCGCAGGGCACCGCCGCCCTGCGGGCCGGGATCCGCGAAGCGCGCAGCCTGAAGGAGGATCTCGTGGTCGCGGCCTACGCCTACCACGACCCCGAGCGGGGCAAGACCGTGCCGACCGAGGAGCAGGTGCGCGCCGAGGTCGACCAGCTCGCCGAGGGCGAGCTGCCCCCGATGCGGGTCCTGTCCAGCACCTGCGACGACGCGGGGGAGTTCCTGCTCGAGGCGGCCCAGAAGGTCTCCGCGAGCCTGCTGGTGATCGGACTGCGCCGCAAGTCGCCGATCGGCAAGCTGAACCTCGGCGCCGCAGCCCGTCGCGTGCTGCTCGGGGCGCCGTGCCCCGTCCTCGCCGTCAAGGATGCGGCGCGCAGCCACGCCGCCGCCTGATCCTCGTCCCGCGCCGCCCGCTGCCGGTGACGACGCCGCAGCGCCCACGGCCGATCCCCGCCCGTGACCCGCGGCCCCTCCGGACGGAGGGCGGTGGGAATAGGAACGCCCTCGTGGCGTTATACTTGTCAGGCCCATGCGCACCGTCCGTCAGAGCGCCGCGAGTCCGTGTCCCCCTGCTCGCGCCCACGCCGGTGCCCTGAGCCTCGCCGACCACCGAACGCCTGTGCACTGCGAGGCAGCCCTCGCTCTGCCCGCCGGAAGAAGGAACTGCGTGACCCCTCCCACGAAGACCAAGACCACCTCCACCTCGCGGAGCACGAGCACCTCGACCCCCGCCGGGGAGGACGCGGCCGTGTCCGAGGAGCAGCCCGGGAAGTCCGCTGCGGCGAAGAAGGCCCCGCGCAAGGCTCCTGCGAAGAGGACCAGCAAGGCCGCCGCGGCCAAGACTTCCGCCTCCGAGGCCCCGGACGGGGCCGAGGAGCCGCGCGAGGACGAGGTGACCGAGGACGAGTCCAAGGATTCCAAGGACACGGCGGCCAAGGACACCGAGGCCGAGGCCGCCGGCGGCTTCGTCTTCACCGCCACCGACGACGACGCCCCGGCCCAGCAGGTCGTCACCGCCGGCGCGACCGCCGATCCGGTCAAGGACTACCTCAAGCAGATCGGAAAGGTCGCCCTGCTGAACGCGGCCCAGGAGGTCGAGCTCGCCGAGCGCATCGAGGCGGGCCTTTTCGCGGAGCAGCAGCTCAAGCGCGACGAGTCGATCGTGCGCACCAAGGCCGGCCGCGAGCTCGCGATCATCGTCGAGGACGGCCGCGCCGCGAAGGATCACCTGCTCGAGGCGAACCTCCGCCTGGTCGTCTCCCTCGCCAAGCGGTACACCGGCCGCGGCATGCTGTTCCTGGACCTGATCCAGGAGGGCAACCTCGGTCTGATCCGTGCGGTCGAGAAGTTCGACTACACCAAGGGCTACAAGTTCTCGACCTACGCGACGTGGTGGATCCGTCAGGCGATCACCCGCGCCATGGCCGACCAGGCCCGCACCATCCGCATCCCCGTGCACATGGTCGAGGTCATCAACAAGCTCGCCCGCGTGCAGCGCCAGATGCTCCAGGACCTCGGGCGCGAGCCCACCCCGGAGGAGCTCGCCAAGGAGCTCGACATGACCCCCGAGAAGGTCGTCGAGGTCCAAAAGTACGGCCGCGAGCCCATCTCCCTGCACACGCCCCTGGGCGAGGACGGCGACAGCGAGTTCGGCGACCTGATCGAGGACTCCGAGGCCGTCGTCCCCGCGGACGCGGTGAGCTTCACCCTCCTGCAGGAGCAGCTCCACTCGGTGCTGGACACCCTCTCCGAGCGGGAGGCGGGCGTCGTCTCCATGCGCTTCGGCCTCGAGGACGGCCAGCCCAAGACCCTCGACGAGATCGGCAAGGTCTACGGCGTGACCCGCGAGCGGATCCGCCAGATCGAGTCGAAGACGATGAGCAAGCTGCGTCACCCCTCGCGGTCGCAGGTGCTGCGCGACTACCTCGACTGAGCTCCTCGCCGCACGCATGACCCAGCAGGCCGGGCACCCTTCGGGGGCCCGGCCTGCTGGCATCGGGAGCCCGGGCGGCACCCGTCGGCGCACGGAAGGGCCTCGGGATCGGGGCCGGAAGGCCCCGGGGTCGGGGCGGGACGCGCACGGGGTCGGGGCGGGAGCCGCACCGGCGGTCCGCCCTCGATCAGCCGGCCGCGATCGCGACGAGGACGAGCGGGGCGTCGACGAGCAGGTGCACCACCATGCACATGCCCAGGCTGCGCCAGCGCAGGTACACCAGCCCCAGCAGCAACCCGAGCGGCATCACGACCCCGACCACGTGCGCCGGGCTCCACGACCCGGCGTGGGCGAGGGTGAACGCGATCAGGGGGACCAGCACGGCCGCCCAGGACGGGAACCGGCGGCGCAGCAGCAGCTCCATCGGCACCGCGCGGAAGATGACCTCCTCCGTGACGGCTGCCGTGAGGACTCCTGCGACGAGCAGCCCCAGGGGAGGGCGCCGAACGCACGAGGGCCCCGCACCGGGACGGTGCGGGGCCCTGCGGGGGAGGACGATCAGTCCTCGACGGGCTCAGGCTTGGCGTGCAGGCGCTCGGTCTCGTCGATGACCTCGGAGGCGAGGGGCTGCAGGGCATCGGCATGCGCACGCGCATGGTGCCCGCAGAACATCAGCTCGCCCCCGGCGGTGAGGACGACCTTGACGTACGCCTGGGCGCCGCAGCGGTCGCAGCGGTCGTCGGCGGTCAGTCGCGGAGCTTCGAGGGTCATGTTCATGCCCCACATTCAAGCACCCCGCGCGGCCGCGCACACGGATGCGGGGCCCCGGTTCGCTCACCGCGCAAACCGGACACCGCGGAGGTAGCCCGCGTCACGCCGAGGCAGGTCGTTCCCGGGTTCGGGGGCCGGCGCGCCGTAGAATCGGCCAGGTGACTCCTTCCATCTCTGCGTATGACGCCCAGCACCTGCAGGTGCTCGAGGGCCTCGAGGCGGTGCGCAAGCGCCCGGGCATGTACATCGGCTCGACCGACTCCCGCGGCCTCATGCACTGCCTCTGGGAGATCCTCGACAACGCCGTGGACGAGGCGCTCGGCGGCTTCGGCCAGGCGATCCGCGTGATCCTCCACGACGACGGCTCCGTCGAGGTCCACGACCGCGGGCGCGGCGTCCCGGTGGACGTGGAGCCCCGCACGGGGCTGACCGGCGTCGAGGTGGTCTACACCAAGCTCCACGCGGGCGGGAAGTTCGGCGGCGGCTCGTACGCCGCCTCCGGCGGCCTGCACGGGGTGGGCGCCTCGGTCGTCAACGCCCTGTCCGCGCGGCTGGACGTCGAGGTCGACCGCTCCGGCAAGACCTACGCCATGTCCTTCCAGCGGGGCGTGCCCGGCGTCTTCGACGACTCCGTCGCCGCCGGACCGGACGCCCCGTTCACCCCAGCGGACGGCCCCGCCGAGCTGCGGATCGTCGGCAAGGCCAAGCGCGGCGTGACCGGCACCCGGGTGCGCTACTGGGCGGATCCGCAGATCTTCGTCAAGGGCAGCCACTTCTCCATCGAGGAGCTCTCCCGCCGTGCCCGCCAGACGGCCTTCCTCGTGCCCGGCCTCGAGGTGACCGTCTCCGACCAGCGCCCCGAGCGCACGCCGGAGCAGCCGGAGAACCGCACCTACCGCTACGAGGGCGGCATCGCGGAGTACGTCGAGTACCTCGCCCAGGACGAGCGGATCACCGACGTGATCCGCCTGACCGGCACGGGCGACTACACCGAGACGATCCCGGTGCTGGACGCGCAGGGGCACATGGTCTCCACGGACGTGGAGCGGCAGTGCGAGGTCGACATCGCCCTGCGCTGGGGCGCGGACTACGAGACGACGCTGCGCTCGTACGTGAACATCGTGGCCACCCCCAAGGGCGGCACGCACGTCGCCGGCTTCGAGCAGGCCCTGGTCAAGACGCTGCGCAAGCAGATCGAGAACCAGGCGCGCCGGGTGAAGTTCAACGCGAAGAACGAGAAGATCGAGAAGGACGACACCCTCGCGGGGCTCACCGCCGTGATCACCGTCCGGATCGACGAGCCGCAGTTCGAGGGCCAGACCAAGGAGATCCTGGGGACCCCGGCGATCCGCGCGATCGTCGCCCGGGTCGTCGAGGAGCGCCTGACCGAGTTCCTCACCTCCTCGAAGAAGGGGGAGAAGGAGCAGGCCGCCCTGGTGGTGGACAAGGTGGTCTCGGAGATGCGCGCCCGCATCGCCGCGCGCATGCACAAGGAGGTCTCGCGGCGCAAGAACGCCCTGGAGTCCTCGACCATGCCCACCAAGCTCGCCGACTGCCGCTCCACCGACGTCGAGCGCAGCGAGCTGTTCATCGTCGAGGGCGACAGCGCGCTGGGCACCGCGAAGAACGCCCGCAACTCCGAGCATCAGGCGCTCTTGCCGATCCGCGGCAAGATCCTCAACGTGCAGAAGGCGTCCATCACGGACATGCTCAAGAACACCGAGTGCGCGGCGATCATCCAGGTGATCGGCGCCGGGTCGGGACGCACCTTCGACCTCGAGGCCGCCCGCTACGGCAAGATCGTGATGATGACCGACGCGGACGTCGACGGCGCGCACATCCGCACCCTGCTGCTGACCCTGTTCCACCGGTACATGCGGCCCCTGGTCGAGGCCGGCCGCGTGTACGCCGCGGTCCCGCCGCTGCACCGCGTGGAGATCATCCACGGCGGATCGAAGAAGAACGAGCTCGTGTACACCTACACCGAGACGGAGCTCAACGCGCTGCTGAAGAACCTCGAGAAGCGCGGCAAGCGGTACAAGGAGCCGATCCAGCGCTACAAGGGCCTGGGGGAGATGGACGCGGACCAGCTCGCGGACACCACCATGGACCCGGCGCACCGGACTCTGCGCCGGGTGCGGATCGAGGACGCCGAGGCCGCCGCGACGATGTTCGAGCTGCTCATGGGATCCGAGGTGGCCCCGCGCAAGCAGTTCATCATCGAGGGCGCCGAGGAGCTGGACCGCGAGCGCATCGATGCCTGAGCCCGCTGCCGCGGCGACCTCGGCGCCGGCGACACCGACCCCGGGCGCAGCCCCGATCCCCGCGATGCCCCAGGAGGAGCGATGAGCCTTGCCGTGCGAGTGATCCCGTGTCTGGACGTCGACGACGGCCGCGTCGTCAAGGGCGTCAACTTCCGCAACCTGCGCGACGCCGGGGACCCGGTCGAGCTGGCGGGCCGCTACGAGGCCATGGGAGCCGATGAGCTGACCTTCCTGGACGTCACCGCCTCCAGCGGAGGCCGCGCGACCATGCTCGACGTCGTCTCCCGCACCGCCGAGCAGATCTTCATCCCGCTGACCGTCGGCGGCGGGGTGCGCACCCCGGCGGACGTCGACCAGCTGCTGCGGGCCGGCGCGGACAAGTGCGGGGTGAACACCGCCGCGATCGCCCGCCCCGAGGTCATCACCGAGATCGCCGAGCGCTTCGGGAACCAGGTGCTGGTGCTCTCGATCGACGCGCGCCGCGTCACCGAGGACACCCCCGACGGACCGGCCCGCACCGGCAGCGGCTTCGAGGTCACCACCCACGGCGGCCGCCGCGGCACCGGCATCGATGCGCTCGAGTGGATCGCGGAGGTCACCCGGCTCGGGGCCGGGGAGATCCTGCTGAACTCCATGGACGCCGACGGCACCGAGGATGGCTTCGACCTGGAGCTGATCCGCGGTGCGCGGGCCGCGACGACGCTGCCGCTGATCGCCTCGGGAGGAGCGGGCACCGCCGCGCACTTCCCGCCCGCGGTGGAGGCGGGGGCCGATGCCGTCCTCGCCGCGAGCGTCTTCCACTTCGGCCAGATGACGATCGGCGACGCCAAGGACTCCCTGTCCGCTGCGGGCATCCCCGTGCGGTGACCGCTCCGCTGAGCACCGCCGCCCCGCAGATCGGGCCCCGGCGCCCGCGCGGGCGCCTCGGCCGGGCCCTGCTGCGCTCGAGCGTCGTCGGGGCGCTGCTGGCGGCCCTGGTGGGCGGCTGGCTGGTGTGGGACAACCATCGCCTGGTGACCACGCAGGTCACCGTCGCCGCGGCGACGCTGCCGGAGGAGTTCTCCGGCTTCCGGATCGTCCAGGTCTCGGACCTGCACTCCCGCAGCTTCGGGGAGGACAACGCCCGGCTGGTCGAGGCGGTCCGGCAGGCCCGTCCCGACGCGATCGCCGTGACCGGCGACGTCGTCGACCGCACCAGTGCCGGCCCGGAGGTGGCCCTCGACCTCGTCGAGGACCTCACCCGGATCGCCCCGGTCTACTACGTGACCGGCAACCATGAGGAGAAGTTCCCGGCCACGCCGGAGCTCCTGCACGGTCTCGAGGCGCGCGGGGCGGTGGTGCTGCGCGGCGACGCGGTCGTGCTGCAGCGCGAGGGGGCACGCCTGGCGATCGCCGGGATCGACGACCCGCGCGTCCTGGCCCCCGGGGAGCAGCGCCCGGAGGGGACCGAGCAGCAGCGCACCCAGCGTCGCCTCCAGGCGCTGCGCGAGGACCTCGACGCCGCGGCCGGGACAGGAGGAGCACCGTTCACGGTGCTCCTCTCCCACCGGCCCGAGATGATCGACGAGTACGCGGCGGCCGGCATGGACGTGGTGCTGGCCGGCCACGCCCACGGGGGCCAGGTGAGGCTGCCGCTGATCGGCGGGCTGATCGCCCCGGACCAGGGGCTCCTGCCGCGGTACACGGAGGGCGTCCACCGGCGCGAGGGGACGGCCCTGGTGGTCAGCCGCGGCCTGGGCAACTCGGTCGCGCCGATCCGTGTCAACGACCCGCCGGAGCTGGTGGTGCTCACCCTCGAACGCTGAGCGGCGGGGCCCCGGCGCTCAGCGGGAGGAGACCTCGTAGCGTGCCTGCAGGTGATGGGTCTGGCCCGGCTCGAGGTGCACGGCGCCGTCCTTGGCGACCGCGGTCTCCACGCAGAGGAACTGCTGCCAGGCGTCCAGCGGCATGTCCGACAGGTGCGCCGCTCCGTCGCTCCACGGGTTCCACAGCACTGTGCGGGTGGAGCACTTGGGGGTGATCACGATGTCGCGCTCGAGGACCTCGTCGTGCACGGTCACGGGGCCGTCGACGTCGTAGACCCGGTCCACGGGGCCGGTCAGCTGCGGTTCGCCGTCCTGGGTGAGCTCGCGCAGGTCCTGGAGGTTGTCGAGATAGCGGGCGCCGGCCAGACCGTGCAGGCGGGTGGCGCGCACGTCCCCGACCGAGAGGTACGTGTGCAGCGCCGCCTCGAGCTCCAGCGGCGCGCTGCCGGCGGTGATGTCCAGGCGCACCTGCAGGTGGTCCACCGCGATCGCGAAGTGGACCTGGGCGCTGATCCCGTCGCCGGCCGGGTCGTCGTCGACCAGGCCCAGCGTGATGGCGACCGAGTCGGAGTGGACCACATCGGCGTCCTCGTCGGCCCAGCCGTGGAAGCGCTCGGCGGAGACGAGATCCCAGCGTCGGCGCCGCAGCCAGCCGTGGGCCGGCGCGGAGCGGCCGTCGCGGCCCGGCCCGAACCACGGGCCGATCAGGGGGATCCCGCCGCGGATCGGCTCGCCCTCCGCGTACACCGCGTCGGGGCTGGTCCACAGCACGTCGTCCTCGCCATCGGGGACCCAGCTGGTCAGGTGGGCGCCGTCCCGATGGATGACGGCGGTGCAGGCGGCGATCTCCACCAGCACCGCAGGCGTGCCGTGCACGTCCTCGAGCCGGACGCCGCGGGGCAGTTCGGTCGTCGTGTTCTCGTCCATGCCCCTATGGTCCCACTCCGGCGCGATCGCCGCGGCCGGTCCGCGCCGATCAGGGCGGTCAGCCGACGGCGGCCACGGGAACCGCCACCGGGGTGCCGGACCCGTCGCGGCGCCCCACGGGCTCCGGGAGGTCGATCGGCTGTCCCGACTCGGAGCATGCCCGGGCGGGGGAGGGCACCACCCAGGCGCCGATCAGCACGTCCTCGCCGCGCAGGAAGCGGTGGCAGCGCACGCCGCCGGTGGCACGCCCCTTGGCGGGGAACTCGGTCAGGTCCGAGACCTTCAGCGAGCCGGTCTGCGTCCCCGGCAGCGCCTGCGAGGTGCCGGCGATGGTGACGACCTCGGCCGGGCGGGTGACGTCGACGGCCGTGAACGCCACGACCGTGGCGCCGGCGGAGAGCTTGATGCCGGCCACGCCGCCCGCGCTGCGGCCCTGCGGACGCACCCCGGAGGCGGGGAAGTGCAGCAGCTGCGCATCGGAGCTGACCATCACCAGGTCCAGATCGGTGTCGTCCTCGATGTCGACCACGCCGACGACCCGGTCATCGCCCTTCAGGCCGATGATCTCGAAGCCGTCCGAGCGCGGGAAGTCCAGGGAGACCCGCTTGACCACGCCGTCGCGGGTGCCCAGGGCCAGGCAGCCGCCGCGGGCGCGGTCCTCCTCGCTCGCCCGCACCAGGGCGATGACCTTCTCGTCCTTGTCCAGGGCGAGCAGGTCCGACAGCCGCGTGCCGCCGGCGAGGGAGGGCGCTGCCGCCGTGGGGGCGAGGGAGGGGAGGTCCACCACCCCGAGGTGCAGCAGGCGGCCGCGGTCGGTCACCGCGCCCACCTGCGAGCGGGTCGTGGTCAGCACCTGGGAGACCAGGACGTCGTGCGCGGAACGGCCGCCCTCCCGGGGGATCTCCGCGTCCCCGGCGGTGCGGGCCACCAGGCCCGAGCCGCTGAGCAGCACGCGGCACGGCTCATCGGCCACCTCGAGCGAGGAGCTCTGCGGCGCGGGCTGGGCGCCGGCCTCCAGCAGCACGGTGCGCCGCGGCGTGCCGTGCTCGGCGGCGACGGCCGCGAGCTCGGCGGAGACCAGATCGCGCAGCACCTGCTCCGAGCCGAGGATCCGTTCGAGCTCCTCGATCTCGGCCCGCAGGGAGTCCCGCTCGCTCTCGAGCTCGAGACGGGAGAACTTCGTCAGGCGCCGCAGCCGCAGCTCGAGGATGTACTCGGCCTGCGCCTGCGAGAGGTCGAAGGCGGACATGAGGGCGGTGCGGGCCCGCTCGCCGTCGTCCGCCGCGCGGATGATCTGGATGACCTCGTCGATGTCGAGGATCGCGATGAGCAGGCCCTCGACCAGGTGGAGGCGGTCCTGCCGGCGGCGCAGACGATGCTCCGTGCGGCGCCGCACCACCACCAGGCGGTGATCGACGAACACCTCGAGCAGCGACTTCAGCCCGAGGGTGCGGGGCTGTCCCTCGACCAGCGCCACGTTGTTGATGCCGAAGGAGTCCTCCATCGGCGTGTACCGGTACAGCTGCTCGAGCACGGCCTCGGGGTTGAAGCCCGACTTCACGGTGAGCACGAGGCGCAGGCCGTGGTGCCGGTCGGTGAGGTCCTGGTAGTCGCTGATGCCCTGGACCTTCTTGGACTGCACCGCATCGCGCAGCTTCTCGGCGACCTTCTCCGGGCCCACCTGGTAGGGCAGCTCGGTGACGACGATGCCCTTCTTGCGGCTGGTGACGTTCTCGATGCGGGTGGTGGCACGGACCTTGAAGGATCCGCGCCCCGTCCGGTACGCGTCGCGGATCCCCTCGAGGCCCACGATCCGGCCGCCGGAGGGCAGGTCCGGTCCGGGCACCAGGCGCATGAGGTCCTCGAGGGAGGCGTCCGGGTGGGCGATCAGGTGGCGGGCCGCCGCGATCACCTCGACGAGGTTGTGCGGGGGCATGTTCGTGGCCATGCCCACCGCGATGCCGGAGGCCCCGTTGACCAGCAGGTTCGGGAACTGGGCGGGCAGCACCTCGGGCTGGGTGAGCTGGTTGTCGTAGTTCGGGATCATCTCCACGACGTCCTCGTCCAGCGAGTCCGTCATGAGCGTGGCCGCGCGGGCCGGGCGCGCCTCCGTGTAGCGCGGCGCCGCCGGCCCGTTGTCGAGGGAGCCGAAGTTGCCGTGCCCGTCCACCAGCGGCAGGCGCATGGAGAAGTCCTGCGCCATGCGCACCAGGGCGTCGTAGATCGCGGTGTCGCCATGGGGGTGCAGCTTGCCCATCACCTCGCCGACCACGCGCTGGCTCTTGACGTGCCCGCGGTCGGGCCGCAGGCCCATGTCGTCCATCATGTAGAGGATCCGGCGCTGCACCGGCTTGAGGCCGTCGCGCGCATCGGGCAGGGCCCGCGAATAGATCACCGAGTAGGCGTACTCGAGGAACGAGCTCTCCATCTCGCTGGTGACGTCGACATCGACGATCGTCCCGTCGGAGTTCTCGTCCGCCGGAGCCGGGGTTCTGCGCGAAGTGGCCATAGCCGCTATCCTGCCTCACCGCCGCGCCGGATCGCGGCAGGTGACGCCGTGAATCGGATCATCCCGCCCCGGGGCGACCCGCTAGGCTCGCCCCATGGCACCACGGCGCGACGCAGGCACCGGGCGTCGGAGCACGGGCGCTCCGGACCCTGCGCACTACCCTGCCCACTGGGAGGCGGACATCGCCCTGCGCGACGGCACGGCCGCGCACCTGAGGCCGATCCTGCCCACCGACGCGGACGCCCTCCAGCGCTTCCACCAGGCCCAGTCCGAGCAGTCGCGGTACCTGCGGTTCTTCGCCGCCATGCCCCGGCTCTCCCCGCGGGACCTGGACCGCTTCACCCGCGTGGACCACCACGACCGGGTCGCGTTCGTGGTCCTGCACGAGGACGACATCATCGCCGTGGGCCGCTACGACCGCATCGGCGGCCGCGAGGCCGAGGTCGCCTTCAACGTCGCCGACTCCCAGCAGGGGCAGGGGCTGGCCTCGATCCTCCTGGAGCATCTGGCCGCCGCCGCCCGCGAGCACGGCATCGACACCTTCACCGCCGAGGTCCTCCCGCAGAACCAGAAGATGATCGGCGTGTTCACCGACGCCGGCTTCGACGTGCGCCGCACCTTCGACGACGGCGTCGTCCAGGTCGTCTTCCGCATCGACCCCACCGCGCGATCCCTGGCCGTGATGGCCGAGCGGGAGCGCCGCGTCGAGGCCCGCGCCATGGAGCGCATGCTCCACCCCTCCTCCGTGCTCGTGGTCGGGATCTCCTCGCGCGCCGACAGCGCCGGGCGGCGCATCCTCGACGCCCTGGACCGCTCGGGCTACGACGGCGTCGTCCACGTCGTCGCCCGCGAGGACTTCGAGATCGCCGGGCATCCCACCCGCGCCCGCATCGCCGACGTCCCCGGCCCCATCGACGTCGCCGTCATCGCCCTGCGCCCCGAGGCCTGCCTCGAGGCCGTCGACGACTGCGCCCGGATCGGGGTGCGCTGCGTGGTCATCCCCACCGAGGGGTTCTCCGACTCCGCCGTCACGCGCGCGGACCTCCAGCGCCGGCTCGTCGCCCGGGTGCGCCGCCACGGCATGCGGCTGCTGGGCCCCGGTGCCCTGGGCTACCTGCGCACCGGCGAGCACCCCATCAACGCCTCGCTGTCCCCGCGGCTGCCGCGGGCCGGGCGGGCGGCGCTCGCCGCCCAGTCCAGCGCCCTGGCGGCCATGCTGCTGGCCGCCACCGACCGCCGCGGCACCGGCGTGCACGAGTTCGTCGCCGCCGGCAACCGCGCGGACGTCTCCCTCAACGACTGCCTCCAGCACTGGGACGAGTCCGAGGACGTCGGCGTCATCGGCCTGGCGCTGGAGTCCATGGGAAATCCCCGCAAGTTCACCCGCATCGCCCGGCGCCTGACCCGCACCCGTCCCGTCGTGGTCCTGCGTCCCCCCGGCGTGGGCTCCCAGGCCCCGCCCGGACATGACGTCCGCGCCTCCGTCCTGCCGCGCCGCGCGCTGGACCAGGTGCTCAGCGCCGCCGGCGTGGTGCGGGCCGACAACGTCGACCACCTCATGGACCTTGTCGACGCGCTCGAGCGGCAGGGCGTGCCGCTGGGCGCGCGGGTGGGGCTGCTCTCCAACACCGCCGCCCTCGGCGAGGCCCTGCGCGGCGCGGCGGACCGCCACCGCATCCGGGTCAGCGCCGACAACCGCTCCGTCCCCCTCGCGGAGGACCCCCGGCTGGTCCAGCGTGCCTTCACCTCGATGGCGGGCCTGGGCGGCGTGGACCTCGTGGTCGCGGCGGTGCTGGACCCCCTCACCGGGGATCTCGTGAGCATGCTGCGGGCGATGGCGACCGTCGCCCGCGGGAGCGAGGTCGCCCTGGTCGTCTGCCTGGTCACCGACCGCGACCGCTGGCTGGCGGTCGAGGAGGCGGTGCGGGCCGACGGCACCCTTCCGCCCGTGCACACCAGCCCCGCCGCCGCGATGCGCGCCGCCGCGGGCCTGCTCGCCGCGGCGCGCCGCAGCGCGGTGGACGACGCCCCGCCCGAGCGTCCCGCGGACATCGACGTCGAGGCCGCCCGCACGATGGTGCGCGAGCTGCTGCCCGAGCGGCCCGGCGCGCCGCGCGCGCTGTCCGGGCAGCAAGTGCGGGACCTGCTGGCCGCCTACGGCATCGGCGCCCTACCCACCGCCGAGGTGCACGACGTCGACCAGGCCCTCCAGGCCGCCGGGCGGATCGGCTACCCGCTCGCCCTCAAGAGCACCGACCCGGTGCTCCGCCACCGCACCGACCTCGGCGGCGTGCGCCTGGACATCGCCGACCCCGCCCAGCTCGCCCACGCCTTCACCCGCATGCGCGCCGAGCTCTCGTACTCCGACGCCCCTCTGGAGCTGCAGCGCATGGCCCCGCCCGGCGTGCCCGTGGTCATCCGCTCCACGGAGGACCCGGCGCTGGGGCCGGTGGTCTCCTTCTCCGTCGCCGGCGACGCCACGGACCTGCTGGACGACATCGCCTATGCGATCCCGCCGCTGGGCCCGCAGGTCGTCGAACGGCTCATGTCCTCGCCCGCGACGGCCGCCAAGCTGCGCGGGGACCGCGGGATGCCGCACGTGGACCGGGCGGCGCTCGCCGACCTGCTCGCGCGGGTGGGGGTGATCGCCGAGGACCTGCCCGAGCTGCGCCGGCTCGAGCTGTATCCGGTGGTGGTCGGGCTCGACGGCGTGAAGGTGGTCGGCGCGAGCGCGGAGGTCGCCCATGCGCCCAACCGCACCGACGGCACCCGGCGCATCCTCAGCGGTCCCGGATCCGACCCGCTGCGTGGGAGACTGGGGGAATGACCTCAGCGCTGCCCGCGGACCTCGCCTCCGAGCTGGAGGCCTCCGGCTACTTCCCGCAGACCGCCGCGGCCTGTGTGGCGCGGGCCCTGCGCGGCGCCCCGGTGCGTGCGCACCTGGTGCGGCCCGAGACCACCTTCGACGGCTCCGAGGTGCGCCGCCATCTGACCGTCCTCGCCCTCACCGAGCGCCACCTGGTGATCTCCCACATCGACGACGAGTCGGCCGATGAGCTGAACCCGCCCCAGGTCGTCGCCACCACCGAGAAGGTGCGCCTGGACCGGATTGGCACCACGGGCCTCACCCAGGTCTTCGCGGCCGATGACGAGGGCAGCGGCGTCGAGGAGTCCGAGGTCACCCTCGGCATCTCCTGGGGCGGCAGCCGCCGGATCGACCTCGAGCGGGCCTGGTGCGAGGACCCCAACTGCCAGGCCGACCATGGCTACACGGGCACGCTGGCCCCGTCGGATCTCGCCCTGCGCATCAGCGCCCTCGCCGACGGCCCCCTCGCGGTGGCCGCGGCGATCGCCTTCCACGAGCGCCTCATGGACGCGGTCGATGAGCTCGAGGCCTGAGCTCGGCGGCGACCTGCTCGCCCCGCCGTTCGCCGGGGGCGCGGCACCGGGGATCCTGGGCGTGGTCGCGGACCTCCTGCCCGCCGGCGCCGCAGGCCCGGGGGGCCGGGACCTCGTGGTGCTGGCCGACGGGCTGGGGCGGGAGCTGCTGGACGAGCACCTCTCCCTCGCCCCCACCCTGCGCCGCCTCGCCGGGCAGACCCGCACCCTGCGCACCGTCACCCCGGCGACCACCGCCACCGCCATGACGTCCCTGCTCACGGGCCTGCCGCCGATCCGCCACGGGGTCCTGGGGTACACCACCATCGATCCCGAGCGCGGGGTGGCGGTCAACCAGCTCACCGGGGACGCCCCGCACGTGGATCCCGTGCGCTGGATGCCGCAGGCGACCCTGGGGGAGTCCAGCACCCGGCGCGCCGTCCATGTGGGCCCGCTCAAGCACTCCGGCAGCCACCTCAGCGCGGTCGCCTTCCGGGGCTGGGACTTCGTGCCCCATCGCCGCCCCGACGAGCGGGTCGACGCGGTGCGCACCGCCCTGCAGCGGGCGGGGAAGGGCGGCGTGGTCCACCTCCACGTCGACGACGTGGACCATGCCGGGCACCGGTACGGCGTGGACTCCGATCCGTGGCGCGAGGCCGTCTCCGAGGTCGACGCGCTGCTCGCGACGCTGCTGCGCCGCCTTCCGCCGCGCACCCGGATCCACCTGACCGCGGATCACGGGATGGTCGACGTGGATCCCCGGCTCCGCCTGGACCCGACGGCGCTGCCCGGGGTGCGCGACCTGGTCGCGGTGATCGCGGGGGAGTCCCGGGCGATGTGGATCGGTGCCCGGGGCGGCGAGGACGGCGCCGCGCAGCTCGCGGAGCTGCTGCGGGAGGGTCTCGGGGAGAGGGCCCTCGTGCTCTCGCGCGCGGAGGTGATCGCCGCCGGGGTCCTCGGTCCGCCGGGGGAGGAGCCGGCGCCCCATGCGCGCGGACGCATGGGGGACGTGCTTGTGCTGGCACGCGGGCGCACGACCCTGGTCGATCCGGGCAGGCCCGCGCCGCGGCACCCCGAGATCGGCGTGCACGGGTCCCTCACGGCCCGCGAGAGCCTCGTCCCGCTGCTCAGCGTCGAGGTCTGACCGGCCCTGCGTCGGTCAGCCTGTCCGGCGGCGGCCGTCCGTCGGCCCTGCCCTGGTCGGCACCGCAGCGCCGTCCGCCGGCCATGCCTCGGTCGGCCCCGCGGCGCCGTCCGCCGGCCCTGCCCTGGACGGCCCCGCGGCGCCTCCGGCGGCCCGGCGGCGCCGAGCCGTCAGTCGTGCTTCGAGCCGAAGACGATCTCGTCCCAGCTGGGGATGCTGGAGCGCTTGGATCCGGACTTCTTGCGGGCGGGCTTGCGCACCGGCGCCTCCTCCGGCTCCGCAGGGCCGGAGGACTCCTCGGCGAAGCCCGGCAGCGGGGTGAGCTCGACCGTGTCGTTCTCCCCGGGGGCGGGGTCGGCGCGCTCCGCCGCCGGAGCGTCGTCCGCGGCGGACGCCTCGTCGGGCTCCCCGTCGGCGACGGGCTCCTCGGAATCCTCGCCGGAGGGCTCCTGCAGGCTCTCGAGGTCGTCGACGGGCTGGGATGCGCCCGCGAGCTCGCGGGCGTGCTCGGCCAGCGCCTCCTCATCGGCCGGGTCCGGGGAGGTGGCGTCCTCGGCGGCCGGGGCGGAGCCCGCAGCCGGGTTCGGCGCGTCCGCAGGGGCCGCGGGCTCGTCCAGGCTCTCCCACACCGGCTCCTCGTCGCCGTCCGGCACCGGGACCGCCGCGGGCGAGGGGACCGAGCGCAGTCCGCGCCGGGCGTTGAGGGCGTCGAGCTCGTCGGCATCGATCGACGCCGGGTGGTCCCGGCGCGCCTCGCTGCGGCTCCGCTCCCGGGAGGGGTCCTCCGTGCGGCCGGCGGCAGGCTCGGCCTCGACGGACGGCTCGGGGCGCGGGCGCCAGGCCAGGGGCCGCGGGCGGGTCCGGGCGGCGGTCTCCTCGAAGGAGCCGTCCGCCTCGATGTCGTAGACGGAGCGCTTGATGGCGGTCAGCCGGGCACGGCCCGCGCCCGGCTCGGGAGCCGCCGGGTCCTCGTCGACGAGCCAGCGGGCCTCGTCGTCCTCCGCGACGATGCTGCGACGGTCGAGATCGGCGACCCAGTGGGCGGAGCGCTCGCGGCCGCCCGCGGTGAAGGCCAGCTCGAGATCCCAGGTGCCGTCGGCGCGGCGCCAGGCGTCCCAGCGCACGTCCTCCCCGGCGCGCCGGGCCGCGAGCCGCTCGGCCACGATCTCGCCGAGGGAGGGGCCGTCGCCGCGTCCCACCGGGAAGGCGCGGCAGCGCTGGGCGGTGTACTCGCGCTCGGCCAGCACGGGGCCCTCGTAGCGGCGCACGTGCTCGAGGGAGACCTTCGCGATCTCGGCGATCTCCTCGGCGGTGCGTCCCTGGCGCAGCATGGCCTGGATGTCGCGGGGACGCAGCGGCGTCGCCGCGGTGGCGCGGATCGCCCCGAGCGCGGGCCGGTCGCGCCGGACCGCCGCGCGCAGGGCCTCGTCGATCTGCAGGGTGTACCGACCGCCGTCGGAATCGACCAGGATGACGTGCTCGTCGTCGTCGTGGATACCGTCGAGCTCGAGCTCTCGCATCGTCGTCCTCTCCGTCGGGTGTGGTCGGACCGTGCGTCGATCATAGTTGCGCGTCCCGAGGAATCCCGAACGCGGGAACATCCGCGATCCGCCTTGAGTTATCCAGGGGACTCTGCGATACTCTCGCCGCCCTGGCTCATCGATCCGCGCGTTTCCTTCCGCGGGATCAGGCTCGGGCGCGCTAGCCACAGGTCAGAGGACCGCAGCACGACACACGACGAACGGACCGCACATGGCGACTGATTACGACGCACCCCGCAAGCAGGAGGACGACTCCAGCGAGGACTCGATCGAGGAGCTGAAGGGACGCCGCAACGAGGCGTCCACCGCAGCTGTGGACGAGGACGAGGCCGAGGCGGCCGACGGCTACGAGCTCCCCGGCGCCGACCTCTCCAACGAGGAGCTCTCCGTGCGGGTGCTGCCCCGGCAGGCGGACGAGTTCACCTGCGCGAGCTGCTTCCTGGTGAAGCACCGCAGCCAGATCGACCACGCCGAGGGCAACCTCATCTTCTGCAAGGAGTGCGCGGCTGCCTGATCCGAGGCCGGGCGGGGCACCGCCCGGCTCAGACGGCAGCGCGCGCGACCTGCAGCGCCAGGACCAGGTCCTGGGGACGACGGCTCGACACCACCCACGCCGGTGTCGGGTCGTCGTCGTCGTTCAGGGGGACGCGCACGCCCGAGCGGATCCAGCCGCGGGTGCAGTGGTGGGCCAGCGGCTCGAACCCGGTGCCCATGACCCGGGTCCAGTCCTCCCCGGCCAGCAGCTCGGGCTCCTCGAGCAGCTCCACTTCGATCTGCGCGCGGCCGGCGATCAGCCGACCGCCGGAGACCTCCACGACCGGGCTCATCAGCGCCCCCAGGGCGCACATCGCCGCGATCCCCACCAGGCCGACCACCAGCGCGAGGGTCGTCGACAGCGGCACCAGGACCACGCCGAGCACGGCTCCCAGCAGCGCCAGCACCACCCACGTCCCGACCGACGGGAGCAGCCGCTCCCGGTGCAGGACGGACAGGGGATCAGCAGGGCGCGCGGCGGCATCGGTCATGGCCTCATGCTCTCACGCAGGGCCTTCCGGCCCCTCCCAGGGGCGTGGCCCGCGACACCGTCGACGCACGCCGCGCATCCAGCCGGGATGACTAGGCTGTGTGCCCATGGAGTCCACCGCCACCCTGCCCGTCCGCCTCGCCCCCGGCGCGGCTCTCCCGCACCGCGCGCACGACCACGACGCCGGCTACGACCTCGTGAGCAACGAGAGCCTGACCATCCCCGCCGGAGGCCGCGCGCTCGTGGGCACCGGCGTCTCCGTGGCCCTGCCCGAGGGCACCGTCGGGCTCGTCTGCCCCCGGTCCGGCCTCGCCGTGAAGCACGGCATCACGGTCCTGAACGGGCCCGGCATCGTGGACGCCGGGTACCGGGGGGAGATCCGGGTCGCCCTGCACAACACCGACGCCGTCGCGGACTTCGCGATCGAGCCCGGCGACCGCATCGCCCAGCTCGTGGTGATCGCCCACGCCGCGCCGGAGCTGCACGTGGTGGAATCCCTCGACGAGACCGAACGCTCCAGCAGCGGGTTCGGGTCCAGCGGCGGCTTCGGCGCCGCCCGGCCCGACGGGAAGGAATGAGCCGTGGGACTGTTCTCCCGCAAGAAGGCCTCCGCACCGGCCGATGAGGCCGTGACGAAGGAATCGCCCGAGGACGCCGCCGAGACCGCGGAGGAGGAGACCCCCGCCGCCGGCTCCGGCACGGGCCGCCCCTCGCATCTCTCTCCCGGCCCCTACGACGAGGCCGATGCCCCCCAGGAGGAGCGCATCGACCTGGGCGGACTGCAGATCCCGCTGCTCAAGGGGCTCGAGCTGCGCATGGAGATGGACCAGCGCTCCCGCGCCGTGACCGGCGCGAACCTCGTGCTGGACGGTTCCTCCCTCCAGCTGCAGGCCTTCGCGGCTCCCAAGAGCCGCGGTCTGTGGGACGAGGTCCGCGTGTCCCTGCGCGACTCCGTCACCTCCCAGGGCGGGACGGCCGAGACGCGGCAGGGCCCCTTCGGCACCGAGCTCATCGCCCGTCTCCCGCTGAAGCGGGCCGACGGCCGCACCGGCTACCGCCCCACCCGGTTCATCGGCGTGGACGGTCCGCGCTGGTTCGTGCGCGCGATCCTCTCGGGACCGGCCCTGTCGGACCCGGAGCAGGCGCGCCGCTTCGAGAGGCTGCTCTCGCGGGTGGTCGTCGTGCGCGGCAGCGAGGCCATGGCCCCGCAGGAGCTGATCCCGCTGGCCCTTCCCGGCCAGCGCAGCGGCGTCCCGCACCGCCCGGGCGACCCCCTCGACCCGCTCGCCCGCGGCCCCGAGATCACCGAGATCGGATGACCCCGATGCCCGAGCGCTCGCCCGAGGCGGGGTCGCGCCGCCCCGTGCCGTCCCCGCGCGCCGCCCGGGGGGTGCTCGCGCGCCTGCGCCATCGCTTCGCCGACAGCGAGGTGATCGACGCCGAGGCCGCGCAGCGCGCCGCGCGCTCGGCGGGCTTCGACTCGGTCGCCGACATCGGCGATCGGATGAAGGTGCAGCTGGTGGGGTACATCAGCTCGCAGGTGATCCAGCCGCGCACGGCCGCCCCGGCCGTGGAGGCCGATCTGTTCGACGGGACCGGCACCATCACCCTCATCTGGCTGGGCCGCGACCGCATCTCGGGGATCGGCCCCGGCACCAAGCTGATCGTCAAGGGCTTCGCCGCCAACCGCGGCCACCACCGGGTCATGTACAACCCGCGCTACGAGATCCTGGGTCGCGCCGGGGAGGACCCCGACGCGACCGACGCGGATCAGGAGGACGCATGAGCAGCCCCGAGGACCCCCGCGCCGAGCAGGGCGGGAGCCCGAGAACACCTCCCGCGGCGCAGCCGGACGCGGCGCCCGCAGCCGGACCGGCCGCGGCACCGGCGGCGTCCGCAGCCGGACCGGCGGCCTCCGCAGCGACCGGGGCGGCCCCGGCCGATGCCGCGACCGGACCCGACGGCGCCCCGCGCCGCGGACTGGCCGCGGTGCTGCAGGAGGAGCAGTTCTCGGTGCGCGACGCCATGGGAGGCCCCCGCGGGATCCTCGAGTCGGTGCTGCCCACCCTGCTGTTCCTCGTGCTGTACGTGATCACGCGGGACGTGAAGGTCTCCGCCATCGCCGCGGTGGCCGTGGTCGTCATCGCCCTGCTCGCGCGGCTGGTCGCGCGCCAGAGCCTGTCCAGCGTGCTGGGCGGGCTGTTCGGCGTGGTGATCGGCGCGGTCTGGGCGATCCGGACGGGGGAGGGGTCCGACCTCTTCGCCCCCGGGCTCGTCATCAACGCGGTCACGCTGGTGATCCTGCTGATCTCGCTGCTCGCGCGCCGCCCGCTGCTGGGCCTGGTGATCTCCCTGCTGGACGGGCGCGTCGCGGACTGGGCCGAGGACCCCGACGCGCGGCGCGTGTACACCCGGGCGACCGCGGTCTTCATCGGCCTCTACGCGGCGAAGCTGCTGGTCCAGCTTCCGCTCTACCTCGCGGGGGCGGTGGCGGCGCTCGGTGTCGCCAAGCTCGTGATGGGCCTGCCCCTGTTCGCCCTCGCCGCCTGGATCGTGTGGCTCATGCACCGGGCGCTGCTGGTGCGCCGCGAGGCGCGCGCCCTGCGGTCGCAGGAGCCGGGCGCCGCGCCTCCCGGGCCCTCCCCGAGCGCCTGACGGCCCCGGCCGGGCCGGGGCGGAGCTCTGCGGCTGTGGCCGAGCTCAGCAGCCGTGGCCGAGCTCAGCGGGCGGGGCCGGCCTCAGGCGTCGAAGGGATGCTCGGGCTCCTCGGCCTTCGAGGCCTCGCGCTCGCGCAGCCGGATGCCGCCGGTCGCCGTCTCCTCCGGGAGCTGCGGCAGCTCGGTCTCCCCGCCCGGCTCCCCGTCGGAGCCGCGCGGCGCCAGCAGCGACTGCAGGGCCACCAGCTCGGAGTCCTGGGCGATGAACAGCAGCTCGTCGAGGGCGTCGAAGGCGTCATGGGCGGTCGGGGCGATCGGCCGCCCGTCCCGGATGATCCCCACCAGCACGCACGACCCCGGCCAGCGCATCGACCCGACCGTGCGACCCAGCACCGGGCTGCGGCGCGGCAGGGTGATCTCGACCATCTTCGCGCGGGAGCCGGCGAAGTTGAAGATCTTCACCACGCGGCCGACGCTGACGGCCTCCTCGACCAGCGCCGTCATCATCCGCGGGGTGGACACGGCCACGTCCACGCCCCACATCGGGCCGAACATCCATTCGTTGTCCGGGTGCGAGACCCGGGCCACGGTGCGCGGCACCCCGAACTCAGTCTTCGCCAGCAGGGAGACGACGAGGTTCACCTTGTCGTCTCCGGTGGCCGCGACCATGACATCGGCCTCCCCGACCTCGGCGCGGGTGAGGATGCCCAGCTCCGCGGCATCGCCCTGGACCCACAGCGCCTCCGGGATCGCGGAGCGCCGCTCGGGGGTGACGGTGCGGTCCACCAGGGTGATCGCATGGCCCTTGTCCAGCAGCTCGCGGGCGATGGAGCGCCCCACGCTGCCCGCGCCGACGATGGCGATCCTCATGCCTGGTCCTCCTCGGCGAGCGGATGGGCGAGCACCGACTCGACGTCGGCCAGCTTCCCGGTCGGGGCCATCAGGTGCAGCCGGTCCCCGTCCTGCAGGCGCAGGTCCTCGCGCGGGAGGATCCCCTCGCCCAGGCGGGTGACGTAGACCGCCCGGCTGCCGGTGCGGCGCTCGATGCCGGGCACGCTCAGGCCCATCCAGCTGGAGTGCGGGACGATGGAGAGCATCGTCAGCGCGCCGGAGACGTCCTGGTACTCGTGGCTGGGGGAGGCGGGGATGAGACGGTGCAGCACCTGCGCGGTGGTCCATCGGACGGTGGCGACCGTGGCGATGCCCAGCCGCTCGTACACCTCGGCGCGCCGCGGGTCGTAGATGCGCGCGACCACGCTGCGCAGCCCGTACTCCTCGCGCACCACGCGCGCCGCGATGATGTTGGAGTTGTCGCCGCTGGAGACGGCGGCGAAGCCTGCGGCCTCGCGGATCCCCGCCTGCTCGAGCACGGCGCGGTCGAAGCCGGGCCCGGTGATCCGGGCCGCCGGCAGATCCTCGGACAGCCGCTGGAAGGCGATCGGGTTCTGGTCGATGACGGCCGCGGTGTGGCCGTCGGCGACGGTGCGATGGGCCAGCATCGCGCCCACGCGTCCGCAGCCCATGATGACGAAGTGCACCCGTTCCTCCTCGCCTGTGGCCGCCCGCGAGCGCGAGCGGACCGGCCCTGACGTGCCGGTGGGACCACGATAGCGTCGCACGGGGCTTACAGTTGTCGCCGTGTCCGGTCCCTCCAGCGCGCTCAAGCGCGTCCTGTTCGGACGGGCGTTCGCGACCGAGCGCCTGTCGCGCGAGCGCCTGCCCAAACGGCTGGCGCTGCCGACCTTCGCCGCCGACGCCCTCAGCTCGGTGGCCTACGCGCCCGACGAGATCCTGCTCACCCTCGCGCTGGCCGGCGTCACCGCCATCACCCTGAGCCCCTGGGTGGCCGTGGCCGTGGTGGTGCTGATGGCGATCGTCGTCACCGCCAGCCGGAACATCGTCGAGGAATACCCGCGCGGCGGCGGCGACTACGAGGTCGTCGCCAAGAACCTCGGCGGCGACGCGGGCCGCGCCGTCGGCTCGGCGCTGATGGTTGACTACGTGCTCACCGTCGCGGTCTCGATCTCCCAGGCCGCGAGCTACACCTCGGGCATCTTCCCCGTGCTGCACGGCTCGGAGATGTGGGTGGCGATCGCGCTGATCCTCGTGATCGCCGGGATGAACCTGCGCGGGGTCAAGGAGAGCGGCACCGTCCTGGCCGTCCCCGTCTACCTGTACATGGCCGCGATCGGCGGGATGATCCTCATCGGCGCGGTGCAGGGCCTGGACGGCAGCCTGGAGAGCGCCCCGAGCGCCGGGCTGGAGATCATCCCGCAGTCCGGGTTCGAGGACGGGCTCACCGCCCTCGGCGGCGCATTCCTCGTGCTGCGGGCCTTCTCCAGCGGCTGCGCGGCGCTGACCGGCGTCGAGGCGATCGGCAACGGGGTGCCGTCCTTCCGCCCGCCCAAGCGGCGCAACGCCTCGATCACGCTGGTCATGCTCGGGGCGATCTCCTCGGCGATGATGCTCGGCGTGGTGTGGCTCGCCGACGCCACCGGCGTGGTGTACGTCGCCGATCCGGACACGCAGCTGCGCAGCGCCTCCGGGCCGATCGGCGACTACCAGCAGCTGCCGGTGATGGCGCAGCTCGCCCAGACCGTCTTCTCCTCGGGATCGGTGCTGTTCTACCTCGTGCTCGTGGTCACCGGCGCGGTGCTGTTCCTCGCCGCGAACACGGCCTTCCACGGCTTCCCCAACCTCGCCAGCGTGCTGGCCCGCGACGAGTACCTGCCGCGGCAGATGCGCCTGCGCGGGGACCGGCTGGCGTACTCCAACGGCATCGTCGCCCTCGCGCTGGGATCCATCGCCCTGGTCTGGGCGACCGGCGCGCAGGTCACCGTGCTGATCCAGATGTACATCGTCGGCGTGTTCGTCTCGTTCAGCCTGGGCCAGCTGGGGATGGTGCGCCACTACACGCGGCGCCTGCGCGTGACCTCCCGCGCAGACCTGCGCGGAGGCCTGCGCCGGCGGCGCGCGATGAACGCGGTCGGCTTCGTGGCGGTCACCGTCGTGCTGGTGATCGTGCTCGTGACCAAGTTCCTGCACGGGGCCTGGGCGGCCGTCGCGATCATGGCGGTGCTGTGGGGGGTCATGACCGCGGTGAACCGCCACTACCGCCGGGTGCGGGAGGAGCTCGCCCCGGGAGCCGAGGAGATCGCCCACACCGCGAGCCCCTCGCGCTCCCACGCCCTCGTCCTCGTGGGCACGCTCGACAAGCCGACGCTGCGGGCCCTCGGGGTGGCGATGTCGGCGCGGCACTCCAGCGTCGAGGCGCTCACGGTGCACGACGAGGACACCGACGCCGCCGCGGTCGCCCGGCGCTGGCACGACATGGATCTGCAGGTCCCGCTGCGCGTGGTCTACTCGCCCTACCGCGACCCGGTGCGCCCGGTGCTCGCGTACGTCAAGACGCTGCTGGCCCGCAACCCGCGAGATGTCGTGGTGGTCTACATCCCCGAGTTCCTGGTGCGACACTGGTGGGAGTCGTTCCTGCACAACCATGCGTTCCGGCGGCTGGGCACGCGCCTCGCCTACATGCCCCGGGTGATCGTCTCCACGGTCCCCTGGCAGCTGGGAGGCGACGACAGCGGACGTGGTCCGACGGAGCTCGCGGCGGAGTCCGCCGGGCACAGGGAAGGTGGAAGGTCTCATGGCAGCAGTTGAGTCCCGCACGTCGGAGCAGCACGGCGGCGGTCCTGTCATCACCGTGACCACCACGGTGCCCGCCGCCGGCGGCACCTTCGTGGCCCGCCATGAGGGACGGGTCGTCTTCGTGCGCGGGTCCGCCCCCCACGAGACGGTCACGGCCCGGGTGATCGACGACCCGTCCGGGCTGGACGGCGCCCGCTTCTGGCGCGCCGAGACCGTCGACGTGCTCGAGCCCAGCGTGGACCGCGTGCCGACGGTCTGGCCCGAGGCCGGGACCGACGGCGTGGGCGGCGCGGACTGGGCGCACATCGCCCTGCCGGCCCAGCGGCGGATCGCCACCGACGTGCTGCGCGAGCTGCTGCAGCGCGCCAAGGTCACCAGCTTCCCGCTGGACGACGTCCAGGTCGAGCCGGCACCCCACGACGAGGACGGCCTGGGATGGCGCACCCGGGTGCGCCTGGCCGTGGACGAGCGCGGGCGGGTCGGCATGCGCGGCTGGCGGAGCCATGAGGTGCGGCCGGTGGGGGAGAACCCGCTGGCGGCGCCGGCCATCCGTGCGCTGGCCCTGACCTCCTGGACGCCGCCGGCGGGCACCGAGGCGATCGACGCCGTCGCTCCCTCGGCCGACGAGCCCGCGGTGGTGATCATCGGCCGCGATCTCGATCCCGGCGACGTCTCGATCCCCGAGGGCTGGGGCGCCGCCCACGTCGCGGTGCAGAACAGCTCGGGCCTGCACGTGGTGCGGGGAGCGGAGACCGTGCGCGAACGGGTCGGCGACCAGGAGCTGGTCGTCGGCGTCACCGGGTTCTGGCAGGTCCACCGCGATGCGGCGTCCCTGCTCGCCGACGTCGTCGAGCGCGATCTCGCCGCCCGGCCGGGAGACAGCGTCTGGGACCTCTACGGCGGGGTGGGCCTGTTCGCGGCCCGCATCGGCCGGACCACCGGCCTGGACGGCGAGGTCGTGAGCGTCGAGGGCAACAAGCGCGCAGGGCGGCTGGCCCAGCAGAACCTCGCCGACGTGCCGGGGGCGAGCGCCCGCACCTCCGATGCCACCGATTTCGTCCGGGAGCAGCGGCGCGGCGCCGACCGCGTGGTGCTGGACCCGCCCCGCGCCGGGGCCGGGGCGGAGCTGATCGAGCTGCTCGCCGAGCGCGTGCGCGAGCGGATCGTGTACGTCTCCTGCGAGCCCTCCACCCTCGCGCGCGACCTGGCGATCGCCGAGCAGAAGGGCTGGCGGATCGAGGACCTGCGCGCCTTCGACCTGTACCCGCACACCCATCACATCGAGACCGTCGTCGTCCTCGAGCGGGACTGAGCGAGCCCGAGCGGGCCTGAGCGACACGGAGCGGGCCCGAGCGGGCCAGAGCGAAACGGAGCGGGCCCGAGCGGGCCAGAGCGAAATGGAGCGGGCCCGAGCGGGACGGAGCGGACCTCAGCGGGACGGAGGGCACACCCTCCGGCGCCGCCGACGAGCAGAGATCCCTGACCTCGGTGAGGCGCTGACCACACGCCGGGAGGGCCTCCCGGGGCCCATCGGCCCGCCATGCTAGTTTTATCTTGACGTCAAGAGAAATGCGGCCTGCCCCGCCGCGCCCGTCGTGACATGCCGAGAGTTCTGCGCGCCTACGATGGGACCACGCCCCAGATATGACTAAGGAGTCCCGGATGAGCACCGTCAACTCGTTCGACGCCAAGGAGACGCTCAGCGTCGGCGGCGAAGACTACGAGATCTATGCCCTCGACGCGGTCGAGGGGCACGAGAAGCTGCCGTACAGCCTCAAGATCCTGCTGGAGAACCTGCTGCGCACCGAGGACGGCGCGAACATCACCGCCGACCACGTGCGGGCGCTCGGCTCCTGGGATCCCTCGGCCGATCCCGACACCGAGATCCAGTTCACCCCCGCCCGCGTGATCATGCAGGACTTCACCGGCGTGCCCTGCGTCGTCGACCTCGCCACCATGCGCGAGGCCGTGCAGGAGCTCGGCGGCGATCCGGAGCGGATCAACCCCCTGGCCCCCGCCGAGATGGTCATCGACCACTCCGTGATGATCGACGTCGCCGGCCGCCTGGACGCGCTCGAGAAGAACATGGAGCTCGAGTACGGCCGCAACAAGGAGCGCTACCAGTTCCTGCGCTGGGGCCAGACCGCCTTCGACGACTTCAAGGTCGTCCCCCCGGGCACCGGCATCGTCCACCAGGTCAACATCGAGTATCTGGCCCGCACCGTGATGACCCGGGAGGTCGACGGGGTCACCCGCGCCTACCCCGACTCCTGCGTCGGCACCGACTCGCACACCACCATGGTCAACGGCCTGGGCGTGCTGGGCTGGGGCGTCGGCGGCATCGAGGCGGAGGCCGCCATGCTCGGCCAGCCCGTGTCGATGCTCATCCCGCGCGTGGTCGGCTTCAAGCTGACCGGCCAGATCCCGCCGGCCGCCACCGCGACCGACGTCGTGCTCACCATCACCGAGATGCTCCGCAACCACGGGGCGGTCGGCAAGTTCGTCGAGTTCTACGGCGACGGCGTGGGCCAGGTGCCGCTGGCCAACCGCGCCACCATCGGCAACATGAGCCCCGAGTTCGGCTCCACCTGCGCGATCTTCCCGATCGACGAGGTCACCGTCGACTACCTGCGCCTGACCAGCCGCTCCGAGGAGCAGCTCGCGCTGGTCGAGGCCTACGCCAAGCGCCAGGGCCTGTGGCACGACCCCTCGAAGGAGGCCGTGTACTCCGAGTACCTCGAGCTGGACCTGTCCACGGTGGTGCCCTCGATCGCCGGCCCGAAGCGCCCGCAGGACCGCATCGTCCTCACCGAGGCGAAGGAGTCCTTCCGCGAGGTGCTGCCGACCTACGCCGCGCACGGCGAGGTGCAGCAGGAGGACGGCGACACCGCCGGCACCTTCCCGGCCTCCGACCCGGCCGCGCCGGGCGGCGACAACGACAGCGGCGGCTCCGCCCCGGTGCATTCGCCCCGCAACGGCCGCCCCTCGGCGCCGACCGCGGTGGCCGGCCGCGACTTCACGATCGACCACGGCATCGTCTCGATCGCCTCGATCACCTCGTGCACCAACACCTCGAACCCGTCGGTGATGATGGCCGCCGGCCTGCTGGCGCGCAACGCCGTGGCCAAGGGCCTGACCTCCAAGCCGTGGGTGAAGACCTCCATGGCCCCCGGCTCCCAGGTCGTCACCAACTACTACGAGAAGGCGGGCCTCTGGCCCGAGCTCGAGGCGCTCGGCTTCCACCTCGTCGGCTACGGCTGCACCACCTGCATCGGCAACTCCGGGCCCCTGGACCAGGAGATCTCCGACGCGATCGCCGAGAACGACCTCGCCGTCACCGCGGTGCTCTCGGGCAACCGCAACTTCGAGGGTCGCATCAACCCCGACGTGAAGATGAACTACCTGGCCTCCCCGCCGCTGGTCATCGCCTACGCGCTCGCGGGCACCATGGACTTCGACTTCGAGAACGACCCGCTGGGGCAGGACTCCGAGGGCAACGACGTGTTCCTGCGCGACATCTGGCCCAGCCCCACCGAGGTGGAGCAGGTCATCGCCGAGAACATCACCCAGGAGATGTTCTCCAGCGACTACGCCGACGTCTTCACCGGCGATGAGCGCTGGCGCTCCCTGGACACCCCCGAGGGCGCGACCTTCGCGTGGGACGCCGAGTCCACCTATGTGCGCAAGCCCCCGTACTTCGAGGGCATGGGCATCACCCCGGAGCCCGTCACCGACATCTCCGGCGCCCGCGTGCTCGCCAAGCTCGGTGACTCCACCACGACCGACCACATCTCCCCGGCCGGATCGATCAAGGCGGACTCCCCGGCGGGCCGGTACCTGCGCGAGCACGGCGTCGAGCGCAAGGACTTCAACTCCTACGGCTCGCGCCGCGGCAACCACGAGGTGATGATCCGCGGCACCTTCGCGAACATCCGCATCAAGAACCAGCTGCTCGACGGCGTCGAGGGCGGGTACACGAAGAACTTCCTGACCGGCGAGCAGGAGTTCATCTACGACGCGGCGCAGGCGTACGCCGAGCAGGGCATCCCGCTGGTGGTCCTGGCGGGCAAGGAGTACGGCACCGGCTCCTCGCGCGACTGGGCGGCCAAGGGCACCAAGCTGCTGGGCGTGCGGGCCGTCATCACCGAGAGCTACGAGCGCATCCACCGCTCCAACCTCATCGGCATGGGCGTGCTCCCGCTGCAGTTCCCGGCCGGCGAGTCCGCCGAGTCGCTGGGCCTGACCGGCGAGGAGACCTTCGACATCTCCGGCGTGACCGCTCTGAACGAGGGCACCACCCCGAAGACGGTGAAGGTCACCGCGACCAAGGAGGACGGCACCGCCGTCGAGTTCGACGCGGTCGTGCGCATCGACACCCCCGGCGAGGCGGACTACTTCCGCAACGGCGGCATCCTGCAGTACGTGCTGCGCTCGCTCGTGGCGGCCTGAGCCGCCCTGCCCCGCGGTGCGGGAAGCCCGTCGACGACGGGCCCCCGCGGCGCTCCGGGCATCGGCACCTGCGCCCCGTCAGGCTTCGGCCTGGCGGGGTGCACTTATGGAGCGTCGATCTGCCATCGTCGCTCGTCTCGGATTGTCGAGGTGTCGCGACCCGCTCCGTAGACCATCGTCGATCCCATGTGGCGGACCGCAATATTCGGGAAGGCCCAACACGACACGACGTATCGTTCGAGGAGTACGACTGCGGCGTCCGCCGATTTGTGGGTGCTTACACATAGTGTGGGTCATGATCTGCATAACCACCAGCCCTCTCGACTACTGACGGAGTACATGGCATGCCACGAGGAACGGCCGAGCACATTGGAATGTCCAACCTGCGGCCCGATGACCTCGTGGAGGATCGCGAACTTGCAGCAGCGGAGGACGACCGCCTTGCGCACGACGGAATCGTCGACCAACTCGCCGCACTTGCCACGACGGTGCCAACCCCTTCAAACATCGCCCTGTACGGTCCATGGGGGTCTGGCAAGAGCGGCATCGCCAACATGCTCAAGAGCAAGCTCGACGGTCGTGACGGTGTCCGCTTCGTACGGTTCGATGCCTTCAAGTACGCTGACGTGCCACTGCGGCGCAACTTCATCAGCGCAGTCGCGAGCGAACTCGGATGCAAGCAGGCCAAGTATCACGGTGATCTCTACAGCGGCCGGACCAAGACTGAGATCAAGGTTCCACCAACCACCATCCTCAAACTGCTGGGTGTCTTCGCCTTGCTGCTCCTCGGCCTCGCGGTCATCCTCGCCACGTTGGTCGCAGTCGTCGCCCTAGTGCAGAGCCACATCGGTACCAAGACTGACTTCGGACTAGAGTTCAGATCGTTGTCCAAGCAGGTCGTGTTGGCAGGTCTCCTACCGGCCGCGCTACTCGCAGCCCTGATTAGCCTTGCGAGCAAGACGTTCTCGGTTGACCGAAGCCTGGCGAAGCCTGATAGCGACGAGCAGTTCGAGAGGATCTTCAAAAACTTGGTGCTCGACGCCCGCGCTAAAGTCCTAGTAATATTCGTAGACGAACTCGACCGGTGCTCGGCCGGAGAAGTAGTAGCGACTCTCGACACTATCCGGACCTTCCTCGGTATCGAGCAGTGCGTTTTTATAGTGGCTGCCGACCAGAACGTGCTGGAGGGAGCGCTCACCCGAGCCGCCAAGCAGGAGAGTCCTTCCGACGACACAAATCCATATTACAGCACCGGAAGCGCCTATCTAGACAAGGTCTTCCAATACCAACTGAGCGTTCCGCCGCTTCTTGCCCAGAGCGTCAGTCAGTATGCGACGAGCCTCGTCGAGAATCGCAAAGGATTGTGGTCAGAAATCAACCGCGACTATGTGCTCTCGGTGCTTATTCCCACGCACGTCACTAGTCCTCGACGCGTGAAGCACCTGCTCAACACGTTCGCGCTGACCTTTCGGCTCGCCCAAGAGCGCCACAATGCTGGGCTTCTTGCCGAGGACCCGTGTGCGACCGCACCCGCCATCGCCCGATTTGTCTGTCTCCGAGTTGAGTTCCCGCTGTTCGCACGACACCTTGAAGTCGATGCCAACCTGCCCGCCTTGGTGCTGCAAATAATGCAGAATCGAGACGCGGAACTGCCCGCTGGAACCTCAGACCGGGCTATCGAACTCGCCGAGTCATATGCCCATGGTTGCGCTGCGCCGAGCACCATCCTCGTAGAGGATGACCCGGACGGTGATGGTTGCAGTGAGGATCGTGCTACACAGATTGGCAAGGCACACAACAAGCAGCTGCTCAACTATCTGAGCCGGACTCGTCAGGTGCGAGGCCCGTCGCGAGATCTCATCTATATGCAGAGCACGGGAACAGTCTTCGGGCTGGATGGTGAGCTGGCGCTGGCTGTCGAGCGCGCTGCAGAAGATGTGGATACCGAGACCTTGCGACGTCGAGTCGCTGGGCTTGAAGAGACTCAGCTGGAAGGTGTCCTGCAGGTCCTGACCAATCTGATCCGGACGGGTACTGGGGTGATCGGTCCCAATGCCGCAAGGTCGTTCCTCCTGCTTACCCGAGCACAGCCAGATCTTCCTGTCGACAGCGTCGCCGACACCGTAGCTGAAGCGATCTGCGTCCTCGAAGACGAGTCCGACGACATTCTTGACGAAGACACAGTTACCGGTGCCTGGGCGCTGACTAAGGTCGGGTCTGAGGCTAGCGCATCAGCACTTCGGCAGCGCATCATCGCAGCCAGCACCAGCCGCGATTTCACACCGCCAGACTTTCTCTTCGAGGACGCCGCCCTCGCCATCAGTGCTGCCCCTACTGTAGTGCCGGGCTATCTGTCCACTCGCCTCGTGTCCCCGGATGGTCCCACGACTGTCACGCGTCTCTTCGACTTGTCTGATGGCGACCTGGCCAAGGTCATCTCCGCAACTCACGCCCTCATCTCCACGCTTGCAAGCGAAGCGGAGCGAGCTCATGTGGAGTGGAAGACCGCGCGCGAAGCCGCCATGGCGACGGGAGCCAGTACTGCCGGAACCAGAAGGAATACGGTTGCGTCGACGGCAACTGAGGATCTGGAGCCCGAACCTTTCGCTCCCAGTGTGGTGCTCGATGCTCTTGCTGACGCAGCCACGCCGCGGGAAGAGCCGATCCAGCATCTGGTGCTCCGCCTCCTCTTAGACGTCGACACTCAAGTTGCTCGTAGCGCAGCCTTACGACTCCTCGGCAATACCGAGCCCGTCACCGACCCTGATCTTGCAACCGGCATTCTTAGGGCGGCTCGCCGTCGGGTTCTCGGCGAGTGGACTAAATGGCTAAACTGCATAGTCCCGGCGAATGTTACCGCAGCCCACGCCGAGCCCCTAGGGCAGCTTGTGGCAAAGGCGTGGGAGTCGAAGTCTGATCTTGACATCACTGGAGCAGCCCTGGATGTTCTCGCACCGCTGATTGCCAACCTGCCTGAAGGGCACGCGCCGAGCCTGACCGCCGATGTGCTCGAACTCGTCGCAAGATATGTCGCGAGTACGAACGAAGCCAGCGAACGCCGGGAAACCCTCAAACGGGCCCGATTGTTTGCCGAGGCACGAGTTCTCGACTACGATCAAATTCTGTCCGCTGTCGCGCACTCTTTGCAAGACACCCTCGCGGAGTCTCTGGCACAAGTCGACGCCGAAGACGCCCTGTACCGTTACTTGGCAGAGAACGGCTCCGAAGCCGTACAGGCGTCTGTCGATGAGCTAGAAGACTCGGAGTTGGAAGGTCTACTTGCTGAAGCATCTGGTAGTCCATGGCTCGATGATCTCGGCCATGTCGCAATTCCGCTCGATCTTGCCATCGCAGCGGGCGCTACCCGCGTCCACTCCAATGTCTTGCCGACAGCTGAGGCTATGGCTGAGGTCACCGACAAGTACGCGCACTCGGCCATCCATGTAACTGCACTCTGGCTCGAGCTCATCCGCCCCAGCCCAGAAGATTTCGCAACCGTCTACGATCCTTTACGACGAACTGGCGCACACTCGGCCGAACTGGTCCACGCCGCCCGGGCCGTGCAACATAGATGGACAGCGGAGCAACATCGCGATCTACTTGACAAGTACCTTGCGGCAGCCGACACAGACGTCCCGGATGATGCGGTATTGGAGGTCCTCGGCGTGGCCGAAGCGGACGAGAGCCAGGTCGCGGACCTGCTCGTCAACCGCTTCACTGACGCGACCAACAACACTCAGCGTCAGCGGGTTGTCACGCTGTGGGGAAAGGCGAATGTCCAAGGCGACTCGATACGACGCCGACTCTTCGAGACGATCATCTACGGACTCCTCGATCTGAAATCCGAGGGTGGCAACGTAGGAGCGGCGGAGCTCGCGCTCAATGCCCTCGGCAGCGTCGGTAAGCCCCTCCCGTCGCGAATCAAGGGTGCACTAGGTGAACGTGTCAAGTCGGCAGTAACCGGCACAAGCAGCCTGGAAGACAAAGCGCTGGTGGTATTGCCTGCTCTTGGTTATCCGATCGCGAGAAAGAACCTCGGCAAGTCTAGACGCGTCCGTTACGACAGGTGACATTCGCGATCAGACTGAGGTCGTCCAACTTGGCGAATCGGGTGTTGGCTCGGTCTTATATTCGTCACCGCGGGCGGGGTGCGTTGGTCTCAGATGCTCACTTTGTGATTACGGTCGGAGATGCGAAGTCCCTTGTCTGGCGGCGGATGAACCGAGGCACTCATGTCGAAGGCTTCAGATGATTGCAGAAATCGACTCTCAGAGTGACGCGAGGGCGGTTCGGGCTCGGCGAGCGTCTTGAGCAAGAGTTCTGACACCAGACGTGCGCCGCGCCGACGACCAGGTAGGCAAGTCGTGGGCGCACCTTCCGGGGCACCTCCTCGCGTCGCGGGGTGCCGGGCGGAGCGGTCTCAGCCGGCGACGGAGGAGCGGGGCGAGGGGTCGTCCGCGCGGGCGGTGAGGATCTCCGGTGCTCCCGTGGTCACCTGCAGGGTGTGCTCGGCGTGCGCGCCGCGGGAGCCGTCGGCGGACAGCACCGTCCATCCGTCCCGCTCGTCGGTGACCATCTGCGAGGTGGTGGGCATGAGGAACGGCTCGACCGTCACGAGCATGCCCTCCTCCAGCTCGGCGCCGGAGCCGGGGGTGCCGTGGTTGGGGATGAAGGGGGCCTCGTGCATCGTGCGGCCCACCCCGTGCCCGCCGAAGGTGTGGTTGATGGTGTAACCGAGCTCGTGGGCCCGCGCCTCGACGGCGGCGCCGATGTCGCCCACCCGTGCCCCGGCGCGGACCTGGTCGATGCCGGCCCACATGACCGCCTCGGTGTCGCGGATGAGCTGCAGGTCCTCCTCCCGCGGCGTGCCGACGATCACCGAGAGCGAGGAGTCCGCGACCCAGCCCTCGAGGGAGACGGCGAGGTCGAAGGAGACGAGGTCGCCGTCGGCCAGGTCGCGATCGTACGGCCGGCCGTGGAGCACGCCCTCGTTCACCGAGGTGCACACGACCTTCCCGAAGGGGTAGGCGCCGAACCGCGGGTGGTAGTCGAGGTAGCAGCTCGTGGCGCCGGCCTCACGGATCATCCGATGGACCTCGGCGTCGATGTCGAGCAGGTTGTCGCCCACGCCGACGGTGCGGCGCAGGGAGGACAGCACGTGCGCGACGAACTCGCCGGCCGGCCGGGCCTGCTCGAGGGTGGGCAGCTCGCGCTCGGCGGCGCGGCGGCGACGGGGCAGGCTCATCGGGTCCCCTCGGTCGAGGCGGCGGGAATGTCGGCGGGATCGGCGGCCTCGTCGGGCGACCAGGTGAACAGGGCGGCCCCGCACCAGGCGATCGCGGCCGCGAACAGGGCGGCGCCCAGCAGGTGCATGCCCACCAGGACCTCGGGAAGGCCCGTGAAGTACTGGGTGTAGCCGATGGCCGCCTGCAGCAGCGTCACGCCCACCAGCCCCCACGCGGCGCGGCGGGCCGGCCGGGCGCTGCGCACCAGGTACAGCGAGATGAGCAGCCCGACCAGCAGGCCGCAGAACAGCATCACGGAGTCCGCATGCAGCCAGGAGATGGTGCGCGGGTCGAAGGGCAGCCGGGCCGGGTACTCCGCATCGCCCGAGTGCGGTCCGGAGCCGGTGACGAGGGTGCCCAGCACCAGCACGGCGAAGCCCAGGGCGGCCATCGCCGCGAACATCCAGCGCAGCGCCGCCGGGACGCGCGGCCGGCGCGCTCCGTCCCCGCCGTAGAGGCGCACCACCAGCACGGCGGAGATCGCCACCAGGACCGGGGAGACGAGGAAGTGGGGGCTCACGGCGCCGGGGTGGAGGTGCAGCCACACCACGATCGCGCCGAGGAGAGCCTGGATGCCGGTGCCGATCAGGGGCAGGGCCGCCAGCAGCAGGAAGCCGCCGCCCTTGTGGCGCAGCCACAGGAAGGAGACCAGCAGCAGGGCGATCGCGAACACGCTGACCACGCCGGTCAGGGTGCGGTTGCCGAACTCGATGAAGGGGTGGATGCCGGCCTCGAGCGTGAGCTCGGGGGTGAAGGATCCGGGCTCGCAGTTGGGCCAGGTCGAGCAGCCCAGGCCGCTGCCGGTCAGGCGCACCACGCCGCCGGTGACGATGATGCCGATCTGGCAGACCAGGTTCCCCCAGAAGACGATCGCGGCGAGGCGGGCCCGCGCGGCGGCGCCCGGGCGGGGGCGTCGCGGATCGGCGAGGGTGCTGATCCCGCCGACGACCTCGACGGTCCCGTCGTCGTCGCGGTCGGCGTCGTGGCGGGATCGCTCCGCCGGGGAGGAGGGGGTCATGCCGGCGATTGTATTCAGCGCACCTGGGGGAGTCCTCGTCGCGGGCGGCCCCGCGCCGCGCGTCTCACACCCCGGGGCTCAGACGGAGGTCCAGCGGAAGGAGCGGACCACCAGCATCGTGCCGGCGATGGCCCACAGCGGGAGCACCACCAGCGCTCCCGCGGCGACCTCCCCGCCGGCGAGGCAGGCGCGCAGCAGGTCGCCCAGGGCGCTCGAGGGGAGCAGCTCGACGACGGCGCGCAGCAGCGGCGGGTACGACTGCGCCGGGACGGCGATGCCGCCGGCGGCCACCAGCAGCACGAACACGATGTTGGAGACGGCCAGCACGGCCTCGGTGCGCAGCGTCCCGGCCACCAGCAGACCCAGGGAGCCGAACGCCGCGGTCCCCACCAGCCACACCGGCACCGCGGCGAGCAGGCCGAGCGCCTCGGGCCGCCAGCCCAGCGCGAGGGCGACCGCTCCGAGCACGACCACCTGCACCGCGTGCACCATCAGCGTGGCCAGGATCTTGCCGGCGAGATAGCCCGAGCGTCCCAGGGGAGTGGTCGCCACCCAGCGCAGCACGCCGCCGCGCCGGTCGAAGCCGGTCTGGATCGCCTGGGAGGTGAAGCAGGTGGAGACCAGCGCGGTCGCGGCCGTGGCGGCGACGGCGGTGTCCACGGGGGCGGCTCCGGCGGTGCGGCCGATGGGCAGCAGCACCAGCCCGACGAGGATGCCGACGGGCAGCAGGATCGCGACCATGAGCTGCTCGCCGTTGCTCAGCAGCCCCCGCGCCTCGAACAGGGCGTGCTGGGCGATGCGGGCGAGCGGCGCGGCGGGCCCGGGGGCGCCGGCGGATGCTGCGGGGGACGCGGGGGCGGCGGGGGTGGTCATCGGGCCTCCTCGTTCTCGGTCGAGCGCCCGGACTCGTCCATGACGTCCAGCAGCACGGCCTCGAGATCGGCCGCGTCGCCGGTGCTGAGCTCGAGGGCGACGCCGTGGCGGGCGGCGGCGGCCTCGAGGTCGGCGCGCAGGGCCGGGGCCGCGGCGGCGGGGACGCCGGTGGCCGTGGCGCGGAGCGTGAGGGTGCCGCGGCGGCTCTGGTGGGTCGCGACGACCTCCTCGACCGTCCCGCCGGCGACGACGCGCCCTCGGGTGATCACGAGCACGTGGTCCGCGAGGCCCACCACGTCGTCCATGAGGTGCGTGGTGAGGACGACGGCGGTGCCCTCCTGCGCCAGCTGGGAGATGAGCGTGCGGACCTCGCGGCGGATCGCGGGGTCCATCCCGGCGGTGGGCTCGTCGAGGAAGACCAGCTCGGGCCGGCCGACGATCGCGAGGGCGAGGGCCAGACGCTGGCGCTGCCCGCCGGAGAGCCGCCGCACGAGGGTGCCGGCGAAGGCGTCGATGCCCAGGCGCTCGGCGAGCTCGTCGACGTCGCGCGGCGCCCGGTAGAGCCCGGCGCCGTAGCGCAGCAGCTGGAGGGCCCGGGCGCCGGAGGCGAGCCCGCCGTCCTGGATCATCACGCCCACCCGCGCCCGGTGGGCGGCGTCGGCGCGGTGCGGGTCCTGGCCGAGGACCTCGAGGGTGCCCGCGTCGGGGGCGATCAGCCCCGTGGCGCAGGCGATGGTGGTGGACTTCCCGGCTCCGTTGGGGCCGAGGATCGCGGTGACCTCGCCGCGCTGCGCGGTGAAGGACACCCCGTCCAGGGCGCGGACGGCGCCGTAGCTCTTGGTGAGCGCTTCGGCGTGCAGGGCAGGGGGCTGGTTGACCATGGCGGGACCATGGTAGGCCGTCGCTCCTGCCCGGCCGCTGCGAGCGGGCCCGGGCGTACCCGACGCCACAGCCGCGGTGCGCCCGGGGGCCGGGACGGGGTCCCGGGTCAGCGTCCGGTCAGGTGCAGCGGCGTGTTCGCCGGGTCGACGACCTCCGCCGCGAGCGGCGGCAGGGGAGCGGTGCCGCCCGGCCCCCAGGTGTCGGTGGGCAGGCCGTCGCGGCCGTGGGGCTCCAGGAACCGCTCGAGGGAGGGGCCGACGGGCACCACCTGGGTGGGGTTGATGTCCGTCTGCACCACGTAGTAGTGCTCCTTGATCTGCCGGAAGTCCACCGTGTCCCCGAACCCGGGGGTCTGGAACAGGTCCTTGAGGTAGCCCCACAGGTTCGGCATCGTGAACAGCGGCTGGCGGTTCGCCTTGAAGTGCGCGTAGTAGACCGCGTCGAAGCGCACCAGGGTGGGGAACAGGCGCACATCGGCCTCGGTGATCGCGGGGCCCATCAGGTAGCGGCGATCGGCGAGGCGCTCCTCGAGCACGTCGAGGGCGTCCCACAGCTCGCCGTAGGCGCTCTCGTAGGCCTCCTGCGTGCCGGCGAAGCCCGCCTTGTAGACGCCGTTGTTGACGCGGTGCAGCATCCAGTCGTTGAGCTCGTCGATCTCCGCGCGCAGCGCCTCGGGGTAGAGGTCCGGGGCGCCCTCGCGGTGCAGGGGAGCCCATTCGGTGGCGAGGTCCAGGGTGATCTGCGAGAAGTCGTTGGTGACCACCGAGCGCGTGGGGATGTCCACGAGCGCCGGGACCGTGATGCCGCGCGGGTAGTCGGGGAAGCGGGCGAAATAGGCCTCCTGCAGGCGCTCGTACCCCAGCACGGGGTCGCGGCCGCCCTCGTCCAGGTCGAAGGTCCAGGAGCGCTTGTCGTGGGTGGGGCCGGGCATGCCCACGCTGATGGCCTCCTCGAGGCCGAGCAGGCGGCGGGCGATGAGGGTGCGGTTCGCCCAGGGGCAGGCGCGCGCGGCGATCAGGCGGTACCGCCCGGCCTCGACGGGCCAGCCGTCGCGCGCGTCCCGGGTGATGCGGTCCGGGATGTAGGTCATGTCGCGCCGGAACTCGGACCCGGCGGTGACGTAGCTGCCCTTCTGGTCGTGATCCTGGGGTGCGTCGTCCTCGTGCGTCTCGCTCATACCGCCACCGTAGTTGAAAAGCGAACTACCCACAAGAGTCCTGCGGGCCGGGCCCGTCCGGTGGCGATTTCCGGGGCCGATGTCCCCTGACCTGCACCCCCGGTGACCCTCGTCATGTTCCTCGGTCCGCATCGCCATTTAGCAACGAGACCCTTGTAAAATCGAGGTGGCCGGCAGGTCCCGGCACGGCTCCGCCCGTGCAGGACATGACCGCCGCGCGTCGTCCGGCGCGCGTCCCGGCGAGGACAGGGAGGTGGAATCGTGGAGTCCGCACCGCATGCGCGGCTGGACCGCGAGGACCTGCACGACCGAGCGGTCGCCGGGTCCGATCCTCGGGACACCCGCGACCGCCTCATCGAGGCGATCTCCGCGCATGGGCCCATCACCGCCAAGGACCTGGCCGAGCGCTTCTGCATCACCAGCGCGGCCGTGCGCCGCCACCTCGCGGCGCTCGAGTCCGAGGGCATCATCCAGGAGCACGCGCTGCGCGCCACCCAGCGCGGACGCGGCCGCCCCTCGAAGGCGTTCGTCCTGGCTCCCGCCGCCCACGAATCCCTGGGCAGCGAGTACGACAAGGTCGCCCTCCTCGCCCTGGAGGAGCTGCTCTCCCTCGGGGGAGCGGAGGCCATCGGCCGCCTGGGCGAGGCGCGCGTGCGCCCGTGGATCCGCGAGCTCGCCTCCCGGATCCATCGGGCCGAGGAGTCCGGCCGCACGGTCGACCCCGCCGAGCGCGTGCACATGCTGGCCGAGCTCCTGACCGAGATGGGCTACGCCACCACGGCCCGGCCCGTCACGGTCCCGCTGCATGTCGCGGGATCGCGGCCCGGCGGCGGCACGCGTACGCTCAGAACGGCGCAGCTCGTCCAGGGCCACTGCCCGATCAAGGACATCGCCGCCGAGCACCCCGAGCTGTGCGAGGCGGAGACCCGGGCGATCTCCCGGATGCTGGGGGTCCCCGTCCAGCGGCTCGCGACCCTCGCAGGCGGCGCCCACGCCTGCACGACACACATTCCGCTCACGGAGGGAAGGACACCATGACGAGCGCACCCGAGCAGCTCAGCCAGGAGGAGATCATCTCCTCCATCGGCTCCTACGCCTATGGCTGGCACGACGAGGACGCGGCAGGGACCTCGGCCCGCCGCGGTCTCAGCGAGGAGGTCGTCCGCGACATCTCCCGCCTCAAGAACGAGCCCGAGTGGATGCTCAAGCGCCGCCTGCGCGGCCTGAAGCTCTTCGACAAGAAGCCCATGCCCAGCTGGGGCGCGGACCTCTCCGGCATCGACTTCGACAACATCAAGTACTTCGTCCGCTCCACCGAGAAGCAGGCGACCACGTGGGACGAGCTTCCCGCGGAGATCAAGGAGACCTACGACCGGCTCGGCATCCCCGAGGCGGAGAAGCAGCGCCTGGTCGCCGGCGTCGCCGCCCAGTACGAGTCCGAGGTCGTCTACCACCAGATCCGCGAGGACCTCGAGGCCCAGGGCGTCATCTTCCTGGACACCGACACCGGTCTGAAGGAGCACCCCGAGCTCTTCGAGGAGTACTTCGGCACCGTCATCCCCGCAGGCGACAACAAGTTCGCCGCGCTGAACACCGCCGTGTGGTCCGGCGGCTCCTTCGTCTACGTCCCCAAGGGCGTGCACGTGGAGATCCCGCTGCAGGCCTACTTCCGGATCAACACCGAGAACATGGGCCAGTTCGAGCGGACGCTGATCATCGCCGACGAGGGCTCCTACGTCCACTACGTCGAGGGCTGCACCGCCCCGATCTACCAGTCGGACTCGCTGCACTCCGCGGTCGTCGAGATCGTGGTGAAGAAGAACGCCCGCGTGCGGTACACGACCATCCAGAACTGGTCGAACAACGTCTACAACCTCGTCACCAAGCGCACCACCGTCGAGGCCGGCGGCACCATGGAGTGGGTCGACGGGAACATCGGCTCCAAGGTGACGATGAAGTACCCCGCGGTCTGGCTGCAGGGCGAGCACGCCCGCGGCGAGACGCTGTCCATCGCCTTCGCCGGCGAGGGCCAGCATCAGGACACCGGCTCGAAGATGGTGCACATGGCGCCCCACACCTCGAGCTCGATCGTCTCGAAGTCCGTCTCCCGCGGCGGCGGCCGCTCCTCCTACCGCGGCCTCGTGCAGGTCAACAACGGGGCGCACCACTCCGCCTCGACAGTGCTGTGCGACGCCCTGCTGGTGGACACCAAGTCCCGCACCGACACCTACCCGTACGTCGACGTGCGCGTCGACGACGTCCAGATGGGCCACGAGGCCACCGTCTCCAAGGTCTCCGAGGAGCAGCTGTTCTACCTCATGAGCCGCGGCATGGAGGAGACCGAGGCCATGGCGATGATCGTGCGCGGCTTCATCGAGCCGATCGCGCGCGAGCTGCCCATGGAGTATGCGCTCGAGCTCAACCGACTGATCGAACTGCAGATGGAAGGAGCCGTCGGCTGATGACGCTGACCACGGATCACTCGAAGGCCGAGCTCGAGAGCGAGGGCCTGAGCTTCGGCCCCGCCACCGGCGAGGAGTCGCGCGCCACGCGCCATGCCTCCTTCGACGTCGCCCAGCACCCGGTCCCCACCGGCCGCGAGGAGGAGTGGCGCTTCGCCCCCCTGCGCGACCTGCTGCCGCTGTTCCAGGCCGAGGAGACCACGGTCTCCGAGGAGCACCTGAGCTACGACGTCGACGAGGTCGAGGGCGTGCGCGCGGGCCAGCTCGGCTCCGGCGAGGGACCGCGCGACAGCGTGCTCGTCCCCGAGGACCTGGTGGCCGCCCGCACCGCCGAGCTGACCGCGAACGCCCTGCACCTGACGGCGCAGCGCAACGTCGAGGTCGACCAGCCCACGGTCGTCGAGATCGGCGGGCACGACGCCTCCGTCGTCGCGCACGGCGCGATCGTGCTGGAGACCGAGGAGAGCTCGAGCGCCACCTTCGTGCTCAACCACACCGGCTCCGCGCGGTACGCCCAGAACGTCGAGATGGTGCTCGGCGCGAACTCCCGCATGACCGTCATCTCCCTGCAGGACTGGGACGACGACGCCGTGCACGTGGCCACCCACGTCGCGAGCATCGGCCGCGACGCGACCCTCAAGCACATCGTCGTCACCCTCGGCGGCAAGGCCGTGCGCGTGAACGCGACCTCGCGCTTCACCGCCCCCGGCGGCGAGGTCGAGCAGATCGGCCTGTACTTCGCCGACGACGGCCAGCACCTCGAGCACCGTCTCTTCGTGGACCACGCCGCCCCCAAGTGCACGTCCAACGTGACCTACAAGGGCGCGCTCCAGGGCAAGGGCGCGCGCAGCGTCTGGGTGGGCGACGTGCTCATCCGCAAGGTCGCCGAGGGCACCGAGACCTACGAGGTCAACCGCAACCTCGTGCTCACCGAGGGCGCCCGCGCCGACTCCGTCCCCAACCTCGAGATCGAGACGGGCGAGATCGAGGGCGCGGGCCACGCCGCCGCCACCGGTCGCTTCGACGACGAGCAGCTGTTCTACCTCCGCGCCCGCGGGATCCCCGAGATCGAGGCCCGCCGTCTGGTGGTGCGCGGCTTCTTCGCCGAGCTGATCCAGAAGATCGATGTGCCCGACATCCGCGAGCACCTCACCGCGTCCATCGAGACCGAGCTCGCCCGGAGCATGAACTGACCATGCCCGAGATGCATCCCGTCGCGAACCTCGACGACCTGGCACCCGGCGAGGTGCTGGCCGTCGAGGTCGGCGGGATCGAGCTCGCCCTCGCCCGGGACGAGGACGGCGGCGTCCACGCGCTCGAGGACCGCTGCACCCACGAGGACGTCGCGCTGTCCGACGGCGACGTCGAGGGGTGCACCCTCGAATGCTGGAAGCACGGCAGCCAGTTCGACCTCGCCACCGGCCGCCCCCTGCAGCTGCCGGCCACCGCCCCCGTGGCCGTCTACGCGGTGAGCATCGACCCCTCCACCGGCACCATCAGCGTCGACACCTCGGCGCCGATCCCGGTGTGACCCCCTTCCACACATCCGTACAGCTCCCCGAAGGAGAACCCGCACCATGTCGATCCTCGAGATCAAGGACCTCCACGCCACCGTCGAGACGCCGGAGGGCACCAAGGAGATCCTCAAGGGCGTGAACCTGACCATCCGCTCCGGCGAGACCCACGCGATCATGGGCCCCAACGGCTCGGGCAAGTCCACCCTGGCCTACGCCATCGCCGGCCACCCGAAGTACGAGATCACCAGCGGCAGCGTCCAGCTGGACGGCGAGGACCTGCTGGAGATGAGCGTCGACGAGCGCGCCCGCGCCGGCCTGTTCCTGGCCATGCAGTACCCCGTCGAGGTCCCCGGCGTGAGCGTCTCGAACTTCCTGCGCACCGCCAAGACCGCGGTCGACGGCCAGGCCCCCGCCCTGCGCACCTGGGTCAAGGACGTCAAGGGCGCCATGGACAACCTGCGCATGGACCCGGCCTTCGCCGAGCGCAACGTCAACGAGGGCTTCTCCGGCGGCGAGAAGAAGCGCCACGAGATCCTCCAGATGGAGCTGCTCAAGCCCGCCATCGCGATCCTCGACGAGACCGACTCCGGCCTCGACGTCGACGCGCTGCGGATCGTCTCCGAGGGCGTGAACCGCGCCAAGGAGAACACCGAGGTCGGCATCATGCTCATCACGCACTACACGCGCATCCTCAACTACATCACCCCCGACTTCGTCCACGTGTTCGTGGGCGGCCGGGTCGCCGAGGAGGGCGGGCCCGAGCTCGCCGAGCGCCTCGAGAACGAGGGCTACGACCGCTACCTGACGACGGCGAACTGACGTCGTCCCGCCTCCGGGAGGAGATGCCATGACCGATCAGAGCGCCGAGCAGAGCGCCGGGGTCCACGTGACCGAGGAGCAGGTCCTCGAGGCCCTCAAGGACGTCATCGATCCCGAGCTGGGGATCAACGTCGTGGACCTCGGGCTGATCTACGGGGTCACGGTCGAGAACGGCGAGGCCGTGATCGACATGACCCTGACCTCCGCGGCCTGCCCGCTGACGGAGATGCTCGAGGAGCAGACCTTCGCGGTGCTGGATCCCATCACCGAGTCGCACCGCATCAACTGGGTGTGGATGCCGCCGTGGGGCATGGAGAAGATCACCGAGGACGGCCGCGAGCAGCTGCGGGCCATCGGCTTCAACCTCTGACCCCTCATCCCCGCCTCCGACCCGTGCCGGGTCGGGCGGGGCCGCGGGAGCTCGGCCGGACCGCTGCCCGCGGGCGGACCGACCGGCGGCGAACGGCGATCGTCCGAGACGCAGTCACCCTGTATGCCGTACAGACCTCTGATCTGGCATACAGGGTGACTTTTCATTCCGCGGCCCGCGGACCGCGAGCGCAGGCGCGGTTGCGGGAGGCGGAGCCGGCGCACGAGCGGATGCTCGGGCGAGAGGCCGGGCGCGCGCTGCTCCCGGGCCGGCCGGCGCTCAGCCGGCGAGGGCCTCCTCGAGGGGGATCGTGTCGATGTCGTGCGCCTCGCCGACCCCGGCATGGGTGAGCGAGCCGGCATGGGCGTTGAGCCCCAGGGCGAGCGCCGGATCGTCGCGCATGGCCTGCTGCCAGCCGTTGCCGGCCAGGCGCAGGACGTAGGGGAGGGTCGCGCTGGAGAGCGCGGCCGTGGCCGTGACCGGCACGCTGCCGGGCATGTTGGCCACGCAGTAGTACGTCGTGTCGTGCACGGTGTAGGTCGGCTCGGCGTGGGTGGTGGGCCGCGACCCCTCGAAGCAGCCGCCCTGGTCGATGGCGACGTCCACCAGGACGGCGCCGGGCCGCATGGCGGCGACCATGTCGTCGGTGACGAGCTTGGGGGCCCGCTTGCCGGGGATCAGCACCGAGCCGATGACGACGTCGGCCCCCGCGAGCTGGTCGGCCACGTCCAGGCGGGTGGAGTAGCGGGTGAGGATGTTGCCGTCGTGGACCGTGGCGATCTGGCTCAGACGGGCGAGGTCGACGTCCATCACGGTGACGTTGGCATGGAGGCCGCGGGCCATGAGAGCGGCCTGCTCGCCGACGACCCCGCCGCCGATGACCACGACGTTCGCCTCCCGGGTCCCCGGGACGCCGCCCATCAGCAGGCCCATCCCGCCGAGCGGCTTCATGAGGTGGTAGGCGGCGACCTGCGTGGCCAGGCGCCCGGCGATCGCGCTCATCGGCGCGAGCAGCGGCAGCTGGCGGTCCGCCCGCTGCACCGTCTCGTAGGCGATCGCGGTGGTCCCCGAGTCGAGGACCGCCCGGGTGAGGTCGGCATCGGCCGCGAGGTGCAGGTATGTGAACAGGATCTGGCCCGGGCGCATGCGCTCGTACTCCGCCGGCAGCGGCTCCTTGACCTTCACGATCATCTCGGCGCGGGCCCACACCTCCTCGGCGGTGGTCGCGATGCGCGCACCGGCGGCACGGTAGGCCTCGTCCGGGACGCCGGCGCCGGTGCCGGCCTCGTGCTCGACGAGGACGTCATGGCCGGCCATGACCAGCTCGTGCACGCCCGCCGCGGTGAGCGAGACGCGGTACTCGTGGTTCTTGATCTCTCGTGGCACTCCGATGAGCATCGGGGTCGATCCTCCGGTCTGGGTCGGGATCCCGGGTGGGGATCGCGGGGGAGCGGATCCGAGGTGGGGATCCGCGCTGATCCCGGGCCCCATGGCCCGGGGCATTCATCTCATCACAGGCACGGGTATTGCGTGGCCGCTTCGCGGGAGGTCTCCGTATGCTTGACGAGGCCCTGCCGCCGGGCCGCCCATCCGCTTGTCCCGAGGAGCATCCCCGCCGTGATCACCGTCCATGACCTCGAGATCCGCGTCGGGGCCCGCCTGCTCATGAGCGAGGTGAGCTTCCAGGTCACCGCGGGGGACCGGATCGGGCTGGTCGGGCGCAACGGCGCCGGGAAGACCACGCTGACCAAGGTGCTCTCGGGCACGCTGCAGCCGAGCTCCGGCTCCGTCGAGATCTCCGGGGAGCTGGGCTACCTGCCGCAGGACACCCAGACCGGCGATGCCGAGGAGAAGGTCATCTCCCGGATCCTCTCCGCCCGCGGGCTGGACGCTCTGCTGGTGCGCCTGCGCAGGGCGGAGGAGGACATGGCCGACATGTCCATCACCGACGCCCAGCGCGAGAAGGCCATGGCCCGCTACGTGCGGATCGACGCGGAGCTGGAGACCCGCGGCGGCTATGCCGCCGAGGCCGAGGCCAAGCGCATGGCCGCGAACCTGGGCATCCCCGACCGCCTGCTGGAGCAGGGCCTGGGGACGCTCTCCGGCGGCCAGCGCCGTCGCGTGGAGCTGGCGCGGATCCTGTTCTCCCAGGCCGACACGATGATCCTGGACGAGCCCACCAACCATCTCGACGCGGACTCCGTCGTCTGGCTGCGCGAGTACCTCCTGACCTACCGCGGCGGGCTGATCGTGATCAGCCATGACGTGCAGCTGGTCGAGCAGGTCGTCAACAAGGTGTTCTACCTCGACGCCAACCGCAGCGTGATCGACATGTACAACATGGGCTGGAAGCTGTACCAGCGCCAGCGCGAGGACGACGAGAAGCGCCGCAGGCGCGAGCGCGCCAACGCCGAGAAGAAGGCCGGGGCGCTCACCGCGCAGGCCGAGAAGATGCGCGCGAAGGCGACCAAGGCCGTCGCCGCCCAGAACATGCTCAAGCGGGCCGAGCGGATGATGGACGGGGTGGAGGAGGAGCGGCGCACCGACAAGGTCGCCAGCCTGCGCTTCCCCAAGCCCGCTCCCTGCGGCAAGACGCCGCTGATGGCCCAGGACCTCTCCAAGAGCTACGGCAGCCTGGAGATCTTCACCGGGGTCGACCTCGCGATCGACCGCGGCAGCAAGGTCGTGATCCTGGGCCTGAACGGCGCGGGCAAGACCACCCTGCTGCGCATCCTCGCCGGGGTGTCCGACTCGGACACCGGCGGCATCGTGCCCGGGCACGGCCTGCGCATCGGCTACTACGCCCAGGAGCACGAGACCCTGGACGGCGATCGCACCGTGCTGGAGAACATGATGAGCGCCGCGGTCGAGCTGCCCGAGGTCGAGGCCCGCAAGATCCTGGGCTCCTTCCTGTTCACCGGGGACGACGTGCACAAGCCCGCCAGGGTGCTCTCCGGCGGCGAGAAGACCCGTCTGGCGCTGGCCACCCTCGTCGTCTCGAGCGCGAACGTGCTGCTGCTGGACGAGCCGACCAACAACCTCGATCCCGCCAGCCGCCAGGAGATCCTGGGCGCGCTCGCGAACTTCGAGGGCGCGGTCGTGCTGGTCTCCCACGACCCGGGAGCGGTGCGGGCCCTGTCGCCCGAGCGCGTGCTGGTGATGCCCGATGCGGTCGAGGACCTCTGGAACGACACCTACGAGGAGCTCATCCAGCTGGCCTGAGCGCCGGGAGCTGCGTGCTAGCGTCGCGGCATGTTCGTCCTCTGCTTCGACCTGCACGGACGCGGTCGCACCGCGGTCGCGCGGTCCCGCGCGCACGGGGGAGCGCCCGACCGCGTCCCGGAGCTGCTCGAGGCCCTGGCGCCGGCGGGCCTGCGCCGCCCCGCGGAGCGCGCCGTCGGGGACCAGGCCGTCGCCGTGGCCGAGCGCGCCGAGGAGGCGCTCGCGCTGCTGCGCATCGGATGCGAGCTGGGGGACTGGGCGATGGGCCTGGGCATCGGCGCCGCCGAGGAGCCCGCGGCCCGCGCGGAGGCCTCCGCGGCGCATGCCGGCGCCGCCCCGGGGCCCGCGGATTCCCTGGGCGCGACGGCGCCCTCCCGCGGCGTCCTCACCTCCGTCCGGGAGGTGCGCGGCCCGGCCCTGCACGCGGCGCTGGACGCCCTGGACTCCGCCCGCCGCAGCGCGGGCGTGCCGCTCAGCGTCCGCGCCGCGGACCCCCGCCACGAGGAGACGGCCCGCGACGCCGAGGCGGTGCTGCGTCTGGTGGGCCGGCTCATCGGGGAGCGGGGGCCGGGCCAGCGCCGCGCCGTCGCCGCCGCGCGCGAGCGCCCGGGAGCGCGCCAGAGCGAGCTCGCCGAGCAGCTCGGCGTGCGCCAGCAGACCGTCTCGCGCGCGCTGCGGACCGCCGGCTGGCACGAGGAGACCGCGGCGCGACCGCTCGCCGAGCGCCTGCTCGCCATGATCGACCTCACGTCCGGGCGTGCGGCGGGCCGCTAGGACGGCGCCCGGACGGACGGGCGAGTATCCTGTGGACCGCGCGCTCCCGCGCACCGACCCCGCCCCACCGCACAAGGCCGCTCCGCCGCGCCGCGCGGACACGAGCCACCGAGGAGACACATGGCGACGACGAACGACCTCAAGAACGGAATGGTGCTGAACCTCGAGGGCCAGCTCTGGAGCGTGGTGGAGTTCCAGCACGTCAAGCCCGGCAAGGGCCCGGCCTTCGTGCGCACCAAGCTGAAGAACGTCCTGTCCGGCAAGACCGTCGACAAGACCTTCAACGCCGGCCTCAAGGTCGAGACCGCCACGGTCGACAAGCGCGACATGCAGTACTCCTACCTCGACGGCGACCTGTTCGTGTTCATGGACACGACCACCTGGGAGCAGACCAACGTCACGGCCGACGTCGTGGGCGATGCCGCCGACTTCCTCCTCGAGGGCCAGGACGTCGTGGTCGCCTTCCACGAGGGCACCGTGCTGTACGTCGAGCTGCCTGCGAGCGTCGTGCTCGAGATCTCGCACACCGAGCCGGGCCTGCAGGGCGACCGCTCCTCCGGCGGCACCAAGCCCGCCACCCTCGAGACCGGCCGCGAGATCCAGGTGCCGCTGTTCCTCGAGCAGGGCACCAAGGTGAAGGTCGACACCCGCAGCGGCGACTACCTCGGACGCGCCTGAGGTGACCGGCACCCCTGAGAGCCCCGCCCCCAAGGGGCCGGACCTCCCCCTCCCGTTCCGCGAGACGGAGGGGGAGGAGATCGCCTTCGAGCGCACCGTGCCGGCGCGCACCGACCGCCTCTCCGGCCGCACCCGCGAGCGGATCCGTGCCATCGACGTGGTGTTCGAGGCCGATGCCCGCCAGCTGCCGGTGCTCGAGGTCCTCGCCCAGCGGCTGGGCCGCACCGCGGCGCAGACCCCGCTGCCGGCGCGGTCCCGCGACCTGGTGCACCTGTACGCGCGTCACGCCGAGGAGATCGACGAGCAGCTGTCCACGCATTCGCGGGACTGGCCGCTGCACCGCATGCCCGCGGTGGATCGCGCCACCCTGCGCCTGGGCGCGGCCGAGGTGCTCTTCGAGACCCCGGCCGAGGAGCGCGGCGGCGTCATCGGCGAATACACCAAGATCGTCTCGGAGCTGTCCACGGACGACTCCCCGCGGTTCGTCAACGGGCTGCTGCAGCGGCTCGCGGACATCCGCGGGCTCCTCGGCTGAGGCGACGATGGCTCCGGCCGGAGCTGCTGCGAGGTACGAGCGGCGGCGCAGGCCGGTGCCGAGGAGCTCAGCGATCGATACGGCTGAGCAGCTCGGCGATCCCGCTCGGCCGGGGCGCGGGCCGACGCATCTGAGACGGACCGTCCGGCCCGGGCGCCGGACGGTAGGATCACCCGGAACGTTCCAACCTTTAACCGCACGTCCTGTGAGGCGTGGAAGGGAGGACCGCGTTGAACGACGCAGCCCACACCACCGCAGTGCTGGGGAGCGACGAGATCCGTCGCGCCCTGACCCGTATCGCCCATGAGATCCTCGAGGGCGGCCACGGAGCCGACGACCTCGTCCTGCTGGGCATCCCGCATCGCGGGGTCCCGCTCGCCGACCGGCTGGCCGCGACGATCCTCGAGGCGGAGGGCCGCCCGGCCGACCGCCTGCGCGACCTGGCCGGCTCCCTGGACATCACCCTCCACCGGGACGACCTGCGCCGGTCGCCGACCCGGCAGCCCGCCCCCACCGTCATCCCGCCCGGCGGGGTCGACGGCCGCACGGTGGTCCTGGTCGACGACGTCCTCTACTCCGGCCGCACCATCCGCGCCGCCCTGGACGCCCTGTCCGGCATCGGCCGCCCTGCCGCGGTGCGCCTGGCCGTGCTGGTGGACCGCGGGCACCGCGAGCTGCCGATCCGCGCCGACCACGTCGGCAAGAACCTGCCCACCTCCCGCAGCGAGCGGGTGCAGGTCCGCCTGCGGGAGACCGACGGCGTGGACGAGGTCACCATCGCCCGCGGCACCGAGGGGAGCACCCGCGCATGAAGCACTTCATCTCGATCGCCGACCTGAGCCGGGCCGAGGCCGAGTCCGTCCTCGCCACCAGCGAGCAGATGGCCGCCACCCAGTCCCGCTCGATCCGCAAGCTGCCCACCCTGGTCGGCACCACGGTGGTGAACCTCTTCATGGAGGACTCCACCCGCACCCGGATCTCCTTCGAGGCGGCGGCCAAGCGGCTCTCGGCCGATGTCATCAACTTCTCCGCGAAGGGCTCGAGCCTGTCCAAGGGCGAGTCCCTCAAGGACACGGCGCTGACCCTCCAGGCCATGGGCGCCGATGCCGTCGTGGTGCGCTCCAGCTCCTCCGGCGCCGCGCACCTGCTGGCCCACTCCGGCTGGATCGACCAGCCCATCGTCAACGCGGGCGACGGCACCCACGAGCACCCCACCCAGGCGATGCTCGACGCGTTCACGCTGCGCCGCCATCTGGGCGGGCGCACCGGGACGGCGGGACTGGACGGCCTGCACGTCGTGATCGTCGGCGACATCCTCCATTCCCGGGTGGCGCGCTCCAACGTGCTGCTGCTGTCGCTGCTGGGAGCCCGCGTCACCCTGGTCGCCCCGCCCGCGCTGCTGCCGGTCGCCTCGGGGGACTGGCCCTGCGAGGTCAGCTACGACCTCGACGCCGCCCTCGCGCAGGGCCCGGACGCCGTGATGATGCTCCGCGTGCAGCGCGAGCGGATGATCGGCGGCGGCTTCTTCCCCACGGAGGGCGAGTACGCCCGCCGCTACGGCCTGTCCGAGGACCGCGCCGCCCGACTGCCCGACCATGCCCTGGTGCTGCATCCGGGGCCGATGAACCGCGGCTTCGAGATCGCCGGCTCCGTGGCCGACGGCCCCCGCAGCGTCATCGTCGAGCAGGTCGCCAACGGCGTCAGCGTCCGCATGGCCGTGCTCTACCATCTGCTCGCCTCGAACGCCCGGGAGGACGCCTCATGACCACCGCACCCGCCCCCATCCTCATCGTCGGCGGCTCCCTCTACGGGGAGCGGACCGCGGACCTCCTGATCCAGGACGGCGCGATCGCCGCGATCTCCGCCGAGGGCGAGAGCCTCGAGGCGCCCGCGGGCGCCGAGGTGATCGACGCCGCCGGCTGCGTGATCCTGCCCGGCCTGGTGGACCTGCACACCCACCTGCGCGAGCCCGGCGGGGAGGAGGCCGAGACCGTCGACACCGGCACCCGCGCCGCCGCCCGCGGCGGGTTCACCGCCGTCCACGCGATGGCCAACACGACCCCGGTCGCGGACACCGCGGGAGTGGTCGAGCAGGTGCTGCGCCGCGGCGAGGAGGCCGGTCACTGCGACGTGCGCCCCATCGGCGCGGTCACCGTGGGCCTGGGCGGGGAGCGCATGGCCGAGCTCGACGCCATGGCCGGCTCCCGCGCCCGCGTCCGCGTGTTCAGCGACGACGGCAAGTGCGTGCACGACCCGGTGCTCATGCGCCGCGCCCTGGAGTACGTGAAGTCCTTCGACGGCGTGATCGCCCAGCACGCCCAGGATCCGCGCCTGACCGAGGGCGCGCAGATGCATGAGGGCGCCGTCTCGGCCCAGCTGGGCCTGGCGGGATGGCCCGCCGTCGCGGAGGAGTCGATCATCGCCCGCGACGTGCTGCTGGCCGAGCACGTCGGCAGCCGCCTGCACGTGTGCCACCTCTCCACCGCCGGCAGCGTGGAGATCGTCCGCTGGGCCAAGCAGCGCGGCGTCGACGTCACCTGCGAGGTCACCCCGCACCACCTGATGCTCACGGACGAGCTGGTCCGCGGCTACGACGCGACGTACAAGGTGAACCCGCCGCTGCGCACCGCCGCGGACGTCGAGGCCGTGCGCGCCGGGCTGGCCGACGGCACCATCGACATCGTCGCCACCGACCACGCCCCGCATCCGCGCGATGCCAAGGACCGCGAGTGGGACCAGGCCGCGATGGGCATGACGGGACTGGAGACGGCCCTGCCGGTCGTCCAGCGCACCATGGTCGAGACCGGCCGCCTGAGCTGGCGCGACGTGGCCCGGGTGCTGTCCGAGGCCCCCTCCCGGATCGCCCGGGACACCACGCAGGGACGGCCCCTGGCCGTCGGCGAGGCGGCGAACGTCCTGGTCTGGGACCCGCGCCCGGTCGCCGCGGTCGATCCTGCGGCGCACGCCTCCCGCAGCACGAACACCCCGTTCCGGGGGCGCGAGCTGCCCGGCCGCAACCTGCTCACCCTGCTGCGCGGCCGGCCCACCGTCCGAGACGGGCTCGTGCTGGACCGCTCCGGCGCTCCCGTCCCCGGCGAGCGGGGCCCGCTCCCGGCCGCCGAGGAGGACTGAGACGCGTGGACCAGCTCCCGCCGATCCTCGTCCTGCTCGCCGTCTTCGCGCTGCTGCTGGGGCTGATGGCGCTGGGCTGGCGGCGCCGCGCCCGGCGCCAGCTGGCCGCCGGCCTCCCGGCCCCGGCTCCCGCCCCCGATCCGGGCTCGTGGACGCCCTCGCCGGAGGACCCGGCGCCGGCGCCCGGCGTGTACGTCAGCACCACCCTCGCCGAGCAGCATCTCGAGCGGGTCACCGCCCACGGCCTCGGCGCCCGCTCCCGGGTGCTGGTGAGCCGGGGGAGGGACGCCCAGGGCCGCGCCGGCTGGCGGCTCGACCGGGAGGGCGCCCCGTCCCTGCTCGTGCCGGCCGCCGCGGTCCAGGCCGTGACCACCGCCCCGGGCATGGTCGGCAAGTGGATGGGCGGGGACGCCCTGCTGGTCCTGCGCTGGCGCCTGGGCGGGACGCTCCTGGACACCGGCCTGCGCCTGGACTCCCGCGACGACCACGAGCGCCTGCTCCGCCCCGCCCCCGACCTCCCCGATCCCTCCGCCCCGATCTCCCGGAAGGAGACCCCATGACCACCCACCGCACCGACACCGGTCACCGCGCCGAGGCCGCGCTGCTCGTCCTCGAGGACGGCACCGTCCTGCGCGGGCGCGCCTACGGAGCCCGCGGCGCCCGTCTCGGGGAGGTCGTCTTCGCCACCGGCATGACCGGCTACCAGGAGACCCTCACCGACCCCTCCTACGCCGGGCAGATCGTCGTGCAGACGGCCCCGCACATCGGCAACACCGGCGCCAACGCCACCGACATGGAGTCCCGCCGCATCTGGGTGCGCGGGTACGCCGTGCGCGAGGCCAGCCGCATCGCCTCCAACTGGCGCAGCGAGCAGAGCCTGGACGAGCTGCTGGTCTCCAGCGAGGTCGTGGGCATCAGCGGCATCGACACCCGCATGCTCACCCGCATCCTGCGCGAGCAGGGCTCGATGCGCGGCGGCGTGTTCTCCGGCTCCGCCCTCGCCGGCGCGAGCGAGGCCGAGCTCGTCGAGCGGGTGCGCGAGCAGCCCTCCATGGCCGGCTCGAGCTTCCTCGAGGAGGTCACCATCGCCCAGCCGGTCGTCATCGAGCCCGAGGGCGAGGTCGTGGGCACCGTCGCGGCCGTGGACCTCGGCATCAAGGGCGCCACCCCGCGCCACATGGCCGCCCGCGGCCTGCGCGTGCACCTGCTGCCGGCCACCACGAGCCTCGAGGAGCTGCTGGCCGTCGAGCCGGACGCGGTGTTCTTCTCCAACGGGCCCGGCGACCCCGCCACCGCCGACCACCAGGTCGAGCTGCTGCGCGGCGTGCTGGACCGCCGGATCCCCTTCTTCGGGATCTGCCTGGGCAACCAGCTGCTGGGCCGGGCGCTCGGCTTCGGCACCTACAAGCTCAAGTACGGCCACCGCGGCATCAACCAGCCGGTGCTGGACCGCGAGACCGGCCGCGTCGAGATCACCGCCCAGAACCACGGCTTCGCCGTGGACGTGCCGCTCGAGGGCGAGCACACCGCCCCCCACGGCGAGGGCCGCTACGGCCGGGTCGTCGTCTCCCACGTGGGCCTGAACGACGACGTCGTGGAGGGCATCCGCTGCCTGGACCTGCCCGCGTACTCCGTCCAGTACCACCCCGAGGCGGCGTCCGGCCCGCACGACGCCTCGTACCTCTTCGATCGGCTCGTGGACCTCGTGCGCTCCTCCCGCACGACCCGTGCCGCCAGCTCCGATCCCGCCGTCAGCAAGGAGTCCTGATGCCCCGCCGTCCCGACATCTCGTCCGTCCTCGTCATCGGCTCCGGCCCGATCGTCATCGGCCAGGCCGCGGAGTTCGACTACTCCGGCACCCAGGCCTGCCGCGTGCTGCGGGAGGAGGGCCTGCGGGTCATCCTGGTCAACTCCAACCCGGCGACCATCATGACCGACCCGGACATCGCCGATGCCACCTACGTCGAGCCGATCGACCCGGACATCATCCGCTCCATCATCGAGATCGAGCGCCCCGACGCGATCCTCCCGACCCTGGGCGGGCAGACCGCGCTGAACGCCGCGATCGCCCTCGAGGAGCGCGGCATCCTCGCCGAGTTCGGGGTGGAGATGATCGGCGCGCGCATCGACGCGATCCACAAGGCCGAGGACCGCCAGCTGTTCAAGGAGGTCGTCGAGCGGGTCGGCGGCGAGTCCGCGCGCTCGCGGATCTGCCACACCATGGAGGACCTGCTGGACGCCGCCGAGGACCTCGGCTACCCGATGGTCGTGCGCCCCAGCTTCACCATGGGCGGCCTGGGCTCCGGCATGGCCTACGACGAGGCGGACCTGCGCCGCATCGGCGGGGACGGCCTGCACTACTCGCCGACCACCGAGGTCCTGCTCGAGGAGTCGATCCTCGGCTGGAAGGAGTTCGAGCTCGAGCTCATGCGCGACCGCCACGACAACTGCGTGGTCGTCTGCTCGATCGAGAACGTCGACGCCGTCGGCGTGCACACCGGCGACTCGGTGACCGTGGCCCCGGCCCTCACCCTCACCGACGTCGAGCTGCAGAAGCTGCGCGACCTCGGCATCGGGATCATCCGCGAGGTCGGCGTGGACACCGGCGGCTGCAACGTGCAGTTCGCCGTCCACCCCGACACCGGGCGCATCGTCGTCATCGAGATGAACCCGCGCGTCTCGCGCTCCTCGGCGCTCGCCTCCAAGGCGACCGGCTTCCCGATCGCGAAGATCGCCGCCCGCCTCGCGATCGGCTACACGCTCGACGAGATCCGCAACGACATCACCGGCACCACCCCGGCGAGCTTCGAGCCGACCCTCGACTACGTCGTGGTCAAGACCCCGCGCTTCGCCTTCGAGAAGTTCCCGGGCGCCGACCCGACGCTGACGACCACCATGAAGAGCGTGGGCGAGGCGATGGCCATCGGCCGCTCCTTCACCGAGGCCCTCGGCAAGGCGCAGCGGTCCCTGGACGTCAAGCACGCCGTCGTCGACTACTCGGCGCCGATCCCGGCCGCCGGCGAGGTCACCGACCTGCTCGACCTGGTGCGCACGCCCACCGACCACCGCCTGGTGCAGATCGCCGCGATCCTGCGCTCCGCCGCCGCGGGCATCGTGGATCCGGCCGAGACGATCGAGCGCCTCTACGAGGCCACCGCCATCGACCGCTGGTTCCTGGACCAGATGCTGCTGGTGGCGGAGATCGCCGAGCAGGTCCGCACCGCCGACGTCCTGGACCGCGACCTGCTCGAGGTCGCCAAGCGCCACGGCCTCTCCGACGTCCAGATCGGGCAGCTGCGCGGCATGGGCGACGACGTCGTCAAGGGCGTGCGCGAGGCCCTCGGCGTCAACCCCGTCTACAAGACCGTCGACACCTGCGCGGCGGAGTTCGCCTCCCGCACGCCGTACCACTACTCGACCTACGACCAGGAGAGCGAGGTCGAGCCGCGCACCAAGCCCGCGATCCTCATCCTCGGCTCCGGCCCCAACCGCATCGGCCAGGGCATCGAGTTCGACTACTCCTGCGTGCACGCCGCGATCGCGCTGGGCCTGCCCGAGGAGCAGGGCGGCCCCGGCTACGAGACCGTCATGGTCAACTGCAACCCGGAGACCGTCTCGACGGACTACGACATCGCCGACCGCCTCTACTTCGAGCCGCTCACCTTCGAGGACGTCGTCGAGGTGTACGAGGCCGAGCTCGCCGCGGGCCCCGTGGCCGGTGTGATCGTCCAGCTGGGCGGGCAGACCCCCCTGTCCCTCGCACGGCGCCTCGAGGCCGCCGGGCTGCCGATCATCGGCACCAGCCCCTCGGCGATCGACGCCGCCGAGGACCGCGGCGCCTTCGGCTCCGTCCTGGCCGCCGCCGATCTGCCCGCCCCGCCCTACGGCACGGCCTGGGGCCTGACCGACGCGGTCGAGGTCGCGCGGGGCGTGGGCTACCCGGTGCTCGTGCGTCCCAGCTACGTCCTCGGCGGGCGCGGCATGGAGATCGTCTACGACGAGGCCGGCCTGGTGGACTACGTGGGGCGCAACCTCCCCGGCGGCGGCCGCGCGGAGGCGCCGATCCTCATCGACCGCTTCCTGGACACCGCCGTGGAGATCGACGTCGACGCGCTGTACGACGGCGAGGAGCTGTACATCGGCGGGATCATGGAGCACATCGAGGAGGCCGGCATCCACTCCGGCGACTCGGCGTGCACCCTGCCGCCGGTGACGCTCTCCGGGGCGATGATCGACCGCATCCGCGCCTCGACCCTCGCGATCGCGGAGGGCGTGGGCGTGCGCGGCCTGCTCAACGTGCAGTACGCCCTGGCCCAGGACATCCTGTACGTCCTGGAGGCGAACCCGCGCGCCTCGCGCACCGTCCCCTTCGTCGCCAAGGCGACCGGAGTCCAGCTGGCCCAGGCCGCCGCCCTGGTGATGGCCGGCGACTCGATCGCCGAGCTGCGCACCCGCGGCACGCTGCCCGAGCAGGGCGACGGCACCGACCTCCCGGCCGATGCCCCGATCGCCGTGAAGGAGGCCGTGCTCGCCTTCAAGCGGTTCCGCACCCGCGAGGGACGCGCCGTCGACTCCCTGCTGGGCCCCGAGATGCGCTCGACCGGCGAGGTGATGGGCATGGACGCGACCTTCCCGCTGGCCTTCGCCAAGTCCCAGCTCGCCATCGCCGGGCAGGGCCTGCCCACCGCGGGCACGGTCTTCGTCTCGGTCGCCGACCGCGACAAGCGGGGCCTGGCGCTGCCGGTGGCGCGCCTGGCCGCGCGGGGCTTCGAGATCCTCGCGACCGAGGGCACCGCCCAGGTGCTGGGCCGCTCGGGGATCCCGTGCCGCACCATCCCCAAGGCCTCCGAGCACTCGGCCCAGGGGAGCGTCATCGAGCTGATCGAGGGCGGGCAGGTGGCCCTGGTGCTGAACACGCCCTCGGGCTCGAACTCCCGGGCCGACGGGTACGCCATCCGCGCGGCGGCGACCAGCGTGGACGTGCCGATCATCACGACGATGCAGGAGTTCCACGCGGCGGTGCAGGCGATCGAGGCGCTGCCGGAGGGATCCTTCGCGGTGACCAGCCTGCAGGCGCACGTCGCCCGGCTGGAGGCCTCCCGCGCCCGGGCCCGCGAGGACGGCCGCTCGGCGCAGCCGGCCGGAGCCGGCGCATGAGCACCGCCTTCGGCGCCCGCCTCCAGCAGTCCGTCCGCGAGCACGGGCCGATCCTCGCCGGCATCGACCCGCACGGACCGCTGCTGGCCTCGTGGGGCCTGAGCGACGACGCGGCGGGGGTGCGCGAGTTCTCCCGCCGCGCCCTCGAGGCCGTGGCCGGCGAGGTCGCGGCGATCAAGCCGCAGTCCGCCTTCTTCGAGCGCCACGGCTCGGCCGGCGTGGCCGCGCTCGAGGAGCTCCTGGCCGCGGCCCGCGAGCGGGGCGTGCTCACGATCCTCGACGTCAAGCGCGGGGACATCGGCTCCACCATGGGCGCCTACGCCGATGCCTACCTGCGTCCCGGCAGCTCCCTGGAGGCCGATGCGGTCACGCTCAGCCCCTACCTGGGCTACGGCTCCCTGGCCCCGGCCCTGGAGCACGTGCACGGGGCGGGCAAGGGCGTGTTCGTGCTGGCGCTGACCTCGAACCCGGAGGGCCACGAGGTCCAGCACGCCCGCGACGCGGCCGGGCTCAGCGTCGCCGCGGCGATGGCGGAGCACGTGCGCGCGGAGAACTCCGCGGCCCCCGCGGGGACGTGGGGGAGCGCCGGCCTGGTGGTCGGGGCGACCGTCGGTGCGGCGGTGCGCGAGCTGGGCATCGACCTGGCCGCCACCCGCGCACCGCTGCTCGTGCCCGGCTTCGGGGCGCAGGGCGCCGGCCCCGCGGACCTCCCCGAGGTCTTCGGCGCGGCGTCGTCGCAGGTCCTCGTGTCCCTCTCCCGAGGGCTGCTCTCGGCGGGCGGCGAGGTGGAGGCGCTGCGCTCCCGGGCGCGCGCGCTGCGCGCCGCCTACACGGCCGCGCAGGGGGCCGTCGGCGGCGCGTGACGCGCCCGGGGTCGCGGATTTCGCGAAGAAGCAGGCCAAAGGCGCGTAATGTGTGCGCCGCGGCGCCTTCATAGCGCTAGTCTCTACCCACCACCACGCGTCTGGCACCCGTCGGGACGCACACAACGTCGACGACAGAACAAGAGGTAATCACCGTGGCTCTTCCTCCTCTGACTCCCGAACAGCGGGCCGAGGCCCTGAAGAAGGCGGCCGAGGCGCGTCGTGAGCGCGCGGCCATCAAGGCCCGCCTGAAGGACAGCACCGGCCGTCGCGGCGAGGAGATCGCGAAGGTCCTGAAGGAAGCCGAGTCCAACGAGGTCATCGGTCGTCTGCGCGTGTCCGCGCTGCTGGAGTCCCTGCCCGGCGTGGGCAAGGTGAAGGCGCAGCAGATCATGGAGGAGATCGGCATCTCCCCCTCGCGCAAGATCCGCGGTCTCGGCTCGCACCAGGCCGACAAGCTCGTCGCCCACTTCTCCGAGTGAGCGCCCCGCACCGGGACGGGACGAGCACGCCTCCCGTCCCGGTCACGGTGCTCGCCGGGCCGACGGCCGTCGGCAAGGGGACCGTCTCCGCGGCGATCCGCCGTCGGTACCCGCAGATCCACCTGTCCGTGAGCGCGACCACGCGCGCGCCGCGGCCGGGCGAGATCGACGGGGTGCACTACCACTTCGTCTCCGACGAGGAGTTCACCCGGCTGGTCGAGGCCGGGGAGATGCTCGAGTGGGCCGTGGTCCACGGCCGCAACAAGTACGGCACCCCGCGCTCGGCGGTGATGGATGCCGTCGCGTCCGGCCGCCCGGTCCTGCTCGAGATCGATCTCGCCGGCGCCCGGCAGGTGCGCGCGACCCTTCCCGAGGCGCGCTTCGTGTTCCTCGCCCCTCCGGACTGGGAGACCCTGGTCTCCCGCCTCGTGGGGCGCGGCACGGAGGACGCCGAGGAGCGCGAGCGGCGCCTGGCGACCGCCCGGGTCGAGCTCGCGGCCGAGTCCGAGTTCGACGTCACCGTCGTCAACGACGAGGTCGACCGGGCCACCGACGAGCTCGCCGCGCTGATGGGCGTGCGCGGGACCCCGGCATCCCTGTGACCTCCCCTGATCCCGCCGTGTGAGGAAGTCGCCGGTCCCTGCGCTGTCCGCCGGGGAGCCCGGCGGCGTATCCTGGTGCGTCGGACCCACCCCACTACCGAAGGGACAGACGTGTTCGGAACCGTCGCTCAGCCCGAGGGCATCACGAATCCGCCGATCGACCGTCTGCTCGAGGACGTCGATTCCAAGTACGCGCTCGTCCTGTACGCATCGCAGCGCGCCCGCCAGATCAACGCCTACTACGCGCAGCTCTCCGAGGGCCTGCTCGAGTTCGTGGGGCCCCTGGTCGACGTGGACAACCAGGAGAAGCCGCTGTCCATCGCCCTGCGCGAGATCGACGAGGGCCTGCTGACCGTCCGCGAGGTCGACGAGAGCGAGCTCGCCGAGTCCCAGCCCGACGGCCCCGCGCCGCTCGAGCTCGGCGACGACGCGCCCGAGGTCCCGCTGGCGGACTTCAAGTTCTGACATGACCGCCGCGCGCGCACTGGCCGGAGCCCGTGTGATCGTCGGCGTCGGAGGCGGCATCGCCGCCTACAAGGCCGCGCACGTGGTGCGCGGCCTTGTCGCGTCCGGGGCCGAGGTCCGTGTCATCCCCACCGCCTCCTCGCTCGAGTTCGTCGGCGCCGCGACCTGGGAGGCTCTCAGCCACCAGCGCGTCATCACGAGCGTGTTCGAGGACGTCGACCAGGTCGCGCACGTGCGCCTGGGGCAGGAGGCCGACCTCGTCCTCGTGGTCCCGGCGACCGCCGACCTCCTCGCCCGGGTGCGCATGGGGCGCGCCGACGACCTGCTGGCCGCGACCCTGCTGGTCGCCCGCGGGCCCGTCGTGCTCGCCCCGGCCATGCACACCGAGATGTGGCTGCATCCCGCGACCGTCGAGAACGTGGAGGTGCTGCGCTCGCGCGGGACCACGGTGCTCGAGCCCGCCGTGGGGCGCCTCACCGGCCCCGACACCGGTCCCGGCCGCCTGCCCGAGCCCGAGGCGATCCTCGCCGCGGCCGCCGCGGTGCTGGCCGCCCCGTGCGAGGACGCCAGCGGCGCCCCGGTGCGGGACCTCCAGGGGGTGCGCGTGCTCGTGAGCGCCGGCGGCACCCGCGAGGAGATCGACCCGGTCCGCTACATCGCCAACCATTCCTCCGGGAAGCAGGGCTGGGCGCTCGCCCACGCCGCCCTCGCCCGCGGGGCGCAGGTCACCCTCGTCGCGGCGAACGTCGAGCTCGAGACCCCTCCGGGAGCGGAACGGGTGGACGTGCGCAGCGCCGCGGAGCTCGCGGCCGCCGTCGCCGAGCAGCGCGAGCAGGCGGACGTGCTCGTCATGGCCGCCGCCGTCGCCGACTTCACCCCGACGACCCGGTCCGCCGCCAAGATCAAGAAGGTCGACGGCCAGGACGCCCCGGCGATCCCCCTGACCCGGACCCCCGACGTGCTGCGCGGCAGCGTGCTGGCCCGCAACGAGGACCCGGGCACGGCGCCGCGGCTGATCGTGGGCTTCGCGGCGGAGACCGGGTCCGAGCACGAGTCCTCCCTCGAGCTGGCCCGGCAGAAGGCGCGCCGCAAGGGCGCGGACCTCCTGGTGTTCAACGACCTGACCGCCGGCGTGTTCGGCGCGGACTCCAACAGCGTGCGCATCCTGGACGCCGCCGGGGCCGATGTGGGAGAGGTCACCGGCAGCAAGCTGCATGTGGCCCACGGTGTGCTCGACCAGGTCGTCGCCCTGCTCGGGGACGTACCCTTGCAGGCATGAGCTCGAGCGCGCTTCGCTACTTCACCTCCGAGTCCGTCACCGAGGGCCACCCGGACAAGATCTGCGACCAGATCTCCGATGCCATCCTCGACGATCTCCTCTCCCAGGACCGCGACGCCCGCGTCGCCGTCGAGACCATGGTGACCACCGGTCTCGTCCATGTGGCGGGGGAGGTGCGCACCCAGGGGTACAGCGACGTCGCCCGCATCGTCCGCGACGTCATCCGCGACATCGGCTACGACTCGAGCCTGAAGGGCTTCGACGCGGACAGCTGCGGCATCGAGGTCTCCATCGGCGCGCAGTCCGCGGACATCGCCGCGGGTGTGGACGAGTCCTTCGAGACCCGCGCCGGCGCCGAGGCGGAGGCCTTCGCCTCCCTCGGGGCCGGGGACCAGGGCCTCATGTTCGGCTACGCCTGCAACGACACCCCCGAGCTCATGCCGCTGCCGATCCACGCCGCGCACCGGCTGTCCACGAACCTCTCGACCGCGCGCCGCGACGGCGTCCTGCCGTACCTGCGTCCGGACGGCAAGACCCAGGTGACCATCGGCTACGACGACGAGGGCGTGGCCCGCAGCGTGGACACCATCGTCGTGTCCACCCAGCACGCCGAGGAGGTCGAGCTGCTCACCCAGCTCGACCCGGCGATCCAGGGCGTGGTGATCGCCCCGGTGCTCGAGGAGCTCGCGGGCTTCGGCCTGGACACCTCGGACGTCACCGTCCACGTGAACCCCTCGGGGCGCTTCGTCATCGGCGGGCCCAAGGGCGACGCCGGCCTGACGGGCCGCAAGATCATCGTGGACACCTACGGGGGCATGGCCCGGCACGGCGGCGGGGCGTTCAGCGGCAAGGATCCCAGCAAGGTGGACCGCTCCGGGGCGTACGCCATGCGCTGGGTCGCCAAGAACATCGTCGCCGCCGGGCTCGCGGACCGCGCCGAGGTGCAGGTCGCCTACGCGATCGGCGTCGCCCAGCCGGTGGGCCTGTACGTCGAGACCTTCGGCACGGGCCGCGCCCCCGACCATGTCATCGCCGCCGCCGTGCGCAAGGTCTTCGACCTGCGCCCCGCCGCGATCATCGACGCCCTGGACCTGCTGCGGCCCATCTACCGGCGCACCTCGGTGCACGGGCACTTCGGCCGGGAGCTGCCCGAGTTCACCTGGGAGCGCCGGGACCGCGCCGACGAGCTGCAGAGGGCCCTGTGAGCGCGACCGCCCTGGACCCCGCCCTGGCCGACCGTCTCAAGCGCGACGAGCACGGACTGGTCTGCGCCGTCGTCCAGGACGCCACCAGCCGCGACGTCCTCATGGTCGGCTGGATGGACGACGAGGCGCTGCGCCGCACCCTCTCCGAGGGCCGGGTCACGTTCTGGTCCCGCAGCCGCCGGGAGTACTGGCGCAAGGGGGACACCAGCGGCCACGTGCAGTGGGTCCGCGGCATCGCCCTGGACTGCGACGGCGACACCCTCCTGGTCCAGGTCGACCAGGTCGGCGCGGCCTGCCATCGCGGCACCACCACCTGCTTCGACGGCGGTGACCTGCCCGCCGTCGTGATCGATCCCCAGGAGCGCCGGGCATGAGCGAGCACGCAGCGCGGCCCGGCGCGGGCCGGGCCCCGTCCTACCCGGAGCTCGTGGCCGGGATCGAGGGGGATCGCCTCGGCGTCGTCCAGCCCGACCGCGAGACCTTCCGCGCCCTCGCCGCGCGGCAGCGGATCGTGCCGGTCACGATCCGCCTCCTCGCCGACGAGGACACGCCGATCACGCTGTACCGCCGCCTCACCGACGGCGACGACCCCCGCGGCACCTTCCTCCTGGAATCGGCGGGGGAGGGGGAGCAGTCCCGCTGGTCGATCATCGGGGCCCGAGCCCGGGCCATCCTCACCGAGAAGGAGGGGAAGGCCCACTGGATCGGCGACGTGCCCGCGGGCCTTCCCGAGGCCGAGGACCCGATGGAGGCGCTGCGCGTGCTCACGGCGGAGTTCCGGGCCGCCCGCCTGCCGCACCTGCCGCCCTTCACCGGCGGCCTGGTCGGCTTCATCGCCTACGACGCGGTGCGGCACTGGGAGAACCTCCCGGACTCCCCGCCCGACGAGCTGGGGCTGCCGGACCTCTCCCTCCAGCTGGCCCAGGACGTCGCCGTCCACGACGCCCACGACGCCACCGTGCTGCTGGTCGCCAACGCCCTGAACATCGACGGGGCCGACGCCGGGGTCGACGCGGCCTACGACGACGCCGTCTCCCGCCTGGAGGACATGCTCGAGCGCCTGCGCCGGCCGCTGGCCCCGGGCGCGGCCGTGTACGACGTGGTGCGCGACGCCGCGCCGAAGGCCCGCACCGCGCAGCGCGAGTACGAGGCCTCGGTGCGCTCGGCCGTGCAGGACATCATCGACGGCGAGATCTTCCAGGTCGTCCCCTCCCAGCGGTTCTCCCTGCCCACGGCCGAGGACCCGCTGGACGTCTACCGCGTGCTGCGGCGGATGAACCCCAGCCCGTACATGTTCCTGCTGCGCGGCGTGGACGCGCAGGGGCGCGCCGTCGACGTGGTCGGGGCGAGCCCGGAGTCGCTGGTGACGGTGCGCGGCAGCATCGCCACCACGCACCCGATCGCGGGCTCCCGGCCCCGCGGCGAGGACCCCGCCGCGGACGAGGCCCTGGCCGCGGAGCTCCTGGCCGACCCCAAGGAGCGCTCCGAGCACCTGATGCTGGTGGACCTCGCCCGCAACGACCTGCAGCGGTTCTGCGAGCCCGGCAGCGTGGTGGTGCGCGACTTCATGCACATCCAGCGCTACTCCCACATCCAGCACATCGTCTCCACCGTGACCGGCAGCATCCGCGAGGACATGACCGCCTACGACGCCCTGCGCTCGACGTTCCCGGCGGGGACCCTCTCCGGGGCGCCGAAGCCGAGCGCCATGCGGATCATCGACCGGCTCGAACCGGTGCGCCGCGGCATCTACGGCGGCACCGTCGGCTACATCGACTTCGCCGGGGACATGGACATGGCCATCGCGATCCGCACTGCCGTGATCACCGACGGCACCGCCCATGTCCAGTCCGGCGGCGGGGTGGTCGCCGACTCGGACCCGACCATGGAGCACCGCGAGGCGCAGTCCAAGGCGGCCGCCGCCCTGCGCGCCGTCGCCAGCGCGCAGACCCTGCGGGGGATCGGCGCCCGGGGCGACGGGACGTCGGGGACGGGCCGATGAGCCGCCGCAGCGCCGTCCTGCTGGGCCTGCTGCTCTCCGCGGCGATGGCGGGACTGACCCGCACCACCTGGACCACCGCGAGCGCGATCGACCTCGCCGGCACCAGCCGCGACCTCGCGATCCTGGGCGGGGACGCCGCCCCGACCGTGGTGGCGCTGGCCCTGGTGGGCATCGCCGCGAGCCTGGCCACCTCGCTGTCCTCCGCTTGGATCCGCCTGGTGACCGGCCCCGTTCTCGTCCTCGTCGGCCTCGGCGCGGGCGCGAGCGCGCTGCAGGTGCGCCGGGACCCGCTGGCCGCCTCGAGGTCGAGCATCGCCGAGTCCGTCGGCGTGATCGGCGGGGATGCCTCCGCCCAGGCCACCGCGTGGCCTCTCGCCGTGCTCGCGCCCGCCCTCGGCCTGGTGCTGCTCGGCGTGCTGGTGCTGCGCCGGGGCGGCCGCTGGCCCCGCTCCTCCCGCTACCGCCGGACCGTCGCGGCCGATGCGCCGGAGACGGCCTTCGACCCCGCATCGGACCCGGCCGGGGCCTGGGACGCCCTGTCGCTGGGGGAGGACCCCAGCGCGGCCGCGCCCGAGGAGGAGGACGAGCCCGCCGCGCCCGAGGAGGACCGGGGTTCCGCGCCCGACAGCGCGCCCCGCAGCGGGCCCGGGCAGGCCTGATCGGCTCCGTCCCCGGTGCTGCGAGCGTGGCACAATGGGGGCGTCCTCGCCCCTGTGCCTCGCACCCGTCTGAAGAAGGATCCATGCCTCAGACCTACGCCGTTCCGCCCGCCCCGCCGCACAACGAGGGCAAGACCGTCGCCGCCTGGTCGATGACCGTGGGCGTCGTCGCCGGATCGGTCGTGGCCGCATTCGGTCTCGCGATCATGAATCTCCTGCTCATCGTGATCGGCTCGGTGGTCATCGTCGCGGCGATCATCGTGAGCGTCGCGCTGCGGTTCGCGGGCTTCGGCCAGAAGCGCTCCAGGGTCGCCAGGACGTGACCGCGGCGGCTCGGACCGACCGCGCCGCCCTCCGTGCGCGCCGCGCCGTCCTGCCCGCCGCGATCCTCGCGGCGGCCGGGGCGGGCGCCGTGCTCCTCCAGGTCACCTTCGATCCGTTCCGGCAGCACGTCCCGCTGTGCCTCGTGAACTCGCTGACGGGCCTCGAGTGCCCCGGCTGCGGGGCCACCCGGGCCGTGCACGCCCTGCTCGACGGCGACCTTCCGCTGGCCCTGCAGAACAACGCCCTGGTGATCCTGGCCATCCCGGTGGCCCTGGCCCTGCTGATCCGCTGGGCCGTCCGGCGCGCCCGCGGCGTCACGGCGGCGCCTCCCGCGCCGTCCCGCGGCGTCGTGCTGGCGGTCCTCGGGCTGGTCGCGGTCTACACCGTCGCCCGGAACCTGCCCGGGTTCGCATTCCTCGCCCCGACCTCGCTGGTCGGGGCATGACCCCCATCCCTCGGCCCCCAGGAGACCATCCGTGACGAGCACCGGCACCGTCCTCGACGAGATCATCGCGGGAGTCCGCGAGGACATGGCCGAGCGCCGTGCCCGCGTGAACGACGCCGCCCTGCGGCGCCTGGCGGCGCAGGTCGCCCCCGCCCTCGACGCCCGCGCCTCGATCGCCGGGGACGGCACCACCATGGGACTGATCGCGGAGGTCAAGCGCGCCAGCCCCTCCAAGGGGGAGCTGGCGGACATCGCCGATCCCGCACAGCTGGCCCTCGCCTACGCCGGGGCGGGTGCCGGGGCGATCAGCGTGCTCACCGAGCAGCGTCGCTTCCGCGGAAGCCTCGCGGACCTGGACGCCGTGCGCCGCGCCGTGGACGTCCCGGTCCTGCGCAAGGACTTCGTGGTGGACCCCTACCAGGTCCATGAGGCGCGCGCCCACGGCGCCGATCTGGTCCTGCTGATCGTCGCCGCCCTCGACGACGAGGAGCTGCGCAGCCTGTACGACCTCGTCGGCGAGCTCGGCATGCAGTCCCTCGTGGAGACGCACACCGAGGCCGAGCTCGAGCGCGCCCTGGACCTCGGCGCCGAGATCATCGGCGTCAACGCCCGCGACCTGAAGACCCTCGACGTCGACCTGGAGCGCGCCTCCGGGCTCATCGCGCAGATCCCGCCCGGCCCGCTGGCGATCGCCGAGTCCGCGGTCGCCGGGCCCGCCGACGTCGAGGCCTATGCCGCGGCCGGCGCCGATGCGGTGCTGGTCGGGGAGGCCCTGGTGACCGGCGCGGATCCCGCCGGGACCGCCTGCGCCTTCCGCGCCGTGCCGCGGGGCACCCGCGCCGCCGCCCCCGAGACCGATTCCACGAAGGGACCCTCCGCGTGAGCACACCCCAGAACCCGACCGGACCGACCGGACGTCCGAGCGTCGCCGAGGAGCTGCGCGCGCAGACCGGGCCGTACTTCGGGGACTTCGGCGGCAGGTTCCTGCCCGAGGCCCTGGTGCCCGCGCTCGACGAGCTCACGGAGGTCTACGAGAAGGCCCTGGTGGACCCGGAGTTCGTCGCCGAGCTGCAGCGCCTGGCCGCGGAGTACACGGGACGCCCGTCCCTGCTGAGCGAGGCCCCCCGCTTCTCCGAGCTCGCCGGCGGGGCCCGCATCCTGCTCAAGCGCGAGGACCTCAACCACACGGGCAGCCACAAGATCAACAACGTGCTCGGCCAGGCGCTCCTGACCCGGCGCATGGGCAAGACCCGGGTGATCGCGGAGACGGGCGCCGGCCAGCACGGCGTCGCCACGGCCACCGCCGCGGCGCTGTTCGGCCTGGACTGCACGATCTACATGGGCGAGGAGGACACCCAGCGGCAGGCCCTGAACGTCGCCCGGATGCGCCTGCTCGGCGCCGAGGTCGTGCCCGTCACGCACGGCTCGCGCACCCTCAAGGACGCCATCAACGAGGCCTTCCGCGACTGGGTCACCAACGTCGCCACCACCCACTACCTGCTGGGGACCGTCGCCGGGCCCCACCCGTTCCCGGTGATGGTGCGCAACTTCCACCGGATCATCGGCGAAGAGGCGCGCAGCCAGGTCCTGGAGCGCGCCGGGCGCCTCCCGGACGCCGCGGTCGCCTGCGTGGGCGGCGGCTCCAACGCCATGGGACTGTTCCATGCCTTCCTCGACGACCCGGAGGTGCGCCTGCTGGGCTGCGAGGCCGGGGGCGACGGGGTGGCGACCGGCCGGCACAGCGCCACCATCGGCGGCGGCCGCCCCGGCGTCCTGCACGGCGCGCGCTCGATGGTGATGCAGGACGAGGACGGCCAGACCATCGAGTCGCACTCCGTGAGCGCGGGCCTGGACTATCCCAGCGTCGGGCCCGAGCACGCATGGCTCGCGGACATCGGCCGGGCGGAGTACCGGGCGGTGGACGACGACGCCGCCATGGAGGCCTTCGCCCTGCTGTCGATGACCGAGGGCATCATGCCCGCGCTGGAGTCCGCGCACGCCCTAGCCGGCGCGCTGGAGCTGGGCCGGGAGCTGGGCCCCGACGCCGTCATCGTCGTGTGCCTGTCCGGGCGCGGGGACAAGGACGTGCACACCGCCTCGAGCTGGTTCGGCCTGCTCGGAGACGAGGAGCCGGGCCGCGGGGACCTGCAGGCCCTGCGCGCCCGGGCCCGCGAGGCGCTGGCCGCGACCGAGGCGCGCACCGTCGCCGCCCGCCCCACCACCCCTGAGGAGATGGCATGAGCAGCCCCACCGCCGCGCCCCACGACCCCCGCGGCGCCGCGGCCCCGCTGCGCGCCGGGGACGTCCTCGAGCGCACCCGCGCCGAGGGGCGCCCCGCGCTGATCGGATACCTCCCCGTCGGCTTCCCCGACCTGGAGGGCTCGATCGCCGCGGCCGCGACCCTGATCGACCACGGCGTCGACATGATCGAGCTGGGCCTGCCCTTCTCGGACCCGGTGATGGACGGCCCGGTGATCCAGGAGGCCGCCACCCGCGCCCTCGCCGGCGGCACCCGCACCCGCGACGTGCTGCGCGCAGTCTCCGAGCTGTCCGGGCGCGGCGCCGCGATCGTGGTCATGTCCTACTGGAACCCGATCCTCGCCTACGGCGTGGACGCCTTCGCGCGGGACCTCGCCGCCGCCGGCGGCGCCGGGCTGATCACCCCCGACCTCACGCCCGACGAGGCAGGGGAGTGGATCGCCGCGAGCGAGGCCCACGGCCTGGACCGGGTTTTCCTCGTCGCCCCCAGCTCCCCGCGGGACCGCCTGGAGTACGTCGTCGGCCACACCCGCGGGTTCGTGTACGCCGCCAGCACCATGGGCGTGACCGGCACCCGCACCTCCGTCTCCGCCGCCACCGAGGGCCTGGTCGAGCGCACCCGCGAGGCGGGGGCCCGGAACGTGTGCGTCGGCCTCGGCGTCTCCACGGGGGAGCAGGCCGCCGAGGTCGGCGCCTATGCCGACGGCGTGATCGTCGGCTCCGCCTTCGTGCGGGCCCTGCTCGAGGCCGAGCCCGGGGACCTCGCCCCGCTCGCCGCCGTCGCCGACGACCTGCGCGCCGGCATCGACCGGGCCCGTCCGGGGGCGCGCCCATGATCCTCGCCGGCATCCCCAGCTCCCCGATCTCCGCGCTGTCGATCGGTCCTCTGACCATCCACTTCTATGCGCTGTGCATCCTCGCGGGGATCGGCGTGGCCATGTGGTGGGCCACGAAGCGCTGGGTGTTCCGCGGCGGCGACGGGGACGATCTGTTCGACGTCGTCTTCGCCGCGGTGATCGCCGGCATCATCGGCGCCCGCCTCTGGCACGTCATCTCCTCGCCGGAGCCCTACTTCGGGCCCGACGGGGATCTCGGCTCGGTGCTGCGGATCTGGGAGGGCGGCCTCGCCATCTGGGGCGCCGTGGCCGGCGGCGCGCTCGCGGTGTGGTTCATGGCCCGCCGCAAGCAGGTCTCCTTCACCGTCCTGGCGGACACCATCGCCCCCACGCTGATGGTCGCGCAGGCCATCGGCCGCCTCGGCAACTGGTTCAACCAGGAGCTGTACGGCCCGCCCACGGACCTGCCCTGGGGCTGGGAGATCACCTGCGTCACCAACGGCGCACCGATCCCCGGCTGCGAGCCCGGCACCTACCACCCGACCTTCCTGTACGAGATGCTGTGGAACCTCGGCGGCGTGGTGCTGCTGCTGTTCCTCGCGCGCCGCTTCTCGCTGGGCGGCGGCCGGATCTTCTGGGCCTACGCCGCGATCTACTCGAGCGGCCGCGCCTGGATCGACGCGATGCGCACCGAGGAGGTCTTCATGGTCGGCCCGCTGCGCATCCACACCGTCGTCGCGCTGCTCACCGTGATCCTCGCCGTGGTGATGGTCATCCTCCTCACGCGGCGCAAGGCCGCGCGCGGCGGCGAGGCCGTCGCGGCCGACGGGTCCTTCACCCTCCCGGACACCACGCCGACCAGCACAGATACCGCCCCCGACACCAGCGCCGAAAGGCAAGACACGTAGTCTCGGATCGTGAAACCGGAGGGCCGCGGCGTGCGCCGCCGTGCATAGAATGCGGCCCCCGGTGTCCGCGATGGTGCTCCTGCGAAGGACACCGCCGTTCCCACCACCGGAAGGGGTGTTTCCATGCATCCGCTGTCCTCCCGCTTCTCGGCGCTCCCCGACGCCCAGGGCCTGTACCGTCCCGAGGACGAGCATGACGCCTGCGGCGTCGCCATGGTCGCCACGCTGCGGGGACGGGCCGGGCACGACATCGTCGAGCACGCCCTGACCGCCCTGGAGAACCTGGACCACCGCGGCGCCGTCGGCGCCGAGGAGAACACCGGCGACGGCGCCGGCATCATCACCCAGATGCCCGATGCGTTCGAGCGCGCCGTCGCGCCCGTGGAGCTGCCCGCCCCGGGCGCCTACGCCACCGGCATCGGCTTCCTGCCCCAGCACCCCGCCGTGCGGTCCGCCGAGCAGCGCCGCCTGGCCGAGCTCGCCGCCGAGGAGGGCCTGGAGATCCTCGGCTGGCGCGACGTCCCCGTCGTGGACGGCCTGGTCGGCCCCTCCGCCAAGGACACCCAGCCGTACTTCGCCCAGCCCTTCGTCGTGGACGCGGCGGGGGAGCGCACCGGTCTCGCGCTCGAGCGCGCCGTGTTCGTGCTGCGCCGCCGCGCGGAGCACGAGCTGCAGACCTACTTCCCCTCGCTGTCCACGCGCACGCTGGTGTACAAGGGCATGCTCACCACCGCGCAGCTGGGGAACTTCTTCCCCGACCTGCACGACGAGCGCTTCACCTCGATGCTCTCGATCGTCCACTCGCGCTTCTCGACCAACACCTTCCCCTCCTGGCCGCTCGCGCATCCCTTCCGCGTGCTCGCCCACAACGGCGAGATCAACACCGTCGGCGGAAACCGCAACCGCCTGCGCGCCGCCGAGGGCCGCATGGCCACCGACGCCTTCGGCGAGGACTTCTCCCGCCTGCTCCCGGTCAACGCCGAAGGAGCCTCCGACTCCGCGAGCCTGGACGAGATCCTCGAGCTGCTGCACCTCTCGGGCCGCTCGCTGCCGCACGCGCTGATGATGCTCGTGCCGGAGCCGTGGGAGAACGACGCCACGATGGACCCGGACCTGCGCGGGTTCTACGAGTTCCACTCGATGCTGCAGGAGCCGTGGGACGGCCCGGCCGCCCTCGTGTTCACCGACGGCACGCAGGTCGGCGCCAAGCTCGACCGCAACGGCCTGCGCCCCCTGCGCTACTGGGTGGGCGAGGACGGCCTGGTCGTGCTCGGCTCCGAGGCCGGGCTCATCCCCATGGCGCCCGACGCCATCGCCCGCAAGGGACGCGTCGCGCCCGGCGAGATCTTCGTCGTGGACACCGAGCAGGGCCGCATCATCGAGTCCGACGAGGTCAAGGCCGAGGTGGTGGGCCTGCACCCGTGGCGCGCCTGGGTCGCCGAGCAGAAGGTGCACGTCTCCTCCCTGCCCGAGCGCGAGCACGTCTCCCACTCCCGCTCCTCCGTGGTGCGCCGCCAGCAGACCTTCGGGTACACCGAGGAGGAGCTGCGCATCCTCATCGCCCCGATGGCCGCCAAGGGCGCCGAGCCGATCGGCGCGATGGGCACCGACACGCCCATCGCCGTGCTCTCGGACCGCCCGCGCCTGCTGTTCGACTACTTCACGCAGGTCTTCGCCCAGGTGACGAACCCGCCGCTGGACTCGATCCGGGAGGCCGTGGTCACGAGCCTCGGCGTGACGATCGGCGAGTCCCGCAACCTGCTGGACGCCACGCCCCTGCACGGGCGCCAGCTCGGCCTGGACTTCCCGGTGATCGACAACGACCAGCTGGCGAAGATCGTCGCGGTCTCCGCGAACCCCAACACCGCGGACTTCCACACCGTGCGTCTGCGGGGGCTGTACCCCGTCGCCGGCGGCACCGAGGCCCTCGCCGGCCGGCTGCAGGAGATCTGCGACGAGGCCGTGGCGGCGATCGACGACGGCGCGACCTTCCTGGTGCTCTCGGACCGCGACTCCAACCAGGTCCTCGCCCCGATCCCGAGCCTGCTGCTGACCAGCGCCGTGCACCATCACCTGGTGCGCACCGGGCGCCGCACCCACGCGGCCCTGCTGGTCGAGGCCGGCGACGTGCGCGAGGTGCACCATGTCGCGCTGCTGATCGCCTACGGGGCGAGCGCGGTGAACCCGTACCTGGCCATGGAGACCGCCGAGGATCTCGTGGCCCGCGACGTGGTGGGCGGGGTGAGCGCCGACGAGGCGGTCCACAACCTCATCCACGGCCTGGGCAAGGGCGTCGTGAAGATCATGTCGAAGATCGGCATCTCCACGGTCGCCTCCTACCGCGGCAGCCAGATGTTCGAGGCCGTGGGCCTGTCCAGCGAGCTGATCGACACCTACTTCCCGGGCACCACCAGCCGCATCGAGGGCATCGGGCTGGACGTCATCGCCCAGGAGACCGCCGCCCGGCACGCGCTGGCCTACCCCCTCGAGGGCGTCAGCAACGCCCACCGCCGCCTCCCGGTCGGCGGGGAGTACCAGTGGCGCCGCGAGGGCGAGCCGCACCTGTTCACCCCCGAGACCGTGTTCCGCCTGCAGCACTCCACGCGCACCCGCCAGTACGACGAGTTCCGCAGGTACACCGACCAGGTCGACGACCAGTCCCAGCGGCTGATGACCCTGCGCGGCCTCATGCGCCTGCGCACCGACGAGACCACCGCGATCCCGATCGAGGAGGTCGAGCCGGTCAGCTCGATCGTCAAGCGCTTCATGACCGGGGCGATGAGCTACGGCTCCATCTCCCGGGAGGCGCACGAGACCCTCGCGATCGCCATGAACCGCCTGGGCGGCATGTCCAACTCGGGCGAGGGCGGCGAGGACACCGAGCGCCTGCACGACCCGGAGCGGCGCAGCGCCATCAAGCAGATCGCCTCCGGCCGCTTCGGCGTGACCAGCGAGTACCTCACCTTCGCCCGGGACATCCAGATCAAGATGGCCCAGGGCGCCAAGCCCGGCGAGGGCGGGCAGCTGCCCCCGCAGAAGGTCTACCCGTGGATCGCCCGGACCCGGCACTCCACGCCCGGGATCGGCCTGATCTCGCCGCCTCCGCACCACGACATCTACTCCATCGAGGATCTGGCGCAGCTGATCCACGACGCGAAGTCCGCGAACCCCGCGGCGCGCATCCACGTGAAGCTGGTCTCCCGCTTCGGCGTGGGGACCGTCGCCACGGGCGTGTCCAAGGCGCATGCGGACGTCGTGCTGATCTCCGGCCACGACGGCGGCACCGGCGCGAGCCCGCTGAACTCCCTCAAGCACGCCGGCACGCCCTGGGAGATCGGTCTCGCCGAGACCCAGCAGACGCTCCTGCTGAACGGACTGCGCGACCGCATCACCGTGCAGGTCGACGGGCAGATGAAGACCGGCCGCGACGTCGTCATCGCCGCCCTGCTGGGCGCCGAGGAGTTCGGCTTCGCGACCGCTCCGCTGGTCGTCTCGGGATGCATCATGATGCGCGTGTGCCACCTGGACACCTGCCCGGTGGGCGTGGCCACGCAGAACCCCGAGCTGCGCGAGCGCTTCACCGGCACCCCGGAGTTCGTGGTGACGTTCTTCGAGTACATCGCCGAGCAGGTGCGCGAGCACCTCGCCGCCCTCGGGCTGCGCTCGGTCGAGGAGGCCGTGGGCCGCATCGACCTGCTGGACGTGGACGAGGCGCACCGCCACTACAAGCAGCAGGGCCTGGACCTCAGCCCCGTGCTGGCCCGGCCCGAGATCCACCCCGGGGACTTCCCGCGGCGCCGTCGCGGGCAGGACCATGCCCTCGAGCTGGCGGCCGACGTCAGCTGGATCGAGGCGGCCGCCCCCGCGCTGGAGAAGGGCGAGCCCGTCCTCATCGTCGACGAGCTGCGCAACATCCAGCGCACCGCCGGCACCCTGCTGGGCCACGAGGTCACCCGCCGGTACCGCGGCGAGGGCCTGCCCGAGGACACCATCCGCCTGCAGCTGACCGGCACCGGCGGCCAGTCCCTCGGCGCCTTCCTGCCCTCCGGCGTGACCATGGAGCTCACCGGGGACGCCAACGACTACGTCGGCAAGGGGCTCTCCGGCGGCATCATCGCGATCGGCCACGGCGCGGGCACCCCCGCCTCGCGGGCCTCCGCCGCGATCGCCGGGAACACCTGCGCCTACGGCGCGACCAGCGGGCGCATGTTCCTCGCCGGCCGCGCGGGCGAGCGCTTCGGCGTCCGCAACTCCGGGGCGACGCTGGTCGTCGAGGGCATCGGCGACCACGGCGCCGAGTACATGACCGGCGGCGCGATCGTCGTGCTGGGCCCCATCGGCCGCAACCTCGGCGCCGGCATGAGCGGCGGCACGCTGTTCGTGCTGGACCTGGACGAGTCGCGGATCAACCCCGATGATCTGCCCGGCTTCCAGGTCGGCCCCGTGCGCGCCGACCACCGTGACTTCGTCCTGGACGCCGTGCGCGAGCATGCCCGCCGCACCGGCTCCGACCTCGCCGCCGAGCTGCTGTCCGATGAGGACGCGCTGCTCGGACGGCTGCGCGAGATCGTCCCCACCGAGTTCCTGCGGGTGACGGCTCTGCGCGAGGATGCCCTCGAAGCGGGCATCGACCCCGACTCCCACGAGGTGTGGAACACGATCCTGGAGGGCTCGAATGGCTGATCCGCGCGGATTCCTGAAGAACCGGGAGCGCGAGCTGCCCCCGCGCCGTCCCGTCCCGCTGCGCCTGATGGACTGGCGCGAGGTGTACGAAGTGCGCGAGAAGGGCCAGCTGGGCCTCGTGCCCCGCCAGGCCGGACGCTGCATGGACTGCGGCATCGCGTTCTGCCACCAGGGCTGCCCGCTGGGCAACCTCATCCCCGAGTGGAACGAGCTCGTCTACCGCGAGGACTGGCACGAGGCCAGCGAGCGGCTGCACGCGACGAACAACTTCCCGGAGTTCACCGGCCGCGCCTGCCCGGCGCCGTGCGAGTCCAGCTGCGTGCTGGGCATCAACCAGCCGCCGGTGACCATCAAGAACGTCGAGGTCTCCATCGTGGAGAAGGCGTTCGACGAGGACTGGGTCACCCCCGTGGAGCCGACCCGCCAGACCGGCAAGTCCGTGGCCGTGGTCGGATCCGGCCCCGCCGGCCTGGCCGCCGCCCAGCAGCTCACCCGCGCCGGGCACACCGTGGTGGTGCTCGAGAAGTCCGACCGCATCGGCGGGCTGCTGCGCTACGGCATCCCCGAGTTCAAGCTCGAGAAGCGCTTCGTCGAGCGCCGCCTGGAGCAGATGGAGGCCGAGGGCACCCGCTTCCGCACCGGCGTCGACGTCGGCGGCACCGGGGAGGGCGCGGTGAGCATGGAGTCGCTGCAGGCCCGCTTCGACGCGGTCGTCCTCGCGATCGGCGCCTCCCGCCCGCGCGACCTGCCGGTCGCCGGCCGCGAGGCCTCCGGCATACACATGGCGATGGAGTACCTCACCGAGGCGAACCGCCGGGTCGAGGGCGACACCCTCGAGGACCCGATCGACGCCCACGGCAAGGACGTCATCATCATCGGCGGCGGCGACACGGGCGCGGACTGCCTGGGCACCGCGCTGCGCCAGGGCGCCCGCTCCGTGACCACCCTCGCGATCGGCGTGCAGCCGCCCGAGGAGCGCGACCCCGAGCGCCACCCCTGGCCCACCCACCCGGTGCTGCTGGAGGTCTCCGGCGCCCACGAGGAGGGCGGGGAGCGCTCGTACCTGGCCTCCACCACCGGCTTCGAGGTCGACGAGCAGGGGCACGTGGCCGGCATCCAGGTCGCCCGCACCCAGTTCGTCGACGGCCGCCGCGTGCCCACCCCGGGCACCGAGCAGGTGCTGCCCGCGCAGCTCGTGCTGATCGCCATGGGGTTCCAGGGCCCCGAGCAGGACGGCGCCGTCTCGGAGCTCGGACTCGAGCTCGACTCCCGCGGCAACATCGGCCACGCCGCGGACTGGGCCACCTCGGCCCCCGGCGTGTTCACCGCGGGCGACTGCGCCCGAGGCCAGAGCCTCATCGTGTGGGCCATCGCCGAGGGGCGCTCCTGCGCCGCCGCGGTCGATGCGTACCTCATGGGCTCCTCGGCGCTGCCCGCGCCGGTGAGCCCCGGTGAGTTGCCGATTACACTGTGACTGGATCTCGGTGCTGCGACCCCTCCGGCCGGTGCGCCCCCATGCGCACCGGCCGAGGGGCGCGCCCACAACAGCGACTACAACAGATGGGTTGTCATGCGTAAAGCGAAGATCGTCTGCACTCTCGGGCCCGCGACGAACACCTATGAGCAGATCAGGACGCTCATCGAGTCCGGGATGAACGTGGCTCGGATGAACCTCAGCCACGGGACTCACGACGACCACGAGAAGGTGTACGCGAACATCCGCCGCGCCGCCGACGACCTCGGACGCAACGTCGCCGTGCTGGTCGACCTGCAGGGCCCCAAGATCCGTCTGGGCAAGTTCGAGGACGGCCCGCACCAGCTCGAGGTCGGCGACAGCTTCGTCATCACCACCGAGGACATCATCGGCACCCGCGAGCGGGTCTCCACGACGTTCAAGGGCCTGCCGGGCGACTGCCGCCCCGGCGACGTCCTGCTGATCGACGACGGCAAGGTCTCCGTGCGCGTCACCGAGGTCACCGACACCGACGTCCGCACCGTCGTCGAGGTCCCCGGTCCGGTCTCCGACTCCAAGGGCATCAACCTCCCGGGCGTGGCCGTCTCCGTCCCCGCCATGAGCGAGAAGGACATCGCGGACCTGCGCTGGGGCCTGCGCCTCGGCGCGGACCTCATCGCCCTGTCCTTCGTGCGCGACGCGCACGACATGGACGACGTGCTGCGCATCATGCACGAGGAGGAGCGCCGCGTCCCCGTCATCGCCAAGATCGAGAAGCCGCAGGCCGTGCGCGCCCTGCGCCAGATCGTCGGCGCCTTCGACGGCATCATGGTCGCCCGCGGCGACCTCGGCGTCGAGCTGCCCCTGGAGCAGGTGCCGCTGGTGCAGAAGCGCGCCATCGAGCTCGCCCGCCGCAACGCGAAGCCGGTCATCGTCGCCACCCAGGTGCTCGAGTCGATGATCACCGCCCCGCGCCCCACCCGCGCCGAGGCCTCCGACTGCGCCAACGCGATCCTCGACGGCGCGGACGCCGTCATGCTCTCCGGCGAGACCAGCGTCGGCGCGTACCCCTTCGAGGCGGTCCGCACCATGGCGCGGATCATCACCAACACGGAGGAGAACGGCGCCGATCGCATCATGCCGCTGGGCACCATCCCGCACACCCGCGGCGGTGCCATCACCCGCGCGGCCGCGGAGATCGGCGACCAGCTCTCCGCCCAGTACCTCGTGACCTTCACCGAGTCCGGCGACACCGCCCGCCGCCTGGCGCGCCTGCGCCCGACCATCCCCCTGCTGGCGATGACCCCGTACGAGCATGTGCGCCACCAGCTGTCGATGTCCTGGGGCATCGAGGCGCAGCTGGTGCCGATGCAGCGCAACACCGACGAGATGGTCCGCGTCGTCGACGACCTGCTGCGCGAGCAGAAGGGCCTGCAGCCCGGCGACCTCGTGATCATCGCCGCCGGTTCGCCCCCCGGCGTGCACGGCTCGACCAACACGCTGCGCGTGCACCGCATCGGTGACCTCGACGGCACCGAGTCGGCCCGCATCGAGGCCGATCGCATCGCCCAGGGTCCGCAGGACATCTGAGATCCGCCTCCGACGGGGGCCTTCCGCTGCGGCGGGAGGCCCCCGTCGGCGTTCGGGCCGTCTCGTCCTCGGGACGGGGACGCGGCCCAGCGCCGCCACCGCGCTCCGGTGCGCCGGCGCATCCCCGAACGCATGATCCACGACAGACGACGCCGGCATCGGTGTCGGGGAGGACCCGGACCACGTTGACGCACCCTCCCGCCGAGCACGCCGTCGTGCTCCTGCACGGCTGGCCGGTGACGCCGGCCCACTGGCGCGGGCTGCTCCCCGCCCTGCGCCGTGCCGGATTCGCGCCCCTCCCGGTCACCCTGCCCGGCCTCGGCGCAGCCCCCGGGGATACGCCTGACCTCCGCAAGAGCGCTCTCGCGCGCGGACTGCAGGAGAAGCTCGCCGGGCTCGGGCACGCGCGGTTCGCGGTCATCGGACATGACTGGGGAGGATCGGTCGCCGCCCTCCTGGCCGCGGCGATGCCCGAGGCGGTCAGCGCGCTGGTGATCGAGGAGGAGATCCTGCCGGGAGTCGAGGTCGACATCCCCGCTCCGGGAGCCGACCACTATCCGACCTGGCATGGCCCGTTCAACCGGGTGCCGGGGCTGGCCGAGCAGCTCGTCCCGGGACGCGAGGAGGCCTACTACGGCTCCTTCCTGACGCAGAGCGCCGGTCCGGCCGGGCTGGAGCCGGAGATCCACCGCACCTATGTCGACGCCTACCGCACAGAAGGCGTCCTCGCCGCCGGGCTCGGCTACTACCGCACGCGCTCCGGCGACCTGGCAGATGTCGGGCAGCTGAGGAGGGACCCGATCTCCACGCCCGTCCTCGCGATCGGGGGTCGCTATGCGATGGGTTCCGCGGTCGCCGACGGCCTGCGAACGGTCGCGACGGACGTGCGCGGCCTCGTCCTGGAGCAGTCCGGGCACTATCCGGTCGAGCAGGAGCCGGAGACGGCCGCGCGAGCCATCGTCGAGTTCCTGAGCACCTGCGGCCGGGGCGAGACGCCGATCTCGGGGACGCGCCACGCGCCGTAGCGGGCACCGTGTCGCTGCCCGGATGTCGATCCGCCGATGAGCTCGGGGGAGGGTGCCGGCCAGGCCGGACGGCGGCGAGGGCGATGGGCCCTGCACCGCGGGCGTCCGTCCGTCAGATGTGCGGCTGCCAGTCCAGGACGCGACGGCACAGCTCGTCGACCGGCTGCGCGGACTCCAGGCGCAGGACGGGCTTCCGGAGCGTCTCCAGCCAGGCCTCGTGGGACCGGCGGCTGCGGCGGGGGAAGGCGGGGTCGTCGTACCCTATGGCCCATGCGAGGAAGGCGGACGTGGACGCGTCGTCGATGCTCTCGCCCTCTCGCCGGACATCCTGCCGACGCTCCAGGCGTCGCCGGCGCTCGTCCGGATCGAGGGTCAGGAAGACCACGGCGTCGCACCGATCGATCACGGAACGGCCCCAGCTGGTGATGTCCCCGGAGAGGACCCATGCCGCCCGCGGGACGAACATCGCCTCCATGAGCGCCACCCTCTCGTCCACGGAACGCGGCGTAGTGTACGCGGGGCTCGTCGGCACCCAGTAGAAGTCGTCGCTGTCGGCATGAGGGACCGACCAGGCCGTTGCCACCGCGCGACCGAGGGTCGTCGCCCCTGCGCCGGAGGCACCCATCACGTTCAGTCGGCACGGTCTCATCGGATCAGTATCTCGGGTGGCTGCCCGCCTGCTCGAGGGGGATGCTCGGGTCGAGCGGGTCCCTGCCCCGGACCGAGGAGGACAACGGGGCCCATCGGCGCGCGCGACCGTGCCGGGCAGCCGATCCACCGCCGCCTCCTGAGCTGGTCCGGGAGGTAGCGTGCAGCCATGACCGTTCCCGTGCGCGATGCGACCGCCGACGACATCCCCGGTGCTGCGCGGATGCTAGCCGCCGCCTTCGCCGAGTACCCGTGGACCCGCTGGTCGATCCCCGCCGCCGACTATGCGGCGCGCCTGGAGGAGCTGCAGGGGATCTACCTGCGTCATGCCCTCCGATGCGGGATCGTGCTCGTGGACGAGGCGCGACGCGGCGTCGCGGCGCTGCTCCCGCCCGATGCCCCGGAGCCCGCCGCAGCCGATCAGGCGCGGATCGCAGAGCTGATGGGGGAGAGGCTCGACGCCCTGCGCGCGGTCGAGCTCCCGCAGCGCCCTGCGGACTCCTGGGACCTGGCCGTGGTCGGCGTCCATCCCGACAGCTGGGGGAGGGGGATCGCCTCCGCGATCCTGACCGAGGGGCTGCGGCGCCTCGATGCCCGTCGCGCCACGACGTCCGTGGAGACCTCGGATGCCCGGAACGTGGCGCTGTATGCGCGGCATGGCTTCACCCCGACCGCGACGACCCGCATCCCCGACGGGCCGTCGGTCCACGCGATGCTGCGCGAACCGGCCAACCCGTGATGCGACGGACGCCCGCGCCCCGAGGCATGGCCGTTCGGGTCCCGCTGCGTAGCCGGCAGCGCGGCGGACTGGCGCGCACAGGACTCTTCGACGGGGCGAGACCGTGAACGCTCGCCTCCCAGCCGGCGCGCTGGTCACGGTCTGCGCACCTCCCGGCACGGGCAAGTCCACGGCGCTGCCCCATCTGATCGCGCGAGCCCATGGACGCGCCGTCGTCGCCGACATCGACGAGGTGCTCGAGGACGGCTCCCTCCTGGGCGTGAGGATCGCCGATGCCGCGGCGGCGCCGATCTGGCCCGCCTACGACCGTCTCTGGGCCCGGATCGCCGGGTTCGTGACCCGGGCCGGCGTCGACATGGTCCTCCTCACGCAGGTGCCCGATGCCCGTCCCGCGCCGGCTGCGGGGACGCTCCTCGGCTGGGAGGTCGACGACGAGCTGAGGGCCGCCCGCCTCCGAGGGCGCGGCGCGACCGAGGCGACCGTCCTCGACGCGCGATCGGACGCCAGGGCGCTGCGCGCGCTGCTGCCCGCGACGTCGATCGTCCGCACCCGCGGGGAGCAGACGCCGCAGGAATGCGCCGATCAGCTCTGGTTGGCCATCGAGCCCCATCTGGGCTCGTCCCGTCACTGAGGATGCCCTTCCGATGGGGAGTTCGCGTCCGTTCGCCCCGACCATCGGCTCCTGCCCCGGGATCGCTCCGGGCCAGGGGCCGGGAGCTCCGGTACCGGGTGCGGGACTCGAACCCGCACGCCCTTGCGGACAGCGCATTTTGAGTGCGCCGCGTCTACCATTCCGCCAACCCGGCGAGGATGCTCACGTCACCTGCCCGAACAGGGCACGGGACGCAGAGCCTGGACTAGGATATCCGAGGAAGACATCTGCTCCCGACCGGCTTCCGCCCCGATCAGCATCGGCTGCATGCGCCCTGCGCGTGCCGTCCGGAGATCGCCGAGGCGGTCGCGGCCCGCGGGACAGGGAGCCATGCGAGACGGACAGGGTGCTATGAACGACGAATCTGTGAACGAGTCCACCACCGACGCCGCGGAGGCCGCCCCGCGCCGCCGCGCCGTCGTCGCGGAGGACGAGAGCCTCATCCGGATGGACATCGTCGAGACGCTCACGGAGGCCGGCTTCGAGGTCGTCGCCGCCGTCGGCGACGGCGCCGCCGCCATCGAGAAGACCCGTGAGCTGCGCCCGGACATCGTCGTGATGGACGTGAAGATGCCGCAGACCGACGGCATCACCGCCGCCGAGAAGATCGGCGAGGAGAACCTCGCCCCCGTGGTGATGCTCACCGCCTTCTCGCAGACCGAGCTCGTCGAGCGGGCCCGCGACGCCGGCGCGATGGCGTACGTCGTCAAGCCCTTCACCCCGGCGGACCTGCTGCCGGCGATCGAGATCGCCGTCTCCCGCCACGCGCAGATCCTGCAGCTCGAGGCGGACATCGCCGACCTGGGCGAGCGCTTCGAGACCCGCAAGCGCGTGGACCGCGCCAAGGGCCTGCTGCAGTCGAACATGGGCCTCAGCGAGCCGGAGGCGTTCCGCTGGATCCAGAAGACCTCCATGGACCGCCGCCTGACGATGCGCGAGGTCGCCGACGCGGTCGTCGACCAGCTCGGGGGAGCCGGCAAGGACTGACCCTGCCGAGAACCGCGCCGCGCTGACATGGCCCGCCCGATCTCCCCGACGCGGCGCCGCGTCCTGGCCTCCCTGTCCTCAGGGGTGCTCGGGGCCGGCGCCCTCGCGGCGTGCACGCCCGGAGGGCGGCGGGGCCGCGGGCGGAGCCGCGCGACGACCCCGCCGCCGACGGCCTCGGAGCGCACCGCGCCCACGACTCCGCTGATCCTGGGAAGCATCGGCTCGACCTTCGGCGCCCCCGGGCAGTTCGAGGGACAGATCTCGCTCGCGATCGAGGAGGCGGTGCGCCGCGTCAACGTCCTCGCCGGCGGCGTCTTCGCGCAGGACGTGGTCCTCGAGACGAGGGCGGTGGTCGAGGCCCCGGGGGCCGATGTGGCCTCGCAGGTCGAGGCCCTCGCCGCGGCCGGGGTGAGCGTGCTGATCTCCTCCCTCGAGGACTCCCAGCTGCTCGAGGCCATCCCCGCCGCCGTCGAGCACCAGATGCTGGTGCTGTGCCCGTGGTCCTCCTCCGCCGCCGTGCGCAAGGACGACGCCAGCAACGGCATGCTGTTCCGCCTCGCCCCCGACGACACGGCCCTGGCCTCCCTCTGGGTGAAGGCCGCGATGGAGAACGCGCCCGAGGGCACCGTCCCCGGCACCATCGCCTACGTCTCCCCGGACACCCTGCAGGGGCGCAGCCTGCTCGCCGAGCTGTCCGAGCAGGCCGCCCCTCTCGGCGGCACGATGGTCATGGAGACCTTCTACCCGGCCGACGAGGACCTCGACGTGCAGGCCCTCGCGGCGCAGATCGCCGGGGCGCCGCCGGCTCTGCTGGTCCTCAACGGCGGCGCCGAGTGCGGGCCGCTCGCCAGCGCCGTGCACCAGGCCACCCTGGATGCCGGCGGCCGGGCGCAGCAGGCGATCCCGATCCGCCTGGGGCCCAACGCCTCGGTCGACTACCGCGACGCGTCGCTGCCGCCGGAGTCGCTGGAGCAGGCCGAGGGGTTCGAGCCCGGCGGCCCCGTGGGCGTGGACGTCGGCGACGGGCTGACGTTCGAGGACATGATGCTCAACCTCGACACCTCCCTGCTGCGGCGCGGCTACGCCTACTCCCAGCAGGCCTTCGACGCGGTCCTCATCGCCTGCCTGGCGGCCCGCCATGCCCTGAGCGTCGAGGGGACCGCGATCGCCGGATCCGTGCCCGAGGTGCTCTCGGGCACGACCGAGTGCACCGACTACGGCGCCTGCGACCGGCTGCTGCAGGACGCCGAGGACCAGGGAGCCACCGGGTCGATCCGCTACACGGGCGCCTCCGGGCCCCTCGAGCTGGGCGGGAACCGGGACGTGCGCGCCGGTCAGCTGCGGCGCATCACCTGGTCCGCGGCGGCCGAGAGGATCGTCGAGCCCGACGCGATCTCCTTCGAGATCCCGGGATGAGCGCTCAGGCCGGGCGCGGGGCGAGCAGCATCGTGCTCACCGTGACGGTGGACAGCAGCGCCTCGTCCTCGTCGAGGACCTCCACGAGGTAAGTCGCGACCTGCCGTCCCAGATGCAGCGCCCGGGCGGTCGCGATGACCACGCCCGTGCGCGCGGAGCGATGGTGCACGGCGGAGACGCTGGTGCCCACCGCCTGGGCCCCCTCGCCGTGGACGGACCGGGCCTGCAGGATCGCCGCCATCGAGGCGACCGATTCCGCGAGGGCGATGGTCGCCCCGCCGTGCAGCAGGCCCGCAGGCTGCGTGTTCCCCGCCACGGGCATCGTCATGGTGCCGCCGCGCCGGTCGAGGTCCTGCACCTGCATCCCGGTGCGCTCCATGAGGGTGCCGACCATGGCCTCCCGCATCGCGGCGAGGACGGCGGGATCGGCAGAGGTCTCGGACCGGGCATGGGAGGGCATGGGAACAGCGTGCCATACCCGTGCGTCGGCGCGTCGTGGGAGACTTCCCCCATGAGTTCGAGCGAGCTGACCGGCCAGAGGATCCTCCTGATCGACGGACACGCGATGGCGTTCCGGGCGTTCTTCGCCCTGCCCGCGGACCGCTTCACCGACGGACGCGGCCAGTCCACCAACGCGGTGTACGGATTCACCCGCATGATGTTCAACGTGGTGGCCTCCGAGCAGCCCACCCATGTGGTGGTCGCCTTCGATCTCCCCGGCGGCACGTTCCGCGACCGGATCTACGAGCAGTACAAGGGCGGCCGCGACGCCACGCCCGAGGCCTTCCACGGCCAGATCGGGCTGATCCAGCAGGTGCTGGACGCCCTGGGCATCGTCTGGCTGACCGTCCCCGACTACGAGGCCGATGACATCATCGCCACCCTGGCCGCCCGCGCCGCCGCGCAGGAGGGCGAGGCGCTGATCGTCACCAGCGACCGCGACGCCATCCAGCTGGTCGACGAGCGTGTGACCCTGCTGCAGCCGGTCAAGGGCGTCACCGAGATGCGACGCATGGATCCCGCGGCCGTGATGGAGAAGTACCAGCTCGCCCCGGCGCGCTACCCGGACCTGGCCGCCCTGGTGGGGGAGAGCGCCGACAACCTGCCCGGTGTGCCCGGCGTCGGCCCCAAGACGGCGGCGAAGTGGATCCAGAAGTACGGCGACCTCGAGGGCGTGCTCGAGCACGCCGAGGAGATCGCCGGCAAGGCCGGACAGTCCCTGCGCGAGAACATCGACGGCGTGCGCCGCAACCGCCTCATGAACGCCGCGGTCACCGACCTCGAGCTCCCCGTTGATGCGTCGGCCTTCACCCTCGGCCGCGGCGACCGCACCGCCGCGCTCGCGGTCTTCGACGAGCTCGCCTTCGGCGACACGACGCGTCGCGACCTCCCGGACCTCTTCTTCCCCGAGGGCGCCGCGGCGCCGGAGCCCCTCGCGGGGCAGGAGGTCCCCGCGGATCTCCCGATCGCCGGGGCCGAGGATCTGCGGGCGCTGCTCGCGGCGGCCCCCTTCGAGCTGGCGCTGGATGTCGCCGACGACGTCCGCGGCGGGGCGCTGCTGGGCATCGCGACCACCGGACGCCGCGGCGTCCTGGCCCTCGAGCAGCTGGACCAGGACGCCTCGTCCGCCCTGGCCGAGGTGCTGGACTCCGCCGAACTCGTCCATGTCGCCGACGTCCCCGCCGTGCGCGTCTGGCTGCGCGCCCAGGGGTACGAGCTCACCGCCCCGGTGCGGGACCTGGCGCTGGAGGCCTTCGTGCTGCGGCCGGGCGCCCGCAGCTACGACGCCGAGAGCCTGGCGCACGACCTGCTCGGCACCGTCCTGGATCCGCGCCCGCGCAGGCCCACGCCGGCGACCCTGAAGAAGGAGACGGCGGAGGCACGCGCCGAGCACCTCGCCGTGGCCTCCGCCCGGCTCGCCGACTCCGCGGCCGCGCTGCTCCCGGTCGCCGCGCACCTGGATGCGGCGCAGGAGGAGGAGCCCTGGACGCGGCCGCTGCTCGAGCAGCTGGAGGTCCCGCTGCAGCGGGTGCTGGAGACCCTCCATGAGCGGGGCATCGCGATCGACCGGCCCACCCTGGACCAGCTCAAGGACGAGTTCGACGGCTTCGTCGCCCAGGCCCGCCGGGAGGCCGGGGCGATCGTGGGGGAGGAGGTCAACCTCGCGTCCCCCAAGCAGCTGCAGGCCGTGCTGTTCGAGACCCTGGCCCTGCCCAAGACCCGCAAGATCGCCTCGGGCTACTCGACCGATGCGGAGTCGCTGATCGACCTGCGGGACTCCCTGCCTCCGGAGTCCTCGGGCCATGCCTTCCTGTCCTGGCTGCTGCGGTTCCGCGAGATGAGCAAGCTCACCGGGTACGTGAGCGGGCTGGACGCGGCGACCGACGGCACCGGCCGCGTCCACACCACCTTCCAGCAGACCGCCGCCGCGACCGGCCGGCTGGCCTCGACGGAGCCGAACCTCCAGAACATCCCCGTGCGCACGGCGGAGGGGCGCCGGCTGCGCGGCGTCTTCGCCGCGGGCGACGGCTACGAGGCGCTGCTGACCGCCGACTACTCGCAGATCGAGATGCGCATCATGGCGCATCTGTCCGAGGACGCCGGCCTCATCGAGGCCTTCCGCTCGGGGGAGGACCTGCACCGCTTCGTCGCCTCCCGGGTGTTCTCCGTCGCCCCGGAGGACGTCGATGCGGCCATGCGCTCGAAGACGAAGGCCGTCAGCTACGGCCTGGCCTACGGCCTGAGCGCCTTCGGCCTCGCCCGTCAGCTGCGGATCAGCCAGGCCGAGGCGACCGCCCTGCGGGACGGGTACTTCGAGCGCTTCGGCGGCGTGCGCGACTACCTGCGCGCCAGCGTGGACCGTGCCCGGGAGACGGGCTACACCGAGACCATCCTCGGGCGCCGCCGCTACCTCCCCGACCTGCGCAGCGACAACCGCCAGCGCCGGGAGAACGCCGAGCGGGTCGCCCTGAACTCGCCGATCCAGGGCAGCGCGGCGGACATCATCAAGCTCGCCATGCTCGCGGTCGAGTCGCGGATGCGCGAGGCCGGGCTCGGCTCCCGCATGCTGCTGCAGGTGCACGACGAGCTCGTGGTCGAGGTCGCCCCGGGAGAGCTCGAGCAGGTCCGCGAGATCGTCGTGGACGGCATGGACGGCGCCTACGAGCTGTCCGTGCCGCTCGAGGTGGGGGTGGGCATCGGCCGCACCTGGCTCGACGCCGCGCACTGAGCGGGCCGAGCGCCGCGCCGTGCGCGGGGGCCGATGGGCATGCCCGCCGGGCCCCCGCGCGCCCGGCGGGTCCGCTCGGGGGCGCTGCGAGCGCATCCCGGGCGCGCACCGGGAGCACGCCCGGCGGCATGTGCGACGGGGCATGCGGAAAAGCCGTCGTCACCGAGACGCGGCCCTGCTATGCTTGAGTCCGTCTGTGCGCTGACCGCGCCCGGATGTTCGTCCCCGTTCCTACTCATTCCTGTTCCTACGGAGTTCCGACCTACATGACCGACACCACCGCCCCTCAGATCGCCATCAACGACATCGGCACGGCCGAAGATCTCATGGCCGCCATCGATTCGACCATCAAGTACTTCAACGATGGCGACATCGTCGAGGGCACCGTGGTGAAGGTCGATCGCGACGAGGTCCTGCTCGACATCGGCTACAAGACCGAAGGCGTCATCCCGTCCCGCGAGCTCTCCATCAAGCACGACGTCGACCCCTCCGAGGTCGTCGAGGTCGGCGACGAGGTCGAGGCCCTGGTCCTCCAGAAGGAGGACAAGGAGGGTCGCCTGATCCTGTCCAAGAAGCGCGCCCAGTACGAGCGCGCCTGGGGCACGATCGAGCAGATCAAGGAGGACGAGGGCGTCGTCACCGGTCACGTCATCGAGGTCGTCAAGGGCGGCCTGATCGTCGACATCGGCCTGCGCGGCTTCCTCCCCGCCTCCCTCGTCGAGATGCGCCGCGTCCGCGACCTGCAGCCGTACGTCGGCCAGGAGATCGAGGCCAAGATCATCGAGCTCGACAAGAACCGCAACAACGTGGTCCTCTCGCGTCGCGCCTACCTGGAGGAGACCCAGTCCGCGGTCCGCTCCGACTTCCTGCAGACCCTGCAGAAGGGCCAGGTCCGCGAGGGCGTCGTGTCCTCGATCGTCAACTTCGGCGCCTTCGTCGACCTGGGCGGCGTGGACGGCCTCGTGCACGTCTCCGAGCTGTCCTGGAAGCACATCGACCACCCCTCCGAGGTCGTCGAGGTCGGCACCAAGGTCAAGGTCGAGGTCCTGGACGTCGACATGGACCGCGAGCGCGTCTCCCTGTCGCTGAAGGCGACCCAGGAGGACCCGTGGCAGCTGTTCGCGCGCACCCACGCCATCGGCGAGGTCGTGCCCGGCAAGGTCACCAAGCTGGTCCCCTTCGGTGCGTTCGTCCGCGTCGAGGACGGCATCGAGGGCCTCGTGCACATCTCCGAGCTGGCCGTGCGCCACGTGGATCTGCCCGAGCAGGTCGTCACCGTCGACCAGGACGTCTTCGTCAAGGTCATCGACATCGATCTCGAGCGTCGCCGCATCTCGCTCTCGCTCAAGCAGGCCAACGAGGGCGTCGACCCCGAGGGCGACGACACCACCTTCGACCCGGCCCTCTACGGCATGGCCGCGGAGTACGACGCCAACGGCGAGTACAAGTACCCCGAGGGCTTCGACCCGGAGACCAACGAGTGGCTCGAGGGCTACGACGCGCAGCGCGAGGAGTGGGAGGCCCAGTACGCGGCCGCCTACGAGCGCTGGACCGCGCACAAGGCCCAGGTCGCCGAGGCGCTCAAGGCCGACGAGGAGTCCGCTTCCGGCGCCAGCACGCAGACCGAGTCCGCTGCTCCGGCCCCGGCCGCCCAGGCCTCCTACCAGTCGAGCTCCTCGGACGAGGGCACGCTCGCCTCGGACGAGGCCCTGGCCGCCCTGCGCGCCAAGCTCACCGGCAACTGATCGGACCGGAGGCCGGCCGCGCGCCGGCCTCCGCCTGATCGCCCGACGGGGCACCACCGCATCGGTGGTGCCCCGTCGTCGTCCGCGGCGGGCGAGCGCGGTGGCCCGCGCGGGGAACCTCGGGCAGACTGTCCTCATGACCACCACTTTCGATGACCGTCCTGTCAGCACCTGGCTCACCGACATGGACGGGGTGCTCGTCCATGAGCAGATGGCGCTGCCGGGGGCGGCGGAGTTCATCGCCGAGCTGCAGCGCTGCGGGCGCCGCTTCCTGGTCCTCACCAACAACTCGATCTTCACGCCTCGGGACCTGCGTGCCCGTCTCGCGCGCGCCGGGATCGACCTGGAGGAAAACGCGATCTGGACCAGCGCCCTGGCCACCGCGCAGTTCCTGTCCGAGCAGTCCCCGGGCGGCTCCGCGTACGTGATCGGAGAGGCCGGCCTGACCAGCGCCATGCACGAGGCCGGCTTCATCCTCTCGGACACCGACGTCGAGTTCGTGGTGCTGGGGGAGACGCGCACCTACTCCTTCGAGGCCATCACGCGGGCGATCCGCCTGATCGGCTCCGGGGCGAAGTTCATCGCGACGAACCCGGACGTGACCGGGCCCAGCCCGGAGGGGCCGCTGCCGGCCACCGGGGCGGTCGCGGCGATGATCACGGCCGCGACCGGCATCCAGCCCTACTACGTGGGCAAGCCCAACCCGCTCATGATGCGCACGGCGCTGAACCGCATCGAGGCCCACTCGGAGACCTCCGTGATGATCGGCGACCGGATGGACACCGACGTGAAGTCCGGCCTGGAGGCGGGCATGCGCTCGATCCTCGTGATGACGGGGTCGACGCGTCCGGAGGAGATCACCCGCTTCCCGTACCGGCCCTCGCTCGTGCTGGACGGCATCAAGGACGTGGTGCCGCTGATCGACGGTCTCACCCCCCTTCCCTCGGTCGAGCTCGACGAGGACTGAGAGGTCCCGGGGCGGCGGATGGTTGACGCCCACGCGTCCGCATGCCATGGTGTTGCTCGGTTGATGATTCGGTAAAGCCGTGGTCAAGTGTCCAGGTTCTTCGGGCCTGGCGGGCCACGGAGCATCGGCCGGAGGCGTTGCACGGCGCCTCGCACCGACAGCAAGGAAGTCCCCGCATGCCGTACCGCCCCCGTCGCACCGCCGTCGCGACCGTCGCCGCCCTGACCGCCCCGGTCCTGGCCGGCCTCGGGTTCGCCGCCGCCGCCTTCGCGACCGCCCCGGCGGTCCCCGCCCATCTGCCGACGGAGCCGTCCGCCGCGGAGACGACGGACTCCGCGCCCGCCCCCACCCAGCTCATCGCCGCCGGGCCGGGGGTCTTCACCCCGGAGCAGCGCGCCGGCAGCGACCGCACGGTGCCCCGCGACCTCGTCGAGGACCGCCTGGCCGAATGGGTCGCCCTGCCCGGCCAGGTCGACGACGCGTTCTGCACCGGCACCCTGTCCACGGAGAGGCCCGGGCAGTTCTCGACCTGCTCCATCACGGACGCGTCCGGGCAGAAGCAGACCTACTACGGCTACGTCGCCGAGAGCCTCGCCTACGGCTCCGACTTCCAGCTGTTCTACGCCGAGGGGGCGCCGCTGTCCGACGAGGCGACCGCCGTGCTCACCGACGAGGACGCCGCCGTGATCGTGTATCCCGTCTATGACGAGACCTCCGCGGTCAAGCCCCGCTCCCTGACCTCCCAGCGGGCGGTCTCCGCCGGCAACCGGATCCTGGAGCTCGCGGGCCAGCGGGATCTGCGGATCGTCTCGGTGCTGGACCGGGTGGACCTGACCTCGCCGGAGCCCGTCGAGGCCGTGGCCGAGGACCGGACCACCGGTGCGGTGCGCACCGTGCACCTGCTGCCGGTGGTGATGGAGGGGGAGAGCCCCGTCCTGGTGGTGAGCGTGGAGGCCGTCTGACCTCGTCCCATGAGAGAATCGCGCTCATGCTTCGATGGATCACCGGTGGGGAATCCCACGGCCAGTCCCTGATCGCCCTCCTCGACGGCGTCCCCGCCGGGATCGCCCTGACGACGGACGATCTCCGTGCCGTCCTGGCGCGCCGTCGCCTCGGCCACGGCCGCGGCACCCGGCAGAAGTTCGAGCAGGACGTCGTGCGCGTGCTCGGCGGCCTGCGCCACGGCGTGACCATGGGCTCGCCGATCGCGATCGAGATCGCCAACAGCGAGTGGCCCAAGTGGGAGAAGGTCATGTCCGCCGATCCCGTCGCCCGCGAGGACCTGATGGTCGACGCCGGCACCGGGGACGAGCGCGAGATCGCCCGCAACAAGCCCCTGACCCGCCCGCGCCCCGGCCATGCCGATCTCGCCGGCGTGCTCAAGTACGGCTTCGACGAGGTGCGCCCGGTCCTCGAGCGGGCCAGCGCCCGCGAGACCGCGGCGCGGGTCGCCGCCGGCAAGGTCGCGGCGGCGCTGCTCGAGCAGGCCGCCGGCATCCGCCTGGTCTCCCACACCCTCTCCGTCGGGCCGATCCGCGTCCCGGAGGACGCCCCGCTGCCCACCCCGGAGGACGGCGCCGTCCTCGACGCGGATCCGGTGCGCTGCTTCCACCCGGAGACCTCCGCGCGGATGGCCGCCGAGATCGACGCGTGCAAGAAGGACGGCGACACCCTGGGCGGGGTGGTCGAGGTCCTCGCCTACGGGATGCCCATCGGCCTGGGATCGCACACCCAGTGGGACCGGCGGCTGGACGGGAAGCTCGCCCAGGCGATCATGTCGATCCAGGCGATGAAGGGCGTGGAGATCGGCGACGGCTTCGCCACCGCCGCCCGGCGCGGCTCCGCGGCGCACGACGAGATCCTCGCCGGGGCGGACGCCGCCAGCACCCAGCGGGCGAGCAACCGCGCCGGCGGGCTCGAGGGCGGCATCTCCAACGGCCAGGTGATCCGGGTGCGCGGGGCGCTGAAGCCGATCTCCACCGTGCCGCGCGCCCTGCGCACCGTCGACATCGTCACCGGGGAGCAGGCCACCGCCAACCATCAGCGCTCGGACGTGTGCGCCGTCGCGCCCGCCGCGGTGATCGCCGAGGCCATGGTCGCGCTCACCCTGGCCGATGCCCTGCTCGAGAAGGCCGGAGGGGACAGCGTGGAGGAGATCCGCGCCCACCTGTCCGCGACCGGAGCGCTGCAGCGGGAGGGCAGGGAGGGCTCCGCCTCGTGAGCGGAGCGGACGCCGGCCCCTGCATCGTCCTCATCGGCCCGATGGCCGCGGGCAAGAGCAGCATCGGCCGCCGGCTGGCCTCGCTGCTCGAGGTGCCCTTCGCCGACCTCGACGACCTCGTCGTCGAGCGCGACGGCCGCGAGATCCCGGACATCTTCGCGGCCGACGGCGAGGAGTCCTTCCGCGCCCTCGAGGCCCGCGTGCTCACCGAGGCGCTGCGCACCCACCGGGGCGTCCTCAGCCTCGGCGGCGGGGCGCCGATGACCGCGTCGGTCCAGCCGCTGCTGCGGCAGGCGCCGGTGGCGCTGCTGGAGATCGGGCCCGAGACCGCCGCGCGGCGCATCGGCACCGGCACCGGCCGGCCGATGCTGCGCGGCGAGGACCCCCTGCAGCGCTGGACCCGCCTGGCCGAGGAGCGCACCCCCACCTACCGCGCGCTCGCCCGCTGGCGCATCGACGCCGATCGCGGATCGGTCACCGGCCTGGCCCGCCGCCTCGCCGACCTGATCCGCACCCCCGCCCCCACCTCCTCCGGGAAGGACCGCGCATGAGCACCACCGTCATCCCCGTCAGCACGCCCACCGGGAGCTACGACGTCCACGTGGGGCGCGGGATCCTCGCGCAGCTGCCGGAGCACGTCCCCTCCCGGGTGCGGCGCATCGTCGTGGTCCACCAGCCGAGCCTGCGGCAGGTCGCCGAGCAGCTGCGCGAGGCGCTGCTGGCCAGCGGCCGCGAGGCCTTCCTCGCCGAGGTCCCCGACGGGGAGGAGGCCAAGACCGCCCAGGTCGCCGGCTTCCTCTGGGGAGTGTGCGGGCAGGCCGAGATCGGCCGCACCGACCTGGTGATCGGCCTGGGCGGCGGCGCCGCGACCGATCTGGCCGGCTTCGTCGCCGCGACCTGGCTGCGCGGCGTGGACGTGCTGCAGGTCCCCACCACGGTCGCCGCCATGGTCGATGCCGCCGTCGGCGGGAAGACGGGGATCAACACCGCCGAGGGCAAGAACCTCGTCGGCTCCTTCCACCCGCCGATCGCCGTGGTCGAGGACCTCGACGTCCTGGCCGGGCTCGGCGCCCATGACGTCGCCGCGGGCCTCGCCGAGGTCGTCAAGGGCGGGTTCATCGCCGACGAGCGCATCCTCGAGATCGTCGAGGCCGATCCCTCCGCCGTGCTGGACGTGTCCAGCGAGGCCTTCCGCGAGGTCGTCGAGCGGAAGATCCGGGTGAAGGCGAAGGTCGTCTCCGCGGACCTCACCGAGCAGGGGGACCGCGAGATCCTCAACTACGGGCACACCCTGGCCCACGCGATCGAGCGCAACGAGCGCTACCAGTGGCGCCACGGCGCCGCGGTGAGCGTGGGGATGATGTTCGCCGCCGAGCTGTCCCATCTCGCCGGGAAGCTCTCCGAGCAGGACGTGAACCGCCACCGCGAGATCCTCACCTCCCTGGGGCTGCCCACCACCTACCGCGACCGCCAGTGGCCCAAGCTCGAGGACGCCATGCGCCGGGACAAGAAGACCCGCGCCGGCACGCTGCGGTTCATCGTGCTGGACCGGGTGGGCAAGGTCTCCCGCCTCGAAGGACCGGACCCCGCGCTGCTGCTGGCCGCGTACGACGCGGTCACCGAGGGATGATCCCGGCGGCGCCGCTGGACGGCAGCGGGCCGACGGCCGTGATCGTCCCGGTCACCGCGGCGGATCCGGCGCGGCTGGCGCAGGAGGTCCGGACGGCGGCCGATGCCGCCCCGGATCTCCTCGAGTGGCGGGCCGACCCGCTGCTCGCCGCCGGGCACGCCGGAGCGGTCGCCTCGCTCGCGCAGACGGTGCGGGAGGCCGCCGGGGACATCCCCCTGCTGGTCACGGTGCGCACGCGCGCCGAGGGCGGCGCGGCGGACCTGACCGGCGTTGCGACCACGACGCTGCACGAGCGGCTGCTGGCCACCGGGGCGGCGGACCTCCTGGACGTCGAGATGCTCACGGACCCGACGGCCGCCCGGGCCTCCCTCGAGGCCGCGCATCGGGCCGGCGTGCGGGTGGTGGGATCCCACCACCGCTTCGACGCGACCCCGGACGAGGACGAGATGGTCGCGGCGCTGCACCGCATCGCCACCGCGGGGGCCGATGTCGCCAAGCTCGCCGTCATGCCGCACAGCCCGCAGGACGTCCTCGCGCTGATGCGCGCGACGCTGCGCGCCCACGAGGAGCTGCCGGTCCCGGTGGTGACCATGAGCATGGGGCCGCTGGGGGCCCTCAGCCGCCTGTCCGGCCCGCTCACGGGCTCGGCGGCGACCTTCGCGACCGTCGGCGCGGCCTCCGCCCCGGGACAGCTGACCCTGGCGCAGGTCCGCGCGGCCCTGGCCGCCCTGGCCGGCTGACCTGATCCCGGACCCGGCGCGGTCTGTCCCGCGGACGGCTCCTGACGGCCCGGTCCGGGGCCCCCGCCTCCGCGGCGGGAGCGCCGCTCAGGCCGGGGAGCCGGGGGAGCGGGGGCTGGCGGCGGAGGCGGCGGAGCCGAGGTCCTCGGCGACCAGATGGCCGTCGGCCGCATCGGGCGGGAGCACGGGGATGGCGCCGGTCTCGCGGGCCACGCGGCGCCGCTCGCTGCGGCGCACGCGGCGCACCATCGTGCGCATCTGGCTCGCCGAGAGGGTGACCTGCCAGTCCTGATGGCTGGGCAGGCCCCAGCTGCGCCACTGCGACAGGATCGCGAGGCTGGTCCCGAGCACCACGGCGACCAGGACCAGGGCGCCCGGCAGGTGCAGGGCCTGCACCAGGACGGCGCCGGTCGCGGTGACCAGGGCGCTGGTGGCGTACAGCGGCCCGCCCCCGAAGATCACCGGGATCCGCCCCACCAGGAGGTCGCGGATCGCGCCCCCGCCCACGGCGGAGACGATCCCCAGCAGGATCGCGGCCAGCACGTCCAGGCCTGCGGCGAGGGACTTCAGGGTGCCGGTGGCCGCCCACAGCCCCAGGGCCGTCGCATCCAGCCCCACCATGAGCCGGCGCCAGGCGGTGCCGTCCGCGGCGACCAGGAAGGAGAAGCCCGCGCCGGCGAGCGCGCACACCAGGTACCAGGGCCCGCCGAAGGCGGCCGGCACCCCCTGGTCCAGCATCACGTCGCGGAGGATCCCACCGCCGAGCCCGGAGACGATGCCGATGGCGGCGAAGCCGACCGGATCGAAGCGCAGCCCCCGCGCGATCGAGCCGCCGGTGATGCCCATGACGACCACGCCCACCAGGTCCAAGGCGCGCAGGAGGTCGTTGGAGGCGAGCAGCTGCACAGGGGTCACAGCAGGCCACGATAGGCGAGCCCATGCCTAGACTGACAGGTATGGAACGCTCCGTGACGGGATCCACCCTCGTGCGCATCGGACTCACCGGCGGCATCGGTGCGGGCAAGTCCACCGTCGCGGAGATCTGGCGCGAGGAGGGGGTCCGGGTGATCGACCTCGACGCCCATTCCCGGGCCGTGCTGGACCGGCCCGGGGAGGGCCTGGAGGAGGCGATCGCCCGGTTCGGGGAGCAGTACCGCAGCGATGCCGGCACCGCCGACCGGGAGGCGCTGGCCCGCCTGGTGTTCTCCGATGCCGCGGCCCGCGCCGACCTGGAGCGGATCGTCCTGTCCCGCGTGGACGCCGCGATCGCGGACGAGGAGGCGGCGGCCGTCGCGGCGGGGGAGCGGATGGTCGTCCACGACAGCCCGCTGCTGCTGGAGAAGGGCCACGACGACGGACGGTACCGGTGCGTGGTCGCGGTGATCGCCCCGCGCGAGCAGCGGCTGCGCCGCATCGAGGAGGGGCGGGGGCGGCCCCGCAGCTACACCGAGTCCGTGATGGGCGCCCAGGTCGGCGACCTCGAACGGATCCGCCGTGCCGATCGGCTGATCATGAACGGGCAGGGCCTGGAGGCCCTGCGCGCACGCTCCCTAACCCTGCTGGCCGCCCTGCGCGCCGAGCTCGGCGCCGCGGCCTCCCCGCCGCCCGCCCGGCCTGCGGCGCCGACCGCGGCCGTCCGCGAGACCGCCGCCGGGCAGTCCCGATGAGCGCGAGCGCCGTCCTGGACGCCCTGCGCCTGCCCCTCGTGGGAGCGCCGATGGCCGGGGGTCCCAGCACCCCGGGCCTGGCCGCCGCCGTCACCGAGGCCGGGGGACTGGGGAGCCTGGCCGCGGGATACCGCACCGCGGCGGAGGTGCGCGCGCAGATCGCGGCCGCCCGGGAGCTGACCGGCGGCCCGCTGAGCGTGAACGTCTTCATGGCCGAGACCCATCGTCCCGATCCCGCCGCGCTGGCGCGCTACGGAGAGGTCCTCGCCCCGTGGGCGCGGGAGGTCGGCCGGCCGGCGCCGCGGCCCGTCGTGGTCGACCCGGAGGTCGAGGCGCGCGAGGTCGAGGAGGTCCTCTCCGCGGCGCTGGACGCCCCCGGGCGCGGGATCGACCTGCTGACCACGACCTTCGGTCCGCCCTCGCCGGCGCAGGCCCGGCGGGTGCATGCCGCCGGCGTCGAGCTCGGCGTCACGGTGACCAGCGCCGCCGATGCCCGCAGCGTGCTCGCGCTCGCGCCGGAGGTGCTCGTCGTCCAGGGCCCCGAGGCCGGGGGCCACCGCAGCACCTTCCGCGCGGACGCCCCGCCGCCGCAGCTCCCGCTGCCCGGGCTGCTCGCCGAGGTCCGTGCCCTCGTGGGCTCCGCGGCCGATGCCCCGTCGCTGGTGGCCGCCGGCGGCGTCGCCTCGCGCACGCACGTGCGGGAGCTGCTCGCCCTCGGGGCCGACGCGGTGCAGATCGGGACGCTGCTGCTGGCGGCGGAGGAGGCCGGCACCCGGCCCGCGCATCGGCGCGCCCTGGGCGGCGACGCCCCCACCGTGGTCACGCGGGTGTACAGCGGGCGGCCGGCGCGGGCGATCCGCAGCCGCACCATCGACGAGCTGGGGCCCCACGAGATCACGGCCTATCCCCATGTCCATCGCATGACCGCGCCGCTGCGCGCCGCCGCGGGGGAGGACGCCGGGCGGCTGAACCTGTGGGCCGGCACCGGCCACGCCGCGGCCCGCCCGGGCACCGCCGCGGAGATCATCGGCCGCCTGGCTCCCTGACCCCGCGCGATCCCTGACCCCGCGCGATCCCCGACGCTGCGCGATCCCCGACGCTGCGCGGCCCCTGACGCTGCGCGGTCCTGGACCCCGCGCGATCCCCGGCCCGGCGCGCCGCTCCCCGCGCGATCCGGGCGCCGGACCCTGCGTGCCGCGCCACAGAGGTCACCTCCTGTCCGCCTCGGGTCGTAGGCTCGTCCCATGCGTCCCGTCACCGATCTCGTCCGCTCCGTCAACCCCTTCGAGGTCGTCTCCCCGTACCAGCCCTCGGGGGACCAGCCCCAGGCCATCGCCGAGCTCGCCCGCCGCATCGAGGCCGGGGAGCAGGACGTCGTCCTGCTCGGGGCGACCGGCACCGGCAAGAGCGCGACGACGGCCTGGCTCATCGAGAAGCTGCAGCGCCCCACCCTGGTGATGGCCCACAACAAGACGCTCGCCGCGCAGCTCGCGAGCGAGTTCCGCGAGCTGCTGCCGAACAACGCGGTCGAGTACTTCGTCTCGTACTACGACTACTACCAGCCGGAGGCGTACGTCCCGCAGTCGGACACGTACATCGAGAAGGACTCCAGCATCAACGCCGAGGTCGAGCGCCTGCGCCACAGCGCCACCAACTCGCTGCTGACCCGCCGCGACACCGTCGTGGTCAGCTCCGTCTCGTGCATCTACGGCCTGGGCACCCCGCAGGAGTACGTGGACCGCATGGTGCGCCTGGCCGTGGGCCAGCAGATCGATCTCGACGAGCTGCTGCACCGCTTCGTGGACATGCAGTACGACCGCAACGACGTCTCCTTCGAGCGGGGCACCTTCCGGGTGCGCGGCGACACCGTCGAGATCATCCCCATGTACGAGGAGCTCGCGATCCGCATCGAGTTCTTCGGCGACGAGATCGACGCGCTGTACACCCTGCACCCCGTGAGCGGCGAGGTGATCCGCAAGGAGGAGCAGATCCACGTGTTCCCGGCCTCCCACTACGTGGCCGGGCCCGAGCGCCTCTCCCGGGCGATCGAGTCGATCGAGGTCGAGCTCGCCGAGCGGCTCGAGGAGCTCGAGGGGCAGAACAAGCTGCTCGAGGCGCAGCGGCTGCGGATGCGCACCACCCACGACCTGGAGATGCTGCGCCAGACGGGCAGCACCAACGGCGTGGAGAACTACTCGCGCCACCTGGACGGGCGCGGACCGGGCACCGCCCCCAACACCCTCATGGACTACTTCCCCGAGGACTTCCTGCTGGTCATCGACGAGTCCCACGTGACCATCCCGCAGATCGGCGCCATGTACGAGGGGGACCGCTCGCGCAAGCGCACCCTGGTCGACTTCGGCTTCCGCCTGCCCAGCGCCCTGGACAACCGCCCCCTGACGTTCGACGAGTTCGTCCGGCGCACGGGGCAGACCGTCTACCTCTCGGCCACCCCGGCGGCCTACGAGCTGGAGCGCTCGCACGGCGCGGTGGAGCAGATCATCCGCCCGACGGGGCTGGTGGACCCGCGGGTGATCGTCAAGCCCGTCAAGGGGCAGATCGACGACCTGCGCGCCGAGATCGAGAAGCGGGTCGCGGCCGATGAGCGCGTGCTGGTCACCACCCTGACCAAGCGCATGGCCGAGGACCTCACCGACTACCTGCTCGAGAACGGGGTGCGGGTGCAGTACCTGCACTCCGACGTCGACACCCTGCGCCGTGTGGAGCTGCTGCGCCAGCTGCGCCTGGGGGAGTTCGACGTGCTGGTGGGCATCAACCTGCTGCGCGAGGGCCTGGACCTGCCGGAGGTGTCGCTGGTGGCGATCCTCGACGCGGACAAGGAGGGCTTCCTGCGCTCGCGCACCTCGCTGATCCAGACCATCGGCCGTGCCGCCCGCAACGTCTCCGGCGAGGTGCACATGTACGCCGACCGGGTCACCGACTCGATGCAGCAGGCGATCGACGAGACCAACCGGCGCCGCGAGAAGCAGATCGCCTACAACGAGGAGCACGGCATCGACCCGACGCCGCTGCGCAAGCGGATCGCGGACGTCACCGACATGCTGGCCCGTGAGGACATCGACACCGAGACCCTGATGTCGACCGACTACCGCTCGGGGAAGGACCGGGTCGCCCGGGACCGCGCCCGCTCGCAGGCGGTCGACGCCGTCTCGGCCCGCAGCGTCGACCTGGGCGACGACCCGGTCGGCTCGCTCACCGGCATGATCGACGAGATCACCGCCCAGATGCACCAGGCGGCGGAGACGCTCCAGTTCGAGGTCGCCGCGCGCCTGCGCGACGAGGTCACCGAGCTCAAGAAGGAGCTGCGGCGCATCCAGCGCAGCTCCTGAGGATCACCAGCCCCGCTCGGCCCATTCGTCCAGGTGCGGGCGCTCGGCGCCGAGGGTGGTGTCGTCGCCGTGCCCGGGGTAGACCCAGGTCCCGTCGCCCAGGCGGTCGAAGATGCGCTCGCGCACGTCGCCCAGGAGGAGCCGGAACCGCTCCGGGTCGCTCTGCGTGGCCCCGACCCCGCCGGGGAAGAGCGTGTCCCCCGTGAAGAGATGGTCGCCCTCGGCGCCCCCGCGCCACAGCAGGGCGACCGAGCCCGGCGTGTGCCCCCGCAGCACGATCACCTCGAGGTCGTGCACCCCGACGCGGATCGTGTCCCCCTGGCGCAGCGGCTCCGCGGTGGCCACGGGGATCCCGTCCATGTCCTCGGCGCCGGCGGCCGTGACCGCGCCGGTCGCCGCCTCGACCTGGGCGAGAGCGCCCCAGTGGTCGTGGTGCTGGTGGGTGGTCACGATGGTGTCCAGGCGGGAGGTGGGGGATCCCTCGCGCACCAGCTGCAGCAGGCGCGGGGCATCGGCGGCCGCATCGATCAGCAGCTGCGCCCCGGAGACCCGGCAGCTGAGCAGGTAGGCGTTGTTGTCCATCGGCCCGACGGCGGCCTTGCGGATGATCAGGGTGGACAGCACGCGCATGGCGGCGGGTCCCCCGACCTCGACGTGCGGGGTGTACGAGTCCTGGGAGGTCATGCCCCGAGCATATTCGCGGACAGGATGTGTCCGCTCGGACACCCCCGGCCCGACCACGTGTCGGATCCGGCCACTACGATGGACCGGTGAGCGATTCGCTGGTTGTCCGTGGTGCCCGGGAGCACAATCTGAAGGATGTCGACATCGAGATCCCCCGGGATCGTCTGGTGGTGTTCTCGGGGCTCTCCGGATCGGGGAAGAGCTCCCTGGCCTTCGACACCATCTTCGCCGAGGGCCAGCGGCGCTACGTCGAGTCGCTGTCCTCCTACGCCCGCCAGTTCCTGGGGCAGATGGACAAGCCGCAGGTCGATCACATCGAGGGGCTCTCCCCGGCGGTGTCCATCGACCAGAAGTCGACCAACCGCAACCCGCGCTCGACGGTCGGCACGATCACCGAGATCTACGACTACCTGCGCCTGCTGTTCTCCCGCACCGGTGTGCAGCACTGCCCCGTCTGCGGCGAGGTGGTCACCGCCACCAGCGCCGAGCAGATCGTGGACATCCTCCTCGAGCTCGAGCCGGGCACGCGCTTCCAGCTGCTGGCCCCGGTGCTGCGCGGCCGCAAGGGCGAGCACGCCGACCTGCTGTCCTCCCTGCGCACCCAGGGCTATGCCCGGGCCCGCATCGACGGGCGCCTGCGGCGCCTGGACGAGGACATCACCCTGGACCGCAAGCTCAAGCACTCGATCTCGGTGGTCGTGGACCGCCTGGCCGCCAAGCCCGACGCCCGCCGGCGCCTGACCGACTCCGTGGAGACCGCCCTGCGCCTGGCCGAGGGCCTGCTGGTGGTGGACTTCGTCGACCGCGACGAGGACGATCCGCAGCGGATGCGGCGCTTCTCCGAGGCGCGCGCCTGCCCCAACGGCCACGAGCTCACGATCGACGACATCGAGCCGCGCTCCTTCTCCTTCAACGCCCCCTACGGCGCCTGCCCGGAGTGCACGGGTCTGGGCCAGAAGCTCGAGGTCGACCCGGAGCTGGTCGTCCCGGACGAGGACCTGAGCCTCGCCGAGGGCGCCATCGCCCCCTGGACCATGGGCTCCAGCGACCACCACCAGGAGATGCTGGCGGGCCTGGCCGAGGAGCTCAAGTTCTCGATGGACACGCCGTGGAGGGCGCTGCCGCAGCGCGCCAAGGAGGCGCTGCTGCACGGCAACGACTTCGAGGTCCACGTGCGCTACCGCAACCGCTTCGGCCGCGAGCGCACGTACTCCACTGGCTTCGAGGGGGTCATGCACTTCCTCCAGCGCCGCCACTCCGACACCGAGTCGGACTGGGCCAAGGACAAGTACGAGCAGTTCATGCGCGAGGTGCCCTGCGCCGCATGCCACGGGGCGCGCCTGCGCCCGGAGATCCTCGCGGTCACCGTCGGCGGCCGGTCCATCGCCGAGGTGTGCGAGATGTCCATCCGCGAGGCCCAGCAGTTCATCGTGAACCTCAGCCAGAGCGAGCGGGACGCCGAGATCGCCGCGGAGATCCTCCGCGAGGTGCGCGCCCGCCTGGGCTTCCTGCTGGACGTCGGACTGGACTACCTCTCGCTCGCCCGCGCCGCCGGCACCCTCTCCGGCGGGGAGGCGCAGCGCATCCGCCTGGCCACCCAGATCGGCTCCGGCCTGGTGGGCGTGCTCTACGTCCTGGACGAGCCCTCCATCGGCCTGCACCAGCGGGACAACGAGCGGCTGATCGCCACGCTCACCCGGCTGCGGGACCTGGGCAACACGCTGATCGTCGTCGAGCACGACGAGGACACCCTCAACGCCGCCGACTGGGTCGTGGACATCGGCCCGCTGGCGGGGGAGTACGGCGGCCACGTCGTGCACTCCGGGAGCGTGGAGGCCCTCAAGCTCAACCCCGAGAGCCTGACCGGCAAGTACCTCAGCGGCGAGCTGTCCATCCCGGTGCCGCCGGTGCGCCGTCCCGTGGACCCGCAGCGGGTGCTGAAGGTCATCGGCCCGCGCGAGAACAACCTCCGCGGCACGGACGTGACCTTCCCGCTGGGCACCCTGACCGCCGTCACCGGCGTCTCGGGCTCGGGCAAGTCCACGCTCGTCAACGACATCCTGTTCTCGGTGCTCGCCAAGGAGCTCAACCGTGCCCGGGTGGTGCCCGGGCGCCACAAGCGCGTCACGGGGCTCGAGCACCTCGACAAGGTCGTGCACGTGGACCAGTCGCCCATCGGCCGCACCCCCCGCTCGAACCCGGCGACGTACACCGGGGTCTGGGACCGGGTGCGCACCCTGTTCGCCCAGACCTCCGAGGCGAAGATCCGCGGCTACCAGGCCGGCCGCTTCTCCTTCAACGTCAAGGGCGGGCGCTGCGAGGCGTGCTCGGGCGACGGCACCATCAAGATCGAGATGAACTTCCTGCCGGACGTCTACGTCCAGTGCGAGGTGTGCCACGGCAACCGCTACAACCGCGAGACGCTCGAGGTCCGCTTCAAGGGCCGCAACGTCGCCGAGGTGCTGAACATGCCGATCTCGGAGGCCGTGGAGTTCTTCGACGCCGTCCCGGCGATCCGCCGCCAGCTGCAGACCCTGGTCGACGTGGGCCTGGGCTACGTGCGCCTGGGCCAGAGCGCGACCACCCTCTCCGGCGGCGAGGCGCAGCGCGTGAAGCTCGCCTCCGAGCTGCACAAGCGCCACAACGGGCGCAGCGTGTACGTGCTCGACGAGCCCACCACCGGCCTGCACTTCGAGGACGTGCGCAAGCTCCTGGGCGTCCTCGACGGCCTGGTGGACAAGGGCAACACGGTCATCGTCATCGAGCACAACCTCGACGTCATCAAGAGCGCCGACTGGGTGATCGACCTCGGGCCCGAGGGCGGCGCCGGCGGCGGCCAGGTCGTCGCCACGGGCACGCCGGAGAAGGTCGCCCAGGTGGAGGCCTCCTACACGGGGCGCTTCCTGGCGCCCATGCTCGAGGGGACCGCGCGGACCGCCGTCGGAGCGCGCTGATCCATGGCCGATCCCGCGACCTATCGCCCGGCGCCCGGGACCATCCCGACCTCCCCGGGGGTCTACCGCTTCCGCGACGCCGACGGCCGGGTGGTCTACGTCGGCAAGGCCAAGAACCTGCGCCAGCGGCTGTCCAACTACTTCCAGGACATCTCGGCGCTGCACGACCGCACCCGCCGCATGGTCACCACCGCGGCGAGCGTCGAGTGGACGGTGGTGGGCACCGAGGTCGAGGCGCTCACCCTCGAGTACACCTGGATCAAGGAGTACGACCCGCGGTTCAACGTCAAGTTCCGCGACGACAAGTCCTACCCGTTCCTCGCGATCACCATGGGGGAGCGGTTCCCGCGGGTGCACGTCACCCGCAGGCCGCGGGCGAAGGGGGACCGCACCTTCGGTCCCTACGCCCAGGTCTGGGCGATCCGGGAGACGGTCGACCTCATGCTGCGCGTGTTCCCGGTGCGGACCTGCACGCCGGGCGTGTTCCGCCGGGCGGAGCGCAGCGGCCGCCCCTGTCTGCTGGGGTTCATCGGCAAGTGCTCGGCGCCGTGCACGGGGGAGATCTCCGAGCAGGACCATCGCCGCCTGGCCGAGCAGTTCGCGGACTTCATGGCCGGCAACACCGCGACCTACACCCGGCGCATCGAGCAGCGCATGCGGGAGGCCGCCGCGGCGATGGACTACGAGACGGCCGCCTCGCTGCGCGACGACCTGCAGGCCCTCACCGCGGTGATGGAGAAGAACTCGGTCGTGCTCTCCGATGCGACCGATGCGGACCTGGTCTCCATCGTGCAGGACGAGCTGGAGGCCTCCGTGCAGGTCTTCCACGTGCGCGGCGGCCGGATCCGCGGCCAGCGCGGCTGGACGGCGGAGCTGCTGGACGAGTCCACGCCCTCCGATCTCATGGAGCGCGCCCTGACCCAGCTCTACACCGACGGGGAGGCGCCCCGCGAGGTGCTCGTCTCCGAGCTCCCCTCGAACGAGGACCAGGTGCGCCAGCTGCTGGGCCGCGGCGCGGACCTGCGGGTGCCGCGACGCGGGGAGAAGAAGGAGCTGCTGGGCACCGTCACCGCCAACGCGCAGGAGGCCCTGCGCCTGGGCCGGCTGCGCCGCACCGGCGACCTCACGGCCCGCTCCAAGGCCCTCGAGGACCTGGGGGAGGCCCTCGAGCTGGCCGAGCCGCCGCTGCGGATCGAGTGCTTCGACATCTCCCACTCCCAGGGCACGAACGTGGTGGGGTCGATGGTGGTCTTCGAGGACGGACTGCCCCGCAAGAGCGAGTACCGCCGCTACTCGGTCAGCGGGGAGGCGGCCCGCGACGACACCAGCTCGATGTACGACGTCATCCGGCGGCGCCTCCAGCGCCACCTGAACCCGCCCGAGCAGAGCGAGGAGGATGCGCGCCGCTTCGCCTACCCTCCCTCGCTGATCCTCGTCGACGGCGGGGCGCCGCAGGTCGCCGCCGCCCAGCGCGCCTTCGACGACCTGGGGGTGAGCGACGTGGCGCTGGCCGGGATCGCCAAGCGCCTCGAGGAGATCTGGCTGCCCGGCGAGGAGCACCCGCTGATCCTGCCGCGCACCAGCGAGGCCCTGTTCCTCGTGCAGCGGCTGCGCGACGAGGCCCACCGCTTCGCCATCAGCTACCACCGCTCCAAGCGGGGCCGCGCCCAGAACCAGAGCGCCCTGGACGGCATCCCGGGGCTGGGCCCGGCCCGGCGGCGCGCGCTGCTGGACCGCTTCGTGACGGTCCGGGCGATCCGCGAGGCCGAGCCCGAGCAGCTGCGGGAGGTCGACGGGATCGGGCCGGCATTGGCCGCGCAGATCCTCGCCGCGCTACGATCCGAGGAGCCCGGACCGGCGGTGGACATGTCCACCGGGGAGATCCTCGAGCCGTGAGCGGGCCCGCGGAAGGAGAGCACGTGACCAGTTCATCCGGTCAGCAGGCGCAGCCTGCCGGAGGTCCGGGGGAGATCGTCATCATCACGGGGCTCGCGGGCTCGGGCCGCGAGACCGCCGCCCATGCCCTCGAGGACCTGGGCTGGTACGTCGTCTACAACATCGCCCCCCAGCTGATCGGGACGCTGTACGAGCTGCAGGCCCAGGCCGAGGGGCGGGACACCCGCTTCGCCGTGGTCGTGGATCCGCGCTCCGGCCCCTTCTTCTCCGAGCTGTCCGAGGTGGTCCAGACCCTCCGCCGCGCCGAGCTGCGCCCGCGCCTGGTGTTCCTCACCGCCAAGGAGGACGTGCTGGTGCGGCGCTTCGACTCGGTGCGCCGCCCCCACCCGCTGCAGGGCGACGAGGGCGTGCTCGAGGGGATCCGCCGCGAGCGGGAGATGCTCGCCCCCTACCGCCGCCTGGCCGACGTCGTCATCGACACCAGCGGCATGAACGTCCACCAGCTGACGATGAAGATGCGCACCAGCTTCGGCTCCTTCGAGGAGCAGTCGCTGACGGTCAACGTGGTCTCCTTCGGGTTCAAGTACGGCATCCCCATCGAGGCCGACCATGTCAGCGACGTGCGCTTCATCCCCAACCCATACTGGGTCGAGGGGCTGCGCGCGAAGCGGGGCACGGACCCGGAGGTCGCCGAGTTCGTGCTGGAGAACGCCAACGCCCGCGAGTTCGCCGAGCGCTATCTCGACATGATCGCGCCGGTCCTGCGCGGGTACACCGGCGAGAACAAGCACTTCACGACCCTGGCGATCGGCTGCACCGGCGGCAAGCACCGCTCCGTGGCGATGGCCGAGCACATCGCCGACGGCCTGCGCCAGAGCGGTCATGCCGTCCGGGTCCGTCACCGCGACCTGGGGCGCGAATGAGCCCCGCGGCGCGGCCGGGGACGCCCCGGCGACGCGGGCGCGCGCGGATCGGCAACCCCTCCACCGGCATGCGGGTGGTGGCGCTCGGCGGCGGGCACGGCCTCGCGGCGAACCTGCGCAGCCTGCGCCTGCTGGTCGAGGACATCACCGCCGTGGTGACCGTCGCCGACAACGGCGGCTCCTCCGGCCGGATCCGGACGGAGCTGCCGGTGCTGCCGCCGGGGGACCTGCGGATGGCCCTCGCCGCGCTGTGCGAGGACTCCGACTGGGGCTCGATCTGGCGCGACGTGATCCAGCACCGCTTCTCGACCACGGGCGAGCTGGACGGGCACGCCCTTGGGAACCTCCTGATCGTCGCCCTGTGGCAGATCCTCGAGGACCCCATCGCCGCGCTCGACCAGATGGGCGAGCTGCTGGGCGCCCGCGGGCGCGTGCTGCCGATGGCCCTGGAGCCGCTGGACATCGAGGCCGATGTGCTCGACGCCTCCGGGACGATGCGCCTGGTGCGCGGGCAGGCCCAGGTCGCCAAGGCCGACGGCCGCGTCCAGGAGGTGCGCCTGCTGCCGGCCACCCCGCGGGTCCCCGAGCAGGTCATCGAGGCGATCCATCGGGCCGACTGGGTGATCATCGGCCCCGGCTCCTGGTACACCTCCGTGCTGCCGCACCTGATGATCCCCGAGATCGCCGAGGCGATCCGCACCACCAGCGCCCGGCGCTGCGTGACGATGAACCTCAGCGCCGGGACGCAGGAGACCGAGGGCCGCTCCAGCCGGGACCTGCTCGAGGAGCTCTTCGAGCGCGAGCCCGGCATCCGCTTCGATGCGCTGGTGGCCGATCCGACCGCCCTCGAGGACGCCTCGGAGCTCGCCGATCTGGCCGACCGCCATGGCATCCGCACCCTGCTGCGGCAGGTGAGCGTGCGCACCGGGGTCGCCGTGCATGACCCGATCCGCCTGGCCGCGGCGTACCGTGACCTGTTCGACGGCGCCTACGGCGACGTGGACGACCAGGCCCCCACCCCGCCCCTGCAGATGGAGGATCCCCGCGATGGCGCTCACCGGTGACGTCAAGGAGGAGCTCGCCCGCCTCGAGGTGACCCGGCCCTCGGCACGCAAGGCCGAGGCCGCCGCGATGCTCCGCTTCGCCGGAGGACTGCACCTGGTCGCCGGGAAGATCGCGGTCGAGGCCGAGCTCGACCATGCCGCCAGCGCCCGGCGCCTGCGCGCCGCGATCGCGGACATGTACGGGCACTCCAGCGAGATCGCGGTGCTCGCCGCCTCCGGGATCCGCCGCTCCACCCGCTACGTGCTGCGGGTCCACGGCGACGGCGCGGTCCTGGCCCGGCAGACGGGCCTGCTCGATGCCCGCGGCCGCCCGGTGCGCGGCATGCCGCCGGCCGTGGTCGGCGGCGCCCTGCCCGACGCCCAGGCCGCCTGGCGCGGCGCGTTCCTCGCCCGGGGCTCGCTGACCGAGCCCGGCCGCAGCTCGGCCCTCGAGCTCAGCTGCCCGGGACCGGAGGTGGCGCTGGCGATGGTCGGGGCCGCGCGCCGCCTCGGCGTGACCTCCAAGGCGCGCGAGATGCGCGGCATCGACCGGGTGGTGCTGCGCGACGGCGACCAGATCTCCGCGCTGCTGACGCTGATGGGCGCGCACCAGACCGTCCTCACCTGGGAGGACCGCCGCACCCGGCGGGAGGTGCGGGCGACCGCGCACCGCCTGGCGAACTTCGACGACGCCAACCTCCGCCGCAGCGCGCGCGCCGCCGTGGCCGCGGGCCAGCGCGTGGAGCGGGCCCTGGAGATCCTCGGGGACGAGGTCCCCGACCACCTCCTGCAGGCCGGCCGGCTGCGCCTCGAGCACCGCCAGGCGAGCCTGGAGGAGCTGGGCCGCCACTCCGATCCGCCGATGACCAAGGATGCCGTCGCCGGGCGCATCCGGCGCCTGCTGGCGCTCGCGGACAAGCGCGCCGAAGAGCTCGGGATCCCGGGCACGGACGCGGGAGTCCGCGACGAGGACGCCTCCTGACCTGCATCGATGCCGGGCGCGGGACGTCCCGTCTCACGGTGTGCGCACGCTGGGCGGCGGGTCCCTGAAGCATTGGTACGCTATCGGGTGGCCGGGCACACATCGCCCGGTCGTCCGAGCGTACGACGGTGTGCGCGACACCCATCGCCGCGGCATCTCCGAGGTGCCGCGATCCAAGGAGGAACCGTGGCCCTCAAGGTCGGTATTAACGGATTCGGTCGCATCGGGCGCAACTTCCTGCGCGCCGCGCTCGAGCAGAAGGCAGACATCGAGATCGTCGGCGTGAACGACCTGACCGACAACGCGACGCTCGCCAACCTCATCAAGTACGACTCCATCGGCGGCGTCCTGCCCTACGACGTCTCGTTCGACGACGAGTCCATCACCGTCGGGGAGAACACCTTCAAGGCCTTCGCCGAGCGCGACCCGGCCAACCTCCCCTGGGGCGAGATCGGCGCGGACGTCGTCATCGAGTCCACCGGCATCTTCACCAACGCCGAGAAGGCCAAGGCCCACCTCGACGCGGGGGCCAAGAAGGTCATCATCTCCGCTCCCGCCACCAACGAGGACGCGACCTTCGTGATCGGCGTCAACGAGGGCGACTACGACCCGGCGACGCACCACATCGTCTCCAACGCCTCCTGCACCACCAACAGCCTCGCGCCGCTGGCCAAGGTGCTGAACGAGAAGTTCGGGATCGTCAAGGGCCTGATGACCACGATCCACGCCTACACCTCGGACCAGGTGCTGCAGGACGGCCCCCACAAGGACCCGCGCCGTGCCCGCGCCGCCGCCCTGAACATCGTCCCCACCACCACCGGCGCCGCCAAGGCCGTCGCCCTGGTGCTGCCCGAGCTCAAGGGCAAGCTGGACGGCTACTCGCTGCGCGTGCCGGTCCCCACCGGCTCGATCACCGACCTGACCTTCGAGGCGACCCGCGAGGTCACCGCCGAGGAGATCAACGCCGCCGTCAAGGAGGCCGCCGAGGGCCCGCTCAAGGGCATCCTGCGCTACACCGAGGACCCGATCGTCTCCAAGGACATCGAGGGCGACCCGCACTCCTCGATCTTCGACGCGCAGCTGACCAAGGTCAACGGCAACCTCGTCAAGGTCTTCGCCTGGTACGACAACGAGTGGGGCTTCTCCAACCGCCTCGTCGAGCTCTCGCAGCTCGTCGGCAAGTCCCTCTGATCCGCCCGTCGTCGCGCTGACGACACGGACAGCCACGGAGCCCGCCGGACGCCACCCTGCAGGGTCGGCGACCGGCGGGCTCCGCTCGTCCCCCTCCGACCGGAAGGAAGCTCTGTGCTGAAGACCCTCGAATCGCTCGGCGATCTGCGCGGGAAGCGCGTGATCGTGCGCGCGGACCTCAACGTCCCCCTCGACGGCGAGACCATCACCGACGACGGCCGCATCCGCGCCGCCCTGCCCACCCTGACCCGCCTGGTCGACGCCGGCGCCCGCGTGGTCGTCGTCTCCCACCTCGGCCGCCCCAAGGGCGCCCCCGAGGACCGCTACTCCCTGCGCCCCGTCGTGGCCCGCCTCGGCGAGCTGCTGGGCCAGGAGGTCGCCTTCGCGAACGACACCGTGGGCGAGAGCGCCCGCGAGGTCGTCTCCGCGCTGGAGGACGGCCGCGTCGCCGTGCTGGAGAACCTCCGCTTCAACGCCGGCGAGACCGCCAAGGACGAGTCTGAGCGCACCGCCTTCGCGCGCGAGCTCGCCGAGCTGGGCGACGCCTTCGTCTCCGACGGCTTCGGCGTCGTCCACCGCAAGCAGGCCTCCGTGTACGAGCTCGCGCAGCTCCTGCCCGCGGCGGCCGGCGAGCTGGTCGGCCGCGAGGTCGAGGCCCTGCGCAAGGTCACCGACACCCCGGAGCGCCCCTTCGTGGTGATCCTGGGCGGCTCGAAGGTCTCCGACAAGCTCGGCGTCATCGACACCCTGCTGACCAAGGCCGACCGCATCCTCATCGGCGGCGGCATGGCCTTCACCTTCCTCAAGGCCAAGGGCTGGGAGATCGGCACCTCGCTCCTGGACGGCGATCAGCTCGAGACGGTGCGCGGCTACATCGCGCAGGCCGAGTCCGCGGGCGTCGAGCTCGTGCTGCCGGTGGACGCCGTGGTGGCGCCCGCCTTCGCGGCCGACTCCCCGGCGACCACCGTCGCGGCCGACGCCATGCCGGTGGACCAGATGGGCCTGGACATCGGACCGGAGTCCGCGAAGCTCTTCGCCGAGAAGATCGCCGATGCGGCGACCGTCTTCTGGAACGGGCCGATGGGCGTGTTCGAATTCGAGGCCTTCGCCGGCGGCACCCGCGCCGTCGCCGAGGCCCTCGCCGAGGCGCCCGGATACACCGTGGTCGGAGGCGGCGACTCGGCCGCCGCCGTCCGCACCCTGGGCTTCGAGGAGTCGAAGTTCTCGCACATCTCCACCGGCGGCGGTGCGAGCCTCGAGCTGATCGAGGGCAAGGCCCTGCCGGGCATCACCATTCTCGAGGAGGACGACAAGTGAGCAGCCGCACCCCGCTGATGGCGGGCAACTGGAAGATGAACCTGGACTGGAAGCAGGGCCTGGCCCTGGTCGAGGACCTGGGCGACGCCCTGAAGGACGTCGACACCGACGCCGTCGAGGTCGCGGTGATCCCGCCGTTCGTGGACATCCGCACCGTGCAGACCGCCGTCGAGGCCGGGAAGCTCCCGATCGCCTACGGCGGCCAGGACATCTCCGAGCACGAGTCCGGCGCCTACACCGGCGAGACCTCCGGGCAGATGCTCGCCGCCCTCGGCGCGACCTACGCCCTGGTGGGCCACTCGGAGCGGCGCCAGTACCACGCCGAGACCGAGCAGATCACCAACGCCAAGGTCAAGGCCGCCTTCGCCGCCGGCCTGGTGCCGATCCTCTGCGTCGGGGAGCCGCTCGAGGAGCGCAAGGCCGGCAAGCACGTCGAGTACACCCTCGCCCAGCTCGAGGGCGGCGTCGAGGGCCTCTCCGCCGAGGACGCCGCGAAGATCGTCATCGCCTACGAGCCGGTGTGGGCCATCGGCACCGGCGAGGTCGCCACCCCGGAGGACGCCCAGGAGGTCTGCGCGGCGATCCGCGAGGCGCTGCGCGGCCTGTTCTCCCCGGAGGTCGCCGACGCCGTCCGCGTGCTGTACGGCGGCAGCGTGAAGTCCTCCAACGTCGCCGAGATCATGGGCAAGGAGGACGTCGACGGGGCTCTCGTGGGCGGCGCCTCGCTCAAGGCCGACGAGTTCGCGAAGATCGCCGGGTACCAGAGCGCCTGATCCCTGTGCGCCGGCCCACGGGCCGCGTCCCCCAGGGGGCGCGGCCCGTGCCGTATCCTGGACGCGTACGTGCTTCGACCGGAAGGGGTCTTCGTGGACCTGTCCCTGCTGCGGATCATCCTGCAGGTGTTCATCGCGGTCACCGGGATCCTGGTGATCATGCTCATCCTGCTGCACAAGGGCCGGGGCGGCGGCCTGTCGGACATGTTCGGCGGCGGCGTCTCCTCGACCGCGAGCGCCTCCGGCGTCGCGGAGCGGAACCTGAACCGCCTCACCGTGACCCTGGCCGTGCTGTGGGCCGCCGGTGCCGTGGGCCTGGGCATCATCGAACGCATCCTGTGATCCGAGCGCGCTGCGGCGCGCACCGAACGGGCCGTCCCCTCCGGGGCGGCCCGTTCCGTCGTTCCTGGGCCGGGGGAGACGCGCTCACGCGGCGACGGCCATCTCCTCCGCACGGAGGTCGATGAGCACGTCGTGCTCGGCGGCGATCGGCACCAGGTGGCGCTCGAGCGGGGTCGTCCTGGGCGTGCTCGCCGTGATCCCCTCGGGATGCGCCGCGGCGATCCGTTCGCCGTCCATCTCCACGTCGATGCCGACGTCGAGGTGGTTCCCCACGATGTCGATCCCGGCGCTGATGATGCCGAGGCCCTCGGCGCCGTCCCCGGCGAACACGGCGTCCTGCGCGGCCGTGAGCTCGTCCCAGGAGTGCTCGACGGGCGCCACGCGGACGTAGGCGTCGAACTCGGCGCCGAGGAGATCGCGCGCCTGGTCGACGACCTCCGCGCCGTCGTCCGTCACGAAGATCTCGAGCATCGTGCCGTCCGAGGTGAGCGCGGCGCCGGCGAAGACGTCCGTGCGGGTCCACAGCAGCTCCTGCACCGGCAGGGTCGCGGCGGCCTCCATCGCCGGATCGGGGGCCCCGTCCCAGACCCGCTGGCCCTCCTCGTCGGTGCGGTTCACGCCGCGGTCCGGCGGGGCGGCGGGGGAGGAGGGCGGCGGTCCGGACGAGGGAGGCGGCGCGGACGGGGGAGGCGGCGGGGAGGGGCTGCTCGACGGGCCGGCCCCGTTCTGCGGCGCCCCCGAGGATGAGAGCACGATCGCGACCACGAGGCACAGCACGGCGAGGGCGGAGGCCCCGACCGTCAGCAGGACCGACGCACGGGCACGGACCGGTGGCCCCATGGCTGCCCCCTCTCGATGCTCCCCGGGGCAGACAGTGTGGCACAGGGCGCCCCGGCACGGGCCTCCGGCGGCAGGAACGGCCGCAGGGCCCGTCCCCGCGCTCGAGCGCGGGGACGGGCCCTGCCAGGGGCGACGCGCACCGCGGGAGGCGGTGCGGGCCGATCAGGTCGTCGGCGGGAGCTCCGCGGCGGCGGCCTCGTCGAGGAACCAGGTGGTCGACTCCAGCCCGCGCACGGCCGAGGCCGGTGTGCCGGTCGGGTCGATCTCGCCGTGGCCGCGGGCGACGGCGGCGGCCTTCTCCGCGCCGGCGACCAGCAGGGCCACGTGGCGGGCGGAGTTCACGACCGGCCAGGTCAGCGAGATCCGCTCGGCCGGGGGCTTCGGGGACTCGCGCACGGGGATCACGTTCGCGCTCACGTCCTGCTGCGCCGGGTGCTCCGGGAACAGGGAGGCGATGTGCCCGTCGGGGCCCATGCCCAGCAGGATCACGTCGAAGAACGCCTGCCCGCGGGTGCGGAACGGGGCGTCGCCGCCGGCGAGGTCCAGCTGCTGGCCGTACCAGGCAGCGGACTCGTCCAGAGACATCCCGTCCGAGGTGGCGGGCATGCGGTGCACGCGGTGGGCGGGCAGGCCCAGGGCCTCGATGGCGGGCTGCACGGCGGCGTCGTTGCGGTCCGGGTGGCCCGCCTCGACGAAGCGCTCGTCGCCCCACCACAGGTGCAGGGCGCCGGTGTCCACGCCCGCCGCCGCGAGGGCGTCGGGCAGGGCCAGCGCGGTCTTCACGCCGACGGTGCCGCCGGTGAGGACCAGGTGCGCCACGCCCCGGGCGTCGATCGCCTCGCGCAGCCGGGCGGCGACGTGCGCCGCCGCATCGGCCGCGACGGCATCGGCGTCGGCTGAGATCGCATCGGTCGGGGCGGGCTTGTCCTTGGCATACGTGGACAGGTTGCGCACCACCGAGTACGCGTGGGAGAGGACGTCGCCGTAGACCTCGTCGGGGTCCAGGCGCCGCAGCTCCTCGGCGAGGAGCTCGTACAGCGAGCGCTCCGGCATCGCCACGTGCTGGCCCGCCTGGTCGCCCGGGAGGGTCAGGACGATCGAGTCGTCGTTCTCGCGGCGCAGGCTCACGGTGCCCTCGGCGCGGTGCAGGACGATGCCCTGCACGCCGGGGGCGTCCGTGCTCGGGGCCTCGACCCGGACCTCCGTGCCCAGGGACAGCTCGAGCCAGGAGGCCAGCAGCACCACGGACGGGTCCTCCGCCCGGCCGGTGACGACCACGCGGTCCGGCGTGGTGGCCGGCGGCACCTCGTAGGCGGTGGCCACCAGGCCGCGCCAGTTGGTCAGCCGGGCCCAGGCCAGGTCCGAGTCCCCGCTGGAGTACCCGCGGCGCAGCCGCTTGAGCGTCGCCGTCGGCTCGCCGCAGGCGAGCGCGTCGGTGATGCGGCGCTGGGACATGGAGCCGAGCACGTCGTGGACGGGGGAGGAGGGAGCGTTCTCGGGCCACCAGGTGACGATCGGCGCATCCGGCAGCAGCAGCGGCATGATCAGCGTGTCGAGGTTCGCCATCACCTCGCCGCGGGCGCGCAGGATGATGATCTCCCCGGCGCCGGCGTCGCGCCCCACACGGATCTCCGCGTCGAGGCCTGAGACCTCGGCGTCGCGATCGGCGTCGACCACGATGACCCGGCTGGGGTGCTCGTGGCTGGCGCGCACGGCGGCCTCCAGGGGCGCGTCGATGTCCTCGCCGGTGGCGACGATCAGCAGGGTCAGCACGCGGCCGATGGTGTTGGCCCCGAACGTCTCCCGCATCTGCGTCATCTTCTTGTCGATCGCCGACGCGGTGGTATCGGTCAGGGTGGTGATCACGGTCGCCTCCAGGCGCGCCCGTCGCGGGCGAGCATCTCGTGTGCGGTGTCCGGGCCCCAGGTCCCGGAGCGGTACGGGGTGGGGGGCAGCTGCTCGGCCCAGAACGCGGTGATCGGGTCCAGGATCTTCCAGGACAGCTCGACCTCCCGCTGGCGCGGGAACAGCGGCGGGTCGCCCAGCAGCATGTCGAGGATCAGGCGCTCGTAGGCCTCCGGGGACTCCTCGGTGAAGGACGAGCCGTAGGCGAAGTCCATCGTCACGTCCCGCACCTCCATCTGGGTGCCCGGGACCTTGGAGCCGAAGCGCATGGTGACGCCCTCGTCCGGCTGGACGCGGATGACGATCGCGTTCTGGCCCAGATCCGCCGCATCGGTCGACCGGAAGGGCAGGAACGGCGCGCGCTTGAGGATCACGGCGATCTCGGTGACGCGGCGTCCCAGGCGCTTCCCGGCACGCAGGTAGAACGGCACGCCCGCCCAGCGGCGGGTGGCGATGTCCAGGCGGATCGCGGCGAAGGTCTCGGTCTGCGAGTCGGCCGGGATCCCGTCCTCCTCGAGGTAGCCGCGCACGTGCTCGCCGCCCTGCAGCCCGCCGACGTACTGTCCGCGGGCGGTGTGGGCCCCGAGCTCCTCGGGGAGGGTGACGGCCGCGAGGACCTTCTCCTTCTCGGCGCGCAGGTCGCTGGCCTCGAAGGAGACGGGCTCCTCCATGGCGGTCAGCGCCAGCAGCTGCAGCAGGTGGTTCTGGACGACGTCCCGGGCGGTGCCGATCCCGTCGTAGAACCCGGCGCGGGAGCCGATGCCGATGTCCTCGGCCATGGTGATCTGCACATGGTCGACGTAGTTCGCGTTCCAGATCGGCTCGAACATCTGGTTGGCGAAGCGCAGCGCCAGGATGTTCTGGACGGTCTCCTTGCCCAGGTAGTGGTCGATGCGGAAGACGTCCTCGGGACGGAAGACCTTCTCGACGACGTCGTTCAGCTCGCGGGCCGACTCGAGGTCGTGGCCGAAGGGCTTCTCGATGACCACGCGGCGCCAGGATCCGTCCCGGCTGGTGTTCAGGCCGGAGTTGGCCAGCTGCTCGCACACCTGCGGGAACGCGCCCGGCGGGATGGAGAGGTAGAAGGCGTGGTTGCCGCCGGTGCCGCGGGTGCGGTCCAGCTCGCCGACCACGCGGGTCAGCTCCTCGAAGGCGGCGGCGTCGTCGAACTCGCCCGTCACGAAGCGGAGCCCGCCGCGCAGCTGCTCGAAGACGGCCTCGCTGAAGGGCGTGCGGGCATGCGCCTCGACGCTGTCGTGCACGTACTGCGCGAAGTCCTCGTCGCTCCAGTCGCGGCGGCCGAAGCCGACCAGTCCGAAGCTGGGCGGCAGCAGGCCGCGGTTGGTGAGGTCGTAGATGGCCGGCAGGAGCTTCTTGCGGGCCAGGTCGCCGGTCACGCCGAACATCACCATCGAGCAGGGGCCCGCGATGAGAGGCAGACGGCGATCACGCGGGTCCCGCAAGGGGTTGCCCTGCGTCTCGGTGTCGTTCACGGTGTTCCTTTCGGCAGGACGCGGGGCCGGCCCGATGACCGGCCCCGCGCTGCGTCGTTCTGTGGTCCGGCTCAGGCCCGGGCGGCGTCGACGGAGGTCTGCACGGTCTCGAGGAGCTCGTTCCAGGCGACCTCGAACTTGGACACGCCCTCGGTCTCGAGCACGGCGAACACGTCGGCGAGGTCGACGCCGGCGGCGGCGATCTCGGCGAGGACCTGCTCGGCCTGCTCCGCCGACTCGGCGGTCAGGGCCGCGGCCGGGGCGGAGTGGTCCGCGACGGCCTGCAGGGTCTTCTCCGGCATGGTGTTCACGCTCGGATCCGCGACGAGGTTGTCGACGTAGAGCGTGTCGGAGTACTCCGGGTTCTTCACGCCGGTGGAGGCCCACAGGGCGCGCTGCGGGTTGGCGCCCTGCCCCTTCAGGGCGGCGAAGCGCTCGCCCCCGAAGGCGGCCAGGTACTCGCCGAAGGCGGCGACCGCGTTGGCGACGCCGGCCTTGCCCTTGAGCGCCGCGGCGTCGCCGCCGATCGCGTCCAGGCGCTTGTCGATCTCGGAGTCCACGCGGGAGACGAAGAACGAGGCCACCGAGTGGATGGTGGACAGGTCCTTCCCGGCCTGCGCGGCGAGCTCGAGCCCGGCGAGGTACGCCTCGATGACCTGCTGGTAGCGGGCCACGGAGAAGATCAGGGTGACGTTGACGCTGATGCCCTCGGCGATCACCGCGGTGATCGCCGGGAGGCCCTCGAGGGTCGCCGGGATCTTGATCATGACGTTCTCGCGGCCGACGATCTCGTGCAGGCGCTTGGCCTGCTCGACGGTCTTCTCCGTCTCGTGCGCGAGGCGGGGGTCGACCTCGATGGAGACCCGGCCGTCGAAGCCCTTGCTGGAGGCGTAGACGTCGGAGAAGAGATCGGCGGCGGTGCGCACGTCGTCCGTGGTGAGGACCTCGACGACGCCCTCGACGTCGGCGCCCTCGCCCGCGAGGCGGGCGATGTCGGCGTCGTAGTCGGAGCGGCCGGAGATCGCGGCCTGGAAGATCGAGGGGTTCGTGGTCACGCCGACCACGTTGACGGTGTCGATGAGCTCCTGGAGGTTGCCCGAGGAGATGCGCTCGCGGGAGAGGTCGTCCAGCCAGATGGAGACCCCGGCGTCGGAGAGGGCCTGGGTGCGGGGGTTCTGAGTCATGATGCGTTCTTTCCGGGCACGGGGTGCCCTACGTCGAACTGCGGTACAGCGGTGGTGCGGCGGGGAGCGGCGCGGGGCGGGACCATGGGGTCCCGCCCCGCGGACGGTCAGGCGCCGGTGGGTGCCAGGGCCTTCTCGGCGGCGGCGAGGGACTCCTCGGCCGCCGCGACGACGGCCTCCGGGGTGAAGCCGAACTCGCGGAACAGCGTCTTGGCATCGGCCGAGGCGCCGTAGTGCTCGAGGGACACCGCGCGGCCGTGGGCGCCGAGGAAGCGGTACCAGGGCATGGCGATCCCGGCCTCGACGGTGACGCGGGCGGTCACCGCGGCGGGCAGCACGGACTCCTTGTACTCCTCGTCCTGCTCGTCGAACCACTCGACCGAGGGCATGGAGACGAGGCGCGTGGGAACGCCCTTGGCCTCGAGCTCCTTCTGGGCCTCGACGGCGTACTGGACCTCGGAGCCGGTCGCGATCAGGATGACCTTCGGCTCGGCCGAGGCGTCCTTGAGGATGTAGCCGCCGCGGGCCACGCCCTCCGCACCGGCGTACTCGGAGCGGTCCAGCGTCGGCAGCGCCTGGCGGCTGAGGATCAGGCCCACGGGGCCGCGGTCGCGCTCGAGCAGGGCCTTCCAGGCCTGGGCGGTCTCGTTGGCGTCGGCCGGGCGCACGATCGAGAGGTTCGGGATCGCGCGATACGCGGCGAGGTGCTCGACCGGCTGGTGGGTGGGGCCGTCCTCGCCCAGGCCCACGGAGTCGTGGGTCCAGACGTAGGTGGCCGGCACGTTCATCAGGGCGGCCAGGCGCACGGCGCCGCGCATGTAGTCCGCGAACTGGAAGAAGGTGCCGCCGTAGGGACGGGTCAGGCCGTGCAGCGAGATGCCGGACAGGATCGCGCCCATGCCGTGCTCGCGGATGCCGAAGTGCAGGGTGCGGCCGTACACGTCGCCGGAGAACTCCTCGGAGGAGTGCTCGGCCGGGATGAAGGAGGGCTCGCCCTTCATCGTCGTGTTGTTCGAGCCGGCGAGGTCGGCGCTGCCGCCCCACAGCTCCGGCAGCACCGGGGCGAGGGCGTTCAGGACGGTGCCGGAGGCGGCGCGGGTGGCCACGCCCTTGGCGTCGGCGTCGAAGGTCGGGATCGCCTCGGCGAAGCCCTCGGGCAGCTCGCGCGCCTGGAGGCGGTCCAGGAGGGCGGCGGCCTCGGTGTGGGCCTCGCGCCAGGCCTGGTAGTCCTTCTCCCAGGCGGCCTTGGCCTCGGCGGCCCGGTCGGCGAGGGCGCGGGTGTGCGCGATGACGTCCTCGGGGACCTCGAAGGTCTTCTCCGGGTCGAAGCCCAGGACCTCCTTGAGGCCGGCCACGGCGTCGTCGCCCAGGGCGCTGCCGTGGGCGCTGTGGCTGCCCGACTTGCCCGGGGTGGGCCAGCCGATGACGGTGCGCAGGCGGATGAAGGTCGGCTTGTCGGTGACCTTCTGGCCCTCGAGGATGGCCTGCTTGAGCGCGGCGACGTCCTCGACGTACTCGGTGCCCCCGTTGGTCCAGTCCACGGTGCGCACGTCCCAGCCGTACGCCTCGTAGCGCGCGGCGGTGTCCTCGCTGAAGGCGATCGAGGTGTCGCCCTCGATGGAGATCTCGTTGTCGTCCCAGATGACGATGAGGCCGCCGAGCTGCTGGGTGCCGGCCAGGGAGCTGGCCTCGCTGCTCACGCCCTCCTGCAGGTCGCCGTCGGAGGCGATCACGTAGGTGAAGTGGTCGAAGGGGCTGGTGCCCGGGGCGGCCTCGGGGTCGAGCAGGCCGCGCTCGCGGCGCTGGGCCATGGCGAAGCCGACGGCGGAGGAGATGCCCTGGCCGAGGGGGCCGGTGGTGATCTCCACGCCCGTGGTGTGGAAGTTCTCGGGGTGGCCCGGGGTCTTGGAGCCCCAGGTGCGCAGCGCCTCGATGTCCTCGAGCTCGAGGCCGAAGCCACCCAGGTAGAGCTGGATGTACTGGGTCAGGCTGGAGTGGCCCGCCGAGAGGATGAAGCGGTCACGGCCCAGCCAGGCCGGATCCTTCGGATCGTGCCGCATGATGTCCTGGTAGAGCAGGTAGGCGGCGGGCGCGAGGCTCACGGCGGTTCCGGGATGACCGTTGCCGACCTTCTGCACGGCGTCCGCCGCGAGGACGCGCACGGTGTCCACGGCGCGCTTGTCGGTCTCGTTCCAGCCCTCGGGGGCCTTGAAGGTGTCGGTCACGTGTACTCCCTCATATCGATGGACCGGCCGGCACCCACTGAGGCGTCCGGCAGGCGTTCCCAGGCGCGCGGACATGCGCGCCGACACTGACACTCTAGTAGCGGGGGCGAGGCCCCGCCGAGCGTGCGTCATCAGATGGAACGCCGGGTCACGGATGGATCACCGCACCTGGTGAGCGGTCTCACGCGCCGCGTCCCATGTCACGCGGGCGCGAGGGCGGGGCGCGTCGGGATCGGGACCCTCCTCCGGTACTCTGGCGTCCGTACGTCCGTCCGGCGCCCGTCCCGCGCCGGGGGGCCCCTCGTGGAAGGACGGTGAGCGGTGGACGCCACCCAGGACACCCGACGCCAGGCCTCGGACCAGGCCCCGGCGCCGGTCGCCGAGAAGCGCTCCGCCGGATCCGTGCTGCGGGCCTATGTGGCCCTGACCAAGCCGCGCATCATCGAGCTGCTGCTGATCACGACCATCCCCACCATGTTCCTGGCGGCGGGCGGCTTCCCGTCCCTCGGCCTGATCGCCGCGACGATGATCGGCGGCTATCTCGCCGCCGGCGGCGCCAACGCGCTGAACATGTACCTGGACCGCGACATCGACGCCCGGATGAAGCGCACCCGCAACCGGCCGATCGTCACCGGCGAGGTGTCCCCGCGCGCCGCGGTGATCTTCGGCTCGGCGCTGTCGGTGCTCTCCGCCGTGTGGCTCGGGGTGCTGGTCAACGTGGTCTCGGCGGTGCTCGCCGTCGCGGCGATCCTGCTCTACGTCGTCTTCTACACGATGATCCTCAAGCGCCGCACGTCCCAGAACATCGTCTGGGGCGGGGTGGCCGGCTGCATGCCCGTGCTGATCGGCTGGTCCGCGGTGACCGGCGGCGTGTCCTGGACCGCCGTGCTGCTGTTCGGGATCATCTTCTTCTGGACCCCGCCGCACTACTGGCCGCTCGCGGAGAAGTTCACCAAGGACTACGAGACCGCCGGCGTGCCGATGCTCCCGGTGGTCGCCTCCCGCCGCAGCGTCGCCCACCAGATGATCCTGCACACCGCGCTGATGATCGCCTGCTCGCTCGCGATCATCCCGCTGGGCCACACCGGCTGGGTCTACGGCGTCGCCGCCGTCGTCACCGGCGGCTGGTTCGGGTTCCTCGTGATCCGCTACGCGGTGCGCACGCACCGCGGGCTCACCGGCAAGCAGCTCGGGCCGATGGTCGTCTTCCACGGCTCGATCACCTACCTCACCCTCCTGTTCGTCGCCCTGGCCGTCGACCCGTTCGTCCGCCTCTGAGGCCGGAGGGGACACGTGGACGCCGCCGCGGACCTGTCCCGCGCCCACGGGCGGACCCTCGAGCAGTACCTCGCGCACCTGCGCATCGAGCGCGGGCTGTCCGCGAACTCCGTGGCGGCCTACCGCCGCGACCTGACCCGCTACCTCGCGCATCTCGAGGCGGCGGGTCTCGTGCTCGAGGAGGTCGATCCGGAGGGCGTGAGCGCCTACCTCCGCACGATCCGCGCCGGCGCGGACGGCCGGGCCCCGCTCGCCGCCTCGAGCGCCGCCCGGGCCCTCGCCGCGGTGCGGGGCCTGCACTCCTTCCTCGCCGAGGAGAAGGACCTCTCCGCCGGGGACCCGACGCGTCTGGTCGCGGCCCCCGGGCGGCCGCGCAGGCTCCCGCATCCCCTGGACATCGACGAGGTGCTCGCCCTGATCGAGGCGGCGGGCCGGGAGCGCGGGGGAGTGCTGTCCGCCGAGCGCGCCCTGCGCGACCGGGCGCTGGTGGAGGTCCTCTACGGGCTCGGGGCGCGCATCTCCGAGGCGGTGGGGATCGACCTCGACGACCTCGATCGCGAGGGGCGTGCCGTCGTCCTGCGCGGCAAGGGCGACAAGCACCGCGCCGTCCCCGTGGGGCGCTGCGCCGTGGAGGCGGTGGACGCCTATCTCACCCGAGGCCGTCCGGCCCTGGCGGCGCGCGGCCGCGGCACCCCGGCGCTGTTCCTCGGCAGCCGCGGCGGGCGCCTCACCCGCCAGGCGGCGTGGCAGATCATCCGGGCCGCCGCCGAGGAGGCGCGGCTCGCGGATCGCGTGAGCCCGCACACGCTGCGCCACTCCTACGCCACCCATCTGCTGCACGGCGGGGCCGATGTGCGCTCCGTCCAGGAGCTGCTGGGGCACGCGAGCGTCACCACCACCCAGCTGTACACCAAGGTCACGGTCGACTCGCTGCGCGAGGCGCATGCCGCCGCCCATCCCCGGGCCAGCGAGTGGGCATAGACTTGTCGGCCAGGAGACCGGACCCGCCGGGCCCCGCCCCCGAGGACACGCCCGTCCAGCAGACGCTGCCGGGGCTGGGGATCGGGCCGGATCCCGCCGTGGCCGCCGCAGCGCCCCGCAGCGCTCGGCACCGGCGCCCCCGACCGCGACGCAGACGACAGGACACATACGTGAGCGACACAGCAGCGCAGACGCTGGAACTCGGCCTCGGGCCCACCGGACGCCCGCTCCCGGAGTTCCCCGAGCCGCCGGCGCTCGACGGGCACGGTCCCGCACGGGTCATCTCGATGGTCAACCAGAAGGGCGGGGTCGGGAAGACCACCAGCGTGATCAGCCTCGGGGCGGCGCTGGCGGAGATCGGCCGCCGCGTGCTCCTGGTGGACCTGGACCCGCAGGGAGCCCTGTCCGCCGGCACCGGCATCAACCCCTACGACCTCGACGTGACCGTCTACAACCTGCTCATGGAGCGCGACCACGACGTGCGCGAGGTGATCCAGGAGACCCGCACCGAGAACCTCGACGTCCTCCCGGCGAACATCGACCTCTCCGCGGCGGAGGTCACGCTGGTCAACGAGGTCGCCCGCGAGATGGCGCTGGCGCGCGTGCTGCGCCCGGTGATGGACGACTACGACGTGATCATCATCGACTGCCAGCCCTCGCTGGGCCTGCTGACCATCAACGCCCTGGCCGCGAGCCACGGCGTGATCATCCCGCTGGAGGCCGAGTACTTCGCCCTGCGCGGCGTGGCGCTGCTGGTGGAGACCATCGAGAAGGTGCAGGACCGCATCAACCCGGCCCTGGAGATCGACGGCATCCTCATCACCATGTTCGACCAGCGCACCCTGCACGCCCGGGAGGTGTGCGCCCGCGTGGTCGAGGCCTTCCCGGACGTCGTCTTCCACACCACCATCAACCGCACCGTGAAGTTCCCCGACGCCTCCGTGGCTGCGGAGCCGATCACGAGCTTCGCCTCCAACACCAAGGGCGCCGACGCGTACCGCCAGCTGGCCCGCGAGCTCATCGCGCGCGGCGGCGCCGCCTGATGGCCGAGGGCCGGGCTCCGCGCCGGCGCCGTCGCAGCGCCTTCACCCCGCCGCGCACGGTCCGGCTGCGCGACAGCGAGGGCCGGGCCGATGCGCGGCCCGAGCCGGAGGAGATCCATCGCGAGGACGGCGAGCGGCTGCAGAAGGTCCTCGCCCAGGCCGGCCTCGGCTCGCGCCGCGCCTGCGAGGCGCTGATCGCCCAGGGCCGGGTGGCCGTGGACGGCGTGATCGTCACCGAGCAGGGCGTGCGCGTGGACCCCGCGCGGCAGGCCGTCCACGTGGACGGGCGCCGGCTGCAGCTGGACGGGGGGACGCTGACCGTGGTGCTGAACAAGCCCCGCAAGGTGATGACCTCCCTCGGGGACCCGGAGGGCCGGCGCGACCTCACCGAGTTCGTCGAGCGCTACGACCAGCGCCTCTACCACGTCGGGCGTCTCGACTACGAGACCGACGGGCTGCTGCTGCTGTCCAACGACGGGGAGCTCACCCACCGCCTGACCCATCCCAGCTTCGCCATCGAGAAGACCTACGTGTGCCGCTTCGCGGCCCCCGGCGCACCGCCGCGCGGCCTCGTGAAGACGCTGCGGGAGGGCGTCGAGCTCGAGGACGGGCCGGCCCGCGCCGACAGCGCCAAGCTGGTGGCCCACAACGGGCGCGAGGCGGTGGTCGAGGTGACGCTGCACGAGGGCCGCAACCGGATCGTGCGGCGCATGTTCGCCTCCCAGGGCTTCGAGCTCACCCACCTCACCCGCACCCGCATCGGCCCCGTGCTGCTGGGGGACCTGCGCCCCGGGCAGACCCGCGAGCTGACCCGGCGCGAGCTGGGCACCCTGATGGCCGAGGTCGGGCTGTGAGCCCCGAGGACCGGGCGCCCGGCGGGACCGTGCTGGTGCCCGGCCCGGTGCGGATCATCGGCACCGGGCTGATCGGCGGCTCCCTGGGGCTCGCGCTGAGCGCCGCCGGGGTCGACGTCGTCGTCCAGGACGTGTCCCCGGGCACCCAGGCCCTCGCGGTGGAGATGGGCGTGGGACGCGCCCCGCGCCCCGGGGACCCCGACCCGGCCCTCGTGCTCGTCGCCGCCCCGCCGGACGTCGCCGCCCAGCTCGCGGTCGAGGCCCTGGCCCGGTGGCCCCGCGCGATCGTCGCGGACGTGGCGAGCGTGAAGACCACCGTGCTGGCCGGGATCGTCGCCGCCCGGCGCGCGGGCGACCTCGACGAGGACGCCCTGGCGCGCTACGTCGGCACCCATCCCATGGCCGGCCGCGAGGTCGCCGGGGTGATCGCCTCCCGCGGTGACCTGTTCCAGGGGCGGCCCTTCGTGGTCGTCCCGCACGGGAGCACCCGGCCCGAGGCCCGCTCGATCCTGCGCGCCCTCGCCGTCGAGCTCGGCTCCGTCCCGGTGGAGATGGACGCCGCCACCCACGACGCCGCCGTCGCGCTGGTGTCCCACGTCCCCCAGATCATGTCCTCCCTGCTGGCCGCCACCCTCGTCGACGGCCCGGAGCAGGCGCTGGGCCTGGCCGGGCAGGGGCTGCGCGACACGACCCGCATCGCCGCCTCCGACCCGCGGCTGTGGGTCGAGATCCTCGGCGCGAACGCCGCGGCCATCGGCCCGGTCCTGCGGGACGTGCGCGAACGGCTCGAGGCCGTCCTCCAGGCGCTGTCCTCCCTCGAGGGGGACCCGGATCCGGGCGTCGGGTCCCGGCGGGCTCTCGCGGGCCTCATCGCCGACGGCAACCGCGGCGTCCAGCGCATCCCCGGCAAGCACGGCGGCGCCGGCGACGCCTTCACGACCATCGTGGTGCTGGTGCCCGATCGCCCGGGCCACCTGGCGCGGCTGCTCACCGAGATCGGCCAGATCGGCGTGAACCTCGAGGACCTCCACCTCGAGCACACCCTGGGCAAGAAGGTGGGCCTGGCCCACGTGTCGATCGAGCGCGCCCATGAGTCACTGCTCACCCAGGCGCTCCGCGAGCGCGGCTGGACCGTCGCGGAGAGCTGATCGCCCGTATCCTGGGGGGATGAACGCCTCCGATCCCGCGCCCGCGCACGCCGAGACCCCGCCCAGCGCACCCGCCGGCAGCGCCGTGGTGGTCGCCATCGACGGTCCCGCCGGATCGGGCAAGTCCACCATCGCCCGCCGGACGGCCCTCGCCACCGGCGGCGGCCTGCTCGACACCGGCGCCATGTACCGCGCCGTGACCTGGACCGCCCTCGAGGACGGCGTGGACCTCGCCGACCATGCGGCCGTCGCCGCCCTGGCCGAGGAGCTCGACCTGGACCTCGGCACCGACCCGGAGGACCCGCACGTCCGCGTCCGCGGCCGGGACATCACCGCGGAGATCCGCACCGAGCGGATCAGCGCCGCCGTGAGCGACGTGGCCACCAACACCCGGCTGCGCCCGGTGCTGCAGCGCCTCCAGCGGGAGATCCTGCAGTCCGCCGCCGCGCAGCGCGGCGTGTGCGTGGCCGAGGGCCGGGACATCACCACCGTCGTCGCGCCCGATGCCGAGGTCCGCGTGCTCCTGTCCGCGAGCGAGGAGGCGCGCATGCGCCGCCGCGCCGAGGAGCTGGGCCTGGAGGATTCCGCCGAGACCCGCGAGCGCATGCACGACCAGGTCGTGCGCCGCGATCGCGACGACTCCTCGGTCTCGGAGTTCCTCACCGCCGCCGAGGGCGTGGTCACGATCGACACCACCGACCTCTCCGTGGACGAGGTTCTCGAGCGCGTGCTCGCCCTCGTCGACGCCGCCCGCGGGATCGAGGCCCCGGCCGTTCCCGGTCCGACGGCCGACGCCGATGCCGCCGCGACCGGGATGCCGGGTGCGACGGGCGTCGACGACGAGGCCGTCGAGGCGGCCTGGCGCGCCGGGCTCGAGGACTACGCGCTCGACGAGGAGGACCTCGCCCTGCTCGCCGGCGACGAGGAGGAGCTGCCGCGCGGCGCCGAGCGCGCCCCGCTGCCCGTCCTGGCCGTCGTCGGCCGCCCCAACGTCGGTAAGTCGACGCTGGTCAACCGCATCCTGGGCCGCCGCGAGGCGGTCGTCGAGGACGTCCCGGGCGTCACCCGCGACCGGGTCTTCTACGAGGCCGAGTGGTCCGGCACGGACTTCTGGCTGGTCGACACCGGCGGCTGGGAGGACCGCGTCCAGGGCATCGCCTACCGCGTGGCCGAGCAGGCCGAGCTCGCCGTCGAGCTGGCGGACGTCGTCCTGTTCGTCGTGGACGCCAACGTCGGCATCACCGCCACCGACGAGCAGCTGCTGAAGGTCCTGCGCCGCGCGAAGCGCCCCATCATCCTGTGCGCCAACAAGGTCGACGACGAGCGCGGCGAGCTCGAGGCCGCCGCCCTGTGGAACCTGGGCCTCGGCGAGCCGCACCCGGTCTCGGCCCTGCACGGGCGCGGCTCGGGCGACCTGCTGGACGCCGTGCTCGCGGTCATGCCGGAGGAGGGCCGCGGCCTGCCCCCGGACAGCGGCCCGCGCCGGGTGGCCCTCGTCGGCCGCCCCAACGTGGGCAAGTCGTCGCTGCTGAACCGTCTCGCGGGGGAGAACCGCGTGGTGGTGGACGACGAGGCCGGCACCACCCGCGACCCGGTCGACGAGAAGATCGAGCTGGGCGGGGTGCCGTGGACGTTCGTGGACACCGCCGGGATCCGCCGGCGAGTGCTCCAGTCCCAGGGCGCGGACTTCTACGCCTCGCTGCGCACGCGCTCCGCGCTGGACCGCGCGGAGGTCGCCGTGGTGCTGCTGGAGGCCTCCGAGACCATCTCCACCCAGGACCTCAAGATCATCGACATGGTCCTGGAGTCCGGGCGGGCCCTGGTCCTCGCCTTCAACAAGTGGGATCTCATCGACGAGGAGCGGCGCGCGCAGCTCGAGCGGGAGATCGAGAAGGACCTCGCGCACGTCGCCTGGGCGCCGCGCGTGAACCTCTCGGCCAAGACCGGCCGGCACACCGACAAGCTGGTCCCGGCGCTGAACACCGCCCTGGACTCGTGGGACACCCGCATCCCCACGGGCCGCCTGAACGCCTTCCTGGGCACCCTGGTCGCCGCGCACCCCCACCCGCTGCGCGGCGGCAAGCAGTCGCGGATCCTCTTCGCCACCCAGGCCCGGACCCGCCCGCCGCGCTTCGTCATCTTCGCCAGCGGCTTCCTCGAGCACGGCTACCGCCGTTTCATCGAGCGCCGCCTGCGCGAGGACTTCGGCTTCGCGGGATCGCCCATCGAGATCGGTGTGCGCATCCGCGAGAAGCGCCGCCGCTGATCGGGGCGGCGGGTCGCCGCGGGCCTCGCCGCCCCCGGCGGGGACGGCCCGTACAGTGGCGGCATGCCCACCCCTGATTTCGTCCTCGCGCTGCGCGAGAGGATCGGCCATGCCCCGCTGTGGATGCCGGGCGTCACGGCCCTGGTCCTGGACGCGCAGCGCACCCGAATGCTGGTGGTGCGCCGCGCCGACACCGGGGCGTGGACCCCGGTGACCGGGATCATCGATCCGGGCGAAGAGCCCGCCCGCGCCGCGGTGCGGGAGGTCGCCGAGGAGGCCGGGGTGCAGTGCCGTCCGCTGCGCCTGATCGACGTGCGCACCCTGCCGCCGATGACCTACCCCAACGGGGACCAGGCCCAGTACCTCGACCTGTGCTTCCTGCTCGAGCACACCGGCGGGGAGCCGCACCCGGCCGACGGCGAGAACACGCAGGCGCGCTTCGCCCCGCTGGACGATCTGCCGCCGATGAACCGGCGCTTCCAGGAGATGGTGCAGATCGCGCGGGAGGACCGGCCCGAGGCCCGCTTCCGCCGATGAGGATCCACGAACCGCCCGCCCCGGGCACCGTGCTCGACCTTCCGCTGTCCCCGGCGCCGGGCGACGTCGCCCAGGTGCGGGTGCTCGCCGCCGCCCGCCGGGACCTGCTCACCGCCCCGGACCCCGCCCCGGCCCTGCGCCGGTTCGCCGATGCGGTGCTGGTGGAGGTCTCCTTCCGCGGGCGCGACCTGCTGCCCGGCGCCTGGGTCGACGACTCGCTGGGGAGCCTGGCCCGCCGCCCGCGCCCCTCTCCCGTGGACCCGGCGCGGATCCGCTTCCCCGCCGTCGTCCTCGGGGAGGGCCGGGGCAGCGTCCTCGCCTGGGGCGAGACGAGCTGGCCGCTGCCGCTGGACGGCAGCGTGCAGGTGCCCGCGTCCTGCCGGCCCGGGGTGCATCGGGCGGCGGAGCTGCGCCGACTGGCCCTGACGGCGCTGGGCCGCCGGGCCGAGGTGGCCCTGACCCGCTGGCGCGAGGAGCAGTTCGACGTGCCCTGGCACGATGTGCGGCTCGTGCCCCACGCCGCCTGGTGGTTCGACATCGCGCAGGTGCCGCGCGAGATGCGCTACGCCGATGCCGCCCGCGGGCAGGGACGCTCGCCGGAGCGCTTCGTGCTGACGCCGTCGTCCTGACCGCCCGCGGTGGGCGGGATCGGGGCGCGCGCGTCGCGCCGGGACGGCGCGGAGCACGTGTGTAAGGTGGATCACCCGTCCGGCCCGAGGCCCGCGCGGTCCCTCGGGCGATTCCGTCGTCGAGGAGGACGCCACCCATGCCCGCCCCCATGCGACCGTCGCCGCCCGGGCGACGCACCTTCCTCCGGATCGCGGCCGGCTCCGCGGTCGTGCTGCCGCTGGCGGCGCTGGCCGGATGCACCGGCGCGGACCGCGACCCCGGCACCATCCGGGTGGCCTACCAGCAGTTCGGCTCCGGGACCCAGATGGAGACGATGCTGCGGCGGGTCTCCGAGAGCTACACCGCGCAGAACCCCGGCGTGAGCATCGAGTTGGTCCCCATCGTCGCGGCCGAGAACGACTACTTCACCAAGAACGAGCTGCTCATGTCCTCCCCGCGGACCTCGGCGGACGTCGTCTACGAGGACTCCTTCATCCTGCTGTCCGATGTGGGCGCGGGCTATCTGCAGAGCATCGACGACCAGATCGCCGGATGGCCCCTGTGGGACGAGATCGCCCCGGCCTCCCAGGAGGCGTTCACCGGCGAGGACGGCCACGTCTACGGGATCCCCGTCTCCACCGACACCCGCGCCCTGTGGTACCACCGCGACGTGTTCGCCGAGGCGGGGCTGCCGGACCCGTGGGAGCCGGCGAGCTGGGAGGAGGTGCTGGAGGCGGCCCGCACCATCCGCGACTCCGCCTCCGAGGCGGCGCCGCTGTTCGTCTTCTCCGGCAAGGCGCAGGGGGAGAAGGCCTCCATGCAGGGGTTCGAGATGCTGCTCTACGGCACCGGCTCGACCCTCTACGACGAGGAGACCCGCCGCTGGGTGCTGGGCAGCCAGGGCTTCGAGGACTCCCTGGCCTTCCTGCGGACGCTGTTCGACGAGGAGCTCACCCTCCCGCTGTCCCAGCACCTGGACCCCAACATCTCCGAGACCATCTACTCGACCCTGCTGCCCGAGGGACGGCTGGGGATCCTGCTGGACGGGTCGTGGATCTCCCGCAGCTGGGCGGAGGGCGCCGCCGGCGCCTGGCCGGAGTGGTCCGAGACCATGGGCCTGGCCAAGATGCCCACCCAGCACGGGCAGGACCCCGGATCGGTGACCCTCGCCGGCGGGTGGGGCTGGACGATCCCCCAGTACGCCACCGACAAGGAGGCGGCCTTCGACTTCATCGAGGCGCTGTGCGCCCCCGAGAACTCGGTCCTGCGGGCGATCGAGGACAACCACATCACCGTGCGGGCCGATGTCGCCGCCGACGAGCGCTACCTCGGGTACAGCCCGACGGTCGGCTTCTTCACCGAGCTGCTGGAGACGGCCCGGTACCGGCCCGCCCTGCCGGCCTATCCCGAGGTGTCCGCGGCGATCCAGGAGGCGATGGAGGTCGTGATGACCGGCACCGCCGATCCGGCCCAGGCCCTGGCCGCCTACGGCGACCAGGTCACCGGGATCGTCGGCGCCGAGAACGTCCAGGAGGAGGAGCGATGAGCACCACGGCATCCGCCGCACGCCCCGAGGCCGGCCGCCGCGGCACCGGGCGGTCCCGCCGCCGGGCGGGAATCGGGGACCGTCTGTCCCTGGTGCGCGCCCTGCCGATGCTCCCGGCCGCGATCCTGCTGCTCGCCTTCATGGCCGGGCCCATCCTGTACTCGCTGTACCTGGCCTTCACCGACAAGGCGATCCGCGGGGAGGGCGCTGCGGACACCTCCTTCGTGGGCCTGGACAACTTCGCCCGGGCCCTGGGGGACGGGGACTTCTGGAACGCGGTCGTGCTCACGATCGTGTTCACCACCATCTCCGCCGTGATCGGCCAGAACGTGCTGGGGATGACGCTGGCGCTGCTCATGGAACGGGCGCATCGTGCCGTCGCCTTCGTGATGACCTCGATCGTGATCGCCGCCTGGATCCTCCCCGAGGTGGTCGCCGGATACCTGCTGTACACGTTCTTCGCCGACGGCGGCAGCCTCGACGCGATCCTCGGCGTGGTCGGCCTGCCGAAGCAGACCCTGCTGTTCAGCGCGCCGATCATCGCCGTGAGCTTCGCGAACATCTGGCGCGGAGCGGCCTTCTCGATGCTCGTGTACTCCGCGGCGCTGGGGGCGATCCCCGGCGACGTGCAGGAGTCGGCGGCCATGGACGGCGCCGGGCCCGTGCGCCGGTTCTGGTCGATCACGCTGCCGCTGCTGCGCCCCGCGATCGCCACCAATCTCATGCTGATCACCCTGCAGACCCTGTCGGTCTTCGGGCTGATCTTCATCATGACCGGGGGCGGCCCGGCCCGGAAGAGCCAGACCCTGCCGCTGTACATGTACGAGCAGGCCTTCTCCTACGGCCAGCTCGGCTACGGCACCGCGGTCGCCCTGATCCTGCTGCTGATCGGCGCGGTCGCCTCCCTCGTCTACCTGCGCCTGCTCCCCGAGGAGGACAAGCGATGACCGCCTCCCGCACCCCCGTCCGCCCCCGCCGCAGCGGCAAGGGCCCGCGCGAGCGCACCGTGGAGACCGCCTCCAGCCTCGCCATCACCGTCATCGGCGTCGCCTTCCTGATCCCGCTGCTGTGGGTGGTGCTCGCCTCCTTCGACACCAGCGCCACCCTCGCCGTCTCCTGGCCGCAGCAGTGGAGCCTGGGCAACTTCGCCGCCATCTGGAACACGGAGACGACGTTCCGTCCGCTGGCGAACTCGCTGATCCTGTGCGGCGGCGCCACGATCGTCACCATGGTCGCCGCGGTGCTGTGCGCCTATCCCTTCTCCCGGTACCGCTTCGCGGCCAAGCGCCCCCTGCTGCTGACGGTCATCTTCGCCACGGGCCTGCCGATCACCGCGATCATGATCCCGGTCTACTCGCTGTTCGTGCAGGTCAACCTGATCGACTCGATGGTCGGGGCGATCCTGTTCCTGGGCGCCTCGTCGCTTCCCTACGCCATCTTCCTCACCAAGGGGTTCATGGATGCCGTGCCCGTGGAGATCGAGGAGTCGGCGTGGACCGAGGGGGCGGGGGTGCTGCGGACCCTGCGCTCGGTGGTGATCCCGCTGATGCGCTCCGGCCTCGCGGTCGCGACGATCTTCACCTTCGTGGGGATGTGGGGGAACTTCTTCGTGCCGTTCATGCTGCTGCTGAGCCCGGACCAGCTGCCGGCGGCGGTGACCCTGTACACCTTCTCCTCGCAGTACGGGCAGGTCGCCTACGGGCAGCTGGCCGCGTTCTCGATCTTCTACTCGCTGCCGGTGGTGGCCCTGTACCTCATCATGGGCCGCAGCCTCGGCACGGGATTCGCCGCAGCGGGAGGCGTCAAGGGCTGATCGGACCGGCTCCGGCCGGAGCCGAGGCGAGGCACGAGCGGCGGCGCAGGTCGGTGCCGATCCGATCGGCCGGGATCAGCAGGGCTGATCGGACCTCAGCCCTCGCTCATCGCCGTGCCCGGGTGAGGATCGCCCGGGGGCGGCGATGCCCGCTCAGCCATCGGCCGATCCAGGTGCTGCGCACGATCGCGTCGTAGACCAGCACCAGCAGGCCGGTGGTGACCACGAGGTTCACCGCCACCTTCACCAGGGCCGGCCAGGGCAGGTCGCCGAGCGCCATGCCCAGGGCCACCACCAGCGGCAGGTGCATCAGGTAGATCCAGTACGAGGCATCGGCCAGGTACCGGATCGCGGGGATCTCCCGGTCCAGGAACCGTGCGGTCACCCCGACCAGGGCATGCACCCAGGCCCACGAGGCCAGGGGCACCAGGACGATCTCCATCGGCCCGGGGACCAGGAAGGCGAGGACCGAGAGCACGCCGGCGAGCGCGAGCTTGACCGGCCAGGCCCGGGCTACCTGCGCCAGGGAGCCGGGGGCGGCGTGCAGGAACCAGCCCACCAGGAACGCGCCCAGGTAGGCGATGCTCGCGCCCGGCACCGGGACGATGGTCAGCGGCTCCTGGATCCCGCCGGTGCGCACGCCCTGGGCGAGCAGGCCCAGTCCGTAGGGCACCGCGGCGATGGCGATGCCGGCGGGGGAGGCGAGCACCGCGCCGAGGCGGCGGGAGATCGCCCCGGCGCGCTCCGTGCCGAGGACGCGCAGCAGGATCGCCCGGGAGAGGACGACCACCAGGGCGATCTCCAGCAGGAGCAGCAGGAACCAGAGCTGGCCGGGGGTGAGCATGTCCAGCAGGCCCGGCTGCTCGGCGGCGCGGGGGTCGGTGGGGATCTCCGTCCCGCGCAGGGCGGAGCCGACGACGATCACGATCGGCAGCGTCAGCACGGCCAGCGGCCAGAACGCCACCAGCGGCAGCCCGATGCGCAGCAGGCGGTCCTTCACGTAGGCGCCGGCGCCGCGGCGGTGCAGCACCATCCGGCCGAAGAACCCGGCCAGCATCATGAACAGCACCATCCGGAACAGATGGATGACGAAGATGACGGGCAGCGCCCAGCCTGCCGGCCGGGAGTCGATGAACAGCCAGGACTGCCCGGGCACGAAGCCGAGCAGGGTGTGCAGGACGACGCCCAGCAGCAGCGCGCCGCCGCGCAGGGCGTCGAGGTGGTGGAGGCGGGCGGGGGAGGGGTCGGCGCCGGTGCGTGCCGGCGCGGTCGCGGAGGAGGATGCGGATGTCATGGCACCGACGCTAGGCGGGGCCGCGCGGCGCGGCCTCCCCCGACCGGGTGGGCGAGGCTCCATCGATCGGTGGATGCCCCATCGCTGGTGCGGCACCGGGGCGCCGGGGGAGACTGGGGGACATGCTCGCCGACTCCCCCCGGATCACCCCCGGCTCCCCGCGGGAGTTCCTCGGGCCCCCGGGACGTCCCGCGATGGTCGGGCCGATCCCCGCGACCGACAGCCCGATGGGACGCTTCCTCGAGACCTGGCTGCCGGTGGTCCTCGCCGCGGTGTCCTTCGGCGTGGGGTGGCAGGTCTCGCCCTCGTTCGGATACGAGAGCTCCGTGCCGTACTCGCTGGCGCCTGCCGCCGCCACGCTGCTGCTGCGGATGCTCATGACCCGCCGCGCGCACCGCCGCGGCCCCGGGGACCCGCTGCTGACCGGCCTGTTCGTCCTCCACCAGGCACTGGTCCTGCTGACGGTGGCCCTGAACCCCCTGGCCTGCATCTACGCCTTCACCGGGTACATCGACGCCTCTCGCTTCCTCACCAGGCGCACGGCGCTCGTCTCCGTCATCGTCACCGCCATGATCTGCGCCTTCGGACAGTCCGGCGGGCCCTCCGGCGTCGCGGCGGTCCCCGCCCTGTTCGGCCTGCTGCTGCTGGTCAACGTGATGCTGAGCCTGGGGATGGGGTACCTCGCCGACGAGCGGGAGCGGCAGGTGGCCGCGCGCGAGCAGGCCGCCCGGGAGCTGGACCTGGCCACCCGGGAGAACCAGGCCCTGCAGGAGGAGCTGCTGCGCCGGGCCCGCGAGAGCGGCGTCCTGGCCGAGCGCACCCGCCTGGCCCGGGAGATCCATGACACCGTCGCCCAGGGCCTGGTGGGCGTGATCCGCCAGCTCGAGGCGCTGCCGGCCGACGCCCTGGGCGACCCGGCCCGCCAGCGCATCGCCATCGCCGAGGACACCGCGCGCGAATGCCTGGTCGACGCCCGGCGCGCCGTGGAGGCCCTCGCCCCGCAGCAGCTGGGGGAGGGGGACCCCGTGGAGGTGCTCGGAGAGATCGTGGGCCGCTGGGCCCGGGCCCACCGGGTGGTGGCGACCTTCGACGCGGACGAGGCGCCCCGGCCCTGCCCGCACCCGCATGTGCTGATCCGCGTCACCCAGGAGGCGCTGGCGAACGTGGCCCGCCACTCCCGCGCCGGCAGCGTCGAGATCACGCTCTCTGCCCAGGACGGGGACGCCCTGCTGCGGATCCGCGACGACGGCTCCGGCTTCGACCCCGCGGCAGTTCCCGCCGGCGGCCACGGCCTGCGCAGCATGCGCGAGCGCGTCGCCGAGACCGGCGGGAGCCTGCAGGTCGAGACCGCCCCCGGGCAGGGGACCCTCCTCACCGCGAGGGTCCCGCGATGACCGCGACGGTGCGGGTGCTGGTGGTGGACGACCATCCCGTGGTGCGCGACGGTCTCGTCGCCATGCTCGGCGCGGGGCCCGGGATCGAGGTCGTCGGCTCCGCCGAGGACGGGCAGGAGGCGCTCGCGATGATCGCCGAGCACGCCCCCGAGGTCGTCCTCATGGACCTGCGGATGCCGCGCCTGGGCGGGGTCGAGGCGATCCGGGCGCTGCGCGGGCGCGGGGACCGCACCCGGGTGCTGGTGCTGACCACCTACGACACGGACCGCGAGATCGTCGGCGCCCTGGACGCGGGGGCCGACGGGTATCTGCTCAAGGACGCCCGCGGCCCGGAGCTGGTGCGTGCCGTCCACGACCTGGCGGCGGGCCGCCCGGTGCTGGTGCCGGCGGCGCTGGCCGCCCTCACCGGGGCCCGGCAGTCGCGGCCCTCGCTCAGCGCCCGCGAGAGCGAGGTGCTGCGCCTGGTCGCCGACGGCTGCACCAATCGGGCGGTGGCCACGCGGCTGGGGATCGGCGAGGCGACCGTGAAGACGCACCTGGTGCACGTCTACGAGAAGCTCGGGGTCGGCGATCGCGCCTCCGCCGTGCGGACCGCCTGGGAGCAGGGCCTGGTCTGACGGGGAGGCGGGTCGTGGCCGGGCCGACGCGAGGCTCGCGATCCGGTCCCGGCCCGATGCTCAGCGGAAGATGATGGTGCGGGTGCCGTCCAGCAGCACGCGCGACTGGGCGAACCAGCCGACCGCCTGGCGCAGCGTGCGGGACTCCGCGTCCTGGCCGATGGCCATCAGCTCGCGGGGGGAGCGCGTGTGGTCCACGCGGATCACGTCCTGCTCGATGATCGGCCCCTCGTCGAGGTCGGTCGTCACGAAGTGCGCGGTCGCCCCGATCTGCTTGACCCCGCGGGCGTACGCCTGCCGGTAGGGGTTGGCGCCCTTGAAGCCGGGCAGGAACGAGTGGTGGATGTTGATGCAGCGTCCGGCGAGCGCCTCGCACAGCTCCGGGGAGAGGATCTGCATGTACCGGGCCAGGACCACCAGCTCGATGTCCGCCTCCTGGACGATCTCGAGCACGCGCGCCTCGAAGGCCGCCTTGTCCTCGGGACCGGCGACCGCGCGGTGCTCGAAGGGGACGCCGTAGTGCTGGGCCAGCGGGGCGATCACGTCGTGGTTGGCGAGGATCAGCGGGACGTCGATGGGCAGGTGGCCGCTGGCGCGCTGGTACAGGAGGTCGTTCACGCAGTGCGTGGCCTTGGAGGCGAGGATCAGCGTGCGGCGGGGACGCCAGGCGACGTCGAGGACGTGCTCGATGCGGTGGCGGGCCACCACGGGCGCCAGGGCCTGCTCGAACTGCTCCGCGCTCGCCGGCGAGGTGACCTGGAGGCGCATGTAGAAGCGACCGGTCTCCGCGCTCGCGAACTGCTGGCTCTCGGTGATGTTGCCGTCGATGCCGACCACCGCGCCGCTCACGCCGTGCACGATCCCCGGACCGTCCTCGCACACGAGGGTGAGGACGTACTCGGTGACGTCGCCGGCGGGGGACTGCGGGGCAGGGATGGTCGACATGGCCGGAATCCTATCGGCCCGCGCCGCCCCGCCGGAACGCGGCCCCGGGGTGCGGAGGCCGCGTTCCCCGGGGCCGCGCGGCGGGCGGGTGCCGGTGCGCTGCCCGGCGCCCCGGCCCGTCTCCCGTTCAGGAGTGGGCGCGCTCGTACTGCGGGGTGATGTAGTGGCCGGCGAAGCGCAGCGCCTTGGCGGCCCGGATCGGGAAGTTCTGGTCGCGCAGCATCTCGCGGCCCAGCAGCACCACGTCGGCCTGGCCGGTCGCGACGACCTGCTCGGCCTGGAAGGGCTCGTCGATCATCCCGACGGCGGCGGTGGGCAGGCCGCTGGCCTGCTTCACCGCGGCGGCCAGGGGGACCTGGTAGCCGGGGCCGACGGGGATCGGCGCCGGGTGGAGGTTGCCGCCGCTGGAGACGTCGAGCATGTCCACGCCGTGCTCGGACAGCCATGCCCCGACCTGTCCCACCTCCTCGAGCGTGAGGCCGCCCTCGAGCCAGTCGGTGCCCGACAGGCGCACCAGCACCGGCATGTCCTCGCCGACGGCCTCGCGCACGGCGTCGACCACGCGCAGGAGCAGGCGGGCGCGGCCGGCGAGGTCGCCGCCGTACTCGTCGGTGCGCTCGTTGCTCAGCGGGGACAGGAACTCGTGCAGCAGGTACCCGTGGGCGGCGTGGACCTCGACGAGGTCGAACCCGGCCTGCGCGGCGCGCACGGCGGAGGCGGCGAAGGCCTCGACCACCGCGTCGATGCCGGCGGCGTCCAGCGCCTCGGGCACGTCCAGGCCGGGGAAGGGGATCGCCGAGGGGGCGACGGTGCGCCAGGCGCCTTCCTCCGCGCCCAGGCTGCCGGAGCTGTCGGTGCCCCATCCCGGATGGGTGGAGGCTTTGCGCCCGGCATGCGCGAGCTGGATGCCGATGGCGGCGCCGTGGTCGTGGGCCAGCTGCACGATCGGGACCAGGGCGTCGCGCTGGACGTCGTTCCACAGGCCCGAGTCGCGCGGGGAGATGCGTCCCTCGGGCACCACCCCGGTCGCCTCGACGATGATCGCCCCGGCGCCCCCGCGCGCGAACGACCCGTAGTGCATGAGATGGAAGGGCGTGACCACGCCGTCCTCGGCGAGGGCGGAGTACATGCACATCGGCGGCACCCAGATCCGGTTGCGGATCTCGAGGCCGCGCAGGGTGATCGGGGTGAACAGGGCGTGGGTCATGGGGGCGTCCGGCTTTCTGCGTCGCGTGATCTGCCTCCGGGCGGCCGAGGGGCCGGCGGAGGCACGTGCCCCTATCCCAACTTCCGGGCGTCAGAAGTATTCCTGGGGACACGAGCCCATCACAGTGTGACCTGCGTCTCGCGCGAGGGGCCGGGATGTGCGACCATCGGGTCATGAACGCTCATGTGGTCGTGGGAGTCATCCCCGGGCAGCCGTCGGCCGTGGTGGAGACCGCCGCGGACTTCGCCTCCCGGTTCGGCGCGGATCTGGTCTGCGCGAGCGTGGACATCGCCCGATATACCGTCGCCCAGAGCTTGGACGGGACGATCATCGCCTCGTCGATCGACCCCGAGCTCATGGACGAGAAGGCGGAGCGGTTCGACCCCATGCTCGAGCAGAGCATCGGCCGCACCCTCGAGGGCCGCGGCATCAGCTGGTCGGTGCGGGCGCTCGCCGGCAATCCCGCGGTCGAGCTGTCCGATCTCGCCGAGCAGCTGGACGCGATCATGATCGTGGTCGGCACCCGCGAGGCGGGGCTGCGCGGCTCCCTGCGGGAGTTCCTCAGCGGATCCGTCGCCGCCCACCTGGCCCACCATCAGCACCGCCCCGTGCTCGTGGTGCCGCTGGACCCCCAGCCTCACGGCACGCAGATGCCCTGGGCCGGGGCCGACTGAGACCCGGCGCCGCCCCGTCCCGGATCCGGGGCCGGCTGCGCCGCCTGCCGCGGCGCGGGGACGTCGTCCGTCGCCGCCGCCGCGCCGTCCGCGCCCGGACGGGAGCGGGCCGTGCGCCGGGCCCGCAGGAGCTCCGCCCCGCCGCCGAGGAGCAGCGCCGCGCCGATGCCGACCGCGACCCCCACCAGCGGTCGGTCGCGGAAGGCGGCGCCGCCCAGCATGCCGATCCCCGCGCTGTACAGCGACCAGACGATGCCGGCGAGCGCGGCCCACAGCACGAAGCGCCGCCGGGGAAAGTGCAGGACGCCCGAGGTGATGGCCGTGGCGGTGCGCCCGCCGGGGATGAACCGGCCGGCCATGATGATCCCGGCCGCGCGCTGCTCGAGCCCGGCCTCCGCCCAGCGGAAGAGGCCGTCGGCGATCCGCGAGCGACGGGCCCAGCGGGCCAGCGGACCGGCGGCGCGCCCGACATGATGCGCGGCCAGGTCGCCGATCAGCGCGCCGGAGGCGGCGCTGAGCACCAGCAGCACCGGGTCGACCTGCCCGGCGGCGACGAAGGCTCCGGCGGCGATCACCATCGTCTCGGCGGGCACGAGGGGCAGCAGGACGTCGACGGCGACGGCCGCCAGGATCAGGGCGTAGAGCCAGGGGGAGGCGAGGGTCGCCTCGAGGAGCTGGAGCAGCGATTCCATGGTGGCAGGCTTCCGGGTAGGAGGTGCTTCCACGCTAGGGACCGCCCCCCGCGCCCGGACACGGGGCGGACTGCACGGCCGCGTACGGCCACCCGGACGCCGGTGTTACGGGAATCCCCATGCCGGCGCCCGCGCCCGCGTTGCTAGCATCGGCCCTCGTCGAAGCCCCTCGCCGCGGTGCGAGCCGGCACCGCCCCGGACAGATCGGACCTATGGACCGCGACGACTCGCTCCCCTCCCCGCTGCGCCAGGAGGCCGGACGGCTGCTGCGCCGGGCCGTGCGCAGCGTCGTGGCCGTCCTGCTGGGCCTGGCGACGGGGCCGCTGCTGATGCTCGCGGCGCTGCTGGCGCTGATCCGGATCCGCCGTCCGCTGGCCGCCGTGGACCGCTGGGACGCCCGGCGCCTGGAGCGCTTCGCCCGGTTCGTGCACCAGGATCCGGACGGCGCCGCGCTCGGGCCCGGGCGGGCCCTCCTGCACGGCGCCGGCTCGACGGTGCTCGGCCTGGTCATGGCCAATCTCCTGCAGCAGCTGATCGTGGTGACCCTCGGCAGCCTGGGCCAGCTGCTCTTCGGCGGAGAGGTCGTCTTCGTCTTCGAGATGTGGGTCGTGACCCAGTCCGCGCTGCTGGTGCTGCTCATCTACGGGCCGGCGACCTTCCTCGCCTGCGTCGGCTGGGCGGAGGTCGCGCTGTGGCTGCAGGCACGCCTGCTGCGGCGATGGTTCCCCACCATGCTGCGGGCCGATGCGCTCGAGACCCGGATCACGCGGCTGGTCACCACCCGGCGCGGCGTGGTCGTCGCGATCGACGACGAGCGCCGGCGCATCGAGCGCGATCTCCACGACGGCGTCCAGCAGAACGTCGTCTCCCTGTCCGTGCTCATCGCCCGTGCGCGGCGCTCGAAGGACCCCGAGCGCACCGCAGCCCTGCTGGACCAGGCCCACCGCCAGTCCCAGTCCCTCATCGACGAGGTCCGCCAGGTCGCCTGGAGGATCCACCCGACCGCGCTGGACGAGCGCGGGCTCGCCTCCGCGCTCGCGGAGGTCGCCGAGACCTGCCCCGTGCCCGTGCAGCTCGACGTGCAGCTGGAGGAGCGGCTGCCGGGGCCGGTCGAGTCCGCCGCCTACTTCGTGGCCCGCGAGGCCGTGACCAACGTGGTCAAGCACGCCCGGGCCGAGAGCATCCGCATCGCGCTGTGGCGCACGGGCGCCCCGCGCCGCCGGACCCTGCACCTGAGCGTGATCGACGACGGGATCGGCGGGGCCGACTCCGAGGGCGGCGGCCTGCAGGGCCTGGCGCGTCGCGTCGCGGCCCTGGACGGCAGCGTCGACGTCCACAGCCCGCCCGGCGGGCCCACCACCATCACCGCGGAGCTGCCCTATGCCTGAGACCACGACGACCGGATCCCCCCGGCCCGGCACCGGCCCCATCTCCGTCATCCTCGCCGACGACGCCGTGCTCCTGCGCGAAGGCCTGCGCAGCCTCCTCGAGGAGGAGGGCCTCGAGGTCCTCGCCTCCGTCGGCGACGGCGACGCGCTCCAACGGGCCGTCGCCGAGCATCGGCCGAACCTGGCGATCGTGGACGTGCGCATGCCGCCCACGCACACCGACGAGGGCCTCGTCGCCGCCCTCGCGATCAAGCGCGCCCGTCCCGAGGTCGGCGTGCTCGTGCTGTCCCAGTACGTGGTGCGGGAGTACGCCACCGAGCTGCTGGGCGCCGACATCCCGGGGGTGGGCTACCTGCTGAAGGACCGCATCACCGAGATCGACGCCTTCCTCGACGCCGTCCAGCGGGTGGCCGCCGGCGGCACCGTCATCGACCCCGCGGTGCTGCGGGGGCTGCTGGCGACCCCCGAGCAGCAGCGCCGCATCCAGCGCCTGACCCCGCGCGAGCTGGAGGTGCTCGAGGCGATGAGCGCGGGCATGTCCAACCGCGGCATCGCCGAGCAGCTGCATCTGTCGCTGAGCTCCGTGGAGAAGGCCTGCAGCGCGATCTTCGACAAGCTGGACCTGGTGGGAGACGACCGCTCCAGCCGGCGGGTGATGGCGGTGCTGCGGTACCACCAGGGACAGGAGGACCCCGGCCCTGCCCGGTGAGAGCTCCCGCGCGCGGGACTCCCGGGCGAGGGGACGTTGCGCTTCCGGTCGGGGAGGTCCAGCATGAGCATCCCGGCACCGCAGCTCGAGGAGGAGTGCCATGACCGCCCCATCGCCCCCGAGCCCGCCGGGCCGGTCATCGGTCCTCCCGCTCTCGGCGCTCGGCGCCGGGGACCTGGACCGCGCCGGCGGCAAGGCCGCGAACCTCGGGGAGCTGCTGCGCGCCGGCCTGCCCGTCCCGCCGGGCGCGGTGATCACGACCGACGCCTACGTCGCGGCCGCGCACCGCGCCGGTCTCGACGCTCTGCTCGCGGATCCCGCTGCGCCCCCGTCCGCCCTGCGCCGCGCCCTCGAGGACGCCCCGATCGCCGCGGACCTCGACCGCGAGATCCGCAGCGCCTATCAGGGACTGCGGGGCCCGGGGGAGGACGAGGCGCGGGTCGCGGTCCGCTCCAGCGCCACCGCCGAGGACCTGCCCGGCGCCGCCTTCGCCGGGCAGCAGGACACCGTCCTCGACGTCCGCGGGGAGGAGGAGGTGCTCGCCGCGGTGCGCCGATGCTGGGCCTCGCTGTGGACCGATCGGGCGGTGTCCTATCGGCGCGAGCGCGGGATCGATCCCCACGAGGTGCGGATCGCCGTCATCCTCCAGCGGATGGTCCCCGCCCGCTGGGCCGGGGTCGCCTTCACCGCCGATCCCGTCACCGGCGCCCGCGACCGCCTGGTGATCGACGCCGTCCCCGGCCTCGGGGAGGCGGTGGTGTCCGGAGCGGTCACGGCGGAGCACCTCGTGGTCGGCCCCGCCGGGCGCGTCCTGTCCCGCACCCCCGGCCGGGACCCCGCCACCGGCGCCGTCCCCGCCGCCCTGCCGCACGAGGTCCTCACCGCGCTGCTGCCGCTGGCCCGCCGCATCGACGAGCACTTCGGCCGGCCCCAGGACATCGAATGGGCCGCCGACGGCAGCGGCGTGCAGATCACCCAGGCCCGGCCGATGACGGCTCTGCCCCCGCCGTCCGTGCCGCTCTCGCCCGCCCAGCGCCTGCAGTGCTCCGTGCTGCTGGAGTTCCTGCCCGTGCGCCCGTACCCGCTGGACGTCACCACCCAGATCGCCCACGGTCCCGCACGCATGATGCAGGGCATCGCCCGGTTCTACGGGGTGGAGGGCCTGTTCGCCGGCTTCCTGCGGGAGGAGGACGGTGTCGCCGTCCAGCTGCTCCCCGCCCGGGCGCGGCCGACGGCCCGACTCCTGGCCACCCCGGCGAAGCTGGCGGCACGGATCCGCCGCTTCGACCCCGCGGTGTGGGCGCGGGACCCGCGCCAGCAGGAGTTCCTCGCCGAGATCGCGGCGCTCGAGGACCTGGACCTCGCAGCGCTGGACTGGCAGTCGCTGCTCGCCGTGCCGCCCCGGGCCTTCGCGACCCTGGAGACGTGCCGGGACCTGCGCATCGACTACCTGCCCGGCAGCGCCGCCGCCGTCGCCCGCCTCGCGCTGCTCGCCCTGCTGCTGGGCGAGCACGCGCTGATCGCGGATCTGCTGGGCGGCGCCCGCACCCGCACCGCCGACGCCGACCGCGCCCTCGAGGAGCTCGCCGACGCCGTGCGCGCCGATCCCGCCCTGACGGAGCGGATGATCGCCGCGCGGTCTCCCGAGGAGCTCGTCCGCCTCGCCGCGGACCGCGGGCACCCCCTCCTCCAGGACGGGCTGGCGAGGTTCCTCGAGGAGTTCGGCCGACGCGAGACGACCTCCTCGATGCTGGTGAGCACCCCGACCCTGGACGAGTGCCCGGAGATCGTGCTGGGGATGGTCCGGGCGAACCTCGCGCGACCCCGGGACGCGACGCCCCGGGCCTCCCGCTCCCGGGCGGCCCGCAGCCGGCTCCTGGCCCACCCCGGGCTGCGCGGGCCCCGCGCCGCCGACCGGGCGGACCGATGGATCCGCGCCGCGCAGGCCGGCGTGGCCTTCCGCGAGGACTCGCACTTCCACTTCACCGCCGCGCTGCCCACCCTGCGCCGGGCGCTGCGGGAGTCGGGGCGGCGCCTGGCGGCCGCAGGCGTGCTCGAGGACCCCGAGGACGTCCTCCACCTGCGCTGGGAGGAGATCTCGGCGATCCCGGCCCCGGAGAGCCTGCCGGAGGCCCGGTGCCGGGAGCTGCGCCGGGCCGTGCGGCGACGGGCGGCCCGCCGCGCCGAGCTCGAGGGGGTGCCGATGCTGGATGCGGCCCGGGTCTTCCCATCTCGCGGGGGTCCGGGGGCGCTCGCCACGGGCATGCCCTCGGGGGCGGGCATCGCCACGGGGCCGGCGCGGATCATCCGCGGGCCGGAGGACTTCGCCCGGCTCCAGGACGGGGACGTGCTCGTCTGCCCCTTCACCAACCCTGCCTGGACCCCTCTGTTCCTGCGGGCCGCGGCGGTCGTCGTCGACGCGGGGTCCCCGGGATCCCATGCGGCGATCGTCGCCCGGGAGCAGGGGATCCCGTCGGTGACGGCCACCGGGACGGGGACCCGCCTCATCGAGGACGGAGCGCTGGTGACCGTCGACGGCACCCACGGCCGGGTCACCCCCGCCGCCGGGTCCTGACCGATGCCCCGCCCCTTCCCCCGGAGGCGCCGGCGGCGGAGAATGGGGACGGCGGAGCGAGGCGGAGGAGGAGCCATGGGGGCCGTGGTGTGCGACGTGACCGTGTCCCTGGACGGATTCGTGGCCGGACCGGAGCAGAGCCGGGAGGAGCCGCTGGGCATCGGCGGCGAGCGGCTGCACCGGTGGCAGTTCGAGCGCCCGGAGGACAGCCCCGTCGAGCGGGAGCGCATCGTCGCCGCGGGCGCGTTCATCATGGGGCGCAACATGTTCGGGCCGGTGCGCGGGGAGTGGGACGAGCCCTGGGAGGGCTGGTGGGGCCCCGAGCCCCCGTACCGCGCTCCGGTGTTCGTGCTCACCCATCACCCGCGCGAGCCGGTGCGCCTGGAGGGCGGCACGACCTTCCACTTCGTCACCGACGGCATCGAGCAGGCGCTGCGGCGGGCCCGGGAGGCGGCCGGCGAGGAGGATGTGGCGATCTGCGGCGGGGCGCAGACCATCGACCAGTTCCTGCGCGCCGGGCTGCTGGACGAGCTGCGGCTGCACGTGGCCCCGCTCGTCCTCGGGGGAGGGGAGCGGCTGTTCTCCCGCACGCCCCATCTCGCGGCCCGGCCCGTGAGCTCGCGCACGACACCCCTGGCCACCCACGTGACGTACCGCTTCGACGTCTGAGCGGACCGCGGCGTGCCGCCACCCGCGGCGGCCGCGCCGGGGACGAGAAAGCCCCGGCGAGAGGATCTCTCGCCGGGGCTCGCTGTCGGGCTGACAGGATTTGAACCTGCGACCCCCTGACCCCCAGTCAGGTGCGCTACCAAGCTGCGCCACAGCCCGAAACCCTTCGCGGCGGAAGGGCCGAGATGAATACTAGCCCGATCCCGACCGCGGACGCGAATCGAGACGGGCGTGACCTGCGGCACCATCGTCGCCGTGAGCGCACCGCGCGGCCGGGGCGAGGTCCGGCCCGCCCCCGGACTCCGGACCTCGCCCACCCGGACCGGGGTGCGCCGGCGACCCGGGGGGAGAGGCCCCGGGGCGCGGGGACGGTCGCGTCGCCGACGCCCACGGTCAAGTGATCGTCAAATCCTCCCCGTCCAACCGTCCGGCGGCGCTGTCCGCCCAGCTGGGCGTGGGAAGATGGACGCGCACGCGTGCGGCCTCCGCCCCTGGGGCGGTCGTCGGCAGACCAGGACCACGGAAGGACGCGATCACCATGAGCGACAGCCAGCACAGCGATCGGCTCGATCAGACGTCGAAGCTCACCGCCATCTCCTTCCCGGACGCCGTCGAGGACGCCGAGTACGGCCTCAGCCCCCAGGATCGTGCGGCGATCGACGCGCTCCCCGAGGGCAGCGCCCTGCTCATCGTCCGCAAGGGCCCCAACCTCGGCGCCCGCTTCCTGCTGGATGCCGAGAGCACCGTCGCCGGTCGCGACCCCAAGAGCGAGATCTTCCTCGACGACGTGACCGTCTCGCGCAAGCACGCCGCGTTCGTCCGCGTCGGGGACTCCTTCGTCGTGCGCGACCAGGGGTCGCTCAACGGCACCTACGTCAGCAAGGCACGGGTCGAGGAGGCGACGCTCCAGGCCGGCCAGGAGGTCCAGATCGGGAAGTACCGCCTCACCTTCCACCCGTACCACGGGAAGGCCTGACCCGTGCCGGCCTCTGCATCCCGGCGGCAGGGTGCGGGCGGGGCGCGGCAGAGCATCGGTCAGGTCCTCGCGCAGCTCCAGGAGGAGTTCCCGGATCTGTCCCACTCCAAGCTCCACTACCTGGAGGCCGAGGGGCTGATCAGCCCCGAGCGCACCCCGAGCGGCTACCGGAAGTACTCCCGCGCGGACATCGACACCCTCGTGTTCGTCCTGCGGGCGCAGCGGGACCGGTTCTGGCCCCTCAAGGTCATCAAGGAGCATCTGCTCGAGCACGGCGCGGAGGGCTCCGAGGTCACCTCCATCGCCACGCGGCCCGGCCCCTCGGCCCAGCTGCGCCCGGTGCGCCTGGATCGTCGCGGTCTGGCGCACGAGGCGCAGGTCGACGACGCCTTCCTCGAGGAGCTCGAGCAGTTCGGCATGCTCGAGGACGGCCTGCTGTTCTACGGTCCGGCCGAGCTCGAGATCGTCCGGGCCGCGCGGACCCTGGCCGATGTGGGCCTGCACCCCCGCCATCTGGTCATGCTGCGCACCTCGGCCGAGCGCGAGGCGCACATGATCGACTCGGTGGCACGTCCGCGCACCCGCCACGGCGACGCCGCCTCGCGCGGAGGCGCCGAGGACCTCGCCCGGGACCTCGGCGAATCGATGAACGCCCTGCACAACGCGCTGCTGCGGACGGCGCTGCGACGATCCTGACCGCGCGACCGATACCTGTTCGTGATGTGACCTCGGCGCGCCACGGGACCGGCGGGGCCGTTCGGGGTTAGGCTGTCCATGCGCTCTCATCCTTCCCCCCGGAGAGCCGACACCTGGAGGCCATCGTGACCCACGAATCCCGAGAGGACCGCACCGCGCAGTCCACCGTGCCCGCCGAACCGGCGCAGGGCGTGCTCTTCGACGACGTCGTCGACACCCCCGGCGAGTTCGGCTACCGCGGCCCGGCCGCATGCAAGGCCGCCGGGATCACCTACCGCCAGCTGGACTACTGGGCGCGCACCGGTCTGGTCGAGCCCAGCGTCCGCGGCGCCTCCGGCTCCGGCAGCCAGCGGCTGTACGGCTTCCGCGACGTGCTCGTGCTGAAGGTCGTCAAGCGCCTGCTCGACACCGGCGTCTCCCTCCAGCAGATCCGCGTGGCCGTCGGCGCGCTGCGCGACCGCGGCATCGACGATCTCGCCGAGATCACCCTCATGAGCGACGGCGCCTCCGTCTACGAGTGCACCAGCGCCCAGGACATGTTCGACCTCATCCAGGGCGGCCAGGGCGTCTTCGGCATCGCCGTCGGGCGCGTGTGGCGCGAGGTCGAGACGGAGCTGTCGGTGCTGCCCAGCGTCGACCCGGCCGACGAGCAGGCCCTGTCCCTGCACGACGAGCTGGCGGCGCGGCGCCGCTCCCGCCAGGCGGGCTGACCCGCCGCCCCGGCATCGACGGGGCCCCGAGACCGGACGAGGCGAGCACCTGGGGAAGGGTGCTCGCCTCGTTCTTCGTCATGCGCGGTGCATCGGGCCCGCGCCGATCAGGCCGGAAGCAGGCCCGGCCCGAAGCAGACCGGCAGGCCCGGCCCGATGCGGACGGGCAGCCGGATCAGGACTGCTCGGGAACCATCTCGCGCGAGTCCAGGACCACCTTCAGCAGGGCGTCGAAGTCCTCGGTGAGCCGCTTGCCGCTGGCCCCCTCGTAGCGGTGCAGCGGCACCGCGCCGCCCTGCGCCTGCTGCAGACCCACGCGCTCCTCGATGACCGGCTCCAGAACCTTGTCGCCGAACAGCTCCCGCAGCTCGGCGAGGCGGTACTGGTGCTCGACCGAGCGCGGCCGGTAGCGGTTGACGACCAGGCCCAGCGGCTGCAGCGTCGGGGCGAGCTTCTCCTCGCGCATCTCGTAGGCGAGCTTCAGGGCGCGATCGGCCGCGGTCACGGCGAAGAAGCCGGGCTCGGCGACCACGAGGGAGCGGTCAGATGCCGCGAGGGCCATCTGCGTGAGCCCGTTCAACGAGGGCGGGCAGTCGATGATGACGAGGTCCCACTGGTGGGTGCGCTTGTCCAGCGCCTCCCGCAGCCGGCGGATGTCCTTGGGGCCCGGGGCCGGGGTATCGACCAGCACCGAGCGGTGACCGCCCGGGATGATGTCGAGATGGGAGGCGGCGCCCTGCGACCACGGGGTCGGGATGATCGCCCGGTCCACCGTCTCGGTGCGGGGCGAGGAGAGGACATCGGCGATGTCCGTCGTCGTCGCCGGCTCGCCCAGCAGCCCGAGCGTGGTGTCGCCCTGCGGGTCGAGGTCGATCACCAGAGTGTTGACACCCTGGTGGAGGGCGGCCGAGGCGAGCCCAAGAGTCACGGACGTCTTGCCGACGCCGCCCTTCAGGGAACAGACACTCACAGTGAACACGCTCGTCAGTCTACCGATACGCGAGCCCGGATCTGTGCCGCGCCGGGGAGCGGCGCGCCACACCGGTATCCTGGGGCGTCGGACGCCGCCCTGCGGCGCCTCGCCGCGTCCCGCAGCCGCCGGCGACCACCGCCAGCCCGCCCCGGACCGGAGGACCTGTGCCCCCTGACGACCTCGTGCTCGAGACCCTCGACGGATGCGGTCCCTTCGCCTCGCGGGAGGCCGCGGAGCTGGGGGAGGTGCGCACGGTCTCGCCCACCGAGCTGCGCGTGCGCACGGACGACCTCGCCGGCGCACGGCGCCTGCGGCGCACGGTCGCCGCCTATGCCACGCTCGGGGTCCCGGCCCGGAGGCCGCGCGAGCTGCTGGAGACCTCGGTGATGCAGCGCGTGGACGCCCTGGTCGGCGAGATCCGCCGGGCGAGGCCGAAGGTCGCCTTCACCGGGCTGCGGCTGGCCGCCGCCGGCGCCGACAGCGCCGACATGCGCCGCATCGCCGCGCGGATCGCCGAGGGCGCCGGCGTTCCGGTGGACGAGGAGGGGGATCTCCTGGTGCGGGTGCGTCGCGGCACCGCGGCCGATGCGCCCGGGGCCGGCCCGGGCGCGGGCTGGGAGATCCTCGTGCGCATCACCCCGAGGCCCCTGTCGACCCGGGCATGGCGCACCGTGGACTATCCCGGCGCGGTGAACGCGACCATCGCCGCCAGCGTGATGGACCTGCTCGAGGTCGGTCCGCAGGACGCCCTGCTGGACATGACCTGCGGCTCCGGCACGCTGCTCATCGAGCAGCTGCACTCCGCGATCCCCGCCCGTGCGGTGGGCGTGGACCTGTCCGCCGCCGCGATCGAGGCGGCCCGTGCCCATCAGCGGGCGGCACGTCGCCGAGGCCGCATCGACTGGCTCCAGGGCGACGTGCGCGAGCTCCCCCTCGAGGGCGGGTTCACGCGGATCGTCACGAACCCGCCGTGGGGCACCCTCCACGGCGAGCACGCGTCCAACGAGGCGCTGCTCGAGGATCTGCTGGCCCGGGCCCACGCGCTCGGCGTCCCGGGCGCCCGCATGGGCGTGCTCACCCACGAGATCACCCGGATGCACGCGGTGCTGGAGCGGACCGCGCAGTGGCGGCCGCTGCAGGAGCACCGCTTCTTCCAGAAGGGGCATCACCCCCGGCTCTTCCTCCTCGAGCGCCGCGAGGGCTGAGGCCGCGGGACGGCCTCGGGCGGCCGACCGCGCACCGGCCCGTGCGAGGGCCTCAGAATCCGCGGTCGGCCTCGCGCAGGGCCAGCAGCGCATCTGCCTCGCCCTCGAGGCGCACCCGGGCGACGCGGTCGCGGCCGAACGCCCACAGCAGCAGCTCGGTCGGTGCACCGTGCACGCGCACCGAGCCGTGGGACTGCCCGCCCCGGGCGGGGACCCGCAGGCCGCCGGACGGCCCCACCAGCACCACGTCCACGCCCGCTCGGATCAGCAGGCGCGACATCAGGCCCAGATACTTCCAGACCGTGCGCTCATCGGCCTCCGGCAGGGCGCGGGGCTCCCAGCCGGGCCGGGCGCGGCGCAGGTCCTCGTGATGGACGAGGTACTCGACGGTGTTCAAGGCGCGATCGGCCGCGTGCAGCGGAGAGAACCGGCGGTGCCCGGCCCGGAAGATCGCCACCTGCTGCGCCCAGGTCAGCTCGCCGAAGGATGCCAGCGCCTCCTGACCGCGGCGGCGCAGCGGCGCGAGGGGCGATCGGGCCGCGGCGGCGGCGAGGACCCCGTGCTCGCGCACCAGCAGGTGCTCGAGGAGCTCCGCCGCGCTCCAGCCGTCGAGGATCGTCGGGGCATCGGGCCCGAAGCCGACGAGGTCATCGGCCAGGGCCTCGCGCTCGCGCCGGACGAAGGGAGCAGGGGCGTCGATGCCGGGGGCGGGGGAGTCCATGGGGACATCCTAGGGAGCGCCCCCGGCACGCCGCTGGGAGGATCCCGGGGTCAGTCGCCCGCGGAGAACGCCGCGTCGAAGGACGTCTCCGAGGCCGGGTAGTCGAAGCGGCGGAGCAGCTCGATGGCCTCCGCCGCGCCGTGGAGGCGGTCCATCCCCGCGTCCTCCCATTCGATGGAGATCGGACCCTCGTAGCCGATGGAGCGCAGGGCCCGGAAGGCGGCGTCCCAGGGGACGTCGCCCCGGCCGAAGGAGACGAAGTCCCAGCCGCGGCGCGGATCGCCCCACGGCAGGTGGGAGCCGAGCCGGGTGTTGCGGCCCGTGGTGCGGACCCGGATGTCCTTGCAGTCCACGTGGTAGATCCGGTCGGCGAAGTCGGTGATGAAGGAGACCGGATCGATCTCCTGCCACATGAAGTGCGACGGGTCCCAGTTCAGGCCGAAGGCCTCGCGGTGGCCGATGGCCTCGAGGGTGCGCTGGGTGGTCCAGTAGTCGTAGGCGATCTCGGAGGGGTGGACCTCGTGGGCGAAGCGCACCCCGCACTCGTCGAAGACGTCCAGGATGGGGTTCCAGCGGTCGGCGAAGTCCTGGTAGCCCTCGTCGATGACCTCCTGCGGCACCGGCGGGAACATCGCCACGTACTTCCAGATCTTCGAGCCGGTGAAGCCGATGACGGTCTCCACCCCGAGCTTCCGGGCCAGGCGGGCGGTGTTCTTCATGTCCTCGGCGGCGCGCTGCCGCACGCCCTCGGGGTCGCCGTCGCCCCACACCGCGGACCCGACGATGGCCTGGTGGCGGAAGTCGATGGGGTCGTCGCAGATGGCCTGGCCCTTGAGGTGGTTGGAGATGGCCCAGCACTTCAGGCCGTGCTTCTCCAGGATGCCGAGGCGCTCGGCGATGTACTCCTCGTCGTCCCAGCGGGCGGCGTCCAGGTGCTCGCCGGACACGGCGATCTCGAGGCCGTCGTAGCCCCAGCCGGCGGCGAGCTCGGCCACCTCCTCGAGCGTGAGATCGGCCCATTGTCCGGTGAACAGGGTGTGCGGGTGAGGCATCGTGCTCTCCTTGTCAGCTGCAGGGGATCGGTCGATGGTCGGAAGGTCTGCGGAGGGTCGGGGCGCGGACGACGGGTCAGAGCGCGACGGTGCGGCCGTCCTGGGCGTCCGAGGCGATCACGGCGTCCAGCACGCGCTGCAGGGCCAGCCCGTCCTCGAAGGCGGGGGAGAAGGCTCCGGGGTGCCCGGCGGCGACCGCCTGCAGGAGGTCGCGCGCCTGGTGGGTGAAGGTGTGCTCCCATCCCAGCACGTGGCCCTGCGGCCACCAGCCGGCGAGATAGGGGTGCTCGGGCTCGGTGACGAGGATCCGGGTGTAGCCCTGCTCGGCGATCGGAGCGGTCGCGTCGAGGAACCACAGCTCGTTGGGGCTCTCGAGGTCGAAGCGCAGCGCCCCGCGGTTCCCGAACAGCTCGATGCGCAGCTGGTTCTTGCAGCCGGTGGCCACGCGGCTGGCCTCCACCGAGGCGAAGGCGCCGCCCTCGAGCTCGAGGGTCGCCCAGGCGGCGTCGTCGACGGTGACCGGTTCGGGGCCGTCCTCGCCGGGACGCTCGGGCACGAGGGTCGCCAGGCGTCCGCGCACGGCAAGGGTCCGCGCACCGGTGAGGTACTGCACCTGGTCGATGGCGTGGGAGGCGATGTCGCCCAGCGCCCCGGATCCGGCGGTCTCGCGACGCAGGCGCCAGGTCATCGGCGCCTCCTCGTCGACCAGCCAGTCCTGGAGGTAGGAGGCGCGCACCTGCCGGATCGTGCCCAGGCGACCGGCGGCGACGAGGTCGCGGGCATGGGCCAGGGCCGGGACGCGCCGGTAGTTGAAGCCCAGCGCTGCGACCTGGCCGCGCTCGGCGGCGGCGCGGGCGGCGGCGACCATGGCCTCGGCCTCGGCCGGATCGTTCGCCAGGGGCTTCTCGCACAGCACGTGCTTGCCGGCCTCGAGAGCCGCGATCGCGATCTCGGCATGGAGGAAGCCGGGGGTGCAGATGTCGACGATGTCGATGTCGTCCCGGGCGATGACGTCTCGCCAGTCGGTGGCGGACTCCTCCCAGCCCAGGCGCTGCGCCGCGGCGCCGACCCGCTCCTGGTCCCGGCCGACGATGACGCGGCGGATGACCGGTGGGGTCTCGAAGGCGGCGTTGACGGTGCGCCAGGCCTGGGAATGGGCGCGGCCCATGAACTCGTAGCCGATCAGGGCGACGGCGAGGGGGCGGTCGGCGGGATGGGGCACGGGATCCTCCGGAGCAGGACGAGGTCAGGACACGGGACGGATGGGGACGAGGGGACGGGGGCGGAGCAGGGGAGCGGACGGATCTGGGGCGCGTGCTGCCGGGTGCCCGGCCCCGCGGGATGCAGGGCCGGGCACCCGGCGGGCGGTGTCAGAGCGTCGCGACCGCGGGGTCGAAGTCCGCCGGCAGCGGCTCGGGGACGGTCGCGGTCGAGGCGACCTCGACGACGGCGCCGGACTCGACGGCCTCGCCCACGGAGACCATGACGTCCAGCACGTGCGCGGCGAGCTCGCCGGTGAGGCGATGGGGGACGCCCGCGCGGATCGCCCGGCCCATCTCGAGCAGACCGAGACCGCGGCCGAAGACGGGGCCGGTGGCCTCCTGCTCGCTCCAGGCGGGCTCCTCGGTGTTCTCCCGCAGCGCGACCTTGCTGGGGCCGTCGAACACGTTGGGGTCGGGCAGGGCGATGGTGCCCCGGGATCCCTGCACCTCGAGCACGTGCGGGTAGTTGGTGCCCGCGTCGAAGGAGAGCAGCACGCTCGCGTTGGACCCGTTCTCGAACTGCAGCAGGGCGGAGACCTGCGTGGGGACCTCGACCTCGAAGACGGTGCCGGCCTTGGGGCCGGAGCCGATGGTCCGCTCGGGCACGGACTGGGAGCCGACCGCGGAGACCCGGGCGACCGGACCGTGCGCGAGCACCAGGCTGGTGAAGTAGTACGGGCCGATGTCGAACAGCGGTCCGGCGCCGACCTGGAACAGGAACTCGGGGCTGGGGTGCCAGGACTCCGGGCCCGGGGTGCGGAACAGCGCCAGGCCCGAGCGGACCTCGCCGATCTCGCCGGAGGCCACGGCGCGCAGACCGCTCTGGATGCCGGCGCCGAGCACGGTGTCGGGCGCTCCGCCCACGCGCAGCCCCTTCTCCTCGGCGTAGCGCAGCAGCTCCTGCGCGCTCTCGCGATCCGTGGTCAGCGGCTTCTCGCTCCACACGTGCTTGCCGGCGTCGAGGATGGCCTTGGAGACCTCGAAGTGCGCGACCGGGATCGTCAGGTTGACGACGATCTCGATCTCCGGGTGCTCGAGGACGACCTCGACCCCGCCGTGCGCGGGCACCCCGAACTCCTCGGCGCGCGCGGCCGCGGCCTCGGGGACGATGTCCCCGATCGCGAGGACGCGCACGTCCGGGAAGGAGGAGAGGTGCTCGAGGTACTGGGTGCTGATGACCCCCGCGCCGATGATGCCGACGCCGAGGGGGCCGGTGGTGGTGGACTGGTTCATGTGCTTCTTATTCTCCGTTCGACTGAAGTCGTCCTAATGCTTCCCGGGACTGCCGGATTCCCTCCAGCACGTCTCCGGCGTAGTCATCGAACTCGATGACTCCGATCTCGAGCCACGGTGCGGCCTCGAGGATCGCGGGCACGTCCATCTCACCCTGTCCGATCGGCTTCTGCTGCGATGTCTCGCGATTCAGAGGGCCGTCCTTGAGGTGCGCGAGCTGGACCTGCTGGCCGAGGCGGCGCAGCAGCTGCGCCGGGTCCTGGCCGCCGACGGCGGCCCAGAAGGTGTCGACCTCGAGCACCACGCGCGGGTCGAGGTCCTCGGAGAGGACCTCCAGCCCCGTGCGGCCCTCGAAGTCCGTCTCGAGCTCGAACTCATGGTTGTGGTAGCCCAGGCGCACGCCCTCCTCGGCCGCGGTGCCGGCGAGGCCGTTGAGCAGATCGGCCGTGCGCCGGATGTCGTCGACCGACGTCCAGTGCGACCGGTCGCGGTGCGGCTCGATGACGGTGCGCACCCCGAGGTTCGCGGCCACGCCGAACAGCCGGGCGGGATCCGCCTCGGCGAGCACGCCGGCGTGCGTGGACGGGGCGGAGAGCCCGAGCTCGGGCAGGGCGGTGCGCAGGGTGTCGGCCCAATCGAGGATTCCGAAGGGCTCGACGCTCTCGAAGCCCATGTCGCGCAGGGACGAGAGGGTCGCGATCGGGTCGGCGGCCAGGGCCTCCCGGACGCTGTACAGCTGGACCGATATGAGCATCAGGGCTCCTTGGGGACGACGTTGTCGCGGTGCACGCGCGGAGGCACCAGCCTATGCCAGAACCCGTGGCGGTGGTCACCTCGACCAGGCTGCGCGTCCCGGGGCCGCATGCCCCAGACTGGTCGCATGACAGCACCCTGTTCTTCGGCAGCGCCGCTGCGCCGTTCGGTCTCCGCCCGCCTGCGTGCGCGGGTCGCCCAGGGCACCGATGTGGCGCTGCTCGTGGCCGCCGCGGCGCCGGGCTCCGCCCCGGAGACCCTCGAGGTCCTCGCCGGCGGCGTCCCCTGGGAGGTGGAGACGGGCAGCGATCCCTTCGGCAGCCGGGTGCACGTCCTGCGGGACCTCCCCGAGGGCACCGTCGAGATCGTGTACGCCGCGCAGGGCGTCGGCCCGGCCGCCGAGCCGGAGGTCTCGCCGATGGACGCGGTGACCTATCTGCGGCCCTCCCGCTACTGCGAGGTGGACGAGTTCGGGCGCATCGCCGAGGACATCGTCGACGGGCGCACCGGGGGCGAGGCCGCGCACGGCATCATCGACTGGGTCGCCTCGCACCTGGAGTACGTGCTCGGGGCGAGCACGGTGCAGGATTCGGCGCGCTCGACCTTCGTCTCGCGCCGCGGGGTGTGCCGGGACTATGCGCATCTGGCGACGACGCTGCTGCGCGCGGCAGGGATCCCCGCCCGCTGCGTGTCGGTCTACGCCCCGGGGCTGCACCCGATGGACTTCCATCTGGTGGTCGAGGCCCTCGTCGAGGGCCGCTGGCTGGTGCTGGACGCCACCCGGCTCGCGCCGCGCCGGTCGATGCTGCGCATCGCCACCGGCATGGACGCGGCCGACACGGCGTTCATGACGACGCTGACCGGGGACGTCCGCCTGGAGACGATGCAGGTCGTCGCGACGGTCGACCCGGTGCTCCCCGCGGAGGTCTGGGCCGAGGACGTCGCCCTGCGCTGATCCCGGGAGCGACCGGCGCGGGGACGGACCGCGTCTCAGGCGGGCGGCTCCATGTCCGGGCCGTCCTCCTGGCCCGTGTCCTTGTCGTCCTCGTCGCCGAGCCCCGCGAGGTACTGCTCGACCTCGGCGGCGATGTCCTCCGCGGTGGGCACCTCGACGCCGCCGCCCCCGGTGATCATGCGGTCGTACTGCTGCTCGAAGCCGGTGACGATCTGTCCCAGCTGCGGGGAGGCGGCGACCTGCGCGGCGACCGAGTCGCGGATGGGCCCGGCCTGAGCCTCGAGCGCGTCCACCGGGAGCTCCGGCCCCTGCTCCTCCTGCACCGCGCGCAGCAGCGAGATCGCGGCATCGGGGTAGGTGATGTCATGCAGGTACTGCGGCACGTGCGCGACCAGCCCGACGACGTCGTGGCCGGACTCGGCCAGACGCAGGGTGAGCAGCGCCGTGAAGGGAGCCCGGAGGCGGAAGACGCCCGGCATCGGCCGGCGCACCGAGATCACGTCGGGATCTCCGGCGAAGCGCGTGACCGGCAGCTCCCGGGTATGGGGGACGGGCGCGGGAAAGCTCTGCAGCATGAGCGTGCGCTCGATGCCCAGCTGCTCGACCACGATCTTCAGCGCGGCGGTCACGCGCTCCCACTGGAAGGACGGCTCCGGACCGGTGAGCAGGAAGAACGGCTCCCCGTCGGGTCCGGTCACCTCGTGCAGGAGGATCTGGGGGCGCTGGTAGTCCTGGAAGTGGTCCAGCTCGAGGGTGACCTCGGGGCGCCGGCCGGCGTAGTCGTAGATCTGGTCCATGTCCAGCCGACCGACCACGCGGCTGGGCAGCGAGTTGAGCAGATGGTCGTCGATGGTGGCCTGGGCGGCCGCCGCATCGCTGAAGGATCCCAGCGTCACCAGGAGGACGCGCGCCGACAGCGAGCGCGAGTCCACGTGGCGTTCGTAGCTGAAGAGCGTCGTCGGGTCCATGACTCCTCCTGGTGCCGGGGCCGCGCGCGGAGCGGGCGGCGACATGCTGATATCCCGAGGAACGCCCCGTGTCGCAGCGCTATTCCTGCGCACGGCGCGATGGGGGAGGCGCGCATCACATCGTCGCCGGGGGTGGGCAGGAGAGCCCGGCTGTGCCAGGGTCGGGGCCATGAGCACACACGGAAGCACACCGACAGGCCCGTCGCCCCGGGAGGCGATCTCCGGGGAGGCGCTGCGCGCCGCCCTCGCCGAGGCGGGGGCAGAGCAGTGGCGTGCGCAGGAGGACGGGCTGCGCGCCCGCTTCGCGACCGGCGACTTCGCCACCGGGCTGGACCTGGTCGCGCGGATCGGCCGGCTCGCGGAGGAGGCCGATCACCACCCCGACGTCCTGCTGACCTATCCCGCGGTCGAGGTCACGCTGATCAGCCATGACGTCGCCGCCGTGACGGGCCGCGACGTGATGCTGGCGGGCCGGATCGGCGACGCGGCCCGTGAGATGGGCGTCGCCCTCGACTGACGGCGCGCACAGCGGGACGAGCATGTACAGCGGGAATCCGCTGTGTCGATCAGATCAGCAGCTGCAGCGTGTCCCAGGCCAGACGCAGCGACAGCCCGCCGGTGACCACCAGGAACACCACCCGCACGAAGGCGGAGCCGAAGCGCAGCGCGAGGCGTGCGCCGAGGTAGCCGCCGGCGATGTTCGCGAGCGCCATCACGGCGCCCAGCAGCCACCACACATGTCCCTGCACGCCGAACACGAGCAGGGCCCCGAGGTTGGTGGTGAGGTTCGCGAGCTTCGCATGGACGCTGGCCTCGAGGAACCCGTACCCCAGCAGCGCGACCATGAGGATGATGAAGAAGCTGCCGGTCCCCGGGCCCAGCACCCCGTCGTAGACGCCCACGCCCAGACCGATCCCAGCGGTGCGCAGCACATGCGGCGCGCCGTGGTGGCGCGGTGAGTGCTCCAGGCCCATCACCGGACGGCGCAGCGTGTGGACGCCCACCGCCAGCAGCGCGACCAGCACGATGGGGGACATCCACGGCCTGGGGATGAAGCTCGCGATCATGGCGCCCGCAGCGCTGCCGAGCGCCGCGCAGACCACGAGGGGCACCACGGTGGCCAGCACCGGACGCACCCGCCTCATGTAGGTGAGGGAGGAGATCGCCGTCCCGGCGGCGCTGGCGACCTTGTTCGTCCCCAGCACCGTGCCGGTGCTCGTGCCCGCCGGCAGTCCGGTCAGCAGAGCGGGCAGCTGCACCAGGCCGCCTCCGCCCACGACCGCATCGACCCAGCCCGCCACGAAGGCGGCGCCGAGCAGGAACAGGAGGATCCAGGGGGAGAGGTCGTCGAGGACGGGCACGGATCCAGAGCCTACGGTCCGCGCGGCCCGCACTTCGCGGACACCCGGTGGTCGGCGCGCCGATAGTCTTCCCGGGTGGTCGATCGCACACTCACCCGCGCCCGCCTGGTCGCCCAGGGGCTCGTCGCGGCCGGCGCCGCGGACCCGGCGGAGCTGGCCGCCCGGTTCCTCGCCCTGCAGGGCCAGGACCTCCCCGGCGCCCTGTCCTCGGTGGCCCTGCGCCTGCGCTCCGGCACCGATCCGATCGGCCGCGTCCAGGACGCCTTCGCCCGGGGGGAGCTGGTGCGCGGCTACCCGATGCGCGGCACGATCTTCGTCATGGCCGCGCAGGACGCGCGCTGGCTCACCGAGCTCTGCGCGCCGGCCCAGGTGCGGGCCTCCCTCACCCGTCATCGGGAGCTGGGCATCGCGCAGCATCATCTCGAGCGCGCCCGCGCCCTCGTGCTGGAGGAGGCCGATGCCCCCGGCGGGATCGGCAGGGCGGGGCTGCTCGCGCTCTGGGAGGCGCACGGCATCCCGGTGGCCGCCGGCGCGGGGTACGCGGTCCTGCGCCATCTCATCCAGACCGGGGTGCTGGTGCACGGGCCGCTGGAGGAGGGGGAGAACCGGATCGTCCTGGCGCGGCGCGCCCTGCCGGAGGGCAGCGGGCTCGCGGAGCGCTTCGACGGGGACGAGGACGCCGCGGTCGCGGAGCTCCTGCTGCGCTACCTGCGCAGCCGGGGACCGGCGACGGTCCGCGATGCCGGCTGGTTCAGCAAGCTCCCGCTCTCGCGCCTGCGCGCCGCCCTGCCGCGGATCCGGGACCGGCTCGAGGAGGCCGGGACCGATGCCGCCGGGGAGATGCGCTTCCAGCGCCCGGGCCTGGCGGCCGAGATCGAGGAGGCGGGCGCCGCGGTCGATGCGACCTTCCTGCTGCCCGGCTTCGACGAGCTCGTGCTGGGCTACCCCGACCGCCGCAGCCTCATCGCCGAGGCGGACCATCCCCGCCTGGTGCCCGGCAACAACGGCATGTTCCAGCGGGGCGTGGTGCGTCGGGGGACGATGATCGGCCTCTGGCGGCGCGCCGGCAGGCCCGGTGCCCGCCGGCTGGAGACCGAGGAGTTCGCGCCCTGGCCCGCGATCGCGCGCCGCCAGGCCCGGGGCGCCTTCGCGCGATTCCCGTTCCCCGCGCCATGAGGGAGGATGTGCTCATGACCTCCTCCGCCGAGCTCACCGTCGCCCCGCTGTCCCTCGAGGACGCACCGCAGATCGCCGCGCTGCTGACCCATCTGGAGGCTGTCGACGGCATCGTCGAGACCTTCGACGAGGTCGATGTGCGCGAGATCCTCTCGAGCCCGGGCATGGACCCGGCCGCCGACTCCCGGGGCGTGCGGATCGGCGGCGACCTGGTGGCGATCGTCTGGGTCGGCGTGGGCTCCGCGGCCGATGCCGAGGGCTTCCACCGCGCCGAGGTCTCCGGCGGGGTCCACGCCGAGCATCGGCGCCGAGGGATCGGGGCGCGCCTGCTCGCCTTCGCCGAGGACCGCGCCGCGGCCCTCATGCGGGAGCGTCACCCGGGAGCTCCCCATCACCTGCGGATCAGCGGCGGAGTGGAGACGTCCACCGTGCGCCATCTCCTGCGCCGCGAGGGGTATGCGCCGGCGCGATCCTGGCTGGACCTGGCCCGTGACCTGCCGGGGGAGAGCCTGCCCGAGACGCTGCCGCCCGGCGTGGAGCTGGCGCCCGTCCGCCCGGAGGACAGTCGCGAGGTGCGCCTCGCCCACCTCGAGGCCTTCCGCGACCACTGGGGCAGCGCCCCCATCGACGAGGAGCGCTGGGCGAGCATGTGGGACTCGGCGAAGTCCCGGCACGATCTCGGCACGGTGGCCCGCGACGCCGCCGGGAAGGTGGTCGGCTACGTGCTCGCCGCGCAGTACGAGCCCGACAGCCTGTACGTCGCGCTGGTCGGGACGGTGCCGGCGGCCCGCGGGCGCGGGATCGCCCGGGCGATGCTGGCCAGCACGATCCGACGTGCCGCCGAGGTCGCAGGTCTGCACGAGGTGACCCTCGAGGTGGATTCCGAGAGCCTCACGGGCGCGACCCGGCTGTACGAGGGGCTCGGCTTCCGTCGCCGGCGCGAGCGCGTCACCTTCCAGAAGGACGTCCCGGCCTCGTCGGTCTGACGCGCCGCCGGGTGGCGGGGGAGAGGCCCGCGCCCGGGCCGAGGCGATAGCGTGGTCGCATGGCGATCATCCACCAGGCCCAGCTGACCCCGTCCAAGCCGGAGCTGCTCCGGTCCTTCCTGGACGCCCGTCCGTGGGGAGAGCCGGGGGAGATGGAGGTGCTCGGGGCGTACCGCTTCGACGATCCGGCGGGCGAGGTCGGCGTCGAATGCCATGTGGTCCGGGTGGGCGAGGTCGTGCTCCATGTGCCGCTGGCGTACCGGGGTGCACCGGTCGACGGCGCCGAGGAGCACCTGGTCGGCACGATGCAGCATTCCGTGCTCGGCGAGCGGTTCGTCTACGACGGCGCGCACGACGAGGTGGCGCTGGACTGCTTCCGCCGCGCGCTGTGCGGCGAGCAGGAGCAGGCACCGCTGGAGATCGTCGACGCCGAGGGCCGGCGCGTCGCCGCGCGGGAGCAGTCCGTCGTCCTGAGCCTGGAGGTGGACACGGGCGCCGAGCTCCCGAGCGCCGAGCAGATCCTGGGCGGCGAGCCGTTCAGCATCGCGCGCACCGTCGACCAGCTCGACGGCACGGTGCGCCTGCGGGCGACGTGGCACGACGGCGACGGCGTGGTCGCCGCCTTCGGGGACGGCTCGGAGAGCTGACGCGCCCGCCGCAGGGGTCCGGGCGCTCCGACGCCTCCGGATCCCGCGGCGCATCCCAGGGGAGTCCGCACCAGCGGCTCCGCCCTACTGACTTTACATAACGTACATTATCGGCGCAGTGCCCAGAAGCGCCCGGAGTGCGTCGCCCGCCCGGACCCGTCGCCGGCCGGGATGCGCCGTCGGCCCGGACGCGTCGCCTAGACGCTCATGACCGCAGCCGCTGCCGGGTCGCCTCGTAGAGCACGATGCTGGCCGCGTTCGCCGCGTTCAGGGAGCTCGCGGAACCGGTCATCGGGATGCTCACCATGAGGTCGACGGCTTCGCGCCAGGTCGTGCTGAGGCCGCTGGTCTCGTTGCCGATCACCAGCAGGGTGGGTCCGGTGAGATCGGCGTCGAAGACCTCGGCCTGGCCGTTCTCGTCGGTGCCGAGGATCTGGATGGGGTCGCCGTCCTCGCGGCGGGCACGCACCCAGGCCAGCACGTCCTTCGGCGAGGAGACGCGCACCGTCGGCGTGGCGAACAGCGACCCGGTGCTCGCCCGCACGGCGGCGCTGTCGTAGGGATCGGCCGCGTGTCCGGTCACGATCACGCCGGCGGCGCCGAAGGCATCGGCCGAGCGGATGATCGAGCCGAGGTTCCCGGGGCTCGACGGGCGGTCGAAGGCGACGCCCAGGAAGTCCGGGCCGACGCGGATCCGCGAGAGGTCGTCGCGCGGCATCCGCATCTCCACGATGAGCTCGGGGACGTCCTCGGTCTTCTCCCCCAGCTCCGCCATGAGCTCGGCCGACAGCGCGTAGCGGGGTGCGCCGGCGTCCTCGAGCACCTGGCGGGCCCACGACGAGAGCTCGCGCTCGGCGTCGTAGAGGACCGCCTCGGCGTACCAGCCGTGCTCGAGGGCGATCGTGATGGGACGCACCCCCTGGACCAGGAAGCCCCCCAGGCGCTGGCGCTTGGTGCGGTTGGCGAGCATCGCCTGCCACTGCTGGAAGCGGGCGTTTCGCGTGGTGACGGAGCGGGGTGCGGGCGACATGGGACCAGCGTAGTGCCTGGTCAGTCGGAGAAGGCGTGCCAGCAGATCGCATCGCGCCGGGCCTGGTCCTCCAGCACCAGCGCCCGGATCGCCGCGGGCAGCAGCTCCCGCTGCCAGTCGCGCTCGGCGCGGCCGGCCGACCGGTCCTCGCCGTGCGCGGCACGGACGGCCCGGATCGCGTAGGCGGCGGCGCCGAGGTCGTGCTCGGCGACATGCCCCACGCAGGCGGCCTGCCCTGCCGCGTACGCCGCGAAGCGGGCCGGACCGCGCAGGGGCCGGGCGGCGCCCATGGCGTGGCCGCCGGCGGCGCGGGCCCGCATCATGGGCAGCTCTCCCCCGGCCCAGGCGCGGGCGGCGGCTATCGCCTCGCGCGGGCGCGGATCCTCGGGCCGCTCGTCCTCGAACAGCGCGAGCACGTGCTCGGCGCAGTCGGCCGCCCACAGGGCCAGCAGGCGGTGGTCCTCGTCGCGCAGCGTCCCGCCGCGGCGGATCGTGATCAGGCGCGGGTCGCGCACGGCGGGCAGGATCACCTCAGGCCTCGTCCTCCCCGGCGACGAAGATGCAGAACGGATGGCCGGCCGGATCCGCGAAGACGTACAGGGGCTCCTCCTCGTCCTCGAAGCGGTCCAGCAGGACGGCGGCGCCCAGCGACAGAGCCCGGTCCCGCTGCCGGATCAGGGACTCGGGGTCCGGGACGGTCATGTCCAGGTGCAGCTGCTGGGGCACGGCATGGTCGGGCCAGGTGGAGCGGGCCATGCCGACGGCCTCCTGGATCGCCAGGCGGCGCACCCCGTCCTCGTCGACCAGGACCAGCCAGTCGGGATCGGGGAGGTCCGCGTCGCCGGGACGGTACCGCAGGCCCAGCAGCTGCCGGTAGAACTCGGCGAGGCCGCGGACATCGGGCGTGTCCAGGACGGTCTGCAGCAGGCGGGGATGCTCGCTCATCGGCCTCTCCCCTGCCTCAGATGCCGTTGGCGCCGTAGTCGACCTCGGCGACGAACCGGGCGAAGTCGTCCTCGCCGCTGTACCAGACGTTGGAGTCCCCGGCGAAGGGGCCGCTGGGCGAGTACTGCCACAGCTCCCAGCCCCACCAGCGGCCCGGGAGGGAGGCGATGGGGTCGTAGGAGTAGTTGGCGATGTGCAGCGGGGAGTTGCGCGGGGTCCAGCTGCCGACGTTGTCGTTCCACCAGTGGGCGTTGGTGTAGATCACGGGGCGCCGGCCGGTGTTCTCTCGGTAGTGCGAGGAGAACTGGGAGATCCAGGAGCGCAGGTCGCTGCGGCTGAGCCCGTAGTTCGCCGGGCGTCCGGGGCTGGTCTCGAAGTCGACCATGCCGGGCAGAGTGCGGCCGTCGGGCGTCCACCCTCCCCCGCCGTCGAGGAAGGCGTCGCACTGGGTGATCGGGTCCCCGGTGTCGGGCCGGGCGAAGTGGTATCCGCCGCGGGGCATGCCGACCCGGTCGGCGCCGCGGTACTGGGAGGAGAAGGTCGGGCTCTTCCAGGTGTTGCCCTCGGTCGCCTTGACCCAGGCGAAGCGGGAGCCCAGCTCCCACTGGCGGCCCCAGTCGACGTCGCCCTGCCAGGAGGAGACGTCCTGGCCATGGATCTCCTGATGCACGACGCCCTCGGCCATGGCCGAGGGCGCGGCGGCGAGGGCGGGGATGCCGACGGCGGCGGAGGCGCCGAAGGCTCCGGCGCGCAGCAGGTGGCGGCGGGTATGACCGCCTCCGGGGGCGGTCGAGGAGGTCTGCGGGGGCTCGGGCGTGCGGCGGTGCCGGGGACGGTACGGGGACACGGGATGCTCCTGGAGGTGGGGAAGACGCGACCTGGGAGCCGGCCGCACCTGCGCACACGCTAGCCTCCGGTGAGGCCGGGGTCACGCAGGTGCGGCCGCGTGTCGTCTCAGACGGCCTGCGCCGCGGGGTGCGAGATGCTGCGTCCGCTCCCCCGCCCGGCGATGACGAAGAAGACCATGGAGATGGTGCAGCCGACCACCATCGTGATCGCCATCGGCAGCGAGGAGTGGGTCCCGGCCAGGCCCACCAGCGGCGCCGCGAGCGACGCCGCGAAGGAGAAGCCCAGGCCCAGCATGGCGGAGCCGGTGCCGGCGATCTCGCGGGCCTGCTGCGAGGCCAGTGCCCCGCAGTTGCCGAAGATCATGCCCTGGGGAGCCACGGCCAGGAAGAAGGCCGGCAGCACGATCCAGGCCGGGGTGTCCAGGAAGAGGGCGCCGATCAGCAGGGCCACGCTGGCGCAGCTGACGATGATCAGGGCGACGCGGATCAGCGAGCGGGGATGGAAGGTGCGGGTCAGGCGCGCCGAGAGGAAGGACGCGGACATCATCCCCGCCGAGTTGATGGCGAAGCTGATCGAGTACTGCGTCGAGGTGAAGTGGAGCATCTCCTGGACCACGAAGGTCGATGCGGAGACGTATGCCATGACCGCGAACGCCGAGAACGCGTTGACCAGCAGGTACGCGACGAAGAGACGCCGTGAGAGCAGGGTGCGGCAGTTGTGCAGGAAGGTCCGGAACCCGCCTGCGTGCCGTCTCGAGGGCGGCAGCGATTCCGGGATGAGGAAGATCGTCCCCAGCAGGGACACCAGGGACATGGCCGCGATCACGAGGAAGATCTCGCGCCACTGCCCGAACACCAGGATGATGCCGCCCATCAGCGGCGCGACGATCGGGGCGATCCCGCCGATGCCCTGCATGATGTTCATGATCCGGAACAGCTCGGGGCCGTCGGTCATGTCGATCAGCACCGCGCGGCCCAGCACCATGCCGAAGCCGCCGCCGATGCCCTGCAGCACGCGCAGCACCATGAGCATCTCGGCGCTGGAGGCGAAGGCGCAGCCCAGGGAGCCCAGCAGGCAGAGCACGATGCCCAGCAGCAGCGGGGCGCGCCGTCCGAGCCGGTCCGAGAGGGGGCCGGCGACGACCTGCCCGCTCGCCGTGCCCAGGAAGAACGCGGTGAGGCTGAGCTGCATGCGCGCCGCGGTGGTGCCCAGCTCTCCGGCGACCTCGGGGAAGGCCGGCACGTACATGTCGGTGGCCAGCGGGCCGATCGCCCCCAGGGTGGTCAGGACCACGATGACGAGGATCGTGACCTTGCTGCGGGTGCCGGCGAGCTCGCGCTGCGAGGGCAGATGGGCGAGATCGCGGTCGGCGGCGTCCTCGAGGACGGGGATCGCCCCGGTGATGGTGGGGATGGCACCGGTGGTGGTGGGGATGTCGTCGCGTCCGGGGTCGGAGCGGTGGGGGTCGTGGGCGGCGGGGGCCACGGAGGTCCTCTCTGGATCGGCGGGGAACGAGCCGGGCGGACCCGCAGTGGGTCCGCCCGGCTCGTGCATCCCATCCTAGGGAGTGCCTCAGGGGGTTTGGGAAGGGGACAGGTCCGATCTCTCCGGAGAGCTGGACCACGTCCGTGCCGGATCCGCGGCGCGGCGACGCCGCTCGAGGAGCCAGACGATGCCGACGGCGGCCAGGTCCATGCCGATGAACACGAGCATGAACGGTCCGCCCGCCCCGGCCGAGCGGTCGATCACCAGGCCGCCGCCGCCCGAGAGCAGCGCCGCCAGCACCATGCTGATGAGGTTGTTCGTGACGTGGAAGGCGATCGGCGCCTCGAGCCCGCGGCTGATCAGCGCCATCAGCGCCATGGAGAGGCCGAAGGCGATGTAGTACGCGATCAGCCAGGGGTCGCCCGCGCCGTGGGCGAGGCCGAACAGCACGCTCGAGGCCGCGATGCCCACCGGAAGGGCCACGGCCGCGGGGCGGATCCACGAGGCCACGGCCGCGGTGGTGACGCCGCGGAAGACGACCTCCTCCGCGGCGGCCTGCAGCGGGGTGGTCAGCAGGGCGACCGCGATCAGCCCGAGGGTCGTGGCGGTGATCATCGGCGCGTGCTCCCCCATCGGCACCCAGATCGCCGAGATGCCGTAGACCGCCCCGATGAGCAGGGCGAACAGGCCGAAGTAGCCGGCCATGCGACCCCATCGGAAGCTCCGGCCCACGCGCAGCACCGCCCGCCACGGCACCCCGCCGATCCGGACCGCGAGCAGCAGCGCCAGGGGTGCGAGGACCGCGAGGGAGATGTTGGTCGACAGCAGCAGCAGGGGGCTGAGGCTCATGTCCGAGGGATCGCGGCCGAAGGCGACGGTCTCGAACACCACCACGACGATGGTCAGGGCGATCTGCAGGCCGAACATGGCCACGGCGAGGATCGGGAGGATCACCAGCGGGCGCCACCAGCGCATCCGCAGGTGCGCTCCGAAGGGCCGCGAGGGATCCACGGGCTCGGGGCGGGCGGCGGGACCGGGGGCGGGACCGGCGACCCGGTGGGCGACCGGTTCGGCGACCGGGCCGGCGGCGGGGAGGGGGACGGGATGCTCGCTCATGCTCCCATCGTGGCCCGGCCCGCCGCCGGGCGCCTCGGCCCATCGCCGCTGCCGCCCTCGACGTTCGTCGGGGCGCGGGGCGACGGAGGTCGTCAGGCCTGTGCGGGCAGGTTCCCCCGGCTCGCGCGCAGGCGCTCCTGGTAGGAGGGGTCGGTCCGCTTGATCCATCGGATCACTGCGGAGGTCACGGGGATCGCGGCGTACTGGACGAGCACCTTGTAGAGGAAGCCGAGCACGGTGTACTGGGCCCACTGCTCGACGGTGGTGATGCCGATCGCGGCCGCGGCGATCGAGCAGAAGACGATCGTGTCCACCAGCTCGCCGAGCCCGCTGGAGGTGAGCAGGCGGCCCACCAGGCCGCGCTCGCCGAAGCGGCGCTTCATGCGGCTCATGACGAGGGTGTTCAGGCTCTGCCCGGCGAGGAACCCGAGCAGTCCCGCGAGGACCACGATCCACACCGGCCCCAGCGCGAGCTCGAGGGCCTGCTGCTTGGCGGTGCCGAAGTCATCGGTGAAGCCGGGCAGCTCGATGACGATCTGGTAGGTGATGACCGCGAGGATGTTCATCGCGAAGGCGGTGATCAGGGCGCGGCGGGCGGCGCGGACGCCGTAGATCTCGGTGATGACGTCGCCGAGGATGTAGGCCAGGGGGAAGAGGAAGAAACCGGCGTCGGTGATGATCTCGAAGCCGATGCCGGGCACGGTGCCGAAGAAGACGCCCTTGGAGGCGCCGATCCCCGAGAGGATGACCACCACGGCCATGAGGACCGCGAGGATGTCGTAGTGGGAAGCACCCCGGTCGGCGTAGACCGGGCCGACCGGGCTTCCAGAGGCGAGGGGGACGGATGCTGGGGGTGCGCTGTGCGTAGTCACCCCGGAACCTTACAAGGGCTCAGGCGTCGGGCTCGACGAAGGCCCGCATGGTCCGCAGGATCGTCACGGAGGCGAGGTTCGAGGTGTCCGTGCCCTCGAGATGCTCGATCACCATGAGGTCCACGAAGCTGCCCACGAGCATCTGCGCGAGGTCGCTCACGGCGATCACGCTGTGCTCGCCCTTCGCGCGCACGCCGCTCTCGAGGATCTCGGCGATCACCTCCCGCAGCCGGGTGCGCTGCTCGGTGAGCTGCTCGCGGGCCGTCTCGTTGCGCAGGGAGTAGGCGACCGCCTCGGAGTACAGCAGGTACCACTGCCGGCCGTGGGGGCGGATCGCCTCGAACACGCGCAGCATCATGCCGGCGTCGTCGAGCGCGGCGGCGTCCCCGGGCGCGGCGGCGATCTCCTCGAGCATCTCCCCCACCGAGGCGGTGATGATCGCGATCACCTGGTCGGTGACGTCGGCGAACAGCTCGCCGAAGACCTCGAGCTTGGTCGAGAAGTTGGAGTAGAACGCCCCGCGCGTGTACCCGGCGGCGCTGACGAGGTCGTCGATGGTCGCGCCGTCGATACCCTTGTCCACGAACACGCCGAGGGAGGCGCGCACGAGGCGCTGACGGGTGTTCTCCTTGCGGCGGGTCGTCGAGTCCGGGAGGGGATCGAACAGCTGCTGCATCTCGCCTCCAGGTGCGGGTGGTCGCGTCCGGGCACCCCGCTGCTGTCCAGGGTGCTCGGATATCATCGCGCTCGATACGTTCGTGTATTGAGACTACCGCATGCGGCGCCGTCCGGGGAGACCCGCGGATGTCGGCCGTCGCACATCCGAGGGGAGACCGCGTGTCCTCGTCCCTGTACCGACTCGGCCGCGCCATGGCGCGGGCGCGCTGGAGAGCCGTGGGAGCCTGGGCGCTCCTCATGATCGTGATCGGCGGCCTCGCCCTCGGCCTCGGCGGCGCCTTCTCGACGCAGTTCGAGATCCCCGGCACCCCCCTCGCAGGAGGGGCTGGACGAGCTCTCCACCCGCTTCCCGCAGATGAGCGGCACCTCGGGCCAGCTGGTCTTCGTCACCACCGACGGCAGCACCGTCGAGGCCCACCGCGAGGACATCGAGCAGGTGATGGAGCAGGCCGCCGAGGTCGACGGCGTCGAGGCCGCGCCCAGCCCCTTCGAGGACACCAGCCCCGGCACCCGCAACGACGAGGGCACCGCCCTCATCGGCACCGTGCAGATGGCCGGGGCCGTCGGCAGCTTCCCCGAGGGGTCGATCCAGACCCTGGAGCAGATCGCCGAGGATGCCTCCCACGGATCGCTCGAGGTGCACCTGGGCGGGCAGATCCTGCAGAGCTCGGAGGTGCCGATGGGCGCCTCCGAGGTGATCGGCGTCGTCGCCGCCCTGGTCATCCTGGCGCTCGCCTTCCGCTCGCTGATCCCCGCCTTCATCCCGATCGTCACGGCGATCATCGGCGTGGGCGTGTCCATGATGGCGGTGATGGCGCTCGCCGCCGGCATCGACATCCCCGAGGTGACGATCTCCCTGGGGGCGATGCTGGGCCTGGCGGTCGGCATCGACTACGCCCTGTTCATCCTGTCGCGGCATCGGGCGCAGCTGGCCCGCGGCGAGGACGTCGAGGAGTCCATCGGCGAGGCGATCGCGACCTCGGGCAGCGCCGTCATCTTCGCGGGCCTGACCGTCGTGATCGCCCTGGTGGGCCTGTTCGTCACCGGCATCCCCTTCCTGACCATGATGGGCCTGGCCTCGGCCGGGACCGTCGCGCTGGCCGTCGTGGTCGCGCTGACCCTGCTGCCGGCGATCATGGGGCTGCTGGGCGAGCGGCTGCGGCCCCGGAAGGTCCGCCGCGAGATGGCCCGCCACGGCGGCGTGCTGCCGCCCCCGGATCCGGACGCCCCGGTGCGCCGGCCCTTCGGGACCCGCTGGGTGCGCCTGGCCACCAGGGTCCCGGTGCTGACCGTCCTGGTGGTCGTGCTGGTGATGGGCGCCCTCGCCGTGCCGGTCAAGGACCTCCGCCTGGGACTGCCGGACCTCGGCACGGAGAAGCCCGACACCCTCGCCCGGCAGACCTACGACCTCGTCGCCCAGGAGTTCGGCCCCGGCTACAACGGCCCCCTGCTGGTGACCGCGGACATCATCAACAGCGACGATCCGCTCGGCGTGGTCGAGGATCTCGAGTCGCGGGTGGCCGGTCTCCAGGACGTCCAGGAGGTGCAGCTGGCGACTCCCAACGAGGGCGCGGACATGGCGGTGGTCGTGGTGATCCCCACCGGGGCGCAGACCGACGAGTCCACCGCCGACCTGGTCCGCCAGATGCGCTCCCTCGCCCCGGACTGGGAGTCCGAGCTGGGGATCTCCGACATCCGCGTCACCGGGCAGACGGCCGTGGCCATCGACATCACCGACCAGCTCTCGCGCGCGCTGCTGCCCTTCGCGATCTTCGTCGTCGGGCTCTCGCTGATCCTGCTGACGCTCGTCTTCCGCTCCCTGTGGGTGCCGCTCAAGGCCTCCCTGGGCTATCTCATCTCGGTGGGCGCCGCCTTCGGCGTGGTCGCCATGGTCTTCGAGTACGGCTGGGGCAACGCGGCGCTGAACGTGCACGTGGTCGGGCCGGTCATCTCGTTCATGCCGATCATGTGCATGGGCGTGCTGTTCGGGCTCGCGATGGACTACGAGGTCTTCCTCGTCTCGCGGATGCGCGAGGAGTACGTCCACTCCGGGCAGGCGCGGGCCTCCATCGAGCGCGGCTTCACCGGCAGCGCCCCCGTGGTGATCGCGGCGGCGCTGATCATGTTCGCGGTGTTCGCCTCCTTCATCCCCGAGGGCTCCTACATGCTGCAGCCGATCGCCGTCGCCCTCGCCGTCGGCGTGCTGGTGGACGCGTTCGTGGTGCGCATGACGCTGGTCCCGGCCGTGCTCGCGCTGCTCGGCGACCGGGCCTGGCGCCTGCCGGCCTGGCTGGACCGGATCCTCCCGCGCATCGACGTCGAGGGCGAGGGGCTGGTCCGCGTGCTCGAGCACCGCCGATGGACCCAGGCGCACGGACCGAGCGCGATCCGCCTCGAGGGCGCCGTGCTGCCGCTGCTGCCCACCGGCGCCGCCGGCGAGGACCTCGAGGGACGGCTGGGCCCGCTCACCGGCGCCGTCGCCCCCGGCACGCTGCTGCTGGTGCGCAGCGAGGACGCCCCGGCGCGTCGCGCCCTGCTCGCCGCCGTCGGCGGCCGCGCGCGCCCGCTCGCGGGCGTGCTCGCCGTCGGCGACCGCCTCTCCCCCGAGGACATCTCGGCCATCCAGTCCCGCACCCACTGGATCGGGCCCGATGCGGATGTCACCGCCCGGCTCGCCGGCATCTCCCCGCGCACCGCCCGCGGCCGCGTGATCGTGCTCGAGGACGCGACCGCCCTGCTGCGCGCCGGCGAGGACGCCGCGGCCCGGCTCGAGGAGCTGCTGGCATCCGGGGCCTGCGCCGTCGTCGGCGCCCCCGACCCCGATCCCTCGGCCGACCTCTCCGCCCGGCTCCGCGACCCCTCCGTGCTGCGGGCCCTGCGGGTCCACCGCACGCGCGGCGCCGAGGCGGCCCCGCCGGCGCAGCCCGACCGGCCCGACCCCCGCCCGTCGTCCGATCCCGCCCTGGAAGGAGCCCGGTCATGACGGCGCTTCGCAACATCCGATCCCTCCTCGTCGTCCTGCTGCTGCCCCTGCTCGTGGTGGGCGTGGGGATGTGGGCCCTCGCCGGCCGCGTCGACCGGCTGGACGCGGTGCCGGCCGCGGTCGTCAACCTCGACGAGGGCGCGACCATGGAGGTCGACGGCGAGGAGCAGACGGTGCCCTTCGGCCGCATGCTCGCCGGCGGCCTCACCCAGCCGACCACCGTCGCCGACGCCGAGCAGGATGCCACCGCCGGGCTCGACTGGCGCCTGACGGACCTCGAGGACGCGGAGTCCGGCCTGAAGGAGGGCACCTACGCGGCCGTGGTCGTCATCCCGGAGGACTTCTCCGCGAACCTGGTCACCCTCGGCACCCCCGAGGCGGCGCAGGCGCAGCTGACCGTGTACTCCGATGACGCCTCCGGCGCCCTGACCTCGCTGGTCTCCGCCTCGATCGCCGATGCCTCCGCGGCGACCATGAACACCGAGCTCACCCAGCAGTACCTCGACGGCATCTACGTCGGCTTCGGCGACATGAAGGACGGCTTCACCGAGGCCGCCGACGGCGCCGACGAGCTCGCCGACGGCACGGAGGAGCTCGCCGACGGCACCCGGCAGACCGCGGAGGGCGCCGGGCAGCTGGCCGAGGGCACGCAGCAGCTCTCCGGCGGCGCGGGCGAGCTGGCCGACGGCGCCGGGCAGCTCGCCGAGGGCACGGATGCGCTGGCCACGGGCACCGGAGACCTGGCCACCGGCCTCGATCAGCTGGCCACCGGCACCGAGGGCGTCGCCGGCGGCACCCAGGACCTCGCCACCGGCCTGGACCAGCTGGCCACCGGCACCGACGGGGTGGCCGGCGGCTCCCGCGACCTCGCCACGGGCCTGGACCAGCTGGCCACCGGCAGCGAGGGGGTCAGCAGCGGGATCATCGGCGTGCAGCAGGGTCTGCGCGGCACCGACGAGCAGCCCGGCCTCGTCGACGCCACCGGCGCGCTGCGCTCGGGCGTGGAGGGCGACGGCACGGCCGAGAACCCGGGCCTGGTCGCCGGCACCGAGCAGCTGGCGCAGGGCGCCGAGGACTATGCGGCCGGCATCGGCCAGGCGTCCCAGGCGGTCAGCGGCGACGGCACCGCGTCGAACCCGGGTCTCGTCACCGCCGCCGACCAGGTCGCCGGAGGGACGCAGCAGCTCAGCGACGCCCTCGAGGGATCGGGGACGATGGACGACCCGGGGATGCTCGCCCTCGCCCAGCAGATCGAGGACTACTGCGCCGGCAGCGGGGCGGCATCGGACGCGCAGGAGGAGCCCGCCGCCTCGGACGGCGGCGGTACCGCGGCATCGGACGGCGGCGGGCAGGAGGCTCCGGCCGCGGCCGGGCCCGATCCGCAGCTGTGCGCCATGGCCGGCGGCCTCTCCCAGTACGCCTACGGCGTGGACACCGCACTGCACGGCGACGAGGACTCCGGCCGGGCCGGCCTCGTCGAGGGGACGCAGGGCGTCTCCGCCTACGCCCACGGGGTCGAGACGGCCTTCACCGGCGACGGCACCGACCAGAACCCCGGCCTGGTCGCCGGGGCCGAGGACCTCGCCACCGGTGCCCGCACCCTCGCCGACGGCATCCCCGCCCTCGCCGAGGGCATCGCCCAGGTCGACGACGGGACGGTGGCCCTGGCCGGGGGCGTGGACCAGCTCGCCGACGGCTCCGGACAGCTCTCGACCGGGTTGCGGCAGAGCGCCGACGGCGCCGGGTCCCTCGCCGACGGCACCGGCCAGCTCGCCGACGGCGCACGACAGAGCGCCGACGGGGCAGGACTCCTCGCCGACGGCACGGGCGAGCTGGCCACGGGCACCCGCCAGAGCGCGGACGGCGCGGGGCAGCTGGCCGAGGGCGCCGACGAGCTCGCCACCGGCACCGACGGGCTCGCCACCGGCGCCGGGTCCCTCGCCGACGGCACCGAGGAGCTCGCCACCGGCGCCGGGGACCTCGCCGACGGCACCGACCAGCTGGCCGACGGCGCGGGCGAGCTGGCCGACGGCACCGACGAGCTCGCCTCCGGGCTGCGCGACGGCGCCGAGGACGTCCCCCGGTACACCGAGGCCGAGCGCACCCGCATGGCGCAGATGGCCGCGGAGCCGATCACGACCGTCGCCGAGCGGGAGAACGCGGCCGACGGTGCGGCGACGGCCACGTTCCCCTTCGTGGTGGGCCTGGCGCTGTGGCTCGGCGCGTTCAGCGTCTTCCTGCTGCTGCCCGCCCTCTCGCGCCGGCTGCTGGACGCGGCGATGCCCATGTGGCAGGTGGTGCTGCGCAGCCTGCTCCCGGCGTTCGCGGTCGGCATCGTGCAGGCCGTCGCGGTCCTGTCGATCGTGACGTTCCTGGGGGTCTCCCCGGTCTCGCCCCTCGCGGTGGGGGTGATCTCCCTGGCCGCGGCGCTCATGTTCGCCGCCTTCCATCAGGGGCTGCTGACGGTGCTCGGGGAGCGCGTCGGCCGGATCGTGTCGATCGTGGTGATGGTGCTGCAGGTGGTGGCACTGGTCGGGGTGCTGCCGCTGGAGACCGCTCCCCCGCTGCTGCAGTCGATCAGCGCGCTGATGCCGCTGTCGATCGTCTCGCAGGGGCTGGTGCACGCCTCCCTCGGCGGTTCGCTCGTATCGACGTCCAGCACGCTGCTCGGCATCGGCGCCTGGCTCGCGGCCTCGCTCGCGGCGACGCTGATCGCCTCCCGCGGGGCGCGCCTGGCCGATCCGCCGTCGATGCTGCGGCCGCTTCCCGCCTGACCGGCCGCCGGTCCCCCGTCGGAGGACCCGCCCGTGCCCTGTGCGCACGGCGCGGGTCCTTCGGCGTTCCGGGCCGGCTCCCGCGGCGTTCCGGACCGGCTCCCGCGGCGTTCCGGACCGGCTCCCGCGGCGTTCCGGACCGGCTCCCGCGGCGTGAGGTGCGAGTCGCGGGATGCGTCCGAAAAGGTCAATTCGGGTTCAGATCCGTTCCCGTGCGGGTCAAGGACGCCGTGGGCGACAAACCGTCGGTCAAGGTCCCTGCCCTGTGTGTTCAGGCCCCTGGGATCCGCCCTCGGCGCCTCCTAGCGTGGTGGTCGTGAGCGGATCCCGGACCTCCCCGGATCGCGGATCCGCATCGGACCAGACATCGCAGCACCGCCCGCTCCTGCGGACGGAACGGAAGGAATCACCGAGAATGGCGAAGCACAGCACCCACCGCGTCCCCGGCCGAGCAACCTACGGCGCGACCCGTCTCGCATTCCGCGGCCTGGGCGGCGCGGCGATGCTCGGCACGGTCGTGATCGGCTCGGCCTTCGCGGCGCAGAGCGCGACGGCGGCGCCCGCTGCCGAGACGGCCGCTCCCGCCGAGATCAGCGCCGTCGCCCCGGCCCATCCGGTCGCGACCGCGAACCAGCTCACGGCGGACGGCGGGACGCTCTACGAGGGCGTGCGCGGCGATCGGGTGGCGACCCTGCAGACCATGCTGAACACCCATGGCGCCGATCTCGAGGTCGACGGCAGCTTCGGCCCGCTGACCCTCGCCGCGGTCCTGGACTATCAGGAGAGCAACGGCCTTCAGGTCGACGGCCGGGTCGGCCCGGAGACGCGCGGCTCCCTCAACGGCGGCTCCGCCGAGGTCAGCGCCTCCGCCGGCACCGCGGTCGCGACGAGCTCCGAGGAGTCCTCGTCCTCGAGCGGCCAGGCGATCCTGGATGCCGCCCGCTCGCAGATCGGCGTGCACTACTCCTGGGGCGGCGAGTCCGCGAGCACGGGCTTCGACTGCTCCGGCCTGACCCAGTACGCGTACGCGCAGGCCGGGATCGATCTGCCGCGCACCTCGAGCGCGCAGGCCTCCGCCGGCACGCAGATCTCGCAGTCGGAGGCCCAGGTCGGCGATCTGGTCGTGTGGCCGGGCCACATCGGCATCTACGCCGGGGACAACACGGTCGTGGACGCGGGCTCCTCGAAGGGCTCCGTCTCCGAGCGCACCATCTGGGGCGACCCCACCTTCGTCACCTACCGCTGATGCTCGGCACCTGATCGTCCCCTGACCCGCGGCGCCGCCGCACCGGGGTCGACGTCGCGCAGGGCACCATCCTCCCGGGGATGGTGCCCTGCGCGTCGTCTGATGTCCTGGAGCCCGATGAGGTCCGCGGGCCTCAGGCGGTCCGAGCTGCGCGGCCCCGGGTCGCCGAGCCTCGGGCCGCTGAGCCCCGGGCGGCCGAGCCCCGGGCAGCACGCCGCCGGGCGGCGCGGGTGCGGCCGACGACGGCACGCTCCTTCGCCCGGGCGGAGAGGCGCTCGCGGCGTCGGGCGGTGCGGCGCTCGGCCCGATTGAGGGTCGGCGGCCGCTGCGAGGGCGGGGTGGGCGAGGAGCCGACCGCACCGTAGGGGCTGACCCAGACGACCCGGGTCGCGCCGGGCCGCTGCGCATCGGCGACCACCTCGACGCGCCAGCGCCCCGTCTCCTTGTCGTAGTTGCCTGCCGCGCACAGGCCCTGCCCGTTCGAGAAGGCCGTGGCCCCGCCCTGGGCGTGGGCGTGGATGTGGTCCAGGTGCCGCGGGCCCGCGTTGCAGTACGGGACGCGGCAGACCCGGTCGCGGCTCAGCAGCATCCTCCGGGTGTTCACGGGGAAGGCGCGCGAGGTCGAGTCCATGGCGACGAGCTCGCCGCTGGCGGGGTGGGTGTACAGCCGGCGGTACACCATGCGGGCCGCGAGCGCCTCGGCCCGGGCGTCGGCCTCGGCGTCGCTCGCGCCGAAGTCCCCGTAGGGCGAGCCGGCGAGGGCGTTGGTCACCGCGCGCGAGGGCGCGAGCCCGTACCCGGACAGGGCCGCGTGCTCGGTTCCGTCGTCGAGGTGGAACAGGGCACGGTCGGTGATGGTGACGAGCAGCTCGATCCGGGGTCCCCTCGGCGGCGCCGCCGGCCGGGCGATCCGGGACCGCCCCGGAGGGAACAGGCTGTCGGGCATCGGCCCGCCGCGCGGCGGGAGGGGACCCGGCGGCGCGGCCCCGAGGGGCGCCGGCGAGGAGAGCTGCGGCCCGCAGGCGGAGCCGAGCGGGCCCGGCGGCCAGGACGGCTCGCCGCGGGGCGCGTCCTGCCGGGATGCCGCGGGAGCGCCGACGACGGGCGCGATGATCTCGCCGGTGCCGAGGTCGAGGAGGGGGCTGTCCTCCTCGATCCATTCCGGCATGCAGGGGGCGACCTCCACGGGAGGATCCCCGCTCAGCGCGTCGCAGTAGTAGTTCACGGCCTCGACCAGCACGTCGACCCGCGCCGCGCCGACCGGGGCGCTGCCTCCGGCGGCGCGCGCGGATTCCGCCGCGGCCTGGACGACGGCTTCGATCTGCACCGCGCCGAGCGCAGGGAGCACCGCGGTCAGCCGCGCCATGCCGTGGCGCTGGGGCGTGATCTTCAGGTACCGCCTCCGGGCGGCGCGGACGGCGCGCTCACGGGAGGCGATCGGGTCGGACCGCTTCTGCACGATCTCCTCGACGTGCTCGCGCACCGCGGTGATCCCGAGGCCGTCCAGCTGGGCGAGGTCGCGGCCGATCTCGGCGTCGACGGCCTCGCACACGGCGGGCGGCTCGTCGGCGAGCACGGCGCTCACCGCGGCGACGGTCGCCTCGGGGAGGCGGGCCGTGGACTTCGCCTCCTGCAGCACCGGCATCGAGGTGCTGAGCCGGCGGGCGGCCGTGAGGGCGGCGGAGGCGGAATGGCGGCTGGTGCGGCGGGCGACGGCGATGTTCGCGGTGACGCCGGCGTCCAGCCGGCGCCCCGACGCCCCCGCGGTCCCGTTCTCCCGGCGGATCCTCGCGGCCGCCTCCAGCATCCACGCGTCCTCGACCGCGCCCAGGCTCGTGCGGGTCTGGGACAGCATGGCCAGCATCGCCAGCGCCTCGTCCGGCGTGCCCGGCTCGACGTCGACCACGGCCCGCTGCGTCGACCGGGAGAGCCCTGCGGCCCTCGCCGCACCGCCGACCAGGTCCACCACCGCCGACAGCGCCGGCGTCCCCGCCAGCGGCTCCAGCGCCGCACGGATCACGGCGACCGCGCCGTCGAGACCCGCGGGCGATGCCGCGTCCTGCTGCTCCGGAGCGGTGCGCTGCGGCACGGCCGGGACGGCGGCGCCGTCCTGGCCGATATGCTGCGGGACCCCTTCATCCATAGCCCATATCCTACCCCGGAAAACGGACATATGGGGGCTCCCGCCGGAGGTTCGGCGGATTCTGTGGATGATTCCGCCTTGGGGAGGAGAAGCAGGTCCGGGTGCAGTCCTCGGCCCGCTCCCTCGGACGTAGGACCTCGTCCCCCGAGCGTCTCCCGAGGTCTGCTCCGACCGTGCGCCGCTTGCAGGAGAGACGTGATGACCTGCCGCGACACATCGACGATGCTCGCCGCTCTCCCGGTGCCATGCGCGCGCCGCCGCGGCGGGGCACCGCCGGACCGGCATGGCGGGCAGGGGCGGGACATCGGCCGCAGACGTCCCGCAAAATTCCCGTCATCGGCCCGGGGATAGCCCGACCCGCATTTCCATGCCGCGCGTCATTGGAAATCCCGTGATCTCCCGGCGGCCGGCAGGGCGATCTGCCGGACACCGTCGGCGACCAGGTTGACCGCCCCGGTGCGGTTCTCGACCACGCCCCGCAGGACGACCGCCCGGCTGGTGCGCAGCACGGCGCGGTGGCGCATCCAGAACCCCTTCGAGCAGACGACGTTGAGGATCCCCGTCTCGTCCTCCACCCCGAGGAAGGTGATGCCGGTGGCCGTCGCCGGCCGCTGCCGATGGGTGATGACGCCGGCGACGTGCACGCGGGAGCAGTCCTCGGCGGTGCGCATCGAGGCGATCGTGCCGATCCCCTGCGCGGCGAGCTCCTCGCGCACCAGCGCCATCGGGTGCTCGCCCGGCGTGATGCCGGTGGCCCAGGAGTCCGCGGCGGCGAGCTCCGCATCGCTCATCCCCGGGAGCATCGGCGCATCGGCCCCGACGGCCAGGTGCGGCAGGGTGTCCGGGGACTCCTGGGCGGCGGCGCCCGCCGCCCACAGCGCCTGGCGCCGGGAGGAGGCGAGGCCGTCCAGCGCCCCGGCGGTCGCGAGGGCCTCGAGCTGGCGCGCGCTCAGCCGCACCCGCCGGGCGAGGTCCGGGATCGAGGCGAAGGGGCCCTCGCGCTCCCGGGTCTCGACGATCTTCTCCGCGACCTTGTCGCCGATGCCGCGCACCTGCGTCAGCCCCAGGCGGATCGCCGGGCCGGCGGCGGCCCGCTCCCCCTGCACCTGCGCCCCGGGCCGGTCGCCGATGCGGTAGGGCCGATGCTCCTCGTCGAGCTCGAGGGTGGTCTCCACGTCGCTCACGGCCACGTCGACCCCGCGGGTGAGGACGCCGTGGCGGCGGGCGTCGGCCACCAGGGACTGCGGCGAGTAGAAGCCCATCGGCTGGGAGCGCAGCAGGGCGGCGGTGAAGGCCGCCGGGTAGTGGCACTTGAGGTAGGAGCTCGCGTAGACGAGGTAGGCGAAGGAGTAGGCGTGGGACTCGGGGAAGCCGTAGTTGGCGAAGGCGAGCAGCTTGCGGTGGATGGCCTCGGCGTCCTCCCCCACGATCCCGTGGCGGGCCATGCCGGCGAAGAGGTCGTCGGACAGCGCCATCATCCGCTCGGTCGAGCGCTTGGCGCCCATGGCGCGGCGCAGCTGATCGGCCTGGGCGGGGGTGAAGTCGGCGACGTCCACGACCATCTGCATCAGCTGCTCCTGGAACAGCGGCACGCCGAGGGTGCGGTCCAGGGACTTCTCCAGCAGCGGGTGGATGTAGGTGACCTCCTCCTCCCCGTTGCGGCGGCGGATGTACGGGTGGACGGAGCCGCCCTGGATGGGGCCGGGGCGGATCAGGGCGACCTCGACGACGAGGTCGTAGAACTCGCGCGGCCGCAGCCGCGGAAGGGTGGAGATCTGGGCGCGGGACTCGACCTGGAAGACGCCCACGCTGTCGCCGGCGCACAGCATGTCGTAGACGGCGGGGTCCTCCTGCGGGAGGGTGCGCAGCTCGAAGTCCTCGCCGTGGTACTCGGCGACCAGGCGCAGGCAGTGGTCAAGGGCGGTGAGCATGCCCAGGCCCAGCAGGTCGAACTTCACCAGGCCCGCATCGGCGCAGTCCTCCTTGTCCCACTGCAGGACGGTGCGGTCCTCCATGGCGGCCCACTGCACGGGGCACAGCTCGATCACGGGCCGATCGGCCAGCACCATGCCGCCGGAGTGGATGCCCAGGTGGCGCGGGGCGTCGCGCAGCTGCATCGCGAGGTCGACGACGTCGGCGGGGATGTCGGTGCCCTGCAGGGAGGTGAAGGAGCGCTCGATCTGCTTGGACCAGGCGTCCTGGCGGCCCACGTCATGGCCCAGCGCCCGGGCGGCGTCACGCACGGCGAGCTTGGCGCGGTAGGTGATGACGTTGGCGACCTGCGCCGCGTTCTCACGGCCGTAGCGCTGGTAGACGTGCTGGATGACCTCCTCGCGGCGGTCGGAGGCGATGTCGAGGTCGATGTCCGGCGGGCCGTCCCGCTCCGGGGCGAGGAAGCGCTCGAACAGCAGGCCGTGCTGCACGGCGTCGACGGCGGTGATCCCCAGGGCGTAGCAGACGGCGCTGTTGGCGGCGGAGCCGCGGCCCTGGCACAGGATCCCCTCGCGGCGGCAGAAGTCGACGATCTCGTGGACGATGAGGAAGTAGCCCGGGAAGTGCAGGTCGATGATGACCTTCAGCTCGTGGTCGATCTGCGCCCAGGCGCCGGGCACCCGCTCGGGACGGCCCGGCGCGGGGCGGGGGCCGTAGCGCTCGCGCCCCTCGACCTCGACGAGCTCGACCAGCCAGCTCGCCTCGTCATGGCCGCCGGGCACCGGGAAGGGCGGCAGGTCGGGGGCGAGCAGCTGCAGGTCCAGGGCGCAGTCGCGGCCCAGGCGCGCGGCCTCGGCCACGGCGCGGGGGTAGCGCGGCAGCAGGCGCGCCATCTCCTCGCCGCTGCGCAGATGCGCCAGGCGAGCGGCGAGATGCGGATCGGCCTCCTCGAGGCTCACCCCGGCGCGCAGGGCGGCGTGGGCATCGGCCAGGCGCTTGTGGCCGGGATGGGCGTAATGGGCACCCGTGGTCGCCACCACCGGCAGGGTGATCTCGTCCAGGCCCGTCTCCTCGCGGACGATCCGCGCACCCTGGACCAGGGCGTCGTGCAGCTCGTCGTCCAGCGGCCCCTCCCCCGCGCCGAGCTCGACGGCGACGTTCCCGGCGCCGAACAGCTCGATCAGACGGCCGATGCCGGCTGCCGCGGCATGGGCGGCCTGCTCGAGATCGCCCTCCTCGAGCAGGGGGCGCACGGCGCGCTGCACGGCGCCCTTGCGGCAGCCGGTGAGGATCAGCCAGCGGCCCTCGCGGGCGATCCGCGAGAGCTCGGCGAGGCGGTAGCGGGGGGCGCCCTTGGTCCTCCCCTCGAGGTGGGCGCGGGCGATCGCGGCGGACAGCTCCCGGTAGCCGGTCTCGTCGCGCACGAGGACCAGCAGGTGCTCTCCCGCCGGATCGGGGACGCCGGTGCGGGCGGGGGTGAGCACGGGCGTCGCGCTCGCGATGTCGGCGCCGGGCTCGAGGCCCAGCGTGAGCTCGGCCCCGAAGACGGTGCCGATGCCGTGCTCGCGGGCGGCGCGGGAGAAGCGCACCGCCCCGGGCAGCCCGTCGTGGTCGACGATCGCGAGGGCCTGCAGGCCCAGCCGGGCGGCGGTGGCGACCATCTCCTCGGGGCTCGAGGCGCCGTCCAGGAAGCTGAAATGGGAATGAGAGTGCAGCTCCGCATAGGGGACCTCGGCGCGGGGGCGGTAGCCGTCCGTGGCGCGGCGGCCCGTGCGCACCACCTCGATGGGCGGGTCCACGAGCGCCGCGGGACGGTCCGACAGCACCGCCTCGAGGTCCTTCCAGGCCGGGGGACCCAGGAACCAGCGGCTCATGGCGCGGCACCTCCGGCCGCTCCGGGCATGCTCGCCTCAGTCATAGATCCCCTCCACCTCCCAGCGGCCCTCGCGGGACAGCGCCAGCAGCGCGATGTGATCGCCGCCCGCCGCGTCCTCCTCCCCGATCACCAGCTGCAGCCGGGCGGCGCGGCGGCCGTCGGGGCGCCACCAGCGCTCGTCCAGCAGCACGGGAGCGCCGTGCCCGAGCACCCGATGGCGCGACCCGGCCCGCAGCCCGCGCGCGACGAGCCCCTGCGCCCCCTCGGCGGGCACGCGCAGGAGCGCGGGGGCCTCGCTGAGCAGGCCGCGCGCGGTGACGACGACGGCCTCGCCGCGCGCGTCCTCGAGCAGCACCGGCGGCGGGGTGCGGAAGACGGTCGCGGGCAGGGGCCGGGGAAGGCTGCCGGGCCAGGGACCGGGGCGGGACGCGGGCTTCTCCGCGCGCCAGGGCACCAGGCGCACCTGATCGGCCAGCAGGCGCCCGCCCACGGGGGCGGGGACCAGCACCGCGCCCTCCCCCGCCAGGCCCTGGGCCCGGGCGAAGGCGCGCCCGGCGCGCTGGGCGGCCTCCCCGGCGCTGCCCCACAGGGCGGCGGCACCCTCCCCCGCGGGCATGAGCTGCAGCGGCTGCAGCAGCAGCTGGGTGATCGCGCCGGTCTCCCCGCGGCCCAGCCGTGCCCGGGTGAGCCAGCCGTCGCACTGCCAGCGCACGCGGTCCACGACATCGGCGGGCGTGAGCTCCCCGTCGTGGCGCCAGGTGCGCTCCATCTCCTCGCCCTGCTCGGTGCGGCCGATGATCCGCAGCCGGGTGCAGATCAGCCCGCGTGCGACGAGCATGCCGTGCAGCTCCTCGGCCATCGGCCGGGCGGCGAAGGCGGCCTGGTCCGAGCGCACCAGCGGAGGATCCAGGACGCGCAGCACCTCCACGGGCTGCTCGGGATGGTGCATGGCCGGCGGGGTGGACTCCCCGCCGCGGGCCAGCAGGTGCAGCTGGGCGACGTCGGGGCCGAAGCGGTCCTGCACGGAGGTCGCCGGCAGCGCGGCGAGCTCCCCGAGGGTCCGCACGCCCAGACGGGTGAGCAGGTCGATCACCTCGGCGAGATCGAGGCGGCCCGAGCCGACGGCGGCCGGGCGGTCGCGGTGCCCCCAGCCGGGGCCGACGGGCGCCTCGCGCAGGGCGGCGATGTCGTGGGGGGCTAGGTACTCGGCGCTGCGGCCGGGCCGCACGATCCGCCCGGCGCGGGCGGCCAGCAGGGCGGCGAAGGGGCCGTCGGCGATGCCGACCTGGGCCTCCCAGCCGGTGAGGTCGGCGACGGCGTCGAGGATCCGCTCGGCCAGGCGCTCCTCCCCGCCCTGGTGCCGGGCGGGACCGCGGGCGGCCATCAGCACCACGCCGGGGCGCAGCACGTCCACGCCCGCGGCGACGGTGTCCACCGCGGCGGAGACCAGCTCGAACAGCCCGGCCTCGTGCTCGCGGTCGGTCTCGAGCACGAGGGCGTCGGGGCAGGCGGCCTGGGCGGAGCGGCGGCGCATCCCCACGGCCACCCCGGCCGCGGCGGCCGCCGCATCGGCATGGACCACCCGATGGCGCTCGAGGAGGATCACGGCCGGGGCGTCCTGCGCGTCGTCGCGGCGGTCCAGCGCGGCCAGCAGGCTCCACCGCGGCACGAGCACCGCGGCGGTGCGGGTGGCCGCCGGGACCTCCTCCCCCGGCGGCAGCAGCGCCTGCGCGGGCATCGTCCCCGCGGCCATCAGACGGCCCTGCGCAGCGTGGGGAGGACGGACGCCTCGCGGGCGCCGCGGGCGGCCGGCGTCGTGGCGAGGGCGCCGCGCACGTCGGGCAGCAGCACCTCGACCTCGCGCCGCCCCGCGATGCCGCGGCCGGCGGAGCTCACCCGCACCCGCCGCCCGCGCAGGCGGCCCGAGCCGGCGCCGAGGCCGTGCCAGCGGGCGCCGTGCGCCTCCAGGCGCAGGTCCGCACGGTCCGGCGGGGAGGCGGCCAGCACCAGCGCGTCCCGGGTGCGGGCGCGACCGGTCAGGGTGCGCCACAGGGCCGGGGTCAGCCGCAGGTCCGGGCCGATGACCACCACTCCCACGCCGTCGACCAGGGCGGAGAGCACCTGCGGAAGCTGCGGGAGATCCTCGACGTCGGTGCCCGGGACGATCGCGAGGCGGCTCGGATCCGCCCCGGCGTCCAGCAGGCCGCGCAGGCCCAGGTCCGGCATGCCGGCCACGGCGCACCAGGAGTCCTCCCCCATGGCGGCGACGGCGAGGGCCAGCAGCAGGGAGGAGCTCGCCTCGCCGGTGACCGCGACGCTGCTGCCGGCGCGCAGCGTGCCGGAGGGGATCAGCGGGGCGAGGGCGGGCGGGACCGGGAGGCGGCCGGGGGCCTGCGCCGGGGCGACCTCGACGGGGTCGTCGGCCGGGGGCGCGGGGGCCCTCCCGGGAGCATCGGGCCGCCCGGGCGGCGGGAGCAGGCGCATCGGGGCCCGCACGGCGGCGCCCTCGGGCCCGGCGGCGCCCTCGGGCCCGGTGGGGCTCTCGGACGCGGTGGGGCTCTCCCGCAGGGCGGTGCGGTCGATCCGCCCGCCCCAGCGCGCGGCCGAGAGCTCTGCCGCGCCGAGCGCGCGGCGGGCGCGCGCGAGCCTGTCGGCCTTCTCCTCGCGCTTCTCCTCGAGCTGCACCGCGGTGCCCATGGTCCCCTCCGCCTCCTTCCGCGACCTCACCGCCGGGACCCCACGGACCCGAACCGTCGTCGAACGCGTGTTCGACTGTACGCCTGGATCCGGTGAGTCCGTCAAGCGGGCAGGTCACCGCTTCGAACATCTTTGCGAATCCTGTCGGAGGGGTCCGACAGATCTCCGGGGGATGCCGGGCGGGCGCGGCGTGCCGATCCCAGGCGATGCATGGAAGTATCAGAAAGTCGGACCGGGGAGGCTGGATCACGCCGTGGGGTTCCGGGCAGACTCGAGCCACCGTCGCCCCCGATCGTCGTCGCGTCGCAGAGGACGCGCCCGTACAGAAGGAGAAGCACCGCATGCGAGCACTCGTGCTGCAGGAGAAGGGTCGGATGTCCATCGAGGAGATCCCGGACCTGGGCTCCCCCGGCCCCGGCGAGGTGAGGATCGCGATGCACACCGTGGGCATCTGCGCCTCGGACGTGCACTACTACACCGACGGGAAGATCGGCCCCTTCGTCGTGAACGCCCCCATGGTGCTGGGCCACGAGGGCGCCGGCACCGTGGTCGAAGTCGGCGAGGGCGTCACGCACCTGGCTCCCGGGGACCGCGTGGCCATGGAGCCGGGCGTGCCGAACCCGGCCTCCCGCGCGGTGAAGGAGGGCAACTACAACGTCGACCCCGACGTGCGGTTCTGGGCGCCCCCGCCGGTGCACGGCTGCCTGGCCGACGAGGTCATCCATCCCGCCGCGTACACCTATGCGCTGCCGGAGTCGCTGAGCTTCGCCGAGGGCGCGCTCATCGAGCCCTTCTCCGTGGGCATGTACGCCGCGACCACGGCGCAGATCTCCCCCGGCGACGTCGCCGCCGTGATCGGCAGCGGGACCATCGGCATCATGATCGCCCTCGCCGCCCGCGCCGGCGGGGCGAGCCGCGTCTACGTGAGCGACGTGCTGCCGCAGAAGCTGGGCCTGCTGGAGGGGCTCGAGGGGATCATCCCCGTGGACGCCACCCAGGAGGATCTGGGCGAGCGCGTGCGCGCCGAGACCGACGGCTGGGGTCCCCAGGTCGTCTTCGAGGCCTCCGGCGCCGCCCCCGCCTACAAGGGCCTGTGGTCGCTGCCCGCCCCCGGCGGGCGCATCGTCCTGGTGGGCATGCCCACCTCCGACGTGCCCTTCGACGTGTCCACCGCCGCCGCCCGGGGCCTCAGCATCGAGACGGTGTTCCGGTACAAGAACGTCTACCAGAAGGCCATCGACCTGGCCGCGACCGACGCCGTGGACCTGGGCCGCTTCGTCACCGACACCTTCGCCTTCGACGACTCCATCCAGGCCTTCGAGCGCTTCCTCGAGGGACGCCCGACGGATGTGAAGCTCCAGATCACGCTCTGAGCCGGACGGGCCTGCCGGCCCCGGAGCTCCCTGGTCTCCTGGGCCGGCGCCGTCTACCGTCGAGCCATGCGCGTCACCCTGCAGCCGCTGCGTCCCTCCGACGCGGCCGCCGTCGTCGCCGCCGAGGACGAGGCGACGGTGCGCTGGCTCAGCGGCGGCCGGAGCACCGTGGAGGGGACCGCCGACTTCGTGCGGCGCCTGGACCGGGAGGCGGAGCAGGGAGCCGCCAAGCGGGCGTTCGGGATCTGGCTCGACGGCGCATGCGTCGGGACCGTCGACTACGACCCCGATGTGACCGACGGCCTGGAGCCGGGGGACGTCAACATCGCCTACGGCGTCGCCCCGCGGGTCCGCGGGCGCGGGATCGCCGTCCGGGCGGTCGAGCTCCTCTGCGAGGTCGTCCGCGAGCGTGGGATCGGGGGCCGCGCGGTGATCCGGGCCGACGTCCGGAATCCTGCCTCGACCCGGGTCGCGGAGAAGGCCGGATTCACGTACCTGCGCGACGTGACGAGCTCGACGGAGCGGCAGGACGACGGGGCTCCCGTGACCCTGCGGGTCTACGGCCGAGAGCTGGTGCACGGGTCGCGGCCCGGCGGCGGTGCCACGGATCCCGAGGGCGTGTCATGTCGCCTCGCCGCCCCGGGCGATGACGAGATATTGAGGCGCGCGCTGCATATGGCATGGCGCTGGGACAGGGAGTGGGACGAGGCCGACTTCCGGCACCATGTGTCGCGAGATGCTCCCGATCTGTACGTGGATCATTTCGGGATGCGGGCCGGGGACACGGGCATCCTCGCCATGGCCACCGGCCCGGACGAACGCCCGATCGGAGCGGCCTGGTACCGCTACTTCTCGAACGACCGGCACCGTGAAGGGTTCGTGGACGAATGCACTCCCGAGATCGTCCTGGCGGTCGGGCCGGAGCATCGAGGACAGGGAATCGGCGGTCTGCTGCTCGAGCGCCTGCTCGACCTGGCTCGCCGACGCGGAGTCGCTCGCCTCAGTCTTCACGTCGATCTGGGCAACGACCGGGCGCTGTCCCTCTACCGATCCCGAGGCTTCGCTCCCGTATCGCAGACGAGGAAAGGACTCGTGATGAGTCTTCAGATGCAGCTCGACAGCGACGCGGGTGCGCACGACTCGGCGTAGCAGCCGCCCCGAGGACGAGCCCAGCCTAGGCATCCCCGTCCTCGCGCGCGTTGAACCCGAAGATCGCCTCCCCCACCACGGCCCACACCGAGAACAGGGCGACGCCCACACCGAACGCCCCCAGGTCCGCACGCTCCGGGGCGCCGCGGCGCCCCCGGCGTCCGATGATCAGGAGGCCGGCGGCGAGATTGGTCGCGCCCCAGAGGGCGTTGATCGTCGGGGGCGACTGGCGTCCCGCGAGCGGGGTGAGCATCCGCCGTCCTGCGGCTGCGGCGGCGAGATGGGGAAGGCTGTTCGCGCACAGCACCCCGGCCGCGACGGCGATCGCGATCGGGCCCGTCTCTCGGGTCTTCTCGGGCTCGGACATGGGGACCTCCTGGGGTCGAGGGGGACGGTCGCGGGCGACAGCGCCATCGAACCTGCGGCGCCGCGAGATCGGGAGAGACCTTCGTCGATCGGAAGGTCGGGGCCCGTCCGACCCCTGGGGACGACGCGTCCGGAGGCGTATCCTGAAAGGCGGGAGCGGCCCGGTGACGTGGTCGCGATCGGCGGGCCTGCTTCTGGTGCGCTCCACCTCGCGACCTCGACCTCGGAGGTCTGTCATGAAGGTTCTCGGAATCATCCTTCTCGTCGTGGCCGGGATCCTGCTGTTCCTCACGCTCAGCTCGTTCTACTCGACGACCATGACCGCGTACCGCAGCCATATCGCGCGATGGGCCCTCGTGATCGGCGCGGTCGCGGTGGGCCTCGGCATCGTCGGGATCGTGCTCCTGGTCTGAGCACCGGCCCGCGCCCGCATCCGCACGCGGCGCGCCACCCTCGCCCACGGCCAGCAGATAATCCGTGTTCCACCACGAACAGCATTCTTCTGCTGTCCGGCCAGCCGGGGCGGAGGCCTGCGGCGTCCGCCGCGCTGGTACCGTTCTTCGCGCGCGGAGCATGCCGAGCTCCCGCAGGGACATCGGCGGCGATCTGCGGATCGCGCGGTGAGGAGATGGGCATGAGGCCTCTCCCGGGAGCACCCCCGGAGGACCTGGGCGACGGCGTGGTGACGCTGCGCCTGCGCCGCGAGAGCGACGCCCCGCAGATCACGCGGGGGCGCCGCGACCAGGAGGCGCGGCGATGGCTCGGGGATGCCGGAGCCGTCGACGCCTCCCCGGCGGCCGCCGTCGAGAGGGCCCGGATGCAGTGGAGCACCGGCCGGAGCGCCCCGTTCGTGATCGCCGACGCCCGCACCGACGAGCCGCTCGGTCAGATCCGGCTCATGATCCACGACGATGCCGCGCGCCTGGTCTACATCGTCTATCCCGAGATCCGCGGGCTGGGGGTCGCGACCCGTGCGGTCCGGCTCATCACCCGCTGGGCGCTCCAGGAGCTGGGGCTGCGCACCATCGTGCTCGAGGCCGATGTCCGCAATGCCGCCTCGATCCGCGTCGCGGAGAAGGCGGGCTACCGGCGCCGCGCCGATCGTCCCGAGCCCCATGACCGGGACCGGGACGGGGACCGGTCGCCGGAGGCCGGCAGGTCCCCGGCCCCGGGGGATGCCCCCGTGGTGGCGGTCTTCGAGTCCGGGCCCGAGCCCTCGCTCGAACCGGAGGAGTGAGCGGATGAGACGCGCACGGCCGGGCTCCGGCGCAGGGGTGCCCGAGCCGGTGCGGGAGCACATCGTCCCGGATCACGCCAGCGCGATCCGCTGGTTCGAGCACGACTACCCGCATCCGCTGGCGCGCTGGCACCACCATCCCGAGATCGAGATCCATCGGATCCGCGCCTCGAGCGGCACCGCCCTGCTCGGCGGCGCCGCGCGGGCGTTCGGCCCGGGCGATCTCGCCTGGATCGGACCGGATGTGCCGCACGACTGGGTCAGCGTCCTGGACCCCGGGGAGACCGTCCCCGGCCGCGATGTGCTCATCCAGGTCGGTGCCGCGTCCCTGGACGGCCTGGTCTCCGCGCTCCCGGATCTCGCGGGGCTGGCCGGGCTGCTCGAGGACGGCCGCGGGGCGATCGTCTTCCACGGCCGCACTGCCGAGGCGGGCGGGGAGATGATCGAGCAGCTGGGGGCCCTGCACGGGACCCGGCGGGCGATCGGCGTGCTGCAGCTGCTGGAGGTCCTGGCCGCAGCCCCGCCGCACGAGGCGGAGCGCATCGACACCACCTCCGTGCAGCTGCCCGCGGAGGACGCGGACCGGTTCGCGGCCGTGCTCGCCCACATCCACGACCACCTCGCCGCGCGTCTCACCCTGGGCGACGTGGCCGCCGCCATCGACGTCTCCCCGTCCACGGCCTCGCGGCTGTTCACCCGCGCCACCGGGGCGGGGTTCTCCCGCACCCTGAACCGCCTGAGGATCTCGGAGGCGACCCGGCTGCTGCTGACCACGGAGCTGCGGGTCGCGGACATCGCCTGGCAGGTCGGCTACACCAACCTCTCGAGCTTCAACCGGCGCTTCCTCGAGGAGGTCGGCACCACTCCCCTGCGCTACCGGCGCACCCGGACGCGGCCGGGGCATGATGGGCGGCACGAGCACCCCCGGTCCCCGGCGCAGGAGGCACGATCATGACGGTCGACGAGGAGCAGAGCGTCCTGCTGCTGCGCGTCCCGGCGGCGGAGGCCGCCGTCGGAGAGCATCGGCGCCGCCTCGACGCCGCCGCGCAGGACGGCATCCCGGCGCACGTGACGATCCTGTTCCCGCTGCCCGCCCCGTCGCGGCTGCGGGAGGAGGACGAGGAGTCCCTGCGCACGATCTTCCGGCGCACGCCGCCGTTCGACCTCGCCGGGACGTCGACGGCCTGGTTCGCGCAGCGCGTCCTGTATGTCGCCCTCGAGGACGACGCGCCGGTCCGCGCTCTCACCGCCGAGGTCGCCGCGGCGTTCCCCGAGCATCCTCCCTACGCCGGGGCGGTCCCGCTGGCGGACGTCGTCCCGCACCTGACCATCGGCCATGACGCGCCGGCGCCGCAGCTGCGCGCCGCCGAGGCGGCGGTGCGCGAGCGGCTCCCGTTCTCCCAGAGGATCGATCACGCGGAGCTGTGGGCCGGGGCCGACGGGCCCTGGCGACACTGCCGCTCGTACCCTCTCGGCGGGAGCCGATGATGGCTTGCGCCGTCCGGGCCGTCCGGGCCGCTCGGGTCGTCGCGTCGTGCGCCGCGAGCGCCGTGCTCGTCGCCCTGCCGGCGTGCTCGATGCCCGCCGAGGAGCGCACCGTCGCGGCATGCCCCGGGTATGTCGCCTACGACTCGCCGGCCGACAGGGCTGCGGCCTCGGACCTGGTCGCCCGCGCGACCGTGCGCGCTCCGGGCAGCCCCTCCGAGGACGGCGAGCTCATCGCGCACGTCGAGGAGGTCGTGCGGGGTGAGGCGGAGCTCCTCGGCGCCGAGCTGGAGATCGATCTCAACGGCGAATGCGGCGACACCCCCAGCAGCGTGCTGCCCGCGGACTTCGACCCGGAGGATCCGATGATCGTCTTCCTCGTCGGCTCGCAGGAGACCGCCTGGCGCCTGCTCACCCCGGTCGACGGCGTCATGCCCTACGACCCGGCGATCGCGGACGAGCTCGAGCAGCCGTGACCGGCGGGCCCTCCTCCCGGCGCATCCACCTGCTGCGACATGCGATGCCTCTGACGGATCCGACCGTCGAGCCCTCACGGTGGGAGCTCAGCGGGCCGGGAAGGCAGGCGGCGCGCCGCATCGCGGGAGAGATCCCCGTCCACGCCCGGCTCCTCAGCAGCTCCGAGACGAAGGCGATCCAGACAGCTCGCCTCGCCGCGGCGCGGGAGCCGGTCATCGACGGCCGGTTCGACGAGGTCCGGCGGCCCGGCGAGCCGTTCGACGATCGTGCCCGAGAACGCCGACGGGCCTGGGTCCTGGGCGAGCTCGATGCCCGGCACACGGGATGGGAGAGCGTCACGGAGGCCGGTGCTCGGTTCGACAGCGCCGTCCGGGAGCACGACGCCGACGATCTGGTGATCGCCACCCACGGCATGGTCATCACCGCCTGGCTCATCACCACGAGGCGTCTGAGGAGCGGGGCCGAGGCTGCCGACTTCTGGGCCCGCCTCCCGTTCCCTGCGCTGATCAGCATCGACCCGAACGGCAGCTGAGCGCGCCGTCACGCTGCTCGGGCCCGGCAACTCCACGCCTGGCACGTTCTGCCACCGGCGCACGAGGTCGGATCGACCCCATCAGCTCGCAGCTCCGGCGAGAGAGCGCTCAGGCGGCCAGCGCCACCGGCGCGCGGAGATGCCGGTACCCGTCCCCGCGCTGGAGGACGGTGATGTGGCGGTGCCCGATGTGCTGGACGGTGCTGCGGGCGGTGGTGATGTTGCAGGAGCCGCTCGCCCGAACGGCGACGCGGCCCACGTGGGTCCCCGCTCTCCTGCCGCTGGGGACCACGGCGCGCACCAGGTCGCCGGTGATCAGCCCGTGGTGCATCTTGCGCCGGGTCAGGCGGAGCCGGGGGAAGCCGTACCGGTCCATGCGGGTGCGGGAATAGGAGCCGCGCCCCATGGAGACGGCGACATGCTGCAGCGCCGGCAGGGACGCGATCGCGTCGACGCGGCCCACGCACAGCGCATCGGTCACGTGGTCCCAGGGCAGGCCGGCCCGGGAGCGGTTCCACTTGGTGCGCCCTCCCGAGTGGGTGCGCACCTCGGGGCCGACGGACTGCAGCGCGCGGCAGAGGGCGCTGCGGGAGACGGACACCGAGAGGTCCTGCTGCACCACGGAGGCGAGGCTGCGGCGCACCCGGGCGAGCACGGCGGGCCGGCGGGCGAGGTACTCCTCCACCTCGCGGTCGCCCTTGTCGCGGTTGCAGGGGACGCAGGCGGCGACGAGGTTCGCCGGCGCGTCCGGCCCGCCGTGCGCCCGGGCACGCACATGGTCCAGCGTGAGCGGGACGGAGGCGGCGCCCAGGCCGCTCGCACCGCAGTACACGCAGGTCCGGCCGTCGCGCTCCAGGACGTATTCGCGCACCTCGGTGCCGTGCAGGGTGCCCTGGCCGCGGTCGCCCACGGCGGCGTCGGCCCGGTGCAGGGCACGGGCGTCGAAGCGCGGGACCTCGAGGTCGATCCGCGTCACGGGGGCCCAGGCGGCCAGGCGGCGCGCCCAGGTCACGGTGGTCTCCGCCCGATGGCGGATCGACGGGGCGAGCCAGCCCGCGGCACGGGCGCGGTTGTCGAAGCGCGGCGCCCGGTAGCGGAGCTTGCGCGAGCGCCGGCCGCGGCGCAGGGCGGAGCGTGCCGAGAGGCGGTCGCGGATCACGGCGCCGCGATGGTCCACCCGCAGGAGGAAGAGGCCGTGTCGGATCGTCGTCGCCCGGCCGCTGCGGGGGTCGGGGACCTCCTGCTCGCGCGCCAGGGCGACGCCGGTATGTCGGAATCCCGGGTCGATGCCCAGGACGAGGGGCTCTGTCTCCGAGTCCTCGACCCTGCGGTCGACGATCCGGAGGACGAAGGGCTGCACCCGATGCACTCGGGCGCGGCCGGAACGAAGCAGCTGACGCGCACGACGCGGAGTCGTGGGCATGAGCGGCTTCCCGCGCCGATCCAGGACGAGCACCCGTGCCTCGGCGCGGCGAGGCGCATCCGAGGTCCCACCCTCGGATGCCGGTTGCTCGTGGGTGACGGGATCACTCCCGCCGTCCGGGGGCGGGAACGAGCCCTTCCCCGGTGACGCCGCGGACGGAGCCGCGGTCTCCCCTCGCCCACGGTGCACACCCGTGTCCTGGATGGTCCCAGGCTCGACGCCCCGTTTCGTCCCTGCCCCGGGGTTGTCTGCTGACGTCGATTCCAGAGCAGGCCGCTGAGGAAGCACGGCCTGGTGGGTCTTCTCGCGTGTGTGCAACGTAGTCACCTCCCTCTGAGCGGTGTCTCGAGCTGGTCAGACTCGACATCCACCGATGTGCCCTGGGGCCCGTCGATGTCTGTGGTGGGGCGCCTGACTCACCACCATCAAGAGAACGCACCGGCCCGATCCTCGGATCGATGCGTTCGCCGCCCGCGGTTCTCCCGCGCGGACGGGCATGACGATTCGGTCAGACGTCCACGATATGACGTCAGCCTGGGGAAATCGCTGGACACGCCGCCCGGCGCGCGGGCTACTGTCGCGGGATGAGCACGCACGAGCACACCCGGCAGGCCTGGGACGAGGCCTCCCGCAAGCACGTCGACGAGTACGCGGAGCTGCGGGACGAGGCGCGCACGGCACGTCTGCTCCCCATCGAGGAGGAGCTGCTCGCGCCGCTGCTGCCGGGGGCGCGGGTGGTGCACCCGCAGAGCGGCCACGGGATCGACGACCACGCCCTCGTGCGTCTGGGCGCCGCCTCGGTGCACGGCCTGGACTACAGCCCGACGGCCGTCGATGCGGCGGCGCGCCGGGCCCGGGATCTCGCCGTCCCCTGCACCTACGAGGTCGCCGAGCTGCCGCACACGCCGGCGCCCGCGGGCATGGCGGATCTCGTCTACACCGGCAAGGGCGCGCTGATCTGGATGGAGGACCTCGACGCCTGGGCCGCGGAGATGCACCGCCTGCTGCGGCCCGGCGGGCACCTGTTCGTCTACGAGGCCCATCCGCTGGTCCCGCTGTGGACCTGGGACGCGGATGCGCCGCGCGTGCGCGAGGACCGCAGCTACTTCGGCGCCTCCCATGTCAACGACACCTTCCCCGCCCGGGGCGCCGTCGAGCACCAGAGCACGCTCGCGGGTCTGGTGATGACCGTGCTCGGGGCCGGGTTCGAGCTGCTGCACCTGGCCGAGCATCCCGAGCCGTTCTGGCGCCCCGAGGGCGAGGCCCCGGCCGCCGCCTGGGACGGACGGCTGCCCAACGCCCTCAGCCTGCTGGCCCGGCGCGGCTGAGCGCGCCCGTGCGCCTGCTCCTGGACCTCGACAACACCCTCGTCGACAGGGATGCCGCGTTCTCCCGCTGGGCGGCCGCGGCGATCGCGGCGGCCGGCGGCGGCGATGCGCAGCTGCAGCGGCTGCTGGCCGCCGATGCCCACGGCTATGCACCGCGGGCGCAGGTCCTGCCGGTTCTGCGGGAGGTCCTGCGGGCCGAGGAGCTCGACGATGCGGCGCTGCGGGAGATGCTGATGATGGATCACGTCGCCCAGGTGCGCCCGGCGCCGGGCGTGCTCGAGCAGCTCGACCGGGCGCGCCGCCGCGGCATCGGCCTCATCGCGGTCACCAACGGGACCTCCGCCCAGCAGCGGGCCAAGATCGCGCGCACCGGGCTGGAGCCGCTGCTGGACCGGGTCGTGATCTCCGAGGAGGTCGGGGTCGCCAAGCCCGACGAGGCGATCTTCCGCATCGCCCTGGAGGGGCCGGTGCCCGATGCCGCGACGTGGATGCTCGGCGACCATGCCCGCTCGGACATCGGCGGCGGTCGCGGCGCGGGGCTGCGCACGGGCTGGGTCGCGCACGGACGCCCCTGGGACCCGGCCGACGGGCCCGTGCCCGATGCGGTCGCACCGAGCTGCGCGGAGCTGCTGGCGCAGGTGATCGACGCCTGAGCGCCGGGCGGGTCAGCCGATGAGCATCCCGGCGATCGCGGCGCTCATGAGGTTGGCGAGGGTGCCGCCGAGGATGGCGCGCATGCCCAGCTCGGCGATCTCGGAGCGCCGCGAGGGGGCCATCCCGCCCAGCCCGCCCAGCAGGATGCCGAAGGAGCTGAGGTTCGCGAACCCGGTCAGGGCGAAGGTGATGATCGCGGCGGTCTTGGGGCTGAACGCCTCGACCTGGGGCCCGAAGTTCGCGAAGGCCACGAACTCGTTGAGCACGATCTTCTGGCCGATGAAGCTCCCGGCGGAGACGGCCTCGCTCGGCGGCACGCCCACCAGCATCATGAACGGCGCGAACACCCAGCCCAGGATCGCCTCGAAGGTGAGCCCGTCGGCGCCGAACCAGCCGCCGACCGTGCCGATCAGCAGGTTCAGCAGGGCGATGAGGGAGATGAAGGCCAGCAGCATCGCGCCGACGGTGACCGCCAGGCGCATGCCGTCGGCCGCGCCGGAGGCGGCGGCGTCCACGACGTTGCGGTGACGGGGCACGTCGGGATCCTCCGGGGCGGCGTCCCCGGAGGCGGCGTCCCCGGAGGCGTCGGCCGCGGGAGCATCGGCCGAGGTGGCATCGGCCGCGGCGGCATCGGCTCCCGAGCCGCCGCCGGCCATGCGCCGGAAGCGCTCGGCCAGAGGCAGGGACTCCCCCGCCCGGCGGTGCGCGGAGGCGTCCACCCGCTCGCGCTCGCGGGCGACCGCCTCCGGGTCGTCCTCGGGGACGAGGATCTTCGCCATCAGCAGCGCTCCGGGGGCCGCCATGAAGCTGGCGGCGATGAGGTACTCCAGCGGCACCCCCAGCAGCGAGTAGCCCACCAGCACGGAGCCGGCCACGGTCGACAGACCCCCGACCATCACCGCGAACAGGCCCGATCGGGACATGCCGCGGATGTAGGGGCGGATCACCAGGGGCGCCTCGGTCTGTCCGACGAAGATGTTCGCGGCCGCGTTGACCGATTCGGCGTGGCCCGTGCCGAGCACCTTCCCGAGGATGCCGCCCAGCAGCGCGACGACGCGCTGGAGGATGCCCCAGTGGTAGAGCACCGCGGTGAGGGAGGCGAAGAAGACGATCACCGGCAGCACCTGCAGCGCGAAGACGCTGCCGTCCTCGGGGATCAGCGGGCCGAACAGGAAGGAGATGCCGGCGCCCGAGGTGTCGATGACGGCCTGGAACGCGGCGGAGAGCTTCTGCAGCAGCCATCGGCCGGGGGCCCAGTACAGGACCAGCACCCCCAGGCCCAGCTGCAGGGCCAGCGCCCCGAGCACGGTGCGCAGGCGGATCGCCCGCCGGTCGCTGGACAGGGCCACGGCGATGACCAGGAGACCGAGGATCCCGCCGATCCCCCAGAGCACGTCGATCATCGCGCTCACCTCGCAGACGTTCTCGATTCCAGGGCGTGATCGCCGGTCAGTGTACGGGGCGCGGCCCGTGACCGGTCCGCCGCCCCGCCGCCGCCCAGAACGTCAAGAGCGGGCGTCCGGGACCTCCAGGATCTCCAGGAGCGCCCGTGCGGCGGGCGGGACGTGGAACGCGCTCCATGCCAGGTGCACGACCCGGGCCGGGCCGTCGCGGACCGGGATCGTGCGCAGCTCCTCGTCCGCGGGGACCACGGCGGGCGGCAGCAGCACGACGCCGAGGCCGTGCCGGACCAGCGCGAGCATGGTCTCCGGGCTCATCACCTCGAACGCGACCTCCCGGGAGATCCCGGCGGCGCGGAACGCCAGGTCCGAGGGCGCCCGGCCCGGCGCCCCCGCGGGGAAGTCGATGACGGCGGCCTCGGCCAGGTCCTCGAGGTCGAGCAGGCTCCGGCCGGCGAGCGGGTGGTCGGCGCGCATCACGGCGACCAGGTGCTCCCGTGCCAGGACCCGGGAGCGCACGCCGCGGGGAGGCGCCGTCTCCGGGAGGCCGAGGACCGCCACGTCCATCCCGCCCTGGCCGATGGCGGTCATGAACTCGTCGCTGCCGCCGCTGCGCAGCCGGATGCGCACCGCCGGGTGGGCCCGCCGGAGTGCCCCGAGCGCGGCCGGGAGGTCGATCGCGGTCACCGTGGGGATCATGCCGAGGGTCAGGACGCCGCGGATCTCCCCGTCCGCGGAGGCGGCATCGGCCGCGGCTCGATCGGCGGCCGCGAGGCTCTCCCGGGCGGCGACGAGGAAGGCCTCCCCCGCGGCCGTGATCTCGACGCGGCGGCTGCTGCGGGCGAACAGGGCAGTGCCCAGCTCCCGCTCCAGCGCCTTGATCTGGTGGCTGAGCGCGGACTGCACGACATGGCACCGCCGGGCGGCGCGCGTGAAGCTGCGCTCCTCGGCGACGGCCACGGCGTACCGCATCTGCTGGAGCTCCATGGATCCATGATCGCTGTGCATGCATGGGATGACAACGATGTGTTGGACTCATGAACGCGGGCCGATGAGGATCGGGCCATGACCACGACCACCATTCCGGGGACCGCCCCCGCCGCTCCGTCGCCGGTTCCCGCCGGGCCCGCGCGCTGGGGCCTGACGGCCCTGACCGCGATCGCCCCGGCCGTCTGGGGGACGACCTACGCCGTGACCACCCTGCTGCTCCCCGAGGGCCACCCCCTGTTCGCGGCGATGGTGCGTGCCCTGCCCGCCGGGCTGATCGCCCTGCTCATCGCCCGCCGCCTGCCGCGCGGGGCGTGGTGGTGGCGGAGCCTGGTGCTGGGCACGCTGAACATCGGCGCCTTCTTCCCGCTGCTGTTCCTCGCCGCCCAGAATCTGCCCGGCGGGGTCGCGGCGACGCTGGGGGCCTCGCAGCCGATCCTCGTCGCCCTGCTGGCCGTCGCGATCCTCCACGAGCGGCTGTCCGCCTGGCGGGTCGGCTGGGGAACGGTCGGCCTGCTGGGCGTCGCCCTGGTGGTGCTGGGCCCGGACGCCGCGCTCGACCCGATCGGCCTGCTCGCCGGCCTGGCCGGCGCCGCGTCGGTCGGCGCCGGCATCGTGCTCACCAGGAGATGGGGCCGACCCCCAGGGGTCTCCGCCATCGGCTTCGCCGGATGGCAGCTGACCGCCGCCGGCCTGGTGCTGCTGCCGCCGGCCCTGCTCCTGGACGGCGTGCCGGCGGGCATCGACGCAGCGGCCGTCGTCGGGTTCCTGTGGCTGGGGCTGGCCGGGGCGCTGCTGGCCTATGCCCTGTGGTTCTCCGGGGTGACCCGCCTGCCCGTGACCGCGACCGCGCCGCTGGTGCTGCTGTCGCCGCTGGTGGCCGCGGGCCTCGGGGCGGTCGTCGCCGACGAGGTCCTGGGCCCGGTGCAGCTGGCCGGCTTCGCCCTCGCCCTCGCGGCGATGGTCAGCGCGCAGCTGCCCGCACCGGCGCGCCGCACCCCGCCCGGCCGCCGCATGCACGCCGTCCCGTCCGCCGGGGCAGGCCGGGAGCGGTGACGCCGGCCACACCGACGGCGTAGGGTCTGCCCATGGCCATCGCACTCGAGAACGTCGGCATCGCGGTCCGTGACATCGACGCCGCCATCGCCTTCTTCACCGACCTGGGCCTGTCCCTCGTCGGCCGGGACACCGTCAGCGGGGAGTGGGCCGACACCGCCGTCGGCCTGGACGGCAACCACGCCCGCATCGCCGTGCTGCAGACGCCCGACGGGAACGGCCAGCTCGAGCTGTTCGAGTACATCCATCCGGAGGCGATCGAGACCGAGCCGACGCTCCCCCACGAGATCGGCATGCACCGGGTCGCCTTCTCCGTCGACGACCTGGACGCCGCCCTGGAGATCGCGGCCCGGCACGGCTGCCACCCGCTGCGCGGCGTCGCGACCTACGAGGACATCTACCGCCTGACGTACCTCCGCGGCCCCAGCGGGATCCTGGTGATGCTCGCGCAGGACCTGCGCACCCCCTGACGGGGGACGCTCCCCCGGTCAGCGCGGGGCGCGGCGGGTCCTCGGGCGGGGCCGCCGTCGTCGCGGGGCGTCCGGGGAATCCGCCGGCGAGGCCGCCATGGTCGGCGGGATCAGGTGGCGCCCCTGCGGCGGCCGGGAGACGAAGGCCTGGACGGCCGCCTCGATGCGCTGGTCCGCGGCGGTGAGACGGTCGCGGTGCTGGGCCTGGTGCTCCTCCCAGGTGTCGACCATGAAGGACTCGACGAAGACCTCCGGGGTCTCGGCGACGCGGTAGAGCTCCCACCGGCTGGCGCCGTTGCGCAGCCGGGAGCGGCGCAGATCGGCGGTGGTCGCGAGGAACGCGGCATCGTCGGCCGCGGGCACCCGGTACTCGACGCTGACCACGATCGGCCCGTGCGTGGGCTGGATCTCGATCGGGACGTTCACATCGCCCCAGAACGGCATGCTGCGCGGATCGGCGTCGCGGACGTCCGGCATCCGCAGCAGCACGCCGGAGACGGAGGTCAGCGCCAGCAGCACCCCGGCGGTGAGGAACGCGGCGACGACCCCGGTCCACGCGGCGAGCTGACCCCAGAGGATCGAGGCGATCGCCTGCGATCCCGTGAAGGTGACCAGGTAGACCGAGAGGCCGCGGGCCCGCACCCAGGACGGCAGCACGAACTGGAGCTCCGCGTTGAGCGTGGAGATCACGGCGGTCCAGGCGGCGCCGGCGAGGATCAGCGCGGCGAGGGCGACGACGAACACCGGCACCAGCACCAGGATCGCGAGCACCACGGCGTACAGCAGACCGGACAGGACCAGGAGTGTCCCGGTGGCCATCACCCCGCGCAGCCGGCCGACGGTCAGCGCCGCGAGGATCGCCCCGAGCCCGAGCGCCCCGAACAGCGCGCCGTAGGCTCCCGCGTCCACGCCCAGGCGCTCCGTCGCCACCAGCGGGATCAGCGCCCACAGGATCGTCGCCGGGGCGATGAACAGCACCGCGCGCAGCAGGATGCGACGGACCATCGCATCGTGCCGGACGTAGCGGACCCCGGCGCGCAGCGCCGGCAGGAACCGCTCCCGCGCCGGCGGGGCGAGGGTCCGCGCCGGGCGCCGCCAGGTCAGCAGGGTGCCGGCGAGGATCAGGGCCGTGGCCGCGGTGAGCACGAACACCCACGGGACCCCGGCCGCGCCGATGAGCACGCCGGCGATCGCCGGTCCTGCGGCCCGGCCGAAGTTGACCCCGACCATGTCCAGGCGCGTCGCCGCCCCGAGCTCGTCGCGCGGGACGATGTCCGGCAGCGAGGACTGCCAGGCGGGGATCTGGAACGCCGTGCCGATGGCGAGCAGGAAGGTGAAGGCGAGCACCACCGGCGGGGAGGCGAGACCCAGCGCCGTGACCACGGCCAGGCTGAACGCCCCCACCGCCATGTACGTCTGCACCACCACGATGATCCAGCGCTGGTCGAAGCGATCGGCGACCACCCCGCCGGGCAGGGTGAACAGCATCATCGGCAGCGTCGCGGCGGTCTGGATCAGGGCGACCGTGACGCTCGCGTTCGGGCCGTTGACCAGCAGCCACTGGGCGCCGACGGTCTGCCCCCAGAAGCCCACGTAGCTCACGACGATCGCGGGCCACAGCCAGCGGAATCCGGAACGGCGCAGCGGCGCGAAGGCGCCCGGCTCCCCCGATCCCGGGGATGGGTCCGTCGTCATGGTTCGGGTCGCCTCGGTCTCTCTCGGGCGCCGCGTCGGCGCGGCCGCCGATGGTCTGCTCCATCGTGAGCTGCAGGATAGGGCGCGACAGGGCCCGGTGGAAGCGGGCGCGACCGCTCCGCCCCCCGCACGTCGCGGCGCGGTGGGACAATCACCCTCGTATCCGCCTGACGATGCTCGCCTCCCCGGGGAAGGGGTCCGATGAGATTCACCGTCCGCCTCGAGATCGCTCTGCCCCGCGAAAAAGTCCTCGACCTGCTCACCGACCCGGCGCAGCGGCCGAAGTGGCTGCGCGGCCTGGTGCGGCACGAGCCGGTGCACGGGCGCGAGGGGCAGGTCGGGACGGTCTCCACGGTCGAGCTCCGCTCCGGGAAGGGGACCATGCAGTGCACCGAGACCATCACCCGTCGTGAGCCGGAGGACCTGGGCCAGGCCCGTCCGGAGCAGGTCGTCCGGTACGAGCGCGAGATCCTCGCCCCCGGCATGTGGAGCGCCGCCCGGGAGCGGCTGAGCGTGGCCGGGCCGGAGCGCACGCTGTGGGAGAGCGAGAACGAGTACCGGTTCACGGGAGCGATGCGATGGTTCGCGCCGTTCCTGCGCCGGGCCTTCATCGCGCAGACGCGCTCGCACATGGAGGACTTCCGGGCCTTCGCCGAGCACGGGACGGACGTCCGCGCCCAGGACCGCTGACCCTCGCCCCGGGGGACGGTCGGGTCGCGTGGGCCGGGCGCGCCGAGCGGGGCGATCCCGCCGACGCCGTCAGGTCCGGGGCTGCGCTCGCGTGGCGTAGAACGCGACGGCCGAGCTCGCGGCGACGTTCAGGGAGTCGACGCCGTGCATCATCGGGATCGTCACCCGCCGGTCCAGCAGGCGGTCCGCCGCCGGGGTGAGGCCGTGCCCCTCCGTCCCGAAGACGAGGGCGAGCTTCTCGGGGCACTCCGCGACGAGCTCGTCCAGGGCGATCGAGCCCTCGCCGAGGGTCATCCCGGCGACCACGTACCCGGCCTCCTGGAGCGCGGCGATCCCGCCCGGCCACGGGTCGATCCGCGTCCACGGCACCTGGAACACCGTGCCCATCGACACGCGGATCGCGCGACGGTACAGCGGATCGGCGCAGCGCGGCGTCACCAGCACCGCATCGACGCCGAGCGCCGCCGCGGAGCGGAAGATCGCGCCCACGTTGGTGTGGTCCACGATGTCCTCGATGATCGCCACCCGCGACCGCTCCCGGCTCGCCAGCAGCTCCGGCACCGTCCGCAGCACCGGCCGCTGCATGGCCGCCAGCGCTCCGCGGTGCAGGTGGAAGCCGGTGAGCTGCTCCAGCAGCGCCGCCTCGCCCACGAACACGGGGACGTCCGGCCACGGCTCGAACAGCGGCGCGAAGCGCGGCAGCCACTTCTCGCTCATGAGGAAGGACCGCGGGGCGTGGCCGGCGTCCAGCGCCCGCGAGATGACCTCGTAGCTCTCGGCCATGAACAGGCCGCGCTCCGGCTCGATCCGGGACCGCAGGCGCACATCGGTCATGCGCAGGTAGTCGTCCAGCCGCGGGTCCTCGGCGGAGTCGATCCGCTCGATCATCGGCCGCTCAGCCGAGCTGGACGGCGCGCGCGGAGAACCGCTCGCCGTGGTTCTGGACCACCAGCGGCAGCCCGAAGGTGCGGGTGAGGTTCTGCGAGGTGAGGGTCCCCTCGATCGGCCCGGCGGCGACCACGCCGCCCGCGCGCAGCAGCAGGGCATGGGTGTACCCCGGCGGGATCTCCTCGACATGGTGGGTGACCAGCACCGTCACCGGGGTCTGCGGATCCTTCGCCAGGCGTCCCAGGTTGCGCACGAGCTCCTCGCGTCCGCCCAGGTCCAGGCCGGAGGCCGGCTCGTCCAGCAGCAGCAGCTCGGGGTCGGTCATCAGGGCGCGGGCGGACAGCACGCGCTTGCGCTCGCCGGTGGACAGGGTGCCGAACATCCGGTCGGCCAGCTCCGCCACGCCGAAGGCGCCCAGCAGGCCGCGGGCGCGGTCGAGGTCCTCCTCGTCGTACTGCTCCCGCCACCGGCCCACGATCGAGTAGCCGGCGGTGACCACGACGTCCAGCGCCGTCTCCTCCACCGGGACGGTCTCGGCGAGCTCCTGGGAGGCCAGGCCGATCAGCGGGCGGATCTCGAAGATGTCGGTGCGGCCCAGCCGCTCCCCGAACAGGTCGACGGTGCCGGAGGTGGGGTGCAGGCGCGCGGCGAGCAGGCGCACCAGGGTGGACTTGCCGGCGCCGTTGGGCCCCAGCACCACCCAGCGCTGCCCCTCGTCGATGCGCAGGGACACGGAGTCCAGGAGGTGGCGTCCGCCGCGACGGACGACGACATCGGTGAGTTCAGCTGCAGCATCGGGCATGGTCCAGAGCCTATCGGCTCCGCGCCCGCCTCCCTGCCGTGCGACGCGCCCGCACCTAGACTGTGCCCAGTCCCCCAGCCGACCCCAGGAGGTCCCGTGGCGCACCGAGCCGTCTCGCTCCATGTCCCGCGCGGATCGGTCGCGCGGGCCGCCCTCGAGGAGGGCATCGACGCCCTGGTCGCCGAGGCCGGGAAGGACCTGCCGCGGGAGTTCCCGCCGGAGGTCCTCGCCGCCGCCCGGGCCGCCGCCGACTGGTCCTCCCGGGCCGGGGACCGGACGGATCTGCGGGAGGTCCCCTTCGTCACCCTCGACCCGGCCTCCTCCACCGACCTCGACCAGGCCATGCATCTGTCCCGCGACGGGGACGGATTCCACGTCCTCTACGCCATCGCGGACGTGCCGCTGTTCGTCGAGCTCGACGGGGTGATCGACGCGGAGGCCCGCCGCCGCGGCGCCACCGTCTACCTCCCGGACCGGCGCATCCCGCTGCATCCCGAGGTGATCTCCGAGGGCGCCGCCTCCCTGCTGCCCGGGCAGGACGCCCCGGCCTTCGTGTGGGACATGCATCTGGACGGACGCGGGGAGCTGGAGACCGTCGCCCTCGAGCGGGCCGTGGTCCGCTCCCGGGAGAAGCTCGGCTACGACGCCGTGCAGGACGAGCTGGACGCCGGCCGCGGCCACCCGATGATGCGGCTGCTGCTCGAGATCGGCGCGCTGCGCGCCGGGATCGAGGCCGAGCGCGGCGGGGCCAGCCTGAACGTCCCCGAGCAGGAGGTCGAGGAGGACGGAGAGCTGCTGCGCATCTCCTGGCGGCGCCCGCGGGAGATCGAGGACGCCAACGCGCAGATCTCCCTGCTCACCGGTATGGCCGCGGCACGGCTCATGATCGACGGCGGCAGCGGGATCCTGCGGACGATGCCGCCGGCCGAGCCCCGCGCGATCGAGCGCTTCCGCCTGCAGGGCGAGGCGCTCGGGGTGACCTGGCCGGAGGGGATGCCCTATGGCGAGTTCCTGCGCACCCTGGACTGGCGCGAGGGACGCCACCTGGCGCTGCTGAACCAGGCGTCCTCCCTGTTCCGCGGCGCCTCCTACGCGGCGTTCCGCAGCGCGGAGGAGCTGCCCGAGGATCCGGTGCAGTCCGCGATCGCCGCTCCCTACGCGCATGCGACGGCGCCGCTGCGCCGGCTGGTGGACCGCTTCGTGCTGCTGATGTGCCTGGCCCACTCGCGCGGCGAGGAGCCGGATGCGGCGCTGCTCGCCGCGCTCCCGCAGATCCCGGAGGCGATGCAGGCCACGGCGGCGCGCGCCGGGGCGCTGGAGCGTGCCGCGATCGATCTGGTCGAGGCGGAGGCCCTGCGCGCCCATGTCGGCGAGGAGCTCGAGGCGACCGTCATCGACCGGCGCGAGGCCGGGGAGTCCTCGCCGCTGCGCGTGGAGGTGCAGCTCTCGCAGCCGCCGGTGACGGGATGGGTCGAGGCCGATGCGCAGCTCGGCGAGGTGCTGCGCGTGCGTCCCGAGGCCGCCGACGCCTCTGCCGCGCCCCGCCTGGTGGCGGTGGGTCGCCCGTGAGCGAGGCCTTCCCCGACCTCTCCCCGCAGATCCCCCGCGACCTGGTCCCGCTGCCGCGGGCGGCGTCCCTGCTGCTGTGGGCCGGGGCGTACCTCCGCGGCGACGTCGGCCCGGACGACGCGGTCTCGATCGCCCACGGCGCCGGGCACCGCCAGCGCACTGCCGACGGCGAGGACCTGTTCGACTGGATGACGCAGCTGCGCCGTCTGCCCCTGGCCCAGGCCCGCCTGGTGCTGCCCCAGCCCGGCCGGATCGCCGGGCTCATCGGCCCTCCGGCCGCGATCACCCGCGCGGTGATGGCCGAGCAGGCGATCGTCGTCACCGCGGCGGGGCTGGGAGAGCACACCCTGGTGCCGGAGGTCGACGAGCTCGGCGCCGACGGCGCCCGCGGTGTCGAGGTGACCTGGAGCCGGATCCCCGGCACCGCCGCCCAGGTGGTGCCGCCGGCGAACTCCTCGGGGGCGCGGGAGGAGCTGCTGCGGGCGCTGCGCCGGGCGGCCGACGGCTCCGCCCACCTGGATCTCGTCCCGGAGGAGCCGATCCCCCAGGCCACCCTGCCCGCCGGATGGACGGCGGCGGGCCTGCCCCGCCACGTCCCCGGGCCCGCCCGGCATCTGCTGACCCTCGCGGCCCGGACCCTGCTTCTGACCCGCACCGAGCTCGCCGCGGAAACCGCCGCCCCGTCCCTGTCCGGGGCGAGCCGGCGCGAGCAGATCCTGCGCGAGCTGGCCGATGCCTCCCGGGAGGCCCTGGTGGACCAGGTCACCGCCGTGGTCGCCGCCGAGATGCCCTGACCCGGTCGCCGTGCCCGCGCACCACCCCGCCGGAGGTCATTCTGCGTCGCTTGAACGGGTGTTCAAGCGACGCAGAATGACCTCCGGCGGGCATCGTGACGCCTGACGGGCACCGCAGGCACCGAGCCCGCGGGAAGCGCCGTGACGTGCCGGGGCCCGGCGGTGCGGCGACCGCCGGGCCCCGGGACCACGGGACGCTCAGGCGTCGAGCACCGTGCGGTAGACCTCCAGGGTGCGCTGCGCGATCGAGGTCCAGGAGAAGTGGTCGGCCGCGCGGCGCCGCGAGGCCTCGCCCATCTCCCGGGCGCGCTCGGGGGCGGAGACGGCGCGGGTGAGCGCCGCGGCGAGGTCGGCCACGAAGATCTCCGGCTCGAGGGGGGTGCCGGTGCCGTCGTCGGCCTGGGCCAGGGGCACCAGGTACCCGGTCTCCCCGTCGACGACCACCTCGGGGATGCCGCCGGTCGCGGAGCCGACCACGGGGGTGCCGCAGGCCATGGCCTCGAGGTTCACGATGCCCAGGGGCTCGTAGATGCTCGGGCACACGAAGGTGGTGGCGTGGGTGAGGATCTGGGTGAGCTGGTCCCGCGGGAGCATGTCGGAGATGAGGTGGACGCCCTGGCGGCTGCGCTGCAGCTCCGCGACGAGCGTCTCGACCTCGTGCGCGATCTCCGGGGTGTCGGGTGCTCCGGCGCAGAGCACGACCTGCACGCCCTCGGGCAGATCGCGCACCGCGCGCAGGAAGTACGGGAGGCCCTTCTGGCGGGTGATCCGGCCGACGAACACGATGGTGGGGGCCTCGGGGTCGATGCCCCGGGAGGTGAGCACGTCGGTGGCGCGGTTGGGCGACCACTCCTCGATGTCGATGCCGTTGTGGACCACGTGCACCCGCGCCGGGTCCACCGCCGGGTAGGAGCGCAGGATGTCCTCGCGCATGCCTCCGGAGACGGCGATGATGCCGGCCGCCGCCTCGTAGGCGGTCCGCTCGGCGAAGGAGCTCAGCGCGTATCCGCCACCCAGCTGCTCGGCCTTCCAGGGGCGCAGCGGCTCGAGCGAGTGCGCCGAGAGCACGTGGGGGGCGCCGTGGAGGAGCTGCGCGAGGTGGCCGGCGAAGTTCGCGTACCAGGTGTGGGAGTGCACCAGGTCCGCGCCCGCGCAGTCCGAGGCCATCGGCAGGTCGGTCCCCAGGGTCACCAGGGCGGAGTTCGCCCCCGCGAGCTCGACGGGCGCCCGGTAGGCGGTGACGCCCTGCTCGTGGCGGTCCGCGCCGAAGCATCGGACCCTCACGTCGATCAGGGGGCGCAGCACCCGGGTGAGCTCGGCGACATGGACGCCGGCGCCTCCGTACACCTCGGGCGGGTACTCCTTCGTGAGCAGATCGACGCGCATGTTTCCTCCCAGGACGTGGTCGTATGCAGGCACGGACCGCTCCCCGGGACGGGGCCCGCGGTCCGGATGTGGGACCGTGACGTGATCCGGCCCACAGAGGCATTATCCTTCAGCCATGTCGAAAAAGGTCCTCGCCATCGTCCTCGCCGGCGGAGAGGGGAAGCGGCTCATGCCCCTGACCCTCGACCGGGCGAAGCCTGCCGTCCCGTTCGGCGGCATCTACCGCTTGATCGACTTCGCGCTGTCGAACATCGTGAACTCCGGGTTCCTCCGGATCGTGGTGCTCACCCAGTACAAGTCGCACTCCCTGGACAAGCACATCGCCCAGACGTGGCGCATGAGCTCGCTCCTGGGCAACTACGTCGCCCCGGTGCCCGCGCAGCAGCGCATGGGCAAGCACTGGTACCGCGGCAGCGCCGATGCCATCTACCAATCCCTCAACCTCATCCGCGACGAGAAGCCGGACTACGTCGTCGTGGTCGGTGCGGACAACATCTACCGCATGGACTTCTCGCAGATGGTCGATGCCCACGTCGAATCCGGCAAGTCCTGCACCGTCGCAGCGATCCGCCAGCCCATCGAGGAGTCCGACCAGTTCGGCGTCATCGAGACCGTCGAGAACGACCCCACCAGCATCGCCCGCTTCGTCGAGAAGCCCAAGGAGACGCAGGGCCTGGCCGATGACCCCAGCCAGATCCTCGCCTCGATGGGCAACTACGTCTTCGACGCGGACGCCCTCGTCGAGGCCGTCACGCGCGACGGCGCGAACGACGACTCGGCGCACGACATGGGCGGCGACATCGTCCCCTACTTCGTCGAGCGGGGCGACGCGGCGGTGTACGACTTCATCCGCAACGATGTCCCCGGCTCCACCGACCGCGACCGCGACTACTGGAGGGACGTCGGCACCATCGACGCCTTCTACGAGGCCCATATGGACCTCATCTCCATCCATCCGGTCTTCAACCTCTACAACGAGCAGTGGCCGACCTTCGCCGGGGTGCGCAACGTGCCGCCCGCGAAGTTCGTCCATGCCGGTCCCGGCCGTGTCGGCTCGGCGGTCGACTCGATCGTCTCGCCCGGCGTCGTCGTCTCCGGCGCGCAGGTGTCCAACTCCGTGCTCTCGCCGGGCACGCGCTGCCATTCGTGGTCGCACGTGTCCGACTCCGTGGTGATGGACAATGTGACGGTGGGACGACACAGCCAGATCCATCGCGCCATCATCGACAAGGACGTGGTGATCCCTCCGCGCACCCAGATCGGCCTGGACGCGGAGAAGGACCGCGCCCGGGGCTTCGTGGTGACGCCCTCGGGGATCACCGTGATCGGCAAGGGAACGGTCATCACCCCCGGATGAGCAGCGCACCCCTTCCCCGCATCGAATCCGATCACGGGACGGGAGCGGCCCCGGCGACCGCTCCCGTCACCGGGATCCTCGTCTCCGACGTCGACTCGACCTTCCTCACCCAGGAGGTCATCGAGCTCGTCGCCGACCATGCCGGCACCCGCGAGCAGGTCGAGGAGGTCACCACCCGTGCCATGCGCGGGGAGCTGGACTTCGCGGACTCTCTGCATGCGCGCGTGGCGACCCTGGCCGGCCTGTCCGAGGAGGCCCTGGCGCAGGTCCGCTCCTCCCTCGTCCCGACCCCGGGGGCTGTCGAGCTCTTCGCGGCGGCGCGGTCGCGGGGCTGGGTGACGGCGCTGGTCTCCGGCGGCTTCCACGAGGCGATCGACGAGCTCGCCGCCGCGGCGGGCGTCGACGTGGTCGTCGCCAACCGCTTCGAGGTCGCCGACGGCCGCCTGACCGGCCGGGTGTCCGGCCCGGTGGTGACCGCCGAGCGCAAGGAGCAGGTCCTGCGGGAGCTCGCCGCGCGCCACGGGGTCCCGCTCTCCCGGACGGTCGCCATCGGCGACGGCGCCAACGACGCGCTGATGGTCCGCGCGGCCGGGACCGGCATCGCCTTCTGCGGCAAGCCGGCCCTGCGGGAGGTGGCCGATGTCGAGCTCGAGGGGCCCAGCCTGCTCGATGCCCTGCCCTACCTGGAGGAGGCGGCCGCGCGCGGCTGATCCTCCCTGCACAGCAGTCGGCGCCCGCCCCGGATCCGGGGCGGGCGCCGACTGCAGGAGGCGCGCGGTGCGTCGTGCGGCGGGGCCGCGGGCGATGCCCGCCGGCGGCGGTCAGCTGCGCACGATGGTGTGCAGCGTCATCGAGGCCTCCCGGACCTCGGACCAGTCGTCCTGCCGGCCCGTCAGCACGCTCATCGCGCCGGTGGGCAGGCCGATCCGGGCCTGCGCGACCGAGGACGGATCCGAGGAGTCGTCATCGGCCAGGAAGCTGCTGAGCGTGGACATGGTGGGCTCGTGACCGATCACCATCACCACGTGGTGCTTGGGCTTGCGACCGCCGATGAGGGCGAGGACCTCCGCCGGGCCGCCATGGTAGATGTCCTCGTGGAAGGTGACGCGGCCGTCGAAGCCGGGCATCGTCTCCAGGACGCTCTGCCAGGTCTCCCGGGTGCGCAGCGCATCGGAGACCAGCACCCGGGAGGGGCGCACGCCCTGCGACTCGAGGTACTCCCCGATCATGCGCGCCTGGGCGCGGCCCTTGTCGTGGAGCGGGCGATCATGATCGCTGTCCGCGGCGGCGTCGGCCTTCCCGTGGCGCATGAGCAGCAGGAGGCGACTGTCAGGGTCGGAGGATGCCATGCGGCGAGATCACACCTTCATCGTGGTCCGGGACACGGGGGCGGTCCGGGACCGGTTCGCGCGGGGCGCCGCCGGGATCGGCGGCGCGGAGTCGGGCATCAGTGTCCCATGCCGAGGCCGCCGTCGACGGGGATCACGGCGCCCGAGATGTAGGACGCATCGTCCCCGGCGAGGAAGGCCACGACGCGGGCCACCTCGGAGGGATCGGCGAAGCGCGCGGCGGGGATCGCCTTGAGGTACTGGGACTTCAGCTCCTCGGGCAGGCCGTCGGTCATCTCCGTGGCGATGTAGCCGGGGGCCACGACGTTCGCCGTGATGCCGCGGCTGCCCAGCTCCCGGGTCAGCGAGCGGGCGATGCCGACCAGGCCGGACTTCGAGGCGGCGTAGTTGACCTGCCCGGGCGAGCCGTACAGGCCCACCACCGAGCTGATCAGGATGATGCGCCCCTTCTTCTTGCGCATCATGCCCTTGATGGAGCGCTTGACGGTCCGGAAGGAGCCGGTGAGGTTCGTGTCGACGACGGACTCGAAGGAGGCGTCGTCCATGCGCAGCAGCAGCTGGTCGTCGGTGATGCCGGCGTTGGCGACGAGCACCTCGACCGGTCCGTGCGCCGCCTCGATCTCCGCGAAGGCGGCGTCCAGCGAGGCGCCGTCGGTGATGTCCGCGGCCACGGTGAGCGCGCCCTCGGGGCCTCCCTGGCCCGAGCGGCTGGTGACGGCGACCTTGTCTCCGCGACGGACGAACTCCTCCGCGATCGCGCGTCCGATGCCGCGATTGCCGCCGGTGATCAGCACGCTGCGGGGCTCGGGGGCGGTCGTGTCCATGAAGGGCTCCTCGGGGTCGGATGGCGGGTCCCGCGCGGGCGACGGGACGTGTGCTCTACGATACGGGGCGAGTGCTGTGCCGCTGGGTCGCCTCCTGGGCGACCGCGGCGCCGCCCCGTTCAGACGATGGAAGGTAGCAGGCACATGGCCTACCGCTTCAACCCGCCGCCCAACTGGCCGATCGACGATCCGGCCTGGACGCCGCCGCCGGGATGGCAGCCCGATCCGTCGTGGGGACCCGCGCCGCAGGGATGGAACTTCTGGGTGGAGGGTTCCGAGGCCCCGGCCGTCGACGACGACGCGACCCGGCTCTCCACCACGGAGCCGACCGGTGCGACCCCGGAGCCGACCGCCGCGGCGCCGCAGCAGACGGCACCGGCGGAGCATGCTCCGGACGCCGCCGCTCCCGCAGGGTCCGCGGCGGACGCCTCCGCGCAGCAGGATGGCTCGGTGCAGCACGATGCCTTCGCGCAGCACGATGGCTCGGTGCAGCACGATGGCTCGGCGCAGCACGATGCGGACGCGACGCACGTCGCCGATGCCCCCGCTCCCCAGGACCCCGACGCGACCCATGTGGCCGGCGCTCCGGCCGCGGCGTCGGCCGCCGCCCCCGCGGTCGCAGCCGAGGCCGCGACGGAGGCTCCGGTCGTCGCCGGGACCCCTGGCGCTCCGGGCTCCGACCCCCTCGCCGCCGGCACCGAGGCCGACGCGCCCGCCGCGGACCAGGGCCTCCCCGCCGCTGCCGAGGCGGCGCCCGCGACCGGCGCTCCTGCCGCCCACGGCGCGCAGGCGCCGGCGGCATCCTTCGGAGCGGACGCCCCCGAGGCTCCCGCGAGCACCGAGGAGCCGTTCGGGGACGATGCCCCGGCCGCCTCCAGCGACGCCGAGCAGATCCTCGAGGGCCAGGGCGGCTCCGCCGAGGCCGCCCAGGCGGCCCCGGCGCAGGACGCCGCTGCCGCCCCCTCCGAGGCGCCGGCCTCCGCTCCGGCGCCGGCACCGGGACAGGACTCCTCGGCGGGCGCCGGCCCGTCGGCCGGGGCGGACCACGAGCTCCCTCCGACGGCTCCCCATGACCCGCAGGCCGACTCGGCGGAGACCGCCGAGTACGACGGCCCGAACCTCGAGGCGGACCTCCAGCAGGCCACGCCCTACGAGGACGCGGAGCCCGCAGCCGATCAGGCCGCCGGATCCGACTCCTCGGGCGCTCCGGTCGCCGGCGCAGCGGCCATCGGCGGGGTCGGCGCGGCGGCCGCCTATGGAGCCACCAGCTCGGAGCAGGCCCCCTCGGCCCCGCAGTACGGCCAGGATCAGCAGTACGGCCAGGACGCCCAGCAGCCGTCCGCAGAGCCTGCGGCTGCGGCCGCGTCGGGCCAGGCCGCCTACGGAGAGGCCTCCTCGGCCGCCGCCCCCGGACAGGATCCGTCGGCGGCCGGCTACGGGCAGGACCCCGCGGCGGCGTACGGGCAGGCCTCCCCCGCCTCCGGCTACGGCCAGGGCTCCTCGGCCGCCGGCTACGGCCAGGCATCCCCCTCGGCGGGATATGGGCAGGGCTCCCCCGCCGCCGGCTACGGCCAGGCATCCCCCTCGGCCGGCTACGGCCAGGCATCTCCGGCCGCCGGCTACGGCTCCCCCGCGGCCTTCGGCTCGGCCTCGGATCCCGCCACGGGCGGTTCCGGTGCGCAGTGGGCCACCGCCGAGGGCGCGGGCCAGGGCCCGAAGAAGGGGCTGTTCGCCCGCTTCTGGTGGGTCGGATGCATCGTCCTGGTGCTCGTCTTCGGGCTGATCGCGCTGCTCATCGGCGGCATCGTCCTGTTCAACCGCAGCGGCGGCGGCGACCCGACCTCCGCCCCCACCACCTCCCAGAGCACGGAGGAGACGACCGAGGCCACCGAGCCCAGCGAGGATCCGACGGAGGAGGAGACCTTCGAGGAGCCCACCGCGGTCACCCCCTCGGTGCTGCCCACCGTGGATCCCGCCGCCACCCCGGTCGACGTCATCTCCTCCGACGGCAAGGGACAGGTCACCGTGTCCATGGAGTGGCTGCCGGCGGACAAGCTCCCCAGCACCTACGGCGGCACCGTCACGCCCGGGCAGTTCCCCGAGTTCCTCGTGGTCACGGCCAAGGTGACGGTCACCGACGGCACGATGGACTTCCGCGGCTACATGTTCTCCGTGGTGACGCCCTACGGCGGCACGGTGAACGAGGCGCTCAGCACCTACGAGCTGGCCGATGCGGGAACCGACATCGACGCCCCGGACACGTTCTCCGCCGGGGACGAGTACACCATCAAGACGATCTTCGACGTCTCCCGCAGCGGCGGCCTGAAGCTCGTCTACGACAACTACAGCGACCAGTACACCTGGGACGTGCCTGCGTGACGAAGGTCTTCAATCCGCCGCCCGCCTGGCCGGAGCCCCCGCATGACGGATGGGCTCCGCCGGCCGGGTGGCGGCCTGAGCTGCAGTGGGGTCCCGTCCCTGCCGGGTGGCGGACCTGGGTGCCCGCCGAGCAGGTCCACGACGTCGGCGGGCCGCTGCTGGAGTCCGAGGACGTCCCCGCCAGCGGCGCCCGACCGCGGCCCAGGGTCCAGGACTACCCTGTCACGGTGCTCAACCCAGGAATGTGGTCCCAGAACCATCTCGAGGCCGAGGACTTCGGCTTCGGACCGGAGAAGGAGCGCCGCGAGCGCCCGCGGCTGCGGCTGGCGGTGACGATCACCGTGACCGCCCTCGGATTCCTGCTGGCCGCCGCGACGGCGGTCCTGTTCGTCCGCCTGGCGGACTTCGCGGTCCATGACCTGCCCAGCCGCTCCAGCGCCGATGCGGCCTTCAGCGCACCGGCAGCGCCCGTCCCGGCGATCGACGCCGTGCACGGAGCATGACGCCCCGGGACGACTCCCCGCGCAGTCCGCTCCGTGATGCGATCCTCGCGGTCACCGCGATCCTCGTGGCTGTCGCGCTGTGCATCGGCCTCGGGGTGTGGCAGTGGCATCGCTTCGAGAGCAAGCGCGAGGTCGCCGCGACGATCCGCGCCAACTACGACGCCCCGCCGGCTCAGCTGCGCGATCTGCTCCCCGCGCCCGACTCCCAGCTCACCGCGGCCCAGGACTGGACCCCCGTCGAGCTGACCGGCCATTACTGCACCGAACCGGGCTGCGTGCTCTACGTCCGCAACCGCCCTCTGGGCGCCGCCGTGGGCTTCTGGCAGCTGGTGCCCTTCGAGACGGCCGACGGCACGGTGCTGATCGTGCGCGGGTGGGTGGACTCCGACGAGGTCGAGTCGGCCCCGGCCGAGGAGCCCGAGATTCCCGAGGGCGAGATCACCGTGGTCGCCCACCTGCGCCCCGAGGAGCCCGTGCTGGGCGATCGCACCAACCCGGCCGGTCAGGTGCAGTCCGTCAACCCCGCCCAGTTCGCCGACCAGCTGCCCGTGGACGGCCCCGTCCACACCGGGGCCTACGGCGATCTCGTCTCGGAGTCACCCACCGACATCGCCCGGCCCCGGCCTCTGGAGAAGCCCGAGACGAGCCTGGGCCCGCACCTGTCCTATGCATTCCAGTGGTGGATCTTCGCGCTGTTCTTCCCGGCGGCCCTCGTCGTCCGGGCCCGTCGGGCGCGACGGGACCGCCTCGAGGCGGAGGCCGCGGAGCGTGCGGCGACCGCGACCGTCGCAGCCGATGGGGAGGATCCGGCCGACGTGCCGCCGCACGGCCCCCGGGATCCCGGCGCACCCGGCGCGGCGCCGGCCGGCAGCCGCATCCCGAGGTCGCGCGGGGGCCGGCCGGCCCCGGCGCGCCGGTCCCGCGCCCGCACCCGAGACGAGGAGGAAGAGGATGCGCTCCTGGACGAGCACGACCGCTGACCCGCCGGCGCGCGCCGGCGCACCGGGGACCGCCTCGCGGTTCCTGCCGGGCGCGAGGCCGCGCCTGATCGCCCATCGGGGCCTGGCCCGGGACGGGGCCGAGAACACGATGCGCGCCTTCCATGACGCGATCGCCGCCGGCGCCACCATGCTGGAGACCGACACCCGCGCCACGGCCGACGGCGTCGCCCTCGCGGTCCACGACGCGACGCTCGAGCGCGTCGCCGGGGACCATCGGCACGTGGACACCCTGCGCATCACCGACCTGCCGGGGATCCGGGTGGCCGGGATCGAGCCGATCGCCCTGCTGGAGGACGTCCTGGGGTCCTTCGGCGACGTGCCCGTGAACATCGACGTCAAGGACCGTCGCGGCATCGTCCCCGCGGTCGGCGCCGTCGCCCGCACCCGCTCCGCGGACCGGATCTGCGTGACCAGCTTCGACGCCTCGATCGCGCGCCGCACCGTCGCAGGGATCCGGGCGACCACCGGGCGCACCCCGGCCCGCAGCCCCTCCCGCTCGGGCATCGCGGCCTTCCTCGCCGCCAGCGCCCTGGAGGCGCCGCGCGGAGCGGTGCGCCGGGTCCTGTCGCCCTACGGGGCGATCCAGGTCCCGCCGACCTACCGGGGAGTGCCCGTCGTCACCGCGCGCACCGTCGCCGCCGCCCACGGGGCCGGCTGCGAGGTGCACGTGTGGACCATCGACGACCGCCGGACGATGCGCGACCTGCTGCGCCTCGGCGTGGATGGTATTATCACCAATCGCGTCGATGTGCTCGCCGAGCTCCTGGAATCCGCGCCCCCGCCCCGCTCATGATCCGTCCCGGATCCGGTGGTGCATGCCGTCGGCACGACCGGCGGACGAGGGCCGCGCCACCCCCGGGAACAGGGCTGGAGCACAGGGCGTTGTGAAGGAGCGTGCGCTCCCCCGCTGCTCGGCGGGGTGCGGTGCACGGATCCTACCGTCGGGAGGAAGCGAGAGAGCATGAACAGCCGAAGCCTGCGAGGTACCCGCCTGGGGTCGCTCAGCATGGAGACCGATGACGGCGTGCTGGCCGCGCCCCGTCAGGAGGCCAACTACGACTGCCCGAACGGGCACACCATCGTGCTGCCGTTCTCCGTCGAGGCGGACGTGCCGCCGGTGTGGGAGTGCCGCTGCGGCGCGACCGCCGTGCTGCGCGACCACGAGAAGCCCGAGGAGAAGCCGGGCAAGCCGCAGCGCACGCACTGGGACATGCTCCTGGAGCGTCGCAGCGAGGAGGAGCTGCAGGTGCTCCTGGACCAGCGTCTGGCGCTGCTGCGCTCGGGCAAGCTCCACCAGAGCTCCAGCCGCACGCTCTGACGCCCCGGGCCCTGCCCTGGACGACGAAGCGCCCCGACCGATCCGGTCGGGGCGCTTCGTCGTCCGGGGCGTCCTCACCCCTGGGTGATGGTGGGCGGTGCGTCCTCGCCGGGCCGGGACGGGGACTGCGGCGAGGAGTCCTGGGCGTCGATGATGATCTCGCCCTGGATGACGCCGCTGCTGGTGCGCCGGTACAGGACCTTGCGGGCCGCATCGGATCCGCTGCCCAGGCCCACGGCGCGCACGGCCCGCCGCTGCACGGGGGTCAGCAGCAGCACCAGGGCGATCAGGTCCGTGATCAGGCCCGGGAAGAAGAACAGCATCGCCGCCAGCAGCGTGAAGGCGGGCCGGCTGAGATGGTCCTTGACGTCCCCGCTGCCGCGGACGGCGCGCACCAGCGACCTCAGGCGGACGAAGGACTGCTGGCCTGCGGCGACGAGCAGGGCGACGCCGATCACCCAGCCGACCACGATCACGAGCACCGACCACCACAGGGAGGTGTTCACGCCGATCGCCACGAGGATCGCGATCTCGGCCAGGCCCAGCACCAGGATGGCGATCGGCACGAGGATGCCGCGCACGGAACGGCGCGCACGGGGGTCCTGCGAGGTTCCGTTCTGCTGCGAGGTCATGGGCTCACTCTCCTGCCGGTGCCGCGGCGCCGACGCCGCGGCGGGTGTCACCGTCCACGGTAGCCGAGCACCCTGGAGAGCTGCCGTGCCCGGCGCTGCACGCCCCACTGGGTGACCCGCAGCAGCGCCTCGCCCACGATCGAGGAGTCCATCTTGCTGGTCCCCTCGCGCCGTTCGTCGAAGTCGATGGGCACCTCCCGGATCACCGCTCCCGCCTCGCGGCTGCGGCGTGTCATGTCGACCTGGAAGCAGTAGCCGTGGCTGGCCACATCGGCCTCCAGCAGCTCCCGCAGGAGATCGGCGCGGTAGGCCCGGAAGCCGGCGGTGGCGTCGTGCACGCCCAGGCCCAGCAGCACCCGCGCATACATGTTGGCGCCCCGCGAGAGGACCTCGCGGTGGCGGGCCCAGTCGTGCACGGCGCCGCCGCGCACCCAGCGGGACCCGATCGCGAGATCGGCGCCGCGGCGCACCGCCTCCAGCAGCCCGGGCAGCTGCTCGGGCCGATGGGAGGCATCGGCGTCCATCTCCACGAGGACGTCGTAGCCGTGCTCGAAGCCCCAGCGGAACCCGGCGATGTAGGCGGGGCCCAGGCCTTCCTTGCCGGCACGGTGCAGCACGTGCACGTGCGGGTCCTGCGCGGCGAGGGCGTCGGCCAGCTCGCCGGTGCCGTCCGGGGAGGCGTCGTCGGCGATGAGGACGTGCGCCTCGGGGACGGCGGCTCGCAGCCGTGCGAGGGTCCCCGGCAGGGCCTCGATCTCGTTGTAGGTGGGGATGATGACGAGCGTGCTCAGGGGTCTCTCCTCGGATGCGGCCGATGGGCTCGGCGCAGGGCGGGCGGGATCAGCGACGCCCGGGCGGGGCGATCGCGCGGTCCTTCCGGGTCAGGGCGGCCGCGACGCCGGCCAGGCCCAGGGCGCTGATGATCAGCGGGGTCCACCAGCCGGCGGCGACGGCGGGGGTGATTCCGGTGCGCAGGGGGACGTCCGCGACCACGGCGCCCTGCTCCCAGTGGCCGGTGCGGGCGAGCTCGCGGCCCTCGGGACCGTAGATCGCCGACTCCCCCACCGTGGAGACGTGGACGACGCTGCGCCCGCTGACGACGGCCAGCACCTTGGCCTCGGCGACCTGCTGGACCGCCTCGTGGGACTCGCCGAACAGGGCGTTGTTGGACTGGACGACGATCATCTGGGCGCCGTCGTCGACGACGTCGCGCACGAGGTTGTCGTAGGCGATCTCGAAGCAGATCAGCACGCCGATCGGCGGGCCGACGACGTCGGTCACCCCGACCTCCTCGCCGGCGATCATGTCCGAGGAGACCATGTCGACCTTGTCGGTGATCGCCCGGAAGAAGCTCCGCGCGGGGATGTACTCGCCGAAGGGCACCGGGTGGCGCTTGGCGTACTGGTAGACGACCTGGCCGTCGGGGGCGTACACCAGCGAGTAGTTGTAGCGGCGGCCGTCCTCGGTGGGGGTCTGGGTGCCGATCATGACGGGGGCGTCGGCCTGCCCGGAGAGGTCCACGATGGCCTGCTCGCGGTAGGGGTCGTCGCGCGGGTCCCAGCTGGTGGAGTCCTCGGGCCAGACGACGAGGTCGAGGTCCGTCCCCTCGCTCCGCAGGACCTCGTGGCTCATCGCGAGGTGGTTCTCGAACACGCCCTCGGGCATGGTCAGGGCCACCGGATCGATGGGGTCCATGTTCCCCTGGATGCCGGCCACGCGCAGGGTGCTCTGCTGCGCCGGGGCCGGGTTCGGCGGGTACGGGACCAGCAGGCAGGCGGCGACGACCGTGATCGAGACGGCGATCGGCAGCAGGCCCGCGATCCCGCCGAGCCCGCGGCGGCTGCGGCCGGTCAGGGCGAGCACTCCCCGCAGGACCCCGAGGCCCAGCAGGGCGCACAGCAGGGCCAGGCCCGCGGTACCGATCCACGGGCCGAGGTTCAGCAGCGGCGAGTCGGCCAGGGCGAAGGCGGAGGCGCCCCAGGGCAGCCCTCCCCAGGGGGCGTGGGACCGCAGCGTCTCCACGGCCACCCACAGCGCCGCGACGACCAGCGCGCTGCCCGGGCCGAGGCCCCGGCGCACGAGCACCGCCCGCGCCGGCACGGCGAACAGGACGGCGAACAGCGCCTGGAAGACGCCGAGGGCCAGCCACGGCATCGCGCCCGCATAGGTCGCCGCCCAGTGGGTCAGCGGCACGAAGAACCCCAGCCCCCAGGCGAAGGAGGCGAGCACGGTCGCGGTCGCGGTGCGGGTCAGGGCCGTCGCGCTCAGGGCCCCGATCGCCAGCGGCAGCAGGAACCAGAGGTCGTACGGCGGGAAGGCGGCGACGGCGGCGAGCCCGCCGGCCGCGCCGACCAGCACGGCCACGGCCCCGGGGACGGGGCGCAGCGCCTCCTCCCGGTGGGGCGGGCGGGATCCGCGCGCCCCCGCGGCCGAGCGGCCCCGCGAGCGGTCAGCGGCGCCGGAGCCGCGCGAGCGGGTGCTCGTCGCGCCGGACCGCCCGGTGCCGCCGCTGCTCATGCGGGCTCCGGCAGGCGGTCGTGGACGACGCGGCCGGAGACCACGGTGCGCAGGGCCTGCGGGGAGCCGTCGGTGAGGTCCGGGAGCATGGGGGTGCGGGAGCGCGGGTCCGTGGACCAGGTCTGGATGCGCTCGTCCTGCCCGCGCACGGTGAGGTCCCACGGCTCCCAGACCACGAAGGTCGCCTCCGTGCCGGGGTTCAGGGACCCGGGGTGGGGGGCGCCGGCCAGGCGCCGGCCGCCGCGGGTCGCGGCGAGGAAGGCGGCGCGGTCGCTGATGCGCTGCTCGAGCGGCCCCTCATGGGCGAGGGCGCGCACCCAGGTCCAGGGGTCGGCGGCGTCGGCACGGCCCCCTGAGCCGAGGGCGAGGGCGGTCCCCTCTCGGGTCAGGTCGAGGTAGGGGGCGCTCTGCACCGCGGGGGCCAGCACCGTGACGCCGTCGCGGGGGCCCAGGGGGCCGGGGACCGCCGCGGTGATGCCGCGTGCGAGCGCCTGCTCGAGCCAGCCGGCCTCGGGCTCGGAGCCATCGGCCGTGGGGGCGGCGTCGACGAAGGACGGGGTCACCAGGCAGCCCTCGGCGCGGATGCGCCGGGCCTGCGGGTGCAGCACGAGGGCGGAGTCCTCCGGACCGATCCACGCGACGGTGCCGTCCGCGACCAGCATCGCCGAGGCCTCCGGGTCCTGCGTGCTGTACAGCACGATCCCGGTGTAGAGGACGGGGAGGGAGGCGGTCTCGGTCATGATGCGGGGGTGTCCTTCACGAGGTGGGGCGGTGCTCATCTGTCGAACTCCTGGGCGACCAGGCCGCGGCGCACCGCCCGCACCGACTCGCGGGCCGTCGCCGCGACGCCGTCGACGGCGGCGAGCTGCTCGAGCATGTCGACGACCTGACGGCAGTGCCGCACGAAGTCCCCGGCGGTCATCCCGGAGTCGGCGATGGCGGCCGCGAAGTGCCGGCCCTGCGCCCAGCGGTGCACGATCGCGCTGGCTGCGGCATCGGGCGGAGTGGTGAGGTCGACGTCGTGGCGGGCCTGGGCCGCCCGCAACCGGTCGCCGATCGCCTCGGTCCGGGCCAGGACGTGCGCGAAACGGCTCGAGGCCGGCAGCTCCGGGGACCCGGCGTCGTCGCGCCGGGAGTCGTGGACCGCGGCGGAGACGATCGCGGCCAGCTCCGCGGGATCGAGATCCGCCCAGGCGCCCTGGTCGAGGCATTCGGCGATGAGCAGGTCGCGGTCGCTGAACAGGTGGCGCAGCCGCAGCCCTCGCGGCGTCGGCACCGGCGAGGCCTGCCGGTCCGCGGCGCCCGCCGGGTCCGGCTCCGGGTCCTCGATCAGCTCGAGATAGCCGAGCTCGAGGAGGAGATCCACGAGGTGGTCGAACTGCCGGGCGAGGGACGAGGTGCGCCCCTGGATGCGGCGCTCGTCCCGCTCGAGCTGGGCGGAGGCCTTGCGCCAGCGACCGGCCCAGCGCAGATGCGCCTCGATCTCCGGGCAGTCATGGCAGGGATGCTCGCGCAGCTGCTCGCGCAGCCGCAGCAGGGCATCGTCCTGGGCGGCGGTCGACGGGGTGCGCGGGGCGCGGGAGCGGACCTCGCGGCGGGGGTCGGGATCGTGCCCGGACAGCAGCTGGCGCAGGGCGCTGGCGGTGTCACGGCGCACCTTGGCGCTGCCCAGCCGCTCGGGCCGCGGCAGCTTCAGGGAGTCGATGACGGCCGGGGCCGAGGGCAGGTCGCCGGGATGCACGGCCCGCACCCGGGCGTCGGGGGTCAGCACCTCGACGCGGATGCCCTCGAGCACCTGCCGGTCCACGTCCAGCACCACGCCGTACCCGTTGCGCTTCCCGCCGGGCATGGCGACCACGTCCCCGCGCCGCAGGGAGCGCAGGGTGGAGCGGGTGCGGTCGCGGTCGGCGGCGGAGCGCTGCTGGGCGAGAGCCTTCTCGCGGGCGGCGATCTGCTCGGTCAGCTGCACGTACTCCAGCACGTCCCCGCGCTCGCAGTGCAGGGCCTCGCGGTAGGAGCGGACGGTGTCCTCGGTCTCGCGGGCCTTGCGGGCCAGCCCCACCACGGAGCGGTCCGCCTGGAACTGGGCGAAGCTCATCTCGAGCGTCTCCCGTGCCCGCTGCAGGTCGAAGCGGTCCAGCAGGTTCACCGCCATGTTGGGGGTGGGCCGGAACGCGGAGCGCAGCGGGTAGGTGCGGCGCGAGGCGAGGGAGGCGACCGCGTCCGCGTCGAAGCGCGGTCCGGCCACGACCACGGCATGGCCCTCGGTGTCGATGCCGCGGCGGCCCGCACGGCCGGTCAGCTGCGTGTACTCCCCCGGGGTCAGGTCGGCGTGCTCGGTGCCGTTGAACTTCACGAGCTTCTCGAGGACCACCGAGCGGGCCGGCATGTTGATGCCCAGCGCCAGGGTCTCGGTGGCGAACACGGCCTTGATCAGCCCCTGGGAGAACAGCTCCTCGACGAGGACCTTGAGCAGCGGGAGCATCCCCGCGTGGTGGGAGGCGACGCCGTTGATCGCGGCGCGTCGGAAGGCCGGCAGGTCCAGGATCTGCTCGTCCTCGTGGCCGATGACCGCGAGGCGCTCGGCGAGCACCGCGCGGATGCGGCGCTGCTCCTCCGGGGTCGTGAGCGTCAGGTGCGCCTGGGCGCACTGCCGGACGGCGGCGTCGCAGCCGGCGCGCGAGAAGATGAAGAAGATGCCGGGGAGCAGGGCGTGCTGGTCCAGGAGGGCGACGACGTCGGGGCGGCGCATCGGCCGCGAGCCCAGGCGAGGACCGCGACCGGCCCCGTGCTCGCCCGGGTCGGGCCGGCGATCGGAGCCGCCCCGGTGATCGGGCGGGCCGCTGCGGGAGCCGCGCAGCCGGTGGCGCCCCTGGGTGCCGTGACCGCGCCCTCGGCCGCGCCCGCCGTGCCGGCCGCGTCCGCCGCGACCGCCCCGGCCCTCGTCCTCGTCGCGGATCCGGGAGGTGCTCGTGCTTCCGGTCTGCGCAAGCGCCGGGTTGACGGTGCGCTCCCGGGCGGCGCCCGGACCGTGCGAGACCACGGGGCTGCCGGAGTCGTCGACGAAGAGGTCCAGCAGATCGTCCCCGGCGATGACGTGCTGCCACAGCGGCACGGGACGGGTCTCGGAGACGATCACGCGCACGGTCCCGCGGACCTCGTCGATCCAGGCGCCGAACTCCTCCGCGTTGGAGACGGTCGCGGACAGCGCGACCAGGCGCACGCTCTCGTCGAGGTGGATGATCACCTCCTCCCAGACCGGGCCGCGCAGGCGGTCGGCGAGGTAGTGCACCTCGTCCATCACGACGAAGCCCAGCCCGTCCAGGAGGGACGAGCCGGCGTACAGCATGTTGCGCAGGACCTCGGTGGTCATGACGACCACATCGGCATCGGGCCGCACGGAGGTATCCCCGGTGAGCAGTCCCACCCGGTCGTGGCCCAGCCACGCCGAGAGCTCCTCGTGCTTCTGGTTGGACAGGGCCTTGATGGGGGCGGTGTAGAAGACCTTGCGCCCCGTCTCCAGGGCCAGGTGCACCGCGAACTCGCCCACGACCGTCTTGCCGGCGCCGGTGGGCGCGGCCACCAGCACGGACTCGCCCTCCTGCAGGGCCTCGCAGCCGCGGATCTGGAAGGGGTCCAGGTCGAAGGGATAGCGCGCCTGGAAGCTGCCCAGAGGGGTGCGGCTGCGGCGGCGCTCCGCATCGAACTGGGCATAGCGCTCGGAGGGGGAGCTCACGCCGGTTCTCCTCGCAGTCGGTCGAGATCGGCCAGGATCCGCACGGCCCCCGGAGCGATGCGGACGGTCACCGGCAGCAGGCCGCGCGCCTCGCCGTCGGCGTAGGCGCGCACGTCGCGCCCGTGGCGCAGGCCGACGGTCACCTCCCGCACCCGCCGGGTGGAGAAGGCGGGATGGCAGACGTGGGTGCCCCGGTGCAGGCGCGGCATCATGCGCAGCAGGTCGCGGCGACCGGCGCCGGCCACGGTCGCCAGCTCCAGCAGGCCGTCGTCGACGATGCTGTCCGGGACGAAGCGGATGCCCCCGCCGAAGACTCCGGTGTTGGCGACCGTCAGCAGCGTGGCGTCGACCTCGTAGCGCTCCTCGCCGTCGACCTCCACCCAGTACGGCAGCGGGGAGAAGGCGGGCAGCTCGCGCAGCAGGGCGACGGAGTACCGCGACCCGAGGCCCCGCCCGGCGCTGTTGGCGCGGGCGTTGACCAGGGCGTCGAAGCCGAGGGAGACGTTCCCGAGCGCCAGGGAGCGGTGCGAGGGCAGGTTCTGGCTGCTGCTGACCTCCATCGCGTCGATCGCGGTGACGGGCCGGGACAGCGCATGCAGCAGCAGGCGCACGGACTCCTCCGGGGAGCCGACGGGCAGCTCCAGGGCGCGGGCGAAGTCGTTGCCGCTGCCGGCGGGGACGACGCCCAGGCGCACCGGGGTGTGGGCCACCAGGGAGGCGCCCAGGGATACCGTGCCGTCACCGCCGACGACGACGAGGGCGGTGAGGGTGTCGATGACCTCCTCGGCACGGGCCCGTGCGACGCGGGCGCTGGGGCCGGAGACGTCCACCACGGACAGACCGGCCAGGCGCAGCAGGTGCGCGACCTGGCGCCCCGTCCGGTGCGCCGCCCCCCGGGCCGCCGTCGGGTTCGACAGCAGCCCCACGCGTAGTCGGCTCACGAACGCCTCGTGCGGCGCGGTGCGTCCTCGTCGTCGTCGAGCGACGAGGGACCGTCGACGTCCTCGGGGGCGTCGTCGATGACGCTCGCCTCGTCGTCGGCGAGGCCGTCGTCCTCGGTCTCCTTCCTCCGCTTGTCGCGGATGATGCCGATGAGCACCGCGGCGAAGTACAGGCCGACCATCGGCAGCGCCATGAAGATCATGGTGAAGGGATCCGGGGTGGGGACCATGACGGCGGTGAAGCAGAAGCACAGGAAGGTGACCCAGCGCCATGCCTTGAGCATGGTCTTGCCCGGCAGAATGCCCAGGAAGTTGAGCAGAACGAGCACGACGGGCATCAGGAAGGCGATGCCGAAGGCCAGCATCGTCTTGATCCACAGTCGCAGATAATCGGCGAAATCGATGACGTTCGAGGCCTCTGCCGGAGTGAACGACAGAAGAATGGGGACGGCCTTGAGCATCACCCAGTAGCCGGCAGCGGTTCCGACGAAGAACAGGGGGATGGCGGCTCCGAAGAAGCCCAGCGCGTACCGACGCTCGTTCTTGTGGAGCCCGGGCATGACGAACGACCACACCTGGTAGAGGAACATGGGAGCGGACAGGATGAGCCCGATGTATGCCGAGATCTGGAGCTTGACGTTCAGCGGCGCCCCGGCAGACTTGAAGTTGACCGAGAGGTTCTCGAGGCCGTACTCCTCTTTCGCGAGCTGGATCGGCGCCTGGAGGTGACCGAGAACCCACTCATAGAGGAACCAGCCGACGATGGACATGACGAGCACGGTGCCCGCGCACCACATCAGCCGGTTGCGGAGCTCAGCCAGATGCTCCCCGAGCGCCATGCGGCCCTCGGGGTCCCTCTTCCGGCGCTTGGTCTTCGCCGAGTCCTTCGGTTGCGATGAGCTCGCCACGTGCGGTCTTCCTTCGTCCGCGAGAGGTCCGGGCGACTGCACCCGGACCTCTCAAGGTCAGATGATGTGCCCGGAGGGCTCAGTCGCGACGGTAGTCGTCGTCGCGCCGGGGATCGACGGGCTGGCCCTCGGCGCGGGGCTCCTCGCGGGGATCGAACTCGCGCGCCGGGCGGGTGTCGCGGTCCTCGACGCGGCGACGGGGACGATCGTCCTCATCGTCCTCGTCCGGCTTGTCGTCCCCTCGCAGCTCCTCGACCTCCGTCTTGAAGATGCGCATGGACTTGCCCAGGTTGCGCGCGAGGCTCGGGAGCTTGCCCGCGCCGAACAGCAGCAGCACGAGAAGCACGAGAACGACGATGTGCCAGGGCTTGAGTGCACCCATGGAGATGGTCCTTTCGACAGGGCCGGGAAGTCACGGCCTCAGCATGGTCCCACAGCGACCTGGAAGGCGGCCGACGGCACGCGATGCGGACACCGGTGCCGCGCCCGCCCGGGCGCGGGAGGCGGGGATCAGCCTATCGCCTCGACGCCGGTGTGACGCGCACCGGCCTGCTCGGCTGTGGTCACGATCAGGTCTCTCAGCGATGCCGGGGCGAGCACCTCGGCGGCGCCGGCCGCCTCCATCACCGCGTCCACGAGAGCGCCCAGCACCGGCGTCGCGAGACGGGCGAGGGTCCCGCCGCCCGGGGCATCGCGCAGCTCGGCGGCCGCGAACGCCTCGGCGATCCACATGGCCGGTCCCTCCAGCCGCACCCAGGCGTCCTCCTCGAGGCGCCCGCCGCTGCCCCGGGCCTCGGATCCGGGCCGGCTCCCGGGGCCGGGATCCGCGTCGGCGGCGGCGCCGTCGTCCCGATGCTGGGGCGTCCCCTCCGGCAGGATCTCGGCGATCCGGTCCAGGCGGAACAGCCGCTCGTCCTGCGCGAGGGCGCAGTCCGCCCTGAGGTACGAGCGCCCGGCGGAGGACTCCACCTGCCGCGGCGCGACGCTGCGGACGGAGGTTCCCGAACGATCCGGCGGCGAGTAGCGGATGACGACCGGGCGGTCCTCCCGGATCGCCCGGTGCAGCGCGTCGAGGATCTGCTCGCTGCGGGAGAGCTCGACCTTCGGGGCGCCGTCGGAGGCGCCGTCGGCCGCCGGATCCGTGACGGGGGACGCGGCGGCATCGGTCGGCGGCTCCGCCTCGTCCTCCCCCGGGGCCGCGGTGCCCAGTCGCGCGAGGAGCTTGGCGCGGGCCGAGGCGACCAGCTCCGCCTCCTCCCCGGCGACCGGTTCGAGGGCCGCGAGCCCGGCCAGCAGGGCCGTGGCCTCCGCGGCGGTGAGGCTGAGCGCGCGACGCAGGGCGTCGGCGTTGCGGACCCGCACGAAGCCGTCCTCCCAGGTGACCTCGATGAGGTCCTGCTCCCAGCCGGTCGCGAAGTCTCCGCAGACGAACAGGATCTGCAGGTCGGCGATGAGCTCCTTCTGCGAGATGCCGAAATCCTCCGCGAGCTGGGAGACCTCGACCTCCCCGCGCGAGAGCACGTAGGAGGCGAGGCTGACCAGGCGCGAGAGGTGGTCGGCGCCGCTGGTGGAGCGACGGATCGCGGCGGGCCTGCGCACGGGCGCGTCCTCGATCCTCGCGAGGTCGGCCTGCCCGGTGTGCAGCCGGGCGATCTCCGCATAGGCGGAGGCCAGCGCGTCCCGCCAGGCAGGAGGGTCGACCAGGGTGATCCAGCGGGCGTTGGCGCGCACCTGCCGCAGCGCCGCGGAGCGCGGCATGGCCGGCAGCTCGACCTCGCGGGCCCGCAGCGAGGCGCCGGCGGCATCGCGCAGGGCCAGCGCCTTGTACGGCTCGATCCGCAGGCGGGCTCGAGCCCGGTCCTCGTGCGCGGTCATGCCGGCCAGCGCCGTCTCCAGGGTCATCCCCTCCTCGCGGGGATGGCTGATCGGCCCGCCGATCCGCGGGAACGACTCGATGCGCGAGGCCTTGAACACGCGGGTCCCCTCGCGGGCCAGGTCGTGGCCCAGCACGTACCAGTGCCCCTCGTGCACGCCGACGACCCACGGCTCGACCGTGCGATCGGTGCGCTCCCCGCGGGCGGAGCGGTACGCGAAGGAGACGCGGCTGCCGGTGCTGACCGCCTCCAGCAGCGGGGTGAGCACGGGCAGGGACTCGACGGAGCCGCGGGGCGTGCGCCGCAGCAGGTCCGTGTCGGCGTCCAGGCCCTGGCTCAGGAGCTTCGAGCGCACCCGGCGGGCCGCTCCCCCGGCGGCCGCATCGTCCCAGGCGCGGCTGGCGGCGAGCAGCACCGTGTACTCGCCCTCGCTGAGGTGCAGGTCGTCGCCGCCGGCATCCGTGTCCAGCCGGTAGTGGACGATGTTCTCGTCCCACAGATCGTGCCGCTCGGTGCGCAGCGGCAGCCCGAGCTCGCGGATCGCGGTCTTGTCGCGCTCGAACATCTTCTCCGCGGCGTCCTGGGTCGCGGCGGCCGCGTACTCCGGGATCGCCTCGAAGAGGGTCGCGCGGTCGATCCCGCGCCGGGGGCGCGAGCCGATGGTCATGATGACGTTGAGCAGTCGTTCGACATTGCGAGAGGCCACCGCCTCAGCTTAGCCACGCGGAGGGCCGCCGGGCGTCGCGACCTGCAGACCGGGCCTCAGGGAGGTGGCCTACTCTGACGGCATGCTGCGCTGGGAGAGTGGACGTGTGATCGCCCATCGGAGGGGCTGGCCCGGAGTGGCCTCCCTCCAGGTCGAGGTGACGGGGGCCGATGGCGCCCCGGAGACCCTGCGCGCCCTGGCGTACACCGAGCTGGTGGGGACCCCGCAGGTCGGCGAGACGGTCGACCTGAACACCAACGCGCTGCGGCGCGGGCTGGGCACCGGCGGCGACGCGATCGTCGTCTCCCGCCGGGACGACTCCCCCGACGCCGCGGAGATCGCCGGCCACATGATGAAGCTGCGCTACACGCCGATGCAGACGATGGTCGACGCCCTGGACGATCCGGCGAGCCCGCACTATGCCCGGATCTCCCATGCCCGCGACGTCGAGGGCATGCCGGTGGTGGTCGCGGATCTGCACTCCTCGCTCGCCCCGATCGTCGCGGGGATCCGTGCGGAGGCGCCCTCGGCCCGGATCGTCTACGTGATGACCGACGGCGCGGCGCTGCCGGCGGCCTACTCGCGCACCCTCGCCGCACTGCGCGAGCGCGGCCTGGTCACGGCTTCCGTCACCGCCGGGCAGGCCTTCGGCGGGGATCTCGAGGCGGTGACCGTGCACTCGGCGCTGCTGGGGGCCCGGCATGTGCTCGAGGCCGATGTCGCCGTGGTCATCCAGGGCCCGGGCAACCTGGGCACCGGCACCGGCTGGGGCTTCTCCGGCGTCCAGGCCGGGGACGTGCTCAACGCCGCCGGCGTCCTGGGCGGGGCGCCGATCGGCGCCCTGCGGGTCTCCGAGGCCGACGAGCGGGCCCGGCACCGCGGCCTGTCCCACCACAGCGCGACGGCCTACGGGCGGATGACCCTGGTCCCCGCGCGGTTCCCCGTGCTCGCGCCGCGCCGTGCCGGGGACTGGGTCTTCCACGCCCAGGTGACGGCGCAGGTCGAGCAGCTCATCATCGAGCAGGCCGCGCGCCGGGGCCTCGTCCACGAGCTGGTGGAGGTCCCCGACGACGGGCTGCTGGCGGCGCTGCAGGCCCTGCCGGTGCGCCTGTCCACGATGGGGCGCGGGCTCGAGGAGGATCCGGCCTCGTTCGTGTACGGCGCGCTGGCCGGTCGAGCGGCGGCATCGCTCATCGTCTGAGGAGTCCCGCTCCCGGGCCCCGCGCAACCTCGGCGCCCGACGAGCCCCCGGCGGCCTGCGGCCTGCCGAGGCCCATCGGCCTCAGAGCGCCGGCGGCTCCTGCGAGGGGTGGGCCTCGCCGCGCTCGCGCACCAGCCGGGCCAGCAGCCGGGCATCGGCCAGGGCGCGCTCCCCGTCCGAGCGCTGGATCGCCATCGTCGCCAGGGTGTCGCCGTCGGCGAGGTCGAGATGCGCCCAGGGGTCGCCGGCCGGGAAGCTGACGCCGATCACCTCGGCCCATTCCAGGGTGCGCACGCTGAGCAGGTTCCGCACCACCAGCCGGTCGGGCTCGGCGACGACCTTCACGATCGCCTCGCGCCAGCAGAACCAGAACACCGCCAGCCCGAAGGCGACGAACATGATCCGGTTGGGCAGGTCGAAGCTCCCCACCAGCAGCGCGCTGCCGACGCTGACGGCGAGCACCAGGCCGCCGATCGCGAAGCCGGCGATGCGGGCCAGCCGGGGGCGCAGCACGATCGTGCCCTCGGGTCCGACCTCCGGCGCGGCCTGCGTCATCGGCTCAGACCCGGCAGGCCTGGATGGCCGTGACGAGGATGGCGCGCGCCCCGGCGTCGTAGAGGTCGTCCAGCACGCGGTTGACCTGCTTGCGCTCGACCATGGAGCGCACGGCGGACCAGGATCCGTTGTGCAGCGGGGAGACCGTCGGCGCCTGGAAGCCGGGGGTGATCGCGACGGCGGCCTCCAGCTTCTCCTGCGGGATGTCGTAGTCGATGAGCACGTACTCGCGGGCCACCAGCACGCTGCGCACGCGGCGGATCAGCACGTCCAGGGTGCGGCGGGCGTCGTCCTCGAGCTCCATGCCGGGGCGGGAGAACAGCACCGCCTGGCTGGTCATGATCGGGTCCCCGAAGGTCTCCAGCCCGGCCTGGCGCAGGGTGGTGCCGGTCTCCACGACGTCGGCGATGACCTCGGCCACGCCGAGGCGGATGCTCGACTCGACGGCGCCGTCCAGGTGCACGACCTCGGCGTCGATGCCCTTCTGGGCGAGGTGGTCCTCGACGAGATTCTCGTAGCTGGTGGCGATGCGGGCGCCGGCCAGGGAGGCCAGGTCGCGCTGCTGGCCGGAGGGGGCGGCGAAGCGGAAGGTCGAGCGGGCGAAGCCCAGCTCGAGCAGCTCGTCGGCCGGGGTGCGGGAGTCCAGCAGCATGTCCTGGCCGGTGATGCCGACGTCCACGGTGCCCGAGCCGACGTACACGGCGATGTCGCGCGGGCGCAGGAAGAACAGCTCGACGCCGTTGTCCTCGTCCACCAGCACGAGCTCCTTGAGATGGCCGCGGCGACGGTACCCGGCCTCGTACAGGAGGTCCGATGCGGGCTCGGAGAGGGCGCCCTTGTTGGGCACGGCGATACGCAGCACAGCTGCTCCTTCGGGAGTTGCCGGACGGTCAGGTCGCGGGCGGGGGTCCGATGCTGAGGGGGCCGGGTCGGGGCCGATGCGGAGGAGTCCGGGACGGGAGGGCGGACGCGGTGGCGGTTCGCGGGCGGCGCTCAGAGCTTGCGGTAGACGTCCTCGAGGGAGATGCCCTTGGCGACCATCATCACCTGCGTGTGGTACAGCAGCTGGGAGATCTCCAGCGCGGCGTCGTCATGGGTCTCGTGCTCGCAGGCCATCCAGACCTCGGCAGCCTCCTCGACGATCTTCTTGCCGATGCCGTGCACCCCGGAGTCCAGCTCGGCGACCGTCCCGGATCCCTCCGGTCGGGTGCGGGCCTTCTCGGTGAGCTCGGCGTACAGCGTCTCGAAATCCTTCACCCGGTCAGCCTAGCGGTCCGCGAGGGGCCGTGCCGCATCGGACCGGCCCGTGAGCGGCGCATCCCTCTCCCGGCGCGCGAGCCCGTGATCGCGGCGGGCGGTCAGTCCCGCCGGACGGTGGGGTCCAGGTGCGCCGTCTCGACGCGCACCCTCTCGCCCTCCTGCCGGGCCCGCACCCGCCACCACACGAAGAAGCCCGTCAGGGTGAAGATCCCGTAGAACACGTACATGAACGCGCTCGCGTAGTAGCCGGCGCTCAGCAGCAGCGGCACCCCGACGATGTCCACGGCCACCCAGATCAGCCAGAACTCGACCCAGCCCTTGGCCATGCCGAAGGTCGCCAGCAGCGAGCCCATGAAGATCCAGGCGTCCGACCACACCGGCTCGTAGGAGCCCAGCGCCCGGAAGATCGGGGTCAGCAGCGCGGTGCCGCCGACCAGCGCCACCAGCAGCAGCACGCGCGTGCTCCAGGACGCCCAGTGCGGCTCGACCGCCGTCCCGCCCTCGGTCCTCGCCTGGCGCCAGCGCACCCACCCGTACACGGAGGTGGCGATGAACATGATCTGGCGGCCGGCCTGGCCGTACAGGTCGATGGCGTTGGGGGTGCCGAAGACCGTGCCCAGGAACACCGTCAGCAGCAGCACGTTCCCCACGATGCCGATGGGCCACGCCCACACCTTGCGCCGCATCCCGCCCAGGGCGCTGAGCAGCCCGAAGACGTTGCCCAGCACCTCGCGCCAGAGGATGAACTGGCCGCCGGAGAACTCCAGACGGGCATCGAAGAGCCACTGCAGGGCGTCCAGGATCACGAGGGTGCCCTCAGTGACGGTGCGCGGCGGCGAGATCGCGCAGCACCGCGATCTCCTCGACGCTGTCGGGGGCCTTGTAGATCGCCGAGCCGGCCACGAACACGTTCGCGCCGGCATCGGCCGCCCGCTCGATCGTCTCGCGGCTGACCCCGCCGTCGACCTGGATCGAGACCTCGAGGTTCGCCTCGCTGATCGCGGCGCGGGCGCGGCGGATCTTGGGCAGCATGCCCTCGAGGAAGCTCTGCCCGCCGAAGCCGGGCTCCACGGTCATGATCAGCAGCATGTCGAACTCGCCGATCACGTCCAGCAGCGGCTCGATCGGGGTGGCGGGGCGCAGCGCGACGCCCACGGCGACGTTCTTGCGCCGCAGCTCCCGGGCCAGGCGCACGGGGGCCTTGGCCGCCTCGAGGTGGAAGGTCACCGAATCGGCCCCGGCCTCCGCGAAGACGGGGGCATGACGGTCGGCCTCCTCGATCATGAGGTGCGCGTCCACCGGGATCGGGCTGCGCGAGACGATCTGCTCGACCATGTCGGCGCCGAAGGTGAGGTTGGGGACGAAATGGTTGTCCATGACGTCGACATGGGCGGCATCGGCCGTGCCGATGCGGTCCAGCTCCTCGCCGATGCGCATGAAGTCGGCGTTGAGGATGCTGGGGTGGATGAAGTCACGGTCCGTCGAGTACGGCATGGCGGGGGATCCTCCGGTTCTCAGGGGGCGGGGGTGCGGCGCAGGAGCGCGATGAACATGGCGTCGGTGCCGTGGACGTGCGGCCACAGCTGGACGCCGGGGCCGGCGCCGAGCTCGACGTCCTGGGCCGCGGGCAGCAGCCCGGCGCGCACCGCGGGACGGGCGTCGAGCTGCTCGACGTCGTCACGGCGTCGCACCACGTCCTGGACGATGAGGAGGGTCTCGGCCAGGTGGGGCGAGCAGGTGACGTAGGCGACCACTCCCCCGGGCGCGGTGGCGTCCAGGGCGCTGCGCAGCAGGTCCCGCTGGATCCCGCCGAGCTGGCCCACATCGGCCGCGGTGCGCCGCCAGCGGGACTCGGGGCGCCGGCGCAGCGCTCCCAGGCCCGAGCAGGGGACGTCGGCGAGGACGCGTGAGAACGTCGCCGGCATCTCGGCTCCGATGTCGCGGCCGTCGGCGGTGCGCGTGGTGACCTCGGCGCCGGCCTCGACGAGCGTCGCCACGGCCCGGTCGACCAGGCGGGCGCGGTGCTCCTGCAGCTCGACGGCCAGCAGCTCGGCGTCATGGTCGACGGTCAGCCCCGCCAGCAGGGCGGTCTTCCCGCCCGGGCCGGCGCACAGGTCCAGCCAGCGGCCGTTCTCCTCGAGCACGAGGTCGTCCGCCCCGAGGGCGAGGGCCAGGGCCATCAGCTGGCTGCCCTCGTCCTGCACGGCGGCGCGGCCCTCGCGCACCGGGTCGGTGCCGCCGGGATCCCCGGACGGCCACGACGCCGCGAACAGGGACAGGCGGCCGGCGCTCGCCCCGTTGTCGATGAGCTCGTCCAGGTCCGTCAGCCCGGGCCGCATCACCAGGGACACGGCCGGGGCCGCGTTCTGGGCGGCCAGCAGCGCGTCGATCTCGGAGCGGTCCCGGCCGTGGGCGGCCAGCGCGTCCGAGAGCGCCCGCACGATCCACTCGGGATGCGAGTGGGCGATGGCCAGGTGCCCGACCTCGTCCTCCTCGCGGGCCGGGGCGACCTCCTGGATCCAGGAGTCGAGGTCGCGCTCGCCGACCCGGCGCAGCACCGCGTTGACGAAGCCTCCCGCCCCGTGCCCGGCGACCTCGCGGGCCAGCGCCACCGTCTCCGAGGTCGCCGCATGCGGGGCGACGCTCATGTCCAGCAGCTGGTAGGCGCCCAGGCGCAGCACGTCGAGCACGTCGCCCTCGATGTCGTCGAGCCCGCGGTCCACGCAGGCCGCGATGATCGCGTCCAGGCGGCCCTGGGCGCGCAGCGAGCCGTAGAACAGCTCGGTGGCGAAGGCGGCGTCCCGACCGGAGACGCGCGAGCGGCGCAGCAGACCGGGCAGGACCAGGTTGGCGTAGGCGTCGTCCTCCCGCACCGTGCGCAGCGCCTCGAAGGCGACGCTGCGCGAGGAGGTCGATCGGCGGGAGCGCTCCGAGGGACGGCTCTCGGACCAGCCGCGTCGCGGCCCGCCCTGGCCGCGGGAGCCGGAGCGCTCGCGTCCCTTGGCGTCGCGGCCGCCCCGACGTTCGCCGGTGCCGCGGCGCTCGTCCCGGTCGTCCCTCCGCGGGCCGCGGTCCTCTCCGCGGGTGCCCCGGTCGTCGCGACGGGGGCGATCGCCGTCGCCGCGACGGGGTCCGCGTCGGTCCTCGCGCCCGGCGCGATCATCCCGGCGGGGTCCGCGCCGGTCCTCGCGTCCGCGGTCGTCGCGTCCGCGGTCGTCGCGTCCGCGGTCGTCGCGCCCGCGGCCGTCGCCGCTGCGGTGTCCCTCGCTCATCGTGCCTCCTCGGCATCCTGGATCCGGGCCGCGTCGAAGGCGGTCCCCTCGGTCAGAGCGGCGCCGCGCGCCCAGTCCGCGGCGCGCATCGCCTTCTTCCCCGCCGCGGCGACGGTGCCCAGGGCGAGGGGCCGGGTGGCCGTGCCGGCGAAGACGCTGCGGCGGGTGGCGTGCAGCTGCCCGGGCGCGAGCACGAGATCCTCCGGGGCCTGCGCCGCCTCGACGCCGAGGACCTTGAAGCGCTCCCCCCGCAGCTGCGTCCAGGCGCCCGGGTCGGGGCTCATGCCGCGGATGTGGGCGCTCACCGCCTCCGCCGGGGCGTTCCAGTCGATCTGCGCCTCCTGAGAGGTGAGCTTCGCGGCGTGCGTCGCCTCGCCCTCCTGCGGCGTGGCCACGGCGGTGCCGGCGGCCAGCTCGTCCAGGGTCTGCACCAGCAGCTGCGCACCCTCGACCGCGAGACGATCCAACAGCTCCCCGGAGGTCTCCAGCGGGCCGATCCGGGCGCCGCGCATCCCGAGCACGTCCCCGGTGTCCAGCCCGGCGTCGATGCGGAAGGTCGACATGCCGGTCTCGGTCTCGCCCGCGAGCACGGCCCGCTGCACCGGGGCGGCGCCCCGCCAGGCCGGCAGCAGGGAGAAATGCAGGTTGATCCACCCGTGGCGCGGGATGTCCAGCGCCGCCGGGGGGATGAGGTTCCCGTAGGCGACCACGGGTGCGGCCTCGGGCGCGAGCTCCCGCAGCTGCGCCTGCACCTCGGCGTCGCGCAGGGTGCGCGGGGTCAGGACCGGCACGCCCGCCTCGTCGGCGACGGCGCGCACGGGAGAGGGCCGCAGCGTGCGGCCGCGCCCGGTGGGGGCGTCGGGCCGGGTGAGGACGGCGACCACCTCGTGGTCGCTGCCGAGCAGGGCCTGCAGGGAAGGGACGGCGGCGGCGGGTGTGCCCGCGAAGAGGACTCGCATGATGTGCGCCATTGTAGGGCGGCAGGGGCGCCCGCACCCGGCCCGCCGTGCCTGCGCCGTGACCCCTCTCGCGCTCCTGCGTGCGGACGGCCTCATGCGGGTCGTCCGGGGCGGGGCCGGTGACAGGTCCCCCGGTCGCGGTGATCGCTCCGGCACCCGGGGCCGGCGCCGGGGGCGTCCGCCGATCAGAAGACGTCGGGCGGGTCCAGGCGCACGCGCAGGCTGCCGGGGCGCTTGCGGGCGCTGCGGGCGGCGACGCCGGCGCGCAGCGCCTCGGTGAGCTCGCGGGAGCGCTGCGGCTCCAGGCGCAGCACGGCGCGGGCGCCGCGGGCATCGGCCCCCTCCTCGAGATCGACGGGGCCGAACACGCTGGTGCCGTCGGGCAGGTCGGTCTCCTCGAGGAAGGTACGCACGGCCGCGCGGTCCCCGGTGACCTCGGCGATCCTGCGGAACGGCGGCAGGTCCAGCTGGCGGCGGTCCTCGAGCACCCGGTCCAGGAACACGCGGGAGCGGTGGGCCACCAGGTCGCGGATCGCCGGGAGGGTCGCCGTGCCGACCACGAGGACCTCTCCCCCGTCCCGGGCCGTGCGCACCAGGGCGATGGCGTTGGTCCAGCGGCGCACGGCCTCGACATCGGCGTCGAAGGAGGCGCGCGCCAGCATGGCGTCGCAGTCCAGCAGCACGGCGGCGGCGTAGTCGCCCTCGGGGGCGGGCTCCGCCCCCGGGGTCGCCACCACGATGGCGCCCTCGGGCACGGCATCGTCGGGGACGGGGCCGTGCGCCCCGCCGGCGACCACCAGCGGAGCCTCGGGGAAGGCGCGGCGCAGCTCCTCGGCGGTGCGGGTGGAGCCGATCACGACGGCGCGCACGCCGGTGCGGTGGCATTCCGGGCAGCGGTAGCCGTCCTCGACCCGGCCGCAGACCGTGCACTGGAGGCCGTGGTCGCGGCTGCGCAGGGTCAGCGGGGCGGAGCAGGTGGGGCACAGGCAGCGGGTGCCGCAGAAGGTGCAGGCGATCGCGGGGACGTAGCCGCTGCGGGGCACCTGCACCAGCACGCTCCCCCGGCCCAGGCCCTCCCGGATCACGCGCATGGCGGCCTGCGGCAGGCGGGAGCGGCCGCTGGGGCCCTCCCGCTCGCGCAGGTGATCGTCCATGGCGACGATCCGGGGCCGCACGGCGTTCAGAGGCGCCCCGGCGGGCTCGAGCAGGCGCAGGTACCCCTGTCCGGCGAGCATCGCCTCGGTGGTGGAGCACGAGGTCGACAGCAGCAGCAGGGCGGCGCGCTCCTCGTGGGAGCGGCACTGGAGGACGGTGCGGGTGTGCGGGTAGGGGGCGCGGGGTTCGACGAGCAGGTCGTCGGCCGCGTCCCAGCAGACGATGAGCGCGAGGTCGCGCACGGGGGCGAAGGCGGCGGACCGGGAGCCGATCACGATCCGGCTGGCCCCGCGCAGGATCCGCCGGAAGGCGCGGTAGCGCTTCTCGGGCCCGTCGGCGCTGCCGAGGACCTCGTGGGGGATGCCGCGGGCCTCCAGGACCCGGTGCAGCCGGTCCACGTCGCGCATGTCGGGGGCGACGACGAGGGCTCCCCGGCCCGGGGCCAGGCGGGAGATCGCGGCGGCGGTGACCTGGGTCCAGGCATCCGCGGGCTCCAGCACGATGCCCGCGCGCGGGACGGGGCCCTCCGCGGAGCCGGCGCGATCGACCAGGGCCTGCAGGCCGATGTACCGGCCGATGATCCGGGCATCGTCCTCTCCGGCCTCGCCGGCGCCCTCGACCCCCTCGGCCGTCCCGCCCTCGTCGGACTCCTCGGGCCCGTCGGCCTCATCGGCTGCGGGGACGTCCTCCTGCTCGGCCTGCTCCGCGGTCCGGTCGGCCTTCTCGGCGCGGGCGTGGCGCGGCGGGATCGCCAGGCGCAGCACGTCGCCGAGGGTGCCGGCGCAGCGTTCGGCGACCTCGGCGCACACGCGCAGCATCGTCGGGGAGATCACCACGTCCTCGGAGACGAGGCGGGCGATGGGCCCCAGCGGGCGGTCGGTCGCGGGGGTGTCCGTGCGCTCCAGGACGATGCCGTCCATCTCGCGCCCGGCCAGGCGCACCTTGACGCGCATTCCGGGGCCCGCGGCGGCGGCATCGGCCGGGACGGCGTAGTCGAAGGGCCGGTCCAGGTGCGGCAGGGCACCGATCAGCTGGACGCGGGCGACGGGCTCGTGCTCGGCGAGGTCGAAACCGGCGGTGGTGCGCAGGCGGCCGGGCCGGGTCGCGGCGCGGTCCGGCTCCGGAACGGGAGCGGCGGGGGCAGGGGGCTCGAAGAGCCCGTCCTGCGTCCCCGCCGCGATCGGCTCGGGCATGCTCAGCGCTGGTGGACGGCCACCAGGTCGCACACGAACACGAGGGCCTCGTTCGGGGCGATCACGGGCGGAGCGCCGCGGTCGCCGTAGGCGAGGCGGGAGGGGATCTCGAGGCGGCGGCGGCCGCCGACCTTCATGCCCTGGACGCCCTGGTCCCAGCCGCTGATGACCTGGCCGACGCCGAGCTGGAAGCGCAGCGGCTCGCCGCGGTTCCAGGAGGCGTCGAACTCCTCGCCGGTGGAGTGGGACACGCCCACGTAGTGCACGTCGACGACGTCGCCGCGGCCGGCCTCGGGGCCCTCGCCCTCGAGCTCGTCGATGATGACGAGGTCGGTGGGGGCGTCGCCCTCGGGACGGTCGATCTCGGGCTTGCTGCTCATGGTGCTCCTCGGGGTGGGGTGTTGCGGATGGATGGTTCTCAGGCGCTGCGGGGGCCGCGGGCGAGGACGTCCACGACGAAGATGAGGGTCTTCCCGGCGAGCTCGTGCTGGGACTCGCCCTCCTGGCCGTAGGCCTCGGCCGGCGGGATGACCAGCATGACCTGGCTCCCCACCGGCAGGCCCAGCAGGTTCTCGTCCCAGCCGGTGATGACCCGGCCCTCGCCCTGGACGAAGCCGAAGGGGGCGCCGCGCTCCCAGGACGAGTCGAACTGGGAGCCGTCCTCCCAGTTCCAGCCGGTGTACTGCATGACGAGGTAGTCGCCCTCGGCGGTCGCCTCGCCGGTGCCGGTGATGAGCACCTCGCGGACGGTCGCGCTGGGCGGCTCCCCCTCGCCCGGGCCGGAGATGGCGGGGGCGCCGTCGTCCCCGAGGGTGACGGCCGGGTAGGTGCCCGAGGGCGCCTCGGCGGTGCCCTCGGCGCGCAGGGGGCTGACCACGGAGTCGATGTCGGCGACCTGGACCAGGGAGACCATCTGTCCGTTGGAGTCCTTCTGCCAGCCGGACATGGCCACGCGGCTGCCGACGGTGACGGTGGTGAGGAACTGCGCGGCCGCCTCGCCGATGCCGTCGCTGCTCACGGTGACGCCCCCGGCGGGAGCGCCCTGCCACCAGGACTGCAGCGTCTCCCCGCTGGCCCCGGCGACGTACAGGGAGCGCCACAGCAGGGTGTCGCCCTCGGCGATCGCGGCGCCGTCCCCGGGGACGACGACGATCGAGTCGGCCCGGTCCACCGACAGCGGCGGGGTGAACTCGACGACGGGCTCGGCCGCGAGGTCCTCGCTGATGCTCACCGCGGAGAGCACCTCGCCGCCTCCGTCCGAGGCACCGCCGGTGGCCTCCGGGTCCCCGGAGTCGTCGGTGCAGGCTGCCAGGCCGATGGCGGCGGTGGCGGCGATGGCGGAGCCCAGGAGGGCGCGGCGTCGGATCACGAGGTGACCTTTCACGTTCGGGTGCTGCGGGCGGGGTGCGGCCCGGTCGGAGCCAGGGTACGGGCTCCGCCTGGGGGACGGCGGGGCGATGGGGACGGCGCCGGCGACGGGGGTCTCAGACGGGGTCGGGCCGCGCGGTCCCGGCGGCGCGGATCTGCGCGAGCAGGGCGTCGACCTCGTCGGACTGCGTGGCGAAGGGGTCCAGGACGGTGACGGGCATCGCCCCGGGACGCACCAGGCGCATCGTGGTCCAGTCCACGACGTGGTCGACGCCGTGGGCGATGGCCTCGGTGACGACCTGTCCGCGCAGGTGGGCGCGGGTGGTGGTGGGAGCCGTGGTGCGCGCCGCCTCGATCCGCGCATCCTCGAGCACGCGCGGGGCGCGCCCGGCCTGCTGGAGGCGGGAGAACAGACCGCGCTCGGGGTCGATGTCGTGGTAGGCGAGGTCCAGCCGCTCGATCTGGGGACTGTCCAGGCCGATGCCGCGCCGGGCGCCGACCTCCTCGAACAGGGCCTCCTTGATGGCCCAGTCCAGGCGGGTGCGCGCCCAGGAGCGGTCCCCGGTGCGCACGGCGTCCAGGGACCGCTGCCAGGTCTCCAGGACGATCTGCTCGCTCTCGTCGGCCAGCGGGGCCACCAGGTCGAGGTAGCGCTGCTGGATCTCCAGGGAGCTCATCGCCGCCCCGGACTCGAGCTCGACGGGCTGGGATCCGCGCAGGTCGCGGGCCACGGCGCGGATCGCGGCGATGTCGTCGGCCAGCTTCAGCTCCGGCAGCACCTGCCCGCTCTCGATGAGGCGCAGCACCAGGTCGGTGGTGGCGAAGCGCAGCCAGGTCGAGGTCTCCGACATGGTCGAGTCGCCGACGATCACGTGCAGGCGCCGGTAGCGGGTGGCGTCCCCGTGGGGCTCGTCGCGGGTGTTGATGATGGGCCGGGTGCGGGTGGTCGCGGAGGACACCGACTCCCACATGTGGTCGCTGCGGCGGGAGAAGACGAAGCGGGCGCCGCCGTCGGCCTCGCGCACCACGCCGCCGGCACCGGTCATGATCTGGCGGGTGACCAGGAACGGCAGCAGCGCACCGGGCAGGCGGGTGAACTCGCCGCGTCGGTCCACGAGGAAGTTCTCGTGGCTGCCGAAGGCGTTGCCGGCGGAGTCGACGTTGTTCTTGAGCAGGTGGATGCGGGCGTCCTCGCCCTGCTCGGCCAGGCGCGCGTTCGCGGTGGAGACGAGGTCCGCGAGGATCCTCTCCCCCGCCCGGTCCTGGGCGACCAGGTCCCACCAGTCGTCGCATTCGGCGGTGGCGATCTCCGGGTGGGAGCCCACGTCGAGGTAGAGCCGTGCGGCGTTGCCGAGGAACACGTTCGAGGAGCGGCCGAGCGCGACGACGGGCCGGAACAGCTCGCGGGCGGCGGCCTCCGGCTCGAGGGCGCGGGTGCCGTCGGCGCGCACGCACACCAGCCCGTACTCGGTCTCGAGACCTCCGACGCGGCGCTTCATCGGTGCGCCCGATCGCGCGTCGGCACGGCGGTCACTGGCCGCCCTTCTGCACGAAGGAGCGCACGAAGGTCTCGGCGTTGGACTCGAGGACCTCGTCGATCTCGTCGAGCAGCGAGTCGGCGGCCTGGGCGGAGGCGAAGGTCTGGCCGCCGACGGCGGTCTCCTCGCCCTGCTCGTCGTCGCCGGCGCCGCCGCTGCTGCTGAAGGTCTGCTGGCTCATGGCGTGGTTCCTCCGGTGTGCTGGGCCCCGGTCCGGGGCGGGGGTGTGTCGGTCAGCGCGCGCAGGGCGGCGAGGATCTCGTCGATGTCGGCCGTGGGGTCGATGCCGTGCGCGTCCTGCCATGATCGCGCACCGAGGCGCGGATCGGCGCAGCGCAGGGTCAGCCCGCCGTCCGCGTCGCCGGCCAGGGTGATCACGTCCCAGCCGGCGCTCGTGACGTGGCGCGGATGCTCGCGGATCAGGCGCCCGCGCAGATGGGCGCGGGTCGAGGCAGGAGGCTCGACCGCGGCGCGGGCCGCCTCCTCCTCGGTGACCAGCGTCCGCACCCTCCCGGCGGCGCGCAGCTTCCCGTACAGGCTGCGGGCGGGACGCAGGTCCGCGAACTGCAGGTCGATCATGCGCAGGCGCGGATCGCCCCAGGCGAGCCCGTGCCGAGCCCGGTAGCCCTCGAGCAGCTGCAGCTTGGCGACCCACTCGATGCGGTCGGCGGCGGCCTCGCGGTCCTCCGCCAGCAGCGTGAGCAGCTCGCCCCACTGGGCATGGACGTCCGCGCTCTCGGCATCGGACGCATCCAGCACGGAGCCGACGGCGGACCAGCAGGCGCGCTGGATCTCGAGCGCCGTGGTGGTCCCGCCGTCCGCCAGCGGCAGCGGCGCGGTGAGGGACAGGTCGTGGCTGATGGTGCGGACCGCGGCGACCGGGTCCGCGAGGGAGATCCGCGGCAGGATCCGCTCCCCCGTGGCATGCTCGCGCTCGAGCGCGGCGAGCACCAGCGAGGTCATGCCGAGCTTGAGGTAGGTCGGTGTCTCCAGCAGGTTCGCGTCCCCGATGATCACGTGCAGGCGCCGGAAGCGCGAGGCATCGGCGTGGGGCTCGTCGCGGGTGTTGACGATGGGACGGTTCAGCGTCGTCTCCAGGCCGACCTCCGCCTCGAAGAAGTCCGCGCGCGAGGAGATCTGGAAGCCCTCGTCCTGGCCGCGGGTGCCGATGCCCACGCGGCCCGCGCCCACCACGATCGCCCGGCTGGCCAGGAACGGCACCAGCGCGGCGACGACCCGGTCGAAGGGCACCGCCCGGTCCAGCAGGAAGTTCTCGTGGGTGCCGTAGGACGCGCCCTTGCCGTCGGTGTTGTTCTTGTACAGGGCGACGTCCGGGACGCCCTCGGCGGCGGCGAGGATCTCCATGGTGCGCTGGGCGACGACCTCCCCGGCGCGATCCACGAGCACCCCCTCCCGGGCCCGCAGGACCTCGGGCGAGGAGTACTCGGGGTGGGCGTGGTCGACGTACCAGCGGGCGCCGCCGGTGAGGACGGCGTTGCTGATCGAGCGGCGCAGGGCCCAGTCCAGGATCTCGGCGTCCTCGCCCTCGGGGGCGACCTCGGCGGCGGCCAGGGGGACGTCCATGTCGATGCTCGGCACGTGCGCGTCGCGCACGGCGTCGGTGAGCTGGGTGGGGTGGGCGGCGGCGCGCTGGATCTCGAAGCCGCGCGCGTCCCGCAGCGGGGACTCGTCGCCGTAGTCCCAGCGCACCCGGTGGCCGCGCGGGCCCTGCTCGGGGGCCAGCAGCGCATAGGCCCCGACCACGAGATGGGAGAGCATGATCGAGCTGGAGGCGCCGACGTCCCCGCGCTCGGCGGGGTCGGCGTGGGCGATCCCGAACTCGGTCTCGATGCCCATCGGCCGCTCGGTGGTGATCCCGGGGGCGGTCTCAGGCATCATCGGCCTCCTCCAGGACGATGTCGCGGCGCAGCGGGACCACCCGGTCGACCCGGCGGCCGCGGCGGCCGGAGATGCGGGCCCAGTCCTCGGCGTGCGCGCCGGCGGGCAGGTCCTCGTTCTCGGAGAACTCGGCGTCCACGGCGAGCTCGATGTGCTCGAGCGACAGCCCGGCCGCGCCGAAGGCCATGTGGTCCTTGACGGCGTACTTCTTGGCGCGGTCGACGATGTTGCGCAGCACCGCGCCGGAGACGAAGTCCCGCAGGTGCAGGGTCTCCTCGCCGCCGTCGGAGTAGACCAGGCGCACGAACTCGGTGGCCGGCCCCTCGGCGTAGATCAGCTCGACGGCCCGCTCCAGCAGGTGCTCGCGCACGGCGCGCACCGGGACGGAGGAGTCGAGGTAGATGCCGAGGATCTCGCGAGCGGCCTCGGCGTCGGGACGGCGCACCCGGATCTTCACGTCCAGGCGGCCGGGGCGCAGGATGGCCGGGTCGATCATGTCCTCGCGGTTGGAGGCGCCGATGACGATCACGTTCTCGAGGGACTCGACGCCGTCGATCTCCGCCAGCAGCTGCGGCACGATGGTGGTCTCCACGTCGCTGGACACGCCGGTGCCGCGGGTGCGGAACAGCGACTCCATCTCGTCGAAGAAGACCACCACGGGGTGGCCGGAGCTGGCGCGCTCCCGGGCCCGCTCGAAGACCAGGCGGATCGACCGCTCCGTCTCGCCGACGTACTTGTTCAGCAGCTCGGGGCCCTTGACGTTGAGGAAGGAGGACTGCGCGAGCGCCTCCTCGATGCTCACCCCGGCGGCCTCCGCGGAGCGCAGCGCCAGCTCGTGGGCGACGGCCCGGGCGATCATCGTCTTGCCGCAGCCGGGGGGCCCGTACAGCAGCACGCCCTTGGGCGGGCGCAGGCCGTACTCGCGGAACAGGTCCTGCTGGAGGAAGGGCAGCTCGACGGCGTCGCGGATCGTCTCGATCTGGTCGCGCAGCCCGCCGATCTGCTCGAAGGAGGTGTCCGGGACCTGCTCCAGCACGAGGTCGGTGATCTCGGCGCGGTCGATCCGTTCGCGCACCAGCGCCGCCTTCAGGTCGACCAGCACGTGGTCGCCGGGGTGGAGGATCTCCTCCTCCAGCCCGCCGGCGCGCCCCAGGACCCGGGAGTCGTCCTGGGTGACCTGGACGATCACGCGGCCGTCGGCCAGGGCCTCCTGGACCACCACGAGGCTGCCGCTGTCCTCGGCGTCCGCGACGTGCTCGACCGCGGCCAGCGCCTCGTTCAGCCGCAGCAGCGCCCCGGGGCGCAGGGCCTCGAGATCCAGGCTCGCGCTCGTGGCCACGCGCAGCCGCCGCCCGTTGTGCAGCACGTCGACGGTGGTGCCCTCGGTGCGGCGCAGGAAGGTGGCATAGGCGTTGGGCGGGTCCCCGACGCGCTCGAGGTCCGTCTTGAGCTGGACGATCTGCGCGCGGGCGGCCCGCAGGCCGGCCTCGAGCCGGTCGTTGCGGGTGGCGAGCTGCTCGAGCTCGGTGCTCATCTCCTGGTACGTCTTCATCCCCACCGGGGTGTCCTCCTCACGGATGGCGCACGGGGCGCCGGGTCAGCGGTCGCGGCCCTGACGGATGTCCCGCAGCGCCCGCTTGATCTTGCGCGGGGCGACGCCGCGCTCCCCGAGGTCCTGGGCGGACCAGTCGGCATCGCTGCCGCCGAATCCCTCGTTGTCGGGGTGGGTGAGCTCCTCGATGTCCTGCGAGCCGGGAGCGGGGCGACGCGCACGGCTCAGCGCCTGCGTGCCGTGGGCGGTGCGCCGCGCGGTGAGCAGGAACCCCGTGTGGGCGTTCATGCGGTGCTCCGGGCGCACGGCCAGGCCCTCGAGGTGCCAGGGCCGCACGAAGCTCTCCCAGGCGTAGGGCTCGGTGAACTCGCCGTGGGCGCGCAGCGCCTCCGCGGTGCGGGAGAGCTGGGTGACCGTCGCGACGTAGGCGAGGAACACGCCCCCGGAGACCAGCGCACCGGCCGCGGCCTCGATGCACTCCCAGGGGGCGAGCATGTCCAGCACCACGCGGTCCACCACGGGCCCCTCGGAGGACAGCTGCACGGCGACGTCCTGGAAATCGCCGACGGTGAGCTGCCAGGCGGGGTGCGGGCCGCCGAAATAGGTCTCCACGTTCTCGGTGGCGACCTCCGCGAAGTCCTCGCGGCGCTCGATCGAGTGGACCGAGCCCTCCGGGCCGACGGCGCGCAGCAGCGCGGTGGTCAGCCCGCCGGAGCCGACGCCCGCCTCGAGCACCCGCGCCCCGGGGAAGATGTCGCCCCACATGAGGATCTGCGCGGAGTCCTTGGGATAGATGATCGCGGCGCCGCGGGGCATGGAGAGCATGTAGTCGGCATACAGCGGGCGCAGCGCCTGGTAGGCGGTGCCGTTCGAGTCCTGCACGACCACGCCGTCCTCCGCGCCGATCAGCGTGTCGTGACGCAGCACGCCGCGGTGGCTGTGGAACTCGCCGCCCTCCTTGAGGGTGATCGTGTTCATGCGGTTCTTGGCGTCGGCGAGCTGGACCTTGTCGCCCGCCTCGAAGGGGCCGGTGCGGTCCAGGCGCCGGCGCGGGGCGCGCGGCGCCGGGGCGGCGGCGGTCCGGGCGGTCTCGGGCGATTCATCCATGCTCGTCAGTCTAGGTGCGCCCGGCCCGCACGGGACCCGGCGTCCGCCCGCAGGCGGGCCGCTCCGGCCGATGTCACAGCGCCGGGCGGCCCCCGGGCTCAGGCCGCCGGCGCCGATCGGCCGCGCAGATGGGCGTTGACGTCCCTCGAGGCGACGGTCCCGATCGGCTCGCCGGCGGCCGAGCGCACCAGGTACACCGGGTAGGGGCGCGCGAGCATCGCGGTGATCAGCGCGGAGCCCTCCAGGGGCAGGCGCAGCTCCGCCTGCGGCGGCAGCGGGGTCGACACCGCCCGCACCGGGGTGCTCCCCTGGGCGCCGACGGGCACGGCGGCCAGGGCCCGCGGGTCGATCAGGGCGAATCCGATCGTCTCGTCCCCCACCAGCAGGGTCGAGGGGTCGAGCCCGGCCAGCCCGGACACCGGGGCGTCGGCGTCGATCCGGCGGGCGGGGCGCACGAAGCGGGCGAGGTCGGCCCGGGCGACGGCCTCGTCCAGGCGCGCGGTGCGCAGCGCGGAGCTCGCGCCCTGCCACAGCATGGAGGCGATGAGCACGGCCCACAGCATGACCAGCAGCCCCGATCCGTCCATCGACCCGACCGTGCGCCACAGCGCGTAGGCCACCACCAGCACGGCGATGCCGCGGCCGATCCAGGCGGTGATCTGCGTGGCCAGCGCCTGGCGCCGGGTGAGCACGGCGAGCAGGCCCTCGAGGGCGCGGCCGCCGTCCATCGGCAGTCCGGGCAGCAGGTTGAAGACCGCCAGGGCGTAGTTGAGCGTCGAGGCGAAGAAGAGGAAGGCCGCGGCGGCGGAGCCGTCGGGCACGAGCGGATCGGCCAGCGCCGCGCCCGCCCCGAGGACCGCGTTGCTCAGCGGACCCACCACGGAGATGACGATCGAGTGCCAGGAGCGCAGGCGCCCGCCGCTGTACTGGGTGTGGCCGCCCCACAGGGTCAGCGCGATGTGATCGACCTTCGCCCCGAAGGCGAGGGCGGCGACGGTGTGCGCGAGCTCGTGGACGGCGACCGAGAGGATCATGAACAGGCCGATGCCGACGGCGACCGCCAGCGCCGTCCCGGGCGAGATCCCCTCGACCCGGGCCACCGCGGGGTGCACCAGCAGCGCCAGCACGGCGACGGTGACGAGCGTCCCCAGCGAGATCCGGATGGGCGGCAGCGCTCCCAGGCGCAGTTCGGGCTGCTTCACTCTCGTGGTCTCCTCCGTCGTCCGGGCCCCGGCACCCGCGGTCCGCCCACCGAGCATATCGGCGCGCCCCCGAGGGGCTCCTGGAGACCTATGATCGGACGATGACCCGCATCGCTGTGACCGCCTTCGGCGGCTGGAACGATGCCGGGGAGGCCGCGACCGGCGTGATCGAGCACCTGCTCTCCGTGTGGCCCTCCCGGCGGCTCGCGCTCATCGACGCGGAGGACTACACCGACTTCCAGGTCAGCCGGCCCTCGATCCGCACCTCCGAGGAGGGGCTGCGGGAGATCGAGTGGCCGGACACGGCCGTCGACCTCGTCACCCCGCAGCGCGGCGGCGAGCTGGTGCTCGTCCACGGTCCGGAGCCGTCGCTGCGCTGGAAGTCCTACTGCGCCGAGGTGCTCGCGCAGATCGACGCCGCCGGCGCGACCGCCCTCGTCTCCCTGGGGGCGCTGCTGGCCGATGCCCCGCACACCCGGCCGCTGCCGGTGAGCTCCCGGGTCGAGCCCGGCACCCACGAGCGCGCCGCGGAGGACGCCTACGAGGGACCGATCGGGATCCCCGGCGTGCTGGGCCGCCTGGCGGTGGCCCGCGGTCTGCGCACCACCTCGCTGTGGGTGCAGGTGCCGCACTACGTGGCCCAGAATCCGGCCCCGAAGGCCGTGCTGAGCCTCATCTCGGAGCTCCAGTCCGTGGTCACCGCCCCGATCCCGCTGGGCGACCTCGAGGAGGACGCCGCCGCCTGGGTGCGCGGCGTCGACGAGCTGTGCCGCACCGACCCGGAGGTCGCCGACTACGTGCAGCGCCTGGAGCGGGCGCAGGACGCCACGGACCTGCCCGAGGCCAGCGGCGATGCGATCGCCCGCGAGTTCGAGCAGTTCCTGCGCCGCCGCGAGGAGGAGTAGCGGGCGGCGCAGCGCCCGCCCCGTCTCACAGGGCGATGCCGAGCAGGGCGTCCAGGGCGGCCGGAACATCCGCGGGGCGCTGCGCGCCGGGGACCGCCGCCGGCGCCGCGTCGCGGCCCGGGGAGGCGCCGCCGGCCCACCGGTCCAGCACGCGCAGGGCGCGCTCGGTGTCGAGGTCCTCGCGCAGCGCGTCGCGCAGGGCGGCGACCACGTCGGAGTCGTCGGCCCCCTCGCGGGCGGCGGCGCGGTAGGCGGCCAGACGCTGCTGCGCCCGGGCGAGCTCGGCGTCGGTCCACTCCCAGTCGCTGCGGTAGTGGTGGGCCATGAGGACCAGGCGGATCGCCGCCGGGTCCACGCCCTGGCGCACCAGCTCGGAGACGAACACGAGGTTGCCCAGGGACTTGCTCATCTTCTCGCCCTGGTAGGCGACCATCCCCACGTGCGGGTACACGGACGCGAAGCCCTCGCCCAGCGCCGCCGCGTGGGAGGCGCTCATGTCGTGGTGGGGGAAGATGAGGTCCCTTCCGCCGGTCTGCACGTCGAAGGGCAGGCCCAGGCCGCCCTCCGCGATCGCGACGCACTCCACGTGCCAGCCGGGGCGGCCCCGGCCCAGGCTCCCGGCGTCCCAGGCGGGCTCGCCGGGGCGCTCGGCGCGCCACAGCAGAGGATCGAAGGTCCCCCGCTTGCCCGCGCGGTCCGGGTCCCCGCCGCGCTCGGCGAAGACCTCGAGCATCTGGGCGGCGTCCCAGCCGCTGACGCCGCCGAGGGCGCCGTCCTGCGCGAGGTCCAGGTACCAGTCCTCGCCGTCGGAGTCGGGGGTGGGCACCTGATAGGCGCGGCCGGCCGCGACCAGCCGCTGGACCAGGGCGATGATCTCGTCCATCGCCTCGCTCACGGAGAGGTAGGTCTGCGGGGGGATGATCCGCAGGGCCTCCATGTCGCCGGAGAAGCGGTCGGTCTCGCGCTGGGCCAGCTCGCGCCAGTCCATGCCGTCGCGGTCGGCGCGCTCCAGGAGCGGGTCGTCGACGTCGGTGACGTTCTGGGCGACCTCGACCTCGAAGCCGGCGTCGAGCAGGGCGCGGCGCATGAGGTCGGCGGCGTGGTACGTCGCGGCATGGCCGAGGTGGGTCGAGTCGTACGGGGTGATCCCGCAGACGTACAGCCGGGCCCTGCCGGGCTGGGCGGGCCGGACCTCCTGGATCAGACCGCTGCGCGTGTCATGCAGCCGCGGTGCCTCACCGCTCGCGGGAAGGGGCGTGATCTGCGGTGTTCTCCAGGCTCGCACCCGTCGATCATACGCACGCGGGCCTGGGCGACGGCTCCGGGATCAGGCCCCGCCGGCCAGGGGATGGATCACACCGGTGCCCAGCAGGAGCAGCAGGACGACGCCCGCGCCGACGCGGTAGAGGACGAAGGGCAGGTAGCTGCGGTTCTCGATGAGCCGCATGAACCACACGATCACCACGTACCCGACGGCGAAGGAGACGACGGTCGCGATGAGGATCGCCAGCAGGCTGGGCTCCCCCGCGGCCATGGCCGCCGCCCGCCCGTCGGCGCTCAGCAGCGGGGGGACCTCCTTGGCGGCCTTGTACAGGCCGGAGGCGAACACCGCGGGGACGGCCAGGAGGAAGGCGTAGCGCGCGGCGGCCTGGCGGGTGTAGCCCATCAGCAGGCCCGCCGTGATGGTTCCGCCGGAGCGCGAGACCCCGGGGATCAGCGCCAGCGCCTGGGCGCCGCCGTAGATCAGGCCGTCCTTGATGGTGAGGTCCTTGAGCTCCTTGCGCTGCGGGGCGATGCGGTCCGCGACGCCGAGGAAGAGGCCGAAGCCGATGAGCATCGCGGCGGTGATGTAGAGGTTCCGCAGGGAGTGGTCGATCTGGTCCTCGAACAGCAGGCCCAGCACGCCGATCGGGATCGAGCCGATGATCACCAGCCAGCCCATGCGCACGTCCGGATCGGACTGGGGCACCTTCCCGGCGAGGGCGCGGAACCAGCGGCCGATGATCCGCGTGATGTCCTTCCAGAAGTAGAGCAGCACGGCCGTCTCGGTGCCCAGCTGGATGATCGCGGTGAAGGCGGCGCCGGGCTCGCGGCCGGGCATGAGGAACTCGCCGACGACACGGAGATGGGCGCTCGAGGACACGGGGAGGAACTCGGTCAGCCCCTGCACGATGCCCAGGATGATCGCATCGATGAAGCTCACGGACTCTCCTGGAGGGAACGGGGGCGCGCAGGAAGCGGCCCGATGACGGTGAGGAGGGCACGGCCGCCTCCGCGGCATCCGGCCGCGGGGCGGCGCCGGCGGACTGCGCCCGCCGGGGCCCCGTGACACAGTACGCGGCGCCCGGTGCAGGACCGGGCGCCGCGCAGCGGATCAGCGGTGAAGATTCCGTGCAGGAGCGGAAGGAGGCGCTCAGCGCTCCTGGTCGTCCTCGCCGTCCTCCTCGTAGTCGTCATCCTCGTCCTCGTCGTCGTCCTCGTCGTCGTCGAGGTCGTCGAAGTCATCGAAGTCGTCGTCATCGTCCTCGTCGTCGCCGTCGAAGACGATCAGCGGGGTGGCGATGTCGTAAGCCTCGAAGAGGGCGTCGTCGTAGGCGTCGAAGGCGGTGGTCAGACCGTCGGTGGCGGCATCCAGGGCGGGGTCGTCGTCGCCGTGCGAGGCTGCCGCCGCCTCGTAGTGGCGCTCCAGGGCTGCGATGAGAGCGGCGAGTGCTGCACGCGGATCCGTGTTCATGGTTGGACCGTACCGTGTTCAGCGGCACAATGGACAGTCCTGTTCCCCACCTCGTCCCGACCGCTCCCCGTCCTCTCCCCTCGGGTCCGGAGCCCGGACCCGCCCCGCGTGAAACGGAGGTCCCTGTGGCCCGCAGAACGGCGCGCAGCACGCATCCCTCGATCCGCATCCAGCCCACCGGCTCGGCCGGCGACCTGCCCCTGGAACCGGGACGGAGACCCGAGGACTACGAGTTCCAGATCGTCACCATCCCGCGCGGGGTGTCGATCTCGGCGGCGCGCTCCTCGGTCACCGAGGAGGCGGAGTACGGCCGCTGGGAGCTCGCCCGCACCCGGATGTACATCGGCGGGGCGCAGAAGGTGTGGATGCGCCGGCGCATCCTCAGGGTGCGCTCGACCCTGCAGCGCTGAGGGCGGCTCCGGCCCCCGCACGGCAGCGCTCGGCGCCGTCGTCCACAGCCCCGCCCGGGCCCGGCCGGGTTCTGCTGGAATAGGCCCATGCCCTCCCCCGAGCTCCCTGCGCTGTGCGTGCTGCTGCTGGTGTTCTGTCCGCAGGCGGTCGCGCTCGCCTGGATCGACGGGCGCGAGCATCGCCTGCCCAACCGGCGGGTGGCCCTCCTCACCGGCTCCACGGCGGCGGCGCTCGGCCTGCTCGCCGTGCTCCGGCCGGACCTGAGGTCACCGCTGGGCACCGCCGCCGTGCTCGCGCTGGTCTGCGCCGTCGCCGGCATCGGCGTGGCGCTGCTGGCCCCGCAGCTGATCGGGATGGGCGACGCCAAGACCGCGCCGGTCGTCGTGCTCATGTCCGCGACCCTCGGCCCGTACGTGCTGGTCGCGGCCGTGCTGGGGGTCCTCCTGCTGGCGGGAGCGGCCGGCGCCGCGGCCTGGGCGGTGACCCGCAGGGCCGATGCCCGCTTCGCCGTCGGCCCGGTGCTGCTGGCGGGCCCGTTCCTGGGTCTGCTCGCGAGCCCGCTGGTGGCGGTCGCCCTGGGCTCCTCCGCGGCATGACCCGCACGCCCGCCCCCTGACCTCGGATCCGCCCTCCGACGAGAGGACCCCGCCCATGCGCATCACCACCCTGACCGATCCCGCCGCCCCGGATCGCACCAATGAGGACGCGGTCGCGCTGGGGCCCGATCTCGCGGTCGTCGTGGACGGCGCCGGCCTGGACAAGGCGATGCGCCGCGGCTGCTCGCACTCGGTCTCCTGGTACTCCCGCACCCTCGCCCACGAGTTCGCGCTGCGCCTCGCGGAAGGGCCGGAGGAGCACGATGAGGACGCGCCCGCGGCCTCCCCGGGCGCGGTGCCGGCGGCCGGAGGGGGCGCGGTGCCGGCGGCCGTCGAGGTCGGGGTCCCGGCGGCTGCCGAGGGCGGGGGCCCGGAGGCTGCCGGTCGTCGGCTGGGCATGCGGGAGGCCCTGGGCGGGGCGATCGCGGCCGTGCGGGATCGGCACGCGAGGACCTGCGACCTCGCCGCCGGTAGCCCGAGCGGCACGGTGGCCGCCTGGCGGGTGCGCGATAGGACCCTCGAGACCCTCGTGCTCTGCGACGCGGCCATCATCGTGGCGCGCACCGACGCCGAGGGGTCGGTGGCCCGCGCCGATCTCACCACCGATCTGCGCGTCCACGATGCCGTCGCGGCGAAGCGCCGCGAGCTCGCGGCCCGGGAGGAGGCGGCGCCGGTGGGCTCTGCGGCGCGCGAGGAGATCCCTCTGCGCTTCCGTGCGCTGGACGCGGCACGCAACGTGGAGGACGGGTTCTGGTGCGCGCACCACGATCCCGCGGCGGCCGAGCACGCGATCGTCCAGCAGCTCCCGTGGTCCGACGAGCTGTGCGTCATCGCCGCGAGCGACGGCGCGGTCCGCGCGATCCTGGAGCTCGGCACGCATACCGTCGAAGAATTCGCCGATGCCTGCGCGCACGGCGGCGAGGACGTGCTCGCCTCGGACATCCGCGCGGAGGAAGACCGTCAGCTCGACCGGTACCGAGCCCGGGGCGCGAAGGTCCACGACGATCTGACCCTGGCGATCGGGCGTCCTTGACCAGCACCGATGATCCTGGAAGCGCGATCGGCCGTGGCGCCACGGGAACAATGGATCCGCCGTGATCGTCCTGTGATAGCACTTCGCCTCACGAAGGAAGCGGCTTACCGATTCACAAGAATTCCAGAAGCCATGATCACGAACAGATGACGACGAAATCCCCCTGTGTCTTGCGCCACATGTCGGCGTGTGCTTAGGGTCGAGCCCGGGCACGAGCTCGACGGCAGAGATCCATCACGACCAGAGGACCTGATCACCATAACCGAGACCAACGGCAGCGGACAGTTCGGCAGCGACGACGAGACGCAGGGCCGGTTCCAGGGCTCCTCCGACGAGCACGGCTACGGCAACGACGAGAGCTCGGAGCAGGACGGCTACGGCCAGTCGGAGGGACAGTCCTCCCAGGGCGGCTACGGCCAGTCGGAGGGACAGTCCTCCCAGGGCGGCTACGGCCAGTCGGAGGGACAGTCCTCCGCGGGCGGCTACAGCAGCGGCGGGGAGTCCTCCGAGGGCGGCTACAGCAGCGGCGGGGAGTCCTCCGAGGGCGACGGCTACGGCCGGTCTTCCGAAGACTCGTTCTCCCAGGGCGGCTACGGCGGCGGCGACTCCGCCGTGGTCGGCGATGACGACCAGCTCTCCGGAGGCGGCTCCTCCCAGGGCGGCTACGACGGCGGCGACACCTCGGAGGGCGGCGGCCTCGGCCGGTCCTCCCAGGGCGAGACGTCCGAGAGCGGGTACGGCGGCGGCTCCTCCGAGGGCGGCTACAGCGGCGGGGAGACCTCCGAAGGAGACTCCTCCGAGGGCGGCTTCGGCGAGGACCGCTGAGCCACGATCCGGAGCCCCCGCCCAGGGCGGCGGGCTCGCACCGGTCCGGACGGCAGGACGCCGAGGTCGCCTGAGACGCCGACGCCCCCCGGATACGCGAAGGGCCCCGACGCATCTGCGTCGGGGCCCTTCCGATGTCCTGCGACATCGTCGGTGTCCGAGGGGGGACTTGAACCCCCACGCCCTAATACGGGCACTAGCACCTCAAGCTAGCGCGTCTGCCAATTCCGCCACCCGGACAGGTGATCTTCCGCGGCTCCCACCGCGAAGGCAACGAGTAAACAGTAGCACGAGCCGAGGGGCGTCCATGACGCTGTGACCACCACAGACGCTGTTCGTGAAGACAATCACGCTCGGGCGGCGCCCGTGCCCGTGCCTTCTGCCGGCCGGAGGCGACGTGGGAGGATCCCGGCATGGTCCACGTCATCTTCCACGAGCCCCGCATCGCCGGGAACACCGGCAATGCGATCCGCCTGGCCGCCGTCACCGGAGCGCGCCTGCATCTCGTCGAGCCGCTCGGCTTCGACTTCGAGGACGCCAAGCTGCGCCGCGCGGGACTGGACTACCACGATCTCGCCGAGGTGCGGATCCACCCCGACATCGACACGGCGCTCGCGACGCTGCCCGGATCGCGGGTCTTCGCGTTCACTGCACGGACCGAGACGTCCTTCGCGGACGTCGAGTACCGCCGGGACGACGTCCTGCTGTTCGGCGCCGAGCCGACGGGCCTGCCCGAGCACGTGCTCGCGCACCCGCGGGTGACGGCGCATCTGCGGATCCCGATGCTCCCGGCGCGCCGCAGCCTCAATCTCGCCAACTCGGCATCGATCGCGGTGTACGAGGCGTGGCGGCAACTCGGGTACGAGGGATCCGCCGCTCCGGGCGAGAGCGCCTGAGAGCTCCCCCGAGCGGCACGGCCCGGCTCCGATCCGGCAGGACGCGGTGCCTCAGGCCTCGTCGGCGCGGCGGGCCAGCTCCTCGAGAGCCGCCTGCATCATCGGCGCGACGGGCCCCTCGTCCACGCCGAGCATGGACTCGACCTGCCGGGCGGCCTGGTGCACGAGCATCTCGAGACCGCTGGCGACCGCTCCCCCGCGCTCGGCGAGGAGCTCGGTGAGCGGACTGGGCCACGGATCGTAGAGGACGTCGAGGAAGACCGCCGGGACGGGGAGGCTCCCGGCGGACTCCCATGCGGTGCGCAGCGGCGGGGAGCCGGGGGCCGCGATCGCGCTGACCACGGCGTCGGCGGAGAGCACGGTGCGGCTCTCGGACCAGTCCACCACGCGACCGGCGGCACCGCGCTCGGCGGCGTGGGCGAGCAGCGGCGCGAGCTTCTCGGGCGCGCGGGCGCTGAACAGGATCTCCTGCGCACCCATCTCGGCCAGCGCATCGGTCGCGGACAGGGCCGTCGCGCCGGAGCCCAGCACCCCGCCCCGGGTGATCCCCCGCAGCCCGTGGTCGGCGAAGGTGGCGACGATCCCGTGGACGTCGTGGTTCTCGGCCCGCCAGCTGCCATCGTCCGCGCGCACGAGCGTGTTCGAGATGCGCAGGCGCGCGCTCACCGCATCGTGGTGCGCCGCGAGCGCGAACGCCTCGGGCTTGCCGGGCATCGTCACGCTCAGCCCGCGCAGGTCGCGCCCCGGCCCGTCGGCGAGGAACTGCCGCAGCCGGCCGGCCGGCACCTCGAAGGCGTCGTACGTGGGGCCGTCCAGCCCCAGCGCCCGGTAGGCGGCGCGGTGCAGCACCGGGGACAGGGAATGGCCGATGGGGCTGCCGACCACGGCGAAGCGTCCGTTCGACGTCGCGTGCCCGGGCTCAGCCATCCTTGGCCGCCGCCCATTCCTGCCATTCGCGGACGTTGGCGTCATGCTCCGCCTTGGTGGTCGCGAACTTGGTCTCGCCCGTGTCGGTGTTGACGGTCACCCAGTACAGCCAGTCGCCCTCCGGCGGGTCGAGCACGGCGTCGATGGTCGCCGCGCCGGGGTTGGCGATCGGGCCGACGGGGAGGCCGGCGCGCATATAGGTGTTGTACGGGCTGTCCACGGCCCGCTCCTCCGGGGTGGTGGAGACGGCCTTGCGGCCCGAGACGTAGGCGACGGTGGAGTCCAGCTGCAGCTTCATCGGCCGGCCGCCGGCCTCGCCGACTCCCGCCAGGCGGTTGTCGATGGTCCGGGCCACCTTGCCGTAGTCCTCGGGGGTGCGCGCCTCCTTCTCGGCGATCGAGGCGATGGTGAGCGTGGAGTGCCACTGGTCCGGCGGGATCTCGCGCGCCTCGAGCTCGGACTTCATGCGCTCCCACATCATCGTGAGCACCTGCTGGGCGGTGGCGTCCTCGGGGATGTCGTAGCGGCCGGGCCACAGGTACCCCTCGATGCTCCCGGCGGGGTTCTCCGGGACCCCGATGGCGGCCGGATCGCCGGTGAGCGCCTCGAAGTCCTCGACGGGGATGCCCGTCGCCTCCGAGAGCCGCGGGTAGATGTCGCTCAGGCGCAGTCCCTCCGGGATCGTCACCCGGAATCCGGCCAGGCTCGCCGGGTCCAGCAGCATCGTGAGCGCCGCGGAGGAGGACATCTGCGTCCTGAGCCGGTAGGTGCCCGGCGTGATCGAGGCGGCCTCCGGCGTGTTGGCGAACAGGGAGATGAACGGGCCGGTGGAGAGGATGACGTCGTTCTCGACGAGCGTCTTGGCGATGTCGGTTCCGGTGTCGCCCTGCTTGACCTCGATCACGACCTCGCCGGTGCCGGGCCCCTCGTAGTCGGTCGGCTCGGCCTGGCCGATGTTCACCGCGCCGGTGAGCCACTGGTACCCGTACACGCCGCCGACGCCGAGGCCGCCGATCGCGAGGAGGACGACGAGCACGGGCAGCACTCGGCGCAGCGGGCTGCGGCGCGGAGCACGTCGACGGCCGGTGAGCGGCTTCTTGACCACGGCGCCGCCCTCCGCCTCGGACGAGGGCTCGCCGCTCTGGGAGTCGGCGATCTCGTCGAAGGAGCTGCGCTTGTTCATCAGGGTTCCTTCCGCGCCGGTGAGGAGGGCGGGACCTCGCCGTCGGGCGGGGTCCCGTCGGGGAGGGCGGGCTCGACCAGCTCGCCGGCCCGCGCTCCCGTGCTGCGCTCCGTCTCCAGGGCGCTCTGCAGGATCATCACGGCCGCGACCTGGTCCACCACGGTGCGGTGCTTGCGTCCCTTGCGGCCCGCGGAGTGCAGGGCCTTGTGGGCATCGACCGTGGTGAGCCGTTCGTCGACCAGTCTGACCTCGACGTCCTGGCCCGCCGCGAGGAGGGCGGCCGTGAGCTCCGCGCAGAAGTCGCGGGCCTTCCGGGCCGCCGGGCCCTCGCTGCCGTCCAGTCGTCGGGGCAGCCCGACCATGATGGCACGCGGCTCCATCTCCCGGACATGATCCAGCACCGTCGCGGCGGCGGTGTCGCGGGCCAGCGTGTCGATCGGGGTCGCGATCAGGCCGTCCAGGTCGCTGCGGGCCAGTCCGACGCGGACGTCGCCGACGTCCACGCCGAACCGGATGCCGCGCGGAACGCCGCCGCCCTGCCCGGTCATGCGGACGCGGCGACCGTGACCGCGGCGGCGACCGCGTCCAGCGCCTGGGCGGTCCGGGCGCTGTCGCCGCCGCCTCCCTGCGCAAGGTCGTCCTTGCCGCCTCCGCGCCCGCCCATGGCCTCCGCCCCGGCGCGCAGCAGCGCCCCGGCCCGGAGCCCCTTCTCCCGGGCGCTCGCATTGGTCGCGACGACCAGGGCGGCCTTCCCGTCGACCGAGCCGGTGACCGCGACGACGCTCGGAGCGTCCTCGCCGAGGCGGGAGCGGAGGTCCGTGACCAGCGTGCGCAGGTCTCCCGCGGCGACGCCCTCCCCCGCATCGTGCACGAGCAGGCGCACCCCACCCGCGTCGCGGGCGCTGCCGGCGAGCTCCCCGGCCTGGGCCTGCAGCTGGGCGCCGCGCAGGGCGGCGAGCTGCTTCTCCATGTCCTTCACCCGCTGGGCGAGGCCGCGGACCCGCTCCGGGAGATCCTCGGCGGAGCCGACCTTCAGCAGCTCGGTGAGCTGGGAGACGAGCGCGTGCTCCTTGGCCTGGAAGCGGTATGCCGACAGGCCCACCAGCGCGTCGACGCGGCGCACCCCGGACCCGATCGAGGACTCGCCCATGAGCTGGACGGTGCCGATCGCTCCGGTGGTGGCGACGTGCGTCCCGGCGCACAGCTCCTTGGACCAGTCCCCGCCGATGGAGACGACCCGGACGATCTCCGGGTACTTCTCGCCGAACAGGGCCATCGCGCCGGCGGCGCGGGCCTCCTCCAGGGGCATCTGCTGGTCGGTGACCAGCAGCTCCTGCTGCAGCTGCGTGTTGACCCGCCCCTCGATCTGCTCCAGGGAGCTCCTGGGCACCCCCTGGCCGTACCGGAAGTCGAAGCGCATGCGGCCCGGGGAGTTCTCCGAGCCCGCCTGGGTGGCGCCGTCGCCGAGCTCCTCGCGCAGCGCCTGGTGGACCATGTGGGTCGCGGTGTGGGCGCGCGCGATCGCGCCGCGGCGCTCGAGGTCGATCTCGGCGATCGCGCCGACGCCGGCCGCCGCCGTGCCCTCGACCAGGCGTCCGCGATGCACGATGAGGCCCTTCACCGGGGACTGCACGTCGTCGACCTCGACGATGCCGCCGTTGTTCAGCGCGATGCGGCCCTGATCGGCCAGCTGACCGCCCATCTCCGCGTAGAACGGGGTGGCGGCGAGGACGATCTCGACCTCGGCCGGGGCGTCGACCGCGTCGACGAGGGCGCCGTCCACGAGCACGGACTCGACGGTGGTGGAGACGGTGTGGTCGGTGTAGCCGAGGAACGGCACGGCCTCGCCGCGCTCGCCCAGGAGGCGGTTGTAGACGGCCGTGTCCGCATGGCCGCCCTTCTTCGCGGCCGCATCCGCCCGCGCCCGCTCGCGTTGCTCCTGCATGGCGGAGCGGAAGCCGCCCTCGTCCACGGACAGCCCGACCTCCTGGGCCATCTCCAGGGTCAGGTCGATCGGGAAGCCGTAGGTGTCATGCAGCCGGAACGCGTCGGCGCCGGAGACGCTGCGGCCGCCCGAGGCCCGCACCTCCTCGGCGACCTGGTCGAAGATCGCGCTCCCGGTGACCAGGGTGCGGCGGAAGGCGTCCTCCTCCGCGTAGATGACCTCGCGGATGCGCTCGGCGTCGGCCTCGAGGGAGGGGTAGGCCTCCTGCATCGCTGTCAGCGACACGGGAAGCAGCTCCGGCATCGCGGGCCGGTCGTAGCCGAGCAGGCGCACGGAGCGTACCGCACGGCGGATCAGGCGCCGCATGACGTAGCCGCGGCCCTCGTTGCCGGGGCGCACGCCGTCCGAGGCGAGCATCATCGCGCTGCGGACGTGGTCGGCGACCACGCGCATGCGCACGTCGTCCTCCGCATCGGCGCCGTAGGTGCGGCCCGTGAGCTGCTGGGTGCGCTCGATGACGGGGAAGACCTGGTCGGTCTCGTACATGTTCTGCTTGTCCTGCAGCAGGTAGGCCAGGCGCTCGACGCCGAGCCCGGTGTCGATGGCCTTGTCGTCCAGCTCGCCGAGCAGCTCGTAGTCCTTGCCCGCGCCGGGACCGCGCAGGAACTGGTCGAACACGAGGTTCCAGATCTCGAGGTAGCGGTCCTCGGCGCGCTCGTCGCCGGGCCACTGCGCCTGCCGGCCCGAGGGGGCGTCGGGCCCGTAGTCGGGGCCGCGGTCGTAGTACCACTCGCCGGTGGAGCCGGCGGGGCCGGGCTGGCCGGTGTCCCAGCAGCTCTCCTCCCAGGGCAGCTGCACGATGCGGGCGGGATCCAGGCCGATCACCTCGGTGAGATGGGTGTAGGACTCCTGGTCCTCCTCCCACAGGGTGATCCACAGCCGCTGCGGGTCCAGGCCGAACCCGCCCTCGTCCTGCGAGGAGGTGAGGAGCTCCCAGGAGAAGTCGATCGCCCCGGCCTTGAAGTAGTCGCCGAAGGAGAAGTTCCCGGCCATCTGGAAGAAGGTGCCGTGCCGCGTGGTGCGCCCGACGTTCTCGATGTCGTTGGTGCGGATGCACTTCTGCACGCTCGCGGCGCGCGGCCAGGGCGCCTTCTCGGTCCCCACGATGTACGGGATGAACGGCACCATGCCGGCGATCGTGAAGAGGATCGACGGATCCGAGGAGACGAGCGAGGCGCTGGGCACTGCGGCGTGCCCCTTCTTCTCGAAGAAGTCGAGGAATCGTCTCTGGATCTCGGCGGTGCGCATGGGGGTGGGTGTCCTTCCTGGACGGGTCGTACGGAGGGGAAAGCGAAAGCCCCGGTCAGCGTACCGGAGTACGGCTGCCGGGGCTGTTCGGCTGAGCGGGTGCGGTCAGCGGGCGTAGTACTCCACGACCAGGGCGACGTCGACGGTCACGGGGACCTCGGCGCGCTTGGGGCGGGAGACCAGCTTGGCCTTGAGCTCGGGAAGCTCCACCGACAGGTAGGCCGGCGTGGACGCCAGCACGTCGGCGTTGCCGCCCTCGGCAGCGATCTGGAAGGGCTCCATGGCCTGGGACTTCGGCTTGATCTGGATGGTCTGGCCCGGCTTCACGCGGAAGGAGGGACGGTCCACCAGCTTGCCGTCGACCAGCACGTGACGGTGCACGACGGCCTGGCGGGCCTGCAGGGTGGTGCGGGCGAAGCCGGCGCGCAGCACCAGCGCGTCCAGGCGGCTCTCCAGCAGCTCCACCATCGACTCACCGGTCAGGCCCGGCTGCTTCTTGGCATCGAGGTAGGCGCGGTGCATCTGCTTCTCGCGCAGGGCGTACTGCGCGCGCAGACGCTGCTTCTCGCGGAGACGGACCGCGTAGTCCGACTCGGTGCGACGACGGGCGCGGCCGTGCTCGCCCGGGGGGTAGGGGCGCTTCTCGAAGTACTTCACGGACTTCGGGGTCAGCGGGAGCCCGAGGGCTCGAGAGAGGCGCGCCTGGCGGCGCGCACGGGTGACGTTGGTCACGAGGTATACCTCTTGTTCGCGTGGTGTGAATCCAGAAAGGCAGCCGCGGATTCAGGCTACGACTCTAATCGAGGCGGTCGCCCTGCTCAACCGGGCACGGCGTGATCCGCGTCGTGTCCCCCTGTGCCGTCCATCACCCGCGCCCTCATCCCTGGCCGCGGATGATCCGCCGCAGCGCCGGCACCCGGCGGGCGAGGTCGGCCTCCGCGCCGTGGGAGGTCGGCTCGTAGTAGTCCGTGCCGACCAGGTCGTCCGGCGGGTACTGCTGGGTCGCCACGCCGTGCGGGGCGTCGTGGGCGTACTGGTATCCCTCGCCGTGGCCGAGCTTCTTCGCCCCCGCGTAGTGCGCGTCGCGCAGCCCCGCGGGCACGGTCGTCCCGCGCCCGGCCCGGACATCGGCGATCGCGGCATCCAGCGCCGTGTAGGCGGCGTTGGACTTGGGAGCGGTGGCGATGTGGACGACCGCCTGCGCCAGCGGGATGCGCCCCTCGGGCATGCCGAGCATCTGCACGGCCTGCATGGCGGCCACGGCGACCTGCAGCGCCGTCGGATCCGCCATGCCGACCTCCTCGCTGGCGGCGATCACCACGCGCCGGGCGATGAACCGGGGGTCCTCCCCCGCCTCGATCATCCGGGCGAGGTAGTGCAGCGCGGCGTCCACGTCCGAGCCGCGCATGGACTTGATGAACGCGCTGGTGACGTCGTAGTGCTGGTCGCCGGCGCGGTCGTAGCGCAGGGCGGCGCGGTTGACGGCCTGCGAGAGCGTCGCCGCATCGATCTCCCGGGCCTCCGTCTGGAGCGCCGCCGCGGCGGCGGCCTCGAGGGACGTGAGGATCTTGCGGGCGTCCCCGCCGCCCAGGCGCAGCAGCGCCTCGCGCGCCTCCTCGGTGAGGGTGACCGCGCCGCCCAGACCGCGCTCGTCGGCCAGGGCCCGGTCCACCAGGGTGTCCAGGTCGCTGCGCTCGAGGGATTCGAGGGTGAGCACGATCGACCGGGACAGCAGCGGGGAGATCACCGAGAAGTACGGGTTCTCGGTGGTGGCGGCGATGAGGGTCACCCACCGGTTCTCGACGCTGGGCAGCAGGGCGTCCTGCTGGGACTTGGAGAAGCGGTGCACCTCGTCGACGAACAGGACCGTCTCGCGGCCCACGGTGCGCAGCCGGGAGCGGGCCTGGTCCACCACGTCACGGATGTCCTTGACCCCTGCGAGAACCGCGCTGACCTCGACGAACTCTCGGTCGCCGGACTGTGCGACGACGTAGGCGAGGGTGGTCTTGCCGGTGCCGGGCGGGCCCCAGAGGATCACGGAGCTGGGCGCGGTGCGGGAGTCGTCGGCCGCGACCAGGCGTCGCAGTGGGCTGCCGGGCTCGAGCGCGGCGCGCTGGCCGACGATCTCCTCGAGGCTGCGCGGGCGCATCCGCACCGCGAGCGGCGCGCGGTGGTCGCGGTTGCGGTCCGAGAGCGTGCGGGGCGCCGGGGCGTCGCCGGACAGCGAGAACAGGTCCTCCTCCATCCCTCCAGCCTAGGCGCCCGCGGGGACCCTCAGAGACCTCGCGCGATCCGCCCCGGCCAGCCGGGCCCCTCGTAGATGAGCGCGGTGTACCCCTGGACGAGATCGGCGCCGGCATCGAGGCGCTCGCGGACATCGGCCGCGGTAACCACGCCTCCGCAGCTGATGACGACCGCCTCGGCCGGCAGCGCCCCGCGCAGCAGGCGCAGCACGGCGAGGGAGCGCTCGGCCAGGACGGGGCCGGACAGGCCGCCGGCCCCGATCTCCTCGATGCGCGCGCGGTCCTCGCGCAGGGACTCGGGCCGGGTGATGGTGGTGTTCGTCGCGATCACCCCGGCGATGCCGACCTCCTGGCTCAGCCGGGCCACGTCGAGGATGTCCGCATCGTGCAGGTCGGGGGCGATCTTCACGAGCACCGGGATCTCGCGGCCCAGGTCCCGGCCGGCCTTCCCGGCCTCCTCGAGCACGGCCTCGAGGATCGGGCGCAGGGAGTCGGCGGACTGCAGGTCCCGCAGACCGGGCGTGTTGGGGCTGGAGACGTTGATCGCGAGGTAGCTCGCGTAGGGGGCGAGCAGCTGGGCGGAGAAGCGGTAGTCCTCGGCGGCGTCCTCGAGGGCGGTGACCTTGGACTTGCCGATGTTCACGCCGATCACGGCGCGCTGGCCGCGCTCGCTCGCGCGGGCCCGGGCGAGGTTCCGCGCCACCGCGGCGGCCCCGGGGTTGTTGAAGCCCATCCGGTTGATCAGCGCGCGGTCCTCGATCAGCCGGAAGGAGCGCGGGCGCGGGTTGCCCGGCTGCGGCTTCGCGGTGACGGTGCCGATCTCCACGTGCCCGAACCCGAGGTCCAGCAGCGCGAGCGGCGCCTCGCCCTGCTTGTCGAAGCCCGCGGCCAGGCCGAAGGGGCTGCGGTGCGGGGCTCCGAGGACGGTGCGCGCCGGGCGCCGGTCGCGCCCCGGGGCCGGGGTGCGGAAGAGGGCGCGCAGCACGGCGGGTCCGCCGGGGAGGCTGTGCGCGCGGTGCAGGGCGGTCATGGTCAGCCGATGCGCCTGCTCGGCATCCAGGCGGCGCAGGAGGTGGCGGAAGACCAGGGGATAGATCGAGGAGGACACGCTCAGACCGTACCGTCCCCGGCGCGGCGGCGAGCGGCCGTCCGGCGCCGGGCGAGGTAGGCGATCGCCACCACCGGCAGCAGCAGCGGGATGAAGGCGTAGCCGATCCCGTAGTAGGACCACACGCTCGCCTCGGGGAACAGCTGCGGGTCCAGCACGGTCAGGGTGCCGACGCAGAGCACCCCGACCAGCTCGGCGACCACGACGACCAGGGCGGCGCGGGAGTCCCCGCCGCGCCGCGCCAGCAGCACGGTCGCGACGATGTAGGTGAGCGCGGACAGCAGCGAGAACGCGTACGCGACCGGGGCCCTCTCGAAGCCGGTGAGCACCTGGTAGCCGGCGCGGGCCGAGGCCGAGAGCGCGAAGACGGCGTAGACGATCACGAGCAGGGTCGCGAAGCCGCGTCGCCGCGAGGCGGGGACGGCCGCGGGGCGGGGCTCTCCGGCGGCCGCGCCGGCATCGGCGGAGCTCCCCTCGACCGGGCGGGCGGTCCTGCTCATGCGAATCCTCCTGGCCACAGCTGCTCCACCCGGACCTGCAGCACGATCGAGGTCAGCGCCACCACGAGGATCGCCGCGCTGCCGTACCGGCTGCGCTCCCACACGCCGAGCCACAGGCCGCCCAGCGGCAGCAGCACGGCGGTCAGCAGGTATCCGTACAGCAGCACCGGGTCCCCCACCTCGCCGCCGGCGAGATCGCGGGCCCCCAGGGCGACGGATTCGCCCAGCCACACGAGCAGCAGCAGGGCGCAGGCCCCCAGCAGCACGAGATCCGCGGCGAGATCCTTGACCACGTAGTACAGCGCGAGGAGGGCGGCGACGGCGCTGATCACGTGCAGCGCGATGACCACGATCGCCATGTCCTTCTCTCCGAGCTCTCCGAGCTGCGCGCAGGTCCCGGACCTGGGATGCCGGTCTCCGGGCGGGCCCGGCAGGAGCGCCGGGCGACTCCCCTACGATAGAGGAATGCCGACAATCTCCGTCACCTCCCAGCCCGTGGGGGACGTCACTGCCGATGTGCTCGTCCTCCCCGTCCTCACCGGCGCCGAGGGCGCCGACGCCTCCGTCCCCGGCTCCGCCGAGCTGAGCGCCGCCGCCGTCAGCGTGGGGGCCACCGGAGCCCGCGAGCAGCTGCACCGCCTGCCGGCCCTCAGCGGCTTCGCCGCCGGCAGCATCCTGCTGGTGGGCATCGGTGCCGGCTCCTTCGACGATGCCTCCGCGGAGGAGCTGCGCCGCGCATACGGCGCCGCCACCCGCAGCCTCGCCGGGGTCGCCACCGCGGCGATCGCCGCCCCGGGCGCCGATGCGGCCGCTCTGGCCGCGGCGATCGAGGGCGCGGCGCTGGGCGCCTACGCCTTCGTCGCCCACAAGTCCGAGTCCTCCTCCCCCAAGCCCGCCCTGTCGGCGATCGAGGTCGTCGCCGGCGATGCCGCGCCCGAGGACGTCGAGGCGGCGATCTCCCGGGCCGATGTCCTCGCCCATGCCGTGGAGATCACCCGCGACCTGGTGAACACGCCCCCGAACCTGCTCTACCCGGAGAGCTTCGCCGCCCGGACCGCCGAGCTCGTGGCCGATCTGCCCATCGAGATCACGGTGCTGGACGAGACCCAGCTGGCCGAGGGCGGCTACGGCGGCATCGTGGGCGTCGGCCAGGGCTCCGCCCGCCCGCCGCGCCTGGTGCGGCTGGACTACGCCCCCGCCGGCGCCGCCCAGCACGTGGCGCTCGTGGGCAAGGGCATCACCTTCGACACCGGCGGCATCTCCATCAAGCCCGCCGCCGGGATGGACGAGATGACCTCGGACATGACCGGCGCCGCCACCGTGCTCTCGGCGACGGTCGCCGCCGCGCGCCTGGAGCTGCCGGTGCGCGTCACCACCTTCCTCGCGATCGCGGAGAACATGCCCGGCGGCGGCGCCCAGCGCCCCGGCGACGTGGTGACCATGCGCAACGGCATGACCGTGGAGGTGCTCAACACCGACGCCGAGGGCCGGATGGTCATGGCCGACGCGCTCGTGGACGCCGTGGCCGAGCAGCCCGACCTCGTGATGGACGTCGCCACCCTCACCGGAGCGGCCATGGTCGCCCTCGGCAAGCGCACCGCCGGGGTCCTCGGCACCGAGGGCGCCCGCGCGGCGGTCGTCGAGGCCGCCCGGCGCACGGGCGAGCCGTTCTGGCCGCTGCCCTTCCCCGAGGAGCTGCGGGCGGACCTCACCGGCCGGGTCGCGGATCTGCGCAACATCGGCGAGCGGTGGGGCGGCGCCCTCACCGCCGGGATCTTCCTGCAGGAGTTCGTGGGCGAGGCCGAGTGGGCCCATCTGGACATCGCCGGGCCCGCCTTCTCCTCCTCGCCCGCCGGGTACACCGGCAAGGGCGCCACGGGGATGAGCGTGCGCACCGTCCTGCAGGTGATCGAGGACCGCGCCGCCTGAGCCGCGCTCCCGGCTGCGACCTGCACAGGTCCCCTGAGCCCCGACCCCGCCGCCGCGCGGGGTCGGGGCTCTCACATTCCCGGCGTCGGCCCCGCGGACCTGCCCTCGCCGGGGCTCGCGGTGGCCTAGCATGGAGCGCGTAGCGTGCGCGAAGACGGCTCCACAGAGCGTCCCGCGCCTTCACCGATATTCCGAGGGAGCTCACAAGGTGGCGGATACATCCACTGACCAGTCGTACGACGTCGTGATCCTGGGAGGTGGCAGCGGTGGCTACGCCGCAGCGCTGCGCGGCGCCCAGCTCGGCCTGAAGATCGCCCTCGTGGAGAAGGACAAGCTCGGCGGCACCTGCCTGCACCGCGGCTGCGTGCCCACCAAGGCCCTGCTGCACGTCGGCGAGGTCGCCGACTCCGCCGCCGAGGGCGCGGAGATGGGCGTGAAGATGTCCCTCGAGGGCATCGACATCGCCACCACGCTCGAGTTCAAGGACAAGATCATCGGGCGGCTCTACAAGGGCCTCCAGGGCCTGGTGAAGTCCCGCAAGGTCGAGTACGTCGAGGGCTTCGGCCGCCTGACCGGCAAGAACACGGTCAGCGTCGAGACCTCCGAGGGCGTGCGCGAGCTGACCGGCAAGAACGTCGTGCTCGCCTCCGGCTCCTACTCCAAGACGCTCCCCGGCCTCGAGCTGGGCGGGCGCATCCTCGACTCCGAGGCCGCGCTGCAGCTGCCCGAGGTCCCCAAGAACCCGATCATCCTGGGCGGCGGCGTGATCGGCGTCGAGTTCGCCTCGGTGTGGAAGTCCTTCGGCGCGGAGTCCGTGACCATCGTCGAGGGCCTGCCCCACCTGGCCGCCAACGAGGACGAGTCCCTCTCCAAGGCCCTCGAGCGCTCCTTCAAGAAGCGCGGCATCAAGTTCTCCCTGGGCACCTTCTTCGAGAAGGCCGTGCAGACCGACACCGGCGTCACCGTGACCCTGGTGGACGGCACCACCTTCGAGGGCGACTACCTGCTGGTGGCCGTGGGCCGCGGCCCGGCGACGGCGGGCCTGGGCTACGAGGAGCAGGGCATCACGATGGACCGCGGCTTCGTGCTCGCGGACAAGAACACCCTCGAGACGAACGTCCCCGGCATCTACGCCGTCGGCGACATCGTCCCGGGCCTGCAGCTCGCCCACCGCGGCTTCCAGCAGGGCATCCTCGTCGCCGAGCGGATCGCCGGGCAGGACCCCGCCCCGATCGTCGAGTCCGGCATCCCGCGCGTGACCTACTGCGACCCGCAGCTCGGCTCCGTCGGCATCACCGAGAAGCAGGCCAAGGAGCAGTTCGGGGAGGACGGCGTCGAGACCTACGAGTACAACCTCGGCGGCAACGGCAAGTCCCAGATCCTCGGCACCACCGGCTTCATCAAGCTGGTCCGCGAGAAGAACGGCCCGATCGTCGGCGTGCACATGATCGGCCGCAACCTCGCCGAGCAGATCGGCGAGGCGCAGCTCATCGTGAACTGGGAGGCCTACCCCGAGGACGTCGCCTCCCTCGTCCACGCCCACCCGACGCAGAACGAGGCCATCGGCGAGGCCGCCCTCGCCCTCGCCGGCAAGCCGCTGCACGCCCACGCCTGAGACGCCCCCACAAAGGAGAACACCATGTCCGAAACCGTGAAGATGCCGGCTCTCGGCGAGTCCGTCACCGAGGGCACCGTCACGCGCTGGCTGAAGTCCGTGGGCGACACCATCGAGGTCGACGAGCCCCTGCTCGAGGTCTCCACCGACAAGGTCGACACCGAGATCCCCTCCCCGGTGGCGGGCGTCATCGAGAAGATCCTGGTCGAGGAGGACGAGGACGCCGAGGTCGGCGCCGACCTCGTCGTCATCGGCGACGGCTCGGGCTCCGACTCCGAGGGCTCCGCGGCCCCTGCCGCCGAGGCCGAGGCCGAGGAGCCCACCCCGGCGCAGGCCGCCGAGGAGACCGGCTCGGAGGAGACCGAGGAGGTCGCTCCCTCCGCCGCCTCCGACGAGGCTCCCGCTCCCGCCCCGGAGTCCGCTCCCGCCTCCGGCGGTTCGGGCACCGATGTGACCATGCCGGCTCTCGGCGAGTCCGTCACCGAGGGCACCGTCACCCGCTGGCTCAAGGCCGTCGGCGAGAGCGTCGAGGTCGACGAGCCCCTGCTCGAGGTCTCCACCGACAAGGTCGACACCGAGATCCCCTCCCCGGTCGCCGGCACCCTGCTGGAGATCAAGGTCCAGGAGGACGAGGACGCCGAGGTCGGCGCCGTCGTGGCCGTGATCGGCGACTCCTCGGGCGCGGCCGCTGAGGCCCCGGCCGATGCCCCCGCCCCCGAGAAGGAGGCTCCGGCCGAGGAGAAGGCCCCCGCCGCGGAGGAGAAGGCCCCCGCCGCCGAGGCCCCCGCCGAGGAGAAGGCTCCGGCCCCGGAGAAGGCCCCGGCCGAGGAGAAGGCCGCACCGGCCCCTGCTCCTGCCGCGCAGGCCTCCGAGGCGGTCTCGGGATCCGATTCCGGGTCGGGCTACGTGACGCCGCTGGTGCGCAAGCTCGCCGCGGACAACGGCATCGACCTGTCCTCCGTGAAGGGGACCGGACTGGGCAACCGGATCCGCAAGCAGGACGTGCAGGCCGCGATCGACGCCAAGAAGGCCGCCGAGGCGGCTCCGGCTCCTGCCGCGGCCCCTGCGGCGGCCTCCGCCGCCCCGACGAAGGTCGAGGTCTCCCCGCTGCGGGGCACCGAGGAGAAGATGTCCCGCCTGCGCAAGATCGTCGCCAGCCGCATGATCGAGTCGCTGCACACGCAGGCGCAGCTCACCACGGCCGTCGAGGTCGACATGACCGCGATCGCCAAGCTGCGCAGCAAGGCCAAGGACTCCTTCGCCCAGCGCGAGGGTGCCAAGCTGACGTTCCTGCCGTTCATCATGCAGGCGGCCGTCGAGGCGCTGAAGACCTTCCCGAAGCTCAACGCCGAGATCGCCGGCGACGTGGTCAAGTACCACGGCTCCGAGAACATCGGCATGGCGGCGGACACCGAGCGCGGCCTGGTCGTGCCGGTGATCAAGAACGCCGGCGACCTGAACCTCGCGGGACTGGCCCGTCAGATCGGCGAGCTGGGCGCCAAGGCCAAGGGCAACAAGCTGGGCCCGGACGATCTGCAGGGCGCGACGTTCACCATCACGAACACCGGCTCGGGCGGGGCCCTGTTCGACACGCCGATCGTGCCCAACCCCCAGGTGGGCATCCTCGGCTGCGGCACCATCGTCAAGCGCCCGGCGGTCATCACGACCCCGGACGGGGACGAGGTCATCGCGATCCGGTCGATGATGTACCTGTTCCTCTCCTACGACCACCGCCTGGTCGACGGCGGCGACGCCGCCCGCTTCCTCACCTTCATGAAGAAGCGTCTGGAGGAGGGCAGCTTCCAAGCCGACCTCGGTCTGTGATCTGCTCCGCCGCGGCTCGGCGTCCCTGAGCCGGGAGCATCGCAGGGCCCGCACCCCCGTCCGGGGTGCGGGCCCTGCGTCCTGCCCGGCGCGTCAGAGCGGGGTGACCTCACGGATGCGCCACGCGCCGTGCACGGGCTGGAGCTCGACCCGCACGGGCACGATCCCGCTGCCGGGGACGTCCCGCCGGGCGCCGTCCGCGCCGAGCACGGTGTGGGCGCTCTCCTCGATCGTGGCCTCCAGCACGACGGTCCCGGTGTCCGGGTCCTCGCTCCGGACGCTCGCCCCGTGGATCACCGTCCTCCAGCCCTGGACGCTGGAGCCGCGATAGCCCTCGCGGACCTCCTCGTCCTCCGCTTCCGCCGGGCTCCCGGGGGCCGCCGCGGAGTCGTCCTCGACGCCCAGCACATAGTCGTGCCGCTGCTGCGCCAGCCCGGTCAGCACGCTGCGCGGGTCCTCGAGGGAGGGGACGGGGACGGCGGCCTCGGACGGCGCTGCGGCGGCCGAGGGCCCGTCGGCCTCGGACGGTGCCGCGTCCGGTGCCGGCACGTCGACCGAGGCGGCCGGCGGCTGCCCCTGCGTCCCCGGGTCCGTGCCTCCCGGCGGAGCGCCGAGCAGGACCAGCGCCGGCACGAGGAAGGCGACGAGCGCGCCCGCCCCGGCGAGGATCGCCGCGACACGACGCCGCCCGCCGCGACCCCGCCCGCCGCGGCGGCGCACGCCGTTACGAGCGCCCCGGCGCCGCCCGTCGGGCAGCGCGCTCCGCCCGTCCGCTCGCCCGCCGGGGACCGCAGCCGACGCCGGCGCCTCCGCAGCCCGCGGCCGCGCTGCGGATCGGGCCTCCTGCAGCCAGGGCGAGCTGTCCGCGGCGGGACCGCCCGGCGACTCGGGGGCGACGGCAGGGGCCGCCTCGTCGATGCGCCGTCGCAGCGTGCGTCCCTGGTCATCGAGCACGGAATCCAGCCAGCGCTGGTCGGCCAGCCGATCCGCGATCGCCGCGCTCCGGCGCAGCCCGCGGAGATCGTCCACGAGCACGCTCCCGTCGCCGCGGGCCGCGAGCCCGGCGGCTCCCTCCAGGCCCAGCACGTGACCGACCTCGTGGAGCGCCTCGAGCAGCGCGTCCATGTCCTCCCGCGCCCGTGCCCGGGCGGCGCGCTCCTCCGGCGCCGGGGCGCCGTCACGGTCGATCCTGCGGCCCGAGCCGCCGCACAGCGGCCGACCGGTCTCGCGCAGGTACCCGTCGGCCTGCACGTCGATCAGCCGCGGCGCGGCCCGCACCCGCCGCTCCGCCAGCAGGGCGAGCACCTCCGCCTCCTGCCGCAGGGTCTCGCGACCGGCCGCGCTGCGGGCGCTGACCTCGAGGCAGATCCCTGCCCCGCCGCCCGCCCGCAGCAGGGACTCGCACCGGTCCCCGTCCTCGTACCGGATGCGACGGCCGCGGGCCATCGCCGCCGCGAGCGGATCCACCACCCGCAGGCGCGCGCCCTCCGCCGCGTCCTCACCCGCGTCTCGGTCCCTGGCCTCGCCCATGCCCTCGTCCATGGGGCCAGTGAACATCACAGGCTCCGGCGTGGACTCGGTTCATCCACAACGTGCAGGTGGGAGTATCCTCGGCGGGATGTTGGACGTGATTCGGCTCGGCTTCGGCGAACCCCTCCCCGGGGGCGACGCGCATGAGGACTTCGGCCTGCCCCCCGGTCCCGTCGAGTACCGGCGCGCCTGGGAGATCCAGCGCGAGATCCATGCGGAGGTCGTCGCCGGGACCCGGCCTCCCACGCTGCTCCTCCTGGAGCACCAGCCCGTCTACACGGCGGGCAAGCTCACCGCGGAGCGGGAGCGCCCGCGCGACGGCGCCCCGGTGGTGGACATCGACCGCGGCGGGAAGATCACCTGGCACGGCCCCCAGCAGCTGGTGGGGTACCCCATCGTCCCCCTGCCCGTGCCGATCGACGTGGTGGGCTTCGTGCGCGCTCTCGAGCACGCCCTGATCGCGGTGTGCGCGAGCGCGGGCGTGCGGACCGAGCCCGTCGAGGGACGCAGCGGAGTGTGGGTCGTGCGCGAGGGGATGCCGGACCGGAAGGTCGCGGCCATCGGCATGCGCGTCTCCAAGCGCGCCACGATGCACGGCTTCGCGCTGAACTGCGACAACGATCTGTCCTGGGCCCGCAACGTGATCCCGTGCGGTATCGAGGACGCCGAGGTCACCACCCTGACCGAGCAGGCGGGCCATCGGGTGGCCGTGGCCGACGTGATCGACGCGGCGGAGGAGCACCTGCGCGAGCTCGTGGCCAACCGCACGCGGCCCCGCCCGCTGTGACACACCGGCCCTGCCGCAGGGCCGATAGACTGGCCGGCATACCCGACCGCGAGGAGGCACGAGCGTGACCATCGCTCCCGAGGGACGCCGCATGCTCCGGGTGGAGGCGCGCAACGCGCAGACCCCCATCGAACGCAAGCCCGAGTGGATCAAGACCCGCGCCGTGATGGGCCCGGAATACTCCGCGATGAAGCAGCGGGTGCACGGCCAGGGCCTGCACACGGTGTGCGAGGAGGCCGGCTGTCCGAACATCTTCGAATGCTGGGAGGACCGCGAGGCCACCTTCCTCATCGGCGGGGACACCTGCACCCGGCGCTGCGACTTCTGCGACATCGCCACCGGCAAGCCGCTGGCCATCGATCCGATGGAGCCGTTCAAGGTGGCCAGGTCCGTCCAGGAGATGGGCCTGCGCTACTCGACGATCACGGGCGTGGCCCGCGACGACCTCCCCGACGGCGCGGCGGGTCTGTTCGCGCAGACGTGCCAGCAGATCCACGCCATGAACCCCGGCACCGGCGTCGAGCTGCTGATCGATGACATCAAGGGCAGCGCCGAGGCCCTCGAGCAGGTCTTCGCCTCGCAGCCGGAGGTGTTCGCCCACAACCTCGAGACCGTCCCGCGGATCTTCAAGCAGATCCGGCCGGCGTTCCGCTACGACCGCAGCCTCGACGTGATCCGCCTCGGCAAGGACGCCGGCATGATCACCAAGTCGAACCTCATCCTGGGGATGGGCGAGACCAGCGAGGAGATCCTCGACTCGCTGCAGGCCCTGCGGGACGCGGGCTGCGACATCATCACCATCACCCAGTACCTGCGGCCCTCGAAGCTGCACCACCCGATCGACCGCTGGGTCAAGCCCCAGGAGTTCCTGGACCTGTCCACGGCCGCCGAGGAGATGGGCTTCCTGGCCGTCATGGCCGGCCCCATGGTCCGCTCCTCGTACCGCGCGGGCCGCCTGTGGGCCCAGGCGATGAAGAAGCTGGGGCGCGAGATCCCGGAGAACCTGCGCCACCTCGACCAGAACACCCCCGCCCGACAGGAGGCCGCGAGCGTCGTCGCCCGTCACGCGGCCCGTGTCGGCTGACGCCCCGAAAGCAGACGATGGCACGAAAGAAGAACGACTCGCCCGCGGCCGACGCGAAGAAGCCCAAGCAGCCCGGCCGCTTCAAGCAGATGCTCCAGGTCTTCGACATGACCCGGAAGGTCGACCGCACGCTGGTGCCGTACATGGTGCTCGCCCTGGTGGCCTCCCTCGTGGTGGCGATCCTGCTGAGCTGGTTGATCCTGAACAGCCCCTGGTACGGCATCTTCCTGGGCCTGGCGTTCGGTCTGCTCGCGGCGATGTTCATCCTCGCCCGCAAGGCGGAGGCCGCGGCCTTCAACCGCATCCGCGGCCAGCAGGGCGCCTCGCTCGCGGCCCTGCAGTCGATCCGCCGCGGCTGGAACGTGGAGGACGAGCCGGTGCAGCTGGACCCCCGCACCCAGACGATGATCTTCCGCGCCTCCGGCCGCGCCGGCATCGCCCTGATCGCGGAGAACGGCTCGAACGTCTCGCTCAAGCTCCTGGAGAAGGAGCGTCGCAGCGTGCGGCGCGTCCTCAACCACGAGAACGTGCCGGTGCACCAGATCATCGTCGGCGACGGAGAGGGAGAGGTCCCGCTGCACAAGCTGCCCTCCCACATGACGCGGATGAAGAAGGTCCTCACCCGCGACGAGTCCGCCGAGGTCTCCCGTCGCCTGGCCGCGCTCAAGCGCTCGCTGCGCCAGTCCGTGCCCAAGGGCGTGGACCCGATGCGAGCGCGCCCCAACCACAAGGCGCTGCGCGGCCGCTGACCCGGCCCACCCCCCCCTACGGGCACGCCCCGCATCGCGGACGCCCCCGGACCCGCCGATCCTTCGGCCGGTCCGGGGGCGTTCCTCTGTCCGGGGTCGCGCCCGGGGCCCTCCAGTCCACACCCGAGAACCCTGCGATCACGGCATCGTGACCTCACCGTTACATTCGTAACCTGATCGTGACATTCCGTCCCAGCGTGATCAGGACCGCACGACGGCGGTCCCGGCGATGACGTCATGCAGGGGCTGGCGGTCGCGGTTCCAGATCGCGGCCGGCAGGACGAGGAGCATCACGGCGGTGCGCAGGACCGCCCGCAGGAGCATCGGGGTGCGGCGCGCGACGGGCTGGGTGCGCAGGCCCATCAGGAGCTGTCCCGGGGTCGCGCCCCAGAGCGTCAGCATCACCAGGTTCATGGCTGCGAACAGGGACAACGTCGCCAGAGGGTCGTAGGAGAACACCAGCGCACTGACCCCCGAGCTCACAGCCCAGTCGATCAGCAGCGTCACGACGCGGCAGCCGAACGGCGCCACCGATCCGGGGCCGTCGGGCGGGAGGCCGAGGGCCGATCCGCGGACGTAGTCGGCGTCCTGCGGCGCGCCCTCCAGCCAGGAGGCGAGATCCTTGCGTTCCATCACCGGCACAGCGTAGGGCCGCGCGCTGGGAGCCGCGGCGTCCGTCCTGGCGATGTGCGCGGCGCGGCGGCCCCACCGCACCTAGACTGTCCGGCATCGAGCCCCGTCCCGACGGGCGCCCGGCGGTGCTCCGCTCGGGCTGCCGGGGGCTCGGCCCGGCCGACGGGTACACCCGACAGAGCGCCGCATCCGGCGGCGCCCAGATGGAGGATACGTGTTCAGCAATCCCAGTGAGCTCGTGAAGTACGTGCAGGAGGAGGACGTCGAGTTCGTCGACATCCGCTTCTGCGACCTTCCCGGAGTGATGCAGCACTTCAACGTCCCCGCCGCCAGCTTCGACGAGGAGGCCATCGCCACCGGTCAGCTGTTCGACGGCTCCTCGATCCGTGGATTCCAGGCGATCCACGAGTCGGACATGAAGCTGATCCCGGACCTCGAGACCGCGTACCTCGATCCCTTCCGCGAGCGGAAGACCCTGGTCATCAACTTCTCGATCGTCGATCCGTTCACCGACGAGCCGTACTCCCGCGACCCGCGCACCGTGGCCGCCAAGGCCGAGGAGTACCTGCGCTCCACCGGCATCGCCGACACCGCGAACTTCGCCGCCGAGGCCGAGTTCTACATCTTCGACGACATCCGCTACAAGACGGACATCAACGGCTCCTTCTTCCAGATCGACTCCGACGAGGCGATCTGGAACTCGGGCCGCGACGAGTCCGAGTTCGGCGGGAACCAGGGCTACAAGACGCGCGTCAAGGGCGGCTACTTCCCGACCTCCCCCAACGACCAGATGGCGGATCTGCGCGACGACATCTGCGCCGTGCTGTCCGAGGTCGGCCTCGAGGTCGAGCGTGCGCACCACGAGGTGGGCACCGCCGGCCAGCAGGAGATCAACTACCGCTTCAACACGCTGCTGCAGGCGGCGGACGACGTCATGAAGTTCAAGTACGTCGTGAAGAACGCGGTGTGGAACGCCGGCAAGACCGTGACGTTCATGCCCAAGCCCCTCTTCGGCGACAACGGCTCGGGCATGCACACCCACCAGTCCCTGTGGAAGGACGGCGAGCCGCTCTTCTACGACGAGCGCGGCTACGGCGGTCTCTCGGACATCGCCCGCTGGTACATCGGCGGCATCATCGAGCACGCCTCGGCCCTGGTGGCGTTCACCAACCCGACGGTGAACTCCTTCAAGCGCCTGGTGCCCGGCTTCGAGGCCCCCGTGAACATGGTGTACTCGGCGCGCAACCGCTCCGCCTGCATCCGCATCCCCGTCACGGGCACCTCGGCCAAGGCCAAGCGCATCGAGTTCCGCGCTCCCGACCCGTCGGCGAACCCGTACCTGTCCTTCGCCGCGCAGCTCATGGCCGGCATCGACGGCATCCGCAACCGCATCGAGCCGCCGGAGCCGATCGACAAGGACCTCTACGAGCTGCCCCCGGAGGAGCACGCGCAGATCAAGCAGCTGCCCTCCTCCCTCGAGGAGGCGCTGGACGCGCTCGAGGCGGATCACGAGTTCCTCACCGAGGGCGATGTCTTCCCCGAGGACCTGATCAGCACGTGGATCGACTACAAGCGCACCCACGAGGTGGACCCGTTCCGGTTCCGCCCGCACCCCTACGAGTTCGAGCTCTACTACGACCTGTGAGCTGACTCCCCCGGGATCCCCTGCCGCCCGATCCGTCGCAGCATCGCTGCGCACGGGTCGGGCGGTTCGGCGTCAGGGCCCGGGTCCGTCGCGGGGTCAGCGCTCCTGCCGGCGCGCCGCATCGATCCCGCCTCCGGATCGCGGACGCGGGAGCCGATGCGGGCCGTCAGAAGCGCGGCTGGAGCGCTGAGGTGTCCCGGGGTGCCGGATCGGCAGCGCGGGAGAGATCAGGGCCGGGGGCTGTCGCGGCGCCCTCGGCCGCCGGGGCCGCGCCATCGGGCGCCGCCGCGGGCTGCGCGGCGCCGGCCGGGATCTCCTGCGGCGAGAGCGGCGCCGGGCCGGAGGCGGGCTGGTCGCCGAGCGGCGCGACCTCCTCGAGCGGCGCTGCGGTCCGGTCGGGCGAGGCCGATCGTCCGCTCGGCGCTGCGAGGGATCCCAGGGCGTCCAGGCCGCCCTTGGCACGCAGCAGGCTCAGCAGCAGCTGCTGCGGGGTGGTGCTGGGGGCGCTGATGCACTCCTCGGCCTCGAACAGCCAGGCCTGCTTCAGGGCGCGGAAGACGGCGAACTCCGCGTCGCCGGTGCGCAGGGGGACGACGCTGTAGCCGCCGGCCTCGGGCAGGTGGATCACGCACGCCCCCACCAGGTCCGGCATGGGGCGCACGGTGCCGTCGTCGTCCAGCAGCTGCTCGGCGTTGACCACGGCGACGCCCTGCAGCGCGTAGTCCCCGCGGACCTTCTTGGAGGTCTTGATGTCGGCGCTGAGCAGGGAGTTGCCGATCTTCACGATCGCGTCGGTGGTGCCGGCGTAGCCGACCTCGTGGTTGACCACGGTCTGCTCGACCTCGACGAACTCCGGCTGGAAGTCCTCGAGGAAGGAGCCGAAGCCGTCCAGGCGCTGGTCGGCGCGGGCCAGCAGGTCCTCCAGGCTGCGCTCCTGGGCGAGGGCGCCGGCATCGGCGCGGAGCTGGGCGGCCTTGTCGGACATGTCCTGGCGGGAGGGCCGGGAGCCGCTGCGCTCCCAGTCCTCGCAGAGGGCATGGACGTAGGTGCCGAAGTCGGAGGCGCGGCGGGTGTAGTCCTCCGCGGCGGCGGCGATCTTCTTCTGCGTGCCCCACTTGGAGGAAGTCACGCGACGGATCTCCTCGCTCGCCCGATCGGGGTTGCGCCGCAGGTAGTCGAACATCTCCAGCGCACGCTTCGACGCCATGGTGGCGTACCAGCCCTGCAGGTGGTCCTTGGCCCGCATCCCGGCGACGGTGGTGATGGAGGGGTACAGCGGTGCACCGCCCGGCTCGAGCGCGTACATGCGGCCGCGCGGGGTGTCGATGCTCAGTCTCGGAGAGGTCATGGTGATCCCAGCCTACGCAGTGCCCGGGCCGATGCACGGCAGGGACGCGGGGGTGGGTGGCGTCTCACGGATGGGTCTCCCCGGGCAGCCGATGCATCACCTCGCCGAAGATCTCCCGTTCCGCGATCGCGCGGGCTCGGCGGGTGACGCGCAGATAGTGCTCCTCGAGGGAGCGGGCGCTGGCATCGGACCCCTCGACCAGCAGGGCCAGGGCGCGGCGGTCGGTGCGGTCGGCCGGCAGCGCATCGGTCTCGCGCCCCTTCCACAGGAACAGCGCCCGGCGCAGCCGCCAGGCCAGCAGCCAGGCCTCGGCCAGCTCCTCCGCCTCGTCGGCGGGCAGGATCCCCGCCGCCGCGAGGGCGTCCAGGGCCGGCAGCGTGCCGACGATCCGCAGGGACGGATCCGCGCCGGCGTGCGCGAGCTGGAGCTTCTGGACGACCCACTCGACATCGGTCATCGCGCCGCGCCCCAGCTTGAGGTGCCGTTCGGGGGTGACCCCGCGGGGAAGGCGCTCGGACTCGATCCGTGCCTTCATCCGGGACAGGTCCCGTTCCCGCGCCGGGGTGAGGCCCTCGGCCGGGTAGCGCAGGGCGTCCAGGCTCTCCTCGAGGCGCGCGGCGAGGTCCGCGTCGCCGGCGCAGACCCGGGCCCGCAGCAGCGCCTGCAGCTCCCAGTGCTCGGCGTGGCGGCGGTAGTACCCCTCCCAGGAGTCGGCGGACCGCGCCAGCGCCCCGGCCCGCCCCTCGGGCCGCAGATCCGCGCTGACCTTCATGTCCATCCCCGCGCTGGGGGCGTTGAGGATCTTCTGGACGGCGGTGGCGACACGGATCCCCTGGGACACGGCGTCCTCGCCGGCGCCCGCGTCCTCGACGACGAACTGCACGTCCGCATCGGAGGCGTAGCCCATCTCCCGGGCGCCGAAGCTGCCCAGGGCGATCACCGCCATGCGGATCCCCCGGGCGTTCTCCTCGGTCATGGCCAGGTCCAGGGCGGCGGCGAGCTCGGCGTCGGCGAGATCGCTCAGCGCCCCGCCCACCTCGATCGGGCCGATGCGCTCGGACAGGCGCGACAGCGCGATGCGCGTGATCTCGCGACGGCGCACGTCGCGCACGACGGTGACCGCATCGGCGACGCTGGAGGCCCGGCGCATGGAGGCGGTGAGCTCCTCCCCCAGCTCGGCGGCGCGCAGCGGCCGCAGCTCCTCGTCGCGGCTGAGCCAGCGCGTCGCGTACGGCATCGCCACCAGCTGGTCCCCGACGTACCGGGAGGAGCTGAGCACCCGGGTCAGGCGCTTGGCCGCCACGCCGCTGTCGCGCAGCATGCCGAGGAACCAGTGCGTGGACCCGGCCTCCTCGCTGAGGCGGCGGAAGGCCAGCAGCCCCATGTCCGGGTCGATGCCGTCGGCGAACCATTCCAGCAGCGCCGGCAGCAGCTGCCGCTGGATCGCCGCGGAGCGGGAGACGCCGCCGGTGAGGGCGGCGATGTGCCGGGTCGCCCTGACGGGGTCGCGGTAGCCGATGGCCGCGAGCCGCGCCTGGGCGGAGGCCGGGGTGAGGCGGACCTCCCCGTCGCTGAGCCCGGCCGCGGTCTGCAGCAGGGGGCGGTAGAAGATCTCCTCGTGCAGCGGGCGGCCCCGGCGGCGCACCGAGCCGATGCGGCGGGCGAAGTCCTCCGTGCCCAGGCCGACGGTCCGTGCCAGGCGGCGTAGGTCCGCCGGCGCGTCGGGGATGACCTGGCTGCGGCGCAGACGATGCAGCTGGATGCGGTGCTCGACCACGCGCAGGAAGCGGTACGCCTCGTCCATCTCGTCGGCCTGCGCGCGCGAGACGTAGCCGCCGTCGCGCAGCAGGGAGAGCGCCTCGAGGGTGCCGCGGGTGCGCAGGGTCTCGTCGCCGCGGCCGTGGACCATCTGCAGCAGCTGGACCGTGAACTCGACGTCGCGCAGGCCGCCGGGGCCCAGCTTGACGTTGCGCTCGGTCTCCGCATGCGGGATGAGGTCCACCACCCGCCGGCGCATGGCGCGGGTGTCGTCCACGAAGCCCTCGCGGGTGGAGGCCTGCCACACCATCGGCTGGACGAGGTCCACGAACGCGGCGCCGAGGCCGGGGTCGCCGGCGACGGGGCGGGCCTTCAGCAGCGCCTGGAACTCCCATGAGTCCGCCCAGCGCTCGTAGTAGCGGCGGTAGGAGTCGATGGTCCGCACCAGCTCGCCGTCCTTGCCCTCGGGCCGGAGGTTGGCGTCGACCTGCCACAGCGAGCCCTCGGCGGTCCGCTCGGAGCACACCCGGGCCACATGCCGGGCCAGGGCCCCGCCCACGGCGGTGAGCGTCTCCCCCGAGACCTCCGCGCCCCCGGCCGGGGCGACGACGTACAGCACGTCGACGTCGGAGATGTAGTTGAGCTCCCGGGCGCCCGTCTTGCCCATCGCCAGGATGGACAGCAGCACCTGCTCATGGTCCTCGGTGAGGGCGCGGGCCAGGGCCAGGGCGCCCTCGAGGGCGGCCGCCGCGAGATCCGCGAGGGCCTGGGAGACGCGCACCTGCAGCGCGACGGGATCCGCGGCGGTGAGATCGGCCAGGGCGATCCCGGCGAGGCTCGTGAAGTAGGCGATGCGCAGCTCGTCCCCGGTGCCGGAGGCCACCGGGATCGCCGAACCGGGATCGGCGCCGACCGCCTCGAGGATCCGGGTCCGATAGGCCTCCGCGGAGGCCAGCGGCTCGTCCTGCCCGCCCAGCAGCGCGGACAGCGTCTCGGGGTGGCGGGTGAGGTGGTCGCCGAGGGCGACGCTGGCCCCGAGCACCCGCACGAGGTCCCGGCCAGACTCCCCGGCGAGGATCGCGCGGCCCTGCTCCCGCAGGCCGGCCCGATCCATCGACTCCATCAGTCGCAGCAGGCCGATGGTCGCCTCGTCCGGGTCGGCGGAGGCGGCGATGGCCTCGATCAGCTCGCGGGACATCGGCGAGAGCAGCGGATCGGCGAGGAAGCGCTCGGCCCGATCGGCGCGGGCGAAGCCGAGCCGGACGAGCTCGGCGCGGGAGGGGACGGGCACGGCTCAGATCCTGCCGAAGGTGGTCTCGAGCTCCACTCCCGTGACCTGGGAGCGGTAGGTGTGCCACTCGTCGTGCTTGTTGCGCAGGATGTGCTCGAAGACCTGCTCCCCGAGGATCTCGGCCATCAGCTCGGACTCCTCGAAGGCCTCCAGGGCGCGGTACAGGTCGGTGGGCAGCGGGTCGATGCCCAGCGCGCGGCGCTCGCGGTCGGTGAGCTGCCAGACGGTGTCCTCCGCCCCCTCGGGCAGCTCGTACTCCTCCTCGATGCCCTTCATGCCCGCGCCGAGCAGAGCGGCGAAGGCCAGGTACGGGTTGGCGGCGGAGTCCAGGCCCCGGAACTCGACGCGGGAGCTGGTGCCCTTGGTGGGCTTGTGGAAGGGCACGCGCACGAGCGCGGAGCGGTTGTTGTGGCCCCAGCAGATGAAGCTCGGCGCCTCCTGCGCGCCCCACAGCCGCTTGTACGAGTTCACGAACTGGTTGGTGAGCACCGCGTACTCGCTCGCATGGCGCAGCAGCCCGGCGATGAACTGGCGGGCGGTGCGGGAGAGCCCGAACTCCGCGCCCGGTTCATGGAAGACGTTCTTGCCGTTGCTGAACAGCGACAGGTGGGTGTGCATGCCGTTGCCGGGGCGGTCGAACATCGGCTTGGGCATGAAGGAGGCCACCTGCCCCATGGACAGGGCGACCTCCTTGACCACGGTCCGGAAGGTGAGGATGTTGTCGGCGGTGGTCAGCGCGTCCGCATAGCGCAGATCGATCTCGTTCTGCCCGGGGCCGTTCTCGTGGTGGGAGTACTCCACCTGGATGTTCATGGCCTCGAGGTAGGAGATGACCGTGCGGCGGAAGTCCTGCCCGCCGGCGTGGTGGACGTGGTCGAAGTAGCCGGCGTTGTCGATGGGCCGCAGCGGCTGCCCGTCCCGCCACTGCTCCTGGAACAGGTAGAACTCGATCTCCGGGTGCGTGAAGTACTCCAGGCCCTTCGCCTCGGCGCGGTCCATCACGTCCTTGAGCACCCGCCGCGGGTCCGAGGCGGCCGCCTCACCGTCCGGGGTGAGCACGTCGCACATCATGCGGGCGGTGCCGGAGACCTCGCCGCGCCACGGCAGCGTCTGGAAGGTGCCGGGGTCGGGCCGCAGCAGCATGTCGGACTCGTAGGCGCGGGTCAGGCCCTCGATCGTGGACCCGTCGATCCCGATGCCCTCGGTGAACGCGGTCTCGAGGTCCGCCGGGGAGATCGCCACGGATTTGAGCGTCCCGACCACGTCGCAGAACCAGAGGCGGATGAAGCGGACGTCGCGGTCCTGCACGGTGCGGATGACATCGTCGTGGTGGCGTTCCATGGGCACAGTCTGCCTCACCGCCACCTCCCGAGCCCAGGACGCAGAGCCTCCGGACACCGATGACGTGCCATGGCGTTCTCTCGCAGCCCCTGCAGGACATGCACCCCGGATCCGGCCCGAGCGTGGACCGCTCCAGCACGATGCTGAGGGACGGGACCTGTCGGGAGCGCGGGAGGTCCCCCGCCCGCTGGCCGGACCCCTCGGTGGAGATCAGATTCCGTCGTACTGGAGGAGGATCTGCACGGCGAAGATCCTCCTGTCGCCCTCGAGATCCTTCCCTCGTCCGTCGAGGACGAACCGCTCCCACTGCGCACCGTCTCCACCGAAGATCGTCCCCCAGTGCTCAGCTTCAGCACGGGAATCGAACTCCATGTACACCCCGAGATCGGTGGACCACGCTTCGACGCACCCGATCTCCGCGGCGCAGTAGGTGTCCGTGACCTCGAGGGGCGTTCCGAGATTGGGATTGTCGGAGACGAGATCGGCAAGCCGCGGCGAAGAGGTCAGACTTCCACCGGACAGCCATATCCATGCACCGAGCAGACACACCAGGGCCCCCACCGCACCCGCGATCACGAGGTGCGTCCCCCGCCTGGGGCCGATGCTGCTGTCTGCCATGCCGCCTCCTCGTGCTGCGGTGACTGCACCGCGCCGCATCCATGCGCCACGATACCGATGGGAAGAACCCTCCGAACAGAGCGACGGATGGCAGCTCATCGCTGCCATCCGTCGCGCGCGTATTCGGCTGACCCTGAGGTCAGACGGTGAAGTACCACTTGCCGTCGGAGGCCTTCGCCATGTTCACCTTCGAGCCCGACATGTCCAGGGTGATGGTCCCGTCAGGATTCCCGGTGGCGTTGATCATGTCCGTGGTGATCATGCTCGCGACCTCGGGAGTGAAGGTGTCCATCATCCCCGTGCTCTCGAGCTGCGACGTGCAGGTCTCGAGGTTCGCATCGCTCACGGGCTCACCGGTGGACGGGTCCAGCATGAACCCACAGGCCTTCGCCGCGTCCTGCTCGCCCAGGGCTCCGACGAACGCGACGAACTGCTCCTTGGCGGCAGTGAGATCCTCGTCGGTGACCTCGCCCCCGGCGGCCGGGTCCTCGGCGCCCTCCTCGGTGGTCTCCTCGGTCGCCTCCTCCGCAGCCTCCTCGGTGGTCTCCTCGGCAGCGGTGTCCTCGGTGGTCTCCTCGGCAGCGGTCTCCTCGGCGGTGGGCTCGGCCGGGTCCTCGGACCCGCCGCCGCAGGCGGCGAGCGAGAAGGCGAGGGCGACGGAGCCGACGAGCAGCGTCGAGCCGCGACCGGCCCTGCGAACGATGGAATTCATGATGATGGTCCCTTCACGATGTCTCCGGCGGAGCTGACGGTCCGACAATGCTCACATGGCACCGACGGCGGGCGCGATGGGGAGAACTCCCCATCGGGCACGGCCCCGGAACGGGACGTGCGGGTGGGCCGATGGGGCGACTGCTCGCGCCCTCGCCGGAGAGGATACGCTGGTCACCCCATCCCCGTCCTCTCGGCGCGCCCCGCGCGGAGGATCCGGGGAACGGTCCGAGAACCCTCAGGAGCACATCGTGAACAGCAGCGCCGGCGCCTCCGGCCCCGCGAAGATCCGGATCCGCCACCTCCAGGACGCCATGCGCGCAGGACGCCCGTTCTCGATGCTGACCTCCTACGACCAGTACTCCGCGCAGGCCTTCGAGCGCGCGGGCATCGAGGTCCTCCTGGTCGGCGACTCCGCAGGCACCACGGTTCTGGGCCACGACTCCACCGTGCACACCACCCACGAGGACATCCGCGTGTTCACCGCGGCCGTCGCCCGGTCCGTGACGCGCCCGCTGATCGTCGCCGACCTCGCCTTCGGCACCTATCAGGCCGGCCCCTCCGACGCGATCCGGCACGGCGTGGACCTCGTGCGCGCGGGCGCGGAGGCGGTCAAGCTCGAGGGCGGCCACGAGATCGTCCCGCAGGTCACCGCCCTGGTGCAGGCGGGGATCCCGGTGATGGGGCACCTGGGATTCACCCCGCAGTCCGTCAACGCGCTCTCGGGCCATCGGGTCCAGGGCCGCGACCACCAGGCCGCGGACCGCCTCGCCGACGATGCCCTCGCCCTGCAGGAGGCGGGCGCCTTCGCCCTCGTCCTCGAGCTGGTGCCGAGCTCGCTCGCGCAGCGCATCACCGAGGTGCTGTCGATCCCCACCATCGGCATCGGCGCCGGCCCGCACTGCGACGGCCAGGTGCTGGTGTGGCAGGACATGGCCGGGCTCTCCGGCTTCGAGGGGAAGTTCGTGCGCCGCTTCGCGCACCTGCGCGAGGAGCTCGAGCGCGCCGCCCGCGAGTACCGCGGCGCCGTCGAGGGCCGCGAGTACCCCGGGCCGGAGCACTCCTTCGACTGATCAGGAGGGCGAGTCCTCGCCCTCCCAGTCGGCGTCCTCCTCGTCCCAGGCCTTGTTGCGCTCGGCGGCGGTCTCAAGCGCCTTCCGGGCCGCCTCCGCTGTGGGGTACGGACCCATCAGCTCGGTGCCCGGGGACTGGCGCCCCTCCTCGACCTGGCCGGTGGAGACATTGTAGTAGAACTCGGACATGCTGGCCCTCCGTCGTCGCGGTGAGAGACTGGACATCATGACTGTAGAGCAGAAGCCGTGGCTGCGGCCCGAAGGCCGCGCCCCGCTGACCCCCGGAGAGATCGGCCCGGCCCGCAGCGTCCCCGACCGCATCGAGCGGCCCGAGTACGTCGGCAAGGACGAGGCGGTCTCCGACTCCGGTCCCCGCGTCCAGACCCCCGAGATCATCGACCGGGTGCGGGAGGCCTCCCGCATCGCGGCCCTGGGCCTCGCCGCCGCCGGGGAGGCGGCCCGCCCCGGCGTGACCACCGATCAGATCGACGCCGTCGTGCACGAGGTGCTGGTCTCCCACGGCGCCTATCCCTCCACGCTGGGATACCTGGGCTTCCCCAAGTCGTGCTGCACGAGCCTGAACGAGGTGGTCTGCCACGGCATCCCCGATTCCACGGTGATGCAGGAGGGCGACATCCTCAACGTGGACGTCACGGCGTTCCTCGGCGGCGTCCACGGGGACTGCAACGCCACCTTCCGCATCGGCGAGGTCGACCCGCGGGTGGACGCGCTGATCGAGCGCACCGAGGAGGCGATGATGCGCGGGATCCGCGCCGGGAAGCCGGGGCGGCAGGTCAACGTCATCGGCCGCGTGATCGAGAAGTTCGTGGGCCGCTTCGGCTACGAGTCGGTGCGGGACTTCACCGGGCACGGCGTGGCCGAGGGCTTCCACAACGGACTGGTCATCCCCCACTACGACTCCGCGCCGATGTTCGACGACGTGATCGAGCCCGGCATGACCTACACCGTCGAGCCGATGATCACCCTCGGCAGCCAGGCCTGGGAGATGTGGGACGACGGCTGGACGGTCGTCACCCGGGACCGCTCGTTCACCGCCCAGTTCGAGCACACGCTGCTCGTCACGGCCGACGGATACGAGCTCCTCACCGTGGCGTGATCTGAGAGACTGTCCCCCGTCCCCGTCCCGGCGCTCTGCCGGGCCCCTCGCCGGCGCGGGCCGGTCCCTAGGAGCGATCGATGAGCAAGACAGCATTCGGTATCGACATCGGCGGCAGCGGCATCAAGGGCGCCCCCGTGAACCTCTCCCGGGGCGAGCTCGCCGGGGACCGCCTGCGCATCCCCACCCCCCAGCCCTCGCTGCCCGAGGCCGTGGCCGACACGGTCGCGGAGCTGCTGTCGACCTTCGAGATCGAGGACGACATGCCGGTGGGCGTCACCTTCCCGGCGGTCATCCAGCACGGCGTCGCCAAGACCGCCGCCAACGTCCACGACTCGTGGATCGGCACGGACGTGGACGCGCTGCTGACCGAGCGCACCGGCCACGACGTCTTCGTGGTCAACGACGCGGACGCGGCCGGCATCGCCGAGGTCGAGTTCGGCGCGGGGCGCGACGTCCCGGGCGTCGTCCTCGTGACGACCCTGGGCACCGGCGTGGGGACCGCCATGTTCATCGACGGCGAGCTGGTGCCCAACACCGAGCTGGGCCATCTCCTCCTGCACGGGACGGACGCGGAGAAGTACATGGCCGAGTCCGTGCGCGAGCGCGAGGGCCTGGACTGGGAGACCTGGGCGGGACGCCTCCAGGAGTACTACGCGCACCTGGAGTTCCTGTTCTCCCCCGACCTGTTCATCGTCGGCGGCGGCGTGTCCAAGAAGCACAAGCAGTTCCTGCCGCTGCTGGACCTGGAGACCCCGATCGTCCCGGCGGGGCTGCGCAACGAGGCCGGGATCATCGGCGCCGCGGCCCTGGCGCGGGCGGCCGGCAAGAAGAGCGCCAAGGCCCGCAAGAAGGCGAAGAAGGCCGAGCGCGCCGCACAGGAGGCACAGCGCTGAGCCCGTCCCCGGCGGGCCCGGCCCGTGACATGCCGACGGCGGCGCAGGAGATCTCCTGCGCCGCCGTCGTGCGGGGCCAGCCGGCCTGTAAGCCGGGTTCTGTGATCGGCAGTCATCCCTCTCGGATCGCCGTTGCCGACGACCTCCAGCGGTCCACCCGGGAACTCGGGCCGGCACCCTCGGCGTTCCCTGTCTGACCTTGCTCCCGGTGGGGTTTACCATGCCGGTCCCGTCACCGGGACCGCGGTGGTCTCTTACACCACCCTTTCACCCTTACCGGCCCTCGCGGGCCGGCGGTCTGCTCTCTGTGGCACTGTCCCGCGGATCGCTCCGGGTGGGCGTTACCCACCACCGTGCCGGATGGAGCCCGGACTTTCCTCGGCGCCGCCCGAAGGCGACGACGCGACTGCCCGGCCGACTGGCCTGATAGATCCTACCCCTCTGCACCCCTGAGAAAGACCTGCCTGCATGATCATCGTCCTGCCCCCGTCCGAGACCAAGACCCGCCCCGCTGCCGGCCCCGCCCTGGATCTGGACGCGCTGTCCTCCCCGGCCCTGCACCCGCACCGGCGGACCATGGTGCGCGCGGCCCAGCGCACCGCCGCCGGGCGCGAGGGCGCCACGGCCCTGGGCGTCCCGGCCGGCTCCCCCGAGCTCGTGGATCGGATGGCGCGCCTGGTCGAGGAGCCGGCCGCCCCGGCGCTCGAGGTGTACTCCGGCGTCCTCTACGACGCGCTGGGCCCCGCCCGGCCCCGCCGCGCGGGACAGGTGCTCATCACCTCGGCGCTGCTGGGCGTGGTCGACGCGGCGACCGACCGGATCCCCGCCTACCGCCTCTCCGCCTCCTCGGCGCTGTCGCGCCTGGGCCGGGCCGGATCCTGGTGGCGCAAGCACCTCGCCTCCCACGGCGCGGCGCTGGCCGCGCAGGACGAGCTGGTGATCGACTGCCGATCCGGGGCCTACCGCACGATGATGCCGGTGCCCGGCGCGGTGCAGGTCTCCGCGGTGCGCGAGGCGGGCGGCCGGCGCACCGTCATCTCCCACGACGCGAAGCGCTACCGCGGCCTGCTGGCCGGGCTGATGCTGGAGGACGGGGCACGGGCCCGCAGCATCGAGGAGGTCGCCGGTCTGGCCCGGGAGGGGCTGCCGGGCGGGCTCGGCATCGAGATCCAGGGCGACACGCTCGTGGTCGTCGACCGCGCCTGATCCCGCGCTCCTTGTCGGCGGCGGCCGCGACGCGCCGCCGCCGTCTCCGTGCCGCCGCCGTCTCCGTCTCTGCGGGGAGCTCAGCCCGGGACGACGCCCGTCCACGGGTCGGTGCGGCGGGCGGAGATCTCCACCTGGAGCGACCATCCGTTCTCGGCGGCGATCCTCAGCAGCTCCTCGCGCAGCATCGGCAGCCACAGGGACTCGGCCGCCCAGTGCGGGATGTCGATCAGGGCCGGGACCTGCGCCGGGTCGGCGCCGGCCTCGAGATGCTCCAGAGCGGTGTGATGGCGCAGGTCGGAGGTCACGTAGACATCGGCCGGGGTGCTCCGCACCCGTTCGAGCAGCGAGTCCCCGGCGCCCGGGCACAGGGCGACGGTGCGCACCGTGCGCTCCGCATCGCCCGTGAAGCGTGCGCCCTGCACCGTCGCCGGGAGGGCACCGGCGAGGGTCCGGGCGAGCTGCGCCACGGTGGTGGGCTCGGCCAGGGAGCCGAGCAGGCCCAGGCCGATCAGCCCCTCCTCCGGCCCGGCGGGGGCGACCAGCGGCTCCGGGTCCGTCAGGTCGAGGGCGGCCGCGAGGGCCGTCGCGGTCCCGGTCGCGGAGCGGTCGACGTTGGTGTGCCCGCTCCACAGGGCGGTGCCCGAGCGCAGCAGCGTCGTGACCACGGCGCCCTTGCCGGTGCCGGCCGGCAGCAGGCTCGCCCCGCGCAGCAGCAGCGGATGGTGCGTGATCAGCAGGTCGTGCGCGGCGGCCTCCTGCGCGACGGCGACGGTCGGGTCCACGGCCAGCAGCACGCGGGAGACCTTCTCCTCCGCGACGCCGAGCACGAGACCCACCCGGTCCCAGTCCTCGGCGCGGTGCAGGGGGTAGAGGTCCTGCAGGGCCCGCACCAGCGCGCCCAGGCTCGGGGAGGCGGCGGCATCGGCCGCGCGGGAGGAGCGGCGGCGGCCGGCCCCGGCGGCGCCCGCGCGGCTCATCCGGCGCTCCCGTCGAGCGCATCGGCCTCGACGAGCGCGGCCCGATAGGCCTTCCATGCCATGAGCACGCACTTCACACGGCCCGGGAACTTCGCGGCGCCCAGCAGCGCGACCGCGTCGCCGAGGACCTCCGGGTCCCCGGCATCGCGGCCGCGGGAGGACATCGCGGCCTCGAAGGCGACGGTGATCTCCTCGGCCTCGGCGAGGCTGCGGCCGATGAGCAGCTCGCTCATCATCGAGGCGGAGGCCCGCGACATGGCGCAGCCCAACGCCTCGTAGCTGATGTCCTCGACGGCGCCGCCGGGCTGCCGCCGCAGGCGCAGGGTGATCTCGTCGCCGCAGGTCGGGTTCACGTGGTGGACCTCGGCGTGGAACGGCTCGCGCAGCCCGGCGTTCTGGGGGCGCTTGTCGTGCTCGAAGATGATGTCGGTGTAGAGGACATCCAGACCGCTGCTCACGCGAACCTCCCGAAGTAGTCGAGGGCGTAGGAGACGGAGTCGACGAGGGCGTCGACCTCCTCCGCGGTGGTATGGACGGAGAACGTGGCCCGGGTGGTGCCGGGGATCCCGTACCGGCGGTGCAGGGGCCAGGCGCAGTGGTGGCCCACCCGCACCGCGATCCCGCGGGAGTCGAGCACCTGGCCGATGTCATGCGGATGGCGGCCCTCGACGGCGAAGGACACCGCCCCGGTGCGGTCCGGTCCGGGGGCAGGCCCGATGATCCGCACCCCGGGCAGCTCGCGCAGACCCCGCAGCGCGCGGTCGGTGAGGGCGCCGCCGTGCTCGGCCACCGCCTCCATCCCCAGGGCGGAGAGATAGTCGGCGGCCGCGGCGAGGCCGATGGCCTGCGAGATCATCGGGGTGCCGGCCTCGAAGCGGGCCGGCGGCTCGGCATAGGTGGTGCGGTCCATGTGCACGACCTCGATCATCGACCCGCCGGTGAGGAACGGCGGCATCGCCGCGAGGTGCTCGTAGCGGCCCCACAGCACGCCGATCCCCGTCGGTCCGAGCATCTTGTGCCCGGACAGGGCCACGAAGTCCGCGCCGAGCTCGCGCACGTCCAGCGGCATGTGCGGGGCGGACTGGCAGGCGTCCAGCACGGTCAGCGCGCCGACCGCCCGCGCGGCCTCGACGAGCGTCCCGATCGGGTTCACGGTGCCCAGAACGTTGGACTGGTGGGCGAGCGCGAGCACGCGGGTGCGCTCGGTGAGCAGGGAGCCCAGGTCCGTGAGGTCGAGGGTGAAGTCGTCCGTGAGCGGGATCCACCGCAGTCGCGCGCCGGTGCGGCGGGCGAGCTCCTGCCAGGGCACGAGGTTGGCGTGGTGCTCCATCTCGGTCACGAGGATCTCGTCGCCCTCGCGGACCCGCAGATGATCGGGCGTGCTCGCATCGCCGTCGCCCAGGGAGCGGGCCACGAGGTTCAGCGCCTCGGTGGCGTTGCGGGTGAAGACGATCTCCTCCGGGCGCGGGGCGCCGAGGAACTCCCCCATCCGGGCACGGGCACCCTCGTAGGCGTCGGTGGCCTCCTCGGCGAGCTGGTGGGCGCCGCGCTTGACCGCGGCGTTGCTGCGCGTGAGGAAGGCGACCTCCGCGTCGATCACCGGCTGGGGCCGCTGGCTGGTCGCGCCGGCGTCGAGGTACACCAGCGGCTCGCCGCCGGCGAGGGTGCGCTGCAGGATCGGGAAGTCTGCCCGGACGCGCTGGACGTCGAACGAGGTCATGCGGGTGGGCCTCCGTCTGGCGGACGATCGGTCGCCGGCCTCGGGGCCGGCCGGACATCCCAGTATAGGAACGCCGGCCTCTCCTGCGGCTCCCAGGAGGACTGCGGACGGCGTGGGTACAGTGTCGCCGTCGAGCACGAGGAGGAAGGACACCGGAATGGACACGCTGATCCTCTCCCTGTTCGGCCTCTCCGCCGCCGTGGTGCTCGGGGTCTCCGTCGCCCGGATGCTGCGTGCGCGGGCGCAGCGCAGCGACCGCAGCGCCGCCGCGCACGGCACCGGCACCGGCCTGGATCCGCAGCCGCAGCCGCGGTCGGAGCGCGAGATCGAGCGGGACCGCCAGACGGCCCTGGTCTGGCTGTGCGCCCTCGCGGTCGTGGTCGGGATGCTCGTGCTGGCCTACCTGCTCACCCGATGAGACGGGGCTCACCGAGGGTGCTGGACCGTCTTTGCGCTCCCCGCGCCGATCTGTGACCATGTAGCGCCGGAGCGCCTCCCGGACTGTCCGGGACGCCGCGATCGGGGTCGTTAGCTCAGCTGGTAGAGCATCACGTTTACACCGTGCCGGTCGGGGGTTCGAGTCCCTCACGACCCACTGCGCGCCGCGCATGGCGAAGGCCGCCGCATCCCCTCCGGGGTGCGGCGGCCTTCTGCGTGCGCGGGCGGCCCCGCTGCGGGGACGCGCGGGCGCTCAGGCGGTGCGGGTGGCCAGCCGGGTGCCGAGCCAGTCGGTGGCGAGCGACACGGTGCTCATCACGCGCAGGCCCGCGGTGCTCGCGGCCTCGAGCACATCGGCCGGGTCGACGGCGCCGTCGCGGCCGGGCTTGGGGGTGAGCAGCCAGATGGGGCCGCCGGCGACGAGGGTGGTGAGCGCGTCGACGAGGGCGTCGGTGAGATCGCCGTCGTCCTTGCGCCACCACACGATGACGGCGTCGACGATCTCCTGGCAGTCCTCGTACTCGAGCTCGCCGTCGACGAGATCCTCGATGGCGTCGCGGAGCTCGAGGTCCACGTCGTCGTCGTACCCGAACTCCTGCACCAGCTGTCCGGTCGTGAAACCGAGCACCTCCGCAGGTGTGCGGGACGATGTGGCGTCTGCGGACGGTGACAAGAAGAGCTCCTCGAGGTGAGACGACGATGGGTGCGGGCGGGGCCTGAGGTGCTCTGCGAGCACGGACGGGATCCGGCGCGTAGGAATCGTACGACACCGGGGTTCGCTGGGTCACGTCCGGGGCGCGCGGGCTCTGCGCCGACGGTAGTCTTGACCGGGATCGACGCCCGGAGCGCACTGGTGCGACCTCGAATCGCGCTCGTGATGAGATGGCCCACGGCTCCGCTCAAGCACAGAGAGAAGGACAGCGTGACTGCACACGAGACCCCGAGTCCGATCGGCATCAATCTGCCCAGCCATGCGCAGGATCCCGATCCCGAGGAGACCCGGGAATGGCTCGACTCCCTCGACCAGCTCGTCGATGAGCGGGGCGATGAGCGGGCCACGGCGATCGTGCAGAACGTCATCCAGCGCGCGCGCGACAAGAAGCTGCACCTGCCGGACTCGCTGACCACGGACTACGTCAACACGATCGACGTCGAGTCCCAGCCCGAGTACCCCGGGGACCTCGAGCTCGAGAAGGAGATCCGCAACGCCCTGCGATGGAATGCGGCGATGGTCGTGCACCGCGCGCAGCGTCCCGGCGTGGGCGTCGGCGGCCACCTGTCCTCCTACGCCTCGATCTCCACCATGTACGAGGTGGGCTTCAACCACTTCTTCCGCGGCCGCGAGCACCCCGGCGGCGGCGACCACGTCTTCTTCCAGGGCCACGCCTCCCCCGGCATCTATGCCCGGGCCTTCATGCAGGGCCGCCTCTCCCAGGAGGACCTCGACGGCTTCCGCCAGGAGTTCTCCTCGGAGCACGGGATGCCGTCCTACCCGCACCCCCGCGCCATGCCGGACTTCTGGGAGTTCCCGACGGTGTCGATGGGCATCGGCCCGGTCAACGCCATCGAGCAGGCGTCCTTCGACAAGTACCTCCACAACCGCGGCATCAAGGACACCTCCGACCAGCACACCTGGGCGTTCCTCGGCGACGGCGAGATGGACGAGGTCGAGTCCCGCGGCGCGCTGCACATCGCGGCCAAGGAGCACCTGGACAACCTCACCTTCGTCGTCAACTGCAACCTGCAGCGCCTGGACGGGCCCGTCCGCGGCAACGGCAAGATCGTCCAGGAGCTGGAGAGCCAGTTCCGCGGCGCCGGCTGGAACGTCATCAAGGTGATCTGGGGCAGCGGCTGGGATCCGCTGTTCGCGGCCGATTCCGACGGCGCGCTCATCGATCTCATGAACGCCACCCCCGACGGCGACTTCCAGACCTACCGCACCGAGAACGGCGGGTTCATCCGCGACAACTTCTTCGGCCGCGACCCGCGCACCAAGGCCCTCGTCGAGGACATGTCCGACGACGACATCTGGTGGAAGCTCAACCGCGGCGGCCACGACACGAAGAAGATCTACGCCGCCTTCAAGGCCGCGATGGAGCACAAGGGCCAGCCCACCGTGATCCTCGCGCACACCATCAAGGGCTACCGCCTGGGCAAGAACTTCGCGGGCCGCAACGCGACCCACCAGATGAAGAAGTTCACCCCGGAGGACCTCAAGGCCCTCCGCGACACCCTGCAGATCCCGATCTCCGACGAGGTCCTCGAGTCCAGCAGCGTGTACGACGCCCCGTTCTACGTGCCGGACGCCGACTCCCCCGCGATGCGCTACTTCCATGAGCGCCGCAGCGAGCTCGGCGGCCAGGTGCCCTCGCGCTCGCGGGAGCACAAGCCCCTCAACCTCCCCGGCGAGGAGGCCTACAAGGTCGTCAAGAAGGGCTCGGGCAAGCAGGAGATCGCCACCACCATGGCGCTCGTCCGGCTGCTCAAGGACCTCATGCGCGACAAGGAGACCGGCAAGCTCTGGGTGCCGATCATCCCCGACGAGGCGCGGACCTTCGGCATGGACTCGCTGTTCCCGACGGCGAAGATCTACAACCCCGACGGCCAGAACTACATCTCCGTGGACCGCGACCTGCTGCTGGCCTACAAGGAGTCGACCTCCGGCCAGATCAAGCACATGGGCATCAACGAGATCAGCTCGACCTCGGCGTTCACCGCCGCGGGCACCTCGTACGCCACCCACGGCCAGCCGATGATCCCGCTGTACATCTTCTACTCGATGTTCGGCTTCCAGCGCACCGGCGACTTCTTCTGGGCCGCCGGGGACCAGCTGGCCAAGGGCTTCGTCATCGGCGCCACCGCCGGCAAGACGACCCTGGCCGGCGAGGGCCTCCAGCACATGGACGGCCACTCCCCGATCCTCGCGTACACCAACCCCGGGGCCGTGATCTACGACCCGGCGTACGGCTACGAGATCGGCCACATCATGCGCGACGGCCTCCAGCGCATGTACGGCGCGGACGAGAAGCGCCTGCAGGAGGTCTTCTACTACATCACGGTCTACAACGAGCCGATGGTGCAGCCGGCCGAGCCCGAGAACCTGGACGTCGAGGGCCTGCTCAAGGGCATGTACCTCCTCGCCCCCGCCCCCGAGGGCGAGGGCCCCGAGGTGCAGCTGATGGCCTCCGGCGTCGGCGTGCCGTGGGCGCTGCACGCCCAGAAGCTCCTCGCGGAGGACTGGGGCGTGCGCGGCGCGGTGTGGTCGGTGACCTCCTGGACCGAGATGCGCAAGGACGCCCTCGAGGCGGAGAAGGACGCCTTCCTGCACCCCGAGCAGGAGGCCCGCGTCCCCTTCATCTCCGAGCGCCTGCAGGGCGTGGAGGGTCCGTTCATCGCGACCAGCGACTACGACTTCCTGGTCCCGGACCTCATCCGTCCCTGGATCCCCGGGCCCTACGGCGTCCTCGGCGCGGACGGCTGGGGCTTCTCGGACACCCGCCCCGCGGCCCGTCGCCACCTGCACATCGACGCCCACTCGATGGCCGTCAAGGCGCTGCAGATGCTCGCCCGGGACGGACGCGTGGACGCCTCGCTGCCGGCCCAGGCGGTGAAGAAGTACGACCTCCTGAACCCCAACGCGGGCCAGTCCGGCTCCTTCGGAGGGGACTCCTGAGCGCCCTGCCCGTGAGCGAGCAGACCGCCCCGGCCACCGTGACGACCGCCCTGGACGGGCTCGTCGCGGTGGATCGGGGCGTCGCCTCGCCCCCCGTGCGCCAGATCCAGGTGTGCCTGTCCCGCGCCATCCAGGCCGGGACGCTGCCGCCCGGGACCCGGCTGCCCACGGTCCGCGCGCTGGCCGCGGACCTCGGCGTCGCCGTGAACACCGTCGCCAAGGCCTTCCGCCGCCTCGAGGAGGCGGGCCTGGTGATGACCCGCGGCCGCGCCGGCACGGTCGTCTCCCCGCTGGACGACGTGTCCGGCCGCATCGAGTCCGCCGCGCGCGAGTACGCTGTGCTCGCGACCGAGCTGGGCCTCTCGCACGAGGACGCCCTGGCCCAGGTCCACGCCGAGCTGCGCACGCTCTCCGCCGTCGGCGGCTGAGCCTGCACCCCCGGGCGCGGCCCCCGCCGCGCCCTCCCCCGTCCCCCATCACCCGAACCGTGGGAGGTTCCCGTGCTCGCCATCGTCTGTCCCGGCCAGGGCGCCCAGAAGCCCGGCTTCCTCGCTCCGTGGCTGGAGCTCCCGGGCGTCCGGGAATCCCTCGCCGCCTACTCCGAGGCCGCCGGCATCGACCTGATCGCCCACGGCACGCAGTCCGATGCCGACACGATCCGGGACACCGCCGTGGCCCAGCCGCTGCTGGTCGCCGCCGGCGTGATCGCCGCCGATGCCCTCGGCACGCAGTACCGGGCCGGCTCCTTCGCGAGCTCGAGCGCCCCGGCGCTGCTGGCCGGGCACAGCGTCGGCGAGGTCACCGCCAGCGCGCTGGCGGGGGTGCTCTCCCCCGAGGACGCGCTGCGCCTGGTCGCGGTGCGCTCGCGTGCCATGGCCGAGGCCGCGGCCGCGGAGCCCACCTCCATGGCCGCCGTCGTCGGCGGGGTGCGCGAGGAGGTCCTCGCCGCGATCGAGGCGCAGGGGCTGGCCCCGGCGAACCTCAACTCCTCCGGCCAGGTCGTCGCCGCCGGCGCCGCCGCAGCGATCTCCGCCCTGGCCGAGAACGCCCCGGCGCGCGCCCGCGTGATCCCGCTGCAGGTCGCCGGCGCCTTCCACACCCGGTACATGGAGCCGGCCCGCTCGACCCTCGCGGAGTTCGCCCCCTCCCTGTCCCCGGCCGACGCCCGCGAGGACCGCCCGCTGGTCTCCAACGCCGGCGGCGAGGTCCTCACCGACGGCTCCCGCTACCTCGACCTGATCGTCCAGCAGGTCGCCGCCCCCGTGGACTGGGAGGCGTGCATGCGCGTCTTCGCCGAGCGCGGCGTGACGGCGATCCTCGAGGTGAACCCCGCCGGCACGCTCACCGGTCTGGCCAAGCGCGAGCTGAAGGGCACGGCGCTGGCGAACCTCAGCACCCCGGACGACCTCGAGGCCGCCCGGGCGCTCGTCGCCGAGCATGCCGCCGCCGAGGCGTCCTCCGCATCGGACGAGGAGGCCTGAGCATGGCCCCGAGCCTGCGCCCCCGCGCCACCGTCCCCGGCTCCCGCGTCCTCGCCTACGGCGCAGCCCGCGGCGACCTCAGCGTCCCCAACGACGACCTCGTCGGCCCCATCGACTCCTCCGACGAGTGGATCCGCCAGCGCACCGGCATCGTCACCCGCACCCGGGCGAGCGCCGAGGTGGGCGTGAAGGACCTCGCCGAGCAGGCCGGCCGCGAGGCGATCGAGAAGTCCGGGATCGACATCGAGCAGCTCGATGCGATCATCGTCTCCACGATCAGCTTCCCGTACGCGACGCCGTCGCTGGCGACCCTGCTGGCCGGGAAGCTGGGCCGGCCCGACCTCATCGCCTACGACATCTCCGCCGCCTGCGCGGGGTTCTGCTACGGCATCGGCCAGGCCGATGCCCTGATCCGCTCGGGCAGCGCGCGCCACGTCCTCGTCATCGGCGCGGAGAAGCTCTCCGACTTCGTCTCCCCCACCGACCGGTCGATCTCCTTCCTGCTGGGCGACGGCGCCGGCGCCGCGGTGGTGGGCGCAAGTGACGAGCCCCTCATCGGGCCCACCGTCTGGGGCAGCGGCAGCGAGAACTGGGACACGATCCGGATGACGGGGTCCCTCATCGACTACCGCGACGGGAAGACCCCCTGGCCCACCCTCGAGCAGGACGGCCGCACCGTCTTCCGGTGGGCCGTCTGGCACACCGCCCAGAAGATCCGCGAGGCGCTCGAGCAGTCCGGCCTCACCACCGAGGACATCGACGTGTTCGTCCCCCACCAGGCGAACATGCGCATCATCGACGAGCTGGTCAAACAGCTGAAGCTGCCGGACTCGGTCGTCGTCGGCCGGGACATCGCCGAGACGGGGAACACCTCCGCGGCGTCGATCCCGCTGGCCACCCATCGCCTGCTCGAGGAGGGCTCCGCCAGAAGCGGCGACGTCCTCGTGCAGTTCGGCTTCGGAGCCGGCCTGGCCTACGCGGGCCAGGTGGTGATCCTGCCCTGACCGACAGGGCGCAGATCACCTCCCGTTCCCACGACGCGCGGCGCGGAGCCCTTCCCCGCCCGCCGTCGCGGGTACTCTTTCCTTGCCAACACAGTCCACAGAAATAAGGAGACCCCATGGCACACACGGAAGACGAGATCCTCGCCGGACTCGCTGAGATCGTCAACGAGGAGACCGGTGTCGCCACGGAGGACGTCCTCCTGGAGAAGTCCTTCACCGATGACCTCGACATCGACTCCATCTCCATGATGACCATCGTCGTCAACGCGGAGGAGAAGTTCGAGGTGCGCATCCCCGACGAAGAGGTCAAGAACCTCGCCACCGTCGGCGACGCCGTCAAGTACATCGCGGGCGCGCAGGCCTGAACCCGGCAGCGCCCGGGGCACCCCAGCGGGTGCATCCCGGGCGCTCCCTGCATTCCCCCGCTGTTCCTGCGCAGCGACCGCCCGCCCATCCCGCCACACCGTCGACCCGGAGGTCCTCGATGTCCGCTTCCACCACCCGTGTCGCCGTCACCGGCCTCGGGACCGTCAATCCGCTCGGCGCCGATGTGGCGTCGACCTGGGACGCCGCCCTCGCCGGCACGTCGACGGCCCGCACGCTCGACAACGACTGGAAGGAGCGGTACGGCCTCTCCGTCGACTTCGCCTGCTCCGTCTCCCTGGACCCCTTCGACGTGCTCTCCCGCCCCGAGGCGAAGAAGCTCGACCCCAGCGGCCAGTTCGCCATGATCGCGGCCCGGGAGGCCTGGGCCGACGCCGGCACCCCGGAGATGGACCCGACCCGCCTCGGTGTGGTCGTGGGCACCGGGATCGGCGGGGTCTGGACGATCCTGGACCAGTGGGACGTGGTCAAGGAGCGCGGCGCACGCCGCGTGAACCCCTTCACCGTGCCCATGCTGATGGCCAACTCCTCGGCCGCGCACATCGAGCTGGACCTGGGCGCGCAGGCGGGCGCGCACACCCCCGTCTCGGCCTGCGCCTCGGGCGCCGAGGCCGTCGCGGGCGCGCTGGACATGATCCGCAGCGGCCGCGCCGACGTCGTGGTCGCCGGCGGCACCGAGTCCTGCATCCATCCGCTGCCGCTGGCCGGCTTCGCGAACATCCGCGCGCTGTCCACCCGCACGGACGATCCGGAGCACGCCTCCCGGCCCTACGACAAGGACCGCGACGGCTTCGTCCTCGGCGAGGGCGCGGCGATCCTGGTCCTCGAGTCGGAGGAGCACGCCAAGGCCCGCGGTGCGCGCATCTACGGGTACGTCGCCGGCCGCGGCATGGCCTCGGACGCCCACCACATCTCCGCCCCCTCGGTGGACGGCCAGTCTCGCGCGATCCGCGAGGCGGTGCAGGACGCGGGCGTCTCCGCGATCGACGTCGCGCACGTCAACGCCCACGGCACCTCGACCCCGCTGGGGGACATCGGCGAGCTGAACGCCGTGGTCAAGGCCCTCGACGGGACGACGGACCAGGCCGTGGTGTCCTCGACCAAGTCGATGACCGGCCATCTGCTCGGCGGCGCCGGCGCGCTCGAGACCGTGTTCTCGGTGCTCGCCGCCCACCACCGGGTGGCCCCGCCCAGCATCAACATCGAGAACCTGGACCCCGATGTGCCGATGCGCATCGCGGCCAATGCGCCGCAGAACCTGCCCGCCGGGGACTTCGCCGTGCTCAACAACGCCTTCGGCTTCGGCGGCCATGACGTGGCCGTGGTGGTCACGACCGCCTGAGCGGCCCGGCCGCAGCGCCGTGCAGGACGGGGCGCCCACCGCATCGGTGGGCGCCCCGTCCTCGTCTGCTCCCGGAGACGGCCGGCATCGCCGCGGTCGTGGGCGGACCGGTCAGCTCACGCGGGTCAGCCAGCGCATCGGCACGCCCTCGCCGGCGTGGCGGTAGATCTCGAGGTCCTCGTCCCACGGCTCGCCGAGCGCGATGCCGAGCTCGCGCACCAGGGCGCGCGGATCCCCCTCGGCGCGGTCGATGCAGCCGCGCACGCGATCCTCGGTGAGCACGGTGTTGCCCGCGCGGTCGGTCGCTGCGTGATGGATGCCCAGCTCCGGGGTGCAGCTCCAGCGGGCGCCGTCGGAGACGGGGGTGGCCTCCTGGACCACCTCGAAGCGGACCTCGTCCATGCCGCGCAGGGCGCTCACCAGGCGCGCGCCGGTGTCGCCGCCGCCGCGCCAGCCGAGCTCGGCGCGCACCAGGCTGCGGCCCACCGGCTGATCCTCCCAGCGGATCTTCGCGGGCACGCCGAGAACTCCGCTGGCGGCCCATTCGATATGCGGTGCCAGGGCGCGCGGCGCGGAGTGGATGAACAGCACACCGTGAGTCATCGCGTTCCTTCCGGTTTCCGATCACGTCTTCCCCAACGGAACGGTTCCCTCGGAACGAGGCGAGCACGGTGCGTGCCCGCCCAGACTAGAGCTTCTCGCGGATATCTCGCAACGCGCGCTTGCGCACCGTGCGCTCGAGCCCGTCGATGTAGAGCTCTCCGTCCAGGTGGCCGACCTCGTGCTCGATGAGCCGGGCGACGATCCCCTCGCCCGCGATCTCGACCTCGCGGCCCTCCAGATCGGTGCCGACGCAGCGGGCGAAGGCGGCCCGGGTGCGCGGGTACCACAGCCCCGGCACGGACAGGCAGCCCTCCTCGCCGTCCTGCGTCTCCTCGGAGACCTCGACGATGCGGGGGTTGAGGATGTACCCCAGGCCGATCTCCTCGATGTTGTAGGAGAACGCCCGCAGCGACACGCCGATCTGGTTCGCGGCGAGACCGGCCCGGCCGTCCTCGTCCACGGTCTCGAGGAGGTCCGCCACGAGGGTGCGCACGCCGTCGGTGATGCGGGTGATCGGGTCGCACGCGGTGCGCAGGACGGGATCGCCGACGACTCGGATGTCGCGGTAGGTCATGCCGGGGTCTCCTCGGACGGATCGGTCTCGGTGACGGGTGCGGGCGGGGCGGGCTCCGCGCCCAGGACGGTGTGGTGGACGGCGACCCCGGGCTCCACGGTGCGCTGCACGGTGCAGCCCGCGTCGATGGCGCGGCCGATCACCGTCACCAGGCGCGCCAGGCCCGCGTCGTCCAGGCCCTCCAGGTCCAGCTGGATCTGCTCGCCGATCTCGGCGTAGCGATCCGTCTCCGGGTCCGCCACCCCGTGGGCCCACAGCCGGGCGGCGAAGTCGGGGCCCAGGCGGCGGCCGATGGCGAAGTCGGCGCTCATCCCGGCGCAGCCGATCAGGGCGAGCTTGAGCAGCTCCCCCGGGTTGATCTGGCCCTCGCCGGAGCCGATGGGGATCTCGACGCCGCGGCGATTGCGGCCGACGTAGCTGCGCTCGGCCACGCGGTCGGCCCAGACGGACCCGTCGCCGAAGGCCTCGGGCAGCTCGAACCGGTCATCCGGCATGGTGGTCACGCGGGGATCCTCCTGCGGCAGGGATCGGACGGAGCGGAGCGACGGTGGGAGCAAACAGGTCAGCCCCGGACGGATCCGGGGCTGACCTGGGGGCAATGGCTCCCGCGACTGGACTTGAACCAGTAACCGTTCGATTAACAGTCGAATGCTCTGCCGATTGAGCTACGCGGGATCAACGAGAAGAACTCTACCAGGGGCGGGGCGCCCGGCGCACATCCACAGCGCCCTGACCGGGGGTTTATGACCGATGCCACGTCGGCACCGATCAGACGATCAGCGCCCCGGCCTCGCGCAGCTCCTGGATGGTCGACTGGCCGCGGCCGGGGTCGACCGCGGCCACCTGGTCGGACAGCAGCCGCACCGAGAACCCGGCGGAGACGGCGTCCAGGGCCGTGGCCCGCACGCAGTGGTCCGTGGCGATCCCGCACACGTCCACCGCCGTGATGCCCCGCCCGTGCAGCAGCTCGGCCAGCGGGGTCCCGGAGGCGTCGTGCCCCTCGAAGCCGGAATAGGCGGCCTCGTGCTCGCCCTTGGTGATGCGCACCAGCCTCTCCGGGGGGACGGTGCGCAGGGCCGCGGAGATGATCGGGTTCAGCTCCGCCCCGGGAGATCCGGCGCGGCAGTGCACCGGCCAGGAGGCGAGGTAGTCGGGGTGCTCGGACCAGTGCGAGCCCGGATCGACGTGCCAGTCCTGCGTCGTGACGATCAGGGGGTACTCCTGGAGCAGGCGGCCCTCGCCCTGGGCCTGCGCGAGCATCTCTGCGGTGCGCCGGAATGCCGCGGTGGCCCCGTCGACGCCGAGCGCACCCCCTTCGGTGAAGTCGAGCTGCGCATCGACGATCAGAAGGGCGGTGACCATGGTTCGCTCCGTTGTCGAGGTTCCGGGGGTCGTCCCATGGTAGTCGCGCGGGCGCGGCAGGGGTGTTCTCGTGGATCGCGCACGCGTCTCCCAGCCGCGGCCCGTACCGTAGGAGGAGTTGGGGAGCCCCTCGGCGAACCCGGCGCGGTCCACGCGTCACCTCGACCCGAGGAGTCCCATGACCGCTACCGTCCTTCCCGCTCCCGCGTCCGGCGCTCCCGCGCACGCCCCCGTGGACGCGGGATCGTTCCCTCCCCAGCTGCGTGCCTTCATGGAGGTCTCGAACCTCGTGAAGGCCGAGGGCCTCCTGCGCCGTGCGCGCTGGTACTACATCCTGCTCGGGGCGGTCCTCGCGCTGGTCAGCGCCGCCTGCGTCGCGGCCTTCGTGCTGCTCGGCGACAGCTGGCTCCAGCTCATCGTGGCCGGGGTCTCCGGCCTGGTCCTCACCCAGGTCGCCTTCGTCGCCCATGAGGCCGGCCACCGCCAGGTCCTGGCCGGCGGGAAGTCCAACACGCTGCTGGCGCGGGTGCTGGCGGGGATGATCGGCCTCAGCTACAGCTGGTGGGAGACCAAGCACACCCGCCACCACGGCAACCCCAACCGCGTCGACAAGGACCCCGACATCGCCGTGGACGTGATCGCGTTCACGGCCGATGACGCCGCCGCCTCCCGCGGGCTCAGCCGGTGGATCACCAAGCGGCAGGGCTGGCTGTTCTTCCCCCTGCTGCTCCTCGAGGGCCTGAACCTCTACCTGCACAGCTTCAAGCACCTCTTCGGGGCCAGGCAGACCACCCATCGCGCCCTCGAGCTCGCCCTCGTGCTCGGGCGCTTCGCGCTGATCGCCGTCCCGGTCTTCCTCATGCTGCCGCTCGGCATGGCCTTCGCGTTCCTCGGCGTGCAGATCGCCGTGTTCGGCTTCTCGATGGGCGCCTCGTTCGCGCCGAACCACACGGGCATGCCCCTCGTCGCGCGGGACGCCCGCCTGGACTTCTTCTCCAAGCAGGTGCGCACCTCGCGCAACATCCGCGGCGGCTGGTGGGCGACCGCCATCTTCGGCGGCCTCAACTACCAGATCGAGCACCACCTGTTCCCCTCGATGCCGCGCCCCCACCTCGCGCGCGCCCGGGAGATCGTCCGCGAGCAGTGCGAGCGTCTGCACGTGCCCTACACCGAGGAGTCCGTCTACGGCTCGTACGTCTCGGTGATCCGCTACCTGAACACGGTCGGGATCGCCGCCCGCGATCCCTTCGAGTGTCCGCTGATGGCGCAGTACCGCAACCGGGCCTGACCCGCGGGCGGCACGACCGACGACGGGGCGGCCTCCGTCCCGTCGTCCCTCGTCGCCGGGCCCCCGTCGTCTTTCGGCTCCGGGCCCCCGTCGTCTTTCGGCTCCGGGGCCCGTCGTCTTTCGGCGCCGGGTCCCGTCGTCCCTCGTTCCCCGCCCCGTTGTCCGTCGTCCGTCGCCGCCGGGATCGCCGGCGCCCCGGACGCAGGAACGCCCGCCGAGCGATCGGCGGGCGTTCCTGGTGCGTACGGGGGCAGCCCCGGACGCGGGAACGCCCGCCGGAGATCCGGCGGGCGTTCCTGGGTGCTCCGAGGCTCAGATGGCCTGGATGTTCACCGCGGCCATGCCGCGGTCGGTGCGCTCGACCTCGAAGGAGACCTTCTGGTTCTCCTCCAGGTTGCGGAAACCGGAGCCGGCGATGTTGCTGAAGTGAGCGAAGACGTCGGGGGTGCCGTCATCGGGAGCGATGAAGCCGAAGCCCTTGTCGGAGTTGAACCACTTCACGGTGCCAGTAGTCATGGGGTGCTTCTTTCTACTATGTGTTCGGCCGAGGGCTCGGCCAGAGAGTGCGGTCGCGCGGGCCTCGACGAGGCATGCTTCGCAGAGGCGAAGCGTGTCGTGGTGGAGGAGTCGCGTTTCCGCTGGGGACTCTCGAGGATGGCGCGGGCTCCCGCGAGGGAATCCGCGCTTCCGTGGTTCTCGCCCATCGACCCGAAGACACAGAAGATCCCGCTGTCCGAAACGATGTGGCCAGCATATTCGCCCGAGGTCGTCGCGACGAGCACGTCATCCGCGGCGTGACGCCAGTGGAGAGGACGCGAGGGGTCGCGATGAGTGAGGGAAGCTGCCGGTGATGCCAGTGCTGAGATGAAAACCAAATCCTAGAGACGCGCACGGGAGCATGGACGCCCCGTGCATGTGCGAAGCGGCATCTCTGCCGCCAGCCGATGGCTGCCACCCAGGAGTGCTTCGCACGGACGCCCGCAGCCTGCGCCGCGGACATGTCCTACGCTACACGACTCCGGCCCCCGCGTCGCGCACACAGTGACCGGAGGCACCGCGCGTTGCCGAACCGTTGCACAGCGGATGTCCGCCGTGGTCTCCGGCGCGTCGCCGGGCAGGCGTCCGCCCGGGCCGGCGCCGCCGCCTGCGCCGGGGCGGCGCCCGAGCGCAGGTCACGGCATCGCAGGTAGGCCTGGTGGGGCTTGAACCCACGACCGACGGATTATGAGTCCGGTGCTCTGACCGACTGAGCTACAGGCCCGCGCACCCGGCGGGGCCGGGAGACCGGCCCATTCTTCCAGCTCCGCGGGCATGCCGCGAATCCGCGGCGGCCCCCGGGGTCAGTCGGCGCCGCGGATCGCCCGACGCTTCTCCTGCACGGCGCTGAGCTGGGTGAGGATCTGCTGGTAGCGCTCGGGGTCGCGACCGGGGTCCACGCGCTGCAGTCGCTGCTTGAGCACCGAGTACTCGCGCGTGACCGACAGCTCGACGAGCCGGTCCAGCAGGGAGGTCGCCAGCCGCCCCAGCGCCGCCTCGTCCCGGGCCGGCAGCGGATGGTTCGCGATCTCGACGACCAGGGGGCGGGTGGTCTCCCCCGCGATCTCGAGCACCTGGTCGATGTAGCGGCCGGGGCTCAGCGTCCCCTCGACGGCGTCCAGCAGCGTTCCGGCCGCGAGCATCACGTCCCAGACCCCCTGCAGCGCCGGGACGTGGAAGGAGTCGTCGGGCAGGGAGGCGACCTTCTCGGCGTCCAGGTGGTTCGGCGCCTGCAGCATGACGGCGAGGGACTGCAGCTCGACCTGGCCCACCGGATCGCGAGGGCTGACCACGTCGGCGATCCGCGGCGCGGCGACGATCGGCGCGGCGGCATCGGCCGCAGGCTCGGAGCCCTGCGGGGCCGTCGCGGGCGCGGCGTGGCGCCCCGGGCGCGGGGCGCTGCGCGAGGCGTCGTGCACCGCGCGCAGCACGGTGCGCTCGTCCATGCCGAGCCATCCGGACAGACGGCGCGCGTACTCCGGCCGCATGGCGTGGTCGCGGATCTGCGCGACCACGGGGGCCGCCATCCGCAGCCCGCTGACCTGGCCTTCGACGGTGTTCAGGTCCACCTGGTCGAGCACCGAGCGGATCGCGAACTCGAACATCGGCATGCGGGAGTCGATGAGGTCGCGCACGGCCTCGTCCCCCTTGGCGATCCGAAGCTCGCAGGGGTCCATGCCGCTGGGCTCGACGGCCACGAAGGTCTGCGCGACGAAGCGCTGGTCCTCCTCGAAGGCGCGCAGGGCCGCCTTCTGGCCGGCCGCGTCGCCGTCGAAGGTGAAGATGACCTCGCCTCGCATGCCGCGGCTCTCCCCGCCGAGGTTCAGCGCCGCCGTCGCCGCGGTATCCCCCATCACCCGGCGGACCATCTTCACGTGCTCGGCGCCGAAGGCGGTCCCGCAGCTGGCCACGGCGGTCGTGACCCCGGCCAGGTGGGCGGCCATCACATCGGTGTACCCCTCGACGACGACCACGCGGTGCTGGGCGGCGATCTCCTTGCGGGCGAGGTCGAGCCCGTAGAGGACCTTCGCCTTGTGGTACAGCGGCGACTCGGGGGTGTTGAGGTACTTGGGTCCCTTGTCGCTCTCCAGCAGGCGCCGGGCCCCGAAGCCGATGGTCTTCCCCGTGACGTCGCGGATCGGCCACGTCAGCCGGCCGCGGAACCGGTCGTACACGCCGCGCTGCCCCTGCGAGACGAGTCCGCTGGACTGCAGCTCGGGCTCGGTGAAGCCGCGACCGCGCAGGTGCCCCAGCAGGGAGTCCCAGCCCTCGGGGGCGAATCCCACGCCGAAGCGCTCCGCGGCCGCGCGGTCGAAGCCGCGCTCGGCGAGGAAGCGGCGGCCCACCTCGGCGGCCGGCGTCGCGAGCTGCTCGCGGAAGTACTCCTCGGCGATGGCGTGGGCGTCCAGCAGGCGCTGACGGGTCCCGAAGTCGGTGCGCTCGCCGCGACCGCCCCCGCCCGGCCCGGACTCCTCGTACCGGAGCTGGACCTGGTAGCGGCCGGCGAGCATCTCCACGGCCTCGACGAAGCTGAGGTGGTTGATCTTCTGCACGAAGGCGAACACGTCCCCGCCCTCGCCGCAGCCGAAGCAGTGCCAATGGCCCAGCTGGGGGCGGATATGGAAGGACGGCGTCTTCTCGTCGTGGAAGGGGCACAGGCCCTTCATGGAGCCGATGCCGGCGGTGCGCAGCGTGACGTGCTCGCTGACGACCTCCTCCAGGCGTGCGCGATCGCGGACCTGGTCGATGTCCTCGCGTCGGATCCTGCCCGAGCTCACCGTGTCCTCAGAGCTCCGATCCCAGACCGGGCAGCGGGGTGTCCGCCGCCGTGACGTGCGTGGTGCTCCGATCGTAGAGCGCATCGTGCAGCCGCCGCGCCGTGACATCGGTGTACGAGGCGATCTGGTCGACCACGACGCGGCGCCGCGCGTCGTCGTCGGGGGCGCTCTCCCACAGCTCGGCGAAGATCGGGCTGAGATGGGTGGTGCCGGTGTTCCACAGCAGCGCATACAGCTCGCGGATGATCTGCTCCTGCTGCGCATACACGGGCTGCTGGGTCGCGGAGGACATCACGTACGCGGCGGCCAGCCCCTTGAGGACCGCGATCTCCCGGCGCACGCTCGCGGGCACGACGAGCTCGCCGCGATAGCGGGCCAGCGGCACGTCCCCGTGCACCTCCCGCGAGGCGGCCACGACGGCGTGGGTGAAGCGCCCGATCAGCTGGCTGGTGAGGTCCTTCAGGGCCGCGGCGGCACGCAGCGAGCCGTCGAAGCCGCGCACCCAGGAGGCCTCGGCCTCGAGCCGCGACAGGGCCTCGTCGAGCTCCTCCAGGGAGTCCTCGGGGGTGTACCAGTCCTGGACGACGTACAGCGCGGCCGCCCGCTCCTGCGGGTCCGCCAGCGCTTCGAGCTCGAGAGAGCCCCCGGTGATGGCGTCCTCGACGTCGTGCACCGAATAGGCGATGTCGTCGGAGACGTCCATGACCTGCGCCTCGAAGCACTTCCGCCCCGGCACGGCGCCCTCGCGGGCCCAGGAGTAGACGTCGACGTCGTCGGCATAGGCGCCGAACTTCGGGGAGCGCGGATCCGGGCCCTGGCGGCGCGTCCACGGGTACTTGATGGCCGCGTCGACCACCGCGCGGGTGAGGTTCAGCCCGTACGGGCGGTCCTCCCCGATGACCTTCGGCTCGAGCCGCGTGAGCAGACGCAGCGTCTGGGCGTTGCCCTCGAAGCCGCCGAAGTCCGCGGCGATGTCGTCCAGGACCTTCTCGCCGTTGTGGCCGAAGGGCGGGTGGCCGAGGTCGTGGGAGAGGCAGGCGGCATCGACGACGTCCGGGTCGCAGCCCAGCTCGATGGCGAGGTCCCGCCCCACCTGGGCGACCTCGAGGGAGTGCGTGAGCCGGGTCCGGGAGAAGTCGTTCGAGCCGGCGCCGAGGACCTGCGTCTTCGCTCCCAGGCGGCGCAGCGCCGAGGAGTGCAGCACGCGCGCGCGATCGCGCTGGAAGGGGGTGCGCGTGCGGGACTTCGGCGGCTCCGGCGCCCAGCGCTCGAGATCCGCCGGATCGTAGCCCGCCGGGGCCGATGCCGGAGAGGTCATCGGCTCACCCACCGGACACGCTGAGCTCGGCCTCGTGCAGGCGCGCGGCGATGTCGGCGGTGATCTCGCGGGAGTCCATCCACCCCTGCGGGCAGACGGCCCGCTTGGGCGTGCCCGCGCGCCCGCGGGGTCCTTCGACCGCCTCTCCGGGGTAGGGCGAGTCCGCGTCGAGCTCGGCGAGCTTCGCGTCGAGGTCCTCGAGCGATTCCATGGTCGCCAGCCGGTGGCGCATCTCCCCGCCCACCGGGTACCCCTTGAAGTACCAGGCCACGTGCTTGCGCAGGTCGCGGATGCCGCGCCCCTCGTCCTCGAAGAACTCCACGAGCAGCTCCGCATGGCGGCGCAGGATCCGGGCGACCTCGCCGAGCGTGGGACGCACCCGGGCATCGCTCCCGGCGAAGCCGGCCGCGAGATCGGCGAACAGCCAGGGCCGGCCCTGGCAGCCGCGGCCGACCACGACCCCGTCGCAGCCGGTCTGCTCGACCATGCGCAGCGCGTCCTCGGCCGACCAGATGTCGCCGTTGCCCAGCACGGGGATGCCGGTGACCAGGGACTTCAGGTCCGCGATCGCGTCCCAGTTCGCCTGTCCGGAGTAGTGCTGGGTGACGGTGCGCCCGTGCAGGGCGATCGCGGCCGCCCCGACCTCCTGGGCGATGAGCCCGGCGTCGCGGTAGGTCACATGGTCCTCGTCGATCCCGATGCGGGTCTTGACCGTCACGGGGACGTCCCCGGCGGCCTCGACGGCGCCGCGCACGATCCGGGTGAACAGCTCCGTCTTCCACGGCAGGATCCCGCCGCCGCCGCGCCGGGTCACCTTCGGCACCGGGCACCCGAAGTTGAGGTCGATGTGGTCGGCGAGGTCCCGCTCCCGGATCATCTCCACGGCGCGGCGCACGGTCGCGGGGTCGACCCCGTACAGCTGCACCGAGCGGGGACGCTCCCGCTCCCCCATCGTCACCAGGCGCCAGGACTCCGCGTGGTCCTCGACCAGCGCCCGGGTGGTCACCATCTCCGAGACGAACAGGCCGCCGTCGTCCTCGCTGTGGAGCGCGCCGAACTCACGGCACAGCAGCCGGAAGGCCATGTTCGTGATCCCGGCCATCGGGGCGAGCACCACGGGGGTGTCCACCGTGTGCGGGCCGATGGTCAGGGTGCGCCGCGCGGGCGTCCCGGAGGACCGCTGCGGGGCGCTGGGGGGCGAGGTCGGGGCGTCGAGGGTGGTCATCGTGCTCGATTGTTCCACCTCGACGCACCGGTCGGGAGTGCGGGCGAGGGTGATGTGCATCGGCGGGTCATGGGGAGGACAGGCGCAGGCGCGCGGCGAGGTCCCCGATGATCAGCCGCGGATCCAGAGCGGTGCAGGTGCGGTGGTGCGAGAGGCCGTCATCCTCCGAGAACCGCACGGCGCCGTGGTGCAGCGCGGTCAGGGCCAGCGGAGCGCTGTCACCCAGCGGCCACACCGGGTCGACCTCGACACCCTCGGGCAGCGGCAGGTCCCGGTACCGCTGCCAGAGCCAGCGGCCGATGGGACCGCCCTCGGTGAGCATCAGCTCGAGCTCCGCCACGGAGACCGCCAGCAGCCGGTAGGTCTCCCGGGGGAAGCGGTCGATGCGCAGCTGCGGGTGCTCGAGGACGAACCGGGCGGCGACCGGGTCGGTGTCGCGGTTGTACTCGGCGGCCCCGTCCTCCTGCGTGCCGCCGACCCAGAGCAGGCGGATCCGCGCGGTGATGCCGGGTTCGCGGATCAGCGCGTCGGCGACGTTGGTGAGCGGGCCCCCGCACACCAGCACGCACTCCTCCTGCGCCGCCGCGACGATGGCGCGGGCGGCCTCGCTCTGCCGGGGCCGGCCGGCGAAGGCGGAATCGGCCCCGGCGTGCACGGGGACGCCCCCATGGCCGCCCACCAGATCCATGAGCTCTCGCGCCATCGCCGCCCCGCGCGCGGCGGTCCCGGTGGGATCGCCGAACAGCGGGCTCGTGAAGCTGCCGGTGACGGTGACGACGGCATCGGTCGGCGAGAGCAGGTGGTGCGCCAGGGCGACGAGCCCGTCCGGGTCCCCGGCCCAGTCGTTGTCGACGACGACCCGGGTGCGCGGCCCGATCCTCCAGGTCATGCGCCCTCCCCCGCATCCGGGTCCTGGCGGTCCGGGGCCGAGGGGAGGGGCTCGACGAGGAACTCGTCGATGACCCGGCGGATGTCCTCGGCCATGTCGACCTCGTGCCCCATCAGCCAGAGGTGCTCGAGCCCTTCGGTCATGGCGAGGGTGCGCTGGGCCGCCTGAGCCGGGTCGACGCCCTCCCGCAGGCCGCCCTCCGCGGCGACCTCGCAGAAGGCCCCCTCGACAGCAGCGGCGATCCGGCGCAGGCGGTCGCGGAAATACCGGTGGGCGGGATGCTCGGGGTCCACCGCCTCGGCGGAGAGGTGGCGGTACATCTGGACCACGCCGCGCTGGGAGGCCTGGGCCCGGGAGATCTCGACCAGGCCGGCGAGGAAGGCACGCCCGGTGCGCCGCTCCAGCACCCCTTCGGCGCGGGCGTCGCGCTGCTCGAGGACGGCCTGCAGAAGAGCCTTCTTCCCGCCGGCGAAGTGGTGCAGCACGCCGGTCTGCGTGATCCCGACCTGCCGGGCGATCTCGTTGACGGAGCTCGCGGTGTACCCGGAGCGGGAGAACACCTCGAAGGCGGCGTCGAGGATCTGCGCACGCCGCTGCGCGCTCTTGCGGTACTCGCCGCGGGGTCCAGGCATGACCGGCACGCTATCACCGAGAACGCCAAAACATTGCACCTTGCATGTTTTTGGTCTAGCGTGCTCGCCACACCCGCCGCGGACGGCCGGCCCTCAGGGACGAGGACCCCTCGCGCGGCCCGATGGCAAGGAAGCCCTCCATGACCCCTCGCACCGAGACCCCCAGCTCGCGGACGTCGGCGGCCCCGCCGGCGCCCGCCCCCACGGCCGCCGCAGCGCCTCCCGCCGCGGGCACCGGCCCGACCCTGCCCCGGCCCGGCTCCCCCGCCGCTCCCCGCCGAGGCCTGGTCGCCCTGCTGGCCTTCGCGATCATCGGCGCGGGCGCCGCGCAGATGTCGGCCGCCCTGCTCACCCTGACCCTCAAGGCGACGGCCCTGGATGCCGCATCGGCCGCCACCACGATCTCGATCTCGAGCGCGATCGCGGGCGCGCTCACCCTGGTGGCGCTGCCGACGGTGGGCGCGTTGAGCGACCGATCCCGATCGCGGCTGGGCCGCAGGCGACCGTTCCTCCTGTTCGGCGCGCTCGCCTTCGCGGCCGGGGGCACCGCCCTGGTGCTGGCCCCCGGCGTGCCCGCCCTCGTCCTGGCCCACCTGCTGCTGACCCTGGGCTTCGTCACCGCGCACGTCACCGTCACCGCGCTGATGACCGATCAGCTGCCTGCCCGTCGCCGGGGGGTCGCCACCGCCCTGATCAGCATGAGCACCGCCCTCGGTGCCCTGCTGGGCATGGCCGTGTCCGTGCCCTTCGGCGATGCGCTGGTCCCGCTGGTGGGGATCCCGACCCTGTTCGCCGTGGCGGGGATGACCACGCTCGCCCTCGCCGTGCGTGATCCGCAGCGCACGCAGGTGCCGCCCCGGCTCGATCTGCGTCGCACCCTCGGCCTGTTCTGGGTGGACCCGCGCCGGCACGCGAGCTTCACCTGGGTCTTCACCAGCCGCATGCTCGTCTTCTCCGGCGTCGCGGCGCTGAACGCCTACCAGGCGATCTTCCTGCTGCAGCGGCTGGGCATGGAGCCCGCCCGGCTGGGCGGGGCGATCCTGCTGACCGTCATCGTCAACGCCGGCATCACGCTGCTGGTCGCTCCGCTCGTGGGGCGTCTGAGCGACCGGCTGGACGTGCGAAAGCCCTTCGTCCTGGCCGCGGCGCTGATCCTCGCCCTCGGACTGGTGCTCGCCGCGAGCGCACCCAGCTTCGGGTTCTACCTCGTGGCCTGCACCGTGGTGGGCCTGGGACAGGGCGTCTACTTCTCCGTCGAACTGTCCCTGGCCACCCAGGTGCTGCCCGATCCCGAGAATCCCGGCAAGGACCTCGGCATCCTCAAGATCGCCGACAACCTGCCGGTCACCATCGTCGCCGCGGTCGCGCCCGCGCTGCTGGCCATCGGCGGCGGCCAGAACTTCGCCGCGCTGTTCCTGGCGGGAGCCCTCGCGGCCGTCGCCGGAGGCCTCGCCATCACCCTCGTGCGCGGCGCCCGCTGAGCCGGTCGCGCGCTCGCCCCTGCCCCTTCCGATCCGAACCGAGAGACTCCTGATGACCATCGACCCGACCCCCGCCTCCTTCCCCTCCGACTTCCTGTGGGGCGTGGCGACCGCCGGGCACCAGAGCGAGGGCGAGAACACCGCCTCCGACATCTGGACCCTGGAGCGCACCCGTCCCTCCCTCTTCCGGGAGCGCTCGGGCCCCGCCTGCGGCAGCTACCACCGCTTCGAGGAGGATCTCGACCTCGTCGCGGGAATGGGCCTGAACGCCTACCGCTTCTCCGTGGAGTGGGCGCGCATCGAGCCCCACCGCGGCGAGGTCGTCGTGGCCGAGCTGGACCACTACGAGCAGGTCGTCGACGCCGCTCTGGCCCGAGGTCTCGCCCCGATCGTCACGCTGAACCACTTCGCTTCCCCGCACTGGTTCGCGGCGGCGGGATCCTGGCTCGCCGCCGATGCCGCGGAGCTGTTCGCCCGGCAGTGCGACCGGGTGATGGCCCGCCTCGGCGACCGCATCGCCGCGGCGGTCACCCTGAACGAGCCGAACCTGGAGCAGCTGCTGCAGGCGGGGAGCAAGCTGCCTCCGGAGGCAGAGCAGCTCAAGGAGGACATGCTCGCTGCGGCGGCCCGCGATGCCGGCACCGCGCAGTACTTCGCCTCCAACGTCATCCCCGCCCGCGCACAGGCCGCGTTCCAGGAGGGCTTCACCCGGGCGCACCGCGCCGCCCGGGACGCCGTGAAGGATCGCCGCGGCGATCTGCCCGTGGGCGTCTCCATCGCGATCGCCGACGACGTCGCCCTGCCCGGCGGCGAGGCCCACCGCGACGCCCGGCGGGCGGCGGTCTACGACCACTGGCTCGACGTCGCTCGCGAGGACGACTTCATCGGCGTGCAGAACTACGAGCGGTTCCACTTCGACGCCGGGGGCGAGGTCTCGCCCGGAGCGGACGACGAGGTCAACGGCATGGGTTCGGTCGCGGCCGCCGGGTCGCTCGCCGGGGCGGTGCGCTACGCCCACCAGCGCTCCGGCGTCCCGGTGCTGGTCACCGAGCATGGCATGCAGACCGAGGACGACTCCCGGCGCGCCGCGTTCATCCCCGATGCCCTCGCCGAGCTCGGGCAGGAGATCGCCGCCGGCACCCCGGTGCTCGGGTACTGCCATTGGACCCTGCTGGACAACTTCGAGTGGATCTCCGGCTACGGCTCGAAGCTGGGCCTGGTCGCGGTGGACCGCGCGAGTCTGGAGCGCAGCCCCAAGCCCAGCTGCGCGGCGTACGCCGCCGCAGTGCGCGCGGCGCGGGAGGCCGCGGCCGCGCCGGCGGAGGCCGCCCTGCTCAGCCGATGAGCCGTCGCCGGGCCGCGGGGTCCACGAGGAGCGAGACGCTGTCGCTCATCTGCTCCGCGGTCCCGGCCCGCGAGCCCAGCGCCCGCAGCTCCGGATCCTCGATCGCGGCGACCAGCGCCTCGGGGATCTCCCGCACTCCCACATGGGGCCGGTCGAAGAAGGGCTCCGTCGCCGGCAGCAGCACGGGAAGGCCGGCGCCGGCCTGGGCCGCGGCCAGCAGCTCCGCGGCCTCGGCGAGAGCACCCTGGCGCTCCTGCCATCCGCGAGCCCGCAGCACCTGCATCCAGCATCCGCGCAGCTCCTGCCCGCTGGGCAGGGCCGCCGCGGAGCGGGCGAGCCACTTCCCGTAGGGCGCCCAGCGTCTGTGGATCAGGTGGGCCATATGCATCATGGTGCGCACGTGCCGGGCGGCCAGCACGGCGGAGCCGTCCTCGTCGCCGCGCAGGCCGGCGCGGCCCACGTCGGGGAACTCCTGGCGCAGCCGGTCCCATCCGGAGGCCAGGGCATGCAGGCGCACGTCGCGCGGGTACCCGGACAGCAGCTCCCGGATCGCGGTGATCTCCCCGGTCCCGTCGTGGAAGACGGGGCCGGCCACCACCTCGAGCACGGCCTGGCCCGTGAGGGTGCGCCAGTCGGAGGCGGTCATCGGCCCGGTCGGGTCCAGGCCGAGCCGGGAGACGGCGAAGTCCCGCGCGGAGGCCACCTCGCAGCGGTGGCGGACCTGCGGATCCCAGGTCGTCGCGAAGCGGACGGGCAGCCCCTGCCAGGCCTCGGGCAGGCGCGCCGCCAGCAGGTCGTCGACCTCTGCGGCCCGCCCGTCCTCGACCAGCAGGGTCAGGCGCAGACCGAAGTCGTGGTCCCGGGACTGGGCGTCGTCGAACCCCAGCACGTCGGATCCGCTGCCCAGGCGCCCGGCGGCATGCGCGAGACCGGGCAGGGCGTCCTCCAGCAGCGGGCGGACGACCTCGCCGTAGTAGGCGCGGGCGATCCCGCGACCGCTGCGATCCGGGGCGATGTCCGTCGACGTCTGCACGGCCCCAGCGTGCCATGCCCCGCCGCGAGCGGGCGCGCGGCGCCGCTCCCGGTACGCCGATGGCCCGCCCGGGCGATCGCCGAGAAGTCATTCCTCGGTGCTTGAACGGGCGTTCACGCGACGCAGAATGACTTCTGGCGCGAGAGGTCCGCCGCAGCCCGCCGGCGCGAGCCCATGGACCCCCGTCGGGGCGGACCGCCATGGCGCGGCGCCGGAACGGGGCGGGTCAGGCGCCGGGACGCGGCGGGTCAGGCGCCGGCGAGCCGCTCGGCGAGGTAGCCGCGCACCTGGCTGAGGGCCACGCGCTCCTGGGCCATCGAGTCGCGCTCGCGGATGGTGACCGCCTGGTCCTCGGCCGTGTCGAAGTCGACCGTGATGCAGAACGGCGTGCCGATCTCGTCCTGGCGGCGGTAGCGGCGGCCGATGGCCTGCGAGACATCGGTCTCCACGTTCCAGAACCCGCGCAGCTCGCGGGCGAGCTCCTCCGAGCGCGGGACCAGGTCGCCGCTCTTGGACAGCGGCAGCACGGCGGCCTTGACGGGGGCCAGGCGCGGGTCCAGCCGCAGGACGGTGCGCACGTCGACGCCGCCCTTGGCGTTGGGCGCCTCGTCCTCGCTGTACGCCTCGACGAGGAAGGCCATCATCGAGCGGGTCAGGCCGAAGGACGGCTCGATCACGTACGGCGTGTAGCGCTCGTTCGCGGCCTGGTCGAAGTACTGCATCTTCGTGCCGGAGGCCTCGGTGTGGCTGGAGAGGTCGAAGTCGGTGCGGTTGGCGATGCCCATCAGCTCGCCCCACTCGCTGCCCTGGAAGCCGAAGCGGTACTCCAGGTCGATGGTCCCGGCGCTGTAGTGGGCGCGCTCGTCCTCGGGGACGTCGAAGCGGCGCAGGTTGTCCTCGGAGATCCCGAGGTCCACGAACCAGTTCCAGCAGTCCTCGACCCAGGTGCGGAAGTGCTCCTCGGCCTCCGCCGGCGGCGTGAAGTACTCGATCTCCATCTGCTCGAACTCGCGGGTGCGGAAGATGAAGTTGCCCGGCGTGATCTCGTTGCGGAACGCCTTGCCGACCTGGCCGATGCCGAAGGGCGGCTTCTGGCGCGCGGCGGTGACCACGTTGAGGAAGTTGACGAAGATGCCCTGCGCCGTCTCCGGGCGCAGGTAGGCCAGACCGCTCTCGTTGTCGACGGCGCCCAGGTACGTCTTCATGAGGCCGGAGAACTGCTGGGGCTCGGTGAACTCGCCGCGCGTGCCGCAGTTCGGGCAGGGCACCTCGGCGAGGCCGCCCTCGGGGGCGCGGCCCTTCTTCTCCTCGAAGGCTTCCAGCAGGTGGTCCTCGCGGAACCGGCTGTGGCACTTGCGGCACTCGACCAGCGGATCGGTGAAGGTGGCGACGTGGCCGGAGGCCTCCCAGACGGCCTTGGGGAGGATGATCGAGGAGTCCAGGCCGACCATGTCGGCGCGGGACTGCACGAAGGTCCGCCACCACTGGCGCTTGATGTTCTCCTTGAGCTCCACGCCCAGGGGCCCGTAGTCCCATGCGGAACGGGTACCGCCGTAGATGTCACCTGCCGGGAAGACGAATCCGCGCTTCTTGGCGAGCGCGATGACGTTGTCCAGGGTGCTGGCGGGGGCCTTGGCCACGAGGGTCTCCTGCGGTCGACGGATGGAGGGGGAATCAGCATATCGGCGGCTCCGCGCAGGCAGGAAGCGCAGATCCTCCCGCACCCGCGCACGAGGCCGGAGGTGTGTCGAGACAGACACCGCACCGGGCCCGGTTCGGCTTGACCCGGCCCCACCGGCTCCTGAGAATGATTGTCATGTCTTCGTCCTCGCGCCCGACCGCCTCGTCCCCCCGCCCCCTGGACCTCTCCCGCCTGCTGCGGGCGCCGATGGGGCGCCGCGCGGCCCTCGGCGGCGGCGCCGCGCTCGCCGCGGCCGCCCTGGCGGCCTGCTCGGGATCCGGCGGGGCGAGCGGCGACGGCACCCGCGTGATGACGACCGCCTACGCCCTGTCCTACCTGGTCAAGACCGTGGCCGGGGACTCGGCGGAGGTGATCGACCTGGCCAAGCCCGGGGTCGACGCCCACGGCCTCGAGCTGTCCGTCTCCGAGGTCTCCCAGCTCGCCGGCGCGGATCTGGTCGTGATGATCCCCGGCTTCCAGACCGCGGTCGACGACGCCCTGGCCTCCCACGGCAGCGAGAACGCCCTGGCCGTGGACTCCGTCATCGAGATGCTCCCCTCCGACGCGGCCGCGGCCGGTCACGACGAGCACGCCGGCGAGAGCGCGGAGGAGCACGCCGAGCACGCCGAGGAGGGATCGGACGCCGGCGGCGAGGAGGAGCACGACCACGGCGACACCGACCCGCACTTCTGGCACGACCCCTCGCTGATGGCGCAGGTCGCCGTCGCGATCGGCGACCGCCTCGCGGAGATCGACCCGGACAGCGCGAGCACCTACCGCGACAACGCGCAGGCTCTGAGCGCGGAGCTCGAGGCGCTGGACAAGGAGCTCGAGGAGCTGTTCGGCGCGATCGACGGCCCCAAGCCCTTCGTCACCAGCCACACCGCCTTCGCCTACCTCGCCCACCGCTACGGGCTCGAGCAGATCGGCATCACCGGGGTGGACCCGGAGGTCGAGCCCAGCCCGCAGCGGCTGCTCGAGCTCGAGTCCGTGATCCGGGAGGAGGGCGTGACCACCGTGTTCTTCGAGACCACCGCCTCCCCCAAGGTCGCCCAGACCCTCGCGGACAAGCTCGGCATCACGGCCGCCGAGCTCGACAACCTCGAGACCCAGCTCGACGAATCGGTGGACTATCCTGCGGTGATGCGCAGCAACGCAGAAGCCCTGGCCGCGAGCTGGCGATGAGCCGGCCCGACGACTCCGCCCCGCAGAACCCCGTCGTCGACGTCCGCAAGGCGGTCGTCACGCTGGGCTCGCAGCGCGTCCTGCACTCGGTGGACCTCGAGGTGAGGCCCGGCGAGCTCGTCGCCCTGCTCGGCGCCAACGGCTCGGGCAAGTCGACCCTGCTGCGCACCGTCGTCGGCGCGCTGGGACTGGACTCGGGCAGCGCCCGCCTGTTCGGCCACGACGTGTCCCGCCACCGCGCCCACCAGCAGCTCGGCTACGTCCCCCAGCACGCGGCCGAGTCCGGCAACATCCCCGCCACCGCCCGGGAGACCGTCGCGACCGGCCTGCTGGGCCCGCGCGCCTGGTTCCCCCGGGCCCGCGACCTGCGGGTGGACGCCCTGCTGTCCGATGTGGGCCTCTCCGGGCTCGCCGACCGGCCCGTCACCGCGATGTCGGGCGGCCAGCGCCAGCGGGTGATGATCGCCCGCGCCCTGGTGCGCGGACCGTCCTTCCTGGTGCTGGACGAACCGTTCAGCGGCGTCGACATCGCCAGCCGCGAGCTGATCGCCGGCATCTTCCGCCGCCTGCACAGCCGCGGCACCACCATCCTCGTCGTGCTCCACGACCTCGGCGAGCTGGAGGACGACATCACCCGGGCGGTGGTGCTGGACGAGGGGCGCGTGATCCACGACGGTCCCCCCTCCCAGCGCCCGCGCCTGGACCCCGGCCACGACCACGAGCTGCGCCCCGTGCCCGCGCTCGGACAGGAGCTCGATTCCTGATGCTGACCCCGTGGGATCTCCTGACCTCGGACATCATGCGCTACCCGCTGATCATCGCGGTGCTCATCGGGCTCACCGCCCCGATCGTGGGGACGTACCTGGTCCAGCGCCGGCTGTCGCTGCTGGGCGACGGCCTCGGCCACGTCGCCCTCACCGGTGTCGCCATGGGCTGGCTGGTGGGCGCCTGGGTCTCCACCACCCCGCACGACGCCCTGGCCATCCCCGGGGCGCTCACCGCCTCGGTGCTCGGCGCCCTCGCCATCGAGTACGTGCGCGAGATCGGGCACACCAGCCGCGACGTCGCCCTGGCGATCCTCTTCTACGGCGGCATCGCCGGCGGTGTGGTCATCATCCAGCTGGCCGGCGGCACCTCGCAGAACCTCATGGCCTATCTCTTCGGCTCCATCTCGACGGTGACCTCCTCCGATCTGGGGATCACCGTGGTGCTCGCCGCGATCGTGCTGGCCGTCGGCATCGGCCTGCGCGGACTGCTGTTCGCCGTCACCGGCGACGAGGAGTTCGCGCGCGCCTCGGGGCTGCCCGTGCGGGCGACGAACCTGCTCATCGTCGTCATCGCGGCCCTCACCGTCACCCTCGCCATGCGGATCGTCGGCGCGCTGATGGTCAGCGCGCTGATGATCGTGCCCGTCGCCACGGCCCAGACCCTCGTGATCGGCTTCAACCGGACCATGCGATGGGCGATGATGGTGGGACTGGTGTGCAGCCTGGGCGGGCTGGTCCTCACCGCGTACGTCAACCTGCCGCCCGGCGGCGTGATCGTGCTGCTGGCCATCGGGATGTACGCGGTCGGGGTCGCCGTCCGGGCCGTCCGGGAACGGGTCCGGGCACACCGCGCACAGGAGGTCGAGGCACCGGCATGACGACGAAGCAGCGCACCACGAAGCAGCGCACGGCGATCCTCGAGGCGCTCGCCGAGCAGGAGGACTTCCGCAGCGCCCAGCAGCTCCACGACGACCTGCGCTCCGCCGGACAGGCCGTGGGCCTGGCGACCGTCTACCGCAATCTGCAGGCCCTCGCCGCGGGCGGCCAGGTCGACGTGCTCGTCACCGATGACGGCGAGTCCATCTACCGCCAGTGCGCCGAGGAGGCGCACCACCATCACCTGGTGTGCCGCGAATGCGGCAGCACCGTGGAGTTCCAGGCGCCGGAGCTGGAGGAGTGGACCCGCGCGATCGCCGCCGCCCACGGCTTCACGGACGTCCACCACACCATGGAGGTCTTCGGCCTGTGCCCCGAGCACGAGGCCGGGGAGGCTCCGTCCCGATGATGGACTGGATCCAGTCGCTGCCGCTGCTGCCGGCGGTGGGGATCCTGTACTGCGTCATCCTGCTGCGCGCCGGCGGCACCTATGCCCTGGGGCGCGGGGCGCACCGCCTGGCCGACCGCGGCCGCGTCGCCGAGGCGCTGCGCGGCCCCCGCGTCGCCCGGGCGATCGCCGTGGTCAACCGCTGGGGCGCCCCCGTCGTCGCGCTGAGCTTCCTCACCATCGGCTTCCAGACCGCCGCCAACGCCGCCGCCGGGCTGACCCGGATGCCGCTGCGACGCTATCTCCCCGCCCTCGCGATCGGCGGCCTGGCCTGGGCGGTCGTCTACGCCACGGTCGGGCTCGCGGCGATCGTGCTGTGGGCCGAGCTGTTCCTCGCGAGCCCCTGGGCCGCGGTGGCGCTGCTCCTGCTCGTCGTGGCCGTCGTGACCGGCCTCGTGCTGCGCCGCCGCGACCGCAGGGTGCTCCCCGAGCGCTCCTGATCCGGCCATGGCCGGGCGGGCGACGGCGCGCGAGCACGCCCTCGCCCCGGACCGGCTGGGACGCAGGGAGAGGCGGCGGCGGATCAGCCCTGCGCGCCGGGGGCGTCGATCGCGCCGCCGAAGCGCCGGTCCCGCCGCGCGTACTCGACGACGGCGCGCCACAGGACGATCCGGTCCACGTCGGGCCAGAGCTCGGGGACGAACACGAGCTCGGCGTAGGCGGCCTGCCACAGCAGGAAGTTCGAGGTGCGCTGCTCGCCGCTGGTGCGCAGGAACAGGTCCACGTCCGGCATGTCGGGATCGATGAGATGGCGGGCGAAGCTCGCCTCGGTGATGCCGCGACCGCTGATGCGCCCGGCGCGGGCCTCGGCCGCGACCTGGCGCACGGCGTCGACGATCTCGGCGCGGCCGCCGTAGTTCACGCACATGTACAGCGTCATGCGCGTGTTCTGCGCCGTGAGCTCCTCCGCCTCCTTGAGCTCCTTGATCACGCTGCCCCACAGCCGCTGCTCGCGACCGATCCACACGATGCGCACGCCCCAGGAGTTGAGGGTGTCGCGCTGGCGCCGCAGCACGGAGCGCGAGAATCCCATGAGGAAGCGGACCTCCTCTGGGGAGCGCTTCCAGTTCTCGGTGGAGAAGGCGTAGGCGGACAGATGCGTCACGCCGATCTGCAGGGCCCCGGCGACGACGTCGAGCAGGGCGGCCTCTCCCGCCTCGTGCCCGGCGGTGCGCGGCAGGCCGCGGGCGTTGGCCCAGCGCCCGTTGCCGTCCATCACCACGGCGATGTGGCGCGGCACGACCTGCGACGGGAGCTGCGGAGGCTGCTGCCCGCTGGGATGGGGGTACGGCGGGACGTCCTCGCGTCGCCCTGCGCTCATGGGTGCCTCCTCGAGGTGGTCCGGATGCGTCCGATGGGGCCTGTGGGGGCCGGCCGATGCCCCGCGCCGCGGGGAGCCGCCTCAGCGTTCCACATAGCCCAGGGAGCGGACGGACCGCTCCAGGTTCCAGGTCACGGCGTCCGAGACGATGCGGCTGGCCTCCAGCGCGGTCGTCTCGTCGCTGAGGACGACATTCTCCCAGTCCCCGGCCAGCAGCAGGATGAGGTGCTCGACGGCGGAGCGGCGCACGGCGACCGCCCCGGCCTTCCGGCAGGCGCTGCAGACGAGCCCTCCGGCGCTCACGTCGAAGGCGTGGTGCGGCCCGTCGGCGCCGCAGGCCGCGCAGTCGCTGAGCGAGGGGGCCCATCCCGACAGGGCCAGGCTGCGCAGCAGGAAGGAGTCCAGCACGAGCGCCGGGGGGATGCTGCCGCCGGCCATCGCGCGCATCGCGCCGACCAGGAGCAGGAACCCGCGCGCGGAGGGGTCCACGACGTCGTCGGTGAGGCGATCCACGGTCTCGAGCATGGCGCTCGCGGCGGTGTAGCGCGGGTAGTCCGCGGTGATCGCCTGGGCGAAGGTCTCGATCGTGACGACCTGCGTCACGGTGTGCAGGGTGCGGCCGCTGTGCAGCTGCACGTCCACGAGCCCGAAGGGCTCCAGCCGAGCCCCGAAGCGGCTGCCGGTGCGTCGCACGCCCTTGGCCACGGCGCGGACCTTCCCGTGATGCCGGGTCAGGAGCGTGATGATGCGATCGGCCTCGCCCAGCGGGTGGGTGCGCAGGACGATCCCGTGGTCCCGGTAGAGCTTCTGCATGGTCCCCCGAATCTACCGCGCGGGCTGGACGGACGGGCGCTGCGCCGCTCCCGCGCCCGGCCCGGGACGGCGCGCATCACAGCGCGAGCCCGCGCCGATGCGCGTCAGCGGCGTCGGGCCACGGCGAAGACGCGCCGGAAGGGCAGGACGACGCCGCGGCCATGATCGGGATAGGCCTCGCGCAGGAGCAGGCGGTACTCCTCCCGGAAGGCCTCGCGCAGGTCCGGGGGCAGCGCCTGCAGCGTGGGCCGGGCCCCGGTGCCGCTCACCCACTCCAGGACCGGGTCCTCTCCGTGCAGCACGTGCAGATAGGTGGTCTCCCAGGCGTCGACCTCGCAGTCGAGGTCCTGGAGGGCGCGCAGGTAGGTCGCCGCGTCGTGCGCGCCGGGGACGGCGACGCCCTCCAGGTGCGCGGCGTAGGGGGCGCGCCCGGCGAGCTGCCGGCGCAGGGCGTGGCTGGGCTCCTCGAAGTTCCCGGGCACCTGCAGGGCGAGCCAGCCGCCGCGGCGCAGCGCCGCGAGGAGCTCGGGCAGCAGGTCGAGGTGGCCGGGGACCCACTGCAGGGAGGCGTTCGCGACGATCACGTCCACCGGCTCCGCCGGCCGCCACGTGCGCAGGTCGGCGAGCTCGGCGCGGAGCCCGGGCACCGTGCGGGCCCGCGCGATCATCTCGGGGCTCGCGTCGACCGCGGTCACCTGCGCCCGGGGCCACCGCTGGCGCAGGAGCTGCGTGAGGGTGCCCGGGCCCGCCCCGAGGTCGACGACCTCGGCGGGATCCTCCGCGCGGATGCGAACGGTCAGCTCGAGGAAGGGGCGGGATCTCTCGTCGGCGAAGACGAGGTACTGATCGGGGTCCCAGCGATGGTCCATGCGGCGCGGCTCCTTCATTTATCTTGATGTCAAGATACCTCGAGGGGCACCTCGACCGCCACCCGGACGCGCGGCTGCACCACGGAGATCTCCGGTCCCGGGTCGCTCCACCCCGCCGCCTCCGAGGGATCATCGCTCTGGTCCAGCACGGTGAGCCCGTCCAGCGCGGAGACGTCCGCCTCGATCTCGACCGTGCGCCCCGGGCTGATCCCCGTCACGACGAGGGTCCGCGCGCCGTCGGGATCCTCGATCTCCGCCCCCTCCACCCGCACCGCACGCAGCATCCCGCCCTCGGCCCGCAGCTCGAGCGTCCGGGCCTCGCGACGGGAGGTGACCGCCAGGCGCACGCGCCCCTCCCCCGCATCCTGGACCTGCACCTCGGGACCCGCGAGCCCGCTGGTGCCGGTCCGCGACGCCAGCCGCTGCCCCCACGGCGTCACGCCGCGCACCGTCCAGCGCGTCGATCCGTCCTGCGCGGACACCTCGGCGCTCACCCGCTCCTGAACCGGATGCGGCGCATCGAGGGAGCGGGCGATCCCGGCACCCGTCAGCGCGAGGGCGGCGATCAGTGGCACGCCCACCAGCAGCGCGGGACGGGATCGGCCCGAGCCCCGGCGCGCGCCCGGCGACACCGCAGCGGGGACCCTCGGCGGCGAGGACGTCGCCGGGGAGGTCGGGTCCGGCGTCCCGGCAGGCTGCGTCGGGAGCACCGCGCCCGCGGCGAGCAGGACCAGGACGGCGGACCCGGCCAGGGCCCCCGCGGAGCTCGCGATGCCGAAGTCGGCCAGGGTGGACAGCTGCGTGCCGAGCATCCAGCCCAGTCCGGCCAGGGCCACGACCCGCATCCCGAGCGCCACGGCCCGCCGCGCGCCGGCGGCGGCGGGCGCCCTCGCCCCCTGGTCCTCCGCCCGGTGGGCCAGCGTCGACAGGATCACCGCGAGGGACATCGGCAGCACCAGCCAGCCCAGCAGCGAGGGCAGCATCAGCCCGGGGACGCCGACGAGCAGCCCGAGCAGCACGGCGGCTCCCGTCGCCGCCTCCGCCCCGGAGCCGCGGCGGCGCGCCAGCAGCCAGGCGCCCGAGACCGCCGCGGCGGCGAGGGCGATCTCGGCCGCCAGCAGGCCCCCGGGCCGGACGGGCTCCCCGACCGTGGCCGAGGTCATCGGCGCGAGCACGGACGCGATGAGCATCCAGGAGCCGATCGCCGCGGCCGATGCCGCGCAGAGGGCCAGCAGTCCGAGCAGGGCGGCCAGGGCGATGCGCCCGGTGCGCGCCGCCTCGCGGCGACGGGCGCGGACCACGGCCGCGACCGACCCGAGGATCAGCAGCGCGGCGGCGATCCGGATGACCATCTCCGGCACGGAGAGGATCCCCCAGGGCATCGTGGTCATCACGGGGCTCTGCGACGCCGCCGCCGAGAGCTCGCCCAGGTCCCGGTCGAGCAGGTCCTGCGAGAGGGCGAGGGACATGTCGCCGTAGTGCTGGAGCGCGGAGGGGTCGAGGTTCTCCGCCGTGTCCTGGGGGCTGTGGTATGCCCACGACCCGCCGATCAGCGCCATGTCCGCTCCCCACCAGCCGCCGTCGCGGTACTCGGTGAAGTCGGTGTCGTTCGGGACGATCTCGAACAGCGCGTCGGACAGCGACTCCGCCTCCGGTCGCGGCATCGCCGGCAGGACCTCGTGCAGGGGCCCGGCGGTGCGGGTGACGATGGGCCGCCCCGAGGTGCCGCGGGCCTCGTGGTTGAGGACCACGACCGGGGCCCTCAGCTCCTGCGACCCGTCGTCCATGAACGCCGCCGCCCCCAGCAGACCGTCCTCCTCGCCGTCGACCAGCAGCACGACCAGGTCGTTGCGCCGCCCCTCGTCGCCGAGGGCCCGCACCGATTCGAGGATCACCGCCAGGCCGACGCCGGCATCGGCCGCACCCGGTGCGCCCACGACGGAGTCGATATGGGTGGCGAGCACCACCGTCCCGGTCGGGTCCGTGCCGGGGCGGGTGGCCACGAGGGAGTGCGTGTACCCCGCCACGGCCCAGTCGTCCACGGCCCGGGTGCCGAGCCCCTCGTGCTCCTCCACCGTGAATCCCCGGGCCTCGAGCCGCTCGGCCAGCACCGCGCGCGCCTCGGCGTTCGCGGCGCTGCCGACGGGACGCGGGACGGCGACCACGGGAGCGACGGCCTCGGCGGCGCGCTCGGCGCTGAAGACCGTGCTCGGCGCGGAGGCGTCGCGGGGCGCCGCGGTCCCCCGCGAGAGCAGGCCGCCGGCGCTCGCGAGCACGAGCACCAGCATGAGCAGGGACGGGACGATTCCGGGGCGGATGCGCATGCTCCCCTTCTACCGGGCCCGGGAGCAGCAGGTCATCCGTCGAACGGAGGAGATCCGCCGCCCGATGCCCGCCGGGCCGCGCTCATGCGCCCAGCTGGGCGAGGTCCTCCAGCCCCTCGACCAGCCCGGCGGCCTCGAGCAGCGCCTCGCGGAACGCCCGCAGCGCGGGGTGGTCCCCGGCGCCGGCCCGGGCCGCCGTGTACAGGCGCCGCTCCGGGGAGCCGGGAAGGCGCATCACGCGCGTGCCGCCGAGGTGCTCGGCGGCGATCAGCCCGGGGACGAAGGCGGCGGCGTGCCCGGAGCGCACCAGGTGGACCTGGAGCAGCGGGTCGGGCGTGTCGAAGCGGACCCAGGGCTCGACGCCGTGGGCTCGCAGGAAGCTGCGCTCCCACGCCCCGGTGCGGGTCGGCTCGGGATCCAGCGCCCAGGGGACCTCGGCGAGATCGGCGAGGGTGCGGGGATGGGACCACGGGGCATCGGCCGGGAGCACGAGGAGCAGCGGGTCGGTCAGCAGGCCCTCGCGGTCGGTGCCGCGGCGCACCACCTGGGCGCCGCCGGGGTAGTCCTCGCCCAGGATCACCGCGAACTGGTGGGCGAGCAGCCCGTCGTAGGCGTCGTCGACCTCGCGCTGGCCGATCTCGATGCGCAGCCGGGGGTGGCGCTGCTCGAGGACGCTCACCGCCACCGGGGCGAGCACGATGAGCGGGGTCTGGAAGGAGGCCACCCGCAGGGTGCCGGCGACCTCGCCGCCGGGGGCGGCGAGCTCGGCCTGGGCCGTCTCCAGCAGGCCCAGCACCTCCTCGGAGCGTCGGGCCAGGCGCTCGCCCGCATCGGTGAGGACGACGCCCCGCCCGGCGCTCTCCAGCAGCGTGGCGCGCGTCTCCCGTTCGAGCAGGGCGAGCTGCTGGGACACGGCCGAGGGCGACATGGAATGCGTGCGGGCGACCGCGGCCATGGTGCCCAGGCGCTGCAGCTCGTGCAGGAGGAACAGGCGGTGGAGGTTCAGCATCGGCAGCTCCCGTCGACTGTGAAGTCCTGCTTCACACTATAGGATGGAAAGTCCCGCTGGACTGGATGTTCGTGGGTGCGGCACGCTGGATCCGTGACCACCTCCCTCCGCTCCACGAGCACCCCCGTCCTGATGATCCTCGGGTCCTGCACCTCGCTCCAGTTCGGGGCGGCGCTGGCGACCCTCCTCTTCGAGGACCTGGGCTCCTGGGGCACGACGGTGCTGCGGCTGGGCATCGCGGGGCTGCTCCTGCTGGCGCTGTCCCGTCCGGCCGCGCATCGCCTCGACCGGCGGCAATGGCTCGCGGTGATCGCCCTGGGCCTGGTCATGGGGGCCATGAACGGCACCTTCTACGCCGCGATCGCCCGGATCCCGCTGGGGACGGCGGTGGCGCTGGAGTTCCTGGGCCCTCTGGCCGTGGCCGCGATCCTGTCCACCCGCCGCAGCGACCTGCTGTGGGTGCTGCTCGCCCTGGTCGGCGTGAGCATGTTCGGCCTCGAATCGCTTCAGGGCACCCCGCTGGATGCGATCGGGGTGGCCTTCGCGCTGGTCGCCGCCGTCTTCTGGGGGCTCTACGTGATCGCCAGCGCGAAGGTCGGGAGCCTGGTCCCGGGCCAGGGCGGGCTGGCCCTGTCGATCCTCGTCGGCGCGCTGGTCGTGCTGCCGCTGGGAGCGCCCGGCGCCCTGCACGGGCTGACGGCCCCGGGGCTCCTGCTCATCGCGACCGGCACCGCCGTGCTCGCCACGCTGCTGCCGTACACCCTCGAGCTCTCCGCGCTGCGCCGCCTGCCGCGCCACGTCTTCGGGATCCTGCTGAGCCTGGAGCCGGTGGTCGCCCTGCTGGCCGGGATGATCCTGCTGGGCCAGGGCTCCAGCCCGCTGCGCGTCCTCGCCGCGGTGCTGGTGGTCGGGGCGAGCATCGGCGTGACGGCCTCGGCGCGCCGGGCGCCCGATGCCGGCGCCGCGCCCGCCGAGGAGGAGGTGCTGGTCCCGGCGCACACCACCGTCACCGGCGAGATGCCCGTGCTGGACCTCGGGACGGCGGCCCCGAGGACGGACGCTCTCAGCTCCCAGGCGGCGCCGTCGTGAACAGGCCCCGGTGGAGGACCGCCCGCACCGCCTGCTCGGTCGCGGCCCCCTCGTCCTGAGGCCGCGGGGTCCGCTCGGCGGCCGCCGAGGCCGCCATCGCCATCGGCAGCACCAGGAGCATCTCCCGCGCGCCGACGCCGGGGTGGGTGAGCCCGTGCTGCTGCGCCTCGGCGGCCAGCGGCTCCAGCGCGGCGAGGACGCGCTCGGACATCCCCGCCGCCTCGGCGTCGCCGACCACCGCGGCCAGCCAGGGGGCGCGGACCAGGTCGTCGAGCATCTCGTGGACCAGAACGACCGCGCCGAGCGGGTCCTCGTCCAGCTCCGCGGCGCGGGCCTCGATCCGCCGGACGTTCTCCTCGAGCACGCTCGCCACGAGTGCGGAGCGATCGGCGAAGTGCCGGTGCAGGGTGGTCCGACTGACCCCGGCGGCGCGGGCGACGACCTCGAGCGGGGCGTCGGCGCCGCGGTCGGAGAAGACCTCCCGCGCGGCGTCGATGAGGAGCTCGCGGTTGCGTGCGGCGTCCTTGCGGGGAGCGGCCATCATCGCAGCGTACCGCCCCCGACGCCGGGACGCCGGTGACCCGGGAGGGTCACTGCACCGACCAGCCGCCGTCCGAGGGGAGGATCACGCCCGAGACGTTCGCGCTGTCGTCGCTGAGCAGCCAGGTGATGGACGCGGCCATCGTCTCCGCGGTCGCGACCGGCGGGATCATCCGCAGGAACGGCCCCAGCCGCTGCGCCCCCATCTCCGAGCGCATCGATCCCTCGATCCCGGTGGCCGTGGGGCCGGGGGCGACGGCGTTGACCCGGATCCCGTCGGGCCCGTACAGGAACGCGGCGCTGCGGGTCAGCCCGACCACGGCGTGCTTGGAGACCGTGTACGCGGTGCCGGCCGCGTTCCCGCGCAGCGACGCCTCCGAGGCGACGTTGACGATCGCCCCGGCCCCCGCCGCGCGCATCAGCGGGATCACCGCGCGGGTCAGGCGGAACACGGCATCGAGGTTGACGCCGAGGACCCGGTCCCACAGCGCGTCCTCGGTCTCGTGCAGCGGCACCATCCCGTCCATGATCCCCGCGATGTTCGCGAGCGCATCGATCCGGCCGTCCGCGGCCTCGAGCACACGGTCCCGATCCTCGGAGCGGGTGAGGTCCCCCGCCACTGGGACGATCGGGCCGCTCTGCTCGCCGTGCTCGGCGGCCAGGGCGTCCAGGCCCTCGGCGGCGAGGTCGACCGCGATCACGCGCCCGCCCTCCCGCGCGACGCGCACGGCGGTGGCGCGGCCGATGCCGGAGGCCGCGCCGGTGACGATCACGGTGCGCCCGGCGAAGCGGGCGGAGCCCGGCGCGGCCGCCGGCGTCTCCTCCTGGACGAGCACGCCGTCGTTCGCCGCGCGCACCAGGTCGTCGACCGCCCCCTGCGGCATGCGCCCTGCGCTGAGGGCGACCAGCTGGCCCAGCGGCAGGTGCGCGACCGGGGCGAGGGCCTGCGGGGTCTGGCCCGATCCGGCGAGGAGCTCGCGCAGCAGCGGCCCTCCGGTCGGGCTGTCCAGCCACCGGTCGATGGTGCTGGCGGCGGTGAGCGGGGCGTCGTGCATGGGGATCCCTCCGGTCGGGCGACCGCGAGGGCCGCGAGGTAAACGTACATCCATGTACGTTTCGCTCCCATCATGCGCCCGGAGCCTGGGGACTCCATGGGGCACGGCCCCGACCCCGGGGACGACCCGCACCGTCTCTCCGGTCCGCAGGCCCGCGCACAGGAACGGCCCCGGAGCGCTCCGGGGCCGTTCCTCCTCGCCGTGCCGGCGCCGCGGCGCCTCAGCGCTGCTGCGCGCGCTCGGCCCGGTTCAGCGCGGAGACGATCGCCGCGAGCGAGGCGCGGGTGATCGAGCCGTCGATGCCGACGCCCCAGAAGATCCGGTCCCCGATCTCGCACTCGACGTACGCCGCGGCCAGGGAGTCGTCGCCCTCGGTGAGGGCGTGCTCGGCGTAGTCGAGGATGCGCAGGGACACGTGCTTGCTGGCCAGGGCCTTCACGAAGCCGTCGATCGGGCCGTTGCCGATGCCCGTGATCTGCTGCTCCTCGCCGTCGACGAGGAGGTCCACGGTGATCTGGTCGGCGCCCTCTCCGGCGGACTCCTGGCGCACGCCCCGGAAGCCGAAGCGGCCCCAGCGGCGGCCGTGGTCGTCCGCAGGCAGGTACTCGTCCACGAACGCCTCCCACAGCGAGGTCGGCGAGATCTCCCCGCCCTCGGAGTCGGTGATCCGCTGGACGATCGAGGAGAACTCGATCTGCAGGCGGCGCGGCAGGTCCAGGCCGTGCTCGGTGCGCAGCAGGTAGGCCATGCCGCCCTTGCCGGACTGCGAGTTCACGCGGATCACGGCCTCGTAGGAGCGGCCCAGGTCCTTGGGGTCCACCGGCAGGTAGGGGACGCGCCAGACGAGGTCGTCCACGGTGCTCCCCGCGGCCTCGGCGTCCTTCTCCATCCGCTCCAGCCCCTTCTTGATGGCGTCCTGGTGCGAGCCGGAGAAGGCCGTGAACACGAGATCGCCGCCGTACGGGGAGCGCTCGGGCACGCGCATCTGGTTGCAGTGCTCGACGGTGCGGCGCACGTCGTCGAGGTCGGAGAAGTCGATCTGGGGATCGATGCCCTGGCTGAACAGGTTCAGCCCCAGCGTCACCAGGTCGACGTTGCCGGTGCGCTCGCCGTTGCCGAACAGGCAGCCCTCGATGCGGTCCGCCCCGGCGAGGTAGCCGAGCTCCGCCGCGGCCACGCCGGTGCCGCGGTCGTTGTGGGGGTGCAGGGACAGCACCACGGAATCCCGGCGGTCCAGGTGGCGGTCCATCCACTCGATGGAGTCGGCGTACACGTTCGGGGTGGCCATCTCCACCGTCGCCGGCAGGTTGATGATCATCTTGTCCTCGGGCGTGGGCTTGACGACGTCGATGACGGCGTTGCACACGCGCACGGCGTACTCGAGCTCGGTGCCGGTGTAGGACTCCGGGGAGTACTGGTAGGTGATCGCCGTCTCCGGGATCGTCTCCTCGTACTTCTTGCACAGCAGGGCGCCCTGCACGGCGATGTCCAGCACCGCGTCCTCATCGGCCCGGAAGACGACGTCGCGCTGCAGCACGGAGGTCGAGTTGTACAGGTGGACCACGGCGCGGTGCGCCCCGGCGACGGCCTGGAAGGTGCGCTCGATCAGGTGCTCGCGGGACTGGGTGAGGACCTGGATCATCACGTCCTCGGGGATGCGGTCCTCCTCGATGAGGGTCCGCACGAAGTCGAAGTCGGTCTGGCTGGCCGCCGGGAAGCCGACCTCGATCTCCTTGTAGCCCATGCGCACCAGCAGGTCGAACATGCGCAGCTTGCGCTCGGTGTTCATGGGGTCGATGAGCGCCTGGTTGCCGTCGCGCAGGTCGACCGCGCACCAGCGGGGGGCGCGGGTGATCCGGCGCGCCGGCCAGGTGCGGTCCGGGAGGTCGACGGTGATCTGCTCGTGGAAGGGCAGGTACTTGTGGATCGGCATGCCGGAGGCGAGCTGGGGGGCGTCTCCGCGGGGGCCGACGACGGGGACCGAGGGATCCTCGGTCGCGGGGACGCGGTCGGCGGCGGCCGATGCCGCAGCGGTGGGGTTCGCAGTCACGGGAAGTCCTTCATGGATCGGTGGGGTCGCCGGGGGCATGGGGCATCGGCCGCGGCGAGGTCCCAGCGATCAGGCCTCGACGCGGCGGATAAGCAGAAGGAGCGAACCACGCATGGCGTCACCGTAGCACTGCCGGCGCCGGCCGCGCGCGGAGGGTCAGAACCCGAGCCGGCCCAGCTGCTTGGGGTCGCGCTGCCAGTCCTTGGCGACCTTGACCCGCAGGTCCAGGTGGACCTTGCGCCCCAGCAGGCGGTTGATCTCGGCGCGGGCGGCGCTGCCGACCTCCTTCAGCCGGGAGCCGCCACGGCCGATGATGATGCCCTTCTGGCTGTCGCGCTCGACGAACAGGCTGGCCCGCACGACCAGCCGGCCCTCGCCCGGGGCGACCTCGGCGAAGGGATCCTCCGGGTCGGTCTCCACGACCTCCTCCACGACCACGGCGATGGAGTGCGGCAGCTCGTCCCGCACTCCCTCGAGGGCCGCCTCGCGGATCAGCTCGGCGATGCGGTCGTCGCGCGACTCCTCGGTGAGCTGGTCGTCGGGGTACAGCTGCGGGCTGACGGGCAGCTGCTCGGCGATGACCTGCATCAGCACGTCGACCTGCTCGCCGGTCACGGCGCTGATCGGGACGATCGCGTCGACGGACAGGAGCTGGTCCACGGCGATCAGGTGCTCGGTGAGCCGTTCGCGGTCCACCAGGTCCACCTTGGTGACCACGGCGACCACGCGCGGCCGCGACCGGCTGCCGCGCAGCTCGGCGAGGTCCTCGGCGATGAACCGGTCGCCGGGGCCGATGCGCTGGTCCGCGGGCAGGCAGAAGCCGACCACGTCGACCTCGGCGAGGGTCTCGCGGACCAGGTCGTTCAGCCGCTCCCCCAGCAGGGTGCGGGGGCGGTGCACGCCGGGGGTGTCCACGAGGATGATCTGGGCGTCCTCGCGGGTCACGATGCCGCGGATCGCGCGGCGGGTGGTCTGCGGCTTGGAGGAGGTGATCGCGACCTTCTCGCCCACCAGCGCGTTGGTGAGGGTGGACTTGCCGACGTTGGGCCGGCCCACGAGGGCGACGAAGCCGGCGCGATGCTCGCGCTCCGGCATGGGGGCGGGGTCAGTCATCGTGCTCCTCGGAGGCGTGGTCTGCGGGGGCCTCGACGGAGTCGGGCTCCTCCTCGCGCGCGGCGCGCGAGACGATCAGGGTGGACAGGCGCTTTCGGCGCCCGCTGGTGCGCTCGGCCTCCAGGTGCAGGCCCAGCACATCGGCATGGGAGCCGATGATCGGCACCCGGCCCAGGGCCTTGCCGAGCAGTCCGCCGATGGAGTCGACGTCGTCGTCATCGATCTCGAGGCCGAACAGCTCTCCGGTCCCGGAGACGCTCTCGCGGGCGGGGACGCGGAAGCGCCCCTCGCCGAGCTCCTCGATCTCCGGCTCGCGCCGGTCGTGCTCGTCGGCGATGTCGCCGACGATCTCCTCGAGGACGTCCTCGATGGTGACGATCCCGGACACGCCGCCGTACTCGTCGACCACGATGGCCACGTGCACGCTGCTGGCCTGCATCTGGCGCAGCAGGTCATCGGCCGCGACGAACTCGGGGATGAACTGGGCCGGGCGCATGAGCTCGCGCACCGGACGGTCGGCCCGGGGATCCCACGGCGAGTGGACGGCGCGGATCACGTCCTTGATGTACAGCACGCCCAGCAGGTCGTCGACGTTCTCCCCGATCACCGGGACGCGGGAGAAGCCGGAGCGCACGAAGAGCCGCACCGCCTTCTCGGCGCTGGTGTCGTCGGTGATGACGACCATGTCGGTGCGCGGCACCATGATCTCGCGGACGGTCGTGCCGCCCAGGTCGAACACGCCCTGGATCATGTCGCGCTCGTCGTGCTCGAGCTGCTCGTTCTCCAGCGCCCGGTCCACGCTGTGGCGCAGCTCCGCCTCGGTGGCGTACGGACCCCCGGAGACGGCGCCGCCGGGGGTGAAGGCCGAGCCGATGTGGATCAGCAGCCGCGCCGGCGGGCCCAGCACGGTGCGGGTGATGGAGATCAGCAGCGAGAGCCCGATGGCGACCGCCTCGGGGCGCCGGCGCCCCAGGGTGCGCGGCGAGACCGACACGGCGAGGAAGGAGCCGACGCCCGCGATGAGGATCGACAGCAGGGTGGGCAGCACCCAGCCGTCGAGGGTCTCGAAGACGATCGCGGTGATGGCCACGGCCATCACCGCATCGGCCATCACGCGGCCCAGGCCGATCGCCGCCAGCGTGGGCGGGGCGTCGTCGTGCTGGTGCAGGACTCGCCGGCGCAGGCGCTCGGGCTTGTCCTCGAGGGCGCGCTCGAGGGCGACGCGGGAGATGGCGAGCAGCGCGGCATCGGCCGCGGTGAGCGAGGCGCCCACCACGACGCCGAGGACGGCCAGGGGGATGAGGACGAGGAGCAGAGCAGTCATGGGGCGGGAGCCGTCACGACTCCTGGTCGCGCGTGGCGAGGAAGGTCAGCAGCAGCTTGCGCTGCAGGTCGAACATGACCCGCCGCTCCTCCGCCTCGGCGTGGTCGTAGCCCAGCAGGTGGAGGATGCCGTGGGTGGTCAGCAGCAGCATCTCCTCCGCGGCGCTGTGCCCGGACTCCGCCGCCTGGCGCGCGGCCACGCTCGGGCACACCACGATGTCCCCCAGCAGGCCCTCGGGGGACGGGTCGAGCTCGGTGCCGGGGGTCAGCTCGTCCATCGGGAAGCTGAGCACATCGGTGGGGCCGGGCTCGTCCATCCAGCGGATGTGCAGCTGCTCCATCTCCGTCTCGTCGATGAACCGCAGCGACAGCTCGGTGGCGGGGTGCAGGTGCATCGCCTCGAAGACGAAGCGGGCCAGCGCCACGAACTCGAGCTCGTCGATGCGGACGGTGGTCTCGTTGCGCACTTCGATCATGGGGTCATGCTCCTCGGGGTCCGGACGGGGACGGGCCGCCGCGGCGGCGGGACTCGCGGTTGCCGCCCGGCCCGACCTCCCAGCGGCCGTAGGCCTCGACGATGTCGCTGACCAGGCGGTGGCGCACGACGTCGCGCGAGGACAGGCGGCAGAAGGCGATGTCCTCGACGCCGGAGAGGACCTGCTCGACCACCCGCAGGCCGCTGCGCTGGCCGCCGGGGAGGTCGACCTGCGTGACATCGCCGGTGACGACCATGGTCGAGTTGAAGCCCAGGCGGGTCAGGAACATCTTCATCTGCTCGGGCGTGGTGTTCTGCGCCTCGTCCAGGATGATGAACGCATCGTTCAGGGTGCGCCCGCGCATGTACGCCAGCGGCGCGACCTCGATGGTGCCGGCGCCCATCAGCCGCGGGATCGACTCCGGGTCGAGCATGTCGTGCAGCGCGTCGTACAGCGGCCGCAGGTACGGGTCGATCTTCTCGTTGAGGGTGCCGGGCAGGAAGCCCAGCCGCTCCCCCGCCTCGACGGCGGGCCGGGTGAGGATGATCCGGTTGATGCGCTTGGCCAGCAGGTGCTGGACGGCCACGGCCACGGCGAGGTACGTCTTGCCGGTGCCGGCAGGGCCGATCCCGAACGTGATCGTGTTCTCCTCGATCGCGTCGATGTAGGTCTTCTGGCCCAGCGTCTTGGGGCGGATGGTGCGCCCGCGCGAGGACAGCACGGCCTGCGAGAGCACCTTCTCGATGCGCTCGCCGCCCAGCCGGTCGTCGCCGTAGAGCGCGGCGGCGCGCTGCACCGCCTCCGCCGTGACGCCCTGCCCCTTGGCGGCCATCTCGATCAGCGAGCGGATGATGTGCTCGCTGCGCCGCAGGGCCTCCTCGGTGCCGCGCAGGGTGACCTGGTGGCCGCGCACGTGCACGTCCGTGTCGGGGACCACGTCCTCGAGCGCGGCCAGCGCCTGGTCGTTCTCGCCCAGCACCTGGAAGGGGCTGAGGTGGTCCGGGATCGCCAGCCGGCGCTCGCGTACCTCGGGTGCGCGGCCGGGGACGGATTCGAGATCGGTCACATCTCTCCTTCTGCGAGCTCTCCGCTCGCCAGGACGTGGGCGTGCACGTGGAAGACGGTCTGCCCGGCGCTCGCGCCGGTGTTGAAGATCAGGCGGAACTCCCCGTCGGCCAGCTCCGCGGCGACGTCTCGGGCGACCTCGACGACGTGGGCGAGCAGCTCGGGCCGGGAGGTGAGGTCGCGGACGTCCCGGTGGTGCTCGCGCGGGACGACGAGGACGTGGACCGGGGCCTTGGGGGCGAGATCGCGGAAGGCGATGACGGCATCGTCCTCGTGCACCCGATCCGAGGGGATCTCCCCCGCGACGATCCGGCAGAAGACGCACGCGTCGTCGCGCAGGGCGGGAGCGGCGGATTCCATGGGGGGAAGTCTACGCGTGCGCGCGCCGCGCCCCGGAGCTCCCGCGTCGTGGCCGTCCGGGCCCGGCCCCTCCGGCAGCGGCGGGCGCCCTCCGGGATCGTTGAATGTTGAAGGGATCACAGCGGAATCGGGAAGATCCGCTGGCCCGCGAGGGTTGGACCCGTCATGGCTACCCTTGGAATCATCGTCTCCAGCACCCGCCCGAACCGCATCGGCGGGCACGTCGCCCAGTGGATCACCGAGCACGTGGACGGCTGGGACACGGACCTGATCGACCTGCGCGAGGTGCAGCTGCCCTCCTTCGACGAGCACAGCGCTCCGAAGGCCGGCCTGGAGCGCGCGACCGACCATGCGAAGGCCTGGGCCGAGCGCATCGGCGCCCTGGACGCCGCGATCATCGTCACCCCGCAGTACAACGGCAGCTACCCCGGTGCGCTGAAGAACGCGATCGACTACCTCTACGAGGAGTGGAACGGCCTGCCCACGCTGCTGGTCGGCTACGGCTGGGGCGACGGCGCCGAGGTGCTCGAGCTGCTGGAGCGCCTCATGCGGCGCTTCGAGACCGACCTCGTCGGCGAGCTGGGCCTGGGCTTCGGCGCGGACCTGTCCCCCGAGGGCGCGATGGGCGTGCGCCCCGAGAAGCAGCAGGCCCTGGTCGAGGCGCTCGCGGCCCTGCGCGAGAAGGCCGACCAGCGCTCCGGCGCCGTCGTCGCCTGACCCTCCCCTCCTCCTCCCTCTCCCCCGATCACGACAGGGCGGGCGCCGCACGGCGCCCGCCCTGTCCGCATCTCCGCAGCCCGGCGGCGGGCCGCATCGGCCTCGATGCGCCTGCTCCGCGCGTCCGGCCCCGGCGAGAGGGCCCGGCGAGAGGGCCCGGCGACAGGCTCAGCCCCAGCGGCCGATGAGGGCGCTGATCGCGGCGATCGCCGCCGGTCCCGCCGTCGAGGAGCGCAGCACCTCCGGCCCCAGCAGCACGCTGCGGGCCCCGGCCTCGCGCAGCGCCGCGATCTCCTCCTCGGCGATACCGCCCTCCGGGCCCACCACCAGCACCACGGCAGCCCCCTCGCGGCCCTGCAGCGCGCGCAGCGGCGCGGCGAGATCGACCAGCGCCGCGCTCTCCTGCTCGTGCAGCACGAGCACCATCGAGCCCTGCTCGGCCCATTCCCGGGTGCGGCGCACGAGCACGGCGGTGTCCACCGCCTCCTCGACGACGGGCACGCTCGGGCGCCGGGACTGCTTGACCGCGGCGCGCACGGTCGCCTCCCACTTGGCGCGGCCCTTGCGCAGCTTCTCGCCGCGCCACACCGACACGCTGCGCCGCGCGATCCACGGGACGAGGACATCGGCCCCGAGCTCGGTGGCCGCCTCGACCGCCTGCTCGTCCCGACCCCCGGTGGCGAGGGCCTGGACCAGCACGAGGGCGGGGCGGCGCGGGACCGCCGGGACCGGGTCCTCCAGCAGGCGCAGCTCCAGGGACTCCTTGGCCGCCGCCACCACCTCGGCGACCGCCTGGGCACCCGCCGGGTCGGTGAGCAGGACCCGCTCCCCGGGGCCGATGCGCGCGACCTTCGCCGCGTGGCGCCCCTCCTCCCCGGTCAGCGCCAGCCCCTCCCCGCGGCGCGCCGGCGACAGCGCGCCGTGCGGCACGAGGAACGCCGCGGGAGTGGCCGGCATGTCAGAGATCCCGGAAGCGATCGCGGATCTTGTCGAAGACTCCGCCGTGGCGTCGCCCGCCGGTGCGCGGGGTCTCCTCCCCGCGCAGGGCGGAGAACTGCTCGAGGAGATCCTTCTGCTCGTCGGTCAGCCCCGTGGGGACCTCCACGTCGATCTCGACGCGGATGTCCCCGCGACGCTCCCGCCGCAGCGGCGTCACGCCGAGGCCCTTGAGGGTGATCTCCTCGCCGGGCTGGCTGCCGGGACGGATCTGCAGCTCCTGGACGCCGTCGAAGGTCTCCAGGGGGACCGTCGCGCCGAGGGCCGCGGAGGTCATGGGCACCGAGACGTGGGCGACGAGGTCCTCCCCGTCGCGGGTGTAGATCTCGTGCTCCTGGACCGCGAGCTCGACGAAGAGGTCGCCGGCCGGGCCGCCCGCCTCGCCGATCTCGCCCTCGCCGCGCAGCTGGATGCGGGTGCCGTTCTCGACGCCGGAGGGGATCTTCACGGTGAGCGTCTTCTCGCTCTGCACGCGCCCGTGGCCGGCGCAGCTGGGGCACTTCGACTCGATGATGTCGCCATGGCCCTCGCAGGCGGTGCAGGGCGCCATGGTGACCATCTGGCCCAGCAGGGACTGCACCACGCGCTGGACGTGGCCGGTGCCGTTGCAGGCGCTGCACCGGGTGGGCGAGGTGCCCTCCGCGCAGCAGGAGCCGTGGCAGGCCTCGCACAGCACGGCCGTGCGGAAGGTGACCTTCTGCTCGGTGCCGAAGACGACGTCGCGCAGATCGATGGTGGTGCGGCGCAGGATGTCCCCGCCGCGGCGCTGGCGCGGCACCGGCCCCTGCCCGCGGCCGCGCATGCCCGAGGCGCCCGCGAACATGTCGAAGATGTCGGAGAAGTCGAATCCGGCGCCCCCGCCCCCGGGGAAGCCGCCGCCCATGCCAGGCCCGCCGCCCATGTCGTACTGGCGGCGCTTGTCGGGGTTCTTGAGCGTCTCGTAGGCCTGGGAGACCTTCTTGTACTTCTCCGCCGCGTCCGGATCGGGGTTCACGTCCGGATGCAGGGTGCGGGCCGCCTTCTGATAGGCCTTCTTGATCTGGTCCGTGGTGGCGTCGCGCGGCACGCCGAGCAGGTCGTAGTAGTCCTCGTTCACGAAGCGGTGTCCTTGGTCGATGGGTGGTGTGCGGAGGGGCGGCGGGCGCGGCCGCTCACTCCAGGAAGCGATGGATGTAGCGGGCCAGGGCCTGCACGGTGGAGATGCCGGTGACGTAGTCCATGCGGGTGGGGCCCAGGATCGCCAGATGCGACCCGGCACGGTACCCCGCCCCGACGAGAGACGCCTGGGTGAGGGATCGGTTGCGGTTCTCCTCGCCGATGCGCACCTGCACCGTCCCCGGCTCGGCGCCCATCTCCGAGAGCAGGCGCAGCAGCACCAGCTGCTCCTCCAGGAGGTCCAGCAGCGGCTCCATGTCGCGGGCGAAATCAGCGGCGGAGCGCGCCAGGTTCCCCGTGCCGGCCATGACGATCCGATCCTCGGTGCGGGAGGCGGCGAGGGCGGCGACCACGTCGGTGACCTCGCGCACGGCGTCCTGATCGGCGGGCGCCGTGGCGGCGACCAGCCGGGCCAGGCCCCGCTCGACGTCGTTGACCTCGCGTCCGCTGACGGCCCGCAGCAGTCCATCGCGCAGGCCCTCGTAGAACTCGGCGTCCCGCGGCTGGGCCAGGGCGATCGTGCGCTGGTCCACGCGGCCCGCCTCGGTGATCAGCACCACCAGCAGGAGCGAGTCGGCGACCTTGACCAGCTCGACGTGGCGCACCCGCGCCTGCTGCGGCGCGGGGTACTGCACCATCGCGACCTGGTGGGTGAGCTGCGAGAGCAGGCGCACCGTGCGGAAGAGGAGCTCGTCCACGTCCCCGGCGTCCTCGAGGAACGTGCTGATGGCGCGCCGCTCCCCGGTGGAGAGCGGCTTGATCGTCGCCACGTGGTCGACGAAGGCGCGGTAGCCCTTGTCGGTGGGGACGCGGCCCGCGGAGGTGTGGGGCTGGGTGATCAGCCCTTCCTCCTCGAGGACGGACATGTCGTTGCGGACGGTGGCGGCGGACACCCCGAGGTCGTGCCGATCCAGCAGCGACTTCGAGCCGACCGGTTCGCGGGTCGAGACGAAGTCCTCGACGATCGCACCGAGGATCTGGAGCTTGCGCGGGTCCATGCCGTCCGCCTCCCGTCTGCGTGGCTGGGGCCGGGTCCGATCGTCACAGTTGGCACCCGGCGGTTCCGAGTGCCAATGCTACGCGCTCCGGGCGGGTCTCCGCGGGAGGCGTTCGCCACCGGGGTACCGTGACGGCGTGTCACCGAACGCCTTCCCCGATCGCTATGGCTCCGATGTGCTGAGCTCCCCCGCGGCCCACCATCGGCGCCGCCCCGTCGCCCGCGACGTCCCCGTCTCCCGGGGTCTCGTCGTCGAGGAGGCCTCGACCGGCTTCACCGGCGCGGTCACCCGGCTCGAGAAGATCGCCGGCGAGATCGTGGTCGAGCTCGAGGACGGCCGCGGCGTGCTGCGCTCCTTCCCGCTGGGCCCCGGGTTCATGATCGACGGCAGCCCGGTGCGCCTGGTGCGCCCCGTGCGCTCGGGCCCGGCGGCCCCGAAGCGCTCCGCGAGCGGCTCCGTCTACGTCGAGGGCGCCAAGGCCCGCACCGCCCGCGCCTCCCGCATCTGGGTCGAGGGCAAGCACGACGCCGAGCTCGTGCAGAAGGTGTGGGGCCACGACCTGCGGATCGAGGGCATCGTCGTGGAGATGCTCGACGGCGCGGACAACCTCGCCGAGCGCGTCGAGGACTTCGCCCCGAACCCGCAGCGGCGCCTGGGCATCCTCGTGGACCACCTCGTGCCGGGCTCGAAGGAGACCCGCATCGCCCAGCAGGTGATGAGGATGCGCGGCGCCCAGGGCAACGTGCTGATCCTCGGCCACCCGTACGTCGACGTGTGGCAGGCCGTGCGCCCGGCCCGCGTGGGGCTGACGGCATGGCCGCACATCCCCAAGGGCACCGACATCAAGCACGGCACCCTCGCCGCGCTCGGCTGGCCGCACGAGGACCAGGCCGATGTGGCCCGGGGGTGGCAGCGCATCCTGTCCACCGTGCGCTCCTACGCCGATGTGGAGCCGACGCTCTCGGGCCGCATCGAGGAGCTCATCGACTGGGTGACCGTCCCGCAGGAGTGACCCTCGCGCATGGGTGACCGTCCCGCAGGAGTGACCCTCGCGCATGGGTGAGCCGTCCTGCAGGACGCGCAGGCTCGCCGTCGGGTCCAGGGCGCCGTCGGGTCCAGGGCGCCGTCGGGTCCAGGGCGCCGTCGGGTCCAGGGCGCCGTCTGGTCCAGGGCGCCGTCTGGTCCGGGGCGTCGCCGCGCCCGGCCAGTGGCCCCGGCTCCGCGGAGTGCGCGGTCCGCCCCCGCCCCGTTCCGGCGCTCCCCCAGGATCCTGGGGGTTCTCCCCCATGACCGGGCCGGGCGGCACCCGATACGCTCAAGGGGACCAACGACCACCTCGTCAGGGAGACGCCATGAGCACCCCGAGTCATGACCACGGCCAGGACACCTCCGGGACGCCCTGGGGCACCCCGCCCGCGCAGTCGGGCGCCGAGCAGCCCGCCGCCGAGCAGGCAGGGGCCGAGAACGCGGCGCCCGCCCCGGCGCAGGACCCCTACGCCACCCCGGCGGCGCCCGTCGCCGGCGGGGATCCCTACGGCGCCTCGCACGGCTCGGCCGACGGCGCCGCCGCCCCGGCCGCGCAGCCCGACTGGACCCAGCCCGGGGAGCCGGCTGCGGCCGCGCCGCCGGTCGGCGGCACCCCGGGCGGGACCCAGCCCGGGGAGCCGGCTGCCGCCGCGCCGGCGGTCGGCGGCACCCCGGGCGGGACCCTCCCCGGCGCCTCCCAGCCGGACCCCTACGCCGCATCGGCCGCCTATGCGGCGCAGCAGCAGGGCCAGAGCGCGGGACAGGATCCCTCCGGGGCTCCGCAGAGCCCCTACGGCGCGCAGCAGAGCCCGTACGGTGCACCGCAGCAGAGCCCGTACGGAGCCCAGGAGAGCCCGTACGGCGCTCCCGGCGCGCCGTCGGCCCAGGCCGGACAGCAGGGCTATCCCGGCGTCGGCCAGCCGGGAGCCGGCCCGAACCCGGCCGGCCAGGGCCAGCCCTTCGCTGGCCAGGCCCAGGGCCAGCCGGGCGGGACCCAGTTCTCCGAGACCCCGCCGCCCGGGACCAAGGGCGCCTACGCCGGCGCGCTCAGCGGCCAGCCCACCTCCCCGGCCGATGCCCGCACCTGGGCGATGCTCGCGCAGCTGTCCGTCGTGATCGGGCACGTGGTGAGCATCGGCTTCCTGGGCTGGGTGGGGCCGCTCATCGTGTTCCTCATGTACAAGGACCGCAGCCGCTTCGTGCGGTTCCACGCCGCGGAAGCGCTCAACGGAGCCATCGCCGTGCTCATCAGCTCCGTGGTGCTGTCCATCGCGATCGGGATCTTCGCGATCGTCACGCTGGGCATCGGAAGCATCGCATTCCCCCTGATCGGCCTGCCCGCGCTCATCCAGCTGATCTTCGCGATCATCGGCGCGGTCAAGGCGAACCAGGGCGAGTGGTGGAACTACCCGGCGAACATCCGCCTGTTCTCCTGATCCGGGGCTCGATCCGCGAGCACCGGCGTCCCCTCCGCAGCGCCGTCGCCCCCTCGGGGCGGCGGCGCTGCCGTGCTCAGGGCCGCCCATCCCGCCGCGGGAGGTCATTCTCCGTCGCTTGAACGAGCGTTCAAGCGACGGAGAATGACATCCCGAGGGACGCGGCGGAACCGGGCTCGGCGAGGCGGAGCTCGGCGGGGGTAGGACGCGGTGCAGTGCAGAGGTATCGGGGGCCGGCGCCGGGTCAGTCGGTGAGGTCGCGGATCACCGCGTCGGCCAGCAGCCGGCCGGGACGGGTGAGGACCAGGCGGCCGCGGGCGGCCGCATCGGCCTCGAGGTGGCCGCGGCGCACATGCACGTCGATCATGTCGCGCCGATGCGGGGCGATCTGGTCGGCATCGAGACCGTCACGGATGCGCAGCTCGAGCATGATCCGCTCGAGCGCCCTCTCCTCCGGGGAGGTCCGTTCGGACTCCTGGCGCGGCAGGACGCCCTCGCCGAGCATCCGGGCGTAGCGGCTGGGATGCTTGACGTTCCAGGCCCGCAGCCCGTCGCGGTGCCGGTGCGCCCCGGGGCCGATGCCCCACCAGTCGCGGCCGCGCCAGTAGGCGAGGTTGTGCTGGGAGCGGTGCGCGGGAGTGCGCGAGAAGTTGGAGACCTCGTACCAGCTGAGCCCCGCCGCCTCGAGCAGGTCGTCGATCGCCTCGTACTTGTCGGCCATGTCGTCGCCGTCGGGCTCGGGCAGCTCGCCGCGGCGCACCTGCCGGGCCATGGCCGTGTTCCCCTCGATGATCAGCGAGTAGGCCGAGATGTGGTCGACCTCGCAGGCCAGAGCGGACCGGACGGAGGTGACGACGTCCTCGAGCCGCTCCCCCGGCGTGCCGTAGATGAGGTCGAGGCTGACGTCGAGACCGGCCTCCTTCGCCCACTGCACCGCCAGCGGCACCCGTTCCGGGTCGTGGGTGCGCCCCAGGGTCGCGAGCACCGCCGGCACCGCCGACTGCATCCCGAAGGACACCCGGGTGATGCCGCCCTCGGCCAGGCGCCGCAGGGACTGCGGAGTGACCGAGTCGGGGTTCGCCTCGGTGGTGACCTCCGCGCCGGGTGCCAGGGGGATCAGGGACCGCAGGTGGGCGAGCAGGGCGACGAGATCGTCCGCGGGCAGCAGCGTGGGCGTGCCCCCGCCGAAGAACACAGTCCCGACCTGCTCGTAGACGTGCCCTGCCGCGGCGTCGTCGGCCAGGGTCAGGTCCATCTCCCGCATCGCATGAGAGGCATACTCGGCCTGGCTGCCGCCCCCGCCCAGCTCGGTGGCGGTGTACGTGTTGAAGTCGCAGTACCCGCAGCGCACCGCACAGAACGGCACATGGATGTAGACCGACAGATCCCGGGGTCCGGGCACGTGCACCGCGGGAGCATCGGCCGACGGGGTCGGCGCGCTCACAGGCCCATCCCGAGGCCCAGGCCGCGCCCCGTCGAGCGCAGGCGCTGCGGGAACTGCCGCGGGGATCCGGCGCGATCCAGAGCGACCAGCGCGGAGCGGACCAGGGATTCGTACAGCACCGTGCCCGTCGCCTCGGCCCAGTCCAGCAGCCGTGCCGCCGGCTCCGGCGCGAGCCCGCGGTAGACCTGGCCGATGCTCACCTCGTGCTCGGGCCGGGCGAGGACCTCGATCCGGTCCCCGGCGCGGACCTCGCCCTCGGTGAGCACGCGGAAGTAGGCGCCGCAGCGACCGGCGTCCCGGAAGCGGCGCGGCCAGGAGCGGTCCTGCATGCGCGCGGCGAAGGTCTTGCAGGGCTCGCGGGGGCAGGTCGCCTCGATCACGGCCTCGCCGATCTGCCAACGCTCGCCGACGAGCGCCTCGTCGGTGTCCTGGCCGGTGGTCACGAGGTTCTCGCCGAAGAAGCCGTCGGGCAGGTCCTCGCCGCGCTCGCGGGCGAAGGCCTCGCGCATCTCCCGGGAGACGGCGTAGACGGCCTTGAAGATGCCTCCGTGATGCTCGCGGTCGCCCTGGACGTCGCCCAGCACGCCGTGCGCGAGCAGCCGCACGGGACCGTCCACGGGGCGCTTGTCGATGCCGCTCATGAGCCGCCGTTCGGGGACGGCGAACAGCTCGGCGACGGTGCAGACCGCGGCGATCCGCCCGCCGGCGGCGGGATCGATGCTCACCTCCAGCGCACCGGCGGGGGCGGTCACTTCTTCTTGCCCTCCTTGGCGGCGCCCTCGCCGTCGGAGGACAGGGCTGCGATGAACGCCTCCTGCGGCACCTCGACGGAGCCGATGTTCTTCATGCGCTTCTTGCCCTCCTTCTGCTTCTCCAGCAGCTTCCGCTTGCGCGAGATGTCGCCGCCGTAGCACTTGGACAGCACGTCCTTGCGCAGGGCACGGATGTTCTCGCGGGCGATGATCCGCGAGCCGATCGCCGCCTGGATGGGCACCTCGAACTGCTGGCGCGGGATGAGGTTCTTGAGCTTGCCGGCCATCTCGACGCCGTAGTGGTACGCCTTGTCGCGGTGGACGATGGCGCTGAAGGCGTCGACCGGCTCGCCCTGCAGCAGCATGTCGACCTTGACCAGATCGGCCGCCTGCTCGCCGCTGACGTCGTAGTCCAGGGAGGCGTAGCCCTTGGTGCGGGACTTCAGCTGGTCGAAGAAGTCGAAGACGATCTCCGCCAGGGGAAGCTGGTAGCGCAGCTCGACCCGCTCCTCGGAGAGGTAGTCCATGCCCTGCAGGCTGCCGCGCTTGGTCTGGCACAGCTCCATCACGGTGCCCACGAACTCGCTGGGGACGATGATGGTGCCGCGCGAGACGGGCTCGCGGATCTCGCGCACCTTGCCGGTCGGGAAGTCCGAGGGGTTCATGACCTCGACCTCGGTGCCGTCCTCCATGGTGACCTGGTAGACCACCGACGGCGCCGTGGAGATGAGGTCGAGGTTGAACTCGCGCTCCAGGCGCTCGCGGACGATCTCCAGGTGCAGCAGGCCCAGGAAGCCGACGCGGAAGCCGAAGCCGAGGGCCGTGGACGTCTCCGGCTCGTAGTTCAGGGCGGCGTCGTTGAGCTTGAGCTTGTCCAGCGCGTCGCGCAGGATCGGGTAGTCCGAGCCGTCGATCGGGAACAGCCCCGAGTAGACCATCGGCTTGGGATCGGCGTAGCCGGCCAGCGCCTCGGTGGCCCCGCGGACCGCTGCGGTGACGGTGTCGCCGACCTTGGACTGGCGCACGTCCTTCACGCCGGTGATGAGGTAGCCGACCTCGCCCGGGCCCAGGCCCTTGGTGGGGATCGGCTCCGGGGAGATCACGCCGATCTCCAGCAGCTCGTGCTGGGCGCCGGTGGACATCATCACGATCTTCTCGCGCGGGGTCATCCGGCCGTCGATCACGCGGACGTAGGTGACCACGCCGCGGTAGGTGTCGTAGACCGAGTCGAAGATCATCGCGCGGCAGGGGGCGTCGATCTCGCCGACCGGCTCGGGCAGGGTGCGCACCACGTGGTCCAGCAGCTCCTCGACGCCGGCGCCCGTCTTGCCGGAGACGCGCAGCACCTCGGAGGGATCCACGCCCACCAGCTGGGCGAGCTCGGCCGCGTACTTCTCCGGGTCCGCGGCCGGGAGGTCGATCTTGTTGAGGACCGGGATGATGGGGAGGTCGTTCTCCATCGCCAGGTACAGGTTCGCGAGGGTCTGCGCCTCGATGCCCTGGGCGGCGTCGACCAGCAGGATCGCGCCCTCGCAGGCGGCCAGCGAGCGGGAGACCTCATAGGTGAAGTCCACGTGGCCGGGGGTGTCGATCATGTTCAGCGCGTAGTTCACGCCGTCGACCTGCCAGGGCATGCGCACGGCCTGGCTCTTCACGGTGATGCCGCGCTCGCGCTCGATGTCCATCCGGTCGAGGTACTGGGCGCGCATGGCCCGGGCGTCCACGACGCCGGTCAGCTGCAGCATGCGATCCGCGAGCGTCGACTTGCCGTGGTCGATGTGCGCGATGATGCAGAAGTTGCGGATCCGCTCCATCGGCGTGGAGGCGGGCACGATGTCCCGGGCGTCCTCGGTGGCGATCCTCGGGGTCACCGGCATCCGTCCTCTCGTCCAGCGTTCGTCATGCGGGTGCGCCGGAGCCTGCCCGGCGGCCGGGACATCGTCTCACGATGCGCCGGGTCCGGTCGCGCTGCGCCGGCCCGCATGTGGCGGGCGGCGCATCGGCCGCGCCGGCGGGGCCGATGCCCGGCCCGGAGCTCAGGCCATCGGGCGGAAATATGCCGTGTCCAGCGCCCGGGTGAGGGCGCCGGTGACCATCTGGATGTGCTCCATCTCCTCGTCGAAGTCCGCGGTGATGTCCTCGAGGGTCCGGTAGCGCAGGCTCGCCAGGGCCCGCCCGGCCAGGCGCCGCGCCGGGTCCTGCGTCCCGAAGCGGTCGAAGGCGTGCCCGTGGACCTTCGCCAGCGCGTCCAGGGCCTGGTCGAGCTGGGCCAGGCAGTGCGCGATGGAGCGCGGGAAGAAGGTGTCCAGCAGCAGGAAGCTGATGGCATCGGCCGCATCGACCTGGCCCCGGTAGGAGCGGATGTACGCCTCGTGGGCGCTGCAGGTGCGCAGCAGCATCACGGTGTTGGCGTCGGAGGTGTCCTCGAGGTCGTGGGACTGCAGGATGCGGGAGATCATGTCGATCCGCTCGATGGTGCTGCCCAGCTGCCAGAACAGCCACGCCTCGTCGCGGGTCATGGAGGCGTCCACGAGGCCGTTGACCACCGCGCAGCGGTCCTTGGCCCATTGGAAGTAGCCGTGCATGCGCGAGGGGCGCAGGGCCCGCGGCACGCCGTGGCTGGTCGTGTTCAGCGACTCCCACACCTCGGTGGAGAGCACCTCGCGGGCGCCGCGGGCGTTCTCGCGGGCCGTCTGCAGGGCGCCGGCGACGGCGGAGGGGTTGCCGCGGTCCACGGCCAGCAGGTCCAGCAGGCGCTGCACGCCCGGCTCCTCCCCCTCCTCCGCCTCGATGCCGAAGATCCCCAGCACCTGCCGGCAGCGACCGGTGACCAGGGACGCCGGCTCCTGCGTGACGGCCTGCAGGTTGACGTCGAGGATGCGGGCGGTCTGATCGGCCCGCTCGACGTAGCGGCCGATCCAGAACATGGCGTCGGCGATCCTACTGAGCATCGCGCTCCTCCTCGGCGGGGTCCTCGGCGCCCAGCAGCTGCTCCTGGGTCTGCAGCTCCTCCGCGTCGATGATCGGGATGGCGGTGGTGACGGGATCGGGTTCGACCGGGGGCGCATCGGCCGGCACGGAGAGGTCCTCGAGCGGCTCGTCCTCTCCGGAGGCCTCGACCACGCGGATGTAGCCGGTCGAGGTCGGCACCTCCACCCGGGTCGGGGTCGAGGAGGCCATCACCCAGGTGTCCTTGGAGCCGCCGCCGCGGGAGGAGTTCACGATGATCTCGCCCTCCGGCAGGGCGACGCGGGTCAGGCCGCCGGGAAGCACCCACACGTCCTCGCCCGTGTTCAGGGCGAAGGGGCGCAGGTCCACGTGCCGGGGCCGGGGCCCGTCGGCCACCAGGGTGGGGATGGTGGACAGCTGGACCATCGGCTGGGCGATCCAGCCGCGCGGATCCTCCAGCAGCCGCGAGCGCAGCGCGTCGAGCTCGTCCCGGCTCGCCGTCGGGCCGACCACGATGCCCTTGCCGCCGGAGCCGTCCACGGGCTTGACCACGAGCTCGTCGATGCGGTCCAGGACCTCCTCGCGGGAGGACGGGTCCTCCAGGCGCCAGGTGTCCACGTTGCGCAGGATCGGCTCCTCCTGCAGGTAGTACCGGATGAGATCGGGGATGTAGGTGTACGTGAGCTTGTCGTCGCCGATGCCGTTGCCGATGGCGTTGGCGACCACCACGTGCCCGGCGAGGATCGCGCGCACCAGGCCCGGCACGCCGAGCACCGAGTCGGGACGGAACACCTCCGGGTCCAGGAAGGCGTCGTCGGTGCGCTTGTAGATGACGTCCACGCGGCGCAGCCCGGCGGTGGTCTTCATGTAGACGCGGTCGGAGGAGACGACCAGGTCGCTGCCCTCGACGAGCTCGACGCCCATGGTGCGCGCCAGCAGCGAGTGCTCGAAGTACGCGCTGTTGTAGCGGCCGGGGGTGAGCACCACGACGGTGGGCTGCTCGCCGGCGGTGTCCGGGGCGGCGGCCTCGAGGGCGCGCAGCAGGCGCCCGGGGTACTCGTCGACGCTGCGCACCGGCGCGGAGGCGAACAGCTCCGGGAAGGTGTGCGCCATGGCGCGACGGTTGGAGAGCACGTAGGACACGCCGCTGGGCGTGCGCACGTTGTCCTCCAGCACGCGGAATCCGCCCTCGCCGTCGCGCACCAGGTCGATCCCGGAGATGTGGATGCGCACGCCGTTGGGGGGCCGGTAGCCGCGCATCGCCTCGACCACGGCGTCGGAGGAGGCGATCAGGCTCTCCGGGATCACCCCGTCGGCCACCGCGGCGCGGTCGGAGTACAGGTCATCGAGGAACGCCTCGATGGCATGGACCCGCTGGGCGATGCCGATGGAGACCTCCGCCCATTCCTCGGCGGCGATGATCCGGGGGATCGCGTCGATGGGGAATGGCCGCTCCTCCCCCGCGTAGTCGAAGGTGACGCCCTGGTCGAGATAGGTGCGGGCGAGCGACTCGGATCGGGAGCGGAACTCCTCCTCCCCGAGGCTGGACAGGGCGTCGTGGAGGAGCTCGTAGGTGGGGCGGACCGCGCCGTCCGCAGCGAACATCTCGTCGCCGGCGGGTTCGGCTCCGTATCCCTCGAAGAGTGATGCGCCTGACATGCCTCCATCTAACACCGTCCGCGGCCCGGCCTTTCACCGTTCCGTCCACCGCGACCTCGCCGTGACCGACTCCGCGCGGATGGGTACGCTCGCTGTCATGTCGCTCGCCTCCCGGTTCTCCTCCGTCCTGCGCTCCGTCCTGCGCTCCCCGGCAGCCCGCCGCGCCGCCCGCGACATCGGCAGGTCCGTGGTCGATGCGGTGCAGGATCGTCGCGACGGGACCTCCGGCGGGACGGCGGGCCGGTCCGGCGCCGACCTCGCGCAGGAGGCCCGCTCCCGGCAGGGCGCACCGGGCTCCGGGCCCGAGGCGGCCGACGGCGCCCTGGCCGACCGCCCGAGCAGCCCGCCGCTGGCGCTGGACTACTCCCCGCGCGATGACGAGGACGCCGACCCGGGCGAGATCGCCTGGGCGTGGGTGCCCTTCGAGGAGGACATCACCCGGGGCAAGGACCGGCCGGTCCTCGTGCTGGCCCGCGAGAGGGACGAGCACGGCGAGGTGCTGGTGGCCCTGATGCTCACCTCCCGTGACCGCGGCGACGCGGTCCATGTCGACGAGCACGGGGCCACCTGGGTCGACATCGGCACCGGCGCCTGGGACTCCCGCGGCCGCGACTCCGAGGTCCGCGCCGACCGCCTGCTGCGGCTGCGCCCCGCCTCCGTGCGCCGGGAGGGCGCGAAGCTGTCCCGGGAGCGCTACGACCAGGTCGCGCGCGTGGTGCGCGAGGTGCACGGCTGGAGCCTCTGACCGGTCGCGCGCCCTCTGAGGTGCACGAATGGGATGCGTGACACGCTGCGCAGGTGCTGAACGGCGGACACCGTTCTGGTAACCTCGACCCTTGTATGTGTGACATACCGTCCGGTGCGCGCACGCCGTGGTCCCTCCCGTGTCTCGGGTGAAGCGGCCGTGCGATCCGGATGTGTGACCGCGACAGCGACTCGGTCCCGACGTCTCCAGGCGATCCCCACCGCCCGTCCCCGTCAGGACCGCACCTCAGCTGGTGCGGGCGTTCCACCACCCACAGCACAAGAGAGAAGTCCTCGTGGCAAACATCAAGTCCCAGAAGAAGCGGATCCTCACCAACGAGAAGTCGCGTCTGCGCAACAAGGCCGTCAAGAGCGAGCTGAAGACGCACGTCCGCAAGGTCCGCACCGCCGTGGCCGCCGGCGACGCCGCTGCTGCCGGCACCGCGCTGCAGACCGCCGCGCGCAAGCTGGACAAGGCCGTCTCCAAGGGCGTCATCCACAAGAACCAGGCCGCGAACCGCAAGTCCGGTCTCGCCAAGCTGGTCGCCGGCGTCGCCAAGTGACCTCGCAGCTCAGCTGCTGCCCCGTCTGACGGGGTGGACGACGGGCCCGGTGCGGAACACTCCGCACCGGGCCCGTCGTCATGTCCGGACGTCTATCGAACCTCCGCGCCCCCGCGCGGCAGCGTCCGCGGCTCGCCGGCATCGCGGCGTCCACCGCATCGGCGGAACGCCCGTCCCCAGCGCACGCGCGGCACCGGCCGCGCGGCGTCCGGCCACGGGGCGTCGGCCGCGGGACCTCAGCGCTGGCGGCGCGCCCCGCAGATGCGGATGATCAGGTGCTGCACCGACCAGGCGGGGTCGCGCCCGGCGCCCTTGACCTCGTGATCGGCCTGGGCGACGGCCTCGATCGCCAGGGCCAGGGACCGGTCGTTCCAGGCGCGCACCTCGCGGGAGAGGTTGCGGATCATCCAGTCCGGCATCCCGAGGGTGCGGGCGGAGGCGCCCGGTGCGGAGACCTTCGCCAGGGAGCGGATCTTCGAGGCGATCGCGGCGACCATGGGCACGGGCTCGGCGCCCACGAGCTGCGCCTGGGCCAGCAGCTGCAGGGCCTCCGCCTCGCGACCGGCGATCGCGGCATCGGCGACGGCGAAGGCCGTGGTCTCCACGCGCCCCGCGGTGAGGGCATGGACGTCCTCGACGGCGATGGTCGGGGCAGGAGCGCCGGGCTCCGGCGTGGTGTCCTCGATGATCTGCCGGCAGATCGCGGCGAGCTCGGACAGATCGGCGCCGAAGGCGTCCACCAGCGCGCCGACGGCCTCGGGCTGGATGCGGCGGCCCGCCCGGCTGAACTCGGAGGCGGCGAAGGTCTGCTTGTCCGCCGCGCGCTTGATCGGATCGGCGGCCACCCGCGGCACCCCGGCCTTCTTCACGGCGTCCAGGAGCTTCTTGCCCCGGTTGCCGCCGCGGTGGACGAGGACGAGGGTGACGTCCTGCTCGGGCGCCGCGAGGTACGACTGGACGTCGGCGATCATCTGCTCCGAGGCGGACTGCAGCTCGGGGATCACCACGAAGCGCGCCTCGCCGAAGAGGGACGGGCTGGTGACCTGGCTGAGGGCGCCGGCGCCGGAGTCCCCGCCCAGGTCGTGGAAGGCGACGTCGGGGTCGTGCTCGCGGGCCTGGGTCCGCAGCCGCTCCAGGGCGCGGGAGGCGATCAGCGGCTCGGTGCCGTGGATCAGGATCACCGGCGCGAGGTCCACGCTGTGCCAGGCCACATCGCTCACGTGCGGGTCCTTCCTGCTGAGGCGGCCGTGGTCGGTCCGACGGCGCCGGTCGATCCTATCGGGCCGCACCGACGGCCCGCAGAGCGGTGATGTCCCCGGGAGGGACGAGGACGGTCCCGTGGACGTCGGTGCGGCCCACATGCGGCGTCTGCCCTCGGGCGATCTCGAGCGCTCTGCGCGTGGGATGCCCGAAGGAGTTCTCCTGCCCTGCGGTGACCAGCACCACCTGTGGCGAGAGCTGCTCGTACAGCGGGGCGTGCTGGCGGGCGGAGCCGTGGTGGGCGATCTTGACGATGTCGGCCCGGGCCGGCGCGAGCGCCGCGAACATCCGCTGCGCGACCGGTTCGAGGTCCCCCAGGCCGAGGTACCGCGTGCCGTCGGCCCATGTCGCGGCGATCACGACCGAGCAGTCGTTGGCCGCGTCCCCCTCGCCGCCGCCGTCCTCCCGCGCCGCGGCGGAGCGGGCGGTGGCGGCGTCCGGCGGCCACAGGACCTCGACGTCCAGGCCCGGCCCCGACCATGCGGCGCCGATGGTCACGGGCTCGGCCGCGACGGCGTCCGTGATACCGATGCTCGCCTCCTCCAGCGGGCAGGTCCATTGGCGCGCCGGGGTGCGGGTCCCGGTCAGCGCCGCGGTGCCGCCCACGTGGTCGGCATGCGGATGCGTCAGCACCAGCAGGTCGATGCGTCGCACCCCCAGCAGGTCCAGGCAGGCGGCGAGGGCGCGGGGGTCCGGGCCGGTGTCGATGAGGATCGTCGTGGCCGCGTCGGCGGGCCGCAGCAGCACGGCGTCCCCCTGCCCCACGGCGCAGGCGGCGACGATCCAGACCTGGTCGCGGCCGCCGGGGAGCCGCGTCGCGAGGGGCGGGGCGAGGGCGGCGACCAGCACGGCCACGAGCGCGAAACGGACCAGCCGGCGGCGGCGCGCGGCCAGGGCCGCCGCCCCCAGGGTCATCAGGACGACCGCGCCGAGGGCTCCGGCCGCGCCCTCCGGGACGGGGATCCGCGCGCCGGGCAGCGCGTCCGCGGTCAGGGCCGTGAGCAGCACCAGATGCGCGCCTCCGGCGGCGATGTCGTAGACGGGCGCCGCCAGCGCCGGGGAGATCACGGCGAGCAGCAGGGCCACCATGCCCAGGACCGTGCTGGGCGCGACGATCGGCGCGACGGCCATGTTCACCGCCACCGCCCAGACGGAGACCTCCGGGGTCAGCAGCACCAGCACCGGGGTGCAGGCCGCCTGGGCCACCAGCGGCACGGCGAGGACCAGTGCGGCCCTCTCCCCCACCCGGCCCCGGCTCATCGATGCCAGGGCCCGGGCCAGCGGCGGTGCGAGGATCAGGATCGCGGCGGTGGCCAGGGCCGAGAGCACGAAGCCGGCCGAGGACGCCGTCACCGGGTCCAGGCTCGCCCACAGCGCCACGGTCAGGGCGAGCGCGGCGACCGGTGACGCTCGCACCCCGACGAAACGGGCCAGCAGCAGCGGGGCGGCCATGGTCGCCGCGCGCAGCACGCTCGGCTCCGGCCCGACCAGCAGGACGTACCCTCCGCAGACCGCGGCCGCCAGCACGATCCGCACCCGCCGCCCGATCCCGAGCAGGAGCAGCGGCACCAGCACGGCGGCCAGGACGAGCGCGATGTTGGCGCCGGACACGGCGACCAGATGGGAGATCCCGGCGCGGCGCATGGCGTCCTCGGCGCGCGGGCTGAGCCCCTGCGTGTCCCCGGTCGTCATCCCGCGGATCAGGGCCGCCTCGTCCACGGGCAGGTGCGCCGTCGCCTCCCGGGCGCGATCGCGCGGCACGATCCGCCAGTCCTGGTCGGTCTCTGCTGCCGTCAGCCGCGACGGGAGGAGGACCACGAGGTCTCCGGCGGCGCGCACGGTCCCCCGCAGCCGCACCCGGTCGCCGATCCGCAGCCCGGCGACCTCCTCCGCGACGGGGCCCTCGGCCCGGATCAGCACGCGGAGCTCTCCCACGGACGCTGCCGTCCGGCCGATCCGTGCCGGACCGGGCACGGTGCGCCCCAGCACCTGGCTGCCGCCGCGCGCCCAGGCGGGACCGGAATCGGGCACCTCGGGGTCGCCGAGGATCTCGACGTCGACCTCGAGGACGAGGCCCTGCGCCGCGGCGTCCTGGAGGGTGGTCACAGCCGTCTCGTGGCGGAGCGCCGCGGGCACCAGCAGCACGCTTCCGATCAGCACCAGGCCGAGATGGGCGCCGAGCGTCCGCGCCATCCCGCCTCCTCCGGTGAGGATGCCGACCAGCAGCACGATCGAGACGGCGGCCGCGAGGACGGCGAGCAGCATCGGCCCGCCGCCGTGGACCCCGACGCCCGCGAGGGCCCACAGCGCCGCGGCCGCCGGCGCCAGGCGCAGGTCGGAGCGGGCGAGCATCTCAGACCGTCGCCATCGGGGCGATCTTCGCGAGGGTGGCGGGGCCGATCCCCGGGACCTCCTCGAGCTGGGCGACGTCGGCGAAGGGACCGTTGGCCTCGCGGTGCTGGATGATCCGCTCGGCCAGGGCGGGGCCGACCCCGGGCAGCTCCTGCAGCGCGGCGGCGTCGGCCGTGTTGAGATCGATCAGGGCACCGCCGGCCGGGTCGGCCGCGCCGCCCGGTGCGGGGGCCGGCGGCGCATCGGCCGGCGCGGCGGAGGCGGGCGGGGCCTCCCCCGGCGCGGGGACGTGGATCTGCTCGCCGTCGACGAGGGGCCGGGCCAGGTTCACCGCCGCGAGGTCGGCGTCCTCCCCGGGCCCTCCCGCCGCCTCGATCGCGTCGTCGATCCGGGACCCGGCGGGCAGCTCCACCACCCCGGGGCGGACCACCTGCCCCGAGACGTGCACGACCACCGTCCCCTGGCTCGAGGAGCCGGAGCCCTCCTCCGCGCCGGCGGTCTCCCGCGTGCCGTCGGCCTCCCCCGCGCCCGCCGTCCTCGCCGGACCGGTGGGCTCCGCGGCGACGCCCGTGCCGGAGGGGGCCTCCTGCGCGGCCGCGGAATCCTGGCCGTCCGTGCCGTGGCCGTCCGCCGGGATCGCCGCACCGCGCGTGGAGAGATGGATGGCGCCGGCCGCGATGAGGACGAGCACCAGCAGCCCCAGCAGGGCGGTGGCGCTGGGCCGCGGCAGATCGGCCAGGCGCACCTTCGGGCCCGCGCGGTTCTCGCGCACGGCGACGAGCTGCTCGCCGCGGCGGCGGTGCCGCCCGGGCCGGGCTTCCGGGACGGGATCGTGGTCCATGCCCCGACGCTAGGCACCCGGCGACGGTCCCGCCTCCGATGCCGCAGGGCTGTGGACAGGCGCGCCCTGGGGAGGAGAAGCGGCCCCGGCGATCGCCGGTTCCCGAGCCGGGAGGTGGGCTTTCCCGGCTCGTCAGCCGGCACTCGCCGTCGGGAGGCCGCTGCCCCTGGGCCGCGGCCCACCCCGGTCAGCCCGGCCCCACCCCGGTCAGCCCCGGCCCACCCCGGTCAGCCGGGCCCACCCCGGTCAGCCCGGCCCCACCCCGGTCAGCCCCGGCTCACGGGGGTTCAGCCCAGGCCCACCATGTACAGCCACTGCCGCCAGAACCCGGCGAGGATCGCGAGGACCACCAGGGCGTACCAGGCGATCGACAGCACCACCCAGTGCCGCAGCACCGCCGCGAGGGGCGCCGGCGCCCGCCAGGTGCCGGACTCGATCGTGCGGGCGAGGACGGCGAAGAACATCGGCGCGGTCATCAGCCACACGAGCATGCACCAGGGGCACAGGGCCTTGATCACGAAGATCGCGGAGATCGCCAGGAACTGGATGAAGCCGAAGGCGAAGGTCATCCCGCCCAGGGTCGCCCAGGAGAACCACCGCGGCAGCTGCGCCCCGCTCAGCAGCAGGGAGCCGATGCACGCCATGATCGCGTATCCGGCCAGGCCGATGGCCATGTTGGGGATCCCGAACGTCGCCGCCTGCCAGGTCGACATGACGTCCCCGCAGGAGATGAAGGGGTTGATGTCGCAGCCCAGCTGCGCCCCGGGGTTCTCCAGCAGGAACAGCTTGTCGATCATCAGCACCAGGGCCGCCACCCAGGAGACGGCGCCGCCCAGCAGCAGCACGGCGCCAGTGACGCGCTCGGGGGCGCGCCGCCGGACGGCGGCCTCCGCGGCGAGCTCCGCGTCGATCTCGGCGAGCAGCTCCTCGTCGGTGGGCTCGGGGTCGTGGGACCGGTCGGTGGTCATCGCGGGACTCCCAGGGGTGCGAGGGCGAGGAGGGGACGGGTCAGCGGGCGGGGACGGGGTTCTGCGCGAACCAGTCGGCGAGGCGGGCGAACCCCTCGTCGAGGCTCACCCGCGGGCTCCATCCGAGGCGCTCGCGGGTGCGGCGCTGGTCGAACCAGTGGGCGGTGGAGAGCTGCTCGGCGAGGAACTCGGTCATCGGCGGCTCGTCGTGGCCGGGGCGGTGCTCCCAGATCCGCTCGACGACGCGGCCGGCGAAGCGTCCCACGGCGCCGGGCACCTGCCGGTGCGGGCGGGCCACGCCCGCGGCGTCGCAGAAGCCGCCCAGCACGTCGCGCACGGTGCGGGGCTCGCCGTTGGTGACCACGAAGCTCTCGCCGTGGACGTCCTCGATGCGGTCCAGCGCCGCCACGATCGCATCGGAGGCGTTGGTGATGTACGTGGTGTCGATCAGCGCCATGCCCTCGTCCAGCAGGGGCAGCCGGCCGCGGGAGGCGCGGTCGACGATGCGCCCCACCAGCTGGGTGTCCCCCGGTCCCCACACGATGTGGGGGCGCACGGAGGTGACCATCAGCTGCCCGGCGGCGTCGGCGGCCATGGCCAGCTGCTCGGCGGCGGCCTTGGTGCGGGCGTAGGGGCCGCGGGCGCGACGCGGATCCGCCGGGGTCGCGTCCAGGCCGACGATGGACGTGCCCAGATGGGCGACCGACGGGGAGGAGATGTTCACCAGCCGCGCGACGCCCTCCCCGCGCATGGCGTCCAGCACGGCCTGGGTGCCGCCGACGTTGACCTCGCGGAACTCGGACTCGGGGCCGGAGATGGACACCTTCGCGGCGACGTGGACGACGGCGTCCATCCCCGCCACCGCGCGGCGCACGTCCTCCGCGGCGGTGAGGGACCCCAGGGTCTCCTCCACGCCGTCGATTCCGGCGCTGCGGCGCTGGAGCACGCGCACGCTGTCCCCGCGGTCGCGCAGGGTCGTCGCCACATGCCGCCCGAGCATCCCGGAGGCGCCGGTGACCAGGACCTTCTGCGCGCTCACAGGGGACGCCCCGGCTCTCCGCGCAGGGTCGCATCGGCCCATGCGGACAGTCTCGCCCGGTCGATCTTGGAGTTGTGGCGGATGTCGGTGGGCAGGCACCGGGTGGTGAACACGGCGGTCACGGGGACGCCGGCGCGCTGCTGGACGGCGCGGCGCACCGCCTCCTGCAGCGCCGGGTCCGCGGGGCGGGGCCGGGTGGCCCTGCCGGGCCGGTGGTCCGCCTCCGTCTCGAGGATCACGACGACCTGCTGCGTCCCGGCGGGGCCGACGGCGGCGGCCCCGGCGCGGCGCACAGTGGGGACCGACTCGGCCGCCTCCTCGATGCGCACGGGCGTGACCAGCCCTTCGGCGGTCGCCAGGACGTGCGCGGCGCGGCCCTCCACCCACAGGCGGCCCGCCGCGTCCAGCTGGCCGACGTCCCCGGTGGCGTGCCAGCCCTCGAAGCGGCTGGCCGTGTCGGTGGTGCCCCAGAGCATCAGGTAGCGGTCGCGCACGTGGGGGGCGCGGACGAGGATCTCTCCGGTGATCCCGGCCTCGGTGGTGATCTCCCCGGTGGTCTCCCCCAGCGCGTCCATCGCGGCGATCGCGATCTCGACCCGCGGCACGGGCGTGCCCACGCACACCCCGGCGCCGGGCCCGGCGGCCTCGATGCCCTCGAGGTCGATCGCCGTGATGGCCAGGCACTCGGTCATGCCGTAGGGGGTCAGGGCGCGCGCGGCGGGCATGAGGACGCGCAGCTCCTGCAGGAGCGGCGCGGGGATCGGGGCGCCGGCGCTGAAGAAGCTGGGCACGCGCGCGAGCGCGGCCCGTTCGGCGCCGTCCAGCACGCCGGAGGTGTCCAGGATGTTGCGCAGGGCGGCGGGGGCGGTGAACACGGCGGGGGCGCCGAGCGCGTCGACCGCGTGGGCGAGCGCCTGCGCCGTGAGCTCGCCCGGCCGGGTGACGTCCATGTCGGGGACGACGGACGGGGCGCCGAGGGCGGGGCCCAGCAGGGCGAAGGGCGCGAACCCGGCGACCAGGCCGCGCTGCGGGTCCAGCTGCAGGGTGTCCCCGACGGCCGTGAACATCGCGCTCATCTGCCGGTGCGTGTAGACCGCGCCCTTGGCGGGACCGGTCGAGCCGGAGGTGAACAGCACCGCCGCATCGGCCTCGGGATCGGGCCAGGGGGCGTCCAGCGGGGCGCCGAGCTCCTGCATCTGCCGGCCGGCGTCGGCCAGCTCGGAGACGGAGGTGTCGATGCCCAGCGCCGCCCGGTCCAGGGTCGGCTTCCGGGCCACGGAGATGCGCCGTCCCGGCCAGCCCAGGGCGCGCGCCCCGGCCAGGGCCTTGTCGATGCCGATGATCCAGTCCGGGTGGGATCCGACCACCGCGCGGGTGAGGCCGTCCACGCCCAGGCCGGCGTCCGCGATCACGGCGACGGCGCCGATGCGCAGGCAGGCGTACAGCACCGCGGTGAGGTCCGCGCCGGGGGTGATGAGCACGCACACCCGGTCCCCCGGGGCGATGCCGTGGGCGAGCATGCCGGCGGCGATGTCCTCGACCCGGGAATGCAGCAGCTGCCAGCTGATCCGGCGGGGCTCCCTGCCGTCCTCGCCCATCTCGACGACGGCGTCCGCATGGCGGTGGGCGGGATCGGCGGCCAGGCGCGCGATCGGCGCGCCGACGTGCCCCTCCGGGGCCTGCTGCGCGAAGGTCGACACGGCGCGCGCGGGCCGGGACGATGCGCCGAAGGTGCGCTCGAGCCAGCGGGCCACGAGGCCCGCCACATCGGCGTCCTCCCACACGAGGTGGCTGGCGCCCTCGAAGCGGTGCACGTCCGCATGCGGGACCCGGGCGACGAGGTCGCGCAGGTAGCGGTCCGAGAAGGTGACGTCCTTGGGTCCCCACGCCATGAGCGTCGGGACCTCCACCTCGCAGATGCCCTCGGCCAGGCGCTCGAGGGTGGGCCTGCTGGGGTGGTCGGCGTGCGCGGGGATGTCCGCGACGAAGGCCTCGATGCCGCGGCGGCGGGCGCGGCCGCGGTACGGGGCGAGGTAGGCGCGGGCGACATCGGCCGGCAGCGGCGGATTCGAGATCGCGATGGTGGTGCGGATGAAGGCGTCGGTGATCGAGGTGGTCGCCGGCAGCACCGCCGGGGTCGTGGCGAGCTGCAGCGCCCGCGGCAGCGACTCCCCGAGCTCCTGGTGGATGCCGGTGTTGGTGAGGATCATCCCGGCCAGGTCGTGGCGGTTGTCCAGCGCCCAGCCGACCGAGACGATGCCGCCCCAGTCGTGGCCGACGGTCACCACGGGGCCCCGGAGGGACAGGGCGTCCGTCAGCAGGGACAGGTCGGTGATGCGGTCCTGCAGGTGCCGGGTGACGCCGGTGCGCTCGGACCAGCCCATCTCCAGCTGGTCCACGGCGATCACGCGCCAGGGGATGTCCTCCCGGATCAGGGAGCGGAACAGGAAGGAGTAGGTGGGGTTGCCGTGGACGGCCAGCAGGGTGCCGCGCGGGGTGATGCCGCGCTCGGCGAGGAACGGCGCGGAGTCCAGCAGGTGCCAGCGGCGCAGCTCTCCGGTGTGGTCGCGGACCTCGAGGGTGCGGGAGTGGACCGGGTCCACGCCCGGCAGGACGGGGATGCCGGGGCCCGGCGCCGGCTCGGCGCGGCGACGTCCTGCGGTGCGGGTGCTCACCAGGTGACCTCCATGAATGCGGTGTTCAGACCGGAGCCGACGCCGAGCATGAGCACGCGCTCGCCCCGGGCGATGTTCTCCTGGTGATGGGCGAGGGTCATCGGCACGGCCTCGGCGGCGACGTTGCCCCAGTCGGGGAAGGTCACGGGGATCCGCTCCATGCCCACGCCGGTGATCTTCGAGAAGTTGCGGGTGTAGACCATGGAGACCTGGTGCGGGATGACGTGCTCGATGCTCTTGAAGTCGAGTCCCCGGGAGCTCGCGTCCTTCCAGGTGTCCACGATCAGCTCGACGCCGTTCTCCAGCAGGCCGGTCGAGTCGGTGCGCATGTCGTCCATGTCCCCGATGCACAGCTCGTGATGCTCGGTGCCGGCGCGCCCCTCGGTGAGGTTGATGCGGTGGCCCTCGGGGTGGGCGTCGGCCCGTCCGAGGACCGCCGCGGCCGCGCCCGAGCCCAGCGTCAGCGCCGCGAACTGGTTGTTGAAGTCGGCGCGGGTGGCGTGCTTGGAGTTCAGGCGGTCGATGGTGCCGCGCTGGACCTCCTCGACGTCCTCCGCGCCGACGATCAGCGCGTACTCGATCTGGCCGGAGTCGATCATGCCGGCGGCCATCGTCATCGAGTTCACGAATCCCAGGCAGGCGTTGGTGATGTCGAAGTTCATGCAGCTGCGCGGCATGCCGAGCGCATGGTGCACGGTCGCGGAGACGGCGGGCTCGAGGTGCTGGCGGCACACGGAGGCGTTGATGAGCAGCCCCACCTGGTCGCGGGTGATGCCGGCCTTGGCCATGGCACGCTCGGCGGCGAGCACGATGCCCTGCTTCCAGCCGTTCTCCCGGTCACGCCACCAGCGTCGCTCGTACACCCCGGCGACGCGCTGCAGGACGCCCTTGGGAAGCCGCAGGCGGCGCCGCGCCGGCGCGAGCATGTCGTCGATCTCGTCCGAGGTGACGGGCACCTGGGCGACGCTCGCCTCCACCGAGAGCAGTGCCACGTTGCGGTGGACGAATGACGTGTTCCCCATGTGCCGTTTCAACCTCAGTCCTCGTGCGTCCGGGCGCCCCGATCACAGGAGCGCACCGGACGCATTCTTCCACCCGGCGCCTGCGAGTGCGCTCCGCGTGTCCGATGCCACGCCGGACGGCGCGGCGCCGGCTACGAGTCCAGCCCGTGGCCCAGGTGGTGGCGGGCGAAGGCCAGGGACTGGCGCAGGACGCGCTCGCGATGCTCGGGCCCGCCGCCGCTGGTGCTCACCTCCAGCAGCACCGAGCCGCGCCAGCCGCGGTTGGACAGCCGCCGCAGCACCTCGGCGCAGGGCTGGTTGCCCTCCCCTGGCGGGAGGTGCTCGTCCTTGGTGGTGCGCCCCGTGCCGTCGGCCAGGTGCAGGTGGGCGAGGCGGTCGCCCAGGCGGTCGATCATGGCCAGCGCGTCGTCCCCCGCGGTCGCCGCATGGGAGAGGTCCACGGTGACGTGCTGGTAGTCCTCGTCGGTGGGGTCGTGGTCGGGCAGGTAGATCATGGCCTCGCGCACCCCCAGGCGCCACGGGTACATGTTCTCCACCGCGATCTCCACGCCGTACTTCTCCTGCAGGCGGGCGACGCCCTCCACGAAGCCGCGCGCATAGGAGCCCTGCCAGCGGAACGGCGGGTGGGCCACGATGGTGGGCACGTCGAGGTCGACCGCCATCTGCGCGGTCCTCTCGATCTTCACCCACGGGTCCAGCCCCCACACGTGCTGGAGCAGGAACAGCGTCGGGGCGTGCAGGGAGAGGATCGGCTGGCGGTAGGCGCGCGAGAGCGCGGCGAGCTCCTGCACGGACCGGGTGACCTTCGAGGTCGAGACCATCACCTCGACGCCGTCGTAGCCGATCTCGGCGGCCAGCCGGAAGCACTCCTCGACGCTCGCGGGGAACACCGAGGAGGTGCTCACGCCCACCGGGATGCGCCGTGCGGGGCTCTGCGCGCTCAGCGGGTCGCCGGCGCTGAGACGCCGGGACAGGGCCTCCCGTCCCGTGACGTGCGCCTGGCTGCGCCGCGTGATGGGCGGGCGGGGCCGGGCGGGCCCGCGGTCCTGCGCTGATCCGTTCCTGGGCACCATGTCCTCCTCGTGGCACGGCCGATGCACCGGTTGGCGGCCCCGACAGTATCTCCCACCCGATGCCCGTGCCGAGCCGGGACGCGGACCGCGCCCCCACTAGACTCCGATCATGCGCGTGCGCGATCTCGGCCCCGACGACCTCGTCCCCTTCCAGCAGCTGTGCTCCCTCGCCTTCGGCGGGAGCGTGAGCGCCACCGGCCCGGCGCCCTTCCGTCCCGGGCAGTCGCCGCTGGGCATCGACGCCCCGGGCGGGGAGGGCCTCGCCGCCGCCCTCACGGTGCGCCACGACCGCATCGCCGTCGGCGGGGGCATCGCCCCCTGCGGCGGCATCGGCGGGGTGTCGGTGCATCCGGCCCACCGCGGCGGCGGCATGTTCGCGCGCCTGATGACGGCAGCGATCGCCCGCAGCACGCAGCTCGGGCACGCCTTCTCGATGCTCTACCCCTCCAATCCGGGCATCTACCGCGCCCTCGGCTACCAGAAGGTCTCGCAGGTCGACCGCCTGGTCGTGCCGCTCGCGGACCTGCGCGGCATCCCCGCGCCCGCGGGGCTGCACCTGTCCCCCGTGACCGCCGCCGCGATGCCCGAGGTGCGCGCCCTGTACCGCGAGGTCGTCGACGCCGGGAACGGACTGCTGCTGCGCGAGGGCCCGCTGTTCGGGGAGGAGATGCCCGCCGCGCCCTGGACGGCCGTGCTGGTGCGCGACGCGGAGGGGACGGCGCAGGGCTACCTCTCCTTCGCCCGCACCCCCGACGGTCCCGCGGGCACCGGGCTGGAGGTCTTCGACCTGCTGGGGCGGCGCCGCGAGCACGTGGCCGCGCTGCTGCGCTCGCTGGCCTCGTGGTCCACGGTCACCGATGCCGCTCTGGTGCGCACCCGGCAGGACGACCCGCTGCTCGACGTGATCCCCGGCGGGCGGGTGCGCCCCGATCCGGAGGTGATCCCCCTGGTGATGATGCGGGTGATCGACACCGCGGCCGCGCTGGAGGCCCGCCCCGCACCCCACGGGCTGCACGGCAGCATCCGGCTCCGGGTCACCGATGCGACAGGTCCGGGGCCCGTCGCCGCGGCGGCCGGGGATTTCCTGGTCGGCGCGTCGGAGGGGACGGTGCACGTGCATCGCCTCGCCGATCGGGCCGAGGACGCCCCGGGCTCCCACGAGGATCCGACCCCGCCGGACGTGCGCCGCGACGAGGATCCGGGCGCCGGCGCGCCGGGCGCCCGGCTGGACATCCACGCCGCCTCGCTCCTGCTGGCGGGCGGGCGCAGCCTGGCCGATGCCCGCCGCCTGGGGCTGGCCGCGGACGCGGACCCCGCCGCGGAGGCGTTCCTCGATACCCTGCTGGCCGGCCCGCGACCCAGCGTGCTCGACTTCTTCTGACATCCCTCCCGAGACGCCCACGGAGCTCCCCCGCGCATGGCCAAGCTGCACTTCAAGTACGGAGCGATGAACTCCGGGAAGTCCGACACCCTGATCAAGACCGCCTTCAACTACGAGGAGCGGGGCCTGGCGACCCTCACCGTGAAGGCGGCGGTGGACACCAAGGGCGAGGACTGGGTGGTCGCCCGCGGCGGGGCCCGGCGCCGGGTGGACGTGCTCGTCGAGCACGGCGAGGACCTCCGCGCCCGCATCCGCGCCACCGCCGATGCGCAGGGGCTGCGCCCGCTGCACTGCGTCCTCGTGGACGAGTCGCAGTTCCTGGACCGGGAGCAGATCGACCAGCTCTACCTGGTCGCCAAGCGCGACGGGATCTCGGTGATCTGCTACGGGCTGCGCACGGACTTCCTCACCGCCGTGTTCCCGGGCTCGCAGCGCCTCTTCGAGCTCGCGGACAACTTCGAGAAGCTGCCGACGATGTGCCGCTGCGGGGCGCAGGCCGAGTTCAACTGCCGCCTGGTCGACGGCGTGCACGTCTTCCACGGCGACCAGGTCGCCATCGACGGCGCCGACGTCTCCTACGAGTCGCTGTGCGGCACGTGCTTCATGCAGGAGCAGGAACGGGCCGGGCAGCACGTGATCGGCGGCGCCTGACCGGCGGCGTGTCCGGGAGGCCCGACAGCGGGGGCGGCCCCTGCCCGGCGGCGCGACGCGGCCCCCTGCCAGGCGGCGCGACGCGGCCCCTGTCCGTGCTGGACAGGGGCCGCGTCCTGCGGGGCGCTCAGGAGCTGAGCGGCTTGTCGTCCCCGACCTCGGCGTCGCCGCCTGCCACGCCCTCGGCGTCGGCGCCGGGGGCGGCGGCCTCGCCCGACCCGAGATCGGCGGATTCCAGCCCGACGGCGGCTGCCGAGTCGTCCGGCTCCGGGGACTCGGCATCGGATGCCTCGTCGGGATCCGCGGGGCTCGCGGCGCGGCGTCCGCTGGCCTCGGAGACCTTCTCGCTGACCTTCTCCCGGACCGCAGCGGCGGCCTCGGGCGCCTTCTTCTTCGCGGTCTCGGCCGTGTCGTGCGCGGCCCGCACGACGGTCTCGCGGGCGCGCTCGGCGCTCTCGCGCACGTGCGGGTCCTCGGCCACGCGCCGCGCCCCGCGCTCGAGGGACTCGTAGGGTCCGCGTCCGAGACGGGATCCGATCACGACGCCGATGGCGATGCCGAGGATGAAGATGACCTTCTTCATGGCTGCTCCTGGGGTGCTGGGGTGGTGCTGGCCTGGCTTCTGGTTCCGACGATGCCATCGTGGCACAGGCCACAGGGAGCGGCCAGCCGCGCCTGACCGGATGGTCAGCGGAGCCCAGGATGCGGACATACGATGACGGGACCGCCTCGTCGGTGTAATCGACCCCGTCGCCCTCAGGAGCTGCCCCGTGACCGGCATCCGCCCCGACCGCCCCCGTGCCGACGTCTCCGCCGAGGCGGTGACCGAGCAGGTCCGCGCCTGGGTGCGCGCGGCTGCGCAGCATGATGTCCCTGCCCCCGCGCGGCTGCTCGCGCAGCTGCTCAAGGACCCCCGCGGGCTGGAGTTCACGGTGGCCTTCGTGGACCGGGTGATCCGGCCCGAGGATCCGCGGGCCGCGGCCCAGGAGCTCGAGCGCCTGGCCGCGGAGCCGCCGGCCTTCCTGCCCGCCCCGCTGCGCCGCATCCTCTCGCTCGGCGGGGGCGCCGCTCCGCTGCTGCCGCAGGTGGTGGTGCCCGTCGCGCAGCGCGTCTTCCGCCAGATGGTCTCCCACCTGATCCTCGACGCCCGCGATGCCCCGCTGGGCCGCTCCATCGCCCGGATGCGCGCGGACGGCACCCGGCTGAACATCAACCTCCTCGGGGAGGCCGTCCTCGGAGCCCGCGAGGCGGGGCGCCGCCTGGCCGGAGTGCGCGATCTCGTGGCGCGGCCCGACGTCGACTACGTCTCCATCAAGGTCTCCTCCATCGTCGACCACCTGTCGCTGTGGGGCGCGCAGGACACCGTCCGCCACATCGTGGAGACCCTCCTGCCGCTGTACCTGGACGCGGCCCGCGCCGAGGAGCCCACCTTCCTGAACATGGACATGGAGGAGTTCCGGGATCTCGAGCTGACCCTCCAGGTCTTCGAGCGTCTGCTGGACCGGCCCGAGCTGCTGCATCTGCGCGCCGGCATCGTCCTGCAGGCCTACCTGCCCGATGCCCTCGGGGCGATGGAGCGCCTGCGCGCCTTCGCCCGCCGGCGGGTCGCCCAGGGCGGCGCGCCGATCAAGGTGCGGGTCGTCAAGGGCGCGAACCTGGCGCTGGAGAAGGTGGACGCGTCCCTCCACGGATTCGAGCAGGCGCCGTTCCACACCAAGGAGGAGACGGACGCGCAGTACAAGCGCGTGCTGCTGGACTCCCTGCGCCCCGAGCACCTGGAGGCCGTGCACCTGGGCGTCGCGGGCCACAACCTCTTCGACGCCGCCTTCGCGCACCTGCTCATGCAGCGCCGCGGCATCGCCTCCGGGGTCGAGGGCGGGGTCGAGTTCGAGATGCTCGCCGGCATGGCGCCGGGCCAGCAGGCCGCGGTGCGCGAGAGCGTCGGCTCGATGCGCCTGTACGTCCCCATCGTCGCCCCGCAGCAGTTCGACGTCGCCGTGTCCTACCTGGTGCGCCGCCTCGAGGAGAACGCCTCCTCGGACAACTTCATGTCCGCCGTCTTCGAGCTGGACCGCTCCGAGGAGCTCTTCGCCCGCGAGGAGGAGCGCTTCCGCCGGTCCCTGGACCGTGCCCTGCGCGAGGACCCGCGTCCCACCCACCGCGACCAGGACCGGGCCCGGGAGGCGATCTCGGATCCGCCCGAGCTGGGCGGCAGCGTGCTCCCGGCCCGCCCCGGCGCCTTCGTCAACACGCCGGACACCGACATGTCCACCCCGGTGAACCAGGAGTGGGCCGAGACCATCACCCATCGGATCCGCGGCTCGCGGCTCGGGGTGGCGGAGGCCGAGGCCGCCCGCATCGGCTCCCTCGAGGACGTCGACCGGATCTGCCGCGAGGCGCTGGAGGCCCAGACCGCCTGGGCGGCACGTCCCGCCGCGGAGCGCGCCGCCGTGCTGCGGCGCGCCGCCCAGGTGCTGTCGCAGCATCGGGCGGAGCTGCTCGAGGTGGCCGCCTCCGAGACCGGCAAGACCCTCGAGCAGGGCGATCCGGAGGTCAGCGAGGCCATCGACTTCGCCCTGTACTACGCCGACCAGGCGGAGGCCCTCGCCGCGCAGTCGGAGATCGTCGCGATCCCCCGCCGCCTGACCCTGGTCACGCCTCCCTGGAACTTCCCGCTGGCGATCCCCACCGGCTCGGTGCTGGCGCCGCTGGTGACGGGCAGCGCCGTCGTCATGAAGCCGGCCCCGCAGGCCCGGCGCTGCGGCGCGGTGATCGGCCGCCTGCTGCGGGAGGCCGGGGTGCCCGAGGGCGTGCTGACCATCGTCGACGCCCCCGAGAACGAGGTGGGCCGGGCGCTGGTCTCGGACCCGCGGGTGGACCAGCTGATCCTCACCGGCGCCTACGACACCGCCGCCCTGTTCGCCTCCTGGCGTCCCGAGCTGCGGATCAAGGCGGAGACCTCCGGCAAGAACTCCATCATCGTGACCCCGCACGCCGACCTCGACCTCGCGGCGAAGGACGTGGCCGCCAGCGCCTTCGGGCACGCCGGCCAGAAGTGCTCCGCGGCGAGCCTGGTGATCACCGTCGGCTCGGTCTCCCGGTCCCGCCGCTTCGACGCCCAGCTGGCCGATGCGGTGCTCAGCCTCCACGTGGGCCTGCCCTCGGACCCGACGGCCCAGGTGGGCCCCGTCATCGAGCCCCCGGGCGAGAAGCTCGCCAAGGGCCTCGGCGAGCTCGGCCCGGGCGAGCGGTGGATCGCCGAGCCCGAGCAGCTGGACGCCGAGGGGCTGCTGTGGACGCCCGGCGTGCGCGACGGCGTGCGAGAGGGCTCGGAGTTCCACCTCACCGAGTACTTCGGCCCGGTGCTCGGCATCATCCACGCCGACACCCTCGAGGACGCCGTGCGCATCCAGAACGGCACCGCCTACGGCCTCACGGCCGGGCTGCACTCCCTGGACCCGGACGAGGTCGCCTGGTGGACCGATCACGTCGAGGCCGGGAACCTGTACATCAACCGCGGCATCACCGGGGCGATCGTGGAGCGCCAGGCCTTCGGCGGCTGGAAGCGCTCGGCCATCGGCCAGACCACCAAGGCCGGCGGCCCGAACTACCTGCTGCAGCTGGTCGACGTGGCCGATGCGCATCCGCGCCCGGACCGGGAGGCCTGGCTCGAGGAGGCCCGCGCCTCGGACCGCCGCCATCTCGCCGGCACCTTCCTGCCCCGGGACCGCCAGGACCTGCACGGCGAGGTCAACATCCTGCGCTACGTACCGGTGCCGACGGTGATCCGCGCGGCCGACGGCGCCGAGGCGACGGGGCTCGCCCGCGTGCTGCATGCCGCCGCGGCCGCCGGTGCCGATGTCGAGGTGTCCCTGGCCGATGCGGCGCTGCGCGAGACGGTCGCGTCCTCCGACCTGGCCGGGGTCGAGGTCCGGGTGGAGACCGCCGAGGAGTTCGCCGCCCGGGTGCCGCAGCTGCGGCGGATGCGGATCCGGCTGCTCGGCGAGGCCGATGCCGCACTCCACGCCGCGATCGCCGACCGGGTGGAGGTCGCCCTGTACCCCGCACCGCCCACCGTGAGCGGTCGCCTGGAGCTGCTGGCCTTCCTGCATGAGCAGGCGATCAGCGCCACAGATCACCGCTACGGCAACCCGCTGCTGCAGGAATACGACCTCACGGGCGGCGTCGGGTACTCCCGCGGACGGGCTTGAGCGCTTAAGGTGGTTCGGGCCGCACCGACGCGGCCCGAACCGCTCTCTCCCGAGGAGATCGCATGCCCCACCCGTCCCGTCCCCGTCCCCTGTCCCGCCGCGCAGCCCTGGGAGGACTCGGCGCCGCCGGGGCCCTCGCCGCCGGCGCCGGCCTGACCCCCGCTGCGGCCGCCCCGGAGCCGGAGGCCCCGGGCCTCCAGGAGGCCCGTGACCGCGCCCTGGCGGCGGTCGCCGCGCTCGAGTCCCGCTTCGCCGCGGGCGACGGCACCGACCTGCTGCACGAACACCACCCGGTGCGGGAGAACGACCCGCCCTACTCCTACGAATGGCCGCTCTCGCAGGCCCGCGCCGCGAGCAGCGAGCTCGCCCATGCCCCGGGCGCCCCGGCCTCGCTCGCGGAGCAGCTCGCCTCCCGCGACCGGGCGCAGGAGCGCTACTGGCACGCCGCCGGCGGCGACACCGGCCTGCCCGGCTACGCCTCGGCGACGGATCCCGAGCAGGGCGCGCACGGCGACTACTTCTACGACGACAACGCCTGGGTCGGGATGCTCGAGGTCGAGGAGCACCTGATCACCGACGGGGCGCGCGGCGACGTCGAGCGCGCCCTCGAGGTGTACGCCCTGCTGCGCTCGGGATGGGACGACGATCCCAGCCATCCCGCGCCCGGCGGCGTGTGGTGGGCCCAGACCGACTGGAACGACGACCGCAACACGGTCTCGAACATGCCGACCGCGAAGCTGGGGATCCGGCTGTTCCAGATCACGGGCGAGCAGGAGCACCTCGACTTCGCCCTGCGCTGCGTGGACTGGACGCGCGAGCACCTGCTCGCCCCCAACGGGCTGTTCTGGGACAACGTCAAGCTCGACGGCTCCATCGACCGCACCCAGTGGACCTACAACCAGGGCGTCCCGCTGGGCGTGGAGGCGCTGCTGTTCGAGGTCACCGGCGATGCTGCGCACCGCGACCGCTGCCTGGAGATCGTCGACGCCGTGATCGACCACTATCGGGTCTGGGAGGCCGGCGGTCCGCTGGATGCGCAGCCGGTCGCCTTCAACGCGATCCTCTGCGCGAACCTGCTGATGGCCGAGGCGATCCTCGGGTCCGACGTGCCCGGCCGGAAGATCACCGCCGCCTGCGCCGACCGCCAGTGGACCCGCCTGCGGGATCCGGAGACCGATCTGTTCCGCCGCGATCCCTCCCAGGACGGGCTGGAGCTGCTGGACCAGGCCGGTTTCGCCCGCACGCAGGCCCTCGCGGCCCTCCCCCGCCCGGTCTGGCGCCACCTGACCTGACCGGCCGCGCCGGCGCGGGCCGGCTCCTGCCGTACGGGCCGGCTGCTGCCGTGCGGGAACGCGCCGCCCGCGCGGGCCGGCCCGGGGACGGCCCGCGCGGCGGGGTCAGCCGCCGATCACGGTCCCGGCGGGGATCTCCGCCGGGTCGTCGGCGGTGACGCGCGCATCGCCCGTGGCGACGACGCCCGCGCCGAAGCGGTGATCGCCCTCGACGGTGAGGGACGCGGCCTCGCGCAGCGAGGGGACGCCCTCGGCGAAGCGCTCCTCGAAGTCGCCCACCAGCTTGTAGTGCTCGGCGTCGAGGGAGACTCCCGGGACCGTCTCGACCTGCTGGACCAGCGCCATCCGCTCGTCGAGCTCGTAGGCGTCCGAGCGCACCAGCAGCAGGTCGCTGGTGGCCTTGACCGGGAGGAAGCGCGAGCGGTCCACGACGATCGCGGTGGCGCCGTCGAAGACCTCGATCGCCGCGCCCATGGCGGATTCGATCTGGTAGACCTTCGTGCTGGTCTTGTCGGCCGGGTCGACGGTCTTCTCGTTGCGGATCAGCGGCAGGCCCATCACCCCGTCGCGCTCGGCGAGGATCGCCGCGACCTGCTCGAGGTCGAACCACAGGTTGTTGGTGTGGAAGAACGGGTGGCGGTGCTCGTCGGTGAAGAAGTGCATCTGGTCCTCGGGCGTCTGCGCGGTGTCGCGCAGGATCAGCCGGCCGTCGGACTTCCGGACCGCCAGGTGGCCGCCCTTGCGGTCCGCGGCGGTGCGGCGGCACAGCTCTGCCGCATAGGGCGCGCCGGTGCCCGCGAACCATGCGGCGATCACGGGGTTGGGGACGGTGCCGAGGTTGTCGGAGTTGGAGACCGAGGCGTAGCGGAATCCGGCGTCCAGCAGCTGCTGCAGCAGTCCCGAGGTCTGCAGGGCCGTGTAGATGTCGCCGTGGCCGGGCGGGCACCACTCGAGGTCGGGATCGGCGGGGTGCTCGACGGGCGTGAGGTCGTCGGCGCGGAGCTTGGGCTCCTTGTTCTGCAGGAAGTCCAGCGGCAGGTCGCCCACGGGCAGGTCCGGGTACCGCGAGAGGACCTCGAGGGTGTCCTCCCGGGTGCGGAAGGAGTTCATGAACACCAGCGGCAGGCGCGCACCGGTCGCGCGACGCGCGGCGAGCACCTGCTCGACGATGATCTCCAGGAAGCTCTTCCCGTCGCGGACAGGGAGCAGCGACTTGGCCCGGTCCATGCCCATGGAGGTGCCTAGGCCTCCGTTGAGGTTGATGATCGCGAGCTTGTCGAACACCTCCTTGGCGGCGAAGGGATCGATGGTCACGTCGTCGAGCTTCGGCGGGTCGAGGTAGGGCTCGATGGTCTCCTCGGGGATCGAGCCGGTGGTGCCGTCCTCGAGCTGGGCGTAGTAGTGGGAGAAGACGTCGATGGCGGTCTGCGGAACGCCGGCGTCGGTCATCTTCTGCTGTGCTGCGGCGAGGCCTTCGGTGCTCATGGGGCCAGGGTATCGGGGCTGTCGGGGGCGCGCGTCGTCGTCCCTCCCGTGCCCGGGATGCGGACCGCCCTCGCGCGCCCGCACCGCCGCCCCTCGCGCCCGCACCGCCGCCCCTCGCGCGCCTGCGCCGCGCCGCGACGGCTCACAGGCGGTCCCAGGCCGAGCCCTGCGGCGGATCGGTGACGGCGATCAGCGTCGCGTCCCCGTACGGTGCGGCGGGGTCCAGCGGCGCCTCCGCCGGCAGGACCAGGGCCCAGGCTCCGGCCTCGAGGCCGGCCCCGCGCGCCAGGTAGCCGCCGGCCGCCTGCGGTCCGAACAGCTCGGCCGATGTCAGCACCGAGCGGGCCACCTCGCCCGGCCCGGCCTCGAAGGCGCGATGGGCCCCCTCGGCCCTCGCGTAGGACGCCAGCGCCTGGCGGATGCGGGCGGCGCGCTGCGGGTCCAGGTCCGTCTCCAGGAGGATCTGCGGGCCCTCGAACCCGGAGCCCGCCGGGCGGGACGCCCCGGGATCCAGCACCTCGCACAGCACCCCGTCGCGCAGCGCCCGCTCGCTCGCGGCGCGCAGACGGGACTCGAACAGGGCCCGTCCCACCAGCCAGCACACCGGCGCGGCGAGCACCAGGCCGAGGCACAGGACCCAGGCCGCGACCGCCGTCGGCCCCTGGGCCATGAGCGCGTCCATCCGCCCGGGCCGGACCACGAGCACCAGTCCGAGGACGAGGCCGGGCAGCAGGAGCACGAGGGCGCGCAGGTGGTATCCGGTGATCCGGGGGCTCAGGTGCGCCGCGACCTCCTCGAGGGTGTCCAGGCGCGGAGGGCACGGCCGGGCGGCGCGCCCCGCCGTGAGCTCGGGGCCGTCCGCGACGGCGGCGGCCGCCCAGGCCGCCGCGGGATCGCCGGGCCAGCTGCGGGGAGTGCGCGGTGCGCGATGCGCTCCGCCGTGGGGTGCCCGGGCGGGTTCGACCACGGCCGGCACCGGAGCGCGGTGGCGCCGGCGCGCCGGGGCGGCGTCGTGGTCGACGGCGCCCTCCTCGACCTCCGCCCCGCCGCGCACGGCCGCCTGGGCATCGGAGGTCCGAGGATCGGGCGCCTGAGCATCGGAAGACCGAGCACCGGAGGCCTGAGCATCGGAGGCCCGAGCATCTGAGGCCTGGGATTCGGGCGTCCGACCATCGAACTCCCGGGCATCGGGCGCGAGGGGGCCGATGCCCGGGATCTCGGGCGTGCGGGGATCGGCCGCCGGCTGATCGGACACCGGCTGATCGCCCCTCGGGCGCGCGGCGGCCCGAGGGGCGGCCGGGGTCGGGTCGGCGCGGTCGGCAGCGGCCTCGGCGATGAGATCCCGCGGCCGCGAGGTCCGGTAGCGGGCGGTCACCGCCGGCTGCCGCCGCGCGGCCCGCCGGCCGCGCCCGGCGCTGCGACCGTGCTCGTCCATCGGCGATCACCCCTGATCGGATCGGTGCCTTCGTGCCGACCAGTATGGTCCGCGCGCGGCCCCGCCGCCGGGGAATCGGGGCTCAGTCCCCGAAGGCCTCCGGCCAGTCGAGCTGCCCGGCCTCGACCCATTCGACGATCCCGCTGGGTCGTTCGGGATCGGAGGCGAAGTCCTCGACCACCCGGAACGCCTTGTGCCCGGGGATGCAGGTGCCCAGCGGCACGTGCGCCTGGTTCTCCTTCTGCTGGAAGACCTGCAGCATCTCCTGGCGGCCGACGCTCAGCAGGAGGGGGCGGGCCACGCCGTCCTTCTCCGGTCGCTGCCAGGACAGAGAGAAGCCGCGCCGCGGGATGTGCTCGTAGCTCAGGCTCGCCCCGTGCGGGCGCAGCGGGAGCGGACGGATCACGTCGCTGTCCTTGGGCGTGGCCGACATGAGCACGCTGTCGTCCTCGAGCGCGTCCTCGCCGCCGAAGAAGGCGCGCAGCTCGGCGACGTCGTACTCGTGGCGGCCGGGCGCCGAGGCGGCTCCCGGGAGGTAGATCTGGCTGGTGTGCACGCGGGGCATGGATTTCCTCGGGGATCGGGCGGGGACGGCGCGGGACGGACGTCGGTGGCGGAAGTCTGTCATCCGCGCGGCCCGGGAGGGCTGCTCGTCTGCCCGAGTTCCCCTTCTGTGACCTGGCGGCGCGGCCACGTGGACAGGACCTCCAGCAGATGCCGATCGTGCGTGGCGAGCACCACCGCGGCGGGGTGGTCGGCGAGGGCCGCGACCAGGTCGTCGACGCCGGCCGGCCCCAGGTGGTTGGTGGGCTCGTCCAGCAGCAGCACGTCGGGGCGCTCGGCGAACAGGCGGGCGAGCTCCCGGCGCCGCCGCTCCCCCGGGCTGCCCGGCGCGTCCTGCGCCGCCGCCTCCGGGCCGCGGTGCGCCGCCGCCTCCGGGCCGCGGTGCGCCGCCGCCTCCGGGCCGTGCTCCTGCCGCAGCTCGCCGATGCGGGCACCGCCGAGCACGCGCACCTCCCCCTCGTCCGGGGCGATGCGGCCCGAGAGCAGGCCGAGGGCGGTCGACTTCCCGGCCCCGTTGGGGCCGACCAGCAGGAGCCGGTCCCCGCCCGCCAGGCGCAGGTCCAGCCCCTGCAGCCGCGGCCGCGGTCCGTCTCCCCGCACGCCCGCTCCGTCCGCGCGCAGCAGCGGGGCCCCTGCCCGCGTCCCCGAGGGCGCGAGGACCAGCCGGGCCGGCGGCGGAGGGACGTCGAGCCGATGCTCCTCGAGGCGGGCGATGCGCTCGTTCATCGCCCGCACGACCCCGGGGGCGCGGGAGGCGCGCTGATGCCGGCCGGTGCCCTTCTCGGGCCTCCACCCGGTGGTCAGCCGGTCCCGGGCACGCTGCGCCTGCTCGGCAAGGCGCCGCTGCTCGTCCTGCTGACGGGCGTAGGCGTCCTCCCAGGCGGCCCGGGCTCGGCGGCGCTCGGCACGCCACGTCCCGATGCCGCCGCCCACCTGCAGCGGGATGCCGCCGGCGGTGGGGTCCAGGTCCAGGAACGCGGTGGCGACCTCGGCCAGCAGGGTGCGGTCGTGGGAGACGAGGACGGCCGCCCCCTCGTGCTCGTGCAGGGCCCGGGCCAGGTGATCGAGGCCGCGGTCGTCCAGATGGTTGCCGGGCTCGTCCAGCAGCAGCAGATCCTCGCGGGCCGCGAGCACCCCGGCCAGGCGGATGCGGTACCGCTGGCCCACGGAGAGCTCGCCGAGCCGTCGCTGCGGCGGGTGGACGGCCCCGAGCTCCTCGAGGGCGACCTCCAGGCGCCGCGGCGCGTCCCAGGCATCGAGCCGGGTCGCCTCGGCGAGGGCGTCGTCGTACCGGGCGGCGGCCGCGGCCGAGGCGTCCTCGACGAGGGCGAGGGCCGCGGCGTCGAGCTCGTCGAGGGCGGCTCGGGGCCGGGACAGCAGCTGCGCCGTGAGATCGCCGACGGTGCGCCGGCGCGCATCGGCCGTGAGGGCCGGGAGCGTCTGGCGCACCAGGGCGAGGCTCCCGTGGCGCTCGATGGTGCCCGCGTCGGGATCGCGCAGCCCGGCGAGGGTCTCGAGCAGGGTCGTCTTGCCGCGGCCGTTCTCGCCGACGACGGCGAGGCGCCGTCCCGCGGGGACCGTGCAGGTCAGCCCCTCGAGCAGGACGCGGCCGTCGCGGACGAGCCGCAGGTCATCGGCCCGAAGGTGGGCGGAGCGGTGCGAGGGCAGAGAGGAACGGAGGGTGGTGGACATGGGGGTGCCTTCCCGGGCGCCGGAGCGATGGACGGAGCGGGAGGCGGCAGGACGATCTGGGGGTGCGGCCGCCTCAGCGGCGCACGCGGGGCCGCGCGAGGGCGGAGATCACGGATCTGGTCGTCATGGCCGCGACGCTATCCGGCCGCCGCGCCCGGGTGCATCCGATTTTCCTCGGCGGCGCGGCCGGAGCCGTGCGCGAGGCCCCGCCGCGAGTCCGTAGACTGGTCCACCATGAGCACAGTCCTGTCCGCGGTCGCCTGGCCGTACGCCAACGGTCCCCGCCACATCGGCCATGTCGCCGGGTTCGGCGTCCCCTCCGACGTCTTCTCGCGGTACATGCGCATGGCGGGCCACGACGTGCTCATGGTCTCGGGCACCGACGAGCACGGGACCCCGATCCTCGTCGCCGCGGACTCCGAGGGCATCTCGGCCCGCGAGCTGGCCGATCGCAACAACCGCGTGATCGTCGAGGACCTCGTCCAGCTGGGACTGTCCTACGACCTGTTCACCCGCACCACCACCCGCAACCACTACGCCGTGGTGCAGGAGATGTTCGTGGCGGTGCACGAGAACGGCTACATGATCGAGAGGACGACCAAGGGCGCGATCTCGCCGTCCACGGGCCGCACCCTTCCGGACCGCTACATCGAGGGCACCTGCCCGATCTGCGGGGCCGGCGGCGCCCGCGGCGACCAGTGCGACACCTGCGGCAACCAGCTCGACCCCACCGACCTCATCGATCCCGTCTCCCGCATCAACGGGGAGACGCCGGAGTTCGTCGAGACGACGCACTACTTCCTGGACCTGCCGGCGCTGGCCGGCGAGCTGGGCCGCTGGCTCGACGAGCGCGAGGCCACCGGCCTGTGGCGCCCCAACGTGATCCGCTTCAGCCAGAACATCCTCGAGGACATCCGCCCCCGCGCGATGACCCGGGACATCGACTGGGGCATCCCGGTGCCGGGCTGGGAGGACCAGCCCACCAAGCGCCTGTACGTGTGGTTCGACGCGGTGATCGGCTACCTCTCCGCCTCGGTGGAGTGGGCGCGCCGCCAGGGCGATCCGGACCTGTGGCGCAAGTGGTGGAACGACCCGGAGGCCCTGTCCTACTACTTCATGGGCAAGGACAACATCGTCTTCCACTCGCAGATCTGGCCGGCGGAGATGCTCGCCCAGAACGGCAAGGGCGACAAGGGCGGGGAGCCGGGCGCCTTCGGCGAGCTGAACCTGCCCACCGAGGTGGTCTCCAGCGAGTTCCTCACCATGGAGGGCAAGAAGTTCTCCAGCTCCAAGGGCGTGGTCATCTACGTCCGCGACGTCCTGTCGCGCTACCAGCCCGATGCGCTGCGCTATTTCATCTGCGCCGCCGGCCCCGAGAACCAGGACGCGGACTTCACCTGGGAGGACTTCGTCTCCCGCACCAACAACGAGCTCGTCGCCGGCTGGGGCAACCTCGTCAACCGCACGGCCGCGATGATCGCCAAGAACGTCGGGGAGATCCCGGCGGCCGGCGAGCTGACCGATCGCGACCGCGAGCTGCTGGGGACCATCGGCCAGGGCTTCTCCACCGTCGGCGAGCTGATCCGCACCCACCGCCAGCGCGCGGCGATCGCCGAGGCGATGCGCCTGGTGAGCGAGGCCAACCGCTACGTCTCGGAGACCGAGCCGTTCAAGATGAAGTCCGAGGAGCAGCGTCCGCGCCTGCTCACGGTGCTGCACGTCCTGGCCCAGGCCGTCACGGACCTCAACACGATGCTCGCCCCCTTCCTGCCGCATTCGGCCAACCAGGTCGAGAAGGCCCTCGGCGGCGACCGCGTGATCGCGCCGCTGCCGCGCATGGAGGAGGTCGAGGACCTCGACGGCGGTCCTGCGTACCCGATCATCACCGGGGACTACTCCGGGACCCCGGCCTGGGGCCACCGCCCCGTCACCGTGGGCGCTCCCGTCGCGAAGCCCACGCCGATCTTCACCAAGCTGGATCCGAAGATCGTCTCCGAGGAGCTGGAGCGCCTGGGCATCGGCGAGGGGGACGCGGACGGCGAGGACGCCGCCCGCTGACCCTGCGCACGCCCGCCCGCGCTGCGGGCACGCGCCGCGCGCCGGGCTCCGGGCTCCCCCGCACCCCGGGCGCCCCTCGCTCCGGTGTCCCTCGCACCCCAGGCGCTCGCACTCCTTCGCGAGATGTCATTCTGCGTCGCGTGAACCACCGTTCACGCGACGCAGAATGACATCTCGCGGGCGCCGACGATGGGGCCGGACGGTGGGACCCCGAGCGCGCCGGATGGAGAGACCCCGAGCGCGCCCCGGAAAGCCGGGCCCCGAGCACGCGCCGCGCGAGGGACGCCGCGCCAGCAGCCCGGAGGGCGCAGGACGACGCACCGCGCACCGGAAGCGTGACTCGCCGCCCCCACTGATCACACTTTCGCAAAAAGTGTTACTAGACTGGGGCGCATGGTCACGCTTCCTCCGCCGGCCGTCCTGCCGCTGCCCGTCCCCGCCGTGGGGCGGCGCCCCGGCACGTGGCGGGTGCCCGAGGACGGCCTGACCTCACGGGCCGCCCGCGCCCGCGGCACCGGGGCCTACGAGGCGACCGTCCCCGCGCCCCTGGCAGATCTCGCCCTGGCGCTGCCCTCGGACCTCGCCGCGGACGTCGCCGATGCGGAGGCGGCCCTGGTCGCCTTCGACGCCCACAGCGCGGCGGTGCTGGGCCCGGACAGCCAGGCCATCGGCCCGATGAGCTCGGTGCTGCTGCGCACCGAATCCGCCTCCTCCTCGCAGATCGAGGACCTCACCGTCGGGGCCCGCCAGCTGGCGCTGGCCGAGCTCGAGGAGTCCTCCAGCGCCAACGCCCTCACCGTCGTCGCCAACGTGCGCACCATGGAGGCGGCGCTGCGCCTGGCGGACCGGCTCGACCTCGATGCGATCCTGCAGATGCACGCGGAGCTGATGGCCTCCCCGCAGGCGCCTGACGGCGGGCGGCTGCGGGAGCAGCTGGTGTGGGTGGGACGCAGCGGAGCCAGCCCCCGCGGCGCCGCGCACATCGCCCCCGAGGCCGAGGACGTCCCGGCGGCTCTCGCGGATCTCGTCGCCTTCATCGGCCGCGAGGATCTGCCGGTGCTGGTCCATGCCGCGATCGCGCACGCCCAGTTCGAGACGATCCACCCCTTCACCGACGGGAACGGCCGCACCGGGCGGGCCCTCGTGCACGCCATGATCCACGGGAAGAGCCTGGTCACCCGGACCACCGCGCCGGTCTCCGCGGGACTTCTCACCGACCTCGAGGGCTACGTCGCCTCCCTGGAGGCGTTCCGCGCGGGGGATGCCCGCCCGGTGGTCGAGGAGTTCGCCGGCGCCGCCCGCTACGCCGCTGCGACCGGCGGGACCCTGGTCGACGACCTCGCCGAGCAGCTCGAGGTCTCGCGGGAGCGGCTGGGCGGCCTGCGGCGGCACGCCTTCGCCTTCCGCCTGCTGCCGCTGCTGGTGGGGCAGCCGATCGTGAACGCCGCCTTCGTCCGCGAGGCGCTGGGCACCAGCGCCATGACGGCGCAGCGCGCCCTCGCGCAGCTGACCGAGGCGGGCGTCCTCACCGAGCGCACCGGTCGCAGCCGCGGCCGCGTGTGGCAGCACACCGGGATCCTCGCGGTGCTGGACGAGTACGCGGAGGCGGTGCGGCGGGCAGGCTGAGCCGCAGCAGCCGGCCCTCCGGTCCGGCGGGGCCGCCCTCCCGGACACCCCTCCGAGGACGGCGCCGGCGTGCGACGATGCGGCCATGATCCGAACCTCCCTCGACGGGGTGCCGGTCCTCATCACCGAGGCACCGGGACTGCTGCGCGCATCCCTCGTCTTCCGCGCCGGAGCGTCCATGGCGACCTTCCGCGACCAGCAGGTGCCGCACCTCGTGGAGCATCTGGTGCTGTCGGAGGTGACGCGCGGTGCCCACGAGATCAACGGCAGCGTCACCGGACAGACGCTGCGCTTCGACGTGGCCGGCACGCCCTCCGAGGTGGCCCGCTTCCTCCAGGAGGTCTGCGCCCGGATCCGGGACCTGCCCGCACATCGCCTGGAGCACGAGGCCAGGATCGTCACCATCGAGGCGTCCTCCTGCGTGCACCCCGCGCTGGGGTCGATGGCGGTGACCCGGTACGGCATGCGAGGACCGGGGCTCGTCGGCGTCGGAGGCGTGCCCGCCTCCGAGACCTCGTTCGCCCGGATCGAGACGTTCGTGCGCCGCTTCCTTGTCCGCGGCAATGCGGCGCTGTCCCTGACCGGGCCCCTGCCCGAGGGGCTGCGCCTGGACCTGCCCGAAGGGCCGCCGGCCGACGATCCGCGCCCGGCCGCACCCATCTGGGAGCTGCCGATGCTGCTGCGCGAGGAGTCCCCCGCGGTCTGCTTCTCGATCGAGGTGCCCGATGACGAGTCCGGCCTCGTGCTGCAGGAGGTTCTCCTGGCGCGCCTGCGCGAGACGCTCCGGCACGACCGAGGCCTCGCCTACGGGGTCGAGTGCGATCTGACCTGGGCGCCGGAGGGGAAGGTGCTGGTGGGCATCGTCGTCGACGGGGATGCCCAGCGCACCGACGAGATCGCCCAGCACTCCTATCGCGTCCTGCAGGACCTCGCCGCGACAGGCCCCTGCGCCGAGGAGCTCGAGCTGGTGCAGGAGAGGATCGCCCGCATCTTGCGGGAACCGGCATCGGCCCCGGACTTCCTGCTCGACCAGGCCGTCGGCCTGCTGCGCGGCAGTGAGCCCCGCACGGCGGACGAGGTCGAGAGCGCGGTGCGGGCGGTGAGCGCGCCCCAGCTGCAGGAGATGACGGACCGCGGGCTCCGCACCCTGGTCATGGTCGTCCCCGGCGACCCGGAGGAGGATCCGGACCATCCGCTGCTGCCGGGGATCCCCGACCGCTCCTGCGAGGTCTTCGACGACGAGGAGGAGGTGTCCGGCCGCACGTTCTCCCGCCGTCTCCTCACCGGCGCGCCGTGGGACCTGCGGGTCCGGGCCGGCGAGCAGGGCATCAGCGTGCGGGTGGCCGGTGCGGTGCGCGCGGTCGCCTGGGACGACCTCGTGGGCATCGCGGCCCGCGGGGACGCGCGCGACCTGATCCCCGAGCACGGCGGCGAGTTCACGATCTGGACCGGGGACCTGCGCCACGGTCGTGCGCTGCGCGAGCTGATCGACTCCCGCCGCCCGGACCTCCTGTTCACCCCGGAGGACGTCGACGAGGAGTGATCCTCACGTGCTTCCGCCGAGGCCGCCCAGGTCGTGCACGCGGAAGGTCACGGCATGCTCGGTCCCCGCGGCCTCCCCGCCGGCGCGCAGGATCGGGGGGATGAGGTCCTCGGGCGCGGGATGGCCGGAGACGTGCTCGAGATAGGCGGCGTGGCAGTGCAGGGACGCCACGGCGGTGTCGACGTCGGCCGCGGAGACCGGCTTGGCGTGGGTGGGCCGTTCGTGCCCGACGATGAGCAGGGCGCGGGCGCTCCACGGCGCGAGCCCGGCGGTGCCGAGCTCGCGGAACACCCACGGGTTCGCGGCGTCGCGCACGCCGTCGACCGCGGCGAGGCCGGTGGCCCGATGGTCGGCCTGGTTCAGCCCGCCGTAGGCCTCGAGGTCGAAGTTCGCCGTGAGCACGAGGTCGGGGCGCAGGTCGCGGACGGTGCGCGCGACGTCTCGGCGCAGGTCGAGGCCCGGTTCGAGCATCCCGTCGGGATGGCCGAGGATCCGCAGCTCGCCCACGCCCACCGTGTCGCAGGCGGCGCGCTGCTCCCGGGCCCGCAGCGGGGCGATGACCTCGGGGGCCTCCGCCATGCCGGCCTCCCCCGCGGTCATGAGCAGGTACGACACGCGCACCCCGGCCTGCGTCCAGGCGTGGACCGCGGCGGAGGCGCCGTACTCCATGTCGTCGGGGTGGGCGACGATGCACAGCACCGACCGGATGTCGTCCTCGGGCAGGGGCGGAAGGTGATCGGACATTCTCGGGCTCCTCCGGCGTCGGCGGCTGCTGCCGCTCCGACGCTACTCCGCCGGACGCGCCGACGGGAGGGTTCAGGCGCCGACGGTCGAGACCTCCGGGCTCGGCGCGGGCTCGGACACCGCGACCGCGGCCGCTGCCGAGAGCGCCTGCTCGAGATCGGCGAGGAGGTCGGCCGGGTCCTCGAGGCCGATGGACAGCCGCACCGTCCCCTCCGTGACGCCGCACGCCGCGAGCTGGGCCGGGGTCAGGTGGCAGTGGGTGGTGCTGCCGGGGTGGACGGCGAGGGAGCGGGAGTCGCCGATGTTCACGGCGAGGGTGATCAGCTCGAGGGCGTCCAGGAAGGCCTCTGCGGCCTTCTCCCCGCCGGCGAGGTCGATGGCGAAGACGCCGGAGGTGCCGCGCGGGAAGTCGCGCCGGGCGATATGGGCATCGGGCCGGCCCGGAGAGGAGGGGTGGTGCACCCGCGTGACCAGGGGGTGCTCGCGCAGCGCGGCGGCGAGGTGCGCGGTGCTCGCGCAGATGCGATCCATGCGCAGGTCGAGGGTCTCGATGCCGGTCAGCAGCAGGGACGCGCTGGCGGCCGGCAGGGAGGCGCCGAAGTCGGTGAGGTACTTGGCGCGGGCGTAGGCGAGGTAGCCCGAGCCGCCGCGCTCGTACTCGTCGGCGAAGGTCACGCCGAAGCGCTCGTTGTGTCCGGTGATGCGGGGGAACAGCTGCGGACATCGGCGCGGGTCGAAGCGCCCGGTGTCCACGACGATCCCGGCCAGGGCCGCGCCGTGCCCGCCGAGGTACTTGGTGGCGGAGTGGATGACGACGTCGGCGCCCAGGGCGCCGGGGCGCAGCAGGGCGGGGCTCGCGACGGTGTTGTCGACCACGAGCACGGCGTCGCGGGCGTGGGCGATCTCCGCCAGGGCGGCGATGTCGGCCAGCTGGGCGCCCGGGTTCGCGATGGACTCGACGAACAGCACGCGGGTGCGGTCGGTGAAGGCGGCGGCGACGGCCTCGAGGTCCCAGGGGTCCGCACCGGTCCAGGTGGCGCCGAAGTCGGCCAGGGAGTCGTCGAAGAACTCGACCGTTCCCCCGTACAGGCGGGTGGCGGCGACGAGGTGGTCCCCGGGGGTGAGGAGCCCCAGCACGCCCACGGCGACGGCGGCCTGCCCGGAGGCGACGGCGATCGCGCCGATGCCGCCCTCGAGCTCGGCGACGCGACGCTCGAGCACGCAGGTGGTGGGGTTGCCCGAGCGGGAGTAGGCGTAGCCGTCGCGCTTGCGGGCGAAGAGGTCCTTCAGCTGCTGGAAGGACTCCGCCGCGTAGGCGGTGGTGGAGTGGACGGGCACGGCGATGGACCGGTGCGGGCCCTCCGGCTCGTATCCGGCATGGGTCTGCGCGGTGCTCGAGTACCCGTTGCTGACCGACGTGCTCATGGGGACCTCCCGCGGCGAGTGCTGATGGACGATTCATCGTGCGTCGCCCGGGCGCCGCAGCCCAAGGAATGTGTCCTCGTGTGGCTCCCGACCGGCACCTGGGGCCGATGCTCCTGCTCAGCGCGCCGATGCCCCCTCGCGGGAGCGAAGGCGGAGCGCGGCGCTCTCGGCGAGGCCCACGAGGCCTTCGAGGGGGCCGCGGGCGGTGGTGGCCCGCGCCGCGAACCGCCGCCACAGCGCGACCAGGAGGGCCCCGGCCAGCAGGAGGCCCAGGAGCATCGGCCAGGAGTCGTCCCGCCGTCCGTCGGCGAGGACCGAGTACGCGTGGAGCACCACGACCTGCCCCGTGTACAGGCTCAGCGACATGGTCCCCGGCAGCGCGAGCAGGCCGAGAGCGCGCGGCGCGAGATCGGCCGCGCCCCAGCACAGCAGCAGCACGCCCGCGGCCCCGGCGAGATCGCCGGTGATCTCGGCGGGGGTGCCGCCGTAGGCGTGGACCGCGAAGATCCCCAGCAGGTTCGGGGCGATCACGAGGGCGGCGAACGCGCCGAGCGCTCCGGCGCCCGCGAGGAGGACGGGCCCGGCTCCGCGCGGCCGGGAGGTCAGGAGGCGGATCAGCAGGATGCCCGTGAGCGCGCAGGCGGCCATCGCGGCGAGACGGTACGGGCCCTCCCCGCCGGCGAGCGCGAGGGCGCGGACCGGCAGCGCGCCGATCGGGGTGTCGGCCCCGGCCCCGGCGAGGGCGGCGCGGTGCAGCATCGGCAGCAGGCATGCCGCGGCGAGCACGAGCGGCAGCAGCCCGGCCAGGGTGCGGGTGCGGCCGCGGACCAGGGGGATGCACAGCGCCGTCAGCACCCCGAGGTGCACCAGCACGATCACCACCTGCGCCGAGGACCGGGCGAGCACGGCCCCCACGACGATCAGGCACAGCGCCCGCACCAGGGATCGCAGCGCCCGGTGCGGGCGCGCCCCGTCCTCCCCCAGCTGGGCGCCCGCGCCCACGAGCAGGGCGAACAGCGGCGCGGTGAGGAACTCCGAGACGAGCAGGATGCGGCCGGGCCCGTCGCCCGGCGCGACGTGGGCGATCACCATCAGCACGAGCGCCGCGGTGCGGGCCAGGTCCACGCCGATCCGCCGGGCGGGAGCCGCCGCCCGGGCGCTGCTCACTCCCACACGCCGGAGCTGCCGCGCCGGTGGGAGCCGACCAGATGGGTGTCGACGATGCCCAGCGCCTCCATCAGGGCGAACATCGTGGTGGGGCCGACGAAGCGGAATCCCCGGCGGCGCAGCTCCTTCGCCAGCGCCGCGGACTCGGGGCTCGTGGTCGGCACCTCGGCGGCGCGGACCGGTCGCGGGGTCCGGGCGGGCCGGTAGGACCACACGAGGTCGGCGAGGGTCGAGCCGGCGGGCAGGTCGCCGGCGGCGCCGAGACCCTCCTGGGTGCGCAGCGCGATGGCGGCGCGGGCGTTGGAGATGGTCGCCTCGATCTTGCCGCGGTGGCGGATGATCCCGGCATCGGCCAGCAGGCGCTCGACGTCCTGCGCGCCGAAGGCGGCGACGGCGTCGACGTCGAAGCCGGCGAAGGCGCGCCGGAACCCCTCGCGGCGTCGCAGGATCGTCGCCCAGGAGAGGCCGGACTGGAAGCCCTCGAGGCTCAGCCTCTCGAACACGCCCTGCTCGGTGCGCACGGGCATGCCCCACTCGGTGTCGTAGTACTCCCGCAGGTCGTCGTGGCGGCAGGCCCACAGGGGGCGGGACAGCCCGTCCTCGCCGACGACCAGGTCCGGGCTGGGAGGCTCCACCCTCAGTCGTCGATCTGGCCGACGGGCTCGCGCTTCTCGGCCTGGAACTGGTCCTCGACGCGTCCCAGGGCCCAGTAGGCGCTGATGGAGATGCTCTCGCGGGGGATGCCGAGCTCCTTGAGCTCGCGGCGGATCTGCTTGATGACGCCGCGCTCGCCGTGGGCGAAGACCTGGATGCCCGCCGGGTCGGGCAGCTCGAGCAGACGCAGCTGCGCCAGCAGCAGCTCCCGCTCGCCGATCAGCCAGTGCACCTCGAAGCCCTCCGGGGCGGAGATCTGCTGGCAGTCGCTGTCGTGGTCGAGGTGGATCAGGGCGAAGCCCTGCGCGTCCGCCGGCATCGCCTCGATCGCGCGGACCATGGCCGGCAGGGCGCTGTGGTCGCCGAGCAGCAGGTGGAAGGCGGAGTCGGGCTGCGGGGAGTACCCGCCGCCGGCGCCCATCATCGCGATGCGGTCCCCGGGCAGGGCCTCGTCGGCCCAGCGGGCGGCGATGCCGGCGTCCTCCCCGGTGCCGTGCAGCACGAAGTCGATCTCGACGAAGCCGGCCTCCAGGTCCCACCGGCGCACGGTGTAGGTGCGGCGGGCGGGCAGCAGCTCGGGGCTGTGCTCGCGCAGGCCCTCGAGGTCGTAGGGCGGGAGCAGGCCGCTGCCGGGGGCGGCGATGAGCAGCTTCACGTAGCTGTCGGTGGCGTCGTTGTAGCGCAGGTCCGCCAGGCCGTCCCCGCCCAGGCGCACCCGCACCATCTGCGGGCTCACCCGTTCCTTGCTGATCACCTCGAGGACCGCCTGGGGCCTGCTGGGGCGCTCGCGACCGGCGGGCTTCTCGGGCGCCGGGGCGGCGACGGGTGCTGTGGTGCTGCTGGCGTCGAACATGTCATCGACCCTACGGGAATGAGCTGTGGATCTCTATGGAGAGCCTTACCTCATGGACACGCGGGGGCCGATGTGCCTCGGTGCGTCCCCGAGGCGGCGCGCGAGGGCCGCGGCGGCCGCCCGCCCGGCCCGGTTCGCGCCGATGGTCGAGGAGCTGGGGCCGTACCCGACCAGGTGGATGCGCGGCTCGCCGGCCACCTGCGTGCCCTCCATGCGGATGCCGCCGCCCGCACCGCGCAGGCGCAGCGGGGCCAGGTGGCCGAGGTCCGCGCGGAAGCCGGTGGCCCAGAGGATCACGTCCGTCGGGACGAGGGTCCCGTCGGCCTCGATCACGCCCTCGGGCACGATGCGCGAGAACATCGGCCGCCGCCGGAGGGCGCCGCGGGACTGCGCGGCACGCAGGGCGGGGGTCCAGGGCAGCCCCGTCACGGAGACGACGCTGCGCGGGGGCAGTCCCTGGCGCACCCGCTCCTCGACGGCGGCGACGGCGGCGCGCCCCTGCACCTCGGGGGTGAAGGGGCCCTCCCGGAAGTCCGGCTCGCGCCGGGTGTACCAGCGCGGCTGCGGCGCGCCGACCTCAGCGGCCGCCGCGCTGATCTCCGCGAGGAACCCGGTGGCGCTGATCCCTCCGCCGACGACGGCGACCCGGGCACCGACCAGCTCCTGCGCCCCGGGATAGTCGACGGTGCGCAGCTGCCGGCCGGCGAAGGTCGCCGCCCCGGGCAGGTGGGGGACGAAGGGTCGGCGCCAGGTGCCGGTGGCGTTGATGATCGCGCGGGCGCGGATCGGGGCGAGCTCCTCCCCCGCCGCCGGGCCCGATCCGCCGCGCCGGGTGCGCAGCACCAGCGTCCCCTCCGGCCCCGCCCCCGGGTCCTCCTCCTGGACGGAGACGACCTTGACGGGACGCTCGATCGGCAGCTCGCGGCGGCGTTCGAAGGCGGCGAAGTAGGCGGGCACGGCGAGGGCGGCGGGCGCCTCGGGATCCACGGGGTCCAGCACCTGGTCCGGCAGCTCGGTGATGCCGTTGACGGTGCGGAGGGTCAGGCTGTCCCAGCGGTGGCGCCAGGCGCCGCCGGGCCCGTCCTCGGCGTCGAGCATGATCAGCGTGCGCGCGGCGCCCTGCTCCTGCGGGGCCCGTCCCGACGGGACCTGCCCGGCGGGGGCGAATCCGCGGCGCAGCAGATGGTGCCCGGCGGTGATGCCGGCCTGGCCCGCGCCGATCACCACGACATCCGCCTCGCGCATGGGTGCGCCGCCTCCTCTCCGTGCTCGGGGCGGCGCGCCGCGCGCCGCATCCCCTGCAACCCGGGCGCCCCGCGGCCCTGTTCCCGGCTGACGCACGGGTCACGTCCGGGGCGGCGCGCCTAGGCTGGGGCCATGGTCCCCGCCGCCGTCCCCTCGCCCGCCGCCGCCCGCCGGTCCGATGCCGTCGACGCGGTGGTGGTGGGATCGGGCCCCAACGGCCTGGCCGCGGCGGTGACGCTGGCCCGCGCCGGGCTGGAGGTCGAGCTGATCGAGGGGCAGGACACCCTCGGCGGCGGGTCCCGGACCCTCGAGCTGGGCCTGGCCGCGGGCATCTCCCACGACGTGTGCTCCGCCGTGCACCCGATGGCCCTGGCCAGCCCCTTCCTGCGGGCGTTCGATCTCCCGGCGCGGGGCGTGGAGCTGCTGGCCCCCGAGGCCTCCTACGCGCAGCCGCTGGACGACGAGCCGGCCGCGATCGCCTGGCGCGACCTGGAGAGGACGGCGCAGGGGCTGGGCGCCGATGCCCGGACGTGGCACGCCCTGTTCTCCCCGCTGGTCGCGCAGGAGGACGCGATCGTGGACCTGTCCCTCGGGGACAAGCGCTCCCTCCCGCGGGAGCTGCTGGCGCCGGGGCCGATGGCCGCCGCCGCACGCTTCGCCGCGGCGCTCGCGGTGCACGGCACGCCGGCCTGGAGCCTGCCCTGGCGCACGGAACGGGCGCGGGCCCTGCTGACCGGGGTCGGCGCGCACGCCATCGGCCCCCTGCCCTCGCTCGCGACCTCCGGCGTGGCGCTGATGCTGGCGACCCTCGCCCACGGCGGCGGCTGGCCGATCCCCCGCGGCGGCTCCCAGGCGATCGCCGATGCGCTGATCGCGGACCTGCGCGCCCACGGCGGGCGGATCCGCACCGGGACGACCGTGACCTCGCGGGAGCAGCTGCCGCCGGCCCGGGCGATCCTCCTGGACACCACGGCGCAGGCGGCCGCCCAGATCCTCGGGACGGCCGTGCCGTCGTCGCTGCGGCGGGCGCTCGCCCGCTTCCCCCGGGGGGACGCGGCCGCGAAGGTGGACTTCGTGCTGTCCGGCCCGGTCCCCTGGCGGGACCCGGAGGTCGCGCTCGCCGGGACGCAGCACCTGGGCGGCACCCGCGCCCAGATGGCGCAGGCCGAGGCGGAGGTCGCCCGCGGCCGGATGCCGCAGCGGCCGATGGTCCTGGCCAGCGACCCGGCGACCGTGGATCCGGGCCGGCAGCGGGAGGGGCTGCGCCCCCTGTGGGCCTACGCCCATGTGCCCTACGGCAGCACCCAGGACCCGACGGAGGCGGTCACCGCGCAGATCGAGCGGTTCGCCCCCGGGTTCCGGGACGTGGTCGTGGCCGCCCGCGGCATCCCTGCCGCGCAGATGTCCCGGCATGATGCGAACCTCGTCGGCGGGGACATCTCCCTGGGCCGGATCAGCCTGCCCCGGCTCGTCGCCCGCCCCACGGCGTCGCCGGATCCGTACCGCCTCGGCGACAGCGGGGCGTACCTGTGCTCCTCCGCCGTGCCCCCGGCCCCCGGCGTGCACGGCATGAACGGCTGGCACGCCGCCCGCAGGGTGCTGCGCCAGCGCTTCGGGATCCGGCGCGCCCCCCGGCTGGGGCCGGGGGCCTGACGGCGGACCGCTCCGACGGAACGGCCTGCGGACCGGACCGGGGAGCTGTCAGGAGGGCCGGACCCCGCGCGGCGCCTGCTCGTCGGGGCTGCGGTCTCCGGTGCGGACCAGCTCGTCCTCCCAGGACGCGATGACCTCGGGGAACGTGGTCGCGAGGCGGTCCGGGGGGATGGGGCCCGGGCTGCGGGTGGCGGCGACCGCCTGCAGGGAGGCGGCGAGGACGCCGGCACGGGAGGCGGGGAGCCCGGCGGCGAGCAGCGCCCCGGCGGAGCCGGCGAGCACGTCGCCGGAGCCCGCCTGCGCGGTCCAGGCCGGGCCGCGCACCGCGAGCACGACCCGTCCGTCCGGATCTGCGGCCGCCTGGACCGTCCCCTTGAGCAGGACGCTCGCCCCGGTGCGGGCGGCGGCCTCGCGGGCCGCCCCGAGCGGATCGGCCTCGACGTCCTCGCGCTCGCGGCCCAGCAGGCGGGCGAGCTCCCCGGCGTGCGGGGTGAGCAGGCACCCCTCGGGCAGCGGCGGGACCTCCGCGATCAGGTCGAGGGCGCCGGCGTCCAGGACCATCGGCCGCCCCTCGCCGATGAGCTCCGCGAGGCGGTCGAGGTGCGCGGCCCGGGCCGCCGGGTCCTCGACGTCCCATCCGGAGCCGCACGTCCAGGCCTGGACGCGACCGCCCGCGGCGACCACGCTCGGGAAGCGGGAGACCACGGCGGCCCCGGCCTCCCCCGGGTGGCGGACCATCCCGGTCCCGGTGAACAGGGCTCCCGCCGCGCCGAGCACGGCCGCGCCCGGGTATCGCGCCGAGCCCGTCTCCAGCCCGATCAATCCGCGGGTGTACTTCTGGGAGCTCGCCTGCGGCATCGGGTACCAGGCCGGCAGGTCCGACGCGGCGGCCTGGTGGGTGGTGGTCTCCCCCGGGTCGACGTCGAGGGTCGCCCGGCGCACGTCCCCGCACAGCAGGGCGGCCGGCGCCGCGACGTGGCAGAGCTTCGGGGCGATGAACGTGACGGTGCGCTCCGCGCGGAAGGCGTCCTCGGGGGCATCGGCCGCATCGGCCCGCAGCCCGCTGGGCAGGTCCACGCTGAGCACCCGGACGCGCTGCGCGTGGGCGGCACGGGCCAGCCGGGCCGCCTCCCCGTCCAGGGGGCGGCTGCCCAGCCCGGCGATCCCGTCGACCAGGAGGTCGGTGCGGGCCAGCAGCTCGGCGGCCTCCTCGAATCCGATCACCTGCGCGCCGGCGGCGAGCGCGGCGTCCAGGCCCTCCCGATGGGTGCGGCCGCGCACGGGCCAGATGCGCACCACGGCGCCGAGCTGCGGGGGCAGCAGGGCCATGGCGTGCAGCGCATCCCCGGCGTTGCTGCCCGGCCCGGCGGCGACCAGCACCACCGGGCGGGGACCATCGCCGAGCATCTCGGTCGCGTGGCGCGCCACCTCGGCGGCGGCGCGGCCCATCAGGTCGTCACCGGGATGCTCGTCCCAGTGCGCCTGCTCGGCGGTACGGAGGGCGTCTGCGGTCAGCACGGGAAGCATGGCTCCAGAGTAGGACGGGCACCCCCGCCGGGATGCACAGCGCCCGCACAGCTCCGCGACAGCGCCGGGCTACGTGCCGTTCCTAGCGTGTTCTCCACGCCCACCGACGAGAGGACATGCCATGACCCCCATCTTCCCGCTGCGCCGTACGCGCCGTGCCTTCCCCGCCGCCTCCGAGCACGGCGAGGCGACCACCCCGGTCGATCGTTCCGCTGCGCCGACCTGGGAGGGCCGCCCCCTGGCCCGCCCGGAGGAGGACGTCGAGGACCAGGGGCTCTCCTTCGACATCGGCACGCTGGTCAGCCGCCGCGGCGCCATCGGCGTGATCGGCGCCGGCTCGGCCGCCGCGGTCCTGGCGGCCTGCTCCTCCGGCACGGGGGCGACCGACGGCACCACCGGCGCCTCCGCGTCCGATGCGGGAGGCGCCGAGGCGACCGCGAGCAGCTCGGCCCTGGGAGAGGAGATGCCCACGGAGACGGCGGGCCCCTACCCGGGCGACGGCTCCAACGGCGCCGATGTGCTCGAGATCAGCGGCGTCGAGCGCAGCGACATCACCACCTCGATCGACACGGGCACCGTCGCGGCGGGTGCCCCGCTGACGCTCACCATGAACATCATCGACATGGTCCAGGACGACGGCCCGATGACCGGCGCCGCGGTCTACGTCTGGCACTGCGACGCCCACGGCGAGTACTCCATGTACTCGGAGGCGATCGCGGACGAGACGTACCTGCGCGGCGTGCAGGTGGTCGGCGAGGACGGCACCGTCACCTTCACGACGATCTTCCCGGCCTGCTACTCCGGGCGCTGGCCGCACATCCACTTCGAGGTCTTCCCCGACATCGCCTCGATTACCGACGCGGGCAACGCGATCCTCACCTCGCAGATCGCCCTGCCGGAGGACGTCGCCGAGACGGTGTACTCCGATGCCGAGTACGACGGCTCCGCGGACAACCTGTCCCAGGTCTCCCTGGAGAGCGACAACGTCTTCTCCGACGGCTGGGACCTGCAGCTCGCGGAGGTCACCGGCGACATGTCCACCGGGTTCGCGCTGAGCATCGACCTGCCCATCGACACCTCGACCGCGCAGCAGGCCGCGGCCGCTCCGGCGGGCGGCGGCGGGGACATGCCGCCCGCCGGGGCGATGCCGAGCGACGGCGGCGGCGAGCCTCCCGCCGGCGGCCCGGGGTCGGCGGCCTCCGGCGACGGCTCCTGAGCACCGCCCCTGCGGGAGGGCCGCCGGGCCCGCCCCCTCACACGCGGGCGAGGATCTCCCCGTGCGGCACGAGGAACCAGCCGTCGGGGTCCTCGGCCCAGGCGGTCCAGGACCGGGCCATCTCCTCGAGCTCGGGGCGGGTCGCCCACCCGGCGGCGAGGATCTGCTCGGCCAGGGGGCCGGTGGAGATGCGACCGGCCCACGAGGCCGCCCACCAGGCGCGGTCCTCCGCAGTCGCGTAGCACCAGACGGAGGCCCCGGCGGTGACGTCCTCGAGCCCGGCGGCGTGGGCCCAGCCCAGCAGGCGACGCCCCGCGTCGGGCGCTCCCCCGTTGGCGCGGGCCGCGCGGACGGCCAGCTCCAGCCACCGGTCCAGCGCGGGGGCGTCCGGGTACCAGCGGAAACCCGGGTAGTCGGCGTCGCGGGCGCCGATCACGCCGCCGGGGCGCACGACGCGGCGCATCTGGGCGAGGGCCTCGGAGGGGCGCGCCACGTGCTGGAGCACCTGATGGGCGTGGGCGGCGTCGAAGGAGTCCTCGGCGAAGGGGAGGTCGTGCGCATCGGCGACGAGCACCTCGACGCCTTCGATGCCCTGGCCCTGCAGCTCGGTGCGGGTGAGCTCCGCGGCGGTCTCGGAGACCTCGACCGCGGTGACGTTCCCCGGGCCGAGCAGGCGGGCGAGGTCGGCGGTGATGGTCCCGGCGCCGCTGCCCACGTCCAGCAGGCGCATCCCGGGCCGCAGATGCGGCAGGAGGTATGCGGCGGAGTTCTCCGCGGTGCGGCGGCGGTGCCCCAGCAGCACCGAGCTGCCGTAGCCGTGGGTGTAGCGGTGGTCGCTGCGCGGGTCGTGGTCGCTGCCGATCTCGGGGGTCATGTCCGGACGCTACGCCGCCCGGGCCGGCGGCATCACCCCTGGTCCGAGCCTCGGACGGGACGTTCCGGCGCTGCGGGCGGCCCGGCGGGGGCCTCCGCGAGGGCTCGCATCGCACCCCTCACGGAGGTCGTCGTGAGCCGGCCGCACAAAAATGACCACCGGCAGGCGAACACCGTTTGACGTGCTCGCGGCGAGCGGCCTACCGTCACGGAGCGTGACACGCATCACCGAGCGCGTCCCTCCGGTGCACCTCGAACGAAGGAGTTCTCCATGCGCACCTCTCTGCCCCGCCGCACCCTTCTCGCCTCCACGGCGGCCGTCGGAGCCTCCGCCGCGCTCCTGCCCGCGATCGCCCGGGCCGAGAGCAGCGGCCGCGGCCAGGAGGCCAGCTTCACTCTGACCGCCGAGGTCCTCGACGGCGGCGAGCAGGTCACCTCCCTGACGCTCTCCTCCCCCGCGCTGCGCCCGGTGCGCAGGGACTCCCTGGACGCGGGGACCTTCTCGGTGCACGTGCGCGCCACCAACCCGCTCACCGGCGAGGTCGCCTACGAGCAGGACCGCACCGTGACCGACGCGAGCTGGACCCGGCGCGGCGACGTCCTGCTCGAGCTCGAGCACGGCGAGGGCGTCCCCGGCGGTGCGACCCTCGGCTACATGGTGGACGCGCGCCGCAACGTCGTGCTGGACCTCGAGTACACGATCGTGCAGGACGCGCCGCTCAGCGGCCCCCGCGGCGACGTCGTGCTGACGTCCTTCTCCCAGGGCGCCCTGGAGGACCCGGAGGTCGACGCCTTCAGCTCCCACGTCTCCTCCGCCGGCCTGAACTACCGCCTGTTCTCCCCCAAGGGCGGCCGCGGGCCCGGCGGGAAGGGCCGGGCGCTGGTGGTCTGGCTGCACGGCGGCGGCGAGGGCGGCATGGCCGGGGGTGCCTACGACTACTACGACAACGAGACGCAGCTGCGGGCCAACCGCGGCGCCCTCGGCTTCGCGACGCCGGAGGCGCAGGAGGCCTTCGGCGGCGCCTACGTGCTGGCCCCGCAGTCCCCCTCCGCCTGGATGGAGGACGGGGACGGCTTCGCGCCGATGATCCGCGAGACCATCGCGGAGGTCGTCGAGGGCGCCGCGATCGACGTCGACCGGATCCACGTCGTCGGCTGCTCCAACGGCGGCTACATGTCGCTGAAGATGGTCGCCGAGCATCCCGAGCTCTTCGCCTCCTCCGTCCCGATCTGCTGCGGGATCGGCGCCCGGGACGGCTCGGATCCGTACTACATCTCCGACGAGGAGCTCGCGGCGATGACCACCCCGACCTGGCTGGTCCACTCCGCCGACGACACGACCCTCGACGCGCAGGACAACACCGTCCACGCGCACGAGCTGATCCCCGGCTCGATCATGAGCCTGTACGACGAGGTCGTCTGGGACGGCGTGAGCTTCCCGGGCCACTGGTCGTGGATCTACGTCGCCCGCAACGACCCGCAGCACGAGGGCGTGCGCATCTGGGACTGGATGGGCGAGCAGACCCTCTGACCGGCCGCATCGGCCCTCCCCGGCGCCCCGTCCCCGGCGCCCCGCCTCCGGGACCCCGGACGCACCACGGCCCCGCATCGGCGAGATGCGGGGCCGTGGTGCCCGGTGCGGCGGGGGTCCGGGGTCTCAGACCGCGACGGTCTCCGCCTCCGCCGCACGACGCTGCTGACGGCGTCCCATGATCGCGCTGGCGCCGAACAGGGCGAGGACCGCGGCCACGATCCCCGCGACGATCAGCAGCTGCCCGCCGGCCATGCCCAGCCAGCCCAGGTACAGGCCGATCACGCCGTAGTCGGAGTCGCCGAAGGTGGAGTTCGCCGTCCCGATCTCGCCGAGCACCGGCAGGAGCAGCAGCGGGACGACGGTGATCAGCAGGCCGTTGGCGAAGGAGCCCAGCACGGCGCCGCGCCGCCCGCCCACGGCGTTGCCGATGACGCCGGAGGCGCCGCCGGTCATGAAGTGGGCGACGATGCCGGGGATGATCACGGCGCTGCCGGCGAAGCCCATCACGGCCATGCCGAGGATGCCCGCGACCAGCGAGGAGAAGAACCCGACCATCACGGCGTTGGGGGCGAAGGTGAAGGTGATCGGCACGTCCAGGGCGGGCTTCGCGTTCGGGACGACCTTCTCGGAGATCCCCTTGAAGGCGGGGACGATCTCGGCGAGGATCACGCGCACGCCGGCGAGGATGATGAACACGCCCGCCGCGAACTGGCCGGCGGACATGACCGCCCACAGCAGGTAGTTCTGCCCGTCGGAGATCTCCGCCTGCACGTACGCCGGACCGGCGACCAGGGCGACGACCACGAAGATCAGGCCCATGGAGAGCGCGACGACGATGGTCGAGTCGCGCACGAAGCCCAGGGACCGGGGCACGCTCAGCTTCTCGGTGGACTTCTCCGGGTCGCCGCCGGTGGCCTTGGCGACCAGACCGGACAGGGCGATGCCGAAGCCGCCGGTGTGCCCCAGGGCGACCTTGTCGTTGCCGGTCACCCTGCGCATGAACGGCTGGACGACGGCCGGCGAGACGGTCGTGATCACGGCCTCGGCGATCGAGCCCCAGATCACCGCCGCGACGGGGCTGAACCCGGCGACCATGAGGATCACGGCGATCATCGCGGACTGGTACAGGGCGACGTGCCCGGAGAGGTAGATGTACTTGAACCGCGTCAGGCGGGCCAGGACGACGTTCAGGATCATGCCGAAGAAGAAGATCAGCGCCGCGACGGTCCCGTACTCCTGGAGCACGGGGCCGACGATCGCCTCGTTGTTCGGCACGACCCCCTGGACCCCGAACACCTCGGAGAACATGCGGCCGAAGGGGTCCAGGGAGGCGACGACGACGCCGGCGCCCGCGGAGAGCACGAGGAAGCCCACGAAGGTCTTCACGGTGCCCTTCATGAGATCCGCGGCGGCCTTGCGCTGCAGGAGCAGGCCGACCAGGGCGATGAGCGCGACGAGGATCGAGGGCTGGGACAGGATCTGGACGAGGACGTCCAGGAAGGCATTCATCAGGGAGGTTTCGCTTTCGACGGTGAAAGGGGGCGGAGGGCGGCGCTCAGGCGCTGGTGGGGATCCCGTGGCGCTGGCAGGCCTCTCGGACCTTCGCCACCAGCTCGTCCTGGTCGATGATCGACTCGAGGATCACGACGTCGCCGAACTCGCCCACGGAGTTCTCGAGGTCCTTGCCCACGAAGAAGACGTCGGCGTCGGCCGGGGCGGCGGAGCCGAGGTCGGCGTGGTCGACCTCGACGCCGGTGGCGCCGATGCTGGACAGTGCGCTGTCGATGTTCATGTGGACCATGAAGGAGCTGCCGAGGCCGGAGCTGCACATCGCCATGAATTTCATCGTTCTCTCCTGGTTCGTCGGGGTGTGGTGAGGGAAGGTCCTGGTCAGGCCGCGTGCGCGATGGCGCCGCGGACGTCCTGGTAGGTGCGGGCCGCGGCGAGCTCCGCGCGGGCGGTCGCGTTCACGAGCAGCCGAGCCAGCTGCGCCATGACCGCGCGATGCTCCTCGCCGTCGGTGGCGGCGAGGACGAAGACGAGCGAGACGGGGTGGGCCGGGTCGTCGGCGAGCGCGACCGGCTCCGGCAGCACCAGCAGGCTCAGGCCGGTGGCGTGCACCCCGGCCTCGGGGCGGGCATGCGCCAGGGCGATGCCGAAGCCGAGGTCCATGTACGTCCCGCCCGGGGCGGCGATGTTCGTCAGGACCTGCTCGAGGTAGCCGGGGGTGATCGATCCGTCCTCGAGCAGGGGCGCGGCGGCGGCCTCGACGGCCGTGCGCCAGGAGTCGTGGGAGGCGAAGAGGACCCGGTCCTCGCGGAGGGTGTCGTCGAGCATGAGGGGGCTGCTTTCCGTTCTGTCAGGTGGCGGAGACGACCGAGAACCGCGCCAGCGCCGTCTCGCTCGCGTAGAGGGTGGTGCCGTGCAGGCGCGGGCGGCCGCCGGGGTCGTAGGTGGTCGAGGTCGTGCACAGACGCAGCGCGTCGGGGGCGATGCCGAGGCGCTCGGCCTCGTCCCCGCTGGGCCGGCGCAGGCCGACCGTCACGTCGCTGCGCCGCATGGAGATCCCGTGGCACACCTCGAGGTACTCGTACAGGGACTGGTCGGAGAAGTCCTGGTCGACGAGATCGGCGAACCGTTCGGCATCGAGCCATGCGCAGGTCAGGTGGTCGAGGGTTCCGTCCACCGAGCGCAGGCGGTCGATCCTCACCAGCTGCGATCCGGGCTCGAGCCCCAGCGCGGCGGCGATCCCGGGCGGGGCGAGCACGAGTCCCTGGGCGATGACGCGCGAGGTGACGCGGTGCCCCTCGGCGGTCATCTGGCGGTGGAAGCCGCGCAGGTCCATCTGCTCCCCGCCGCGCGGGGCGGCTGTGGTCGCCGGCCCGGGGGCCTCCGCGACGACCGTCCCGCGACCGTGCAGCCGGGTGAGGAGCCCGTCCCGGATCAGGTCGTCGATGGCGCGGCGCACGGTGATGCGGCTGACGCCGTGGATCGCGCAGAGCTCGTGCTCCGAGGGGATCAGGGTGCCGGCCGCGGCCCGGGAGATGTCCGCGCGCAGCGCCTCGCGCACCCGCTGGTACTTGGGGACGATGACGCCCCGCAGCGATGTCGGCTCTGACATGGGCGCCTCCTTCGTCGGCCGCGCGATGCCCCCGGGTAGGACAACTTGTTATGTCGAGTGATCATACGCGGGACGGGCCGGCGCCCGGGAGCCGCGAGGTGTGATCCGGGTCTCTCCGGGCGCTCGGGTCGGCGGGCGCCCCTACCCGACCTGCAGCCGCGGGTCCTGGGTCGGGTCCCGGTACGGCGCGGGGCAGCCGTCGCGGGAGGCCCCGAGCCGCAGCTCGTAGTGCCAGGTCTCGTTCTCGTAGGTCTGGCACAGGTCGTAGCGCTCGCCGTGGTCCATCAGCCACTGCGCGGCGTCGTAGGAGCCGATGTCGATCGCCTCGCCGCTGACGTGCGAGGACGTCTCCGGCGTCGCGACCCAGCGCGCCGCCTCCTCGCGGGAGCCGTGCTCGGCGATCGCGTCCTCGAGCAGCTGCTCCTGGTACCGCGGGGAGCGCCAGCCGCTGTTCACGACGAAGACGATCCCGTCCTCCTCGGCGTCCCGGGCCGCCTCCTGCACCGCCGCGCGGAGATCCGGGTCGAGCTTCGCGACGGCGGGGACGTCCTCGTCGAACACCGAGACCTCGCCTCGGATCGCGCCGTCCTCGACCCCTGCGCGCCCGCCGTCCCCCGGCAGGAGCCCGCTCCGGGACGGCCCGCCGGGCGCGAGCGCCAGCAGGCAGGTGAGGGCGAAGGTCGCGGCGCCCAGCAGGGCGATGGCGAGCAGCACCGCGGACACGATCCGGGGGCGCAGCGTCCGGCGGGCGGAGCTGCCGGTGCGGGCGAAGCGGCCGGTGCGGGCGGAGCGGGCGGTGCGCGCGGGAGCGGCCGCGGCGGTGCGCGCGCCGGGGGTCGGGACGGGGGTCGCGGCGGGGCCGGTTCTCGTGGTCATGGCCTCCATGGCACGCCGCGGCGTGTTGCCGGGGCGTATGCCGCCGGCGATACGCGCACGATATGCGACAGGTCGTAGGCTCGGCCCATGCGCGTGCTGATCCTGGAGGACGAGCCGGACCTGGCCGAGGCGGTCCGGGACGGGCTGCGCCTGGAGGCGATCGCGGCCGATGTCGCCGGGGACGGGGACAGCGCCCTGGAGCTGCTGGACCTCCATGACTACGACGTGGCGATCCTGGATCGCGACGTCCCCGGGCCCTCCGGCGACGAGGTCGCCCGGCGCATCGTCGCCGGGGGCACGGGGCCGCTCGTGCTGATGCTCACCGCGGCGGACCATCTCGACGACAAGGCATCGGGCTTCGAGCTCGGGGCCGATGACTATCTCACCAAGCCCTTCGCGATGCGGGAGCTGGTGCTGCGGCTGCGGGCGCTGGCGCGGCGGGCAGAGCGGCATCGGCCGCCGGTGGTGGAGATCGCGGGACTGCGCCTGGACCCGTTCCGCCGGGAGGTGTTCCGGGAGGGCCGGTACGTGGCGCTGACCCGCAAGCAGTTCGCGGTGCTGGAGGTGCTGGTCGCCGCCGAGGGCGGCGTGGTCAGCGCGGAGGAGCTGCTGGCCCGGGCCTGGGACGAGAACGCCGACCCCTTCACCAACGCCGTGCGGATCACGGTCTCGGCCCTGCGCAAGCGGCTGGGCGAGCCGTGGGTGATCGCGACGGTCCCCGGCGTCGGCTATCGGATCGACGGATGAGCGCACCGGCGTCCCGGCCGCGGCGACGGCGCGGGCTCAGCGTCCGCTGGCGCCTGACCCTCAGCTATGCGGGATTCCTCGTGGTGGCCGGCAGCCTGCTGCTGGCGGTGGTGGGCCTGTTCCTGCTGCGGTACGTCCCCCGGGGTCCGATCCCGATGCGCAGCGGCTTCGTCCCCGACCGCGGCGACCTGCAGGACGCCTTCCTCCCCGCTGCGGCGTGGGCGATGGCGTTCCTGCTGGTGGTGGGCCTCGCCGGAGGCTGGCTGCTGGCCGGGCGGATGCTGGCTCCGCTGGACCGCATCACCGAGGCGACGCGCCGGGCGGGCGCCGGATCGCTGTCGCATCGGATCGCGCTGCCCGGGCGCCAGGACGAGTTCCGCGAGCTCGCCGATTCCTTCGACGCCATGCTCGCGCGGATCCAGAGCCAGGTGGAGGAGCAGCGGCGCTTCGCCGCGAATGCCTCGCACGAGCTGCGCACGCCGCTGGCCGCCTCCCGGGCGCTGATCGAGGTCGCCCGCTCCGACCCGGAGGCCGATCTCCGTCAGGTCCTGGAGCGGCTGGCGGCAGTGACCACGCGGGCCGTCGACCTCACCGAGGCGCTGCTGCTGCTCAGCCGCGCGGAGGGCGGGGTCTTCGCGCAGACCGCGGTGGACCTCTCCCTGTGCGCGGAGGAGGCGGCCGAGACGCTGCTGCCGATGGCGGAGGCCCGGGGCGTGGAGCTGCGCATCCTCGGCGGCGTCGCCCCGGCGCAGGGCTCCGAGGCGCTACTGGGCCAGCTGGTGGCGAACCTCGTCCACAACGGCATCGTCCACAACCTGCCCGCCGGAGGATGGGTCGAGGTCCGCACCGCCGCCCAGGGCTCCGACGCGCTGCTGCGGGTCGCGAACTCCGGGGCGCCGGTGGATCCGGACACCGCCGATCAGCTGCTCGAGCCGTTCCATCGCGGCTCCGGGCGCACCCGATCCCCGGACGGCGCCGGCGGCGTCGGGCTGGGCCTCGCCATCGTCCGCGCGATCGTGGACGCCCACCACGGGCAGCTCGCCCTGCATCCGCGGGGCGAGGGCGGGCTCGAGGTCGAGATCCGCCTCCCCGGCGCCCGCTGACAGGGCGCGGCCCGCCCGGGGCGAGCTGTCGTCGCCTGCGGGTACCGTCGTGCCCATGGACGGCGATGCGGTGGTGCGCAGGGCGGTGGCTCGGGCGCAGGAGCTCCCGAGCTCCCAGTTGGACAACCCCTTCGGCGCGGACTGGGACGTGCACAAGGTCCGCGGGAAGGTCTTCCTCCTGACCACCGCCGTGACCGGGGAGCCGATCGCGACGCTCAAGGCGCGGCCGGAGGACTCCGTGGCGCTGCGTCGAGCCTTCGCTTCGATCACTCCGGGCTATCACATGAACAAGCGGCACTGGATCACGCTGCGCGGCGGCGAGGACCTGGACCCGGAGCTCGTGGACGACCTCGTCACCGAGTCCTACCTGCTGGTGGTGGAGAAGCTCCCCCGGCACGAGCGACCGGTGGACCCGCGGGAGTTCGCACGGATCGTCGCCGATCGGCTCGCCGCCGAGCGCGAGGCCTGACGCCCGATGCGGCGCCCCGGGGCGCGGAGTCTCCGGGCGCAGCTGACGTGACCGGGCCCTGATGGCGCGTCATTCCGGCGGCGCCTCCTGCAGCGCGCGGACCTCGATCCGTGCGCTCATCGCCGAGGCGATCTGCTCGGCCCAGGTCAGGGCCTTCTCCTCGTCCTCGGCCTCGATGATCCAGAAGCCGCCGACGTACTCGGCCGCCTGGACGAAGGGGCCGGGCACGCGTCGGGGCGTCTCCCCCGTGCCGTCGACGGTGACCGCGGTCGAGGGCGGATGCAGCCCGCCGGCGGTGACGAAGGCACCGGCCTTCACCAGGGCGTCGTTGAAGGCGCCGACGGCGGCGAAGACAGCTTCCATCTCGGCGGGGTCCATCTCCTGCATGGACTCCATCGTCGGCTCCTCGGCCGCGTCGTGCGGAAGGGTCAGGAAGTACTGGGTCATGGCTCTGCTCTCCTGGGACGGGTGGGACGGTGCGGGCGGGATCGGTGGGGCGTCGGGCGGCGGGCGGCGGTTCAGGACTCCTCGGCGTACTCCTGGATCATCACCGGCGAGGCGTGGATGCACACCATCCGCAGCACGCCGGGCCCGGTGCAGGTGAAGCGATGCCACGTCTGCGGCGGGACCACGGCGGTGTCGCCGGGGCGGGCGGTGAGGGTCCGGTCCCCGATGACGATGCTCGCCTCGCCCTCGAGGACGTGGAAGGTCTCGTCGTAGGGGTGGCGGTGCAGCGCGGGCCCCTTCCCCGGAGGCGTGGCCACCAGGAAGAAGGAGACGCCGGATCCGTGACCGGCGCCCTCGAAGCGCAGCACCTCGGAGCCGGGGATGCGGATCTCCTCGGCGGGGATCGGGCCGGTGGGCGTGGGGGCGACGGTGTTCATGGCGGCGGGTCCTTCCTCGGTGCTGCCTCCTGCGACGTGCCTCCACCTTCGCCCCGTCCGGGCCGGCGCCGCTACGATTTCGACGTGGATCGAAAGGTCGTGGAGTTCCACCTGGCCCCCGGCGACGTCTCCGCCGTCCGCTTCGGGATCTCTCCCGGGCACGAGCTCGTGCACGCGGTGCGCGTCCTGCTGCGCCCGCAGACGGTGCCGCTGCAGTGGGGATGGTTCCGCAGCCTCGAGGAGCACCGACCGCAGGAGGCTCTGCGCCTCATCGCCGTGATCAGCGGCATCGACGGCTACATGCCCGACTTCCTCACCTCGACCCCCTCCGGGGACATGACCCCGGACGACGAGCTCGCCCGGCTTCGCGAGGTGCCCGACGAGCTGCTGCGGATCGACCTGGCGAAGATGCTGGACCGCTCCACGGGCGTGCGCCATGAGGAGATCCGGGCGCTGCGCGAGGACCCGCCGCGGGCCCGCGCGCGGATCGCGGCAGCCTGGGAGGAGGCGTGGGAGGCGCTGCTGGCCCCGGTGTGGCCGCAGATGCTGCGCCTGCTGCGCGCCGACATCGGCGTGCGGGTGCGGCGCATCGGCGAGCGCGGCCTCGGCGAGATGGCCAGCACCCTCCACTCGAGCGTGACCTGGGCCGACGGCACGGTGAGCGTGCGCATGCGCCTGCACGAGGAGGTCGTGGACTGCGGCGGCACCGGACTGGTGCTGGTGCCCTCGGTGATGCACTCGGGCCGCGGCTGCTCGGTGCTCACCCAGCGCCCCGCCCAGCCGACGATCTTCTATCCGGCACACGGGTTCACCGAGACCTGGTACCGCGACGACGGGGCCGCCCTCGAGGCGCTGAGCGCCCTGCTGGGCCGAGCCCGAGCGCAGCTGATCCTCGAGCTGCAGCAGCCCCTGACGACGACGGAGTGCGCGGCGCTGGCCGATCTGGCGATCTCCACCGCCTCCCATCATCTCCACGTGCTGCGGGAGGCCGGGCTGGTGGACAGCCGTCGCAGCGGGCAGAGCGTGCTGCACGCCCGCACCCCGCTCGGCGAGGCGCTCGCGAACGGCCGGTGACGGCGCCGCCTGCCGCGCGTCGCAGCGACCCGGTCGCCCGGGGCCCGCATAGGCTGAGCACACCATCAGACGGAAGGACGTGTCCCCATGGCGCGACGCACGACAGTGGAGGTCCAGGACGACCTCGATGGCAGCCCCGCTGCGGAGACGGTCACCTTCTCCCTCGACGGAGCGGCCTTCGAGATCGATCTGAGCTCCGACAACGCGGCCCAGCTGCGTGCCGCCTTCGCCCCGTGGGTCACGGGAGCACGTCGTGTCTCCGCGCAGCGCCTGCGCGCCCGGGGCGAGGATCCGGGTCCCCTGGACCCCTCGCGCACGCCGCGCCGGGACGCCGAGCAGGTCGGGGCGATCCGCCGCTGGGCCCGCGAGCAGGGGCACGAGATCGGCGATCGCGGCCGCATCCCGCAGAAGATCGAGGACGCGTACCACGCCGCGCACTGACGACACGGCCGGGCGTCGCGATCCCGGATCGGTGAGGCCTCAGAGCCCGTGCTGGGCGAGCAGCTCTCGCACGAGGGCGGTGAACTGCGCCGGCCGCTCCAGGTTGGGGTAGTGCGCGGCGGCGGGGATCGTCCGAAGCACCCCCTGAGGCGCCTCCTCCGCGAGCCTCGCGGCCATGGCGAGGTGGTCCCGGCTGTCCAGCTCCCCGCACACCGCGAGGAGGGGGACGCCGATCCCGGGCACCCTCTCCCAGGTCCGCGTCACAGGGGTGGGGCGCACAGGAGGGATCGGCGTGCCGTCCTCGGTCAGGCGGATGTGGCCGCGCACGGTGTCCCGCGCCATCTGCGAGACCTGCTGGATCACCTGGGGATCGACCTCGTCGGCTCCGCGGTGGGGCCCGATGGTGAAGCGGTCCCAGACTGCGGACCATGCGTCCAGGTCCCCGGTCCGCTCGGCGGCGTCGAGATCGGCGAAGGCCTGCACCACCCACGGGTCGGTGAACTCCGGTTCGCTGGTCCCCGCCCCGCCGCAGACCACGGCGGCGACGCGCTCGGGATGCTCGAGGGCGACGTCGACGGCGGTCGCCCCGCCCATGGAGATCCCCACCAGCACGGCGCGCTCGATGTCGAGGGCGTCGAGAAGGTCGACCACATCATCGGCCAGCCGATGCGGAGCATCGGCGTCGGAGGATCCCCCGTGCCCCCGGGCGTCCGGGGCCACCACCCGCCGCTCGGGGAAGGCCGGCAGCTGCGGCTCCCACATCCGCGCATCGAGCACTCCCCCGTGCAGCAGCACGAGGGGGACGGCGCGCGGGTCCGCGCCCGGGACGTCCCGGAAGGCGACGGTCAGGTCGGGACGGTGCAGTCGGCGCATCGAGATCGCATTCATGACAACCAAGGTGTCATAGCGAGGGCACTATGACAACCCCGGTGTCATACTGGGGCGATGGCTCCTCCTCCCTCCGACGCCGATCGCCCGCTGCCTCCCGACGAGCTCGCCGCCCAGCTCGCCCAGGTCTACGTCGCACTGGGACCGGTGTACCGCCGGGTCGCCCGGATCGTCGAGCACAGCGAGCCGATCATGGGCATGTCCACCGGCGTGCGCGCCGTGCTCGAGCAGCTGCGCCGCGAGGGAGATCGGACGGTCCCCCAGATGGCCCGCACGCAGGACCTCAGCCGCCAGTTCGTCCAGCGCATGGTGCACGACGCGCGCTCGGCCGGGTTCGTGGAGCTGGTCGAGAACCCGTCGCACCGTCGATCGTCGCTGGTCCGCATCACCTCTGCAGGCACCGCAGCGATCGATGCCGTCGCCGCGCGCGAGCACGCGCTGATGGGCCGGGTGGGCGGTGACCTCACCGCTGCGGAGCTCGCCGCGACTCTGCGCGTGCTCCACCAGATGGATCTCGCCCTCCAGGACCTCGAGCCGGGCCGCTGACCTCGACCCCGGGACTGCGGATGCCCCCGCAGGAGGTCCGACCCGGCGCGGAGCGCCTCAGGGGGCCGGGTCGGCGGCGGCCGCGGTGCTCGCCGCGGCGTCCCGCGGCTCCGCCCCGAACCGCAGCAGCTCCGGGACCCGCGCCATGATCAGCAGCAGGCAGCCCACCATGAGCAGGGCCGCCCCGAAGGTCGTCGCACCCACGCCGACGTGCTCGGCGATCTGCCCCAGGACCAGCGAGGCCACCGGCATGATGCCGATCGCCAGCTCCTGCAGCCCCAGCGCGCGCCCGTGGACCGCCGGCTCGGTGGACATCAGCAGCAGGGTCGTCTGCAGCACGCCGAAGGCCGCGCTGAACACGCCGATCATCCCCATCAGCACGAACGCCCAGCCGACGGTCCCGGCGAGGGCGAAGCCCGCCCAGCACAGCGCCCAGGCCATCGTGCCGAGCACGAACAGCGCGCCCTTGCCCCGGAAGTCCCCGAGCGCGGCGATCACCACCGAGCCCACCAGACCCCCGACCCCGGCGCAGGTGAGCAGCGCGCCTTGGCCGGCGGCATCCAGCCCGAGGGACTGATCGGCGAACACGGGCATGAAGCTCTGGAACACCGGCCACAGCAGGGTGTTGGCCGCGAGCGTCACCAGCAGCACCGAGACCGCCACCCAGTGCCCCGCGATGCTGCGCAGGCCGCTGGTGATCATCCGCAGCACGGAGGCCCCCTGGACCGGCGCGGCCGCGCGCCGGGAGGCCCGGCGCAACGGGAGCAGCAGCGCGAAGGAGACGAGGTACCACAGCGTCGAGATCCAGATCGCCGCGGGGGCGCCGAGCGCGGCGATCATCGAGCCGCCCAGGGCTGGCCCGATCACCTGGGTCATGGTCACCGCGATCGAGTTCAGGGCGTTCGCGTTGGACAGGTTCCGCCGCCCCACCAGCTCGAGCACGAGCGCCGCGCGGGCCGGCTGCGACGGGGACTGTGCCAGGCCGATGGCCAGGCCGCCCACGACCAGGGCGCCGTAGGACAGCGTCCCGGTGCTCGCCAGCAGGGCCACGATCGCGACGGCGGTGGTCGCCCACCCGCAGGCCAGCAGGAGCAGGCGCACCCGGTCCATCGCGTCGGCGAGCACGCCGGCGAGCGGGCCCAGCAGCAGCGGGGCCAGGCGGACGGCGGTGTAGACCGCAACGAGGAACTCGGACCGGGTCATCTCGTAGGCGAGCCAGCCCAGGACCAGCGTCTGGGTCCAGACCCCGCCGAAGAAGAAGAGGTTCGAGACCCACAGCAGCTGGAAGGGACGGTTGCCGCGCAGCGAGGCCAGCGCCGCGAGGGGGCCCGGGCGCGGGATCCCCCGGCGCCGCCGCCCCGCGCTCACGCCGTGGTCCGTGCGGGCACGGCCGGAGGCATCGGCATCAGAGGAGGACCTCCCCGTCCCGGGCGACGAGACGCCCACCGGCGACCACGAGCGCGCGGCGCGGCGCGCGGACGATCGCATCGGGCACGTTCTGGGCGTCCAGGAGCACCAGGTCTGCGCGGGCACCGGGGACGATGTCATGGACCTCCCGATGCACATAGCGGGCGGCCGAGCTGGTGGCCAGGCGCGCCACCTCGACGAAGTCCTCGTCGTACCGCACGCCGTGCAGGCGCGCGAAGTCCAGCGCCACGCGCATCAGGTCGCCGTCGCCGTAGGGCGACCACAGGTCTCGCACGCCGTCGGTGCCCAGCCCGATGCCGATCCCGAGCTCCCGCATCGCCACCCAGGGCAGCGGGGCGGAGCGGATCGGGGCGACGGTGCTCCAGGAGATCCCCAGCTCGGAGAACTCCTGGAGGAGCTGCTCCTGCCGGCCGCCGGCGAGCTGGCCCAGCGCGAAGCCGTGGGCGATGTTGACCTTCCCCATGAGCCCGGTGCGGCGCACCCGGTCGATGATGAGGTCGTACTCGAAAGCGCCCAGGTCTCCCCCGGCATGCAGATGGATGTCGATGCCGCAGCCGTGCCGTTCGGCCACGGAGAACAGTCCGTCGAGCTGGGCGACGGGATCGCGGTCGATCAGGCACGGGTCGAGGCCGCCGATGCTCGCGGCCCCCTCGGCGGCGGCGCGGTCCAGCAGGTCCAGCACGCCGTCACGGCGGATCACGCCGTCCTGCGGGAAGGCGACGACCTCGACCTCGACGGCTCCGTCCAGGCGGGCGGCGGCCTCGTGCAGAGCGGCGATCCCCTCGAGGCCGACGCCGAGGTCCACGTCGACATGGCTGCGGATCGCGGTGGTGCCGTGGCGGAGGAACTCCCGCAGCACCCGCTCGGTCGCGTCGACGCTGGGGATGCCCAGCCGGCCGCGCACGGCCCGCTCGTGGGCGATGCGCCCCTGGGTGGTGGCCTCCCCGCCGTAGGAGACCCAGTCCATCCCCCACCACGACTTGTCGGCGTGGGCGTGCGCGTTGACGAACCCCGGCAGGGCGAGCCGCCCGCCGCCGTCGACGACCTCGACCCCCTCGGCGGCGGGGGCCGTCGTCGCGGGGACCAGCGCGGCGATGCCCTCCCCCTCCACGACGACGTCGACGGGATCGGCGCCCCACGGCCGGACATTGCGGATGATCATCTGCTCCATGGGCGAAACGGTATACCAAACCGTCCCGGGCGTCGACGGCCGGGCGAGGCCCGTTCCCCGTCGCCCCTCGGTCCCGCGCCCCGAGCTGCGGAGGGCGGCGCGGGCTATGCGCCGGGCTCGCCCCGCTCCGCCGCGGCGTGCGCCCGCAGATGCTCGACGCTGGAGCGCAGGTGCTCGGCCACGCGCAGCTCCAGCTGCGCGAGATCCTGCTGCGCGATCGCCTCCCACAGCCCCTCGTGCTGGCGCGCCATGGCGTCCAGGTCGTCGTGCTGCGACATGAACCAGCGCATGCGGCTGCCGGTCAGCTGGCCGATCTCGATCAGCATGGCGTTCCCGGACAGCTCGATGACCCGCTCGTGGAAGTCCGCGGCGGCGCGGCGCGCGCGGACGCCGTCCCCGGCGCGCGCCGCCGCCAGCTCGGCGTCGACGTCCCCGCGCAGCAGGGCGAGCCCCTCCTCGGTGCGCCGCTGCGCCGCCAGACGGAAGGCCAGGGCCTCGAGCGCCTCGCGCACCTCGCCGAAGTCCGATTCGTCCCCCGCGGTGAACTCGCGGACCACGGCCCACGTCCGCGGCCGCAGCGTCACGAGCCCCTCGGCCGCGAGCGCCTTGAGCGCATCGCGCACCGGGACCCTGCTGGTCCCCAGCTCCTCGGCGAGCTCCCTCTCGACGAGCCGGCTGCCCGGCTCGCGCACCCCGTCGAGGATGTCGTCGCGCAGCCGGGCGATGACGCGATCGGCCTCCGGCGCGGAATCTGCAGTGTTCCCCATGCGCCTATCTTCGCAAGCGCGCCCGGGTACCCTGACCCATCGGCACCGACGAACGGGGGGACCGTCCGATGCACAGCCCGCGCCCCAGCCGCGCCGAGCAGATCCACGCCGCGACGCCCTCGTCGCGGAACCGGGTGGTGGACCTGCTGCGTGCCGTCGCGATCACCGTCGTCGTGCTGGGCCACTGGACGATCATCGCCGTCAGCGCCGATGGCGGCATCCAGCCCCACGGCGTGCTGGACGCCGCCCGCTGGACCCACCCGTTGACCTGGATCTTCCAGGTGATGCCGATCTTCTTCCTGGTCGGCGGCTATTCCAATGCGCTCTCGTGGCGCTCCGCGCGCCGTCGCGGCCTGGGCTACGCGCCATGGCTGCGGTCCCGGCTGCGCCGCCTGGGCATCCCCGTGATCCCCCTGCTGCTGGTGTGGCTCGCCGTCTGCGGGATCGGCCTGGCCGCCGGAGCGGCCCCTGCCACCCTCCAGCTCGCCTCGCAGATGGCGCTCGTGCCCACCTGGTTCCTGGCCGCATACCTGCTCGTCATCGTCGTCGCCCCCGCCTGCCTGGTCCTCTGGGAGCGCTTCGGCTGGTGGTCGGTGGCCGGCGGGGTCCTGCTGGCCGGGATCGTCGACGCCGGAAGCATCCTCGCGGACCGGCCCCTGCTCGGCTACCCCAACTATCTGCTGGTCTGGGCGAGCTTCCACCAGGTCGGCTTCGCCTGGCTGGACGGCCGCCTCGCCGGATCGGCGCGCCGCCTCGCGCTGGCGGGGATCGGCGCCGCCGGCCTGGCGCTGCTGGTGGGCCTCGGGCCCTACCCCGTCTCCATGATCACCGCGGCCACCGACGAGATCTCCAACTCGAGCCCTACCCGCGTGACCATGGCGTTCCTCGGCATGGCGCAGGCCGGCCTGATCCTGCTGGCCGAGCGCCCGCTGGCGGCGCTGCTGGAGCGTCCGCGCGTGTGGTTCCTGACGGTGCTGGTGAACCAGCGGATCATGACGTGGTTCCTCTGGCACCTCACCGCCCTGGTCGCCCTGGCGCACCTGCTGATCGCGCTCGACGCACGGCCCCTGCTGCCGGCGCCCCTCAGCGGGGTCTGGTGGCTGACCCGCCCGCTGTGGTGCCTGGCCCTGCTGGGTCTGACGGCCCTGCTGGTGCTCGCGTTCGGCCGCTTCGAGTCGCCGCGGGCGGACGACCGCCCCGCGCCTGCCCTGTGGCGACCGGTGCTCGCCGCGGCCATGGTCTGCGCCGGCCTCGCGGTCATGGCCGATGCCGGGATGGTCGGAGCCGGCGGGCTGCAGCCCCTGTGGCCCCTGCTGCCGCCGGCCGGGATGCTCATCGGCGGGATCGTGGCCCTGCCCGGCCGCCGTGCCAGGACCCCGCAGCCGTAGACTCACCCCGCCGGCCACGCATGCCCACGGGGGTGATCGGCGGCTACGCTGGAGGACGAGCCGCTCGCCCGGCGGCCGCCCTGCGCAGGAGGGGGAGGATCCCCGATGCTCGAGCACCGCACCACCCTGCGGGTGGTCACGTTCAACATCCACCACGGCGCCGATGCCGCCGGCGTCCTCGACCTCGAGCGCATCGCCCACGTGCTGGAGCAGCTGCGGCCGGATCTCGCCCTGCTGCAGGAGGTGGACCGGTTCTGGCCCCGCAGCGGAGGCGTGGACCAGCCCGCCGTGCTCGCCGACGCCCTGGGCCTCCACGCGGAGTTCGCCCCGGCGATGACCCTTCCCTCGGACCCGCCGGGCGGTCCGGACCGCGAGTACGGGCACATGATCCTCTCCCGGTGGCCGCTGGAGCAGGTGCATCGCATCCCGCTGCCGTGCGCTCCCGGAGAGGAGCCGCGCATGCTGTTGCACGCCCGCGCGGCCGTCCCCGGCGGCCCCGTCACCGTCGCGGGCACGCACCTGGATCCCGCCAGCGCCGAGGCGCGTCTGGCGCAGGTGCGGGCGATCATCGTCGAGCTTCCCGCGCAGGACGGCCCGGTGATCCTCGCCGGCGATCTCAACGAGGCGCCCGGCGCCGACTCCCTGGCGCTGCTGCAGCGGCGGATGTCCGACGCCTGGGAGCAGGGAGGCGACGGGGGCGAGGGGCTGACCTTCGTCGGCGACGGCACCGATCCGCACGCGGCGCGCATCGACCACATCCTGACGTCGGGGCTCACGTGCACCTCGGCGTGCGTGGCGGAGGCGGGCCGCGGCGCCTCCGACCACCTGCCGCTGCTGGCCGAGCTGCGGATGCCCTGATCCACGGCTCCCGCGACCGCCCCGGAGCGCGAGGAACCGTGCGCGCACCCGGACCGCTCCTCCTCCCCATAGCAGCGTTCTCCACGATCTCGCGACGCATCGTCCGGAAACCTGGCATCGAACGTATGATCGATATATACTGATCGCACGGCTCGGGGGAAAGTCGACCGCCACGACGGAACGCATCGGAATTCCTCGGAAGGGGAGCCGGATCACGTCGGCATCCCCTCCCTCTGCGGGTCGGAGGAAATGCCGAGAGAGGACGGATGGTGTCGATGACGCATCATGGCCACCCCGAGCTCGACCTGGGGCCGGGCTCCTCGAGCCCGGGCGAGCGCCGGGCGCCGGATCTCGCCTCTGGCGAGCATCTCGCCGTCGGCGGCATCGTCCCCGGCTCCCGGATCTCGCAGCGCGTGCGCGAGCTGCTGGCCGGGATCGCCGCCGAGGCCGCGGCCCATGCGGCCCGCCAGCGCGAGCTGTACCGCTTCCACATCGATCCCGCCGGCCGGGACCCGCAGCAGGCCGCCTCTGCGCAGGCCGCCGCGGATGCGGCCTGCGCGGTCGCCCTGCGCTGCGACGCCGCCGGCGCCCGCCGGCTCATCCGCGAGGCGGTGCTCGCCGTGGAGGCCTTCCCGCTCACCCTGGAGCGCCTCGCCTCCGCGGACCTGCCGGCTCCGTGGTTCACCCGCATCCTCCGGGCGTCCCGCGATCTCCCGGACGAGGACCTCGCCACCCTCGACGAGACCATCTCCGACTGGCCCCTGCGCACGCTCACGTTCCCGGGCTTCCGCCGGCGGCTGCGCCGGCTGGTCATGCACGTGGCCGAGCGGTCCCGCACCACCCGCTCCCCCGCTGATCAGCGCACGATCACCTGGCAGGAGCCGAATCTCGTCGAAGGCACCAGCACCCTCGAGATCATCGGCCCGACGGCGGAGATCACCGATCTCGTCGAACGCCTCAACGCCGCCGCCCGCGCGGTGCAGGACGCACAGCGCCTCGCCCTGCGCGACGGCCTGGACGAGATCCCCTTCGACCTCGACGGCGACGTGCAGCGCACGGCCATGGTGATGTCGCTGGGCCAGATCCGCTATGCCGTCATGACCCGCAGCGTCCTGGACACCGGCGGCGTGGCCGTCCCGCACACGCGGCGCCGCGTGAACATCACGGTCCCGGCGCTCACGGCGCTCGGCGCCTCGAACGAGCCCGGTCTGCTCGAGGGCGAGACTCCGGTGCCCGGTCCGGTCGCCCGCGCCATCGCCGGCGCCGCCGAGGACTGGTGGCTCGTGCTCACCGACCCCGCCACCGGAGCCTTCCTCGGCGAACCGGCGGTCCGGTACCGTCCCGGCGCGGCCGTGCTCGAGCTCACCCACCTGAAGACGCCGCTGTGCGCGCACCCGGGGTGCACCAGGCCCAGCCGCGGCCGCATCGAGGTCGACCACATCGAGGAGTTCGACCACGAGGATCCCCAGCACGGCGGAAAGACGATTCCGGAGAATCTCCACCATCTCTGCCTCATGCATCATCGCATCAAGACCGAGGGGCTCACCGACCCCCACCGGATTCCCGGCGGCGCCACCCGCTGGAGCATCGGGAGCGACGTCGTCGTCGACATTCTCGACAATCAGGATCTGGGCGCTCCCGAGAACAATCCGGAATTCCGATCCGCATTCCTCGGCGAGCGTCGCTCGGGGCCCCCGACCGCCCGCAGCAGGCTGGTCACCGCCCATGAGGACGCCCCGCCCTACTGAAGCCCGGTCACCGGCAACGGCCTCCCCGCGGTCGCCTCCGTTCGGCCCTCTCCCCCACCCGGCATCGGGTGGGGTGGGGCCGACGCGCGCCCAGCTCCCGGACCGCGGGTGATCAGTCCGCGGCGTCGCCGATCTGCTCGTCGTACCAGGCGATCTTCTCCGTCAGCCGGGCACGGCGACGGGTGAGCAGGGCGATCTGGGCATCGACATCGGCCGCGTGCTCACGCAGGAGAGCGGCGCGATCCGTCATCGTCGCGGGATCCTGGCACATCTCCCCATAGCGGCGCAGCCGTTCGATCGGCATGCCGGTGTCCCGCAGGCACTGCAGGAAGTCGAGGGTCGACAGATCCGCGTCAGAGTAGACCCGGTGCCCGCCGGCGCTGCGCGCGACCCGCGGCAGGATGCCCTCGCGCTCGTAGTAGCGCAGGGTGTCGATCGTGAACCCGCTGCGCTGCGCGGCCTCGGCCGGGGTATAGGTCGCCATGACGGCAGGCTACCGCTTGACCTGGAGCGCGCTCCAGGGCTCAGGCTCATGCCATGACCGCACAGAACAGCACCCCGGCCCGTCCCGACCCGACCACCCCGCCGCCCGACTCCTCGCTGGTGCTCGGCGCGATGACCTTCGGCACCCGCATCGACGAGGAGACGTCCTTCGCCCTCCTGGACCGCTTCGTCGAGCGCGGCGGCACCTGGATCGACACCGCCGACTGCTACGCCTTCTGGCTGGATCCCGCCGGCCGGGGCGGAGCCAGCGAACGGGTCATCGGCCGCTGGCTCGCCGCCCGCCCCGGGATGCGCGACCGGGTGCGCATCGCCACCAAGGTCGGTGCGGAGCCGCTGTGGGCGGGGTCCTGGCCCGAGCACCGGTCCGGCCTGTCCCGACGGGCGATCCACGACGCCTTCGCCGGAAGCCTCGCACGGCTCGGGATCGAGAGCGTGGATCTGCTGTGGCTGCACCAGGAGGACCGCACCGTCCCCATCGAGGAGAGCGTGGACGCGATGGCCGAGCTCGCGGCCGATGGCCGGGTGCGCCGCGTCGGCGCCTCGAACCATCCGGCCTGGCGGGTGGAGCGGGCCCGGGCGCATGCCCTGGCCACGGGCGCGATGCCGATCGACGCCCTGCAGCTCAGCGCGACCGCCCTGCGGCCCCGGCCCGGCACGCAGCCGGAGGGGAACGTGCATCCCTTCGGCGTCCTGGGTGCCGAGCAGGTGGATCTGGCCCGTGAGGAGAGGCTGGAGGTGTGGGCCTATTCGCCGCTGCTGGGCGGTGCCTACGACGACCCCGCCAAGCCCATCGACCCGGTCTTCGACCATCCCGGCACGGAGCGACGCCTCGCGGCGCTGGACGAGGTGGCCCGGCGCACCGGCGCCCGCCGCGGGCAGGTCGTGCTCGCCCACCTGGTCTCGCAGGGCATCCGGCCGATCCTCGGCGGCAGCAGGCCGTACCAGCTCGAGGAGGCGCTGGACGGCGTCTCCCTCGTGCTCGACGAGGAGGCACGGGAGATCCTGGACGCGGCGCTCTAGGGCCGGCTCCCGGAGGGCGAACGGCCCCGCCGGGCGAACGGCCCCGCCGGGCGAACGGCTCCAGGCGGACGGCTCCAGGCGGACGGCCGGCCCCAGGCGGGCGGCCGGCGCGAGCTCAGCGGCCCAGCCCGTACTCCCGCGCGTAGCCGGTGGTCAGATCCGCGATGCGCACGGAGACGATGCCGGCGGCGTCGATCGTGTAGGTCTCCTCCACGAGCGGCCCGCCGGCGCGGCGCTCCACGGGCACCGCGGCCAGGCGCTCGGTCTCCTCCGCACCGTCGGAGCCCTGCAGCGCCGGGTCGAAGGGGAAGATCACCTCCGCGTAGGGCACCAGGTCGCCGCGGGGCTCGCCGACGGCGTCGACGCTCGTGTGCTCGACGTAGCGGAACCAGCCGAGGTTGTGCGCGGCGACGTAGCGGCGGGTCACCACGATCTCCCCGTGCTCGGGGATCGGGTGCTCGCGGGTGAGGATCGGATCGAAGGCGACGCCGGCGCCGGCATCGCGCTCGCGGAACACGCCGAAGCCGCGGGAGAGCCGGTCCGAGACGGTGAACCCGGAGTCGGGATCGGCGGCGATGGCCAGGCCGATGGCCGTGGAGGCCGCCGGGTACGGGGAGCGGTGCACGCGGCGGCCGAAGCGCTCGCGGATCATCCGCGGCACCAGCGGGAGGCCGGAACCGCCGCCGACGAGGTAGATGCCGGCGACGGTCGAGTCCTTGTCCAGCGATCCGACCAGCGGCTCCATGGCCGAGACCGAGCGGGCCACGAGATCGGAGGCGGCGGAGTAGAAGGCGTCGACCGCGACGACGACGGGCTCGCCCGCGCCATCGGCCGTGGGCAGCTCGACGACCATGCGGCGGGTCTGCGGGGTGAGGCGCTCCTTGGCCTCGCGGCAGTCGTCGAGCAGCCGGTCGCGCTGGGGGCCGGTCAGCTGCGCGCGGGTGCGGCCGGCCGCCTCGAGCACCACGTCGGCCAGCACCTCGTCGAAGTCGTCCCCGCCCAGACGGTTCACCCCGACGCTGCCGAGGACGGCGTGGCTGGTGCCGTCGGCCTGGACGAGCGAGGTGTCGAAGGTGCCGCCGCCGAGGTCGTAGACGACCACCCGGGTGCGGCGGGCCGAGAGGCTACGGGGCTGGCGGTGGGTGAACTCGAATCCCGCGGCGGAGGGCTCGTTGAGCATCGCCACGACCTCGAAGCCGGCGCGGCGGAACGCCTCCAGCGTCATGAAGCGCTGCGCGCCGTGGGCGTGGGCGGGGACGGACACGGCGGCGGGCCCGGCCCCCTCCGGCAGGGCCTCCCGCAGCGCGCCGAGATACCCGGTGAGCACATCGGCCAGCAGCAGCTCCTGCTCGCCGATCCGCACCGTGGTGCCCGGATGGGTGGTGGGCTCGCCCAGCAGGCGCTTGATGGAGCGCAGGTGCGGCGCCCCGGCGCGAGCGGCCGCGAGGGCCTCGAACCCGTGCACCAGGCGCCCGTCCTCCCACGCGACCACCGAGGGGAAGTGCTCGTGCGCGTCCCCGTCGGTGTCCAGGAAGGTGAGCACCGGATAGTTCCCGCGGTCCACGCCCGCGACGATGGTGCGCGTCGTCCCGAAATCGATCCCGATCAGCATGGCGTCACCGTACCCGCCGCGGCGCCGGGCGGGACCCCGCATCCCAGGCACGAGACGGCCCTAGATGTGAAGGCGCTTGCCCAGCTCATGCAGCACATCGGAGACCCGGTCGCGCTCCTGCATCACCAGCACGATGACGGCGAGCGCGCCGCAGCAGACCGAGGGGATCGGGTCCGCGACCCAGCCCAGCGCCGTGAACACGATGGGCACCAATCCCAGCAGAACCATCGTCCCGCTGTAGAGCACATGGTCCCCCGCCTCGATCCGCAGGGCGGGGACGGCGATCACCAGCGCGAGGATCGAGCAGCCGCACACGATCGGCACCGCGTAGGTCAGCGACCATCCGTCCCAGCCCACCAGGTAGTCCCAGTAGGCGCAGATCCCGCAGATCAGCACGACGACGGTGGCGGTGCCCTTGGCGATGTCGCGACGGGCGCGCACCGCCATCAGCACCACCAGCCACATGGCGCTCAGCCCCAGCCACACCGAGCGCACCAGGCCGATCCCCGCGTGGCCGCGGTCGAACAGCATCTGCGCCCCGAACGACGCGAGGATCACCACCAGCGAGGCCAGCAGCAGGATCCGGTAGATCCGGCGGCGGGAGAACCGCAGCGGGACGGCCGGGAAGGGATCGGGCCGCATCGGGCCCATCACCGTCCGCCCGCACAACGGGCAGCGCGACCAGGCGCCCTCGACGGCGACCCCGCAGTCCGGACAGCGCCTCATGCGGCTCCCTCCGCCAGCTCCGCCTCGGTCACCCGGGTCGCCGCGACGCTCACGGCGATGCCCTGGGCGGTGAGCAGCCGGGCGAACTCGCGCACGTGGCCGGTCTCCAGGAACGGGGAGGTGAAGGTGATGCTCAGCCATCCGCCGTAGGAGATGGCGCAGATCTGCGGCCGCACGGCCGAGACCTGGAAGGAGACCCGGCGCACCTGGTCGGCGATGTCCTCCGGCAGGCGCACCGGGCCCATGTTGGAGACCGCCACGGTCAGCGCGCGGTTGTTGACCCGGTTGACCAGGCCGAGGACGAGGTCCTTGAGGGGGCGCGGGATGATCCGCAGCACGGGCATGCGCTCGAGCCCCATCAGCCGGCGCAGCCGCTCCTCGAGGGCTCCGATCTCGATCTGGGGGCGGAAGTCGGCCTCGAGCTGCCGGCCGATGGCTCCCAGGTCGTCCAGGCCCTCGCCGTAGGTGTGCTCGACCCGCAGGGCGGTGAAGAAGTTGCGGGAGGAGGTGGAGGGGAAGAACTGCCGCAGGTTCACCGGGACGCTCGCGGCCAGGGTGCGGGCCCGGCCGAGGTCCCCCGCGCTGCGGCGCACCGCCTCGAACAGGAGCGCGGTGAGGTACATGGTCGTGCCCACGCCTTCGGGTCGGGTGGCGAGCAGCTCGGCCACCGGAACCGTCAGCTCCACCGCGCGGGTGCGGCCGTCGGGGGTGCGGGTGCCGGGGACGCGGTGCACGTGCGTCTCGTGGCGGCGCGGTCCCCGGCCGACCATGCGGCGCCGCGGGCTCGCCGCGGGCTCCTGCGCGGGCATCCCCTCGGGCAGGCCCGCCGGGGTCGCGGCCCGGACGAAGGCCGATGCCTCGGCGGCGCTCGCCGCGGGCGCGGGCCGGCGCTCGCGCCGGAAGTAGCGGGCGAAGGGATCCACGAACAGGCCGCGGCCGTGACGGGAGGTGGGGTCGACGGCGGGAGGGGGCGACGCGGCCGAGGCCGGGTCGGCGCCGCCGGCCGGGGCGGGCCCTGCCGCGGTGCGGGCGCGGGCGTAGGCGATGACGAGCTCGCGCAGGAAGGCCAGGGCGCCGGTCCCGTCGGAGAGGGCATGGAAGACCTCCAGGACGATGCGGCGGCGGTGGCGCATCACGCGGAACAGCAGCTCCCGCCGGTTCTCGCGGTAGATCGCGGCGCAGGTGGGCCGGACCTCGGCCTGCACCTGCGGGCGCAGGTCGCTGTCCTGCAGGTAGTACCAGAACAGTCCCTTGCGCAGCACGGCGTGGTACAGCGGGTAGCGGTCGAAGGTCGCGTCCAGGGCCTGCTGGAGCAGCTCGCCGTCGACCTCGTGGTCCATCTCCGCGCTCATGCGGAACACCTTGGGATCGACGTCGCTGCGCGCGGCCAGGAAGATGTTCGAGGCGTTGTCCAGCCGCACCCAGGCCCGGCGCGTCACGGGGTGCCTCCGTCCGGCAGCGGCGCGTCGAGGAACTCGTCGATCACCTCGTAGGCCTCGCGCAGGGACCTCGCGAAGCGCGGCAGGGTGATGAACCCGTGCAGCGCCCCCTCGACGCGGTGGATCCGCACCTCGGTGCCGGCATCCCGCAGCGCCCGGCCGTACGCCTCGCCCTCGTCGCACAGCAGGTCGAGCTCGGCGGTGATCAGGAGGGTGCGCGGCTGCCCGTCGAGGTCGGAGGCCATCAGCGGGGAGACCAGCGGGTCCCGGCGCAGCGCCGGGTCGGGGACGTACAGCTCGAGGTAGTCCTCGACCTCGGTCGAGGTCAGCCGGTAGTCCGCACCGTGCCGGCGCGCCGAGAGGAACGGCGTGGTGCGCGGGTCGTGGTCCCAGTGCGTCACCGGGTACAGCAGGATCTGCCGCTGCGGCATGGGGAGCCCGCGCTCGTGCAGCAGGAGGCAGGAGGCGGCGGCGAGGTTCCCGCCCGCCGAGTCGCCCACCAGCACGATCCGTGCCGCGGACTCCGCCCCCAGGCGCCAGGGAGCCTCCAGGATCGCCCGGATGATCCGCCAGCAGTCCTCGAGACCGGCCGGGAAGGGGTGCTCGGGGGCCAGGCGGTAGTCGACGGAGGCCACCACGCAGCCGGTGAGGTCGGCCATGGTCGCGCAGGCCGGGGTGTAGCTCTCGATGTCCCCCGTCACCCAGCCGCCGCCGTGGAGGAACAGCAGCACCTCCTCGCGGCGCTGCTCGCGGGGGCTGAACACCCGCACCGGCACCTCGCGCTCGCCGTCGCCGGTGTCGATGCGCAGGTCCACCGCCCGGTACCGCGGGACGGGCCGGGCGGCCAGCTGCCGCTGCAGGCGCCGCACCCGGGCGTAGTCCTCGCGCATGTTCAGCCGCGGGGCCGCGAACAGGCGCATCACGGACCGCAGGAGGGGGTTCACGGGCGCCCCGTGCCGACGATGCCGCGACGTGTCATGCCACCAGAGTAGGGCCCCGGCCGCCCGGGTCCCTCCGCCAGGCGGACCCGGGAGGGCAGATGGCGCGGCGACGCCTACCCTGGTCGGATGATCTCCGCACCCGCCGGCCGCGCGGCCGCGCTCCTCGAGGCCGTCCGTTCCCGTGTCGTCGTCGCCGACGGCGCCATGGGCACCATGATCCAGGCCGAGGAGCCGACCCTCGAGGACTACCAGCAGCACGAGGGCTGCAACGAGATCCTCAACGTGACCCGCCCGGACATCATCCGCGGGGTCCACGACGCCTATCTCGCCGCGGGCGTGGACGCGATCGAGTCGAACACCTTCGGCGCGAACTGGTCGAACCTGTCCGACTACGGGATCGAGGACCGGATCCGCGAGCTGGCCCGCGCCGGGGCGGCGCTGGCCCGCGAGCGGGCCGATGCCTTCGCCACCGCCGAGCAGCCCCGCTGGGTGCTGGGCTCGATGGGCCCGGGCACGAAGCTGCCCTCGCTGCAGCACACCACCTACGCGCATCTGCGCGACACCTTCGCCGAGCAGGCCGCGGGCCTCATCGAGGGCGGGGCCGACGCCCTGCTGATCGAGACCAGCCAGGACCTCCTGCAGACGAAGGCGGCGGTCACCGGCTGCCGCCGGGCCGTCGAGGAGACGGGTGTCGCGCTGCCGATCATCACCTCGATCACCGTGGAGACCACCGGCACCATGCTGATGGGATCGGAGATCGGGGCGGCCCTGACCGCTCTGCAGTCCCTGGACGTGGACGTGATCGGCCTGAACTGCGCGACCGGTCCCGACCTCATGAGCGAGCATCTGCGCATCCTCGCCCGGCACAGCGAGGCGCCGCTGGTGTGCATGCCCAACGCCGGCCTGCCGGAGCTCGGCCCGCACGGCGCCGTCTACCCCCTCACGCCCGAGGAGCTCGCCGCCGCCCACGCCCAGTTCGTCAAGGAGTTCGGGCTGGGGCTGGTGGGCGGGTGCTGCGGCACGACGCCCGAGCACATGCGCCAGGTCGTCGAGGCGGTGCGGGGCCATGCGCTGCCGGAGCGCTCCGTCCAGCGCCAGAACGGCGTCTCCTCCCTCTACACCCACACCGACCTGTCGCAGGACGCCTCCTACCTCGCCATCGGCGAGCGCACCAACTCCAACGGATCCAAGGCCTTCCGGGAGGCGCTGCTGGAGGGCCGCTTCGACGACATCGTCGACATCGCCCGGGCGCAGACCCGCGACGGCGCCCACCTGCTGGACGTGTGCGTGGACTACGTGGGCCGCGACGGCGTCGAGGACATCCGCGCCGTCGTCTCGCGGCTGGCCAGCGCCTCCACCCTGCCGCTGGTGATCGACTCCACCGAGCCCGACGTCATCCGGGCCGGCCTCGAGCTGGTCGGCGGCCGGGCCGTGGTGAACTCGGTGAACTTCGAGGACGGCGACGCGCCGGGCTCGCGCTTCCGTCGGATCATGCCGGCGGTGAAGGAGCACGGTGCGGCGGTCATCGCCCTCACCATCGACGAGCAGGGGCAGGCCCGCACGGCGGAGCACAAGGTCGCCATCGCCTCGCGCCTCATCGACACCCTGGTGGCCGACTGGGACATGCGGGTCGACGACATCATCGTCGACGCCCTCACCTTCCCCATCGCCACCGGCCAGGAGGAGACCCGCCGGGACGCCATCGAGACGATCGCCGCGATCCGCGAGATCACCGCGAAGTACCCGGGCGTGCACACCACCCTGGGCGTGTCCAACGTGTCCTTCGGCCTCTCCCCCGCGGCCCGCACCGTGCTGAACTCGGTGTTCCTGCACGAGGCGACGCAGGCGGGGCTCGACTCCGCGATCGTCCACGCGGCGAAGATCCTGCCGCGCGCGGCGATCCCCGACGAGCAGTGGCAGGCCGCCGAGGACCTGGTGTGGGACCGCCGCCGCTATGACGACGCCGGGAACCTGGTCCATGACCCGCTGGCCCACCTGCTGGAGACGTTCTCCGGGGTCGACTCCGCGGCGCTGCGCGACCAGCGCGCGGCGGAGCTCGCCGCGCTGCCCACCGGCGAGCGGCTCGAGCGGCGCATCATCGACGGGGCCCGCAAGGGGCTCGAGGAGGACATCGACCTCGCCCTCGGCGAGGGCATGGCCGCGCTCGACATCGTGAACACGCACCTGCTGGGCGGGATGAAGGTCGTCGGCGAGCTGTTCGGCTCCGGGCAGATGCAGCTGCCCTTCGTGCTGCAGTCGGCCGAGGTGATGAAGGCGGCCGTCGCCCTGCTCGAGCCGCACATGGAGAAGGTCGAGGGCGGGGCCTCGGCCTCCAAGGGGACGATCGTGCTGGCGACCGTGCGCGGGGACGTGCACGACATCGGCAAGAACCTCGTGGACATCATCCTCACCAACAACGGGTACACCGTCGTGAACATCGGCATCAAGCAGCCGATCTCGGCCATGATCGACGCGGCGATCGAGCACGACGCCGACGTCATCGGCATGTCGGGGCTGCTCGTGAAGTCGACCGTGGTGATGAAGGAGAACCTCGAGGAGCTCGTCTCCCGCAGGCTGGCCGACCGCTGGCCGATCCTGCTGGGCGGCGCGGCGCTGACCCGCCCCTACGTGGAGGACGATCTCGCCTCGCAGTTCCCGGGCGTGGTCCGCTACGCCCGGGACGCCTTCGAGGGGCTGCGCCTGATGGAGCCGCTGGTCGCCGTCGCGCGGGGGGCGGATCCCGATGCCGTGGGCCTGCCGCCGCTGCGCACGCGGCGCCACCACGTCGCCACCCTGGAGCGGACCGCCGTCGAGGACCTGCCCGCGCGCTCGGACGTCGCCGCCGACAACCCGGTGCCGGATCCGCCGTTCTGGGGGACCCGCATCGTCAAGGGCATCCAGCTCTCCGACTACGCCTCGCTGCTGGACGAGCGGGCCACGTTCATGGGCCAGTGGGGCTTGAAGGCCGGCCGCGGCGAGGACGGCGCGAGCTACGAGGAGCTCGTGGCGACGGAGGGCCGCCCGCGCCTGGCCGCCTGGATGGAGCGCATCGCCCGCGAGCACATCATGGATCCGACGGTCATCTACGGCTACTTCCCCGTCTGGTCGGAGGGGAACGATCTGGTCGTCGCCCACCACGGCGGGCAGCTGGCCGGCATCGGCTCGACCGACGGCGGCTCCGACGGGGAGCCGGGCACGGAGCGTCTGCGCTTCACCTTCCCGCGGCAGACCCGGGACCGCCACCTGTGCATCGCCGACTACTTCCGCCCGCGCTCCTGGGTGGAGGAGACGGGCCGTTTCGACGTGCTGCCCGTCCAGCTGGTGACGGTGGGCGACACCGTCTCCACGGTCACCGCGCAGCTGTTCGCCGAGAACCGCTACCGCGAGTACATGGAGCTCCACGGGCTGTCCGTCCAGCTCACGGAGTCCCTCGCGGAGTTCTGGCACTCCCGGGTCCGCGAGGAGCTGGGCTTCGCCGACGAGGATCCGGCGGAGGTGCAGGGCATGCTCGACCTCGAGTACCGCGGGGCGCGCCTGTCCCTGGGCTACCCGGCATGCCCCGACATGGAGGACCGCCGCAAGGTCGTCGCCCTGCTGCGTCCCGAGCGGGTCGGCATCACCCTCAGCGATGAGCTGCAGCTGCACCCCGAGCAGTCCACGGACGCCTTCGTGGTCCACCACCCGGAGGCCACGTACTTCTCGATGTGACCTCCGGGGGTCTCCGTCCCGGGGGATCAGCCGGCGTCGCGCACGGCGCCTCCCTCGGGCCGGACCATGGTCGCGTACTCCTCGATCCGGTCGATGAGACCGTCCCGGAACCGGAAGTACATCGCCACCGGGAGCTCGGCGCCGGACCCGTCGGGCAGGGTGATGTGCAGGACGTGCTGCTGGAGGACCTCGTCCGGCTTCTGGAACTGCCGGGTGATGTCGTATCGCAGCGCGACCGCTCCCCCGCCGCCGGACATCCGCTCGAGCTGCTCGAGGTTCTCGTCGATCGTCTGCTCGCCCGTGCCGTCGTTGTGCCAGACGGTGGCGGTGTGCGTGCACATCGCGCGCATGCCGGGGAAGTCGAAGGACTCCACGCGCCGCAGGTACCGGACCGCCTTCTCCATCAGCTCGGTCGTCATGGTTCCGTCCTGTCCTGTCGTGTCGGTCTCTGTCACCGTGCTCCGCCATTCGGGTCGAGGACGGGTGCACGCTCTCCGGCGTCGACGACGACCGGAAGGTGGTTCTCCCGCAGCGGGACCGGGCACGGGAACGCCGCGGAGAAGACATGGTGGGGAAGGATCACCTGGTTGAGGTCGATCCGGAGGGTGCCGTCCTCGCCCGGGGGCAGGATGAGCCACCGACCGATCTCGGGGGTGTCGGTGCCGCTTCCGGGATCGGTGAAGACCACCAGGCGCAGGCCGGGGACGGTCTCCAGCACCACCAGGGTGTGCTCCCGGCCGCCGATCCCGACGACCAGGTCCCCGGGAGCGGGGACCCTCTCGGTGCTCCGAGGGCTGGTCAGCCGCTCGACCTCGACGGCACGGCCGGGCGTCGCCCGGTACTCGGCGTCGAGGACCCAGCTCGGGTCGTAGGGATAGTGCGCGATGTCGCGCAGCCGCGTGAGCATCGGGGCGGACGAATCCCGGACGACGATGCCGAAGGTCCCCTCCCGCCCCCGGACGAGGACCTCCCTACCGTCTGCGAGATCCACCCGGCTGCCCGATTCCACGTCCACGGCGCCGGCCACCGGCCGCCCGTCGAGGGATACGCCGTCCGCCGCGGTGGCCGTGAGGGTCAGGGCCCCCGACGTGCTCACCTCCCATCGCCCCGGCAGGCCCGGCACCCCCGGTTCGGGATGCGGGATCATCGCCAGCTGGACGGTGCCGGCCGTGCCGCGCGGGCCGGCCACCTCCTCCCACCGCCTCGTCCGCCAGCTCGTGTGCTCCGCCGGCGCACCGGGGCGGTCCGGGTCCTGTGCAGCCATGGATCCTCCTGTTCCTGGTGGCGCCCGGTGCGGGCGCCCTGCAGGTGCCACGGTGCATCAGAGGCGCTCTCGGCAGCAAACCTCGTTGCCGCTCCAGCAACCCCGCGGTGGGGCGGCCGTGCGGGCGATCACGAGAAGCACGACGGCGCCTCCCCGCAGCGTTCGCTGCCCGGGAGGCGCCGTTCTCGGTGCTGAGGGAGGGGCTCAGGCCCGATGCGCGCTCCGCGCCGGGTCCGGGCCGAGGCCGAGGGCGTGGCTGCGCTCGAAGCGCTCCACGAGGGCCACGATCCCGGCGGCGGCCGGGACCAGCACGAGGTTGCCCAGCAGCATCGTGCGCAGGAACGGGATCCCGGCGACGTAGCTGGCCAGCAGCCCGTCGAGGCCTGCCGGGTAATAGGTGCCGCGGCCCAGCAGCCACACCCCGAAGTTGGTCCACAGGTAGAAGGCCAGCGAGCTGCCGGCGCCGAAGGCGACCGCCGCGACCAGGCGGTGGGAGGTGCTGCGGGTGCGCAGCGCGCCCAGGCCGATCAGCAGCCAGGCCGACCAGGTGAACAGCAGGATCCACGAGGTGGTCAGCCCCAGGTCGCTGATCAGCACGATGGCCACGGGCACGAGCACCGCGATGCGGTGGCGCAGCAGCGCGGCGGCGGCGAAGGCGGCCATGGTGGACAGCTCGAGGTTGGGCGGGGCGCCGAGGTCGGTCTTCACGAGCCGCCACACGACGGCGGCGACCACGAGCACCGCGACGACGGCGGGGCGCCACCAGCGGCGGGCGAGGTCCTCGAGTCCCAGGTCCGTGCTGCGGTCCTCGATCATGAGAAGGTCTCCAGCTTCCAGACGATCTGCTGACCGTCCTCGGTGATCAGGGAGCCGGCGCCCACCGGGGCGAGCTCGCCGTCGACGTACAGGGCCCAGAACTCCTTCGCGCCCTCGTCGGCGACGCGCCCGTCGATGCCGGTGACGAAGGCGTTCTCGCCCTCGCCCTGGACCTGGGCGCTCGGGTCCTTCTCGAGCAGCAGCTCGAGGGCGGTGCGGCCCTGCTCGCCCTCGTAGGCGAACTCGGCCGTCTCGGCGCCGCCGTCGTCCGAGGCCCCGCCGGCGTCGGAGGCCCCGCCGGCGTCGGAGGCCCCGCCGGCGTCGGAGGCGGCCGGCTCGGAGGCGGCCGGCTCGGAGGCGGCGGGGGCGGACGCGCTCGAGGGCGTCTGCGCGGGATCCTCGGCGCCGCCGCAGCCGGCCAGCAGGGCGGCGCTCAGGAGCAGGGCGGAGGCGAGGGGAAGGGACCGCCGCAGGGCGGCGGAGCGGGAAGCAGTCATGGGCGTATCCTCCCGTACGGCCCCGCCCCGCACAATCCGATGCGAACGGCGATGAACACGGCCGGACCGGCGCTGCGCGCCGCCTGCGCTCTCAGCGGGCGCAGGTCCACACGGCCAGCACGCTCGCGGAGATCGCGGGCGCGGCCTGCGCCGCCTCGAGCCGCCCCGCGGCGACCTCCACCGCGGCGCCCTGCATGAGCTGGTGCAGCACGCTCACCAGCCAGGCGGCGGGGAGGTCCTCGCGGAACACGCCCAGCTCCCGGCCGCGCGCGAGGAGGGCCTCCACCCGGGCCGCCGGGGCGGCATGCAGCCGGCGGACCTCCTCGGCCTCCAGCACGCCCGCCGCCGCGGCCGCGACGGCGCCGATCCGGGCGATCTGCTCCCAGCTCGCGAGGATCAGGCGCTCGAGGGCCGCGCGCGGGTCGCCGGAGAGGTCGACCTGCGCGAGCACGACGTCCCCCTCGGTGATCGCCCGGGCGACCACGGCACGCAGCAGGTCCGCGCGGGAGGAGAAGTGGGCGTACACGGTCACGCGGCCCACGCCGGCGGCCGCGGCGATGTCCGCCATGCTGGCATCCGGCCGCACGGCCAACACGTGGATCCCGGCGTCGAGGATCGCCGCGATGCTGCGCCGGGCGTCGGCGCGGAGCGGACGGGACCCGGCCGGGGACGGCGGCGGGGACGACGACGGCGACGGCGACGGCGACGGCATGGTCCGCTCCTCTTGTCGTGCCGCCGGGGGCGGGCTACGGTGACCTCTAACTCGAACACCACTGTACGAGAAGAGGCGATGTCCCGTGACGGCACCCGCGCCGACCGCGTCCCGGCCCGCCCTCGGGCTCCGCTCCGGCCTCGCCGTCCTCGCCGGGGTGGTCGTCGCCGTCGCGACGGGATTCCAGTCCGACCTCGCCCCGCTGATCATGGTGTGCTCGGCGATCTATCTCTGTGCGGCGGCGGTCGGTCGTCGCGGCGCCGCATGGCTGGGCTTCGCCGCCTCCTTCGTCGTGCTGACGCCCGGCTTCGTCCTGGACTCCCCCTGGGTGCCAATCCTCGCCCTGCTGGCCATCCAGCTGGTCCTCGTCGTCGTGGGCGTCGTGCGGGGCGCCTGGACGACCGGGCCGGCGCGGCTCCAGCTGTACGGCGCGGCGGGGTTCGGGGCGCTCGCCGTCCTCGCCGTCGCGGTCGAGGGGGCCGGGCCCGCGGCTGGGGTGCTCACCGTCCTCGGGCTGCTGGGCCATGGCGCCTGGGACATCGGACACCATCGGGCCGATGCCGTGGTCACCCGCCCCTATGCGCTGTTCTGCGCGGTGCTCGACATGGTCCTCGCAGTCCTGGTGGCCGTCGGCCTCGTCACCGGCGCCTGAGGCACCCTCGCCCCACGGCGCCGCGGGCTCACGCCGCGGCCTCGCGCGCGAGCCGGGCCAGCGCCGCCGCGCCCGGCGCCGTCTGCGCCGCTACCCGGGCCAGCACGTCCTCGAGCGCCGGGGACCGGGCGCCGGCCGGCACCCGGGCCGGGTTCAGCGCCACGGTCCGCGCCCAGGCGGCGATGTCCGGATGGGCGCCGAAGGTCGCTGCGGAGCGGGTCCCCTGCGCCGTCATGCCGACCCAGTCCGCCGGCGTGCTCGGGTACGGGGTGGGCAGGCAGATCCGGTTCTTGAGCTCGTCGTCGTCGCGGGTCGCCTCGACATAGCCGATGAGCGCCGCACCGAAGCAGGGGAAGCCGGCCCGGACCGGCTGGATCCGGATCGCCTCGCGGCCCCAGATCGGCACACCGGGCTCGCGCCGCAGGCCGCGCGCCGCGCAGTGCACGACCAGCGCATCCGCGCGGATCCGCACCTCGCCCCCGTCCAGCAGCAGACGCCCTCGCTCGACGCGGCGCAGGTGCCCGCGGCGCACCACGTCCTCCACGCTGCGCAACAGGTCCAGCTCCCATCGGCCCAGGGTCGGCGCCCGCGCCATCGTCGGGGTCCGGGAGCGGTCGATGCGGAGCATGACGCCGGCGTCCTCGAGACGCAGGAACAGGTCGTCGACGCCGGCCGCGTGCTGGGCGGCCTCGAGGATGTCGGCCGCCATGCCCAGGAACACGGCCGGATCGGGCTGGACGACGGCGCGGTCGAGCATCCAGGGCTCCCGCGGCCGCACCCAGCAGATCGCCTCCGGGCGGACCCCGCGGCCCAGCAGCCACACCACGGTGTCGCTGGCCGTCTTCCCCGATCCCACGACGACGTACTGGCTCGGAGCGTCCTCGATGCGGGGCAGTGCATGGGCGGGCAGGACGCGGGCGTCCGCGGCGACCCCGAACGGCGGCGGCGTGCTCGCGGGGATCTGCGGCGAGAGGTACCGGGCATCCACGATCCGGCAGCGCTCGGGGACGGCGTACTCGATCCCGCCGTGGCGGAGGGTGCGGCGGTCGGCGTCGTAGTCCGCGCCGCCGAGGAACTCGACCCGCCCCGTCGGCAGCAGGCGATCGTGCAGCACCTGCGCGTAGTAGGCGCAGATCTCCTCGCGGTCGGCCCGTTCGTGGAGCCCCGCCTCGGGTCCGCTGGTCTGGAGACGCCCTGCGCCCAGCGGCGTCGACGCCACGCCGTAGAACCGGGACGCCTGGTGCAGGCGCACATAGGGGTAGGCGTCGAGCCAGTGGCCGCCCGGCGCCGTCCGCCGATCCGCCAGCACCACCCTCGCGCGGCCGTGGTCGACCAGCGCATCGGTGAACGCCATGCCGGCGGCGCCGGCGCCGACGACCAGGTGGTCGGCGTCGAGGATGCGGCGAGTCCGCGGGCCGGTCTCGTCCATGGGGCACCTCCTGGCGTCGGTGGCGACCGGGCACGAGAGCGGGGCCGGATGTGGCCGACAGCCTAGTGCGTCCGGAGCGCGGTGACGAGGTGCGCGAGAATGCAAAGATCCCTTTGCAAACACTTCTTTGCACTGTAGGGTCGCGCCATGCCCACGACCCGCTTCGTCGTCGAGGACGTCGACACCCTCAAGGCCATCAGCCATCCCCTGCGCCTGCGCCTGCTCGGCCTGCTGCGCTCGGACGGTCCCGCCACCGCCTCCGAGCTCGCCCGCGCCGTCGGCGAGTCCAGCGGCTCGACCTCGTACCATCTGCGTCAGCTCGCGCGGTACGGGTTCGTCGCCGACGAGCTCGAACGGCGGACGGGTCGCGAGCGGCGCTGGCGCGCCGTGCACGACATGACCGTCCTGCCCGACTCCCTGTCCGCGCTCCCCGGAGGCCGCGCGGCCCTGGACCGGGTGCGCGAGCGCCAGCTCCAGCTGCTGCGCGACGGGCTCGAGGCCTGGCACGAGGACCCCGGGGCCCCGGGGCTCGGCCACAGCGACTACCTGCTCTCCCTGGACCCGGAGGACCTCCGCGAGCTCCAGGACGAGATCTCCGCGCTCATCGAGCGCTATCGGGACCGGGACGGATCGCAGGCGGTGACGATGCACGTGCTCTCCCTCCCGCGGACATGACGCTCGCCGCCCGCTTCCGGCTGCTGACCGCCCTGCGCTGGCTGCCCACCGGCCTGGTGATCCCGGTGATGGCCCTCCTCCCCCTGCAGCGGGGCATGAGCGTGGCCGAGATGGGCGCGGCCCTCGCCGTCCAGGGCATCGTCGTGCTCTGCCTCGAGCTGCCGATGGGCGCCCTGGCCGACACCTGGGGGCGACGGCCGCTCTTCGTGGCCTCGGCGGTCCTCGCGCTCGCCTCGTACGGGGTGTTCGCCGTGGCCGCCACGCCCCTCCTGCTCGCGCTCGCCGCCGCCCTCTCCGGCGTGTTCCGCGCCCTGGACAGCGGCGCCCTGAACGCCTGGTTCGTGGACGAGATCCATTCGACCCTCCCCCCGGAGCGGCGCGCCGACGCCGTGACGCGGGGGCTCGGCGGGGCCAGCGGAGCGGTCGGGGTGTCGATCGCGGGAGGCTCGCTGCTGTCCGCCGGCCTCGTCGCCTGGTCCCCGGGAGGCCCCGGGACCGCGCTGGTGTTCCCCTTCCTGGCCGCATCGGGCCTGGTGATCGCGCAGATCGTGGCGACCGCCCTGCTCATGCACGAGCCGCGCCGGAGGGCGGCCGGCGCCGTGCACGCCGCGCAGGCGGTGCGCGACGGCGTCCGGCTGCTCGCCGGCTCCCGGGTGCTGCGCGCCCTGATCGCGGTGGAGATCTTCTGGGGCTTCGGGATGGTCGCCTTCGAGACCTACATGCCCGTGCGCCTGGCGGAGCTGCTCGGGGACCGCGACCTCGCCGCCGCGATCCTCGGCCCGGTGGTCGCCGCGGCGTGGGGCGTCGCGGCCCTCGGCGCCGCCGCCGTCCCGGCCGCGGTGCGCCGATGGGGTCTGGTGCGGATCTCCGTGGCCCTGCGCCTGGCCCAGGGCGCCTTCGTGATCGCGATGGGACTGGCGTGGGGCCCGGTCGGGCTCCTCGCAGGCTTCCTCGCCACCTACGCCGTGCACATGGCGGCCGGTGTGGCCTACGAGGCCCTCCTGCACCAGGAGGTCGACTCCGCCCACCGCGCGACCGTGCTGTCCCTGGCCTCGATGGCGATGCAGCCGGCGGGCTCGATCGGCACCGTGGTGCTGGGGCTCATCGCCGCCGGCGCGTCCACCGGTGCCGCGCTCGTGGTCGGAGGGATCGTGATCGCGCTCGCCGCGCCGCTGTTCCTGGTCCGCGCGCGGCCCGGGACAGCAGAAGGGCCCCGCCGTCCGGCGGGGCCCTTCTGACGAGTCACTGTCTCACGGTTTCTCGAGTGGAGCTAAGGGGATTCGAACCCCTGACCTCTTCCATGCCATGGAAGCGCGCTACCAACTGCGCCATAGCCCCGTAGTGGGTGTCTCCTCGGCTTCGCGACTCTTCCGAGCCCCTCGCCGTGGCGACTCATCTAGATTACAACGCCCCTGGCCTCAGGTGAAATCGGGAGGCAGGTTGTGTGACAGCAACCTCATCGCCCCGGCCTCCCCCGCCTGGACACGGACCTCGAGGGTGCTGCGGTGGCAGTTCTCGAGCCCGCCGATGCCGCGGAACCCTTCGGGGTCCAGACCCAGCAGTCCGGTGATCCCCAGGGTGATGGCGGCGCCGTGGGCGACCACGAGCACCGTGGAGCCGGCGTGCTCGACCGCGAGGCGGCGGCAGGCGTCGGCGACGCGCTGCGCGACGGCCGTGCGCGCCTCCACATCGGCGCCCAGCACGGGGCGCTGGGAGATCCACTCGACGTAGAGCTCGGGCCACTCGGCCTGGATCTCCTCCCGGGTGAGCCCCTCCCACTGCCCGAAGCTGCGCTCGAGGAACGCCGCGTCGGTGCGGACGGTGCGGCCGGTGCGGTCCGCCACCGCCTGGGCCGTGGCGAGGGCCCGGCTCAGCGGCGAGGCGATGATGACGTCCGGGGCGACGGGCTCGAGGGCGCGCCCGAGCGCCTGCGCTTGGCTGCGCCCCAGGGCGTTCAGGGGGATGTCGACCTGGCCCTGGAGCTTCAGGGCCTTGTTGTGGTCCGTCTGCCCGTGGCGGGCCAGGATGAGCCGGGTCGCCTCGGCCGCCGCGGAGGGACGGGTCACGCGGAGGCCTCGCCGGTGCCCTCGGAGCCCGGCTCCCGGGAGTCGATCTGGAGGTCCACGACGGGGGCGTCGCGCCACAGCCGCTCGAGCGCGTAGAAGGCGCGGTCCTCGGCGTGCTGGACGTGCACGACGATGTCCCCGTAGTCCAGCAGGACCCAGCGGGCGTCGCGCTCGCCCTCGCGGCGCAGCGGCTTGCGGCGACGCTGCTTGAGCAGCTCCTCCTCGATGCCGTCCACGATGCCGGACACCTGGCGCTCGGAGGTGCCCGAGGCCACCAGGAAGATGTCGGTGATCGCGAGCTGCTCGGAGACGTCGAGACCGATCACCTCCTCGGCGAGCTTGTCGGCGGCGGCCTGTGCGGCGACGCGGGCCAGGTCGATCGATTCCTCGTAAGCGCTCACGCGGGCGTACCCCTCCAGGGTGCGTAGTCGGTTCCGGAGCCGGCAAGGAGTGCCGCCACCGTGTCCTCGACACCGGCCAGGGCGCCGGTGTCACCGCCGATCACGCCGGTGACCAGGAGGATCACCAGGGTGAGGACGGCAAGGGCGATCAGGGCCCAGACGATCCACAGCACGCGGCTGGATCCCTTGCGCTCGGGACGGTGCAGCACCCGCCCGTCGAAGCGCGGGGCGGGACGCGGGTCCGGGGCCTCGCTGACGGTCATCTCCCCGAGCTCCACGCCGTCGGCGTCGCGCGCGGGCATCCGCGTCACGGTCGCGGTGGCGGTGCCGCGGGAGGCGGCGGCCGGGGCCGCCGCAGCCGCCGGCGCGGTCGCCGTGCCGGCTCCCGCCCCGGAGCCCGCCATGCCGGCGCCCGCCGCGGCGGGGGCCTGCGTCGTGGTCAGCACGGCGCCGGCGACGACCGGTCGCTCGGTGGCCCGCGGACCGGGCGCGTCCTCGTCGGGGACCGCCGTCAGCACATCGGTGGGCGGCTCGACCCAGAGGCTCGTCGGGGCCTCGCCGACGCCCGGGGCGGCCCCGGGGGCGGGGCGCTCGGCGGTGTCGCCGTCGGCATCGGGAGCCGGCTCCGACCCGTCGGGGACGGGCGCGAGCGCGACGGTGTCCTCCGCCGGGGCGGCAGGAGCGTCCTCGACGGCCTGGCTCTCCCCCGTGACCTCGACCTCGTCGGGGGCATCGGTGATCTCCACGACGCGGGCGCGGCGTCCGAACTTGCGCAGCTTGGGCGCGGGAGCATCGGCCGGAGGGCTCGGCACGGCGCCGCGCAGCGGCGGGATGGGGCCGGTCTGGTCCACCGACTCCTGCGCCGCGCGCGCCGCGAGCTCCGCCGCCTCCTCGGGAGACAGCCGGCGAGCTCGCCGACCGTGCGGGCGCGACGTGGGCGCATCAGTGCTCTCGGTCAACGCCGTCACCTCCTGTGTAGAGGGCGTACTTGTTGATGTATTGGACCACGCCGTCGGGAACCAGGTACCACACCGGCGCGCCGCCGGCGACGCGGGAGCGCAGGTCCGTCGAGCTGATCGCCATGGCGGGGACCTCGATCAGGGTGACCCGATCCGCGGGCAGGCCGTCGGTCTCCAGCTCGTGCTCGGGGCGCGTGACCCCGACGAAGTGCGCCAGCTCGAAGATCTCCTGGGTGTCCTTCCAGGTGAGGATGGACTGGAGGGCATCGGCCCCGGTGATGAAGAACAGGTCCGCGTCGGGGTGGAGCTGGGACAGGTCGCGCAGGGTGTCGATCGTGTAGGTCGCCCCGGGACGGTCCACGTCCACGCGGGAGACCGTGAACACGGGGTTCGCGGCCGTGGCGACGACGGTCATGAGGTAGCGGTGCTCGGGATCGGAGATGCGGCGGTCCGACTTCTGCCAGGGCCGGCCGGTCGGGACGAAGATGACCTCGTCCAGCCCGAAGACGCTCTGCACCTCGCTGGCTGCGACGAGATGGCCGTGGTGGATGGGATCGAAGGTCCCGCCCATCACGCCGATGCGTCGCCGCCGAGCCTCCATCGGGTTCAGCGGGTGCGGCGCTCGGTCGACGAGGCCCCGTGGTGCTCGGCGCCGTGCTCCGCGGCGTCCTCCCGGCGGCGCGGCTGGTTCAGCCCGCTGAAGAGGAACGTGATTCCGAGCAGGCACATGAGGACGATGAAGAAACCGCCCCCGACCAGGTACGGCGGAATGCCCTCCGTGGAGTGCGAGCCGTTCTCGGCGAGGATCAGGAGCTGATCGATCATGGGGTGGGGCCTTTCGACGATGGACCACACCATCATCCCATAGCCGCAGCGCAGGCGATGCCTGCCACGCGCAGGCCGTGCGGGGCGTCTCAGTGCCGCACGGCCTGCGCGCCCGTCCCGCTCAGGGGCGCACGTGCCCCTGTCCGACCACGATCCACTTGGTGGTGGTCATCTCGGGAAGGCCCATCGGGCCGCGGGCATGGAGCTTCTGGGTCGAGATGCCGATCTCCGCGCCGAAGCCGAACTCGCCGCCGTCGCTGAACCGGGTGGAGGCGTTGGCCATCACCACCGCCGAGTCGACCTCGGCGAGGAAGCGGCGCTGGCTCTCCAGGTCGCGGGTGAGGATCGACTCGGTGTGCCCGGTGGAGTGGGCGCGGATGTGCGCCAGCGCCTCGTCGAAATCCTCGACGACCTTCACGGCGAGGTCGAGGGAGAGGTACTCCGTCTCCCAGTCCTGCGAGGTCGCCGGGACCACGCGCGCGGCCGTGCCCGCCGCGGCGAGGATCTCCTGGGCGGTGTCGTCGGCGTGGAGGGTGACGTCCTTCGCGGCGAGGCGCTCGGCCAGCAGCGGGAGCGCGCGCTCGGCGACGCCGCGATGCACCAGCAGGGTCTCCAGCGCGTTGCACACGCCGATGCGATGGGTCTTGGCGTTGACCACGATGTCCGCGGCGGCCTCGAGGTCGGCGCTCGCGTCGACGAGGATGTGCGTGTTGCCGGTCCCCGTCTCGATCACGGGCACGGTCGAGTTCTCGACGACCCGGGCGATCAGCCCGGCGCCGCCGCGCGGGATCAGCACGTCGACCAGACCGCGGGCGGTCATGAGCACGCCCACGCCGTCCCGGCCGTGCTCGTCGATGCCGATCACGAGGTCCTCGGGCAGGCCCTGCTCGGCCAGCACGGAGCGCAGCACGGCGATGAGGGCCGTGTTCGAGTGCAGGGCGGCCGAGCCGCCCCGCAGCACCACGGCGTTGCCGGACTTCAGGGCGAGACCGGCGGCATCGACCGTGACGTTCGGGCGGGCCTCGTAGACCATGCCGATCACGCCGAGCGGGACGCGCATCTGCCGCAGCTCGAGGCCGTTGCGCAGGATCGAGCCGCGGACCACCTCGCCGACCGGGTCGGGCAGGGCCGCCGCGTCCCGCAGCTGCTGGGCGATGCTCCCCACGCGCTCGGGCGTCAGCAGCAGCCGGTCGCGCAGCCCCGCCTCGATGCCGGCGGCATCGGCCGCCTCGATGTCACGGGCGTTCGCGGTGACGATCTCGTCGGCCCGGGCGACGAGCGCCTCGGCCATCGCCAGCAGGACGGCGTCCTTGCGGTCGCGGGTCAGCCGGGCGAGGGCCGGCTGGGCGTCCCGCGCGGCGGATGCCGCGGCGAGCACCGCCTCGCGCACCCCCTGCGGGGCGGTGGGTTCCGGGGCGGTCGCGGTATCGGTCTGAGGATCGGTCACCGGGGTCTGCTCCTGGATGCTCATCCCTCGAGTGTAGGAGCTGCGGCGCTCGGCGTCGTGGGCATCTCGCGCTGCATGTCCCCTCACAGCAGCACGAGGTCGTCGCGGTGGATCACCGGGCGGGCGTACCGCTCCCCCAGGGTGCGCCGCACGGATCCCGTGGTCAGACCCATCATCGGGGTGATCTCCTCGCTCGAGAAGGCCACCAGTCCGCGCACGATGACCTCCCCGTCCGGACCGGCGACATCCACCGGCACCCCGGCCGGGAAGGTCCCGTCGACGCCGACGATGCCGACGGCGAGCAGGGAGCGGCGGCGGGTGCGCAGCGCGGCGGCGGCGCCCTCGTCGACCTGGATGGTGCCGGCCCCGCGGGTGGCGAAGCGCAGCCACACCAGGCGGGAGCGCCGGCGGCCGCGATGGGCCGGGAAGAAGGTGCCCTGGTCCGCTCCGTCGAGCACGGACCGCGCGTTCGCGGCCGAGGTCAGGATCGTGGCCGTCCCCGTGGTGGCGGCGTGCTGGGCCGCGGCGAGCTTCGTGACCATCCCGCCGGTGCCGACCCGGGAGCCGACCGAGCCGACCGAGACGCCCTCGAGCGAGGAGGCGTCGGCGACCACGTCGATGCGCTGGGCGCCCGGCTCCTTGGGCGGAGCGGTGTACAGCGCGTCGACGTCGGTGAGCAGGACGAGCAGGTCCGCGCCGATCAGCTGGGAGACGAGCGCGGCGAGGCGGTCGTTGTCGCCGAAGCGGATCTCATGGGTGGCGGTGGCGTCGTTCTCGTTGACCACGGGGATCACCCCGAGATCCATCAGCGCCTCGAGGGAGCTGCGCACGTTGCGGTAGGTCTCCGAGCGGATCACGTCCGATTCGGTGAGCAGGACCTGGCCGGTGATGCGGCCGTGCCGCTCGAAGGCGCGCGACCAGGCCCGCGCCAGGATCGCCTGGCCCACGCTCGCGGCGGCCTGCTGCACGGCGGTGTCGGTGGGACGGCCGGGCAGCCGCAGCACGCCGAGCGCCGCAGCGATCGCTCCCGAGCTGACCAGCACGACGTCGCATCCGCGCCGGGTGAGCGTGACGACGTCATCGGCCAGGGAGTGGACCCGCTCGACGTCCAGGCGGCCCGAGGGCTCGGTCAGGGACGAGGAGCCGATCTTGATGACGATGCGCCGGGCGCTGGTGATGCTCTCACGGGTGGTCAGTCGGGCAGGCAGACGGGTGGTGAAGTCGGATTCGGTCACTGAGGGGGCGTCCTCTCCGCTGTCGCTGGACGGAGCCGGATGGGGAGCCGGCACCGTGGCGCCGCAGGGTCACGGCTGGTCAGCCATCCTCGCGCTGTTCCGCGTTCTGGTCCTCCGAGATCTCACCACGTGGGAATTCCCCTGCCGGATCGGAGACGGAGGTCACAGCCGGATCGGCGGCCGCAGGGTCGGTCCAGTGGCCGGAACGGCGCTCCTCCTCCATGGCGGCGATGCGCCCGAGCCGGGCCGCGGTGCGGGCCTTCTGGTCCTCGCGCTTCTGCTCGCGGGTGGGCCGATGGTGGTCCTCCATGCGCCGGTCCGTGCCGCGACGGCCCAGCAGCTCGGCGCCGCCCATCATGGTCGGCTCCCAGTCGAAGACCACGGCGTCCTGGCCCGGCCCGATGAGGACGGTGTCCCCGGCGACGGCCCCGGCGCGGTAGAGCTCCTCCTCCACGCCCAGGCGGGCCAGGCGGTCGGCGAGGTAGCCGACGGCCTCGTCGTTGGAGAACTGGGTCTGGCGCACCCAGCGCTCGGGCTTGTCGCCGATCACGCGGTACGCGGTCGCGCCGTCGTACTGCTCGGTGACCACCCGGAAGCCGGCGGAGTCCTGCGCCTCGGGGGTCAGCACGATGGGGGCGAGGGTCGGCTCGGGCAGGGCGGCGCGCGCCTGCTCCACCAGACGACCCAGCTCGAAGGAGAGCTCGCGCAGGCCCTTGCGGGAGACGGCGCTGACCTCGAGCACGGGCACGCCGCGCTCGCCCAGGGAGTCCCGCACCAGCTCGGCCATGTCCGAGCCGTCGGGCAGGTCCGTCTTGTTCAGCACGATCACCGTCGGGCGCTCGAGCAGCGGGACGCGGGCCCCGGCGTCGGCGTCCAGCCCGTCGGCGTAGGCCGCGAGCTCCGCCTCGATGGTGCGCAGATCCCCGAGCGGGTCGCGATCGGACTCCAGGGTCGCCGCGTCCAGCACGTGCACGATCACATGGCAGCGCTCGATGTGGCGCAGGAAGTCCAGGCCCAGGCCCTTGCCCTCGCTCGCCCCCGGGATCAGGCCGGGGACGTCGGCGATGGTGTAGCGGAACTCCCCCGCCTCGACCACGCCGAGGTTCGGCACCAAGGTGGTGAACGGATAGTCCGCGATCTTCGGGCGGGCCGCGCTCATCGCCGCGATGAGCGAGCTCTTGCCGGCGCTGGGGTAGCCGACCAGGGCCACGTCCGCGACGGACTTGAGCTCGAGGATCAGCCGACGCTCCTGCCCGGGCTCGCCGAGCAGCGCGAAGCCGGGGGCCTTTCGCTTGCTCGAGGCGAGCGCCGCGTTGCCCAGTCCGCCCTGGCCGCCGCGGGCGGCCACGAAGCGCGAGCCGATGCCCACGAGGTCCGCGAGCACCGTGCCGTCCTCGGCATGGACGACCGTGCCGTCCGGCACGGGCAGGACGAGGTCCTCGCCGCGCGCCCCGTGACGGAGATCGCCCTTGCCGAAGTCCCCGGAGGGAGCCTTCTGGTGCGGCTTGTGGTGGTAGCTGAGCAGCGTCGTGGTGGAGGCGTCGACCTCGAGGATCACGTCCCCGCCGCGCCCTCCGTTGGCGCCGTCGGGACCGGCCAGGGGCTTGAACTTCTCCCTCCGGATCGAGGCGGCGCCGTGTCCGCCGTCGCCGGCCTTCACGCTCAGCACGACGCGGTCGACGAACGAGACCATGGGCTCTCCTCCTGGGATCGGGATGGTGTGATGCTATGCGCGACGGGGGTCCCGCCGCGACGACGACAAGGGGCGGAGCCGTCGGCTCCGCCCCTTGTCTGGGTGTGCTCGCCGCCCCGGTCGCCCGGGGCCGTGCCGGATCAGGCTCCGGCGACCACGTTGACGACGCGGCGGTCGCGCTTGCGACCGAACTCCACGACGCCCGCGGTGAGGGCGAACAGGGTGTCGTCGTTGCCGCGACCCACGCCGTCACCGGGGTGGATGCGGGTGCCGCGCTGGCGGATGAGGATCTCGCCCGCGCCGACCTCCTGGCCGCCGAAGCGCTTCACGCCGAGGCGCTGCGCGTTGGAGTCGCGGCCGTTCTTCGAGGAGCTTGCGCCCTTCTTATGTGCCATGTCGGTACCTTCTTCCGTCTCGTTGTCGCCGGGTGGGGATCGCGCTCAGGCGATGCCCGTGATGGTGAGCCGGGTCAGTTCCTGACGGTGGCCCTGGCGCTTCTTGTAGCCGGTCTTGTTCTTGTACTTGAGGATGCGGACCTTGGGGCCGCGGAGGGCCTCCACGATCTCGCCGGTCACGGTGACCTTCTCGAGCTCCTCCTGCGAGGAGGTGACCTTGTCGCCGTCGACCAGGAGGACGGGAGCGAACTGAACGCTGTCGCCCGCCTCGCCGGCCACACGGTTGATCACGATGGTGTCGCCGACCGACACCTTCTCCTGACGACCGCCTGCGCGGACGATTGCGTACACCACGTCAATGCTCCATCTCGTTCAATGCGAATATGTCTGGTTCCGTCGAAGGCCCGCGGACCAGCGACCGTCGACCGCGCCCTGCCCGATGGGGATCAGGCCGGGCGGGAGGGGCGGTCGCGCGTAGCCGGAGCGACGAACACGACTGCGGCGCCGAAGTGCGCCAGGGGACAGCTTACGATCTCCGCAACCCCCGGGTCAACCATCAAACCCCCCGCGACCAGCGCAGATGCGCTCCAGAGCTGTGGAACGCATCACGCGCGGGCCGCCGGTGGAGATGGTCGCGCCCCTCAGGACGCGGGATCCCCCTCCGAGGCGCCGGCAGGGGCCGACTCCTCCGGGGCGGGATCCGGCGCCGGAGCCGCATCCGAGGCCGGAGCGGCATCGGGCGCCGGGGAGGCGTCGGAGGCGGGCTCCGGCGACTCCTGCGCCGAGGCGGCGGGCTGCTCGGCGGCAGCAGGCTGCTCGGCGGCAGCGGGCTGCTCGGCGGCCGGGGCCGCCTCCCCCGCCGTCTCCTCGGCGGCCGAGGCCGCGCTGCTGCGGGTGCGGCGACGGCTGCGGGACGTGCGGGGGGCGCGCGAGGACTTCTTCGCCGGCTCCTCCGCCGGCTTCTCCGTCTGCTCGGCCTCCGCGGAGCCCTCGGCGGCGTCGGGCGCCGGCGCGTCCGCGGCGGGGGCCTCCGCCGCGGCGTCTGCCGAGTCCGCGGCCGATCCGTCCGCGGGCTTCGCCGTCGCCGGGGCGTCGGCCTCCTCGGAGGCGCTCCGGCCCGCATCCCCGATGCTGATCACCTGGCCGTCGACGACGACCTCCGGGTGCGCGTGACCGGTGGTGGCCGCCGCGATCGAGGCGATGGTCGCCCGGGCGAGGGCCCGGGAGCTCTCGTCCTCCTCGAGGCGGTGCACATCGGCGGAGCGCTCCTCGACCAGGTCGCTCACGGCATCCTTCGCGGAGCCGCCGCGGGACTTGCGCCCCTTGCGTCCCGAGCGGGAGGAGGACGACTCGTCCTCGCTGCGCTCGGCGGCGGGCGCGTGGTCGTGGCCGCCGTCGATGTCGATGGTCACGCCGCGGCCGTTGCAGGCCTCGCAGGTGGTCGAGAAGGTCTCCACCAGTCCCTGGCTGACGCGCTTGCGGGTCATCTGCACCAGGCCCAGCGAGGTGACCTCGGCGACCTGGTGCTTGGTGCGGTCGCGGCCCAGGCACTCGACCATGCGGCGCAGCACGAGGTCGCGGTTGGCCTCGAGCACCATGTCGATGAAGTCGATGACGATGATGCCGCCGATGTCCCGCAGGCGCAGCTGGCGGACGATCTCCTCGGCCGCCTCGAGGTTGTTGCGGGTCACGGTCTCCTCGAGGGAGCCGCCCGAGCCGGTGAACTTGCCGGTGTTCACGTCGACCACGGTCATGGCCTCGGTGCGGTCGATCACCAGGGACCCGCCCGAGGGCAGGTAGACCTTGCGGTCCATGGCCTTGAGCAGCTGCTCGTCGATGCGGTGCTTGGCGAACACGTCCTTGTCGCCGACGTGCTTGGTCAGGCGCTCCAGGAGGTCCGGCGCCACCGAGGAGACGTACTCGTGGACCTCCTCGTAGGTGCGCTCCCCCTGGACGATGAGCGAGGTGAAGTCCTCGTTGAACACGTCGCGCACGACCTTGATGGCCAGGTCCGGCTCGGTCGACAGCGCGGCGGGGGCGCTCTTGGACTTCTGGGCCTTCTGGATCTTCGCCCACTGGGCGCGCAGGCGCTCGACGTCGCGGGTGAGCTCCTCCTCGCTGGCGCCCTCGGCGGCGGTGCGCACGATGACGCCCGCGTCCTCGGGGATGACCTGGCGCATGATCTTCTTCAGGCGCGTGCGCTCGTTGTCGGGCAGCTTGCGGGAGATGCCCGTCATCGAGCCGCCCGGGACGAACACGACATAGCGGCCGGGCAGAGAGATCTGGCTCGTCAGGCGCGCACCCTTGTGGCCGATGGGGTCCTTGGTGACCTGCACCAGCACGGGGTCGCCGCTCTTGAGGGCGAGCTCGATGCGACGCGGCTGGCCCTCCAGGCCCGCGGCGTCCCAGTTGACCTCGCCGGCGTACAGCACGGCGTTGCGGCCCTTGCCGATGTCGACGAAGGCGGCCTCCATGGACGGCAGCACGTTCTGCACCTTGCCGAGGACCACGTTGCCGACCATCGAGGTCTGCGACTTCTGGGCGACGTAGTGCTCGACGAGGATGTCGTCCTCGAGCACGGCGATCTGCACCCGGCCGGAGCGCTCGCGCACCACCATCGAGCGCTTGACGGACTCGCGGCGCGCCAGGAACTCGGCCTCGGTGATCACGGTGCGGCGGCGGCCGTTGTCGCGGCCCTCGCGCCGACGCTGCTTCTTGGCCTCCAGGCGCGTGGAGCCCTTGACGGACTTGACCTCGTCGCGGGCCTCGCGCACCTTGACCACGGTGTTGGGCGGGTCGTCCGAGGAGGCGGCGTCCCCCGTGGAGGAGGAGCTGCCCGAGCGGCGGCGACGACGGCGACGGCGGGAGCTGGAGCCGCTCTGCGCCTCCTCCCCGGACTCGTCCTTGCGGTCCTCGGAATCCTCGGAGGCACCGGCGGCGTCCTCGTCGGCCGCGGTCTCGGGGGCCTTCTCCGACTCGCGCGAGGAGGTGCTCTCCTGACGGCGGCGGGAGCGGCGCGAGGGGGCGGCCTCCTCCTCGGAGTCCTCGGTCTCCTCCTCGTCCTGGCGCCCGCGACCGCGACGGCCGCGGCCTCCGCGACGGCGGCGGCGACGGCTCGCCGAGCCCTCGTCGTCCTCGTCCGCGGCCGGGGAGGAGGCGGCGCCGTCGGCCGAGGTGTCGTCCTCGTCCTCGCGGGCGTCCTCGCCGGCCTCCGGGGCGCCGAAGGCGATGTCGGTGGAGCCCACCGGCGCGTCCTGGGCGCCGACGGTGGTGCGGGGCGCCACCGGGGTGGGCGCCTGGAAGAGCAGGGAGGCGAAGTCGATCTGCGCCTGGGCGCGGCGGTCGGTGTCCGCGCCGCGCGACGAGCCGGCGGCGCCCCGGGCGGTGGCCAGGGCCTCGAGGTCCGCAGCGATGCCGCCGTCGGCGCGGGGGGCGGGCTCCTCGGCGGGAGCCGGGGCGCCGCCGTCCTGCGCGTCCTCGGCCGGCGCGTCCTCGTCCGCGGCGTCCTCGTCCGCGGCGGCGTCCTCGTCGGTCCCGGGGGCGGCGGTCTCGTCCTCGGCCGGTGCAGGGGCGGAGGCCTCGGGAGCGGCCGGGACGTCCGCGGCGGGCGCGTCCTCGGCCGGCGCGTCCTCGGCCGGCGCGGCCTGCTCGGCGGGGGCCTGGGCCGGCTTCTCCTCCAGCACAGGCGGACCGGCGGGGGCGCCGGCGCGGCGGCGCTTGGTGCGGGCCGGTGCGGCGGGCGTCTCGACGACGGCGGCGGCGTGCTCGGGGACGCTCGTGAGCGGGGTGCGGGGGGCGTCCTCCGCGGGGGCGGCCGTCGCTGCGGGCGCTCCGGCCGGCGCTCCGGCGCGGCGGCGGGTCCGGCGGCGCGGTGCCTCGGTGCTGTCGTTCTCGGTGGGCGACGACGAATCGTCGGGCGTGCGGGTGTCCTCAGCCATGGGGGCTGCTCCTTCTGCGAAACCCAGCGCACCCTGCGTCCGCGTGTCATCGTCCCTGGGGACGGAAGTCGTCTGCCCTCGCCGTCGCGCTGCTCCCCGGAATCAGGGAGCGCAGCGATGCTGTCTGCTCGAAGCCACCTCGGTCGCGTAGGACGCGCAGCCGGTGCTCGGCGGGACAACGCCGGGAGGTTCCTCTGCCCGGTACGGGGCGGAGGAGCGCTGTCGACAGTATCGCACAGCACCCGTTCTCCGGCGCAGGCACGTCGCACCGCCGCCCCTCGACCCCCGCCCGGCGCCGGCCCGCCCGCGCCCCCGGGGCGGGCCCCGGGGGCGGGGTCGGACCGCCCCGGCGGCGGTGTGAGCGGCGTTACGCTGAGGGCCGGGTCCTGTGCGTCCCGGTCGCCCCGGGACCTTCGTCCCCTCCCCGTCCCGGTGCGCGGTCGTACGGTCGTCCCAGCGCCCAGAACCTTGGAGGAGGCCTCGTGGAAGCCCTGGACCTGGCACGGTGGCAGTTCGGCATCACCACCGTCTACCACTTCATCTTCGTCCCGCTCACGATCGGGCTCTCGCTGCTGGTCGCCGTCATGCAGACCGCGGCGCACCGCTCCCGGGACGTCGAGCGCGCGGACGCGTGGACGCGGCTCACGAAGTTCTTCGGCTCCCTGCTGATCGTGAACTTCGGGATCGGCATCGCCACCGGCATCGTGCAGGAGTTCCAGTTCGGGATGAACTGGTCGGAGTACGCGCGGTTCGTCGGCGACGTCTTCGGGGCCCCGCTGGCCCTCGAGGGGCTGGCCGCCTTCTTCCTCGAGTCCGTCTTCCTGGGCCTGTGGATCTTCGGCTGGGGCAGGATCCCGGCCCGCGTGCACCTGGCGTGCATCTGGATGGTGGCCCTCGGCACGACCCTGTCGGCCTACTTCATCATCGCCGCCAACTCGTTCATGCAGCATCCCGTCGGCGCGATGCTCAACCCCGAGACGGGGCGCGCGGAGCTCGATCCCTCCCAGGGCTCGCTGTGGGCGGTGCTCACCAACGTCACCGCCCTGGCCGCCTTCCCGCACGTGATCGCCGGCGCCTGGCTGGTCGCCGCCGCCTTCGTCACCGGGGTCGCGGCCTGGCACATGGTGCGCCACCACAACCGTGCCCGGCAGGAGGGGCTGGAGACGGCCGACGGTGCCGCCCACGAGCGGCAGGCCCGCACCGTCTTCCGCCCCGCCCTGCGCCTGGGCGTGGTGGCGATGCTCATCTCCGGGGCGCTGCTCGCGATCACCGGCGACACGCAGGCGCAGATCATGTTCCAGCAGCAGCCGATGAAGATGGCCTCGGCCGAGGCGCTGTGCGAGACCCAGGAGGGCGCCCCCTTCTCGGTGCTCACCATCGGCGGCCCGGACGCCTTCGCCCAGGACTGCTCGAGCGTCACCCACCTCATCGAGATCCCCAACCTCACCTCCTTCCTGGCCACGCACACCTTCGACGCGGAGCTGCAGGGCGTGGACGACCTCAACGCCCAGTACAAGGAGCAGTTCGGCGAGAGCGTCACGGACGTGCACGGCACCGTCCACGAGGCCGACTACCGTCCCAACCTGTTCGTCACCTACTGGTCCTTCCGCCTCATGATCGGCCTGGCCATGTTCAGCGCGGTGCTCGCCCTGTGGGCGCTGTGGATCACCCGCGGTCGCGGGGAGGCCGCCCGCACCACCGGATCGACGGCCTTCGCCTGGTTCGCGGTGCTCGCGATCCCCATGCCGTTCCTCGCCAACATCGCCGGCTGGGTGTTCACCGAGATCGGCCGGCAGCCGTGGGTCGTGGTCCCCAACCCCGATGACCCCACGATCCGCCTGATGACCATGCAGGGGGTCTCCAACCACCCGTCCGCGATGGTCATCACCTCGCTGCTCGTGTTCACCGTGCTCTACGGGATCCTCGCCGTGGTGTGGTTCCACCTCATGCGGCGCGCCGCCCTCGCGGGCATCCCCCTGCCCCGCCGGGACGAGAGCACCGACGAGCTCGACACCCCGACCCTCTCGTTCGGCTACTGAGGAAGGACCCCGCCATGGACGCATTCACCGACCCGACCGGCCTGCAGATCCTCTGGTTCTGCCTCATCGGCCTCATGTTCCTGGGCTACTTCGTGCTGGAGGGCTTCGACTTCGGGGTGGAGATGGACCTGCTCGCGCTCGGCCGCGGCAGCTCCTCGCGCCGCTCCACCATGCTGCGCACCATCGGCCCGCTCTGGGACGGCAACGAGGTGTGGCTGATCGCCGGCGGGGCCGCCATGTTCGCGGCCTTCCCCGAGTGGTACGCCACCCTGTTCAGCGGCTTCTACCTGCCGCTGCTGGCGATCCTGGTGGCGCTGATCGTGCGGGTGTGCGCCTTCAAGTACCGCGACAAGCGCGAGGACGCCGCCTGGCGCGGCGCCTGGGACGTGCTGCACGTGCTGTGCGGGACCGCCCCGGCCCTGCTGTGGGGCGTGGCCTTCTCCAACATCGCCGCCGGTGTGCAGCTGGACGAGAACCGCTGGGTGACCAGCACCCTGGGCGAGCTGCTGAACCCCTTCGCCCTGCTCGGCGGGCTCGTGTTCGTGCTGCTGTTCTGGCTGCACGGCACCCTGTACCTGACCCTGCGCACCGAGGGCGCGATCCGGGCCGATGCCCGCCGCCTGGCGGCGGTCCTCGCCGTGCCCGTGCTCCTCGCGGGCGGCGCCTACCTGCTGTGGCACCAGCTCGCCCATTCGGGCACTGCGGTGACCTGGGCGGCGCTCCTGGTCGCCGCGCTCGCGCTCGGCGCGGTGCTGCCGGCGGTGCGGGCCGGCCGCGAGCGGCTCGCCTTCGCCGCCACCGCGGTGGCCATCGCCGCCGCGACCGTGCAGCTGTTCGCCGGACTGTTCCCGAGCGTCCTTCCCGCGGCGAACGACCCGGCCCTGTCGCTGACCGTCGCCAACGCCTCCTCCAGCGAGCACACCCTGCTGGTGATGACCGTCGTCACCGCGATCCTGCTCCCCCTGGTCATCGCGTACCAGGCCTGGTCGTACTGGGTGTTCCGGCACCGCATCTCCGGGGACGAGGGGCCGATGCCCGGCACCGCCGCCGTGGCCGGCCTGCGCCGGCGCTACCGCGACGCCTTCGAGCAGGAATGAGCCGGACCGGGACGCGCCCGGGCACGCGCCGCGGGCCGATCGATCCGCGCCTGGCCTCGCAGGTGCGGGCCGCCCGCTCCCACCTGGTCCTCTCGACCGTGCTGGGGCTCGTGCAGTCCGCCTGCGTGATCGTCACGGCGCTGGCCCTCGCCCGGCTCGGCAGCGATCTGCTCGAGGACAGGGTCCCGCCGGCGGCCTCCCCCCGCCTGCTGGTCCTGCTCGCCGCGGCCCTCGCGGTCCGGGCCGGAGCCGTCCTCGTCCAGCAGCGCACGGGGCACCGGGCCGCCACGCGCGCCATCGCCGAGCTGCGCGCCCGGGTGGTGGGCCACGCCGCCCGGCGCGGCCCGCGCGCCGGGGCGGGGCGCGGCGCGGACGTCACGGCCCTGGCCACCACCGGGCTGGAGCGGCTGCGCCCGTACCTCGTGGGATATGTCCCCCAGCTGCTGCTGGCGGCGACGCTCACCCCGCTGTGCCTGGTGGTCATCGGGGTCCTCGACCTCACCAGCGCGATCATCGCCGCGGTGACGCTGCCGCTGGTGCCCGTGTTCATGATCCTCGTCGGCCGGCTCACCGAGGGCCGCTCCGCGAGGCTGCTCGCGGACATGCGATCGCTGTGGACCCAGCTGCTGGATCTCGTCGAGGGACTGCCCACGCTCGTCGCCCTCGGCCGCGAGCGCGGGCCGGAGCGCTCCGTCCGCGAGCTCGGGCGGCGCCACCACGCCTCGGCGATGGGCTCCCTGCGCTACGCCTTCCTGTCCGCGATGGTGCTCGAGCTGCTGGCGACGCTGTGCGTGGCGCTGATCGCCGTGAGCATCGGACTGCGCCTGGTGTACGGGCAGATGGACCTCGCCCCGGCGCTCGCGATCCTCGTCCTGGCCCCCGAGGTCTACCTGCCGCTGCGGGCCGTGGGCCAGCAGTACCACGCCTCCACCGACGGGCTGGCCGCGGCCGATGCCGCCTTCGCGGTCCTCGACGAGCCGCTGCCCGCCCCCGGGGACGTGCCCGCCCCGGACCTGCGCAGCAGCATCCTGCGGGCCGAAGCGGTGAGCGTCGCCTCCCGCACCGGCACGGCGCCCCACGCGGCCGCCATCGCCCTCGAGCCCGGCCGGATCACCGCCCTGACCGGTCCCAGCGGCGCCGGGAAGACGACCCTCGCCCACGTGCTCCTGGGGCTGCTGCGCCCCGACGCCGGCGGCGTCGAGATCGTGCCCTCCGGCGGGACGCCGATCCCCCTGGAGCAGATCGACCGGGCGAGCCTGTGGCGCCAGGTCGCCTACCTCCCCCAGCGGCCCGTGCTGCCGCCCGGGAGCATCCGGGAGGTGCTCGCCGCCGCCCTGCCCGCCCCCGCCGCCGGCACCGCCGGTTCCCCCGGCGCCGCGCAGCGCGCGATCGCGGATGCCGCCCGCGCGACCGGCCTGGACGCGGTGATCGCCCTGCGCGGCGAGGATGCGCCCGTGGGCCGGGCCGGGGCCGGGCTGTCCCTCGGCGAGCGCCAGCGCCTGGCCCTGGCCCGGGCGCTGCTCTCCCCCGCCCAGCTGGTCGTCCTCGACGAGCCGACCGCCCACCTCGACGGCGCGAGCGAGCAGGTGGTCCTCGACGCCCTGGACGCCTTCCGCGCCGCGGGCCGCACCGTCCTGGTGATCGCCCACCGCGAGACGCTCCTCGCCCGGGCCGACGCCGTCGTCGCGGTGCACGCCCGGGGGACTGCGGACAGCACCGAGGAGGCCGCCGCATGAGCACCGCACCGCTCGCACGGATCCTGCCGCTGCTGCGGATCCCCCGCACCCGTCTGCTCGCCGCGGTGATCGCCTCCGCCGCGACCCTCGGCGCCGCCTTCGCCCTCGCGGCGGTCTCCGCCTGGCTGGTCACGACGGCATGGACGATGCCGCCCGTGCTGGACCTGACGGTCGCCGTCGTCGGCGTGCGCGCCCTCGGCGTCAGCCGCGGCGTGCTGCGCTGGGCGGACCGCATGCTCACCCACGACGTCGCCCTGCGGGGCGTGGTCGAGCTGCGCACCGGCCTGTTCACGCGCCTGGCCTCCCGTCCCGCCGACGCGATCAGCCGCCTGCGCCGCGGCGACCTGCTGGCCCGCCTCGGCGATGACGCGCAGGAGATGGCCGACCACGTCATCACCGCGGTGGTCCCCGCCGCGGTCGCCGCGGTGATGGCCCTCGCGGTGCTGGCGACCATCGGCCCGCTGTCCCTGCTCGCCGCCGGGACGATGCTGCTCTCCCTGCTGATCGCGACCTGCCTCGCCCCCTGGACGGCGCACCGGGCGGCAGGCGCCACGCAGGCGGCGGTGCTGGAGACGCGGTCCGCGGTGGTCTCCGCCGCGCTCGAGATCCTCGACGACGCCACCGCACTGCGGGTGGCCGGCCGTCTCGATGCCGCCGAGGCCGACCTGGCCGCGGCGCAGCGCGACCACGACCGGGCCGTCGACCGGGCCGCCTGGCCCGCGGCGATCGCCGCGGCGGCCGTGCCGCTGGCGATGATCCCCGCCGTGCTCGGCTCCCTCCTCGCCGCCGGGGCCGTGTGGCTGCAGGGTGCGGCGAGCGCCGGGACCATCGGCATCCTCCTGCTGCTGCCGCTGTCGAGCTTCGAGGCGGCCACCGCCCTGCCCGCGGCCGCCGCGCAGCGCGCCCGCTCCCGTGCCGCCGCCGCCCGCCTGGTCGAGGCCATCGGCCCGCAGGACGCCGACGCGACCCGGACCCCCGCGGCGGAGCCCGGAGCCGGGCGCGACGCCGGCACCGACGCCGCGGCAGCGGGCCGGGCCGTGCCCGCCCTCCGAGCCCGGGGCCTGGACGCCGGCTGGTCCGCGGAGGGCCGCGGGGTGCGCGGTCTGGACCTCGAGCTCGCGCCCGGGACGCGCCTGGCGATCACCGGCGCCTCCGGCATCGGCAAGTCCACGCTGCTCATGACGCTCGCGGGGCTGCTCGAGCCCCTGCGCGGGAGCGTGGCCCTGGAGCCGGCGCGCCCCGACCCCGAGTCCGGTCCGGTCGCCGGGCCGACCGCTGGGCCGACTGCCGGGCCGACCGCTGGTCCGGTCGCCGCCGCGGCCCACCGGCCGGATCCGCACGACGGCGAGGTGATCCTCTTCGCAGAGGACGCCCATGTCTTCGCCACCACCGTACGGGAGAACCTGCGGGTGGCCCGCGGCCAGGTCACGGACGCCGAGATCCGGCAGGCGCTGGCCGAGGTCGGGCTCGAGGACTGGGTCGACGCGCTGCCGGCCGGGCTGGACACCATGCTCGGCCCGGACGGCACGACCGTCTCCGGCGGGGAGCGCCGCCGGCTGCTGCTGGCCCGCGCCCTGGTGCGCGGCGCCCCGATCTCCCTGCTGGACGAGCCCACCGAGCACCTCGACGCGGCCCGCGGCGACGCCCTGCTGACCCGGCTGCTGGATCCGGGTGCGCCGGGCGGTCCGCTGCTGCCGCGGGAGCATACGGTGGTGGTCGTGACCCACCGCCGCGACCGGATCCCGCCCGGCGCCGCCGTGCTCGACCTCGAGCCCGACGGCCGATGGACCCTGACGCCGGGGCGCCCGGGCGGCGACGCATGAGCATCCCGCTGTCCGCCCCGGAGCCGCGCGGTCTCAGCCCGGACCGCGCCCGTCTGCAGGACCTCTCGGTGAAGGTGCTGGCCGCCGAGGAGGTCGAGGACGCCCTCGCGCTCCTGGTCGACGAGGCCGCCGAGGACCTGGGAGCCGTCTCGGCCGCGCTCGTGCTGCCCGCGGACACGGGTCGCTGGGCCTACGAGATCGTCACCGGGGCGCTGGGCCCCTATCTCCTGGGCCAGGAGATCGAGCGCTCCTCCCCGCTGGGCAGGGCGCTGGCCACGGCCGATGCTCCCGCCTCCGAGCACATCGCCGCGATCCGCCTCGACGCCCGGGCGGTCGGTGCGGCCGTCGGCGGTGCCGTCTCCGGCGACGGCGGGATCGGCCAGGACACGGGCGACGGCCGGCGCACCATCCCTGCGGCGCTGTCGCTGGTCAGCGGCGGGAGCCACGGCATCGGCGCGCTCATCGTGTTCTCCCCCGCCTGCGGGGTGCCGCTGCGGGTGGACTGCCGCGAGCGTCTGGACGCCCTCGCCATGCTGCTGGGGCTGTGCCTGGACGGCATCGGCGCCGCGGGCGGCGAGTCCCTCGAGGACGAGCGCGGCAGGATCGCCCGGGACCTCCATGACCTCGCCATCCAGGAGCTGTTCGCGGTCGGCATGGAGCTGGAATCCCTGACCGGCGCGCTGGCCACCGAGGTCGCCGCCCCGTCCGACGCCCGCGTGCGCGGCAGCGTCGAGGCCTCGGTGCGGGGCGTCGAGAACGCGGTCGCGCAGATCCGTCAGGTGGTGCAGTCGCTGCGCCGCGAACGCCCCGAGGCCACCCTCAGCGAGCGGCTGCGCCACGAGGCGGGCCTGGCCACGGCCGGGCTGGGCTTCGCCCCCACGCTGCGCCTGCCCTCCCCGCCGGCGGATCTGGACGCCGAGGTCGAGGCAGATGTCGCCGAGGACGTCGTCGCCGTCGTCCGTGAATGCCTCGCCAACGCCGCCCGGCACGCCCACGCGAGCGCCGTCGCCGTGAACATCACGATGTTCTGGGAGGGCGTGGACCGGGTGCTGCAGGTCAGCGTCTCCGACAACGGCCGCGGCATCGACCCCGCGGTCTCGCGCCGCAGCGGCCTGGCGAACATGGCCAGCCGGGCACGCCGCCACTCCGGCTGGGTGGATGCGCTCGAGCTCGAGCAGGGGACGATGATCAACTGGCGGGTCACCCTGCCGGCGCGGTGAGCGCCGACGCGGGCACGGCATCGGTGGCGTCTCGCGTCAGAGGGACATCCCCGTCCAGGTGCCGACGACGGTCACCCCGTCAGAGGCGTAGGCGGTGATCGAGATGTGGTCGAGGCCCTGGGCGCGCAGCGCCGCGGCCATCGCGCGAGTCTTCGCGGCCCACCGGACCGCCTGCGGGACGGCGACGCCGGAGGAACGCCACCGGCAGATCGGACGTCCCGCTCGTGTCGAGGCCGGTCGCACCGACCTCGCGGGCGATCGGGGCCGTCTACTATCCGGGAGTGACCTCACCTTCCGCCGCCGCGCTTGCTCCCGCGGCACCCTTCACGCCCGGTCCCCGCGCACGCCTGGGCCGTCTGGTGTCCCCGCCTCGCCTGAACGGTCTGGACATCGCCCGAGGGCTCGCCGTCCTCGGCATGGTGACAGCCCATCTCGGCGACATCCCGCCCTTCCGCTGGAGCTCGCCGCTCTCCTATCTCACCATCGTGCACGGCAACTCCTCGATCCTGTTCGCCGTCCTCGCCGGCATCTCCATCGCGCTGCTCACCGGTCGTGAACGGATCCCCCGGCCCGAGGACCTGCCCCGGCTGCGGTTGTCGCTCGTGGGCCGCGGGGCGGCGATCTTCGCGGTCGGCCTGGCACTCGAGATGACCGGCGTGGGCATCGTCGTGATCCTCACGTTCTACGGTCTGATGTACGTCGCGGCCATCCCGGTGCTGCGGCTGCGGCCGTCACGTCTGATCCTGTGCGCGATACCCCTCGCGCTGTTCGGCCCCGTGCTGGTCGCTCTTCTCGAGGCTCTCTCCCTGGGAGCCTATGGAGCCGGCAGCAGCCTCCTGATGGTCGGCGTCTACCGATTCACGACCTGGGCGCCCCTCATGCTGGTCGGCATGGCGCTGGGGCGGCTCCCGCTCACGCAGCCCCGGGTCGCGGGCCTGATCACGGCGATCGGCGCGACCCTCGCCATCGCCGGCACCATCTGCGGTGCGGCGCTCGGCTCCGCGCTGGGATTCCTGGTCCCGGAGTTCTCGTCGGGATACGCCAGCTCCAGCGGCTCCTCATCCTTCGAGGACGCGGAGCCCATGGTGCCCTTCGAGGACGTCGACGGGACGGGACTGCTCTGCTATCCCCCTGCACCGTACGACCCCAGCGTGTACTGCGAACCCGAGGGGTACGGCCAGGCATGGGGCACCGGGAGCAGCTCGTTCTCGTACTCCTGGGACGAGGACATGGGCTGGAGCACCTACCCCGATCGGCTCGCGGAGATGCGACCGTTCGAGATGCTCGTCGTCTCCGTGACATCCTCGGCGCCGCACTCCGGCTCCGTGCTGGAGACCTTCACATCGGGCGGGTTCGCACTGTTCGTCATCGGCGTGTCCCTCCTGCTCTCGAGGCCGATCCGATGGGTGCTCCTGCCCGTCGCCGCGATCGGTGCGATGCCTCTGACCGCGTACACCCTGCATGCTCTCGTGATCCTGGCCCTGACAGGACCTGCGGGCTCTCTCAGCAGCAATCTCGCCTGTCTGCTTCTCGTCCTCGGCCTCGCCATCGCCTGCCTGGCCTGGGCCGCCTTCCTCGGCCGTGGCCCCCTGGAACGCGCAGCAGCCCGATCTGCCGCCTGTTTCGCTGCTCAGTCCGCTCCGCCGGCACGACCTCACGAGTAGGCGCGGCGGTCGACGTCCGGCCCCCTCATCGACGGGGCATCTCGGAGATCGGGATCCCGCCTCGGGCGGGGCACGGACGCCTCACCGCCAGCCGGCGCGGCGGCGCGCGGCCTCCATTGCCGCGACCTGGGTGCGGCGCTGGAATCCGAGGGTCTGCAGGATGACGGTGACGCGGTTCTTGACGGTCTTCTCGGCCACGCCGAGGCGGTCGGCGATCTCCCGGTTGGAGTGCCCGTCGCCGATGAGGGTGACGATGCGGCGGTCCGAGGCGGACAGCTCCGGCCCCTCCTCCTCGTGGCCGGCTGGCCAGATGGAGCGCCCCGCGCGGACGGCGAGCACGCCCTCGACGATGTCCTGGCTGCGCGCGGACTTCAGCATCATGCCGCGGGCCCCGGCCTCGCGGGACTCGGTGACGGCGGAGTCGTCGTCGAAGCTGGTCAGCACGAGGACCACCTGGTCGGGGTCCAGCTCCCGGGCGCGGCGCATGACGTCGATGCCCGTGCCGTCGGGAAGCTGCAGGTCCACGACCAGGACATCGGGACGCACCGCCGGCAGACGGCGGATCGCCTCCGCGACGGTTCCGGCCTCGCCGACCACCTGCAGGTCCTCCTGGGCCTCGATCACGGCGACGATTCCGCGACGGACCACCTCGTGGTCGTCGACGAGCATCACGGTGATCGGCGCCGGGGCGAGCGGACCGGCCGGCGGGGCGGGGGGCGTGGACATGAGGGGCAACCTCCGGGCATGGGTCTCGCCGCGGGTGCGACATCTCGACCCTCCCATTATCGCGGACCGTCCTGGAGCGTCCCTCCCGCGCAGGTCCCGCGCCGCCGTCCGGGGCCGCTACCGGGCCGCGAGGAGCTCCTCGGCGATGCGCGTGGCCTCGGCCCTCGAATGCTCGAGCGCGCGGTCCTCGGCATCGGGGGTGTCCTCGTCCTCCTCCGTGCGCACCTGGGCGATGACGACGACATCGCCCGACCGCGCGACGACGCGCGCGGAGCCCTGCCAGGAGCGGGGCGAGAGCTCGAGATGCGCCTCGTCGGCGCCGTCGATCTGCAGCGGCTCCCCCCGGGACGTGCCGTACACCGCCGCGGCACGGTCGGCGGCCGTCATGCCGCTGAGCGGCCCCGGCCCGGCCTCGTACGCCGCCGCATAGACGAACCCGCTGCGGGCGACCTCGTCGTCCCCCTGCCACAGGCAGGCGGAGACGCGCGGATCCGTGCCCGAGGCGAGCGCGTCCGGCGCCGCGTCGAGGCCCTCGACCGTGATCGTCCCGCACACGTCGGGCACGCCGGTCGGGCCCTCGACGGCCGGGGCATCGAGCGGGCCCGCGCCCGCGGCGACGAGGACGTCGTCCGCCGCCCGGATCGCGATCTGCTCCAGCCGGGCGCCGGAGACCGGGAGCAGGCTCTCCGGGGGCGAGGTGAACATCGACGGCGTCTCGCCGCTGCCGACGCTGATGGCGACGACAAGATTCCCCTCGCGCACGACGAGCTCGACGGCGGCGGAGGACACGGGAGGAGTGCGGAGCTCGTCGTGCGCCGGCGCCCCGACGGTCTCGGAGGTCACCACGATCGCCTCGTCCCCGAGCCCGGCGACCTCGGAATAGGCGCCGTCGGAGCGCAGCCCCTCGAAAGCGGTCCGTGCCCGTTCGGCGCCCGAACGTCGCTCGCCCTCCTCGCCGGTCACGGGATCCGTCGTCCCCGGGGCGAAGGCCGTCGCCCCCGCAGAGAGGTAGACGCCTCCACCCTCCCACGCGCAGCCGAGCGGGGCGGGGCGGTCGGCGGCGTCGCCGATCCCGAGCTCGCGGAGGGTCTCCGGCGCCACCTGCGCGCACAGGTCGACCGTGGGATCCGTGCGGACATCGTCATCGGCCCAGGCGATCGGCGCGGCCGCCGACTTCGGCGCGGGAGGCTCGACCTCGGTGCCCTGCTCCGGCAGCCGGTACGCCGTCGTGATCGCGCCCTGCAGGCCCGAGTCGTCCCCGGGATCCGCCCATCCGTGCACGAGCAGCAGATCATCGACCTTCATGAACTCGAGCACCTGGTCGTCGATCCAGCCCACCGACTCGACCTCTCCCCCGGGCGGACGGTGCATCACCCAGTAGGCGTAGCCGCCGCGCGAGTCGGTGTCGATCGTGCGGCCGAGGTAGGCGCCCGTCTCGTCGACGCCGATCAGCTCGTCGCCCGCGGTGTGCCAGACGAAGGTCTCCTCGCCGCTCGCACGGTCCCACGCCCGCAGGCTCGACCCGTAGGTGCCGTCGATCCCCCCGATCAGGTTCTCGTAGCTCCCCACGATCTCGTCCCCGCCGGGCTGGGCGATGGGGAAGTCCCCGGAATGGATCCTCGGCAGGGGGCGGCCGATCAGCGGTCCGATCTCGCCGGTCGAGACGTCGACCTCCCGGATGCCGGGGACGCCGTCGACGGTCATGTCGAGCACGAGCGGATCGTGCGAGCGCACCTCGTCGATCTCGAGCGCGGTGCCGGGCGTGCGCCAGACCTCCTCCCCGGAGGCCGCGTCGAAGGCGGTGAGGGCCTCCGCTCCGGGCACGATGATGAGCTCGCCGGTGGTGATCGCGCCCGTCCCGGATGCCAGCTCGTCGCCGCAGGGGGAATCCGGCAGGCGCCCGAGCTCCTCGCCCGTGGCGGCGTCGAGCCGGAGGATCCCGCAGGCGGTCGGCACGGTCACCGTGCGATCGGTCGCCGCCACGCTCTTCGGGCCGAGGCCGCCGCGGTGCACCGGGTCCTCGACCTGCTGCGTCCACAGCGTCTCGCCCGTGTCGGCCGACAGGGCCGTGACGGCGTCGCAGTCCGATCCCTCGCGCTGGCTGCTCTGCCAGGCGACCAGGATGCCCGATGCGGACGGCTCGGACAGGCCGCACAGCAGGTTCGTCCCGGTCTTCCAGAGCGTCTCGCCCGAGGTGAGGTCGACGGCCTGCACCCCGGAGGTCATGCCGTCGCCGTGATACGTCGCGAAGTACCGGTCTCCGGAGGTCGCGCTCGTGCTCTCGGGCGTTCCCGCGCCGTCGAAGGGGATGATGGGCACCTCGCCCTCGACTCTCCAGGCGACCTCGAGCGTCGGGACGTCATCCCGCGGGTCGGGCGTGGCCATGGAGCTGAACACGGAGCAGCTGCTGAGCACGAGCGCCATGAGGCTCGTCGCGACCGCCAGGCGCAGGCGCTTCGTCACGGATCCCCCCATCGTCGGCAGCGGTGGGCGTCCAGAATGCCACACGGGCTCCGGCGGACGACCGCCCGCGCGGCATCGGCCGGACGGCGCGGTGCCACCTCCCGAACCAGCCCCAGCAGCGATGCGGCGGGGAACGTCGCGCCGCTGTACGGACCAGTCGTCCGGGCGGGATCCGCGGCTCGAGGTCGAGGTCAGAAGTCGACGAGGGTCCGCATGAACGCCTCGAACTCATCTCCCAGATGCTCGACCTCCGGCTCGAGGATCCATTGGGTCTGCAAGCCGTCCATGGCCGCGACGACGATCCGCGCGGCTCGCTGCGGATCGACGCCCTCCCGGAGTCGCCCGGCCTCCCGGCACGCCTCGAGGATCGCACCGATGCGCGTTCGCGCATCGACGTAGCGCCGCCGAAACGAATCATGCGCCGGATGGCCCGAGGTGACCGCCTCGCCCGCGATGGCGCAATGAAGCGCGACGATGCCCGGATGCGCTTCGTTGTGGCGCATCAGCTCCACGAGCGCGCGCACGGACTCCACGGGCCGGGAAGGGTCCAGCGGGGAGATGTCGAAGCCCCGGTCGTCCCGCAGCTCCAGCACGGCCGTGAGCAGCTCCTCCTTGCTGGAGAAGTAGCTGTAGATCAGCGGCTGGGTCACCCCGATGCGCTCGGTGATCGCCTTCATCGTCGCCCCGCGGAACCCGTTCTCGGAGAACTCGTGGAGGGCTGCCTCCACGATCTCGCGCCGGCGCTCGGCGGACTTCGCATAGGGCCCGCGTCGCCGTCGCGGGCCCGGCCCGGTCGTGTCGTCGTCCGGCATCGCGCGGATCACATCCTTCTCGTTCGAGGGTCGCCCGTGGAGACGGTACCGGCCGCGGAGCTGCCCCGGGACACCCAGAACTTTATACATGATTAAGTTTCTATGGTAGTCTGCGGAGAGCCTGCAGCGGACGAGACGTCCACCTCCGCGCCCAGGCGTGACGCGCTGGCCCCTCACTCCGTCCTCGGCCCGCACCTCCGGGTCGGTCTGCACCGGCCCATCGGCCCCGCCGGGGCCGCTCGCTCATCGGAACATCTCGTCGAAGGGACCCCGGCTTGCACACGGCCTCTGCGCCCATGTCCGTCGTCATCACCAGGACCGCCACCGTCGGCGCCGACGGGGCCGTCTTCCCCCTGCCCGGAGCACCCACCGAGCCCGTCCGGATCGACGCGATGGGCCTCATCTCGCACCGTCGCGAGCGTCTGCTCGCGTCCGACGAGCGCTATCGCTTCGTCAGCGCCATCAGCACGCTCGACACCACAAAGGCCCTCGCATGACGATCGCTCCGCCCGCCCATCCGAAGACCGCCCTCGCGGTCTCGACCTGCGCATTCTTCCTCACCACCCTCGACATCCTCATCGTGAACATCGCCCTCGCGGCGATGGGCGACGATCTCGGCGGCGGCACCTCCGCCCTGCAGTGGGTCGTCGACGGCTACACCGTCGCGTTCGCCGCGCTGCTGCTCTCGGCCGGCAGCCTCGCCGACCGCATCGGCGCGCGCAGGGCCATGGGAGCAGGCATCATCCTGTTCGGCGTCACCTCGGTGCTGTGCGCCCTCGCCCCTTCGGCGATGTTCCTCATCGCCGCCCGCGCAGGGCAGGGAGCCGCCGCCGCGCTCATCCTGCCCGCATCCATGGCGCTCATCCGGGAGGCCTATCCCGACTCCGGCGAGCGCGCCCACGCCCTGGGGATCTGGACCGCCGGCGGAGCGGTCTCCGCCGCTGCCGGCCCGCTCTTCGGCGGGTTCCTCACCATGGTCGACTGGCGGCTCGTCTTCGCGATCAACATCCCCGTGTGCCTCGCGATGCTCGCGATGATGCCCCGGATCGCCCCCTCGCCCCGCCACGAGGGTCGCTTCGACATCGCCGGGCAGCTCCTCGCCGTCATCGCCCTGGTCGCGCTCGTCTACGGCCTCATCGAGGGCGGGGCCACGAGGTTCGCCGACCCGGTCGCGGTCGGCGCGCTCGTGGTGGCGGTCCTGGGCCTGGCCGCGTTCGTCCTCGTCCAGGCACGCGGCGCGCACCCGATGATGCCGCTGTCGCTGTTCCGCCCCCGCGACGTGCGCATCGCCCTGCTCGGCGGGTTCGCCAACATCGGCGCGTGGTTCGGCACCGTGTTCCTCACCAGTCTCTTCCTCCAGCAGGAGCTCGGGCTCAGCCCCGTGGTCGCCGGCCTCGCGTTCCTGCCCGCGGCCCTGGTCGCGCTGTTCGGGAATCTCGGCAGCGGGCCCCTCATCACCCGCTTCGGCCCGCGCGTCCCCGTGGTCTCCGGCCTCGCCTGCGCGACCATCGCGATGCTGCTCATGGCCGCGACCCTCCCCCTGCACAGCCCATGGCTGATCGCCGGCATCGTGGTCATCGCCGCGATCGGTGGGGCCATCGGCATGCCGCCGCTGACCGGCCTCGTCCTCTCCAGCGTCGAGCATGGTCAGGCAGGCATCGCCAGCGCCGTCCTCAACACCTTCCGACAGATCGGCGGAGCCCTCGCCATCGCCGTCTTCGGCGTCCTCGCCTCCACCGCCGTCACCTTCGAGACCGGTGCCCGCATCAGCTTCCTGATCGCCGCCGTCCCCACCGCGCTCGCCGCGCTGTACGCGCTGCGGATCCCCGGCCCCCTGCCGCGCACGGGAGCCTCCGGGGCGGAACGCGCGGAGACTGCGGTCCGGGACTGAGCCCTGCTGCCCCCGAGTTGTCGCAGCAGCCGGCGCGTCACCGCTCTAGTCATCTCAGGCACGGAGCCGCCGGGATCATCGGTCGGTGGTGAGCCGGCCGCGCAGCCAGCGCCGTCCCGCTCCGGAGACTTCGTTCTCGGGAGGGAACGGACGGGGCCGACTCGTCGAGGCAGCCGAGGGATGGCGGCGAGTCACGGTCGCATCGATCCCCGATCCCGCCGCGCCCCGACGTCGTTCGGAGGGGGCGATCGAGGTGCATGCACCTGATCCGGTCGCGGCGGGACTCAGCGACCGAGTTCCCGCGTCGCCCAGGCATCCAGGACGACGGCGATGGGCCGTACGTCGACGGAGTCCAGATCGGGGCGGCATGACGATCGGGGCGAGGTGCGGGCGATCGACCTCACGAGCGTTTCCGCTGGCAGGCCGGACAGAAGTGGCTGGACCGGTTCATGAAGGACACCCGTCGGATCGCCGTCCCGCAGCGGGGGCACGGCTCCCCCTCCCGTCCGTAGGCCGACAGCGAGCGGGCGAAGTACCCGCTGCGCCCGTCCACGTTCACGTACAGCGCATCGAAGCTCGTCCCGCCGACCTCGAGCGCGCGGCGCATCACGGCGGCGGTGGCCTCGAGCAGCGCCAGCGTCCGGGCGCGGCTGACGCGCGACCCGGGGGTGTCATAGCGGACCCGCGCCTCCCAGAGGCCCTCGTCGGCGTAGATGTTGCCGATCCCGGAGGCGATCTCCTGGTTCAGCAGCAGGGACTTCACGCTCGCGCTGCGGGCGCGGATCCTCGCGGCGACGGCCTCGAGGTCGATCGCGGGGTCCAGCAGGTCACGGCCGATGTGCGCGGCGTCCGCGGGGAGCAGGGCGTCGTCCCCGCCCATCCCGGCGGCCTGCCCATCGGATGCCGTGACCAGCGGCGAGGTCCAGAGCCCGCCGAAGATCCGCTGGTCGATGAAGTCGACGAGGGTGCCGTCGTCCAGGCGCAGGGTGATGCGGCGGTGGCGCAGCGGGTCGGGGCGCGGCCCGCTGGAGGCGGCCACGGCATCCGACGACGCGGCGTCGCTCTGTGCGTCGGCCCCGCGGACCCGCAGCTGCCCGCTCATGCCCAGATGCGTCATGAGCGCGACGCCGAGGTCCTCGCCGCCGGCGTCCTCGAGGCGCCACCACAGGAACTTGCCGCGCCGCACGAGGGCGGCCACGCGCACGCCGCGCAGCTGATCGACGAGATCCGCCGGACCGCCCGCGTGGCGGCGCGCGGCCCGCGGCTCGAGCACCTCGACCTCGGCGATCGTGCGGCCGATGACGTGCGGGGCCAGGCCCCGGCGGACCACCTCGACCTCGGGCAGCTCGGGCATGCCTCAGCCCTTGGGCAGCAGCGGCTCGCCGCGCTCGGCGAGGACGGTGCGCACGGCGTGCTGAGCCGCCAGCAGCTCGGCGTCCTTCTTGGAGGCGCCGTCGCCGCTGGCGGTGACGATCCCGGGGACGGTCACGGTGGCGGTGAAGATCCGCTCGTGTTCGGGGCCGGAGTCGGTGATGACGTACTTGGGCACGAGCCCCGTCTCGGCGGCGATCTCCTGCAGGCGGGTCTTGAAGTCGTAGCCGGCCTCGAGCACCTCGTCGGATTCCAGCAGGGGGCGCAGCAGCTCGAGCACGAAGCGGCGCGAGACGTTCTGCCCGCACGCCAGGTGCACCGCGCCGATCACGGCCTCGGTGGTGTCGGCGAGGATCGAGGCCTTGTCCCGGCCACCGGAGAGGTCCTCCCCGCGGCCCAGCTTCACGTAGGCGCCGAGGTCGATGCGCCGGGCGATGAGCGCGAGGGCCCGGGTGTTGACCGTCGCGGCGCGGCGCCGCGCGAGGTCCCCCTCGGGCAGCGTCGGGTGCACGGTGTACAGCTCCTCGGTGGCGGCGAGCTGCAGCACCGCGTCGCCCAGGAACTCGAGGCGCTCGTTGTGCGTGGCCAGGTCGTTCTCGTAGGCGAAGGAGCGGTGCGTCAGGGCCAGGTCCAGCAGCCCGGACTCGCGCAGGTCCGCGGCCTGGGCGCCGTCCAGCGGGAGGCTCGCCAGGAGCACCTCGGCGTCGGCGGCCGGGGTGGAGCGGCGGCGCCGGGCCATCTCAGGCGTCCCCGCGCGTGCCCGTGCCCGGATCGCCGTCCGCGTCCTCGTCCTCGAACAGTCCCTGGAGGGCGGCGAAGCGCGGGTCGATCACCTCGTGGTGATGGTCCGGGTCGTCCTCGAGGCGGGCGCCGCACTGGGCGCACAGGCCCGGGCAGTCGGGGCGGCACAGGGGGCGCTCGGCGGCGTTCACGGCGAGGGTGTCGTGGACCAGCGGGGCGAGGTCGATCTCGTCGCCGTCGAGGGTGACGATGTCGTCCTCCTCCGCGCCGGCGGGGACCTTCTCGGGGTAGGTGAACAGCTCGTCGAGGCGGGCGTCGACGTCCTCCTCGACCGGGTCGAGGCAGCGGGAGCATTCGCCGACCAGGTGCGCCTGGACGGTTCCGGAGACGTAGAGGCCCTCGACGACGGACTCGATCTGCCCGGAGACCTCGATGGGGTCGCCGGCGGGCACGCGCATGGCCAGCGAGCCCTCCTCGCCGGTGGCCCGGGCGGTGCGCTCGTAGGGACGGTGCGCTCCGGGGCGGCCGATCAGGTCGACGACCTCGAGGCGGAGGTCAGACGCAGGGCCTGCGGAGCCGGTGGGTGCAGGTGTCACGGGGTGCTCCTGTTCGGGTCGGGGCGCGGTTCGGCGCGGGCGGGGCCCGCGGGGCCGACGGTCAGGATACGGCCGCGCGGATCGCGCGGGCTGCCGCAGGCGGGAGCATGTCGTCGACGTCTCCCCCGAGCTGCGCCACCTCGCGCACGAGGCTCGAGGAGATGTGCGACAGCGCGGCGTCGGTGAGGAGGAAGAGGGTGTCGATGCCGGCGAGGTGCCGGTTCATCCGGGCCATCTGCTCCTCGTAGGCGAGGTCGAGCTGGGAGCGCAGCCCGCGGACCACGGCGCCGGCCCCGACCTCCCGGCAGAAGTCGACCAGCAGCCCGCGGGGAAGGGCCTGGGAGCGGACGGCGCCGTCCAGGCCCTCCGCCGCCAGGGTCTCGTCGATCACGGCGCGGCGCTGGTCGAGGTCCAGCAGGCCCTTCTTGCTGGGATTGTGGGAGACCGCCACGATCACGTCGTGCCCGAGCGCGGCGGCGCGCCGCACGAGGTCCAGGTGGCCCAGGGTGAAGGGGTCGAAGCTGCCGGGCAGCACGACGGTCGACTGGCTCATGGAGCAAGCCTAGTCGTCGGCACCGTCGCCCGGCGTCCCCGCCGGGCCTCCCGGTGCCGCGGGATCGTAGAACTCGGAGGCGAGCAGGGCGTAGGTCAGCGCGTCCAGCCAGCGCCCGCTGCGGTGCAGGGAGCTCTCGCGCTCCCACGCCTCGCGCCGCATGCCGATGCGCTCCATGATGCGCCAGGAGGCGGTGTTGTCGGCGAAGCACACCGCCTGCACGCGGCGCACGTCCAGCCCGTCGAAGGCGATCTCGAGCAGGGCCGCCGCGAACTCCGTGCCCAGCCCCCGGCCCTGGTGGGCGGGGTCCAGCACCCAGCCGAGCTCCGCCTCGAGGCCGCGGGCCTGCGCGGCGACATCGGCCTGGGACCACGGGGGCTGCCGGTGGATCTTGCCGACGGCGATGATCTCGTCCTCGTGCAGGCCGACGACGGAGCTGTCCAGCAGCTCGAGCCAGCGCTCCTGGTGGGCGGCCTCGTCCGTGGGCAGCACGGTGGTCCATTCCTGCACCTCCGGGCGCCGGTACCAGGGCCAGATGGCGGCGGCGTCCTCCGGGCGGCCGGGCCGGATCTCCAGGCGGTCCGTGCGCTGGGGCCAGGAGAGGTCGTCCAGGCGCGTCTGCTGCGTCGCGTCCGTGGTCATGGCTCGAGGGTATCGCCGCCGGCGGCCGTCCCCGGGGACGCCGGGCCCGTGCCCGCCCGGGCCGCGTCGCGGGTCGCGGCGGCGTACCGTGCCGGCGTGCGCCCGGTGACGGCGCGGAAGTCGCGGATGAAGTGGGACTGGTCGAACCAGCCGAGATCCTGGGCGAGCGCGGGGATCTCGCGGGGGTCCCCGCGGTCGATGGCGGCGACGGCGTCCATCACCCGCGAGCGCATCAGCATCCGCTTGGGGCCGATGCCGACGTGCCGGTCGAACATGCGCTGCAGCGAGCGGGCGCCGATGCCGGCCCGGTCCTCGAGCTCCGACAGGCGGCTGATCTCGCTGCGCTCGAGCAGCGCGAGGATCCCGAGGAGCTCCTCGTAGCCATCGGGGTCGCGGGGCTCGCGCGCCAGCAGCCAGGCATCCAGCATCCCGGCGGCGCGGACGGCGTCCTCGGGCAGGTCCGCCGGCGGGAGGTCCTCGCCGAACCAGTCCGCGGCCGGGATCGTCCGGTCCCTCAGGGGCCGCAGGTCCCGGGGCATCCGCGCGGCGGGCACGAGCGCTGCGGCTCCGCCGATGCGCAGCTTCACCCCGACCACGCTGCCGGTGCCCAGCAGCGACACCTGGAACAGCTCCCGGGAGACGGGACCGGTGATCCAGGTGCCGGCGCCGTCGGTGCCCGCGCGGGCCACGCCGCCGCGCTCGAGCGTGAGGTTGATCGACGGCTCGTCGACGGTGACCACCGGGAAGATCTCGTCCTCGCCGAGCTCCCAGCGCACCGACCAGTAGCGCTCGACCCAGCGGGCCAGGCGCGGATCGGGCGGCGCGAAGTCGTATCGGGTGCGGGCGCGGAACTCCTCGGGTCCCAGCACATGGCCGTACATGTGCTCGGGTGTCGTCTTCGTCCAATCCATCGGCTCGGCCATGGTGGAAGTCTGGCAGGCATGAACACCGCACCTGCCGATGACACGACCACCCCCGCCGACGCCGCCCCGCAGGACGCCGCCTCGCAGGAGGCCGCCTCGTCCCCCGACCCGGTCGCCCGGCTCGCCATGATGACCCTGGATGCCGCCGAGACCGCACCGATGGCGGCGTTCTGGCATGGCGTCCTGGGATGGCCGATCTCCTACCAGGACGAGGACTACGCCATGCTCACCGGACCCAGCAGCGCCCTGGGCATCGGCCGGATCCCGGACTTCCAGCCGCCGGCCTGGCCGGACGCGGGCCTCAAGCAGTACCACCTCGACCTCGCCGTGACGGACCTCGAGGCCGCCGCGGCCCGCTGCGTGGAGCTCGGGGCGACGCGCCCCGTGCAGCAGCCGGGCAGCACCTGGATCGTCCTGCTGGACCCGGCCGGCCACCCGTTCTGCCTCACCGACGCCTCGGCCTGGGGCTGATCGGGCGCGGACGCGGTTCCGCAGGCGCGGGGCGACGCCCCGGGGTGACACCGGTTCTCATCGAGGCGTGCTTTCCTGCGGCGACACGCCGACCTGCGACATACCCGCGTGCCATCATCGGTCGATGACCACCGACGGCTGTGTCTTCTGCCGGATCGCTGCACGGGAGCTCGATGCTTCCGTGGTGCTCGAGTCGGCGACTGTCCTGGCGTTCCTGGACGCAGACCCGGTCACGCCAGGTCACGTCCTGGTCGTGCCCAGAGCTCATCTGCCGACGCTGGCAGATCTGGACGAGGACATCGCAGCCGAGATGTTCCTGGTGGCCCGATCGGTGGCGGGCGCTCTTCGACAGTCATCGCTCCGATGCGACGGCGTGAACCTGTTCTATGCCGACGGTTAAGCCGCGTTCCAGGAGGTGCTCCACTCGCACCTGCATGTCTTCCCGCGCTTCGAGGGCGACGGCTTCACGATCGAGGCCAGATGGGGATCGAACCCCCAGCGCTCAGAACTCGACGCTCACGCCGCAGAGATCCGAGCCGCGCTCGAGGGCGGGCCCTGAGCTGATCGCAGACGCGCGAGGACGGCAGACGGAGCAGTGCCGCCTCGACAGTCGATGTCGGGCGAGTCGCAGCGGGGTGCCGGACCTCGTCGGTGCTCCGGCGCGGCCGCCGGACATCGGCACGGTCATCAGCGGGGGTCGGGAGACACGTCCGCGGCCTGTCGGCGCTCCGCGGGACGGCACGTCATCGAGATGTAGGACGAGAAGCCGGCCCATCGGGCGAACCGCACCGGGCGGGCGGCCGATTCCTCGAAGCCGACCTTCCGGTAGAGGCCCAGCGCGGGCGCATTGGTGTCCTTGATGTCGCGCAGGACGAACTCCTCGTACGGCAGGCGCAGCAGCTCCTCCATCAGCGCGGTGGCGACCCCACGTCCCTGGAAGGCTGGGGCGGTCGTGACGAACCCGATCTCGGCCAGGCCCGGCCGCGCCTCAGGATGGGCGCCGAGGAACTGGCTGCGCACGATGTGGTAGCTCACCAGGCCGTGCCACGGCCCGAGCCGGCGCTGGAAGGTCCGGCGGTCGGGGGCGAAGCACTCCTGGTCGCCCACGGTCACCGAGGCGATCGCCGCCGGCGCGCCGTCCACGAGCGCGACGTGGAAGCGCTCGGGCAGGAGCATGTGTGCGAAGGCGTCGCCCAGCACCTGCGGGTCCTTCGAGAAGTAGGCGAAGTCCTCGGCGAAGCCGCGGACCAGGACGTCCGCCGCGGCGCGCCGCGCGTCCTCCCCCAGCTCGTCGGCCCGGCGGATCTCGATCATGGGTGCTGCCCTCCGGTGAGAAGGCGGAGGACGATGTCGACGTCGGGCGCATCGGCCCCGTCGCCCATGACCTGCCGCATGGTCGCGATGCCCGACAGCATCGCGCAGTAGTGCGCGGTGGTCTGCTCGGCGTCTCCGGAGGCGAACTCGCCGCTGCCCTGCCCGCGCCGCACGAGCTGCGCGAAGGCGCTCCAGAGGCTCCGCTGCGCGCGGGCCAGGCGGCGTGCCGCACCGGGCGGCGTGTCGGTGAGGACGGCCTGGTTGATCACCAGGAAGAACTCCCTCCCGCCGTGCTCGCCCGCCAGATCGTCGAGGAAGGTGGTCGTGAAGTCCCGGACCAGCGCGAGGGGCGGCCCCTCCCCTGCGAGGCGTTCCGCGGCGGCGACGAGGCCGGTCGACGCCTGTGCGAGGAGGTGCTCGAAGAGCTGCTCCTTGCTGGCGTGGTGGCGGTAGATCGAGCCGATGCTGAGCCCGGCCTCCGCGGCGATCTGCCGCATGGAGGCGGCGGCGAAGCCATGCCGCGCGAACACCCGGACGGCTGCGGTCTCGATCGCCTCCTGCGTCGCAGCGCGGAGCACGTCGTTCTGGGCGGGCGTCCGCGGCATCGCACCTCCAAGGAATGAACAGATGTTCACTCTATGGGGCAGGCGTTCCGTCGGCAAGGGCCCCGGGCGCCTCACGAGGCCGCCATCGATCCCGCGGCGGATGCGTCTAGGACGGGCCGCCGTACTGCAGGATGGTCTCCCCGTAGCTCTTGGTGCCGTCGTCCGTCCAGTCCTCGGGCCAGGCGACGGGGCGGCTGCGGCTCGAGCGCTCGATCACCACCAGCGCGTCCTCGCGCAGGGCGGGGCGGAGCGTCTGCAGCATCTGCTCGAGGTCCTCCGTCGGCAGGTCGTAGGGCGGGTCCAGGAACACCAGGGAGGCGCGGACCTCGGGCGCGGTCGCTGCGGCGGCCAGCTGCGCGGCGACCTGCTCGGCCCGGCCCGCGCGCACCTCGCATCGCGGGGCGAGCCCCAGACCCGCGGCGGTCTCGCGCAGCCGTCGCGCCGTGGGGGCGTGCATCTCCACCAGCAGGGCGCTGTCCGCGCCGCGCGAGAGGGCCTCGAAGGCGAGGGCGCCCGTGCCGGCGTACAGGTCCAGCACGCGGGCGTCCGCGATCGCACCCCATCCCTCCAGCCGGGAGAACAGCGCCTCGCGGACGCGGTCGCTGGTGGGGCGGGTGCCCTTCCCGGGCGGACCGGGGATGGTCCGGCCCCCGAGGGTCCCGGCGATGATGCGGGGCATCTCAGCTCCTCTCGACGTTCGGGTCGGCGTCGCGCAGCCGCTCCTCGACGGCGCGTGCGAGCTGCGGCTCGCCCTCGAGGCGCGGATCGGCCGCGACGATGTCCTCGGCGTCGGCGCGCGCCTGCTCGATCAGCCGCACATCGCGGACCACGTCCAGATAGCGCAGCGTGCGGCCGAGACCGGACTGCTCCTCGCCGACGAGGTCGCCGCCGCCGCGGTGCTCCAGGTCGAGCTCGGCGAGCTCGAAGCCGTCGTGCGTGGCCGCGACCCGGGACAGGTGCTGCGAGGCGGGCGAGCCCTCCTCGGTGCGGGTGGCGAGGAAGGCGATGCCCGGGTGCTCCCCGCGGCCGATGCGCCCGCGCAGCTGGTGCAGCTGGGACACGCCGAACCGCTCGGCGTCCAGGACGATCATCACCGCGGCGTTGGGGACGTCCACGCCCACCTCGATCACCGTCGTGGCCACGAGCATGTCGAGACGGCCCTCGACCATCCTCGCCATCGTCTCCTGCTTCTCCTCGGCGCTCTGGCGGCCGTGCAGCATGCCGATGCGCAGGCCCGCCAGCTCGGGGCGCTGCGCCAGACGGGCCGCGGTCTCCACCACTCCGCGCGGGGGCGCCTCCTCCTCGCCCTCCGGCGCGGGCTCGGCCGACAGCGCCGACCACAGGGGCGCCGGAGCGTCACCGCGCCCGCGGCGGCGCGAGGAGCCTGCCGCGGGCTCCTCCTCGATGTGCGGGCACACCACGAAGACCTGCCGCCCCGCGGCGACCTCCTCCGCGGCCCGCTGCCACATCCGCGCCTCCCACGCCGGCCGGCGCTCATGGACGACGAACGACGTCACCCCGGGCCGGCCGCCCGGGGACTCGCGCAGCGAGAGCACATCGAGGTCCCCGACGACAGCGAGGGCGGCGGTGCGTGGGATCGGCGTCGCGGTCATGACGATCACGTGCGGGCTGCGCCCCGCCGCTCCCTTGGCCCGGACCCGCCGGCGATGATCGACGCCGAAGCGCTGCTGCTCGTCGATCACGACGAGCGCCAGGGAGGCGAACTCGACGCTCTCCGAGAGCAGGGCATGGGTGCCGATGACGATCCCCGCCTCCCCGCTGGTGATGTCGAGCATCGTGCGGCGGCGCTGGGCGGTCCGGCTGGAGCCGGTGAGCAGGCGCACCGCCGTCGCCTCCGGATGGGCGTCCAGCTGCCCGGCCCGGCCCAGATCGCCCAGCAGCGTCGTGATGGTCCGATGGTGCTGCTCGGCGAGGACCTCGGTGGGCGCCAGCAGCAGCGCCTGATGGCCGGCGTCGACGGCCTGCATCATGGCGCGCAGGGCGATCACCGTCTTGCCCGAGCCCACGTCTCCCTGCAGCAGGACGTTGGTGGGATGGTCCCGGCCCAGGTGGGCGGCAAGGTCCTCGCCGATGGCGCGCTGGCCCGCGGTCAGCTCGAAGGGCAGGCGGGCATCGAGCAGCCGGGCACGCGATCCCCCTGCGGGCAGGGGCGGCGCCGGGGTGCGCGCGTCCAGCGCGCGGCGCAGGGCGAAGATCGTCTGCAGGACCAGCGCCTCCTCGAACAGCAGCGTCTCCCGACCCCGGGAGACGTCCTCGAGGGAGCGCGGCGTGTGCACCAGGCGCATGGCGTCGGCGAGGGGATCCAGGCCTCGGGCGCGGCGGATCCGCTCCGGGATCGCGGGGATCAGCAGGCCGGCGCTGTCGACCGCGGCGCGGAACGCCTCCTGCATGGTCTGCTGGGTGGCGCTGCGCCGCAGCGGGTAGATCGGCAGCGGCACCATCGCCTCCCGATAGGAGGCCTCGTCGTCGACCAGCACATAGCGGGGATGGACGATCTGGGGCTCGCCCGCGTCCGAGGAGGTGCGGAACTTGTCGGGGCGGAAGGAGACCGTCCCGAAGACGACGATCCGCCGGCCGGGGCTCAGCCGCTGCCGGTGCCAGGCGACCAGGTGCTCCTTGGACAGGAAGAACGTCAGCGTCAGCGTGTCGCGACCATCGGAGACCACCACCTCGAGGATCGAGCCGGGACGGCTCCGCATCCGCCGATCGCTCGCGCCGACCACCTCGACCAGGACGCTCACGTCGTCGCCCTCGCGCAGTGCGTGCAGCGAGTGCACGGGGCCGGGGACGACGTAGCGGCGCGGGAGGATCCGCAGCAGGTCGTCGAGATGGCGCGGGTCGAGCTTGCGCGCGGTGGTGAGCAGCTTGCCCTCGAGCACCTCCTCGAGGGGGACGTCTCCCCTGCCCGAGCGGTGCTCCCTCCATTGATCACCGATCAGGGTGTAGAACTCGTGCTCGAGCAGCGGGTCGTCCAGCTGCTCCCGGCGCGGCTGTCCCCGGCGCGGCGGCGTGGCCATGTCTCTCCCCTCTGCTCGCGGCGGGCGGCGGCGTATCGTGGTGATGTGCCCGCCGACCGGCGAGGACGTCCGCTCCATCGTGCCACCCGGCACCGACCCTGTGTCTGAATCCACAGGCCGTGTCCGGCCGCCGCACTTCGCTCCCACCGGTCGAGGGGATATAGTTCTGGGGTTGCCTTGCGCGCCTGCTGGGCAGGCAGCCCCCCGCCGTCCGGCGACGAGGCACCACCGATCATTCGATTTCTCAGGAGACAACAGTGGCTTCCACGTGTGACATCTGCGCCAAGAGCCCGAGCTTCGGCAAGAGCGTGTCCCACTCGCACCGCCGCACCTCGCGCCGCTGGAACCCGAACATCCAGTCCGTGCGCACCGTGATCAACGGTACGAGCAAGCGGGTCAACGTCTGCACCTCGTGCATCAAGGCCGGCAAGGTCGCCAAGCTCGGCGCCTGACCTGCGACTGACCGCATCGCGCACGCGCCCTCGTCCTTCGGGACGGGGGCGCTTCGCTGTGCCTGGCGCCGCAGAGGGCCCGCTCCTGCCCCTCTCCCGGACCTGCGAGCTTCCGCACCGCCATCGCGAGCAGGGCTCGACACTCGCCTCTGGGGGGTCATGAACAGCACTTATTTGCTGTAGATTCTCTAACGCGCAGAATTCCCTGTTCCGCACCGGGGCTTGTACGACCCTGCCGCAGCACGGCGAGCGCCGATCGGGCGAGGCGACGTGGTCGCAGCGGCATCGGACGGAGCGATCCCGTCGCGACCGGATCGAGCGGGATGATCCCGTCGCGACCGGATCGAGCGGGATGATCCCGTCGCGACCGGATCGAGCGGAGTGATTCCGTCGCGACCGGATCGAGCGGAGTGATTCCGTCGCTACGACAACGAGCGGAGTGATCCCGTCGCTTCCCGGCGAGGAAGCGACGGGATCATTCCGCTCGTGTTCGAGGCGACCACGTCACGCGCTCCTCCCGAGGCGGGACGGCGCCGGCGGGAGCGCGGTGCGCGCAGATGCGTCGCGACCGCGCTCCGCGATGCGCGGTCAGACCGCGACGGGCTCGGCACCCTCGAAGGTGGCGGTGTCGATGACCACGCGGAAGTAGACCTCGCCGGCGACGACGCGGTCGTAGGCGGCATCGACCTCGTCGATGCCGACCGTCTCGATCTGCGCCGCGATGCCGTGCTCGGCGCAGAAGTCGAGCATCTCCTGGGTCTCGGCGATGCCGCCGATGTTGGAGCCGGCCAGCACCTTGCCGCCGCCGATCAGCGAGCCGAAGCCGAGGGTCTGCGGGGCGGGCGGCAGGCCGACCACGGCCATCACGCCGTGGGGCGCGAGCAGGCGCAGGTAGGAATCCACCGGGATGTCGGCGCTGATCGTGTTGAGGATCAGGTCGAACTCCCCGCGATGCGCCTCGAAGAAGCCGTCCTCGCTCGTGGCGAGCATCCGACCGGCCCCGAGGTCCAGGGCCAGCTGCTCCTTCTTGCGGCTGCGGGACAGGACCGTGACGTCGGCGCCCATGGCGGCGGCGATCTGCACGCCCATGTGGCCGAGGCCTCCCAGGCCCAGCACGGCGACCTTCTTGGCACGGCCGGCGACCTTCTCGCCGGCGCCCCAGCGCGCCAGGGGCGCGTAGGTGGTGATGCCCGCGCACAGCAGCGGTGCGGCGACGTCGAAGTCCAGCCCGTCGGGGATGCGGCACACGAACCGGCGGTCGACCACGACCTTCTCGGCGTAGCCGCCCTGGGTGATGGTGCCGTCGACATCGGTCGAGTTGTAGGTCCCGACATTGCCGTTGAGGCAGTCCTGCTCCTGGCCGGCGACGCAGGACTCGCAGGTGCCGCAGGAGTCGACCATGCAGCCCACGCCGACGCGGTCGCCGACGGCGAAGTCGGTCACGGCGCTGCCGACGGCCGAGACGACGCCTGCGATCTCGTGGCCGACGGTCAGCGGGAAGTGCGCCTCGCCCCACTCGTTGCGGATGGTGTGGATGTCGCTGTGGCAGATTCCGGCGGCCTTGATGTCGATGACGACATCGTCGGGCCGCGGGTCGCGACGTTCGATCTGGGCCACGCGGAACTGCTCGTCAGGGCCGGTCTTCTGCAGGGCCTTCACGGTGATGGGCATGGGGTCGCCTCCCGGGAACGGGGTCGGATGGGAACCTGATCAGGCTACTCCTCGGAAACACCGCGTGGGGCGGGCCGGGATGCGCGACCACGGCGCGGCCGATGGCCGCTCAGCTGCCCTCGAATCCGTGCACGAAGGAGACGGTGAACGAATGGCCGTCCTGCGTGCACGTCACGCCCCGCTCCTGGTCGACCGTGCACGCGGCGCCCCGCGCATAGAGGATCTGGCCGTACTCCAGCGGGACGAAGGTGTTCTCGGGGTCGATGAGCTTCTCGGCGGCGCTGATCGGCTCCGGCGGGGAGTCGGCCCGCATCGCGACGCCGTTCGCCTCGATCATGGCTCCTCCGTCCGCCAGCACGGACGTCCCCGGAATGTCCTTGTGTCCCTCGCACTCGACTCCCGGCCTGAGGCCGTCACCCGGGTCGTTCGTCGGATTGTCGATGATCGCGCAGCTCCAGGTCCCGCTCGGGGAGATGAAGCCCCATTGGACCTCCTTGCGGCCGTAGCCCGAGGTCGAACGACCCGTCGGCGTGACGATGGGTCCGTCGGACGGGAGCTCGGTCGCGGCTTCGATCGTCATGATCGCCGCACCGTCCTTCTCGCACCGCGAGGAGTAGGTGTCGGGCTCGTAGCCCATCCTCGCGAAGAGGATCGGCTCGCAGGCCCACCCGTCGACCTCGAGGTCCTCGCCGGGCACTCGTCCCGGCGCCGGCTCCGCGTCGCGCTCGTAGGCGAACATGACCTTCGTCGCCTCCTCGCACGGGACGTCCCCCTGGGCGATGACGAGCGCCCAGCCGGCTTTCTCGGAGCAGCGTCGGCCCTCCGGTGTCCTCTCCGGCGCGCTCGGTCCGGCCGCCGTGCTGCTCGGCGACGCCTCGGCGCCGCCGGCGTCGGACGGCGCGCTCGGTGCCGGCTCCGTCTGCGCGGATTCCGCAGTGCCGGCCGCGGTCGGCGTCGTCACCGGCTCCGCACCGGGACCGCAGGCGGCGAGGAGCAGCGCCAGCGAGGAGACCAGCAGAGCCCCCGATCGATGTGCTCGGGGCCCCGGCGCCCCGCTCTCCCTGACGATCGGCCGGCTCTCCCCCGCGATCGGCCGGCGGTCCATGGTGCGATTGCTGACGTGCCCGAACATCCCTGCCCCTGTCTCGTGATCGGTCCCCCCGCTGATCGGCGCGACCACGGCTCGACCTTATCCGGATGCGCAGACGCTCCACAGCGCACCGACGCCGAATGGGGACGACGGGATGGGGACGAAGGGCGACCGGACCGGTGGATCAGGCGAAGTGGTCCCAGCCCTCGCCGGGGATCTCCGCACCGTCCAGGAGCACCGCGGGCGTCGCTGCCGCGGGTCGTTCCCTGACGGTCCCGATGGCCCGGAAGCCGGGCGGGACGCTGCCGGGCGCGAAGGCGGCGAGCATGGCATGCTCCTCGCCGCCGTGCAGCACCCAGTCCCAGGCGTCGGCGCCGAGCTGCGCGGCGGCGCCGTCGAGGGCGGCGGCATCGGCCGCGAGTGCCTCGCGGTCCAGGTCCAGCAGGACGCCGCTGGCCTGGGCGAGACGGGTTCCGTCGCGGACCAGGCCGTCGGAGAGGTCCATCATGGCGTGCGCGGTGCGGCCGGTGCCCCAGCCGAGGGACAGGTCGGGATCGGGGGCGTTGTGCCAGGGCACGTGCTGCCCGGCGTGGTCCCCGGCGAGCAGCTGCGCGAGACCGGCCGCGCTGCGCCCGAGCTGCTCGGTGCCGATCGCGAGCACGTCCCCTGCCCGCGCCCCGGAGCGCTGGACGGCCGGGGCGTCCCCCTCGAGGGCCCCGACGGCGGTGACGGTGATCGTCAGCTGCTCGGAGCGTCCGAGGTCGCCGCCCACCACGCTCGTGCCATGTCGGCCGCAGCGCTGGGCGAGACCGCGGCTGATGCCCTCGAGCACGGCGAGGTCCGTGGACTCGGGGGCGTTCAGCGCGACCACGACGGCGCGGGGCCGCGCCCCCATGGCGGCGACGTCCGCGAGGTTCTGCACGGCGGCCTTGGCGCCGATCCATGCCGGCCGCGTCGCGGGGAGCAGGAAGTCCTGGCCCTCGACGAGGGAGTCGGTGGTGATCACCAGGCGCGGGCCGGGCAGGCGCACCACCGCGGCGTCGTCGCCGGGGCCGACCTCCACGTCGCCGCCCTGGGCGAAGTGCGGGAGGATCGCCGCGAGCAGTCCGGATTCGTGCAGGTGAGCGATGGAGGGCATAGGAGAAGTGTGCCCCAGGCGGGCCCGGTACGCTCGGAGGGTGCGCCTCGTCCGACCCCGCCTCTCCGCCCTGGCCGCCCTGGCCCTGCTGGCCCCCGTCCTCGCCGCCTGCGGCGCGACCACGGTCCCGGCCGGGCCCGATGCGGCGGACCCCGCCTGCGCGGACATCGTCGTCGGTGCGCCGCAGCAGATGCTCGGCCAGCCGCTGCACGAGACCGACAGCCAGGGGACCCTGGCCTGGGGCACCGGGGAGGACACGATCGTCCTGCGCTGCGGGGTGACGCCGCCGGGGCCGACGACCGATCTGTGCACGACCCTGGCCGACTCCTCCGGCCGCGAGGTCGACTGGATCGTCCGCGAGGAGGACGGCATCGTCCTGTTCACCAGCTTCGGCCGGGTGCCCGCCATCGACATCTCGGTGCCGCGCTCGGTCGCGCCGGACCAGCCCTCCGCCGTGCCCCTGGAGTTCACGCAGCTCATCTCCGCGATCCCCGCGACGTCGCGCTGCATCGGCCCCGGCGACGCCGCATGATCGCATCGGTCCCCCGCCCCCGCCCCCGCCCTGAAGGAGATCGTCCATGAGCACGCCGAGGCCTTCCGACGTCGGCGGGTCGGAGCCGGGCCCGGGCGGCGGCTCCCTCGGCCCGTCCCCGCAGGGGGCGCCGGGCCCGACGACGACCGGTCGCGCGGGCTGGTGCCTCGCCGGGGCGTGCGCGGTGATGCTGGTGGGAGCGCTGGGGCTGGGAGCCGCCGGCTACGGGGTCTGGACGACGCTGCGAGACCAGGAGACGGTCACCAGCACCCGTCCTCCCGCCGCCCCGGTGACCGAGGACCCGGAGGAGGCGGCGGCCGTCCCGGACCCGACCACCGATCCCGCCGCGACCGCTGACCCGGTCCCCTCGCCCGACCGGGACCCCGACCCCGGGGCCGATGAGGCGACCGCCACCGAGCCTGCCGTCGTCGGCGCGGCGGAGGTGGAGCTCGTGGTCACCGATGTCGTCGAGGTGGATCGGATCGAGACCGCTGCCGGCACGGTCATCACCCCGGAGAACGGGGTGCTGGTCACGGTGCACGTGGACATGACCAACCACGGCGGGAGCGTCATCGAGCCGAGCATCGACGCGATCACGGTGCGCGACGGCGACGGGGCCCTGCACCCGGTCCGGGTGCTGTCGTTCACCACGGACTCCGCCGGGTTCGCGCCGGGGGCGACCGTGACGCTCGAGGTGACCGTCGACGTCCCTGCGGGGACCCGGATCGCGGAGGTCGGCTACACCGACCCCGAGCTCACCGGCGGGCAGGAGCTGATCGCCCTCGTGCCGTGAGCCGGCCGCAGGGCGAGGTCATCGCAGGCCGATGCGACGGGTGCGGGCCTGCTCGACGAGCTCGGTGATCAGTCCGCTGTACTCGAGCCCCATGTTCTCCCAGAGCACCGGGAACATCGAGTAGGGGGTGAAGCCGGGCATCGTGTTGACCTCGTTGACGAGGATCGCGCCGTCCGCCGCGACGAACACGTCGACCCGGGCCAGTCCCTCGAGGCGCAGCACCTGGAAGGCGCGCGCGGCGATGTCGCGGATCTCCTCGAGGACGGCGTCGCTGAGCTGCGCGGGGACCTGGATCTCCACGGTGCCTTTGCCGAAGTACTTGGACTCGTAGTCGTAGAAGTCGAGGTCCTCGCCGATGCGCACCTCCCCGGGGATGGTGGTGCGGGGCTCCTCCCCCGCAGCCGCCTGCAGCACGGCGCACTCGACCTCGCGGCCGCTGACGCCCTCCTCGATGAGGATGCGGGGATCCTCCGCGAAGGCGGTCTTCACGGCGTGCTCGAGCTGCGCGAGATCGCTCACCTTGGTCACGCCGAGGGAGGAGCCGGCGCGGGCCGGCTTGACGAACCAGGGCAGCTCGAGGGTGCGGGCCACCGTCTCGGTCACGTGGTGGGCCTCGCGCGCCCAGCGGTCCTCGTCGATGGTCACGGCGCGGGCCGTCGGGATGCCGGCGCGGGTGAGCGCCGCCTTGGTGGCGCCCTTGTCCATGCACAGCGCGGAGGCGAGCACGCCGCTGCCCACGTAGGGGATGTCCAGCAGCTCGAGGGCGCCCTGGACGGTGCCGTCCTCCCCGTACGGCCCATGCAGCAGCGGCAGGACCACGTCGACCTCGGCGAGGGGCTCGACCCGGTCCTCGCGGATCACGCGCAGGGCGACCTTCTCCCCCGGGCCGACGGCGCTCGGCGGAAGCAGCACCTCCGGGCCGGTGCCGGAGACCTCCGGGGCCTTCCCGTCGACCAGGGTCCAGGCCTCCGGGTCGTCGGAGACGTGCACCCAGCGACCGTCCCGGGTGATGCCCACGGCGATCACGTCGTAGCGGCTGCGGTCGATCGCGCCGAGGATGCCGCCGGCGGTCACGCAGGAGATGCCGTGCTCGCCGCTGCGGCCGCCGAACAGGAGGGCGATGGTCGTGGTCATGGGACGAGACTAGTCACTCGGGCCGGACGGGACGGGCCAGCAACGCCGCTGTGACATCCTCGATACGCGCCCGGTGGTCGACCACCTCGACGACGGCGCGGGTGATGGGCATGTCCACCCCCAGGCGCTGCGCGAGGGCCGCGACGGCGCGGGCCGTCTCCACGCCCTCGGCGGTGCGTCCGACCTCGGCGGCGGCCGCCTGCACGTCCAGGCCGCGGCCCAGCGCCGCACCCAGGGAGTGGTTTCGCGAGAGCGGGGAGGCGCAGGTCGCCACGAGGTCCCCCATGCCGGCCAGGCCCGCGAAGGTGGCGGCCTCCCCGCCGAGCGCCACGCCCAGGCGGCTCATCTCGGCGAGCCCGCGGGTGATCAGGCTGGCCCGGGTGTTGTCGCCGTACCCCAGCCCCGCTGCGGCGCCCACGGCGATGGCGACGATGTTCTTCACGGCCCCGGCGACCTCGACGCCGATCACGTCGGAGGAGGTGTAGGTGCGCAGGCTCGGCCCCTGGCACCAGCGGGCGACCTGCTGCGCGACGGCCTCGTCGTGGCCGGCGACGACGCTGCCGCAGGGCTGGCCCTCGGCGATCTCCGCCGCGAGGTTCGGGCCCGAGAGCACCGTCACCTGCGACGGGTCGATGCCGCCGGCCTCGACGAGCACCTCGCTCATGCGCAGGTCGCTGCCGCGCTCGATGCCCTTGGCGAGGGAGACCACGGGCACGGCCGGCAGCGCGCCGTCCATCCCCGGGGCGGAGCGCCAGGCGCGCAGGCTCTCCCGCAGACGCTGCGCCGGGACCGCGACGACCAGGGCCGATGCCCCCTGCGTCGCCTCGGCGATGTCGCTGCTGGCGCCGATGCCCGCGGGCAGCTCCCGCGCCCCGAGGTAGTCGCGGCAGCGGTGCTCCTCGCGGATCTCGCGGGCGAGCTCCTCGCGGCGCGCCCAGAGGGTCACCTCGTGCCCGGCACGGGCCAGCAGGAGCGCGAAGGTGCACCCCCAGGACCCTGCCCCCAGGATCGCGAAGGCGGTCATGGTCGTCCCTCCTCGGGTCGGTGGTGGTCGCCGCGCGGGTCGTGGACCGCGGCGGGAGGCTGCTCGCCGCGGATCCCGGCCAGCATCGCCGTGATCCGCGCCATCAGCTCGGCGGTGACGCGCTCGGCGGCCTGCTTCTCCGACTCGCCCGGGGCGCGCACGACCGCGAACGGCTCCCCCACCTGCAGCGTCAGGGGCCTGCGGGGGCGCGGCAGCGCCGCGCGCGGCCGCCAGAACTCCCGCGATCCCGCGCAGGCGATGGGGATCAGCGGGGCGCCGCTGCGCAGGGCCAGTCTCGCCGCCCCGAGGCGGGCCCGCATCGGCCAGCCGTCGGGGTCGCGGGTGTACGTGCCCTCGGGGAACAGCATGATCAGCTCGCCGCGGCCCAGCGCCGCCTCGGCGGCGGAGAGGGCATCGGCCGTGCGGGCGCTCCCGCGGGCGACCGGGATCTGCCGCGAGGAGCGCAGCAGGGCCCCGAGCACGGGCACGGCGAACAGGGAGGACTTGGCCAGGAACCGCGGGGCGATCCCGTGGGCCTGCAGCAGGTGGCCGTAGGCGATCGCGTCCCAGGGGCCGGCGTGGTTGCCGCAGGCGATCGCCGCCCCCTGGACCGACAGGTTCTCGGCGCCGATCCAGGTCGGCGGCGCCAGCAGCCGCGACAGGGGGCGCAGCACGAGCTGCGCGAGATCGATGACGACCCCCGCCCGCCGCTCCGGGGGACGTCGGGTCATGCTCAGACCCCTGCGGTTCCGCCGGGGCCGCGACCGATGGCGCGCTGCGCGCCGTGGCCGACCTTGCGCGCGGCCTGCGCGGTGATCGAGCGGGTCGCACCGGCGCCGCCCGCGGTCACGGCCCGGCGCCGCACGGTGGTGGCGGCGCGGCGGGCCAGGGTGTTCACGGCCGCGGCGTGCATGAGGCGCCGCGGGGCGAAGGCGAGGCGTCCCCGGATGCTGCGGTACTTCACGGCCGTGGTGACCTGGAGCAGCTCTCCGCCGGGCAGCAGCGCCACGCCGATGCGGACGCTGAGGTTCTCGTCGTCGTCCCGGATCAGCGCCTCGCCCCCGCGGACCTCGTCGCTGACGTACTCCTTCTGCGGCGGAGGGACCATGTCGAACAGGCGCACCGCCTCGTCCCGCAGGGCCAGCAGGCCCCGCTTGGACAGCGGCGTGTTCTCGTGCGAGAAGATCGCCTCGGCCCAGACCCGCGGGTCCGGCTCGTCGACCCCGCGGGTGGGGACGATCACCACGTCGCAGTAGTCCGGCACGGGGATGTCGCGCAGGGCGAGGGAGGAGGCGGCGCCGTGGCCGACGCCGCCCTCGCGCGCCGCGCTGTCGGCGGGATCCGCGGCGATCACCTCGGGCTCCGCGCTGTGGCGGGTGTCGGGGGCGGTCTCGCTCATCGGGTCCTCAGTCCTCCCAGTACTCGGCGCCCAGCGCCGTGAGCTTGTCGCGGAAGCTCTCGTAGCCGCGGTCGATCAGGTCGATCCCCCGGATGGTGGAGACGCCCTCGGCGCCGAGCGCCGCGATCAGGTACGAGAAGCCGCCGCGGAGGTCGGGGACGGTGATGTCGGCGCCGTGCAGCGCCTTGGCCCCGGAGATCACGGCGGAGTGGTTGTAGTTGCTGCGGCCGAAGCGGCAGCTCGAGCCGCCCAGGCATTCGCGGTAGACCTGGATCTTGGCGCCCATGTCGTTCAGCGCGCTCGTGAAGCCCAGGCGGTTCTCGTACACCGTCTCGTGGACGATGGAGATGCCCTCGGCCTGCGTCAGCGCGACCACCAGCGGCTGCTGCCAGTCGGTCATGAGCCCGGGGTGGACGTCGGTCTCCACGGCGATCGAGCGCAGGGGCGTGCCGGGGTGGAAGAACCGGATCCCCTCCTCGGTGATCTCCATCCCGCCGCCGACCTTGCGGAAGACGTTCAGGAAGGTGGCCATCGGCTTCTGCTGGGCGCCGCGCACCATGACCGAGCCCTTGGTCACCAGCGCCGCGCAGGCCCAGCTGGCGGCCTCGATGCGGTCCGGGATCGCCACGTGGTCGAAGCCGCCCAGGCGGTCCACGCCCTCGATGGTGATGGTGCGGTCGGTCTGCAGGGAGATGATCGCGCCCATCTTCTGCAGCACGGCGATGAGGTCCTCGATCTCCGGCTCGACCGCGGCGTTGGTCAGCTCGGTGACGCCCTTCGCACGGACCGCCGTCAGCAGCACCTGCTCGGTGGCCCCGACGCTGGGGTACTCGAGGTGGATGCGGGTGCCGTGCAGCCCCTCGGGCGCGGTGATGTAGATGCCCAGCTCGCGCTTGTCCACGTGCGCGCCGAACTTCCGCAGCACGTCGAGGTGGTAGTTGATGGGACGGTCGCCGATCCGGCAGCCGCCGAGATCGGGGATGATCGCCTCCCCCAGGCGATGCAGCAGCGGACCGCAGAACAGGATCGGGATGCGCGAGCTGCCGGCGTGGGCGTCGATGTCCACCACGTGCGCGCGCTCCACGGCCGAGGGGTCGAAGCGGATGGTGCCGGTCTCGGCATCGCGATCGACCTGGACGCCGTGGATCCGCAGGAGCTCGGAGACGATCGACACGTCGCGGATGTCCGGCACGGAGCGGAGCACGCTCGGCTCCTCGCCGAGCAGCGAGGCGACCATCGCCTTCGAGACGAGGTTCTTGGCGCCGCGGACGGTGATCTCACCGTCCAGGGGACGCCCTCCGCGCACGTGGAATGTGTGGGTCATATCGTCCTTGGAATGGGCTCAAGGTCCCCGGGCAGGTCCCGGCGACGACCGGATCACCATACCGGAGCGGGCCCGTCGCGGTCTGGGACCCACGGCACATCGGGATGCTTCCGACATGCGGATGCGGGGGCTCCGAGGGGAGCCCCCGCATCCGTGGTCCGTCGGCGGGACGCGTCAGTCGGCGATGCGCGCCGGCAGCGTCTTGGGCATCCAGGCGGGGCGCCGGGCCTCGAAGGCCTCGATGTCCTCCAGGTGCCGCAGGGTCAGGCCGATGTCGTCCAGGCCCTCCATGAGGCGCCAGCGGGTGTACTCGTCGATGTCGAAGCGGAAGGTCGCATCGCCCGCATGCACCTGCTGGGAGACGAGGTCCACGGTCACCTGCGTGCCGGGCTGCTCCTCGAGGATCTTCCACAGCTGCTCGATGTCGTCCTGCGCGAGCTGCGCGGCCACCAGGCCCTGGTTGCCGGCGTTGCCGCGGAAGATGTCGGCGAAGCGGCTGCACAGGACGGCCTTGAAGCCGTAGTCCCGCAGCGCCCAGACGGCGTGCTCGCGCGAGGAGCCGGTGCCGAAGTCCGGGCCCGCCACGAGCACGGAGCCGGAGCGGTAGGCGTCCTGGTTCAGGACGAACTCCGGGTCCTTGCGCCAGGCGGAGAAGAGGCCGTCGTCGAAGCCCGTCTTGGTGACGCGCTTGAGGTACACGGCGGGGATGATCTGGTCGGTGTCGACGTTGCTGCGGCGCAGCGGCACGCCGATGCCGGTGTGGGTGCTGAACTTGTCCATCAGGGTCTCCTTGTCCGTGCGGGCGCGCTCAGGCGGTCTTCTGCTCGCCGGCGGCCGCGGCGGCGGGGCGGGAGTCGACGTCGATCGGGTCGAGGTCCAGCGGCGAGCTGAGCGTGCCCCGCACCGCGGTCGCCGCGGCGACGATCGGGGAGACGAGGTGGGTGCGCCCGCCCTTGCCCTGGCGTCCCTCGAAGTTGCGGTTCGAGGTCGAGGCCGCGCGCTCCCCGGGCTTCAGCTGGTCGGGGTTCATGCCCAGGCACATCGAGCAGCCGGCCTGGCGCCATTCGGCGCCGAAGGCCTCGAAGATCTCGTGCAGGCCCTCCTGCTCGGCCTGGATGCGCACCCGCGCGGAGCCGGGGACGACGAGCACCCGCACGTCGGGGTGCTTGGTGCGCCCCTGCAGCACCTCGGCGAAGGCCCGCAGGTCCTCGATGCGGCCGTTGGTGCACGAGCCCATGAAGATGGTGTCGACGCGGATGTCCTTCAGCGGCGTGCCGGGGACCAGGTCCATGTACTCCAGCGCCCGCTCGGCGGCGGCGCGGGAGGTGTCGTCGGTGAAGTCCTCGGGGGCGGGGACATCGGCCGAGAGCGGCAGGCCCTGGCCCGGGTTGGTGCCCCAGGTGACGAAGGGCTCGAGCTCGTCGGCGTCGATGACGACCTCGGCGTCGAAGGTCGCGTCGTCGTCCGAGCGCAGGGTCTTCCAGTAGGCGACGGCCTCGTCCCACAGCTCGCCGGTCGGCGCGTGCGGGCGGCCCTTGACGTACTCGAAGGTGGTCTCGTCCGGAGCGATCATCCCGGCGCGGGCGCCCGCCTCGATGGACATGTTGCAGATGGTCATGCGGCCCTCCATGGAGAGGGCGCGGATGGCCTCGCCGCGGTACTCCAGGACGTAGCCCTGGCCGCCGCCGGTGCCGATCTTCGCGATCACCGCGAGGATGATGTCCTTCGCGGTCACGCCGGGCTTCAGCGTGCCGTTGACGGTGATGGCCATGGTCCGGAAGGGCTTCAGCGACAGCGTCTGGGTGGCCATCACGTGCTCGACCTGCGAGGTGCCGATGCCGAAGGCCAGCGCGCCGAAGGCGCCGTGGGTGGAGGTGTGCGAGTCGCCGCAGACGATGGTCACGCCCGGCATGGTCAGGCCCAGCTGCGGCCCGACCACGTGGACGATGCCCTGGTCCACGTCCCCCAGGGAGTGGATGCGCACGCCGAACTCCTCGGCGTTGCGGCGCAGGGTCTCGATCTGCGTGCGGCTGGTGATGTCCGCGATCGGCTTGTCGATGTCGATCGTGGGGGTGTTGTGGTCCTCGGTCGCGATCGTCTGGTCCAGGCGGCGCAGCGGCCGGTTCTCCTGGCGCAGCCCGTCGAAGGCCTGTGGACTGGTGACCTCGTGGAGGAGCTGGAGGTCGATGTACAGCAGGTCCGGCTCGCCGTTCTCGCCGCGGCGCACCACATGATCGTTCCAGACCTTCTCAGCGAGCGTCCCCGCCATCTCGGACTTCCTTCCTCGCGTCTCGGACGCGCCTCGCACGACCGGGCCGGGGGCCGCGGTGCCGAGGAATCTTCATTGGGGCGTGATCCCGCCCCGAGGCCCTGGTCGGGCCCGCGGAGCGGGGTGTCGTGGTGACCATCGTCGGGTGGTCTGCATGACGCCGCACTTGCGTCTCACGCACTAAGACGGCAATATCGGAGCATGGACACACACGTGACGGAGGACGCCGGCAGCGGCGTGGGCGTGCTCGACAAGGCCGCCATCGTGCTCGGTGCCCTCGAGGCCGGGCCCGCGACCCTTGCGCAGCTCGTGCAGCTGACCGACCTGGCCCGCCCCACGGCGCACCGCCTGGCCGTGGCGCTCGAGCACCACCGCCTGGTCGCCCGCGACATGCAGGGCCGCTTCGTGCTGGGCCCGCGCCTGGGCGAGCTCGCGGCGGCCGCCGGCGAGGACCGCCTGCTCGCCGCGGCGGGCCCGGTCCTCGGGGCGCTGCGCGACCACACCGGGGAGTCGGCGCAGCTGTACCGCCGCCAGGGCGATCACCGCGTCTGCGTGGCAGCCGCGGAGCGGCCCATCGGCCTGCGCGACTCCGTCCCGCTGGGCGCCACGATCACCATGAAGGCCGGCTCCGCCGCGCAGATCCTGCTGGCATGGGAGGAGCCCGACCGCCTCCACCGGGGCCTGCACGGCGCCCGCTTCACCGCCACGATGCTCTCGGCGGTGCGCCGCCGCGGCTGGGCGCAGTCGATCGGCGAGCGAGAGCCGGGGGTCGGCTCCGTGAGCGCCCCCGTGCGCGGCCCCAACGGGCGCGTCGTCGCCGCCCTGAGCGTCTCCGGGCCGCTGGACCGCATCACCCGCCAGCCCGGCCGCCTCCACGCGGCCGCCGTGATCAGCTCCGCCAACCACCTCACCGACGTGCTGCGCCGCGCGAGCACCGAGGTCCTCGGCGAGTAGAGCCCGACCACGCACCGCACGGCCCGCCCCCTCCGACGGACCGTTCTGCTCCGGATCCTCCGCGACCCGGTGCAGGACGGTCCTTTCTCGTCCCGCTCCCGAATCTCATCCCGCTCCCGAATCTCGTCCCGCGCCCGCGCGAGGCCGGCGCCGGGAAACGATCGCCGGGAGACGATGGATGCCGGAAACGGAACAGGACCGGCATCCATGCGGATGCCGGTCCTGACTCTGTACCCCGTACCGGATTTGAACCGGTGTTACCGCCGTGAGAGGGCGACGTCCTGGGCCGCTAGACGAACGGGGCGAACCCATGGCCTCCGAAGAAGCCGGGTGCAGCTCCCGAGAGAGCTGCTCGTACCCCGTACCGGATTTGAACCGGTGTTACCGCCGTGAGAGGGCGACGTCCTAGGCCGCTAGACGAACGGGGCGCGGGCCGGACGACACGTCGGAAGAATCCGACGGATCGAACTGCGCTGGGGTACCAGGACTCGAACCTAGAATGACGGTACCAGAAACCGTTGTGTTGCCAATTACACCATACCCCATGGTGATAAGCACGATTCGAAGCTCCGATCCTCCGAGGCTCTCACCTCGTGGAACCGGCGTTCCGTGCCGTACCGAGGTATGACTCTATACGGTCCACGAGCACACATCAAACCGAGAGGGCCCATTCCGCCTGTGACGCTCCCCACCCGGGTATCGGGCGAGGTCGCAGCGGGTTTTCCGACGGCCTCCCGCGGCCCGGGCGCCTCCCCGGAGCACGAACGCCCGCGGGCCCCGGGGCGCAGGGTGCGCACCGGGGCCCGCGGGGCCGCCCAGGAGGGCCGAGGAAGGCTGAGGAGGCTCAGGAGGCTCAGGAGGCCGCGAGACGCTCCCGCAGGGCGCGCAGGCGCGCCAGGCTGGAGTCGCGCCCCAGCAGCTCCATGGACTCGAACAGCGGCGGGGAGATGCGCCGCCCGGAGATCGCGCTGCGCAGCGGCCCGAACGCCAGGCGGGGCTTGATGCCCATGTCCTCCACGATCGCGCCGCGCAGGGCGGCCTCGAGCGCCTCGGTGGTGAAGGAGACCTCCCCCAGCGCCTCGACCTCGCTGATCGCCCGGTCGAGCACCGCCACCGGGTCCTCGCCGAGCTTCTTCAGGGCGTCCTCCTGGACGACGAGATCGGCATCGGCCGTGAAGAGGAAGCCGAGCATGTCCGGTGCCTCGCCGAGCAGGTTCATGCGGGTCTGCACCAGCGGCGTGGCCGCGGCCAGCAGGCGGTGCTGCTCCTCGGTGATCGGGTCGGACACGAGGCCGGCGGCCTGCAGGTAGGGCACGAGGCGCTCGACGAGCTCCGCCTCGGGCAGCAGGCGGATGTGATCGGCGTTGATGGCCGTCGCCTTCTTGATGTCCACCCGCGCGGGGTTGGGGTTCACATCGGCCACGTCGAAGCGCTCGACCAGCTGCTCGCGCGAGAAGATGTCCTGGTCCGCGCTGTAGCCCCAGCCCAGCAGGGCGAGGTAGTTGACCATGCCCTCGGGCAGGAAGCCCTGCTCGCGGTAGAGGAACAGGTTGGACTCCGGGTCCCGCTTGGAGAGCTTCTTGTTTCCCTCCCCCATCACGTAGGGCAGGTGCCCGAACAGCGGCTCCTGCTTCGCGACGCCGATGTCCACCAGCGCCCGGTACAGCGCCACCTGGCGGGGCGTGGAGGAGAGCAGGTCCTCCCCGCGCAGCACGTGCGTGATCTCCATGAGCGCATCGTCCACGGGGTTGACCAGCGTGTACAGCGGCTGGCCGTTGGCGCGCACCACGACGTAGTCCGGGGTCGAGCCGGCCTTGAAGGTGATCTCCCCGCGCACCAGGTCCGTGAAGGTGAGGTCCTCGTCGGGCATGCGCAGGCGCCAGGTGGGCTCGCGGCCCTCGTCGCGGAAGGCCTGCTTCTGGGCGTCGGTGAGGGTGCGGTCGTAGCCGTCGTAGCCCAGCTGCGGGTCGCGCCCGGCGGCGCGGTGGCGCTCGGCGATCTCCTCCGCGGTGGAGAAGGACTCGTAGATGTGCCCGGCCTCGATGAGCTTCGCGATGACGTCCTGGTAGATCTCGCCGCGCTGGGACTGGCGGTAGGGGCCGTGGGGCCCGCCGACCTCGACGCCCTCGTCCCAGTCGATGCCGAGCCAGCGCATCGCGTCCAGCAGCTGCTGGTAGGACTCCTCGCTGTCGCGGGCCGCGTCGGTGTCCTCGATGCGGAAGATCATCTTCCCGCCGGTGTGGCGGGCGTACGCCCAGTTGAACAGCGCCGTGCGCACCAGGCCCACGTGCGGGGTGCCGGTGGGGCTCGGGCAGAAGCGGACCCGCACCTCGGCGGGGGTGTCGCGGGGATCGGACGGGGTGGACGCGGCGGTGGTGCTCACGCGGAGGCTCTCCTCGATGACGGGTGGGACGGGTCGCGGCGGGCGGTTCAGCGCCGCACGACGGGGTTGGTCAGGGTGCCGATGCCCTCGATGGTCACGTCGACCTCGCTGCCCTCGGCGACGGAGCGCACGCCGGCGGGGGTGCCGGTGAGGATCACATCCCCGGGGAGCAGGGTGACCACGCGGGAGATCTCCGCGATCAGCTCGGGCACGGAACGGATCATGTCGGCGGTGGTGCCGTCCTGCGCGACCTCGCCGTCGACGGACGAGCCGATGCGGGCGTCGGAGACGTCGAGATCGGTCTCGATCCACGGGCCCAGCGGGCACGAGGTGTCGAACGCCTTGGCGCGGAACCACTGCTTCTCCTCGCGCTGGGCGTCGCGCGCGGTGAAGTCGTTGGCGCAGGTGTACCCCAGGATCACCTGGGCGGCCTGCTCGGCGTCGATGTCCTTGGCGATGGTCTTGACGACCACGGCGAGCTCCGCCTCGAGGCTGACCTCGTCGCTGTAGGACGGCAGGACCACCGGATCGCCGGGGCCGACGACGGCGGTGTTGGGCTTGAGGAACAGCAGCGGCTGCTCGGGGACCTCGTTGCCGAGCTCGGCGGCGTGGGCGGCGTAGTTGCGGCCCACGCACACGACCTTCGACCGGGGGATGACGGGGGCCAGCAGGCGGACGTCGGCCAGCGGGGTGATCTTCCCGGTGGGGCGGATCTCGGTGTACAGGGGGTCGCCGGTGATGCCGTAGACCATGTCCGTGCCGTCCTTGTCCTGGACGATGCCGTACATGGGGTCCTCACCGGTGGTGTATCGGACGATGCGCATGCGCTCCAGTCTAGGCCGCGGCCCCCGGTCCCCCGGCGGGGCCGGCGGCGGGGCGCGGTCCTCCGACGGGCCGCGGGGCGGGCCGGTCGCGCTGCCGGCGCGCGCCGCTGCGGGCCGGGCGCGACCGAGCTCACGTCCCCGTCCGGCAGAGCTCCTGACACACTGGCCCCATGCCCCTCCCGGTCCCCGAGCCCCGCCGCATCCTGGACGCAGAGGCCGCGGCCGCCTCGCGCGCGGAGCACGAGGCACGGGCCGATGCGCTCACCGCGGGGCACCGTGCCCGGCGCGCGGCCGGGCAGAAGCATCCCGTCGAGGACTTCCTGTTCACCTACTACCCCTTCAGCGCCGCGCGTCTGCGGCGCTGGCACCCGGGGTGGGAGACCGCCTACGACGCCGCCGCCGATCCGCGGCCCGGCGCCGACGAGCGCCCCGCGGGCGACATCCGCCCCGGCGGCGAGCGCGGCTGGTACGTCGACACCGAGACCGCGGGGACGACGCTGCGCCGCGCCGATGTCCCGCGCTATCTCGCCGAGCGGGCCGATGCGCTGGACTTCATGGTCCGCCTGCTGCGCTCCTCCTCCCTCGCGCGGCGGGCGCCGAACTTCTCCTGCTTCGGGCTGCACGAGTGGGCGATGGTCTACCGCCTGCCCCCGGGCGCGCAGCGCCACGAGGACCTGCCGCTGCGCCTGGGCCAGGAGGCGACCGATGCGGTCGTCGAGGGCGAGCGCCTGGTGTGCTCCCACATCGACGCCTTCCGCTTCTTCACGCCCCCGGCCGTGCCCCGCAATGCGCTCGCCCCCACCCGGGCCACGCAGGTGCAGCGGGACAATCCCGCCTGCCTGCACGTGGGCATGGACCTCTACAAGTGGGCGATGAAGCTGGTGCCGCTGGTCCCCTCGGATCTCGTGCTGGACTGCTTCGAGCACGCCCGGGACACCCGCGTGCTGGACATGGAGGCGAGCCCCTACGACGTGCGGCCGCTGGGCTACGGCGTGGTGCCGATCGAGTCCGCGGAGGGCAAGGCCGAGTACCGGCGGCGCCAGCGCGCGCTCGCCGAGCGGGCCGATGCGCTGCGCGAGCGGATCCTCGCGCACGTCGAGCCGCTCGCCGGCTCCGCCACGGCTTGAGAGGATAGGCCCCATGGCGCACTCCCCCGATCCGCATCGGCCGCAGGTCCTGTACACCGTCTCCCTGGCCTGGTGGATGCGCCTGCTGAGCATCGCCCTCGCGCTGCTGCTGGAGCTGGCGATCGGCGTGCCCGTGCTCCTGGCCCTGCTCGACGGCGACGGCAGGATGATGCTCGCCGGTCTGATCGTGCTCCCCCTGCTCCTCGCCGTCCTGGTGATCACGCTCCTCGCCAACCTCCAGCGCTTCACCGTCACCACCACGGGCATCACGATCCGCGGCTGGCTGGGACGCCGGCGCATCCCCTGGGACGAGGTGGCGGTGGTCGAGGTGGACCGCAGCACGCTCGGCCGCGGCGCGACGGTCGTCGTCACGCGGGACGGGCGGCGCGTGCGCTCCGAGCTGACGGCGGCCCGGTACGCCCTGCGGCGCGGGGAATCCGTCTCCGACCACGGACCGGACCTGCTGCAGCCGGCCCGGCCCACCCGGGCGGCGATCCAGGCGCATCAGGAGCACCTGCGCCGTCGGCACCCCGGCACGCCTCGCTGACGGTCCCTCGACATGTGAGGATGGTCCCGTCGGTCCGGTGGACCGCGCCGCCCAGCCCACCTCGGAGGTCCCGTGAACACCGATGCCCCCACCCGCCAGACCGCGGCCGCGGCCGCCCTCGCCCCGCACGCCGCGGGGGATCCGCAGGTCCTCACCTCGATCACCGATGAGGAGATCCTCGCGCTGACCGGCGACGGCATGGGCTTCGACCTGCCGTGGGTCACCGCCCGCGAGGCCCGGGCGGAGGGCTTCTCCCGGGACGAGGCACGGCTCTCGGCGGCCCGCTCGCTGGTCGCGCGCGGGCTGTTCGCCCCCGAGTCCGCGGTGGCGGCCCTCGAGCGGCGCGAGCCCGTCGGGGACCCCGAGGCATGGACCCCGAACATCCTGCTCACCGGCATCGTGGCCCGGCGCATGCTGGTGCCGCTGCAGATCCGTGCCGACGGCCCGACGGTGGAGCGGGTGTCGATCGCCAGCATGTTCGTCGATCACGACGGCACCGTGCTGCAGGAGCTCGTCTCCCCCGACGGGATACACCACTTCTCCATGAGCGACACCGCGCATGCGGCGGACGTGCTGCGCCATCGGATCGATCCGGGCGGCCATGCCGCGGGCTCCCCCGTCACCGACGTCGTCACCGGCAGCTACGAGCAGCTCGAGGCATCGGACGGGATCGGCCCGCTGCTGCGCGGGGCCGAGCACCGCACCCGCGTGCGGGTGACCGACCGCCGGGATCGCCTCTCGCCGTCGGTGCTGGTGGCATCGGGGCCCGGCGGCGTGGTCGTGGTGCAGGAGGCGGAGGACGGCGAGCTGCTCGAGGCCGTCGCGGCCTCGGCGGACCAGCTGGAGGAGCTCGCCCTGTCCCTGTTCACCATCGCCCCGCAGGGCTGAGCCTCACCAGGGCAGCTTGTCGTCGATCCAGTCGTTGGCGCCTTCCGCCCAGCTCTCGATGGCGCCCTGCGCGTCGTCCGGGATGATGTTCTCGACGAGGGTCTGCGAGCTGTCGATGATCGGATCGATGACCGGGACCTGGTCCCGGATCCACGCGCTGCCGTCGGCGAAGAGGCCCTCCGCACCGTTGAGCACATCGGTCGGCACGCCGACCGCGTCGAGCAGGAAGCGGCTCGTGGAGCCGCCGCTGTCCCCGCCGTTGATCGCGTCGAGCTGCGCGAGCGCGGTCGCCCCCGACCACAGGGTGTCCAGGGTCCCGGTGACGGTGCCGCCGATCTCCCCGGCGGCCATGACCGGCGGGAACGGGACCAGGCTGAGGACCCCGAACGTGGTGTCCGCCGCGTTGATGCCGTAGGTGATGAGTCCGTCGGCGGTGCCGTACAGCTCGCCGTCCTGGAAGCTCTGCATCGCGTCGTACAGGCCGATGCCCATGCTCGCGACGTCCATCGGGAGCCCCGCGATGGTGGCGGGGGTGCCGCCGAAGATCCCGAACAGGTCCATCCCGGCCGACGCCGTGTTCCAGGCCAGGTTGCCCAGCAGCCCCGATTCCGGCCCGCCGAGAAGATCGCCGAAGAACCCGTCGCTCTCCTTCGGCTCGTAGTCCTCCAGCCACTGCTGGATGGCGTCCCAGATCGAGCCCTCCCCGTCGCCGGGGGTGCCGCCGCTGCCGCCGTCGCCGTCGCTGGTGGAGTCCTGGTCCTCGGCGTTCCCCTCGAGCACCCGGCTGCGCTCGGCGAGCCGCTCCACGGCATCGCGGACGAGGGCCAGGACCATCCCGTTCCACCGCTCGCGGAAGGCGTCGGCGTCGGGACCCACCCAGGTGACGCCGTGCACGGTGCCGTCGAGCGAGGCGACCAGGTCCTCGATGCGACCGGCGCCGTTCTTCGTCGACCCGGCGAGTTCACGCAGCTGATCGGTATCGGCTCCCAGGAAGCTCATGTCGGACCCCTTCTCGTGACGGACGCACCCGCGGCGCTGCGTCTGATCCTAGAGTCGACCTGCGCTCCGCACGATGGGGAGGAGTACCCATGCCCGAGATCCGCGCGACCGAGGTGCTGTACCGCGCCGCCCCCGGCGTGCTCGTCCGCGTCCTCGTGACGCTCGTCCTCGTCGGGCACGCCCTGACGATGATCGCTTCCCTCCTGCTGGCGCTGCTGGTCCCGGAGCGGCCTCACGTGCTGCTCGCGCTCGTCGTCCTGCTCGGCTGGGGTCTCACCGGGGTCGCCATCACCCTCCTGCTGCGCCCGGCCTTCGAGGTGCGCGCCGACGGGATCGTCGACCGCCGGTATCTGGGCGGGCGGCGCATCCCCTGGGAGGAGATCACGGTGATCGAGGTGGACCGCTCGCTCATGAACCGCGGAGGAACCGTGGTGGTCCTCCACGACGGCCGCCGGCTGCGCCCGGCGATCACGAACGCGCGCTTCGCGATGAGCCGCGGCGAGTCGACCTCCGACCACGGGCCGGACCTCCTGCAGCCGGCCCGGCCCGCCCGGGCGGCGATCGACGGCCACCGCCGCTGGCTGCGCGGGGAGCGCCCGCCGCACGGATGAGCCGCCGGCGGCCAGCCCGGGCGGCGGGACCGGCGGACCGCTGAGCGTCCGCGGGCGTCGCCGCCCCCTGGCAGACTGGACCCCATGCCTGCCCTCTCCCCCTTCCTGCCCGAGCCCGATGCCGATCAGTCCCCGGACGCGATCATCGACGCGTTCATCGCGGCGCAGGCGGAGCTGGGGCGCAGCCTGTACCCCCATCAGGAGGAGGCGCTGCTGGCGATCGCCGCCGGCGACCACGTGATCGCCGCGACGCCCACCGGTTCCGGCAAGACCACGATCGCCTATGCCGCGCTGTTCGCGGCGCTGTCCCGCGGGCAGCGCGCGTACTACACCGCGCCGATCAAGGCGCTGGTCAGCGAGAAGTTCTTCGAGATCGTGTCGATGTTCGGCGCCCAGAGCGTGGGCATGATGACCGGCGACGCGGCCGTCAACCATGAGGCCCCGATCATCGTGTGCACCGCGGAGATCCTCGCCCAGCACGCCCTGCGCGAGGGGCCCACCAGCGATGTGGGCCTGGTGGTGATGGACGAGTTCCACTTCTACGGCGACTCCCAGCGCGGCTGGGCCTGGCAGGTGCCGCTGATCGAGCTGCCGCGCACCCAGTTCGTGCTCATGAGCGCGACCCTGGGCGATGTGTCGTTCTTCGAGGAGGACCTCGCCGAGCGCACCGGGCGGCCGGTGAGCACGATCGCCGATGCCCCGCGCCCCGTGCCGCTGGACTTCCGCTGGTCCGACGTGGCCCTCGAGGACACCCTGCAGGAGATCCTCGAGGACCGCGACGCGCCCGTCTACGTCGTCCACTTCACCCAGAAGGACGCGCTCGAGCACGCCCAGGCGCTGCAGGGCAGCAAGATCCTCACCGCCGAGGAGAAGGAGAAGGTCCGTGAGCTGATCGGCGACTTCCGCTTCTCGAAGGGATTCGGCACGGTGCTCTCGCGCCTGGTGCGCCAGGGCATCGGCGTCCACCACGCCGGGATGCTGCCGAAGTACCGGCGCCTGGTGGAGCGCCTGGCCCAGTCGGGCCTGCTGAAGATCGTCTGCGGCACCGACACCCTGGGCGTCGGCATCAACGTGCCGATCCGCACCGTGCTGCTGACGGGCCTGGCGAAGTTCGACGGCCGCCGCCAGCGCCTGCTGAACTCCCGCGAGTTCCACCAGATCGCCGGGCGTGCGGGCCGCGCCGGATTCGACACGGTCGGGCACGTGGTGGTGCAGGCTCCGCCGTGGACGGTCGAGTTCGTCAAGGAGCAGGCCCGGGCCGCCGCCCGGGCGAAGACGGGCCAGGCCCCCAACAATGCGAAGAAGCGCAAGAAGGAGCCCAAGCCCCGGATCCCCGACGGCGCCGTGAACTGGTCCGAGGCGAACCTGACCAAGCTCGTGGAGAACGCCCCGGAGGCGCTGCGCCCCCATCTGCGGATCACCGCGTCGATGGAGCTGGCGCTGATCGCCCGTCCCGGCAGCGCGATCGCCGCCGCGCGCCACCTCATCATGACCAGCCATCAGACCCGCACCCAGAAGCTCAGGCTCGTCAAGGACGCGGTGGAGATCTTCCGCAACCTGCTCGAGGCGGAGATCGTCGAGGTCCGGGCGGAGCCCGACCACCTGGGCCGGCGCATCGGCCTGGTGGACGACCTGCAGCTGGACTTCACCATGAACCAGCCGCTGGCCCCGTTCGCGATCGCCATGATCGACTCCCTCGACGAGGAGTCCGAGACCCTGGCGATGGACACCGTCTCCATCATCGAGGCGATCCTCGAGGACCCGATGCAGGTGCTGCTGGCCCAGCAGAACGCCGCCCGCGGGGAGCTGGTGGCCGAGCTCAAGGCCGACGGCGTCGAGTACACCGAGCGCATGAAGCTGCTCGAGGAGGTCACCTGGCCCAAGCCGCTGGCGGAGGACCTCGAGGCGGCCCTGGCGATCTACCGGGCGAAGAACCCGTGGGTGCGCGAGAGCGACCTCTCCCCCAAGTCGATCGTCCGGGAGATCTACGAGACCGGGCAGACCTTCAGCGAGTTCGTCCAGCGCTACCAGCTGACGCGCTCCGAGGGCATCGTCCTGCGCTACCTCTCCGACGCCTACCGGGCCATGCGCCGCACGATCCCCCAGGACCTGCGCACCGAGGGCCTCGACGACGTCATCGAATGGCTGGGGGTGCTGGTGCGCGGCATCGACTCCTCCCTGCTGGACGAATGGGAGTCCCTCACCCATCCCGAGGATCTCGGGCCGGACACGGCCACCGAGGTGCGGCCCACCACGCCGCGCGGCCTGTCCGCGCAGACGAAGGTGCTGCGCACGATGGTCCGCGCCGCCATGTGGCAGCGGGTCGAGCACTTCGCCTTCGAGCGGGAGGCGCGCCTGGCGGAGCTCGACGGCGCCTCGGGCTGGGACACGGCCCGCTGGGCGGAGGCCATGGACGCCTACTACGACGAGTACGACGAGGTCGGCATCGACGGGCCCGCCCGCTCCCCTCAGCTGCTGCACATCTCCGAGGAGTCCAAGGTCTGGCGGATCCGCCAGGTGCTGGACGATCCCGAGGGCAACCACGACTGGGCCATCGAGGCGGAGCTGGACCTCGAGGCGACCGACGAGGCGGGAGAGCCCGTCCTGGCCGTCACCCGCGTCGGCGAGATCGGCGGGCGCTGACCGGGACGGACCGTCTCAGGCAGCCGCCGGCCGATCCCGCCGCCCCACGTGGGCGGTCAGCGCGAGGGCGCCGACGGCCGCGGCGAGCAGCGCTGCGAGCGCCGGACCGTAGGTGCCGAAGGACTCCATCGAAGCCGCCATCAGCAGCGGCGGGACGAAGCCGCCCAGCCCGCCCGCGGCGCCGACCACGCCGGTCACCGCGCCGATGGACTGCGGCGGCGCGACCCGGGCGACCAGCGCGAACACGGCTCCGGCTCCGAGGCCCAGCCCGCCGGCGGCCAGCAGGAACGCGGCCGTCCCCCAGGGGGCCAGCGGCGGATGCACCATGAGCACGCCGGCGGCGAGGGCGAGAGCCGCATAGGAGACCAGCAGCATCCGGGCGGCGGTGAAGCGATCCGCGAGCACCCCGCCGAAGGGACGCAGGATCACGGCGACCACCACGAACCCGGCGGTGCGCAGGGCGGCGTCCCCGGGAGAGAGCTCGTACCAGCCCACCAGCAGGGTGGGCAGGAACACGGTGAAGGCGACGTACCCGCCGAAGGACAGGGCGTACAGCGCCCCGGTCTGCCAGGTGATCGGCAGGCGCAGGGCGCCGGCCGTCTGCCGCAGCGGGTTCGCGGTCGAGGGGCGCCAGCCGGGCGCGGGGCGCATCAGCACGGCCGCCACCCCGGCGTACAGGACCAGCGCCGCGGCGGAGGCGAGGAACGGGGCGGCCGGTCCGGCCGCGCTGACCAGCGGGACGGTGGTGAAGGCGGCGATGGCCGTGCCGCCCATGCTCGCCCCGTAGATGCCGGTGGCCATGCCGCGCCGCTCCGGAGGGAACCAGGAGTTCACGAACGGGATGCCGATCGCGAAGATGGTGCCGGCGATGCCCAGCAGCAGTCCGCCCAGCAGCAGGCCGGCCAGGGAGTCCTGGCCGACCAGGCCCAGGAACAGCACCGGGACGACGGCGGCGAGGGATACGGCGGGGAACATGATCCGCCCGCCGAAGCGGTCGGTCAGCGCGCCGATCGGGATCCGGCCGACGGCCCCGACGAGCACGGGGATCGCCACGACGAGGGAGGCGTCGGCCACGGTCCCCCGCTGGACGAGGACCGGGCCCAGCGGGCTCAGCAGCGCCCAGGCCCAGCAGCTCACGCCGAAGCCGAGGGTCGCGAGCACCAGGGCGCGCACCGCCCCGGCGGGCAGGGGACGTGCGGCGGGGAGCGTTCCCGTGGGAAGGCTCCCGGTGCGCGGAGCGGTGGTAGGGGCGGGGGGCGCGAGCGGATCTGCGGTCATGAGGGGCCTCTGCTCTCCCGAGGAACGGCAGGTGAGCCCTCAGAATCTGCGAGACCCCGGTCTCCTTCCACCCTGCGGTCCGCCGGCAAGACCGAACATCACGGTTCGGTCACGGCGGGGGGCCGC
>NZ_KK069988.1:0-105960 GCF_000576425.1 Brachybacterium phenoliresistens | reverse complement strand
GCCGCGGCGGCGTCTCAGGCCTGCTCGTCCAGCTCCAGATCGACCATCAGCTCGTCGGCGATCGGCTCGAGCGCGGCACGCACGACCTCGATCTCCAGCCCGGCGGGGACGCTCACCACGGACTCCGCCTCGAACAGCACGCCGCCGCCCTGCGGCGCGCTCGAGGTCCAGGACCGGAAGCTGCCGATGCTCACCCGCTGCTCGGCCAGCGCCGTGGAGATCTGACGGACCAGCCCGGGGCGGTCCAGGCCCACCAGGCGCACGGCCACCGCCCGGGCGGCCTGCGCATCGGCGGCCGATGCCGGAGCCTCCGCGGCCTCCGGGGATTGGGCCCGGCCCTGCGTCACCTCGACCGCGAGGCCGACCTCGCCCTCGAGCGCGGCGGCGGCCGCGGTGAGCTCCTGGACCCCGGAGGCCGGGATCTCGATCAGGACGATGCCGGCGAACTTCCCTGCCAGGTGGGAGAACTGGCTGTCCAGCCAGTTCCCGCCATGGGACTCGACGGTCCGCGACAGCGCGGAGACCAGTCCTTCCCGGTCGTCGCCGATGGCCGTGAGCACGAGATGGGTCATGGCCGTCACAGTAGCCGACCGGCTTCTGGAATGCTGGTCGGGACCGCACATTCCCGATCCCTGCCAGGAGGAGCCCTGATGTACGTCATCGTCGTCAAGTACGCCGTCAAGCCCGAGAGCGCCGAGGCGTTCCCCGAGGCCGTCCGCGAGTTCACCGAGGCGACGCGGGCGGAGGAGGGCAACCTCTTCTTCGAATGGTCCCGCAGCCTCGAGGACCCGCTCGAGTTCGTCCTGGTCGAGGCGTTCACCGACGAGGGCGCCGCACCGCACGTGAACAGCGACCACTTCGCGAAGGGGCTGGAGGCGATGCGCCCGCACCTGCGCGAGACCCCGAGGATCATCTCGCGGCAGGTCGAGGGCGAGGGCTGGGACACGATGGGCGAGCTGCAGATCTGAGCTCGGCCCGGGCTCCCGCAGCCTCGGCTCTCGCGGCTCCCGCGCCGGTCCACGAGCCGGTTCCCCGGCGCGGACAGTCACCCGGACTTCCCCCTGCGAGGCGCAGAGGGAAGCCCGGGTGACCGTTCGTCGCGGAGGCGCCGGATTCAGGGGGGGGGGGCGGCCGGCGACTGACCGTCGCGGACCAGGCGGGGTCAGGGGCGCGGCCCGGCGCTCAGATCCCGGCCTTGTGGAATCCGTACGTGTAGGCGTCGGTGATGGCCTCCCAGGAGGCCTCGATGAGGTTCGGGCCGATGCCGACCGTCTGGAACTCCAGCCCCAGCCCGGCGGTGCGCACGAGCACACGGGTGGTGGCGTCGGTGCCGTGGTGCGCATCGAGGATGCGGACCTTGAAGTCGATCAGCTCGAAGTCGTCCACCTGCGGGAAGCGCGAGCGCAGCGCGGCCCGCAGGGCGGTGTCCAGCGCATTGACCGGTCCGTTGCCCTCGGCGATGGTGACGGTGCGCCGGCCCGCGGCGTCGTCGTCGCCGGCCGTCGGGGACGGGGCGAGCTTGACGGTCGCCTCCGTCTCGAGGCCGCCGTCGCGCAGCTGGTGGGAGGTGGTGCGCCAGGACTCGACCTCGAAGTAGCGCGGCACGCGGCCCATCTCGTCCAGCAGGAGCAGCTCGAAGGAGGCATCGGCCGCCTCGTAGGAGTAGCCCTCCGCCTCGCGCTGCTTGACGCGCGCGGCGAGGCGGGCCAGCAGGGCCTTCTCGCCCGTGAGGTCGAAGCCGAGCTCGCGGCCCTTCAGCTCGATGGAGGCGCGCCCGGCCATCTCGGAGATGATCATGCGCATGTCGTTGCCGACCAGGCGCGGGTCGATGTGCTGGTAGAGATCCGGGTCCACCCGGATCGCGGAGGCGTGCAGGCCCGCCTTGTGGGCGAAGGCGCTGGCGCCGACGTACGGCGCGCGCGGGGAGGCCGCCATGTTGACGATCTCGCCGATGGCGTGGGCGATGCGGGTCGCCTCGCCCAGCGACTCCGCGGGGACGAGCTCCACGCCCATCCGCAGCTGGAGGTCCGCCAGCATGGTCACGAGGTCCGCGTTGCCGGTGCGCTCCCCGTAGCCGTTCACGCATCCCTGCACGTGGGTGATCCCGCCGCGCACCGCGGTGAGGGCGTTGGCGACCGCGCAGCCCGAGTCGTTGTGGGTGTGCACGCCCAGGCGGCCCTCGCCGGCGCCCGCGGCCTCGAGGCGGGAGCGCAGCTCCGCGACGATCTCGGCCACGTCATGGGGCAGCATCCCGCCGTTGGTGTCGCACAGGACCACGGCCGCGGCGCCCGCGGCGAAGGCCTCCAGGGCGACGGCCGTGGCGTGCTCGGGATCGGCCCGGAAGCCGTCGAAGAAGTGCTCGGCGTCCACGAACACCTCCCGCCCGAGGCCCACCAGGTGGGCGACGGTGTCGCGGACCATGGCGAGGTTCTCCTCGCCGGTGGTGCGCAGGGCGCCGTGGACGTGGCGGATGTCCGACTTCGCCACCAGGGTGATGGTGGGGGTGCTCGCCTCGACCAGGGCGCGGACCTGCTCGTCCTCCTCCACGCGGACCCCGGCGCGGCGCGTCGCGCCGAAGGCGGCCAGGCGGGCGCTGTGCAGGGTCAGCTCGTGCTGGGCCCGGCGGAAGAACTCGGTGTCCTTGGGGACAGCGCCGGGCCATCCGCCTTCGATGTAGGTCACGCCCAGCTCGTCGAGCAGGCGGGCGACGGCCATCTTGTCGGCGACCGACAGCGTCAGGCCCTCCTGCTGGGAGCCGTCGCGCAGCGTGGTGTCGTACAGGTGGAAGGCGTGGTCCTGCCGGGGCGGGGTCACGGGTGCGGGATGCGGGGCGGACATCCTCGGCCTCCTAGGGGTCTCGGTCTCGCGTGCGCGGGGCGAGCGCACGCCATCGGCTCAGACGAGCCGGGTCAGCCAGCCGTAGCGGTCCTCGGCACGGCCGTACTGGATGTCGGTCAGCTCCGAGCGCAGCGCGAGGGTGAGCTCGCCGGAGCCGCCGTCGCCGACGGTCCACGCGCCCTGCGGGGAGCGGAACTCGCCGATGGGGGTGATCACGGCCGCGGTGCCGCAGGCGAACATCTCGGTGATCTCGCCGGAGGCGACGCGGGCGAGGACGTCCTCGGCGACCATCCGCGTCTCGACGACCTCGAGGCCGCGGTCGGCGGCCAGGCGCAGCAGCGAGTCCCGGGTGACGCCCTCGAGGATCGACCCGGTCAGGGTCGGGGTCTCGATCCGGCCGTCCCGGGTGAGCGCGAAGACGTTCATGCCGGAGAGCTCGTCGATGGCGGTGTGCGTCTCGGAGTCCAGGAAGAGGACCTCGTCGGCCCCGTTCTGGGCGGCCTCGCGCTTGCCCAGCAGGGAGGAGGCGTAGTTGCCGCCGCACTTGGCGGCGCCCGTGCCCCCGGCGCCGGCGCGGGCGAAGGCGTCGGTGATCCACACGACCAGCGGCTGCACCCCGCGGGGGAAGTAGTTCCCCGCCGGGGAGGCGATGACGTAGTAGTCGACCTGCTGGGCGGCGCGCACGCCGAGGAACTCTTCGGAGGCGAACATGAACGGGCGCAGGTACAGCGAGGCCTCCCCCGCCTCGCCCCCGGCGGTCGGCACCCACGGCTCGTCGGCCGCGACCAGCTCCCGCACCGAGGCGAGGAAGTCCTCGGTGGGCAGCTCCGGCAGCGCCAGGCGGCGGGCGGAGCGCTGCAGGCGCTCGGCGTTCTTCTCGGGGCGGAACGTCCACACCGAGCCGTCGGCGTGGCGGAACGCCTTCATCCCCTCGAAGATCTCCTGGGCGTAGTGGAGGACCGCGGTGGCGGGCGAGAGGCTGATCGGCCCGAAGGGGATCAGCTCTCCCCCGTGCCAGCCTCCGTCGATGCTCCAGCGGGCGTGGGCCATGAAGTCGGTGAAGTGCTGTCCGAAGCCGGGGGCGGCCAGGACGGCATCGCGCTCCTCCTGCGAGATGCGACGTGCAGCATCGGCCAGCGGGAAGGTGAGCGCGGTCATCGGGACTCCTCGGAGGGCGTAGGGGTGGCGGGGCGGGGTGCCGGGACGGGCCCGGCACCCCGGGATGGGGGCGTCAGGCCGATCGTACGGCCGCGACGAGGGCGTTGCCGACCTCGCTCGTGGAGCGGGCGCCGAGGTCCGCGCGGACGGCGAGGTCCGCGTCGACCGCGGCGCGCACGCGGCCGGCCGCCTCGGCGTGGCCGAGGTGGTCCAGCAGCAGCGCGACCGAGAGCACCGTCGCGGTGGGATCGGCGAGGCCCTGGCCGGCGATGTCCGGGGCCGAGCCGTGCACGGGCTCGAACATCGACGGGAAGTCGCCGGTGGGGTTGATGTTGGCGCTCGCGGCCAGGCCGATGCCTCCGCCGATGGCGGCGGCCAGGTCGGTGAGGATGTCGCCGAAGAGGTTGTCGGTGACGATCACGTCGAAGCGCGAGGGATCGGTGACCATGTAGATGGTGGCCGCGTCCACGTGCGCGTAGTCGACCGCGACGTCCGGGTGCTCGGCGCCGACGCGCTCGACGATGCGGCGCCACAGGTGGCCGGCGTGGACGAGCACGTTGTGCTTGTGCACGAGCGTCAGCTTCTTCCGGCGGCGCTCCGCCTGCGCGAAGGCGTAGCGGACCACGCGCTCGACGCCGACGGCGGTGTTCAGCGACACCTCGGTGGCGACCTCGAGGTCGGTGCCCACGCGCATGGCGCCGCCGTTGCCGACGTAGGGGCCCTCGGTGCCCTCGCGGACGACGAGGAAGTCGACCTCGCCGGGATCGGCCAGCGGCGAGGAGACGCCCGGCACCAGGCGGGTCGGGCGGAGGTTGACGAAGTGGTCGAAGCCGAAGCGGAGCTTCAGCAGGAGGCCGCGCTCCAGGACGCCGGAGGGGACGTCGGGGTCGCCGACGGCGCCGAGCACGATCGCGTCGTGCTGGGCGAGGGCCTCCATGTCCTGGTCGGTGAGGGTCTCCCCGGTGCGGTGCCAGCGGCCCGCGCCCAGGTCGTAGCCGGTGGTGCGGACCTCGATGCCGGATCCCTCGAGGGCGGCCTCGAGGACCCGCAGGCCCTGGGGGACGACCTCGTGGCCGATGCCGTCGCCCTCGATGACGGCGAGGTCGAGAACGGTGCTGCTCATGGGGTGGATCTCCTCGTGCTCAGTAGCTGACGTCGACGGCGCGGCAGGACACGGCGCCGATCTCGGCACCGATCGCCTCGGCAAGCTCGTGCGGGACGGCCTCGTCCAGGTTCAGGACCACGAGGGCCTCGGATCCCGAGTCCCCCGCGCGGGAGACCTGCATGCCGGCGATGTTCACATCGTTCTCGCCCAGCAGCGCGCCGTAGCGGCCCACCAGTCCGGGGCGGTCCTCGTAGCGGATCACCAGCAGGTGGTCCGACAGCGGGGTGTCCAGGGCGTGCCCGCCGAGCTCGACGAGCTTGTGGACCTGGCTGACGCCGGACAGGGTGCCGGAGACGGAGACGACCTCGCCGTCGCGCAGGGTGCCGCGCACCTGGACGACGTTGCGGAAGGTGTCCGAGTCCTCCTCGGTGACGAGGTCGACGCGGATCCCGCGCTCCTCGGCCAGCACCGGGGCGTTCACGTAGCTGACCTGGTCGGTGACGATGTTGCGGAAGACGCCGCGCAGCGCGGAGAGCTTGATCGCGGTGACGTCGCGGGAGGCGATCTCTCCGCGCACGACGATCTCGAGCAGCTCCGGCCCGGAGTCGGCGAGGGCGGTGAAGATCTGGCCCAGGCGGTCGGCGAGGGCGATGCCGGGGCGGACCTCGTCGTCGATCGCGCCGCCGGCGACGTTGACCGCGTCGGGCACGAGCTCGCCGGCCAGCGCCAGGCGCACCGAGTGGGCGACGGCCACGCCGGCCTTCTCCTGCGCCTCGGCGGTGGAGGCGCCCAGGTGCGGGGTGAGGGTGACCGAGTCCAGCTCGAGGAGCTTCGCGGCGGTCGGCGAGGTCGAGGGCGGCTCGGAGGTGTACACGTCCAGGGCCGCGCCGGCGATCTTCTTCTCGACGAGGGCCTGGTAGAGGGCCTCCTCGTCGATGAGCCCGCCGCGGGCGGCGTTGACGACGTGGAGGTTCGGCTTGGCGAGGTCGAACTCCTCCGCCCCGATGAGGCCGGTGGTCTCCGGGGTCTTGGGCATGTGGACGGTGACCACGTCGGCCTCGCGCATGAGCTCGTCGAGCTCGACGACGCGGGCGCCGAGCTCCGCGGCGCGGGTGTGGTTGACGTAGGGGTCGTAGGCGAGCAGGTGCACGCCGAAGGGGCGCAGGCGCTCGGCGACCAGCTGGCCGATGCGGCCGAAGCCGACCACGCCGACGGTCTTGCCCAGCAGCTCGACGCCGGTGAGCTGCTTGCGCTCCCACTTCCCGGACTTCACCGAGGCGTCCGCGCGCGAGATGTTGCGCAGCGAGGCGAGGATCAGCGACACCGCGAGCTCCGCCGCGGAGACGATGTTGGAGGTCGGGGCGTTGATGACCATGGTGCCGTTGGCCGTGGCGGCGGGCACGTCGACATTGTCGAGGCCCACGCCCGCGCGGGCGACGACGGAGAGGTTCCGGGCGGCCGCGAAGACCTCCGCGTCCACGGAGGTCGCCGAGCGCACCAGGAGGGCGTCGGCCTCGGCCACCGCGGCGAGCAGGGCGGGGCGGTCGGTGCCGTCGACATGGCGGATGTCGACGCCGCTGCCGAGCACGTCGAGGGTGGCGGGCGAGAGCTCCTCGGCGAGGAGAACGACGGGACGCGTCACAGGTGTTACCTCCGGGTGGGGTGCGGCTCGCGGAAGCCGGTCTGGGTCCGCGCACAGGATACGTCGGTGTCCGCCATGCGGATACCGGGGTCAGGATCCGAGACTGCTCCCGTCGGCACGGGCGGCGGCACGAGCCGCGGCCTTCGCGGCGGCGCGCGCCTCGTCCCGGGCTCGACGCGCCCGGTCCTCACGCTTCTCGAGCTCGCGGACACGGCGCTGGGTGGCCTTGCGCAGGGCGGTGACGGCGGCGAGCTCCTCCTGTGCGGCGGTGAGGCGCGCCGCGGGATCGTCCAGCGGCGCGGGCGGGGCGGCACCGGTCGAGGAGCCGTCGAGGACGGCCTCGATGCCGGGCATCAGCAGCTGCAGGGCCACGCCCAGATCGTCGTCGCCCCCGGCCTCCAGGCCCGCCTCCCCGAAGAAGAGACCCGAGTCGATGACGGCGCGGGCGTCGGGGAACCGCCCCTGGGCCACGATCTCGCGCAGCAGGCGCCGCGTGGGCTCCGCCACGGCGCCTCCGTCGCCGGAGACGTCACGCCCCAGCGCAGCGAAGCCCCGCACCTGCACCGCGACCGCCATGAGCACGCCGAGCTTGGCCTCCGGCGGGGCGGTCAGGGTGCGCAGGGCCCGCATCCCCTGGTCCACAGCATGGACCTGGCCCGGCATGAGGAGCGTCTCCGAGGACAGGGGCAGATCCAGCGCCCAGGGGTGGCGCGCGTAGCCGGCGGCGATGGTGCGAGCCCACTGCTCGAGCCCGGTGCGCCAGTCCTCGTCCTCGACCGCCCAGTCGTCCCCGACCACGGCGTCGAGCATGAGCTGGTGCAGATCGTCCTTGGAGGAGACGTAGCGGTACAGGGCCATCGTGGTGAACCCGAAGGTCTTCGCGACGCGCTGCATGGTCACCGCCGCGAGCCCCTCGGCATCGGCGATCGCGATCGCGGCCTCGACGATCCGCTCGTGGCTGAGCTCCCGGCGGGGCCCGCGCTGCGGCGCGGTCGCCACCCCCCAGGCCATGGCGACCAGACGGGAGACCCCGTCGTGCTGCTCCTCGGACATGCGCACAGCGTACGACATACGCAGTGGGCGTTGCGCGGCTTCTGCGTGCGATACATACTGTGTATGTCGCATACCGTGTGCGACGCAGACAGAAGGGGGACGGCCATGGACGCCGCCATCGAGATCGACGACATCTCCAAGAGCTATGCGCACCCCGTGCTGCGCGGGGTGGACCTCACCCACGAGGCCGGCGTGCTCGCGCTGCTCGGCGCGAACGGAGCCGGCAAGACGACCCTCGTGTCGATCCTCACCACCCTGGTGCGCCCGGACGGCGGACGCGCACGGATCGGCGGGGTCGACGTGCTCCGCGACCCGGCCGGGGCCCGGAGGCTGTTCGCGGTCACCGGCCAGGAGACGACGCTGGACGAGCTGCTCACGGGGCGGGAGAACCTCGTGATGATCGGCCGTCTGCTGGGCCTGGGCCGCGACGCGGGCCGACGCGCGGATGCCCTGCTCGAGCAGATGGATCTCGCATCGGCCGGTCGGCGACGGGTCGCGACCTACTCCGGCGGCATGCGCAGGCGCCTGGATCTGGCGGCCTCGCTGCTCTCGCGCCCCGCCGTGCTGTTCCTCGACGAGCCGACCACCGGGTTGGACCCGGTGAGCCGCCGCCGCGTCTGGGACGATGTGCGGGCCCTGGCCGCCGCCGGGACGACGGTGCTGCTGACCACGCAGACGCTCGACGAGGCGGAGGCCCTCGCCGACCGGATCGCGATCCTGCGCGACGGGCGGATCGTCGCCGACGGCACCGCCGCGGAGCTCACCGCCGCCGTCGGCGGGCAGCGCCTGGTGCTGCAGGACGCCACGGGAGCCGAGGTCCGCAGTGCCGACACCGACGGCACCGCGGCGTCCCTGACCCGCGCCCTGGCCCAGCTCGGCCCCGCGGATCAGGACCTGACCGTCGCCCTGCGCTCCCCCACCCTCGACGACGCCTTCCTCGCCCTCGCCCACGGCACCCCGGAGGTGGCCGCATGACCGCCCTGGACGCGCCGCGCGTGCGCGGCACCGGCCCGCTGCGCTCGGGCACCGTCCTCATCGGCCGCAGCCTGCGTCACAGCCTGCGCGACGGGGAAGGGCTGGTGATGGCCGTCGCCCTGCCGGTGATGATGCTCCTGCTGTTCACCTACGTCTTCGGCGGCGCGATCCTCGACGACGGCTACATCGACTTCGTGGTGCCCGGGGTGATCCTCACCTGCGCGGGCTTCGGCGCCTCCTCGGTGGCGGTCGCCGTGAACCGCGATCTGCACCTGGGGGCGATGCGGCGGTTCCGCACCCTGCCGATCCGCTCCTGGACCGTCCTGGTCGGACATGTGGCCGCGAGCGTGCTGCGCAACCTGCTGGCCACCGCGATCGTGATCGCGGTCGCCCTCGCGCTGGGATTCCGACCCACCGCCGGGCCCGGTCGCTGGGCGCTCGTGGTCATCCTGGTGGCCCTGTGGATCCTCGCGATCACCGCGCTGTTCGCCGGCATCGGCATGATCGCCGGCAGCCCCGAGGCCGCCAGCGGCTACGGCTTCGTGCTGCTGTTCCTGCCCTACCTCTCGAGCGCCTTCGTCCCCACGGAGACGATGCCCTCCTGGCTGCGACCGGTGGCCGAGCACCAGCCGATGGGCCCGCTCGTGGACGCCCTGCGGGCCCTGCTGATCGGCGGCGCCGACGTCCAGCTGCTGCCCCCGATCCTGTGGAGCCTCGGCATCACCGCAGCGGCGGGCGTTCTGGTCACCCAGGTGCTGCGTCGCAGCCAGGACCGCTGAGGACGGCGCAGAGCCCCGCACCGAGCGATCTGCTCGGGGCGGGGCTCTGCGCTGCGGGGCCGGGGATCAGCGCGCGGCGCTGCCCTCGGTGTAGTCCTCGTCCACGGACTGCGCGCTCCAGGAGAACATCTTGCGCAGGTCCTTGCCGACGGTCTCGATCGGGTGCTGCGCCTCCTTCTCGCGCAGCTCCTGGAACTCGACGGCGCCGTTGTCCTGGTCGTCGATGAACCGCTTGGCGAAGGCGCCGGACTGGATGTCCGCGAGGATGGCCTTCATGTTCGCCTTGGTCTCGTCGGTGACCACGCGCGGGCCGGAGACGTAGTCGCCGAACTCGGCGGTGTCGGAGATCGACCAGCGCTGCTTGGCGATGCCGCCCTCCCACATGAGGTCGACGATGAGCTTGAGCTCGTGCAGCACCTCGAAGTAGGCGATCTCCGGCTGGTAGCCGGCCTCGCTGAGGGTCTCGAAGCCGGCCTGCACCAGGTGGCTCATGCCGCCGCACAGCACGGCCTGCTCGCCGAAGAGGTCGGTCTCGGTCTCCTCGGTGAAGGTGGTCTTGATGACGCCGGCGCGGGTGCCGCCGATGCCCTTGGCGTAGGACAGGGCCACGTCCCAGGCCTGGCCGGTGGCGTCCTGCTCGACGGCGACGATGTCCGGGATGCCGCGGCCGGCGACGAACTCGCGGCGCACGGTGTGGCCGGGGGCCTTGGGCGCGATGAGCAGCACGTCGACGCCCGCGGGGACCTCGATGTAGCCGAAGCGGATGTTGAAGCCGTGGGCGAAGGCGAGCGCCTTGCCCTCGCTGAGGTGGGGGGCGATCGACTCGGCGAAGACCTTCCGCTGGTCCTGGTCCGGGGTGAGGATCATGATGAGGTCAGCCCACTCGGAGACCTCGGCGGGGGTGCCCACGCCCAGGCCCTGCTCCTCGACCTTGGCGCGGGACTTCGAGCCCTCGCGCAGGCCCACGCGCACCTCGACGCCGCTGTCGCGCAGGTTCAGCGCGTGGGCGTGGCCCTGCGAGCCGAAGCCGATGATGGCGACCTTCTTGCCCTGGATGATCGAGAGGTCGGCGTTGTCGTCGTAGAACATCTCTGCCACGGTGTGGCTCCTTCGTCTGGTCGGTGCTGGTCAGGTGCCGCAGGGCGGCACCGGCGATGGGAGGGATCCTATCGCTGTGCGTCTTACGTTCTGAGAGGACGTCTCCGGATGCGAGACGCCGCGGTGTCAGGACAGGAGGGTCCGATCGGTGATGGACCGCCCGCCGCGGGAGATCGCCACCGCGCCGGACTTCACGATCTCGCGGATGCCGAAGGGTTCCAGCATCGAGAGCATCGCGGTGATCTTGTCGTCCACGCCGGTGGCCTCGATGGTGACGGCGTCCGGGGAGGCGTCCACCACCTTCGCACGGAACATCTGGACGATCTCCAGCACGGAGGTCCGGGTGGTGTTGTCCGTGCGGACCTTCACCAGCAGCAGCTCGCGCTGGACGGACTGGCGCGGCTCGAGCTGGACGATCTTGAGCACGTTGACGAGCTTGTTGAGCTGCTTGGTGATCTGCTCGAGCGGGTGCTCGGCGACGTCCACGACGACCGTGATCCGGGAGATCTCGGGGTGCTCGGTCGGCCCGACCGCGAGGGAGGCGATGTTGTACCCACGCCGCGCGAAGAGGGCCGAGACGCGCATGAGCACGCCGGGCTTGTTCTCGACGAGCACCGAGAGGGTCTGGGTGGTCTCGGGGTTGGTGGTGCTGTGGTCCATGGTCAGATGTCCCTCTCCCACTCGGGGCTCATGCCCTGGGCGATCTGGATCTCGTCGTTGGAGACGCCGGCGGGCACCATCGGCCACACCATCGCGTCGGCGCTGACCGTGAAGTCCACGACCACGGGGCGGTCGTCGATCTCCATGGCGGCCTCGATCGTCGCATCGATGTCCTCGTCGCGCTCGCAGCGCAGCCCCGCGCAGCCGTAGGCGTCCGCGAGCTTGACGAAATCGGGCACCCGCACGGTGCCGTGACCGGTGTTGAGGTCGGTGTTCGAGTAGCGCTTGTCGTAGAACAGGTTCTGCCACTGGCGCACCATGCCGAGGCTCGAGTTGTTGATGACCGCGACCTTGATCGGGATGTTGTTGATGACGCAGGTGGCGAGCTCCTGGTTGGTCATCTGGAAGCATCCGTCGCCGTCGATCGCCCACACCGTCTTCCCGGGCTGTCCGACCTGCGCGCCCATGGCGGCGGGCACGGAGTAGCCCATCGTGCCCAGTCCCCCGGAGTTGATCCAGGTGAAGGGGTTCTCGAAGCGCAGGAACTGGCTGGACCACATCTGGTGCTGGCCGACGCCGGCGACGAAGATCGACTCCGGGCCGGAGATCTCGCCGATCCGGGAGATCACGTGCTGGGGGGCGGAGTGGCCGTCGGCCGTGGCCGTCCAGCCCAGCGGGTACGTGTCGCGCAGCATCCGCAGCGTGCTCCACCAGGCCTCGTAGTCGCGCGGATCGGACTCGGCCTCGGCCAGGCGGGCGCGCACCTCGGCGGCGAGCGAGGCGGCGACCTCGCGGGCCTCGCCGACGATCGGCACATCGGCCTCGATGTTCTTGGAGATCTCCGCCGGGTCCACGTCGGCGTGGACGATCTTCGCGCCGGGCGCGAAGGAGTCCAGCCGGCCGGTGACCCGGTCGTCGAAGCGGGCGCCGATGGCCACGATGAGGTCCGCGCGCTGCAGCGCGGAGACCGCGGAGACGGTGCCGTGCATGCCGGGCATCCCCAGGTGGGAGGGGTGCGAGTCGGGCAGGGCGCCGCGGGCCATGAGGGTGGTGACGAAGGGGGCGCCGGAGACGTCCACCAGCTCGGCGACCTCCTGGGAGGCCCGCCCGCGCAGCACGCCGCCGCCGAGGAGGAACACGGGGCGCTTCGCCTCGAGCAGCATCTGCGCCGCCTCGCGGATCTGCTTGTGGTGGGGCGAGGGCGCCGGGCGGTAGCCGGGCAGGTCCAGGCCCTCGGGCCAGGAGAACTCCGTCATCGCCTGCTGGGCGTCCTTGGTGACGTCCACGAGCACGGCGCCGGGCCGGCCGGTGGAGGCGATGTGGAAGGCCTGCTTGATCACGGAGGGGATCTCCGCGGCGTCGCGCACGAGGAAGTTGTGCTTCGTCACCGGCATCGTCATGCCGACGATGTCCGCCTCCTGGAAGGCGTCGGTGCCGATGAAGGTCGAGCCGACCTGGCCGGTGATCGCGACCATCGGGATGGAGTCCATCTGCGCATCGGCGATCGCGGTGATGAGGTTGGTCGCGCCCGGGCCCGAGGTGGCCAGGCACACGCCGACCTTGCCGGTCGCGTGGGCGTAGCCGCTGGCGGCGTGCCCGGCGCCCTGCTCGTGGCGCACCAGGATGTGACGGAGCTTCTTGGCGTCCATCAGCGGGTCGTAGGTGGGCAGGATCGCGCCGCCGGGAAGGCCGAAGACGACCTCGGCCCCAGCATGCTCGAGGGACTCGACCAGCGACTGCGCGCCGGTCATCTGCTGTCCGGTCATCGGAACTCCTTCGTCGTCTCGGGACGGGGTGCATGGGCGGCCGTGCCCGGGAGCCCCTCCGTCCCGCGCCCGGATTCGGACACGAAAAAGCCCCTCGGCCTGGGGCTCCTGAGGGGCGCGCGGATGACGTGCTCGAAGTACCGAGAGGGCGTCAGCCGCGCTCGGGAACTACGAGGAGGATCATCTGCATGCCGCAACCATACGGCGGCCGCCCCGTGCCGCACCGTCCGTCCGGATCGCGAGACGCACATCGCATCCGTGTTCACGCAGGGACATAACGACTTGTGCCCCAGGCACATAACGCCGCATTATGGCCAGTATGGTCGACACCGCCCCATCGACGAACCCGTCCGCCGACGTCCCCGCGCCGCCCCGCGTCCGCCCTTCCCGCTCCGGGAAGCCGCAGGGCCAGTGGCTCGTGGACGGCACCGATCCGCTCAACCACAACGAGGAGTTCAAGGCCGAGGACAACGGCCTGAACGTGCGCGAGCGCATCGAGAAGATCTACTCCCGCGAGGGATTCGACTCCATCTCCGGGGACGACCTGCACGGTCGCTTCCGCTGGTGGGGCCTGTACACCCAGCGCCGCCCCGGCATCGACGGAGGGCGCACCGCGCAGCTCGAGCCGCACGAGCTCGAGGACCGCTACTTCATGCTCCGCGTGCGCAGCGACGGCGAGCTGCTGTCCGCCCGCGCCCTGCGCGTCCTGGGAGGCATCTCCACCGACTTCGGCCGCGGCAGCGCGGACATCACCGATCGCCAGAACATCCAGTACCACTGGATCCGGGTCGAGGACGTCCCCGCCATCTGGGACCGCCTGGACACCGTGGGCCTGTCCACGACCACCGCCTGCGGCGACACGCCCCGCGGCTTCCTCGGCAGCCCCGTCGCCGGCGTCGCCGCCGACGAGATCATCGACCCCACCCCGGTGATCGCGGAGATCAAGCGCCGCTACATCGGCGATCCGGAGCTGGCGAACCTGCCCCGCAAGTTCAAGACCGCGATCACCGGCCACCCGAGCCTGGACGTCGTCCACGAGATCAACGACATCTCCCTGGTCGGCGTCGTCCACCCCGAGCTCGGCCCCGGCTACGACCTGTGGGTCGGCGGCGCGCTGTCGACCACCCCGCGCCTCGGCGAGCGCCTGGGCGCCTTCGTCCGGGAGGACCAGGCCGCCGACGTCTGGCACGGCGTGGTGCGGATCTTCCGCGACTACGGCTTCCGCCGCCTGCGCAACAAGGCCCGCCTGAAGTTCCTGCTGGAGGCCTGGGGCACCGAGAAGTTCCGCGAGGTGCTGGAGACCGAGTACCTCGGCTACGCCCTGGCCGACGGGCCGGCGCCGGAGCGCTCCTCCTCCCCGGGCGACCACGTCGGGGTGCACCTGCAGAAGGACGGCCGCTCGTACATCGGCGCCTCCCCCACCGTCGGCCGCGTCGGCGGCGGGCTGCTGACCCGCCTGGGCGACCTCGTCGAGGAGCTCGGCGCGGACGGCGTGCGCCTGACCGCCCACCAGAAGCTCGTGCTCCTGGGCGTGCCCGCGGACCGCGTCGAGGACGCCGTCGCCGGCCTCGAGGAGCTGGGGCTGTCCACCCGGCCCGGCCCGTTCCGCCGCTCGACCATCGCCTGCACCGGCATCGAGTACTGCAAGCTGGCCATCGTGGACACCAAGGACACCGCGGCCCGCGTGATCGACCGCCTCGAGGAGCGCCTGGCGGACCTCACCCCCCAGCTGGACCAGCCGCTGAGCCTCCACGTGAACGGCTGCCCCAACTCCTGCGCCCGGATCCAGACCGCGGACATCGGCTTCAAGGGCCAGATCGTCACCACCGACGACGGCCAGCAGGTCCCCGGCTTCCAGGTCCACCTGGGCGGATCCCTCGCCTCGACCGACACGGAGGAGGCGCAGCTGGGACGCACCCTGCGGCGCCACAAGGTCACCGCGACCGACCTTCCGGACTACATCGAGCGCGTTGTGCGACGCTTCGTGGAGAAGCGAGAGCCGGCGGAGTCGTTCGCCGCCTGGACGCACCGCGCCGATGAGGAGGATCTGCGATGACCACCGAGCCGACGACCGAGACCCCCGAGGAGCGCACGGCCCGCCTGCGCGCCCTCGCCGAGGACGCCTCCGCGCGCTTCGCGCGCCTGGAGGACGAGCTGGACCCCGAGGAGCTGGCCCTGGCCGTCTCCGCCTGGGCTGCCGAGACCTTCGGATCCTCCCTCGCGGTGGCCTGCTCGATGGCCGACGCCGTGCTCCCCCACGTCGTCTCCCGTCGCGCCCCCGGCGTGGACGTGCTGTTCCTGGAGACCGGCTACCACTTCCCGGAGACCCTCGCCACCCGCCACCGGGTCGCGAAGGAGCTGGACGTGAACGTCGTGGACGTGATGCCCGAGCGCACCGTCGCCGAGCAGGACGCCGCCTTCGGGGCCCGCCTGCACGCCCGCGACGCGGCCGCCTGCTGCGCCATGCGCAAGGTGGACCCGCTGCGCAAGGCCCTGTCCGGCTACGACGCCTGGGTGACCGGCGTGCGCCGCGAGGAGGCGCCCACCCGCGCCAACGCCCCGCTCGTCACCTACGACGAAGCCTTCGGCCTGGTGAAGATCAACCCGCTGGTGCTGTGGTCGTTCGAGCGCCTGATGGCGTACTCGCGCGAGCACGCGCTGCCGGAGAACCCGCTCATCCACCAGGGCTACCCGAGCATCGGCTGCGCGCCCTGCACGCGGCCCGTCGCCCCCGGCGAGGACCCGCGCGCGGGCCGCTGGGCCGGCTCGGCCAAGACCGAGTGCGGCCTCCACCCGGGGGACTCCCCCGCCCAGACAGCCACCCCGGCGAGCGGCGCCGCCCCCATCGCCGCGCTCTCCCTCGTCTCCGTGACCCCCGACCAGGAGGACCGATGACCGCGACCGCCCAGCACCCGGGCGTCTCCACGGAGCACGCCTCGCTCCTCGACGCCCTCGAGAGCGAGGCCATCCACATCATCCGCGATGTGGTGGCCGAGCTCGAGCGGCCCGTGATGCTCTTCTCCGGCGGCAAGGACTCCGTGGTGATGCTGCATCTGGCGGCCAAGGCCCTGTGGCCCGCCCCCGTCCCCTTCCCCGTCCTCCACGTCGACACGGGCCACAACTTCCCGGAGGTGCTCGAGTTCCGGGACCGGACCGTCGAGAAGCTCGGGATCGAGCTGGTGGTCGCCTCCGTGCAGGACTACATCGACGACGGCCGGCTCCAGGAGCGGGCCGACGGCACCCGCAACCCGCTGCAGACCGTCCCGCTGCTGGACGCCATCGAGGCCGGGCGCTTCGACGCCGTCTTCGGCGGCGGCCGCCGCGACGAGGACAAGGCCCGGGCCAAGGAGCGCATCTTCAGCCTGCGCAACGCCTTCGGCCACTGGGACCCCAAGAACCAGCGCCCCGAGCTGTGGCACCTGTACAACACGCGCCACCGCCCCGGGGAGCACGTGCGGGTCTTCCCGCTGTCGAACTGGACCGAGCTGGACGTGTGGCGCTACATCGCCCGGGAGGGCATCGAGCTGCCGCCGCTGTACTACGCGCACCAGCGCGAGGTCATCGAGCGCGACGGCATGCTGCTGCACCCCGGCGAGCACGTCGAGGTGCGCGAGGGCGAGGTCCCGCAGATCCGCTCGGTGCGCTACCGCACCGTCGGGGACATGTCCTGCACCGGAGCCGTCCTCTCGGACGCGGCCGATGTCCAGGCCGTGATCGCCGAGGTCGCCGCCACCACCGTCACCGAGCGCGGGGCCACCCGCGCCGATGACCGCCTCTCCGAGGCCGCCATGGAGGACCGCAAGAAGGAGGGCTACTTCTGATGACCACCGCCGACATCCTCCCGGGTCGCCTCGAGGACCGTCCCGCCCGCACCTCGACCCTGCTGCGCCTGGCCACGGCCGGCAGCGTCGACGACGGCAAGTCCACGCTCATCGGCCGCCTGCTGCACGACACCAAGTCCGTGCTGGCCGATCAGCTCGCCTCCGTCGAGGCCGCCAGCCGCAAGCGCGGCTGGAAGGGCGAGCTCGCCGATCTGGCGCTGCTCACCGACGGCCTGCGCGCCGAGCGCGAGCAGGGCATCACCATCGACGTCGCCTACCGCTACTTCGCGACGGCCGACCGCTCCTACGTCCTGGCGGACACGCCGGGCCACGTGCAGTACACCCGCAACACCGTCACCGGCGCCTCCACGGCCGATGTCGTGGTCGTGCTGGTGGACGCCCGCAACGGCGTGGTCGAGCAGACCCGTCGCCACCTGGCCATCGCGGCGCTGCTGCGGGTCCCGCACGTGGTCGTCGCGCTGAACAAGATCGACCTCGTCGAGCAGCCGGAGGCCGTGCATGCGCAGGTCCTCCGCGACCTCGAGGCCGTGGGCGAGGCCACCGGCCTGCGCGACCTGCACGTCGTGCCGGTCTCGGCGCTGCTGGGCGACAACGTGGTCACGCCGTCCGAGCGGACCCCGTGGTACTCGGGCCCCACCCTGCTGGAGCTGCTGGAGACCCTGGAGCCGTCCGAGGACCTCCTCGAGGGCCCCTTCCGCATGCCCGTGCAGCTGGTCATCCGGCCGCAGCAGGGCGCCGTGGACCCGCTGCTGGTGGACTACCGCGGCTACGCCGGGATGATCGCCTCGGGCGCCGTCTCGGTCGGCGACGAGGTGAGCGTGGCCTCCTCCGGCATGCGCAGCACCGTGGTCGGCATCGACCGCGCCGGCACCAGCGTCGACCGCGCCGAGGCCGGGCTCTCGGTCACGCTGCGCCTGGCCGACGAGCTGGACATCTCCCGCGGCGACCTGCTCGCCGGGGGCGACGCCCCGCGGGAGACCGACCAGTCCTCCGCGGTGCTGTGCTGGCTCTCCCCCCAGGCCCTGCGCCCCGGTGCACGGCTGCTGGTCAAGCACGGCACCCGGACGGTGCAGGCCCGGGCGCTGGGCATCCGCGAGCGCCTGGACGTCTCCTCCCTGACGGTGGAGCCGGCGGAGATCGCCGAGCTCAACGACCTGGTGCAGGTGGATCTCGCCTTCGCGCAGCCCCTGCCGCTGGAGCCGTACGGACTCACCCGCGAGGGCGGCTCCTTCATCGTCATCGATCCGCACGACGGCACCACCCTGGCCGCCGGCATGGTCGGCGCCGAGCTGCGAGCCTGAGGTGCCCCTGGAGCTGCTGCTGACCGGCCTGGCCGGTCTGCTGGCGCAGACGGTCGACGGCGCCCTGGGGATGGGCTTCGGCATCACCTCCGCCTCGCTGCTGCTGGCCACGGGCATGGCTCCGGCGCTGGTCAGCGCCTCGGTCAAGGTCGCACAGCTCGGCACGACCCTGGCCTCCGGGGCGAGCCACTGGCGGGCTGGGAACGTGGACCCGCGCATCGTGCTGCGCCTGGCCGTCCCCGGCGGGATCGGGGCGCTGACGGGCGCGGTGCTGCTGTCGTACCTGTCGACCGCGGCGGCCGCGCCCGTCATGTCCCTGCTGCTGCTGGTGCTCGGCGTCCTGGTGATCATCCGCTTCGTGCGGCGCCGTGCGGCGGCCGCCTCGGAGGCCGCCGCCGCGCCCCGCTCCCGCCTGCTGGTGCCGCTGGGCATGGTGGGCGGGCTGGTGGACGCCACCGGCGGGGGCGGCTGGGGCCCGGTGGTCACCTCCACCCTCCTCACCACCGGCGCCGCCGCGCCGCGGCGCGTGATCGGCTCGGTGTGCACGGCGGAGTTCGTCGTCACCGCGAGCGCGAGCATCGGCTTCGTGCTGGGGCTGGGCGTCGGCGGGTTCCCGCTGGGCATGATCCTCGCCCTGATGGCCGGCGGCGTGATCGCCGCGCCCTTCGCCGCACGCCTGGCCGGGCGCCTGCCCGCACCGGTCCTCGGCGTGTGCGTCGGCACCCTGATCATCTCCCTGAACGCCGGGACCGTGCTCGCCGCGGCCGGGCTGCCCGGCGGCGCCGCCGCCCTGGCGCACGCCGGGATCGTCATCGCCTGCCTGGGCGTGCTGGCCCGCACCGTCCTGCGCCACCGGCGCGCGGCGCGGTCGCCCGAGAGCGCGCCCGCCGCCCCCGCCCCGGTGCCGGCCGAGATCGCCTGACCCAGGTCACGATCAGGGTCCTCCCCCTGATCCGGGGCGCGGCCGAGCGCCGAGCCCGGATACTGTTCCCCCACCCGGCCCCCGACCCCTGCGAGGACACCCGTGACCGCATCGCCCCGCCCCGACGCCCTCGACCCGCTGGACCCCGCCGCCCTCAGCGGCGCCCGCCTCGGGGACGGCGAGGTCGCCCTCGTCGGCGGCGGGCCGGGCGCCCTGGACCTCATCACCGTGCGCGGCCTCGCCCTGCTGCGCCAGGCCGATGTCGTCGTGGTCGACCGTCTCGGGCCGCGGGACCTCGCCGACATGCTGGGAGAGGGCGTCGAGGTGATCGAGGTCGGCAAGGCCCCCGGCCGCCATTCGCTGCCGCAGCGGGCCATCGGCGAGCTGCTGGTGCGCACGGCATCGGCCGGGCACCGCGTGGTGCGCCTCAAGGGCGGGGACCCCTTCGTGCTGGGCCGCGGAGGCGAGGAGGTCCTCGCCTGCCGCGCGGCCGGGATCCCGGTGCAGGTCGTGCCCGGGGTGACCTCGGCGATCGCCGGCCCCGCCGCCGGGGACGTGCCCCTGACGCATCGCGGCACCGCCGTCGCCGCCCACATCGTCAACGCCCACGGGGACCTGGGACCCGCCGATCTCGCCGCCCTGGCGGACCCGGGCACCACCACCGTGCTCATGATGGGCGTCGAGTGGCTGCCCCGGCTCGTGTCGCAGGCGCTGCTGAGCGGCATCGACCCGCACACCCCGGTCGCCATCGTGCAGGAGGCGACGCTGCCCGGCCAGCGCGAGGCCCGCGGGACCCTCGGCACCATCGTCGAGGTCGCCCGCCGCGAGGGCATCGCCTCCCCCGCCGTGATCGTGGTGGGCCGCACCGCGGCGGCCGGCTTCCTCGCACCCCACGAGGAACCCGGGCCGTCGCACGGCTCGGGCCGCGAGGCGGTCGAGCCCGGGCCCGCCGCCCCCGGCGCGCCCGAGGTCCCGAGCGCCCCCTATCTCATCGCCTGCGCGCACGGCACCCGCTCCCGGGAAGGACGCGACGTGGTGCGCGCGCTCATGATGCGGGTGCGCGAGCAGCTGCCGGACGTCCCCCTGCGCGAGGCCTACGTGGACGTGCAGTCGCCCGACCTCGTGGACGTCGTGCGCTCCCTCGCCCCGCCGCGCGGCGAGATCCGCACCCGGGAGTCCGAGGGCATCGCCGCCGCGGTGGTGGTGCCGCTGCTGCTGTCCACCGGGATCCACGTGGGCCATGACATCGCCGACGCCGTCGCCGGCCGCGATGCGGTCGCCGCCGCGCCGATGGGCCCGGACCGGCGCCTCGCCGAGGTGATGGGCCAGCGCCTGCAGGAGGCGGGGGCCCGCGCCGGGGACGCCGTGGTGATGGCCGCGGCCGGCACCCGCGACCCGGCCGGCCAGGCGATGGCCGAGGAGATGGCCGCGCTGCTCTCCGAGCACCTCGAGCGGCCGGTGACCCTCGCCCACATCGCCGCGGCGAGCCCCTCGGTCCCCGAGGCCGTGGCCGCCGCCAGGGCGGAGGGCCGCCGCGTCGCGCTCGCGAACTACCTCCTGGCCCCCGGCTACTTCCACGGACTGCTCGAGCACGCCGGGGCCGATGTCCTGGCCGGCCCCCTGGGCGATCATCCGCTGGTGGCCGAGGTCGTCGTGGACCGCTACCAGGCGGTGCTCGGAGCCTGACGCGCCGGGTACGGTCGAGTGCCATGGACGCCGCCGTGCACCCCTTCTCCTTCCGCGCCCCCGAGGCGGACCTCGAGGACCTGCGCTCCCGGCTCGCCGCAGCGCGTCTGCCCGAGCCCGAGACGGTGGCCGGTGCCCCGCCCGGACCGGGACGCTGGAGCCAGGGAGTCCCCCTCGCCGATCTCACCGCCCTGGTCGAGCATTGGCGCACCGGCTACGACTGGCGGGCCTTCGAGGACCGCCTGGACCGGATCGGCCAGTTCCGCACGATCATCGACGGCCTGGGGATCCACGTCCTGCACCGCCGGTCATCCCATGCGGACGCCGTGCCGCTGATCCTGACCCACGGCTGGCCGGGCAGCATCGCGGAGTTCGCGCACCTCGTGGAGGAGCTGGCGCAGCCCCGCGATCCGGACGCCCCGGCCTTCCATGTCGTCGTCCCGTCGCTGCCGGGCTTCGGCTTCAGCGACCGGCCCGCCGCCCCGGGCTGGGGGACGGAGAGGATCGCCGCGGCCTGGGTCGAGCTGATGGGCCGCCTCGGCTACGACCGCTTCCTCGCCCATGGCGGCGACTGGGGCGGGAACATCACCACGGTTCTGGCCGGGCGGTTCCCCGAGCATGTCCTGGGCATCCACACCACCTTCGCCGACGCCCCGCCCGGGCTGTCCCTCGACGGGCTGACGCGCGAGGAGCGGGACTGGGCGCAGCAGACCCGGGACTTCTACCGTGGTCCGCGGGGCGCGTACGCGAAGCAGCAGGCGGCCCGTCCTCAGACCATCGGATATGCGCTCGTGGACTCGCCGGTGGGTCTGCTCGCCTGGCTCCTCGATAAATTCGCCGAATGGTCCGACACCCACGACAGCCCGTTCGAGACGATGTCTCGCGACCGTCTCCTGGACGACGTGACCCTGTACTGGCTGACGCGCACCGGCGCATCGGCCGCACGCATCTACGCCGAGAGCCACAGCGCGATGGACCCGGAGCTGCGCGTGCACGTCCCGGCCGCGATCACGATGTACCCGGCAGACATCGAGAAGTGCCCCCGGCCGTGGGCGGAGGTGCGCTGCCGGAGGATCGTCCGCTGGTGCACGCCCGAGGCCGGAGGGCACTTCCCCTCGCTCGAGGTTCCCGAGCACTTCGTCTCGGACCTCCGGGAGGGCCTTGCGGCGGTGCTGGCCGCTCAGTCCAGCGGCCGGCGGGTGGCGCCGTAGGTCGCCGAGCGCACCAGATGGGCGTAGACCTTCAGCGCCTGGCTGACCTGGCGCTCGCGGTTCTTCGGACGCCAGGGCAGGGGTCCCCGGGCCGCGCGGCGGCGGTCCAGCTCCTCCTGCGGCACGTCCAGCTGGAGCAGGCGCTTGTCGACGTCGAGGATGATGCGGTCCCCGTCCTCGACGAGGCCGATGGTGCCGCCCTCGGAGGCCTCCGGGGAGATGTGGCCGATGGACACGCCGCTGGTGCCGCCGGAGAAGCGGCCGTCGGTGATGAGGGCGCACGCCTTGCCCAGGCCCCGCCCCTTGAGGAAGGACGTCGGGTAGAGCATCTCCTGCATGCCGGGGCCGCCCTGGGGGCCCTCGAAGCGGATCACGACGATGTCCCCCGCCTTGACGGTCTTGTCGAGGATCTTCTGGACCGCCTCCTCCTGGGACTCGCAGACCACGGCGGTGCCCTCGAAGTGGAACAGGTCCTCGGTGATGCCGGCGGTCTTGATGATCGCGCCGTCCTCGGCGAGGTTGCCCTTGAGCACGCACAGCCCGCCGTCCTTGGTGAAGGCGTTCGGGACCGAGCGGATCACGCCGTTCTCGCCGTCGACGTCCAGCTCCTCCCACATGTTCGTGGTCGAGAACGCCTGCGTGGTGCGCACGCCGCCGGGGGCCGCGTGGAAGAAGGCGCGGGCCTCCTTCGTGACGCTGCCGCCGCGGATGTCCCAGTCGGCGAGCCAGCTCTGCAGGTCCGGGGAGTGCACGGAGTGGACGGAGTGGTCCAGCAGACCGGCGCGGTCCAGCTCGCCGAGGATGGCGGGGATGCCTCCGGCGCGGTGGACGTCCTCGATGTGGGCGGTGCCGTTGGGCGCGACCTTGGACAGGCACGGCACCGAGCGGGAGAGCCGGTCGATGTCCTCCAGGCCGAAGTCGATCTCGCCCTCGATGGCGGCGGCGAGGATGTGCAGCACCGTGTTGGTGGAGCCGCCCATGGCGACGTCCAGGCTCATGGCGTTGGTGAACGCGGCCTTGGTGGCGATGTTGCGCGGCAGCACGGACTCGTCGTCCTCGCCGTAGTAGCGCCGGCACATCTCGACGATGGTGCGGCCCGCGCGCAGGAACAGCTCCTTGCGCAGGGCGTGGGTGGCCAGCGTCGTGCCGTTGCCCGGCAGGGACAGGCCCAGCGCCTCGGTGAGGCAGTTCATGGAGTTCGCGGTGAACATGCCCGAGCAGGAGCCGCAGGTCGGGCAAGCGTTGTCCTCGATCTCGGCGAGCTGGGCGTCGGTGACCGAGTCGTCCACCGACAGGGCGATCGCGTCCACGAGGTCCAGGCGGTGGTCGACCACGCCCTCGACGGGCTTGCCGGACTCCATCGGCCCGCCCGAGACGAAGATGACCGGGATGTTCAGGCGCATGCCGGCCATGAGCATGCCGGGGGTGATCTTGTCGCAGTTGGAGATGCACACGATCGCATCGGCGCAGTGGGCGTTGACCATGTACTCCACGCTGTCGGCGATGACATCGCGGCTGGGCAGCGAGTAGAGCATGCCGCCGTGGCCCATGGCGATCCCGTCGTCCACGGCGATGGTGTTGAACTCGCGGGCGATGCCGCCCGCCTCCTTCACCGCTCCGGCGACGAGGTCGCCCATGTTCTTGAGGTGGACGTGGCCGGGGACGAACTGGGTGTACGAGTTGGCGATCGCGATGATCGGCTTCCCGAAGTCCGAGGTCTCCATGCCGGTGGCGCGCCACAGGGCGCGGGCGCCGGCCATGTTGCGGCCGTGGGTCGAGGTGCGGGAGCGAAGCTGGGGCATGGTGACCATTAGGCCACGCCCGCGCGCGCGGCACCAAGAGCCTGCCACTACTAGTGGTGAAGGTGATAGTTTTCAGGCATGTCGATGGACCAGGCGCGGCGCTCGGAGCTGGGGACCTTCCTGCGCGACCGGCGGGGTGCCGCCGTGCGCGCGGACTACGACCTGCCGCCGGTGGGCCGCGGGCGCACCACCGGGCTGCGGCGCGAGGAGATCGCGTTCCTCTCCGGCGTCTCGGTCACCTGGTACACCTGGCTCGAGCAGGGCCGGGACATCAACCCCTCCCGGCAGGTGATCGACGCGATCGCGGTGAACCTCCACCTCACCGAGGCGGAGCACGACTACGTGCTGGGCCTGGCCGGATTCGCCCCGAACCCCCGGCCGGAGCTCAGCGAGCCGGAGCCGGTCCCCGCGCATGTGCAGCTCCTGCTGGACGCCCTGGACCCGGCGCCCGCCTTCGCCCTCACCCCGCACTGGGACGTGGCGGCGTGGAACACCGCCTACCAGGGTCTGTTCCCCGGAGTGCTGGACACTCCGCCGACGGAGCGGAACCTGCTGCTGCTGATCTTCCTGGACGAGCGCGTGCGCGCCATGCTCCCCCAGTGGGAGCTGACCAGCGCGCAGTTCCTCGCGGAGTACCGCGCCGAGTCCGGCGGCCGCATCGGCGGCCCGCAGCACGTGCGCCTGGTCCAGCACCTGCGCGCGACGAGTCCCGAGTTCGCGCGCGCCTGGGATGCGCACGCCGTCGAGCGCTTCACCTCCCGCCGCCGCCAGTTCGAGCATCCCGTGGCCGGGCACCTCGAGTTCGAGCAGGTCAACGTGCTCCCTCAGGACGTGCCCGAGCTGCGGATCATCAGCTACCTCCCGGCGGCGGGCACGGACACCTCCGATCGCGTCGCAGCGCTCTCCCGCGCCACCGGGTTCGGCATCTCCCCCGCGTAGAGCAGCGACTCCGCCTGGTTGCCGAGGTCGACCATCTGGAGGGTGTTGCGCAGCTGGAGACGGTTCAGGCAGGAGTGGGCGAAGGTCTGCCCGCGCAGGTCCACGTCCCCGGCGAGTCCTCGGGCGAGGCTCGGGTGGTCGGACTCGTAGGCGTCCAGCGTCTGGGCGACCAGGCCCCAGAAGGCATCGGCCCGGATCAGGCCGTCGGCCTCGAGGATCCCGCAGAGATGGCGCAGCACGCCGTCGAAGACGTCGGTCTGGATGGACAGTGCCTTCTCCGCGCCGGTGCTCAGCGCGCGGATCCGGCCGATGACCTCCGGCAGCGGGCGGCGGCCCACGACGGCGACCTCCTCGCCGATGTCCTTGAGGAAGGCGCCCACCACGCGGTGGTCGCGCAGCCTCAGGATGAGGTTCTCGCCGTGCGGCATGAACACCACCTCGTGGGCGAGCAGGGCATGCACCAGCGGGCGCAGGTAGGCGTCGAGGAAGGCGGCGACCCAGGTGCAGGCGTCCAGGCCGGAGGCGCGGATCAGCTCGCCGACGAGGGAGCGGCCGGTGTGGTCGCGGTGCAGGAGGGCGGCCATGGTCATGGCCTGCTCCCCCGGGCCGAGCAGCGGCACCGGGCTCTCCCGCCACAGCGCCGCGAGCATCTTGCGGTGGGGGTTGGGTTCGCGGGTGCGGTGGTAGACGTCCCCGGTGTACCCCAGGGCGGAGCGCTCGCGCAGCACCGAGAAGCCGCGGGCGGCGAACTCCGCGTCCCCGCGCACCAGCTCGGCGACCCAGTCGTTGATGGCGGGCGTGTCGCGCATGTAGCGCGGGGAGAGCCCGCGCAGGAAGCCCATGTTCTGGATCGCGAGGGCGACCTTCACGTACGGCGCCCCCGGCCGGGTGCGGTTGAAGAAGGTGCGCAGGGACTGCTGGGGCTGGTGCTCGTCCCCGCCGGGCCCCAGCGGCACGAGATCGCCCCGGGCGATGTCGGCCGCGAAGGTGATGGGCAGGCGATGCTCGGCCTGCCAGGGGTGCAGCGGCAGCAGGTGGTAGTCGTCCGGGTCCAGCCCGCGCCGGGCCAGACGCCCGGCGAAGGCATCCTGCTCCTCGGGGCTGAGGGCGGTGGCCCGGTGCGCCGGCTCGTCGAGCCCCTCGCCGAGGGACAGGTGGCTGAGCGCGCGACGGGCGGCGACCCACACGAGCCGGGTGCGCCGTCCCTCCTCGGGGGCGTAGGCACGGTAGTCGGACAGCCCGTAGCCGATCCGGCCGTTGCCGGCGAGGAAGCCCGGATGCCCCTCGGTCATGGCCGCCTCGACCGTCTGCAGGTCCGCGTCCACCAGCTGCGGGGAGGTGGGGCGGTTCCCGGCGCGGGCGGCATGGAGCTTCGCGCAGGTGCTCGCGAAGGTGGAGGCGAGCTCTTCGAGGTAGGTCGAGGCGAGGGCGTCGGGCAGGCCCAGCAGGTCCTGGGCCTCGCGGACGAACTCGAGCACGTCCAGCGGCAGGTCCCGGTCCCCGTCGTGCCGGGTGAGGGAGGCCTCCTCGATCAGCCAGTGCTCCAGCGGCAGCAGCCGGGCGCGGAAGCGGTAGCGGGAGGCCGCGCCCGGCAGCTCCAGCTCGTAGCGCCCCTCGCCCAGGTGCCGCGGGGCGAGCATGCGCTCGTGGCTGAACTCGGCGATGGCCTTGGCCAGCAGATGCCGGTGGGCGGTCGCGGCGACATCGGCCGCGAGGTGGGCATGGGGGTCCGTGCCCTCCCCCAGCGGGGAGGCCGCGAAGTCCTCCCGGGTGCACACGCTGAGGACGGCGCGCTTGTCGCCGAGCTCGATCTCCCCCAGGACCCGGAAGCCGGCCGCGGCGTTCTTGGCGAGGATCGCGGTGTTGCGCGCATCGGGCTCGACCACCACGCGCTGGGCGCCGAGCCCGCCCTCGGCGACGGGGCCGAGGCAGAACCGCAGCACGGCCTGCATGACGCGGGCGGTGAACCCGTGGACGGGGTCGCCCTGCGGCGGGCCGATGAGCAGGTGCATGCCGAGATCCCCGGGCCGGGGCGCGAGATGCTCGGCGGGGATGAGGATCGCGGGGTCGTACGTCTCGACGTAGGCCTGCTCGGCGCCGTCCACGGCGAGGATCCACCCGTCCTGACGGGGATCGGCGTCGACCGCCTCGAGGTACTCGCGCACCTCGGGCGGGCGGTGGCGGGTCATCTGCCAGAACACGGCGCGGTCCTCGGCCAGCCAGCGGTGCACCTGCTCGGCGTGGCGGGCGGGGTCGACGGGGGTGAGGTCGATCGTCATGAGAGCTCCTCCTGGAGGACGCCGGCGGGCAGGCCGAAGGTCTGGAAGGCGATGCGCCGTTCGATGGGATACGGTTCGCGCCCGGTGATCGCGGCGAGGACCACGCTCGCGCGCCACGGGCCGAAGCCCAGGTCGGGGGCGGTGACGCCGTGGGTGTGCTCCTCGATGCCGAGGGCGTGGATGCGGCCGGCCGCATCGACGGTGTAGTCGCGGGCCACGTCCAGCCGTCCCTGCGCGTCGCGGCGGATCCGCTCCCCCATCGGCCCCAGCAGATCGGGGACGCCGGCGCGGTAGCCGGTCGCGGCGACCACGGCGCGGGTGCGGTGCTCGGCCCGGGTGCCCAGCAGGCCGTGCTCGAGGGTGAGCACCTGCTCGCCGGTGTCCGCGTCGTGCCGGGCGTCGGTGACGGCCACGTCGCTGAGCAGGGTCGTCGCCGGCGTCCGGCCATCCTGGGAAAGGCGGTACAGCAGGTCGTGGATCTCGTCGATCAGATCTCCGCTGATGCCCTTGTACAGCGAGCGCTGCTCGCGCCCGAGCGCCGCCCGCCGCTCCGGCGGCAGCGAGCGGTACAGGTCGGTGTACTCCGGCGAGGTCATCTCGAGGGTGAGCTTCGTGTACTCCATCGGGAAGAAGCGCGGGGAGCGGGTCACCCAGTCCACGCGGACGCCCCTCGCATCGGCCTCCTCGAGCAGGTCGCGGTAGATCTCCGCGGCGGACTGCCCGCTGCCGACGACGGTCACCGAGCCCGCGGCGAGCAGCTCCTCGCGGTGCTCGAGGTAGCGGGAGCTGTGGACCGCCCCCGCGCCCAGGGACGCCAGCGCCTCGGGCAGCACCGGCGCGGTGCCCAGCCCCAGGGCGACGTGCCGGGCCCGATGCTGCTCGATGCCGGTGGTCGAGCCGTCGGCGCCCAGCACCTCCGCGGTCACCAGCAGATGGTCCTCGCACTCCTGGACCGCGACGACGCGCCGGCGCCAGCGCAGGGTGTCCAGCTGCTCGGCGACCCATCGGCAGTAGGCGTCGTACTCCGAGCGCAGCGGGTAGAAGGACTCGCGGATGTAGAAGGGGTACAGCCGCCCGGTCGCCTTGAGGAAGGCCAGGAAGGAGTAGCGCGAGGTGGGGTCGGCCATGGTCACCAGGTCGGCGAGGAAGGGCACCTGGATGGTGGCGCCCTCGATCATCATCCCGGGGTGCCAGCGGAAGCCGTCCGCCTGGTCGAGGAAGAGCGCGTCGACGTCCTCGAGGGGGTCCGCGAGGGCGGCGAGCCCCAGCCCGAAGGGCCCGATGCCGATGCCGACGAGGTCATGGATGCGCTCGCTCATCGGCGGCCTCCCTCGGCGGCGAGGTCCGCGCCGGCGAGCAGCCCGCGGCCGGTGGCGCGCACCAGGTCCAGGACCGCGGCGACGTCGGCGAGCGTGGCCTCGGGGTTGAGCAGGGTGAGCTTGAGCCAGGGCCTGCCGTCGACCACGGTGCGGGCGACCATCGCCCGCCCGGACTGGAACAGGATCCGGCGGATCAGCGCCACGTGGGCATCGGCGGTCCCGTCGGCCACGTGCGGCGGCTGGAAGCGGAACAGGACGGTGCTGAGGTCGGTGCGCCCCAGCACGGTGAAGTCGCGGTCCTGCGCGAGCAGGTCGTGGACGGCGGCGGCCAGGTCGCAGACCTCGTCGACCATCTCGCCGAGGCGGTCCGCGCCGAGCGCTCGCAGGGTGGTCCACAGCTTGAGCGCGTCGAAGCGGCGGGTGGTCTGCAGCGACTTGTCGACCTGGTTGGGCTCGGCATCGGCCGATGCCGCCTCGGCGGCGGGGTTGAGGTAGTCGGCGTGCCAGGCGGTCGCCGCGAGATCCGCGGGACGGCGCACGATCACGGCGCTCGAGGACACGGGCTGGAAGAAGGTCTTGTGGAAGTCGACGGTCACCGAGTCGGCCCGGTCGATCCCCTCGAGCAGGTGGCGGCGGCGCGCGGAGAGCATCAGCCCTCCGCCGTAGGCGGCGTCCACGTGCAGCCAGGTGCCGCAGGGCGCGCAGGCCTCGGCGATGGCGGGCAGCGGGTCGATGAGGCCGCGGTCCGTGGTGCCGGCGGTCGCGACGACGGCCATCGGCGTGCGCCCCTCGGCGGCGAGGCGGTCCAGGGCCTCGCGCAGCGCGGCGGGGTCCATGCGCCCGCTCGCATCGGCCGCGACGGGGACCACGGCCTGCTCGCCGAGCCCCAGCAGGAGCGCCGAGCGGGCGATGGAGAAGTGGCTCGCCCCGGTGGTCAGGACCCGCAGGTCCGCGGCCGCCTCGAGGCGCGGCCGCGGATCGGCGCGCAGCGCCCGCTCCCGGGCGATGAACAGGGCCTGGAGGTTCGACTGGGTGCCGCCGGAGGTGAACACGCCGTCCCCGCCGGCCAGTCCCAGGCGGTCCGCGGTCCAGCCGATGAGCCGCTGCTCCATGAGCGTGCCGACGAGGGACTGGTCGTAGGTGTCCACGGAGGTGTTGATGGCGGCGAGCATGGCCTCGGCGGCGACGGCGGGCACGGCCACGGGGCAGTTCAGGTGGGCGAGATAGCTGGGGTGGTGGAACCACACCGCGTGGGCGGCGTAGAGCTCGTCGGCCTCGAGCAGGGCGGCGCGGGCCCCGATGCTCCGCTCCCCCAGGGGCACGGCGGCGACGAGCTCCTCGAGGGCGGCGCGGTCCATGCCGGAGGACGGGGCGTTGATCGTCCGGAAGCGATCGGCGAGGCGGTCGACGACCTCGTGCAGCAGGGCGGAGTAGTCACCGGCGGTGCGGGCGCCGAGCAGGGCGCCGGGAGGCGCGGCGGGGTCGCTCGGGTCGGCGACCTGCTGGAGCAGCTCTGACATCGACGAGGTCCTTTCGTTCCGGCCTTAGGGTTGCCTCACCTAAGATCACAGATCGGTCTCGCCGCAACCCCCGGATCCATCGGGATGAGATTCACCACGCCGCCGTCACCTCCCGTAACCTCGGGCCATGGAGACTCCGACCGTCCTGCGCACGGCCGCGGTGCAGCTCGCCCCGGCCGACGACCTCGCCGAGAACCGCCGCGCCGCCGCCGAGGCGATCGCCCGCGCGGCCGATGCCGGGGCGGGGCTCGTGGTGCTGCCCGAGTACGCCCAGTTCTTCGCCCCCGACCTCGCGCGCCGGGCCCCTGATGCCGCGGAGCCGCAGGAGGGCCCCTTCGTCACCGCCCTGGTCGAGGCGGCGCAGCGGCACGGCACGGCGGCCGTCGCCGGCCTCCTCGAGCGCGACGGCCGGCAGGTGCGCAACACCGTCGTCGCCGTGGACGGCACGGGAGTGCTCGCCGCCTACCGGAAGGTGCACCTCTACGACGCCTTCGGCATGCGCGAGTCCGACTGGCTGGCGGCCGGTGCGCCGGAGCAGTCCCCGGTCTTCACCGCGGGAGGGATGACCTGCGGCCTCCAGACCTGCTACGACCTGCGGTTCCCCGAGTCCTCGCGGCGCCTGGTCGATGCCGGGGCCGAGGTGCTGGTCGTGCCGGCGCAATGGGTGCGCGGGCCGCAGAAGGAGCACCACTGGCGCACCCTGCTCACGGCGCGCGCCATCGAGAACACGGTGCACGTGGTCGCCGCCGACCATGCCCCGCCGATCGGCGCCGGCTGCTCGATGATCCTGGACCCGATGGGCGTGACCCTCGCGAGCCTCGGCGAGCAGCACGGCACCGCGATCGCCGACCTCGACCCGGAGCGGACCGCCGCGGTGCGGCGCATCAACCCGGGCCTGGAGAACCGCCGCTACCGGGTGCTGCCCCGCTGAGCCCCGAGGTCGCGCAAACGCCCGGCGGCGTCCTCGAGCAGGGCGTCGGACTTGCAGAAGGCGAAGCGGACGATGCTGCGCAGGTCCTCGCGCTCGGGGCGGGCGAAGGCACCCAGCGGCACCGCGACCACACCGGCCATGCCCGGCAGCTCCCGCACCGCGGTGCGGGCGTCCGCCAGACCCAGGGGTGCGGCATCGGCCAGGGCGAAGTAGCCCGCCGCGGGCGGGGACACCGCGAACCCGGCCTCGGTCAGCGCCCCGACCAGCAGGTCGCGCTTGGCGCGGTAGCGCGTGCGGAGACCCTCGAAGAAGGCATCGGGCAGACGCAGCCCGACGGCGACCGCCGGCTGGAAGGGTGCGCCGCTGACGAAGGTCAGGTACTGCTTGATCGCCATCACCTGCTCGATCAGCGCGGCCGGCCCGCTCACCCAGCCGATCTTCCAGCCCGTGACGCTGAAGACCTTCCCCGCCGAGGAGATCGACAGGGTCCGCTCGAAGCCGCCCGGCCGCGCGGCGATCGGCACGTGCGGGGCCTCGTAGGTGAGGTGCTCGTAGACCTCGTCGGTGACGATCAGCGCGTCGTGGCGGTGCGCGAGGGCGATGATCGCGTCCAGCGCCTCCGGCGCGAGCACGGCGCCGGTGGGGTTGTGCGGGCTGTTGACGAGGATGACCGCGGTGCGGTCGGTCACCGCCGTGCGCAGGCGCTCGAGGTCCAGCCGGTAGTCGGGGCCGTGCAGCTCCACGGGGACGATCTGCGCCCCGGCCAGCGCCGCGAGGGCGACGTACGCGTCGTAGTACGGCTCGAGCACGACGATCTCGTCCCCGGGGTTCAGCTGCGAGAGCAGGGTCGCCGCGAGCGCCTCGGTCGCCCCGGCCGTGACGAGGATCTGCGGGTCCTCGAGGGAGATGCCGTGGAACCGGCGCTGATGCTCGGCGATCGCCGCGATCAGGTCCGGCTCGCCGCGGCCGGGCGAGTACTGGTTCACCCCGTCGCGGATCGCTCGGATCGCCGCCTCGGTGACCTCGGGCGGACCGGGCTCGTCGGGGAAGCCCTGGCCGAGGTTCAGCGCCCCGGTCCGCCGGGCGAGCGCCGTCATCTCGGCGAAGATCGTCGGTGCCGGGGCCCCGTCCGGGCCCAGCAGTCCGGCGGCCGCGGCGGCGCGGCGCCAGGGAGCATCGGGAGCGTCGTTCACCTGCGTCAGGCTACGCGATGCCCGCGGCGGATCGGGCGCGCGGCGTCGCGGGGCGCGGCGTGAGGGCGGTGGCGGCGACGACCGCGCCGAGGAGGGCCACGCCGGCGCCGACGAGCGAGGAGGCGTGGAAGCCGGCGACGAAGGCGTCGTCGGAGGCGGCGGAGATCGCCGCGGCATCGGGGATGCTCGCGCCGAGGGCGTCGAGGACGGCCTGCGTCGCCTGGAGGGAGGCGGCGGCGGTGTCGCGGATCCCGGCGGGGAGCCCGTCGAGGTGGCCGTCGATCCGGGCACGGTAGACGCCGGTGAGGACCGCGCCGAGCAGGGCGGTCCCGAGCGCGCCTCCGACCTGCCGGAAGGCGTTGCTCGTCGCGGAGGCGGTACCGGCGCGCTCCCGAGGGACGGAGGCCATGATGGCGGCCGACGCGGAGGGCATGATGAGCGCGATGCCGACGCCGATGAGGAACAGCGCGACCTCTGCGATCCAGAGCGGGCTGGCGATGCCCAGGGTGGCCAGCAGCAGCATCGCCGCGGCGAGGGCGAGCATCCCCAGCGCCCCCGTGGTGCGGGCGCCGACGCGTGCGGCGAGCCGCGGGGTCCGCGCGGACAGCACGAGCTGGGCCAGGGCGAGGGGCAGCATGAGCAGACCGGTGGTGAGCACGTCGAGCCGGCGGAGCCCGAGCAGGTAGAACGCGACGGTGAACGTGACGCCGAGCAGGGCGAGGAACGCGAGCATCATGACGACGATGGAGCCGGAGAACTCGCGCGCCCGGAACCAGTCGAGCGGGAGCAGCGGCGCCGCGGCGTGACGCTCCCGGACGACGAACCCCGCGAGCACGAGGGCTCCGGCGAGCACGACCGCCCAGACGCGAGCGCTCGTCCACTCGCCGGTGTCGCCGCCCTCGATGATGCCGTCGACGAGCAGCACCATGCCCAGCAGCGAGAGCGCGACGCCGGGGATGTCGAGCCGTCCCGGGCGAGGATGGCGCGATTCGGGCACGACCAGGGCCATCGCCACGAGGGCGATCGCGACCAGGGGGACGTTGACGAGGAAGATCGACCCCCACCACAGGTGGTCGAGCAGCAGGCCTCCGAGGATCGGACCGGCCGCGACGGCGACGCCGACGCCGCCGGACCAGATGCCGATCGCCGTGGGCCGCTCGCGGGGGCTGAAGGTGTGCGCGATGATCGCGAGGGTCGTGGGGGTGATCAGGGCGGCTGCGAGGCCGAGCACGGAGCGCCCGGCGATGAGCATCGGGCCGCTGGTCGACAGCGCGCACCCCGCGGACGCGAGCCCGAACAGCACCATCCCGGCCAGGAGGACGCGCTTGCGGCCCAGTCGGTCGGCGAGGGCCCCGGCGGTGAGCAGCCCTCCGGCCATGACCAGGGTGTAGGAGTTGATCGCCCACAGCAGCTCGCCCTGCGTCAGGCCGAGCCCTGCTGGGGCGGGCCGGGAGAGGCGCTGCACGGCCACCCCGAGGATCGTCGTGTCCAGCTGCACCACGAGCAGGCTCAGCACGAGCGTGCCCAGCACCCACCACCGCCGCGGCGAGCCGTCCCATGAGGTGTTCTCCGTCGACATCCGCATCTCCTAACGCATCATATGTTGCGATTACGGTAGGGCGGATGGGGCAACGATGCAACACGTGATGCGTTAGCATGTGGGGGTGCACACCGATGCCGTCACCGAACGAACCGGCGGGCGCAGCGCCCGCATCCGAGCCGCTGCGCTCGGCGCGCTCGCCGAGCTGCTCGACGAGCAGCCGGCCGATGCCATCACGACGTCGGAGGTCGCACGACGTTCCGAGGTGAACCGGACGACGCTGCATCGGCGCTGGGGCGGGATGCCGGGGCTCCTCGCCGACCTGGCCGTCGAGGAGCTCAACGTGCACAGTCCGCTCCCGGAGGACGCCGGCGACCTGCGCACCGAGCTGCGGCAGTGGGCGGAGCGCGTCATCACCGCGCTCAATCGGCACCAGGCCGGGCGCTCGCCCTTCGTCGCCGCCCTGCTGCGCGCCGTCCAGGACGGTCACGCGCCCGGCGAGCTCCTCCAGGGGCGCCTCGACGTCCTCGATCAGATGCTCGCGCGCGCCGCCGAGCGCGGCGAGCAGGTGAGGCTGACCGCGTACGACCTCGTGGAGATCGTCCTCCTGCCGATCTACGCCGCCCGGCTCCTCGCGCCCGAGCCCCTCGCGCCCGAGCTCGCGGACCGTCTCGTCGACCGCTTCCTGACGCTCAACGCGTCGTCCCCTGGGACGTGACGCGTCGCGGGGCTCCGTCGGGTCGTCGCGGATCACCGACCTGACGGCGCCCGGACGGAACGCGGGGTGCGATCGAGACGAGCTCGATCGCACCCCGCGTCGGTGCAGCGGTGACGTCAGCCGTCGACGCCCAGCTTCTCCAGGATGATCTCGCGGACACGGCCGGCATCGGCCTGGCCGCGGGTCGCCTTCATGATCGGGCCGATCAGCGCGCCGATCGCCTGGACCTTGCCGCCGCGGATCTTCTCCACGACGCCGGGGTTGTCGGCGATCGACTGGTCGACGGCGGCGGAGAGCACCGAGTCGTCGGAGACGACCGCGAGGCCCTCCTCCTCCACGATCGCGGCGGGATCGCCCGCACCCTCGAGGACCTTGCCCAGGACCTGCTTGGCGATCTTGTCGTTGATCTTCCTGCCGTCCACGAGGCCCTGCAGCTCGGCGACCTGCGCGGGGGTGACGCCGAGGCCGTCCAGCTCCACCTCGCGCTCGTTGGCCACGCGCGCCAGCTCACCGGTCCACCACTTGCGGGCGGCCTGCGCCGGCGCACCGGCGGCGACGGTCTGCTCGATGAGGTCGAGGGCGCCGGCGTTGAGGACGTCGCGCATCTCGAGGTCGCTGAAGCCCCACTCGCCCAGCAGGCGACGACGACGCGCCGCCGGCAGCTCGGGCAGGGTGGCCCGCAGCTCCTCGACCCACTCGCGGCTGGGCGCGACGGGCACCAGATCGGGCTCCGGGAAGTAGCGGTAGTCCTCCGCATCGGACTTCACGCGGCCCGAGGACGTCGATCCGGTGTCCTCGTGGAAATGCCGGGTCTCCTGGATGACGGTGCCGCCCTGATCGAGGATCGCCGCCTGGCGGGAGATCTCGAAGCGCACCGTCCGCTCGATGGAGCGGAAGGAGTTGACGTTCTTCGTCTCGGTGCGGGTGCCCAGCGGCGCATCGGGCGAGGTGCGCAGGGAGACGTTGATGTCCGCACGCACGTTGCCGCGCTCCATGCGCGCCTCGGAGACCTCCAGCGTCCGGAAGATGTCGCGCAGGGTGCGCACGTACGCGGCGGCGACCTCCGCGGCCCGCTTCCCGGTGCCGGGGATCGGGCGGGTGACGATCTCCACCAGCGGGACGCCCGCACGGTTGTAGTCGACCAGGGAGTGCGTCGCCCCATGGATGCGCCCGGTCGAGCCGCCGACGTGGGTGTTTTTGCCGGCGTCCTCCTCCATATGGGCGCGCTCGATCTCCACGCGGACGATCTCGCCGTCCTCCAGCTCCACGTCGACCCAGCCGTCGTGGGCGATCGGCTCGTCGTACTGGGAGGTCTGGAAGTTCTTGGTGAGGTCCGGGTAGAAGTACTGCTTGCGCGCGAAGCGGCACGACTCGGCGATCTCGCAGTTCAGCGCGAGACCGATCTTGATCGCGTACTCCACGGCCTTGCGGTTGACCACCGGCAGCGTGCCGGGCAGGCCCAGGGAGACCGGGGTGATCGCCGTGTTCGGCTCGGCGGCGAAGATGTTCGGCGCACCGTCGAACATCTTGGTGGCGGTGCCCAGCTCCACGTGCACCTCGATGCCGAGCACCGGGTCGTAGCGCTCCAGGGCGGTGTCGAAGTCGACCAGGTCCACAGCGCTCATCGCGCGATCCCTCCACTCAGTTCCGGGGCCTGGGCCAGCAGCGGCCCGCCCCACGAGTCCTCGAGCAGCGCCTCGAGCGCGCCGCCCACGCGGTACAGGCGGTCATCGGCGCGCACCGGGGCGAGGAACTGGATGCCCGCGGGCAGCCCGTCCTCCGCGAGACCGCTGGGCAGCGAGATGCCCGGGGTCCCGGCGAGGTTCGCCGGGATGGTCGCCACGTCGTTGAGGTACATCGCCAGCGGGTCCGAGGTCTTCTCGCCGAGGCGGAAGGCGACGGTCGGCGCGGTCGGCGAGGCGAGCACGTCGACGCTCTCGAAGGCCGCGGCGAAGTCGCTCTGGACCAGCGTGCGCACCTTCTGGGCGCTGCCGTAGTAGGCGTCGTAGTAGCCGGCCGAGAGCGCGTACGTCCCCAGCAGGATGCGGCGCTTGACCTCGTCGCCGAAGCCGGCGCCGCGGGTGGCCTTCATGACCGCCTCGGCCGTCGGGCTCTCCTCGGGCACGACTCGCAGGCCGAAGCGCATGCCGTCGAACTTCGCGAGGTTGCTCGAGGCCTCCGAGGGCATGATCAGGTAGTAGGCGCCCAGCGCGTACTGGAAGTTCGGGCAGGAGACCCGGACGATCTCCGCGCCGGCGCCCTCGAGCGCGGCGAGGGACTCCTCGAAGCGGGCCCGCACCAGCGGGTCGAAGCCCTCCCCCTCGAGCTCCTCGATGACGCCGATCCGCAGGCCCTTCACGTCCTGCGCGCGGGCCGCCTCGGTGAAGGAGCCGAAGCCGCCCTCCAGCGAGGTCGAGTCGCGGGGATCGTGCCCGCCGATCAGCTCGTGCAGCGCCGCGGCGTCCTGCACGGTGCGGGTGACGGGGCCGGCCTGGTCCAGGGAGCTGGCCATCGCGATCAGTCCATAGCGGGAGACCGAGCCGTAGGTGGGCTTCACGCCGACGGTGCCGGTGACCGATGCCGGCTGGCGGATCGAGCCGCCGGTGTCGGTGCCGATCGCCAGCGGCGCCTCGTAGGCGCCGACGGCCACGGCGGAGCCGCCGCCGGAGCCGCCGGGGATGCGCTCGCGGTCCCACTGGTTGCGCGTGGGGCCGAAGGCGCTGTTCTCGGTGGAGGAGCCCATGGCGAACTCGTCCATGTTGGTCTTGCCGAGGATCGGCAGGCGCGCCGCGCGCAGGGACTGCACGAGCGTCGCGTCGTACGGCGGGATCCAGCCCTCGAGGATCTTCGAGGCGGCGGTCGTGGGCATGCCCTGCGTGACCACGACGTCCTTCACGGCGACGGGAACGCCGGCCAGCTCGTGCAGCTCCTCGCCGGCCGCGCGGGCGGCATCGACCTCACGGGCGGTGGCCAGGGCCTCCGCCTCGCTGACGTGCAGGAAGGCGTTGAGGTCGCCGTCGACGGCGGCGATGCGATCGAGGTGGGCGCGCGTGAGCTCCTCGGAGGACAGCTCGCCCTCGCGCAGCGCGCGCGCCTGGTCGATCGCGGACAGGCGGATCGGATCGGTGGTGCTCATCGGGTCACTCCTCCCCCAGGATCTGCGGGACGCCGAAGCGCCCGTCCTCGGCATCGGGGGCGGCGGCGAGCGCGGCCTCCTGCGTGAGGGTGTCGGTGACGACGTCCTCGCGGAAGACGTTCGTCATGGGGATGGGGTGGCTGGTGGCGGGCACGTCCGAGGTGGCGACCTCCGACACGGATGCGACAGCGTCCATGATGGCGTCGAACTCCCCGGCGAAGCGGGAGATCTCGTCATCGGTCAGCTGGATCCGTGCGAGGTCGGCGAGGCGTGCGACGTCGTCTCGTCCGATCGTTGGCATGGGTCCATCCTAGGTCGCCCGGCCGGGAGGCCGCGCATCGGGCCCGATGCGGTAGTGGTACCCGGCGAAGCGGGCGAACCCGAGGCGGCGGTACAGCCGCAGCGCGGCGGGATTGTCGGTCTCCACCTCGAGCAGCGCCTGCTCGGCCCCGGCCGCGGCGGCCGATGCCAGCAGCGACTGCGTCACCGCGCGGCCGAGCCCTCGGCGCCGGTGCGCCGGATCGGTGGCCACGCAGTTCACCACGGCCGTGCGGCGCCGGCCCTGGTCCACGAGCGCGGCGCGGCCGACGGCCGTGTCGGACACGGCGACGTGCACGGCCGGCGTCCCCGCCAGGATGTCGCGCACGGTCTCGCGGGCATGCTCGCCCTCGCGGGGGCTGAGCCGCCACAGCGTCTCGAACCAGTCCTCGGGAAGGGGGCCGACGTCGATGCGGGCCGCCGGGTCCGGGGTGTGCGCGCCGGTCAGGGGCAGGGCCAGCAGGTCGCAGACCGGGCCGATGCGGTAGCCCCGCGCCGCCAGCAGGTCGTCGAGCGCATCGGGTCCGTGCCCGGGCAGGACGCGGAACAGGGGACGCTCCCCGGTGAGGGCGCAGAGCTGCTCGATGCGGTCGACGGCGCCGGCGGGGTCCGCCGGGGCGTCCAGGGCCACGGCGCTGTTGGCCCGGCGGGTGACGCCGCGCGATCGGAGCAGGGCGAAGCCCTCCACGTCGATCCGCGCGAGCGGGCGCCACCCTCCCAGGAGCGTCTCGACCAGGCCGGATCCGGAGGGCGGGGCGATGCGGGGGCGGCGCGGCGTCATCGGCCGATCGTATCGCCGGCGTGGCAGTCTGGAACCATGAGCACCCTCACCCTGGATGAGGTCCTGCCCCTCGAGCGCGCCGGCTGGGACGCCCTGTGCGCCTCCCGCGGCGGTGCGTTCTACGGCGGGATGATGACCGACGACGCCGTGTTCGTGCTGGTCGACGGCTCGGCCCTGACGCGCGACGAGGTGGTCGCCTCCTTGGACGGCGCCCCGGCCTGGGACGGGTACGAGATCTCCGGGGCCCGGCTCGTGCAGGTCGGGCAGGATGCGGCCGCGATCGTCTATCGGGCGCGCGCCGTCCGCGACGACCTGCCTGCCCCCTTCGAGGCCCTCATGTCCAGCATCTACACGGTGCGCGACGGGCGCCCGCGCCTGGCGCTGTACCAGCAGACGGCGCTGCCGCGCTGAGGCCCCCCGCGCTCAGGCGGACGGCGGCAGGGTGAGGACCTCGGCCTCGCCCTCGGTGATGAGCACGGTGTGCTCGGTGTGGGCGGCGCGGGATCCGGTGGCGCTGCGCAGCGTCCAGCCGTCGGGGTCCGTGATCAGACGGTCGGTGTCCTCCATCACCCACGGCTCGAGCGCGAGCATCAGCCCGGGCCGCAGGCGCAGGCCGCGGCCGGGCCGGCCGATGTTCGCCACGTGCGGGTCCTGGTGCATGGTCGAGCCGATGCCGTGCCCGCCGAACTCCCGGTTGATCCGGTACCCGGCGGCGGAGAGCTCCCGTCCGATCGCGTGCGAGATGTCCCCGATGCGCGCGCCCCCGGTGGCGGCCGCGATGCCGGCGGCGAGGGCCGTGCGGGTGGCGGCGATCATGTGCTCGTCCTCGGGGCGGCCCGCGCCTCCGACGACCATGCTGAGGGCGGCATCGGCCGCGACTCCCTCGAGGGTGAGGGCGAGGTCGAGGGTGAGCAGGTCGCCCTCGACGAGCTCGAGGTCCCGGGGCATGCCGTGCAGCACGGCATCGTTCACGGCGGTGCAGATCCAGTGGCCGAAGGGGCCGGACCCGAAGGAGGCCTCGTAGTCCACGTAGCAGGAGCGCGCCCCGGCGCCGAGGATCATCTCCCGGGCCCAGCGGTCGATGTCCAGGAGGTTCGTCCCGGGGACGGCGCGGGTGCGCAGCGTCGCGAGGATCTCGCCGACCAGCGCTCCGCTGCGGCGGGCGCGGGCGATCTCGGCAGGGGTCAGGATCTCGATCACGGCGTACCTCCGGTATTCCTATCCCGGTAAGACTATCCCGGTATTAGAATCGGCGCCATGGTCCGTCTCCCTCTCACCCCCGACGAGGTCGCACGCGGCGAACGGCTGGGCGCGCTGCTGCGCCGGGCCCGCGGCAGGCGCACGATCCTCGAGGTCGCGCTCGCGGCCGGCATCTCGCCGGAGACGCTGCGCAAGATCGAGTCGGGCCGCGTCGCGACCCCGGCGTTCTCGACCGTCGCCTCGCTCGCGGGCGTGCTCGGCCTCTCCCTCGACGCGGTGTGGGCGGAGATCAGCGCGGCGGCGCAGGAGGGCGCCGCGTAGCCGACCAGCCGGCTTCGGCCAGCACGTGCTGGGCCACCTCCCGCGGCGCCCGGCCCCGGACGTCCACGGTGAGGTCGGCGGCGGCCTCGGCCTCGAGGATCGCGTCGAGCTCGCCGCTGCGCTCGAGGTGCCAGTCGCGCTCGGCACCCTCCTCGTGGCGGCCGTGCAGGCGGCGCCGGACCTCGGCGAGGTCGACCCGCAGCCGGCACACGAGCACGGGGCCGCCGACGGCCTCCTCGTACCCCTCCCGCGCGCCGGGGCCCTCCACCACGCCGGCGAGCACGAGGCGCTGCGCCCCGGCCCGGCGGTAGGTCGCGGCGAGGGCCCGGAGGTTCTCGAGCTCGAGGGCCGTGTGGAAGGGGTCGTCCTCGGGAGCGGGCCACATGCGCCGGATCTCGTCGAGGTCGATCACCGCATGGGGCGTCCCCGCCGCGGCCAGGAGGTCCCCGATCGCGTAGGCGGTCGTCGTCTTCCCGGCGCCGACGGTGCCGCTGAGCAGCAGCACCTCGGCGCGCGGCTCAGGCGTCATCGGCCGGGGCCTCGGGCAGCGCCTCGATGCCGCCCTCGAGGACGGCGCGGAAGCCGGCCTCGTCGGTGATCGGGACGCCGAGGTCGCGGGCCTTGTCCGCCTTGGAGCCGGCGTTCTCCCCCACCACCACGAGATGCGTCTTCTTGGAGACGGAGCCGGAGGCCTTGCCGCCGCGCGCGATGATCGCCTCCTTGGCTCCGTCACGGCTGAAGCCCTCCAGGCCGCCGGTGACCACGATCGTCACGCCCTCGAGGGTGCGCACGAAGCCCTCCTCGACGTCGTCGACCATGCGCACCCCGCTGCGCTCCCAGCCGCGCACGAGCTCCTCGTGCCAGTCCACGGAGAACCACTCGCGCACGGACTCGGCGATGATCCCGCCCACGCCGTCGGTGTCGGCGAGCTGCTCGACGCTCGCCTCGCGGATCGCATCCATCGAGCCGTACGCGGTGGCCAGCGAGCGGGCCGCCGTGGGGCCGACGTGCCGGATCGACAGCGCCACCAGCACCCGCCACAGGGGCTGCGTCTTCGCCTTCTCGAGCTCGGCGAGGAGGGTCTCGGTGTTCTTCGACGGGCGGGCGGGGGTGCGCAGGCGCCATTCCTGCTCGCGCTTGTAGAAGTGCCAGTCGTCCTTGGACCAGAAGGCCCGCGAGACCCGCCAGGTGCCGGTGGGCTCCCCGTTCCTGCGCTCGGGCTGCCAGATGTGCACGTCGCGGAGGTCCTCCGCGGTGAGGTCGAAGAGGTTCGCGCCGGTGCGGACGACGGGCTCCTGCAGCCCGGGCAGGCGGGGATCGTCCTCCTCGCGGATCTCGACCGTCTCGGCATGCTCCCCGTGGTCCACCAGGATCGGGTGGCCGGCGCGCAGCGCGGCGAGGGCCTCGGGGCGGCGCCGGTCCGGGTCGGTGAGCGCGAGGGCGCTCTCGTCGCCCAGGGACTCGATGTCGAAGGCCCCGCGGGAGGCGGCGTGGGCGATGCGGCCGGTGACCTGGCTGGGGCAGTCCCGGGTGTTGGGGCAGCGCCAGTCCTTGTCCCCCTCCTTCTCGGGACGGATCTCCGTCCCGCAGGACGGGCAGGCCGTCGGCATGATGAAGGGCCGCTCGGTGCCGTCGCGCAGCGCCTCGACGGGGCCGACGATCTCCGGGATCACGTCCCCGGCCTTGCGCAGCACGATCATGTCGCCGATGAGCACGCCCTTGCGCTCGACGTCGAACTGGTTGTGCAGGGTCGCGAACTCGACCGTGGACCCGGCCACCGCCACCGGCTCCATCACGCCGAAGGGGGTGACGCGCCCGGTGCGGCCCACCTCGACCTGGATGTCGAGCAGCCGCGTGGTGACCTCCTCCGGCGGGTACTTGTAGGCGATCGCCCAGCGGGGGGCGCGGGAGGTCGAGCCCAGGCGGCGCTGGTCGGCGAAGGCGTCGATCTTGATGACGATGCCGTCGATCTCGTGCTCGACGTCGTGGCGGTGCTCGCCGTAGCGCTCGACGTAGGCCAGGACGTCGTCGACCTCGTCGACGACGGTCATGTACGCGCTGGTGGGCAGGCCCCATTCCGCCAGCAGCGCATAGACCCCGCTCTGCGAGGCGACGGGCGGGTCCGGCCACGCGCCCACGCCGTGGACGGTCAGCGACAGGGCCTCCAGGCGGGCCATCCCGGCCTCCAGCTCGAGGCCGTCCTTCTTGTCCACGCGCTGGCGCAGCCCGCCGCTGGCGGCGTTGCGCGGATTGGCGAAGGCAGGGAAGCGCCGCTCGGCCCGCACCCGCTCGAGGGACTCGTCGAAGTCCTTCCGACCGGCGGTGGTGCGCGCCTCCCAGCGGGCGCGGGCATCGGCCACGGCGCGCTCGCGCAGCTCGACCTGCAGCTCGTTCAGCCGCGCGAAGGCCGCGGTGGAGATGAAGACCTCCCCGCGCACCTCGACGATCGGGGGGTGCCCGGTGCCCGCGAGACGCTGCGGGATCTGGGCGATGTGGGCGACGTTGAAGGTGACGTCCTCCCCGGTGCGGCCGTCCCCGCGGGTCGCGGCGGAGGTGAGGACGCCGTCCTCGTACCGCAGGGAGATCGCGAGCCCGTCGATCTTCAGCTCGGTCAGCCACGCGGTCCCATGGCCGAGCTCCTCGCGGGTCTTCTCGCACCACTCGCGCAGCTCCTCGCGGGAGAACACGTTGTCCAGGCTCAGCATGCGCTCGGCGTGGTCCACCGGCTGCAGCTCGCTGCCGATCCCGCCGCCGACCGTCTGCGTCGGGGAGTCCTCCTTGGCCAGCTGGGGGTTCTCCGCCTCGAGGGTGCGCAGCTCCTTCTCGAGCTCGTCGTACTGCGCGTCCGTGAGGGACGGCGCCTCGTGGACGTAGTACTCCTCGCGCGCCTGCTCGATGCGCGCGGTCAGCTCGGCGATGCGCTGCTGGGCGCTGCGGTCCGGGGTCTCCTGCGGGTCCTGGCTCTGGCTCACCGGACCATTCTCGCCCATCGCACCGACAGCCGCAGGATCTACGCTGGGCCGATGATCTCCCGCAGCATCCGCCGCGCCTCCCCCGCCGACATCCGTGCCCTGCAGGGCATCGAGGCCGCGGCCGACGAGCTCTTCGCGCCCTTGTTCGGCCCGCAGCCCTTCGGCCCGGATTCCGCGGCCGACGGCGCGGCCCGGGCGGCGGAGCCCGGGTTCGTCCTCGTCGTCGCGGAGGCCGAGGACGGGCCCGCGATCGGCTTCGCGCACGTGCTGTGGCCCTTCGGGCCGGGGGACGCCCACCTCGAGCAGCTCGCGGTGCTCCCCGCGCACCTGCGGCGCGGCCACGGGAGGGCGCTGGTCGAGGCGGCGGTGCGCGAGGCCTCCGAGCACGGAGCCCGGCGCATGACGCTGCGGACCTTCGCGCAGGTGCCCTGGAACGGTCCGTTCTACGCGGCCTGCGGCTTCGCGCCCATCGCACCGATCCCGCACCCCGCCCACCGCGCCATGGTCGCCGTCGAGGAGCGCCTGGGGCTGGCGGAGCTGGGCGAGCGCGTCCTCATGGCGCGGGATCTGGGCTCTCCAGCGCTCTGAGCGCTCCGCGCGTCCGCGCGATCCGGTCCTGCTCGCGGTCCAGCCGGGCCTCGATGCGGTCCAGCTCCGCCCGCAGGTCCGGGCACATCACCAGACGGTGCGCATCCGTGCCGTCGCGCACGCAGTCGAGGTAGAGCCGGACGGCGCGGGTGCCGAGCCCCGCGGCGAGCATGACTCGGATGCGGGCGACGGCGGCGAGATCCTCCGCCGCGTACTCGCGGTACCCGCCGGAGGTGCGACGGGGCTCCAGCAGCCCCGCCTGCTCGTAGTGGCGCAGCGACCGCGGGCTCACCCTGGCGGCCCGCGCGAACTCCCCGATCAGCACCTGTCCTCCTCCTGCCCGGCTTGACCTTCACCCTAGCGGCAGGCCCTACCGTCCCGGCCATGACCTCTCGCACCCCGCACCGGATCGTCCTCGTCCACGGCTACGGCGCCACCCCGCAGGACCACTGGTTCCCGTGGCTCTCCCGGCTCGGCACCCCCGTGGACGCCCCTGCCCTCCCCGATCCCACGGCGCCGCGCGCCGAGGAGTGGATCTCCCGCGCCGCCGCCGCGATCGGCCGCACCGATGCCCGCACGGTCGTGGTCACGCACAGCCTGGGCGGCATCACCGCGCTGCAGGCCCTCGCGCGGCTGCTTCGAGACGGCCGGGCACGGGAGCCGCTGGCAGGGTTCCTCGCCGTCGCCCCGTTCGTCGATCCGCTCCCGGCCGTCGGCGACCCGCAGCTGGACGCGTTCCCGGACCGCGGCCTGGGCCGGTTCCTCGAGGGCTTCGCGCCGGAGGCGATCCGCGAGCTGCTGGGGCCGGTGACGGTCCTGCGCTCCGACGACGACGCGATCGTCCCCGCCGCGCACAGCGACCGGACCGCCGAGGCCCTGCGGGCCGAGACCGTGATCGTCCCCGGGGCCGGGCACTTCCTCGCCGAGGACGGCGTCCGGGAGCTCCCGGCTCTGGGCGCCCGCCTGGGCACCCTGCTGGGCGGCTGATCAGCGCTGCGCGTCGAGGAGGGCCTGCAGGGCCCCGTCCAGCCGCGCGGGGCGCGGGCCGTTCCAGACGACGCGCAGCAGGCGATGCAGCGCGACGCCGCGCACGGGGATGCTCACGAGCGTGCCCTCGCGCAGGTCCGCGTCGACGATCAGCTCGCTGAGCACGGCGGGGCCGGCGCCGCCGGCGACGGCGGTGCGCACGGCGGCGTTGGAGTGCAGCACCAGCGCGGGCTCGGCGAGCGGACGCGGCGCGAGCGCCTGGCGCAGCACCTCCCGCGTCCCGGACCCCTCCTCGCGCACCACCAGCGGCGTCGCGGCGAGCTGCGCGGCGTCGACCCCGTCGCGCCGCCGCTGCGGGTCCCGGGCCCAGGCGTGGGTGGGCGCGACCACGGCGACCAGGCGGTCCCGGCCGATGACGAGGGACCCCAGCCCGGCGGGCTCCTCGGCGCCCTCGACGAAGCCGATGTCGGCACGGCCGCGCCGCACCGCCGCGAGGACGCCGCTGGAGTTGTCGACCTCGAAGGACGCCGGGACCCCGGGGAGGTCCGCCGCGAGCGCGGCGAGGAAGACCGGCATGAGGCGCTCGGCGACGGTCTGCGAGGCGATGATGCGCACGCGCCCCTCCCCGGCGGCGGTGCGGACCTGCTCGACGAGATCGTCCGTCGCGTCCAGGACGCGCCGGGCGTGCTCGAGGGCGACGCGGCCGGCGGCCGTGGGCTCGGATCCCCGGGAGCCGCGGTCGATCAGCCGCGCGCCCAGCCGCCGCTCGAGGCGGGACAGGGTGCGCGAGGCGTTGGGCTGCGCGATCCCGAGGGCGCCGGCCGCGGCGGAGAGGCTGCCGAGGTCGCCGACGGCCACCAGCAGCTCGAGGGCGTCGAGGTCCGGGCGGGCGGCATGCACGGGCAGGGCAGGCATATCGCTGATGATATGGGTCCTGGTCGATCGAGGGCTACCCCCGCGTCCCCGCGGAGGGGACCGTGGAGGCATGTCCCCGCGCTCCGCCCTCCGTCCCGTCCCCGCCCTCCCCGCGCCCCCGCAGCGGCGCCGGCTGCTGCCCGGCCTCGGGCTGGGCCTCGGGGCAGGGGCGATCGCGGTCGCGGCGGGCGCGGCGGTGCCCGCCGCCTCCCCCGCCCTGGTGGCGATCGTGCTGGGCACGGTCCTGGCCAACACCGGGGTGCTCGGGCCGTCCGTCCGACCGGGCCTGGACGCGACCGCGACGTCGGTGCTGCGCGCGGGCATCGTGCTGCTGGGCCTGCAGCTCGCGCTCGGCGACGTGCTCGCCCTCGGGCCGGCGGTGCTCGGGGTGATGGCCGCGGTGGTGGCCCTCGGCATCGGCGCCGGGCTGCTGCTGGGCCGCCTGCTGCGCCTGCCGCCGATGCTGACGATCCTCATCAGCTGCGGATTCTCCATCTGCGGGGCCGCGGCGGTCGCAGCGACCGCCGGGACCCTCGCCGCGCAGGGATCCGAGCGGGAGCGGCTGCGGGCGCACACCGCGACCGCGGTCGCGCTCGTGGTCGTCGTCGGCACGGCGATGATCCCGCTGCTGCCCCTCGCCGCGGGCGCGCTGGGGCTCGCGCCGCAGACCGCGGGGACCTGGGCGGGAGCCTCGATCCTCGAGGTCGCGCAGGTGGTGGCGGCCGGGAGCCTGCTGGGGCCGGAGGCGCTGGACGCGGCGGTGCTGGTGAAGCTGGGCCGCGTCCTGCTGCTCGCCCCGGTGATCGCGGCGCTCACCCTCGCGCTGCGCTCCCGCAGCGCCGCGCCGGGCGCCGCGGAGGGCGGGGCCCGGCCGCCGCTGGTGCCCGTCTTCGTGATCGGGTTCCTGCTCGCGGTGCTGGTGCGCTCGAGCGGGCTCGTGCCCCCGGCGGTGCTCGGCGCCGCGCAGCTCGTGCAGTCCGTGCTGCTGGCCGCGGCGATGTTCGCGCTCGGCACGGGCGTGCGGTGGGCGCTGCTGCGCCAGGTGGGCGGGCGGCCCGTGGCCCTCGCGCTCGCGCTGGGCGTGATCGTCACCGGCACGGGGCTGCTCGGGGCCGTGCTCACGGCCTGATCTCGAGGACCGGGCGCCCTTCCGAGGGACGCCCCGCGGCCGTAGCCTGGACGGGACGCCGGGATCAGGTCTCGATGGGGCGACCCGATCTCGACGTCGCCGCCGCGGTCAGCCCTGAACCCGCTCCGCCCACGCCGGGGCGGCCCGCAGCAACCGCTGCAGGTCCCCCTCGGTGAGCAGGGTGTCGCGGGAGGGCTCGGCGGCGGGATCCTCGCCCGCACGCCCGCGCGGGCGATGCGCCAGCAGCGTGAACCCGGCGAGCTCCCGCCGCCCGTACCCCAGCCGCCCCCAGACCTCCGCGAGCGCCTCGAGGGTCGGCTCCGCCCGCGCCGGATCCACCACGAGCGCCAGGTCGATGCCGTCCTCGCGGGCGCCGGCGAGGGCCTCCCACAGGCGGCGCCCCGACGCCCCGGACAGCGGGCCGATGCTCGCGGGGGCGATCGCGAGGGAGCGCGCGCCGGCGCTGATCGCGGCCTGGAGCAGCTCCGCATCGGCGGGGACCTGCAGGCGCACCTGCGAGGCCTCGGCGCCGGCCGAGGCCAGGGCCTCCAGCAGCCCCCGCCACAGCACGCCGATCTCCGCGGCGGGCAGCGCCGGGTAGCGCCGATACCCGGAGGGGGTGGGCAGGGAGCCGCCGTGCACCGCACGGGCGGCGTCCTCGCGCAGCAGGACCGAGGGCGCCGCGCCCGGCACATGGGAGGCCACGGCCCGCAGGTGCTCGAGGATCCCCTCGGCCAGCAGGATCGGCACGTCCCGCACGGCGCCGCGGTCGGCGAGGGTGCGCTCCCCCGAGGCGAGGTGGGTGGCGGCGGCCAGGGTGATCGGCCCCAGGGTCACCGCCCGCAGCGGACCCTCGTAGCCCAGCAGGGCGATGCGCGCGTCCTCCAGGGTCCGCGCGCGCAGCTCCCGGGCCCGCAGCCAGGCCCGGCCGGCGCCCGGCCCCATGCGCCATCCGTAGGAGGTGAGGTCGCCGCTGGTCCCGGCGAGCAGGGCGAGGGAGGCCGGCAGCAGCTGGTCGGCGCTCTCGGTCCCCAGCGCGGCCGGGAGGTACAGCTCGGTGCCGATCTCATCCTCGAGGTCGTCCCCCAGCAGGGAGCGCAGGGCCACCAGGGCCTCGAGCCGGCTCGCGTCCTGCCCGGGGGCGGAGACGAGGGTGCCGTCCCCGGTGAGGGTGACCAGCGCGCTCACGCCCGGCGCTCCAGGGTCGCCGCGGCGAGCACCCGGTCGCCGTCGTACAGCACGAGGGTCTGACCGGGGGCGACGCCGCGCACGCTCTGCTCGAGCGACACCTCCAGCAGCTCCTCCCCTGCCGGCAGCTGCTCGATCCGGCCCGGGATCGCCTCGCCGTGGGCGCGGATCTGCGCCGTGACGCGCCGCCCGGCGCTCAGCGGCTCGAAGACGACCAGGTCACGGGCCAGCAGGCGGGAGGTGGACAGCAGCTCGGCGGCCCCGACGACGACCTGCCGGGACTCGGGCCGCACGTCCAGCACGTAGCGGGGGCGCCCATCGGCCGCAGGCTGGTGCAGGCCCAGCCCCTTGCGCTGGCCGATGGTGTAGCCGTGGGTGCCCCGGTGGGTGCCGAGCACCGCGCCGTCGGCGTCGACGATCTCGCCGGGCGCCTCGCCGAGGCTGCGCTCGAGGAAGCCCCGGGTGTCGCCGTCGGCGATGAAGCAGATGTCGTAGCTGTCGGGCTTGGTGGACACGCCCAGCCGGCGCGAGCGCGCCTCCTCGCGCACGGCTTGCTTGTCGGCCATGTCGCCGAGCGGGAAGAGGGAGGAGCCGATGGCCTCCGGCCCCATCACCGCGAGCACGTAGGACTGGTCCTTCGCGCTGTTGCGGGAGCGGTGCAGGGAGGGGGCGCCGCCCGGGCCCTCGGCGCGGATCGAGGCGTAGTGGCCCGTGCACACGGCGTCGAAGCCGAGCGCCTTGGCCCGCTCGAGGAGGGAGGCGAACTTGATGCGCTCGTTGCAGCGCACGCAGGGGTTCGGGGTGCGGCCGGCCGCGTACTCGGACAGGAAGTCCTCGACGACGAGGTCGTGGAAGTCGTCGGAGAGGTCCCACACGTAGTACGGGATGCCGATGCGCTCGGCGGCCACCCTGGCGTCCGAGGCGTCCTCCACGGTGCAGCAGCCGCGGGAGCCCACCCGGGTCTGCGAGCGGTCCTTCGACAGCGCCATGTGCACGCCGACCACCTCGTGCCCCGCCTCCGCGGCGCGCGCCGCGGCCACGGCGGAATCGACGCCGCCGCTCATCGCTGCCAGAACCTTCATGCCCCTCCTCCGGTGTTCCTGCCGACCCAGCAGTGTATGCGCTCAGCCGAACAGGGAGCCCACGGCCCGGGCCCGCTGCAGCGCCTCGGGCAGCGCCGCGAGGACGATGTCGACGTCCTCGGCGGTGGAGGTCCATCCCAGGGACAGACGCAGCATGGCGTGGCCGCGGGCGTCCACGCCCATCGCCTCGAGCACGTGGCTGCCCCGCTGGACGCCGGCGCTGCAGGCGGAGCCTCCGGAGGAGTCCACCCCGCGCTCGTCCAGCAGGAACAGCAGCGCGTCCTGATCGGCCCCGGGGAAGGTCGCGTGCACGATGTGCCCGGCCTGCGGGACGTCCTCCGGCGCGGTGAAGCGGACGGAGGGGTCGATGCGGGCGATCCCCTCCCGCAGACGGGCGGCGAGATCGCGCAGGCGCGCGGACTCGGCCTCCGCCTCGGCGAGGACCTCGTGCAGGGCCGCGGCGAGGCTCGCCGCGTGGGCGGCGTCCAGGGTGCCGGAGCGGACCCCGCGCTGCTGACCGCCGCCGGTGGACTGGGCCGTGAGCGGGACGGCCGGATCCGCCACCAGGACGCCGACGCCGACCGGGGCGCCGATCTTGTGGCCGGACAGGGACATGAGGTCGACGGTCCCCGGGGCCGGCAGGGCCGCATGCCCCACGGCCTGGACGGCGTCGGTGTGCACGACGGCGCCGTGGGCGCGGGCCGCCGCGGAGATCGACGCGAGGTCCTGGAGGATGCCGGTCTCGTTGTTGACCAGGGCGGCGCTGACCACGCTCACCGCGCCGTCGGCGAGGGCGCGGTCCAGGGCGTCGGGGTCGACGGCGCCGCGCCCGGTCACGGGCAGCTCGCGGGCCGCGATCCGCGGGGCCAGGGAGCGTGCGGTCTCCAGCACCGCCGCATGGTCGCTCGCGCAGACCGCGACGGCCGAGCGCGCGGGATCCGCCGCCTGCGCGGCCAGGGCCGCGCCGCGCACGGCGAGGTTGTCCGCCTCGGTGCCGCCGGAGGTCAGGATCAGCCAGGACCGCCTCACCCCCAGGTCCGCGGCGATCGACTCGAGCGCCTCGTCGAGGACGGCCCGGGCACGGCGCCCCGAGCCGTGCACCGAGGTGGGGTTGCCCAGCACGTCGGAGGCCGCGAGGAAGGCCTCGCGCGCGGCGGGGCGCAGCGCGGTGGTCGCGGCGTGGTCGAGGTACGCGCGCCCGGCGCTCACCACGGCTTCTCCGGGTCCTGCGCCTCGCCCGGGGAGGAGGACTCGCCGTCGCCCTGGTTGGCGGACTTGTTGCGCTCCTCGAGCTCGTCCTCCTTCGGGTTCCCGGAGGTCTGGCCCTCGGTGGTGGCCTCCTCGGTGGGACCGGTGCCGGAGGGGTCCTCGTGGCGGGGCGAGCCCGGATCGGGGGCTCCGCCCTGCCCCTCCTTCTGGCGGGCGTCGGGGTCGTTGCCGGCCTCCTCGTCGGCCCCGCGCCGCTTCTCCTCGACGCGCTTCTCGTTCTCGTCCGTGGTCTCCTGGTCCTCGTTGCCGGCGCCGCCGCCCCCGCCGCCCTCGCCGTCCTGGCCGCCTCCGCCGCCGGAGGCGCAGACGAACAGCATCTGCTCCGCCTCGAACAGGCGGTCGGCGCGCTCGGCCGGGTCCTCGATGAGGTCGGCCTGCCGCTCGATGGAGATCGCGAGGTTGTTGAGGATCTTGCACTGGGCGTGGATCGGCTGGTTGAGGTCGGAGGATCCCTCCCAGACCTCGAGGGCGGTGCGCAGCTCCGCCTCCGCGGCGGCGTCGTCCCCGGCCTGCAGCAGGTCGGTGCCCTTGGTCAGGTGCGGCAGGTAGGGCTCGAACCAGTTCACGACCCAGACGGGCGCGAGGCGGTCGATGGCGGAGGTGTACTCCTGCTTCTCGTAGGCGGCGCCGTGCCAGGCCTGCGTCACCGGCAGCGAGACGAACTTCAGCGCCAGCAGGCCCAGCAGCAGCAGCGGGATCGCGAGCACGCCGAAGGCGATCAGGCGGATGGTGCGCAGGCGCCGCACGTCCAGGCCGAAGTCCCCCGGCCGGCGCGGCTCGTCCTGCGTCAGGGGCGGACGGTCGGTGCTCCCCTGCTCGGGGACGGTCGTGGTCGGGTTCATCGGGTCCTCCCCCGCGGCGTCGTCATCTCCGGCTCAGCGCTCCTGCACGGAGGGTACATCCGTGCGATCCATCCGCCGGGGCAGGCGGTACGTCATCGCTCCCAGCTCCCAGATGAACAGGCAGGCCAGCGGGATCGCCGCGACCCAGTACCAGTCCTCGTAGGTCGGCACCCGGGAGGTGGACTCCACCGGGACGGGGCGCAGCTCGATCCCCTCCAGCGTCCCCTCGATCGGGGCCTCGGGGTCGGTGCGATGCAGGTACGGCACGCCCATGTCGGCGGCGATCTTCTCCAGCTGCGCCTCGTCGATCATCGACAGTCCCTGCGCCCCCGACGCATCGGTGATGTACTCGCCGTCGCTCTGGCCGCCCTGGGCCTTCATCGGCCCGCCCTCCGGGGTGCCGTAGCCCAGCACGGCGCCGCCGTCGATCATCGGCTGGGCGGGGCCGAAGGGCTCGGACTCCTGCCCGTCGGTGTTCTCCCCGTCGGAGAGGAAGTAGACGATCCGGTAGGAGTCGGGATCATCGCGCTTGGTCTCGGACAGGGCCGTGAGCAGGCGCTGCAGGGGCCGGTCCACGTTGGAGCCCTGGGAGTAGGCGGTGGGCTCGGTGGTGAGGGTGTCGACCCAGGCCAGTGCGGCCCCTGCATCGGTGGTCAGCGGCAGCTGCTCCGAGGCGGAGGAGTCGAAGGAGATGATCGAGTAGCGCGAGCCCTCGGTCATGGACATGATCCGCTGCATGTCGGCCTTCACCCCCTCCAGCCGGGGCTGCCCGTCCGCGTAGTCCTCGGCGTTCATCGAGCCGGTGCGGTCCACGACGAAGAAGACGTTCGCGTTCATGCGCTGGGTCTGCTCGCCCTCGAGCGGGGTCACCGGGCGCACCGCGACCACGGCGATCAGCAGCACCATCAGCAGACGGCGCCCCCAGTCGACCCGCTGGCGGGGGCGGCTCACCAGCATCACGGCGCACAGCACGAGCAGGGGCAGCAGCACCGGGATGCTCAGCCACAGCGGGATCAGGTGCTCCAGGCGCATCAGCGGTTCCTCCAGCCCAGGACCAGCACCGCGACCAGCGCGAGCAGCGCCAGCACGAAGCCGAGCATCGGGTGGTCGTTGCGGATCACGGTGGGCTCGGCGCCCATCAGCTCGGCCTGGCTGCGCTGGATCTGCTCGATGATCGAGGGGATCGCGTTCGGGTCCGAGGACTGGTACAGGCCGCCGTCGACGGTCTCGGTGACCGTCTTGAGCTCCTCGAAGCAGACGTCGGTGCACTCGAAGGCGCCGGGGTAGAAGGTGTACAGGTCGATGTCGCGGGCGGCGACGCCGTCCACCGCCTCCTGGAGGGTGAAGATCGGCTCGCCGTTGACCTCGTTGTCCGTCGCGAAGATGATCGAGCGGCTGCGGTCCTGGGCGGCCTGGTCGAACAGCAGTCCGCAGGAGGCCAGGCCGTCGGGGACGATGGAGGCCTGGTCGTCGATGCCGCGCGTGCCCTCGACGAAGTCGACGTACTGGCGCACCTTCTCCTCGGGGTAGTCGCGGGTGCCCAGGCGGTAGCCCGTCTCGTCGAAGTCGATGGCCTCGGCGCCCTCAGTGAGCTCGCGCCGGATCAGGTCGTAGTCGTTGGTGAGGGGGAAGACGGTGCGGCTGGTGGAGTTGAAGATCGACAGCGCCACCCGCTCGCCGTCGAAGGAGTCCACCATCGCGGCGAAGGTCTGCAGGATCTCCGTGTCGTACTCGTACATCGAGCCGGACACGTCCAGGCACAGCACGATGTCCCGGCTCGCGAAGTCGGGGGTCTCGATGCGCTCGGTGGCCACGCGGCCCGAGAGCACGGAGGCGCCGAGCACGCCCAGCACCGCCAGCCCCACCTGCAGCACGCGGACGATCCGGGCCGTGCGCTGGGCGCGCACGAAGCTGGGCAGCTGCTCGAGGAAGGAGGAGTTGGCCACCAGCACCGGCGAGCGGCGCATGGCGCGGCGGTTCCAGAAGGTGATCGCCCACACCGCGATCCCCGCCAGGAGCAGCAGCAGCGTGACCCACCAGAAGGTCATGACCATCGGCGGATCACCTCCCGGCAGCGGTGCACGGACTCGGCCAGCTCGGTGTCGCTGCTGGCGGCGAAGTCCGGCTCGTAGAGGTGGGCGATCAGCCGGCCCACGTCGTGGGTGCGGTCGTCGGCGATCAGCGTGGCGAGGTCCTGGCTGGTGACGTCGTGGCCGGTGGTCGAGCGCACGAAGCGCCGCATGACGGCGGTGAGCTCGTGGTGGCCCTCGCGCGCGTCGATCTCCTCGGCCTCGTGGCGGGCGGCGATCTCGTTGACCGCGCGCAGGAACTCGGCCTTGAGGGTCTCCACCTCGCCGGGGCGGGCGCGGTAGGCGCTGCGGGTGACCACGGCGCGGGAGATGCGCAGCACCGCGATGACCAGCGCGGCGATCACGATCAGGCACAGCGCGGCGAGGATCAGCCAGGCCACCGAGTACTGCGGCGGATCGATGATCTGGGCGGGCTCCGCGAGGAGGGACGGCAGCGGGAACTCAGGCGCGGGCATGGCGGTACTCCCTCGCACGCAGCATGGCGATCATGTCCTCGACCACCGTGGTGTCCCCGGCGGTGAGCACGTGGCTGATGTGCAGGCGGTCCAGCATCGCGGAGACCTCGTCGCGACGGGCCCGGCGGAAGGCCTCGACGTCCCGGGCGACCTTCGGGCTGTGGCGCGAGAGCTCCGCGATCTCCCGCGGATGGTTGACGTCGACGACCTCGTGCTCCTCGTCCTCGCGCTGGAGGGGATCCGCATCGCCGATGCGCACCACCATCACGTCGTGCCGGGTGGTCAGGCGCCGCAGGATCGAGTAGTCCTCCAGCAGGGGATGCGCCTCGTCGGTGATGATGGTCATCAGCGTGGCGCGGGAGGTCACGCGGAAGGCGCGCTCGATCAGCCAGGAGGAGTCCGGCGCCGGGGCGGCCGCGGTGGTGGTCTGCTGGATGGTGCGCAGCACCAGCTCGAGGTGGCCGTCGCTGGAGCGGGCCGGCAGCTGGGTGGGCCGCGCCTCCGCGCCGGCGACCAGACCCACCAGGTCCCCGTTCTTCTGGGCCAGGAAGCACACCAGCCCCGCGGCGGTCACCATGGCATCGCGCTTGGAGGTGCCGTCGGCCGCGGTCGCGGCCATCGCGGAGGAGGTGTCCGCCACGATCGACAGGTGACGCACCCGCTCCTCGTTGAACTGGCGGATCAGCGGCTCCCCCGAGCGCGCCGTCGCCTTCCAGTCGATGTCGGAGATCTTGTCCCCGGGCTGGTAGTACTTCAGGTCGTCGAAGTCCTCGCCGCTCCCCTTGAACAGGGACCGTCCGCGCCCCTGGATCAGTCCCCGTGCCCGCCCGGACGTGGACAGGTCCACCCGGGCCTTGACACGGGTCAGCAGCGATGTCGCCATGCGGCGCCGTCCTCTCCTCGCGGTCAGGGCATCGGCACGGCGTGGAACACCGCGTCGATGATCTGCTCGGGCTTGATGCCGCCGGCCAGGGCGTCGAAGGTCAGCACGAGGCGGTGGCGCAGCACGCCGTAGCGCATGGCGCGCACGTCGTCCGGGGTGACGAAGGAGCGCCCGTTCAGCAGCGCGTGCGCCTGGCCCACCCGCATCAGCGCGAGCGAGCCGCGGGGGCTGGCGCCCACGCGGACCGACTGGGTCAGGTTCGGCACCGGGCGCGGGCCGGAGCCGCGGGTGGTGAACACGAGGTCGATGATGTAGCGCTTGACGGCCTGGTCGACGTACACCGCATCGACCATGCGCTGCAGGAAGCGGATGTCGTCGAGGGTGACGCTGGCGACCGGCTCGGAGGGCGCCGAGAGACGGCCGCTGGTGGAGCGGTCGAGGATCTCGTGCTCCTCGCCGGGCCGCGGGTAGGTGAGGACCTCCTTGATGAGGAAGCGGTCCATCTGCGCCTCGGGGAGGACGTAGGTGCCCTCCTCCTCGATCGGGTTCTGGGTGGCGAGCACCATGAACGGCGAGGGGAGCTTGTAGACCTCCCCGCCGATGGAGGTCTGCCGCTCCTGCATCGCCTCGAGCATGGCCGACTGGGTCTTCGCGCTCGAGCGGTTGATCTCGTCCAGCAGCACGACGTTCGCGTGCACCGGGCCCAGCTGGGTGGTGAAGGTGCCGTTGCCGTAGTTGAAGATCTGGGTGCCGATGATGTCGTTGGGCATCAGGTCGGGCGTGCACTGGATGCGGGCGAAGGTGCCGGTGATCGAGGACGCCAGGGCCGATGCGGCCGTCGTCTTGGCCAGCCCCGGGACCGACTCCAGCAGCACGTGCCCGCCGGCGGCGAGCGCCGCCAGCAGGGTCAGGCGCAGGTTCTCCTGGCCGACCACGCGGGAGCCGAAGACGCTGCTGATCGTGCGCACGATCTGCTTCGCCCGCTCGAGGTCCTCGCCCGAGATGGTGGCGGCACCGGGGGCGAACGACGCCGCGGGACGCTGTCCCCGGGCCTCGGACTGCGGCGACGCGGGCGCCTCGGGACGCTGATGCGGCGGATTGCTCATGTGGTGCGCTTCCCCATCCATGCTCTTGCGGCGTCTGCCGGTGCCCTCGCGCGCTGCGGCGGCACCGGCCACGATCCTAACGGGTGTGAGCGGGGGCACCGTGAATGCGGTGGCACCGACCACAGAACACCCGGTCCTCCGGGCGCGCGCTCCGCCCGGTGCGAGGATGAGCGGGTGCCGGAACACGTCCCCTCAGCCTCCGCCCCCGTCTCCCCCGGTCTGCACGTCGGCCAGGACGGGAGCGGGACCTTCGCCGTCGTCGCGCCCCGCGCGCAGGCGGTCGACCTGTGCATCCGCCGGGGACGCACCGAGACGCGGCACCGGCTGCGCCGCGTGGACGGCCCGCTGCACTGGGACCGCGTCACCGGGATGACCCCCGGCACCGAGTACGGCATCCGGGTCTACGGCCGGTGGGACCCGGAGGCGGGGCACTTCGCGAACCCCGAGATGCTCCTGCTGGATCCCTACGCGCGCGGGGTGAGCCACGCCTCGCCGCTGCTGACCTCGATGTTCCCCTACGAGGTCGACTCGATGCTCGAGCCGGTCTCCGCCGAGCTCGCCCCCAGCCCCTTCGACTCCGGGCCCACCGCCGTGTGGTCGGTGCACCTGGACGGCTCCTTCGACTGGCAGGAGGACCGCGCCCCGCGCACCCCGTGGGAGGACACCGTCCTGTACGAGGCGCACGTCAAGGGGCTGACGGCCCTGCACCCGCGGGTCCCCTCCGCCCAGCGCGGCACCTATGCGGGGCTCGGGCACCGCGCCGTCACCGACCATCTGCGCTCCCTCGGCGTCACCGCGATCGAGCTGATGCCGATCCACGCCGCGATGGACGAGCCGCACCTCACGCGGCTGGGGCTGACGAACTACTGGGGCTACTCGACCCTCTCCTTCCTGGCCCCCAACCCGGCCCTGGCGACCGCCGCGGCCCAGCGGGCCGGCGCGCAGGCGGTGCTCGACGAGGTGCGCACCATGGTCCGCTCCCTGCACGCGGCCGGGATCGAGGTGATCCTCGACGTGGTCTACAACCACACCGCCGAGGGCGGGGCGCTGGGGCCCAGCCTGTCCCTGCGCGGCCTGGACGCGGCGGAGTACTACTGGCTCTCCGAGGGCTCCTTCCTCGACGTCACCGGCACCGGCGGCACCCTCGACCCGCGCAGCGTCCACGTGATGGACCTGATCCTCGCCTCCCTGCGCTACTGGGCGCAGGAGGTCCACGTCGACGGCTTCCGCTTCGACCTGGCGACCGCCCTGGCCCGGGACGACGGCGGCTTCCGCGCCGACCATCCCCTGCTGCGCGCCATCAGCACCGACCCGGTGCTGCGGGGGCTCAAGCTCATCGCCGAGCCCTGGGACGTGGGCTCCTACGGCTGGCGCACCGGCGGCTTCCTGCCGCCGTTCGCCGAGTGGAACGACGCCTTCCGCGACGGGGTGCGCGGCTACTGGCTGGCGCAGCCGCGGGAGCGGGAGCGCTCCGGCGACCCGGCGATCGGCGGCGTCCGCGATCTCGCCACCCGCCTGGCCGGCAGCAGCGACCTGTTCACCCGCCAGGACCCCTCCGACCTTCCCGCCGGGCGGACCCTGCGCTCGGCCTGGGCGTCGGTCAACTACCTCACGGCCCACGACGGCTTCACCCTCGCCGATCTCACGAGCTACGACGACAAGCACAACGAGGCCAACGGGGAGGACGGCCGCGACGGCACCGAGGCCAACCGCTCCTGGAACCACGGGCACGAGGGTCCGGTGGATCCGGGCACGGCCGACGGCGCCCGCATCGCCGCGCAGCGCCGGCGCACCCGCCGCTCGATGCTCGCCACCCTCCTGCTGGCCAGCGGCACCCCGATGATCACCGCCGGGGACGAGCTCTCGCGCACCCAGCAGGGCAACAACAACGCCTACTGCCAGGACAACGAGATCTCCTGGGTCGACTGGTCCCTCGCCGAGAGCGAGGAGTCCTGCATCGCGACGGTGCGCACGCTGCTCGCCCTGCGCCGCGAGCATCCCCAGCTGCGCACCCGCGCGTTCCCCCGCCCGGCCGACCCGGCGGACCTGCGCGAGGACCAGGTCGCCTGGTTCGGGCGCGAGGGCGAGGAGCTCAGCCACGAGGACTGGTTCGACCCCCGCCGGCATGTGCTGCAGATGCTGCGCCCCGGCCCCGAGCATGTGCTCGTGGTGATCTCCGGCGCCGACCGCGACCTGGAGGTCACGCTGCCGGCGCAGCCCTGGCCCACCGGGACCCCGCGGATCGTGCTGGACACCTCCCGCGAGGACGGCGGGACCGGCAGCGATCCGATGTCTCGCCCCGTGCGCGGGAAGGACGGGCGGCAGCGGCTGCAGGTCCCGGCGCGCAGCGTCGTCGTCATCGTGATCGGCGACACATCCGGGGTCGAGGAGCGGCTACCCTGAGCCCAGGCGGCTCCCCCCGCCGGCACCCCGACCCGATCCGGCAGGAGTAGGCATGACCGCAGCGAGCGGCCCCACCGCATCGAAGTCCCCCGCACCTCCCTCCGCGAGCCCGGCTCCCCCTGCGAGCGCTGCTCCGCGGGGCCTGGACGCCGGCGTGGGCCGGATCCCGATCATGGCCGTGTCCCCGGTCGTGGACGGGGGGCGCTTCCCGGCATCGGCCGCCGAGGGCGAACGGGTCCCGCTGACCGTCAACGCCTTCCGCGAGGGCCACGACGCGATGGGCGTGCAGGTGCGCCTGCGGGATCCCGACGGTGCGGAGAGCGTGCTGCCGCTCGAGCCGCTGAACCCCGGCCTGGACCTGTGGCGCGGGTACGCGATCCCGGACCGCCCCGGCCACTGGTCCTTCACCGTGGAGGCGTTCAGCGCCCCGTACGCCACCTGGGCGCACGTCGCCGAGGTGAAGATCCCCGCCGGCATCGACGTCGACCTCGTGTGCGCCGAGGGCGTGCAGGTGCTCGCCCCCGTGATCGAGGAGGCCGAGGCGGGGCTGCGTCCCGCCTCCGACGCGACCCTGGCGCGGGCGGCGATCGACGCGCTGCGCAGCCACGCGCTGGGACCCCAGGGGCGCGTCGCCCCCGCCCTCGCCGCCGACCTCGCGGCCGTGCTGCGGGAGCGGCCCCTGCGCGAGGGCGTCACCACCGCGGGCCCCTACCCGCTGGTGGTCCACCGACGCCGGGCCCTGTTCGGCTCCTGGTACGAGTTCTTCCCCCGGTCCGAGGGCGCCCGCTTCGATCCCGAGCACGGCGGCTGGCGCTCGGGCACCTTCGCGACCGCCGCCCGGTCCCTGGACCGGATCGCGGCGATGGGCTTCGACGTCGCCTACCTCACGCCCATCCATCCCATCGGCACCACCTTCCGCAAGGGCCGCAACAACACGCTCGAGGTGGCCGAGGGCGATCCGGGGTCCCCCTACGCCATCGGCTCCCCGGACGGCGGCCACGATGCGATCCACCCGGACCTCGGGACGATGGAGGACTTCGACGCCTTCGTCGGCCGGGCGAAGGAGCTGGGGCTCGAGGTCGCCATGGACATCGCCCTGCAGTGCTCCCCCGACCACCCGTGGGTGGCGGAGCACCCCGAGTGGTTCGTGGTGCGCCCCGACGGCAGCATCGCCTACGCCGAGAACCCGCCCAAGAAGTACCAGGACATCTACCCCCTGAGCTTCGACACCGACTACGAGGGGCTGTACGCGGCGATCCGCGACATGCTCGAGCTGTGGGTGTCCCACGGGGTGACCCTGTTCCGCGTGGACAACCCCCACACCAAGCCGGTGCGCTTCTGGGAGGAGCTGCTCGCGGAGTTCGACGAGAAGCACCCGGAGGTGATCTTCCTGGCCGAGGCCTTCACCCGGCCCACCATGATGCACACCCTGGGCAAGGTCGGCTTCCACCAGTCCTACACCTACTTCACCTGGCGCCACACGCCCGAGGAGCTCAGCGAGTACGCCCTCGAGCTGGCCGAGGCCGCGCACTACATGCGGCCCAGCTTCTGGCCCACCACGCACGACATCCTCACGCCCTTCATGAGCGGCGGCGGCGAGGCCGCCTTCCGCCTGCGGGCGATCCTCGCCGCGACGCTCTCGCCCACCTGGGGCATCTACTCCGGCTACGAGCTGGTCGAGGACGTCCCGCGGCCCGGGGCGCAGGAGCAGATCGACAACGAGAAGTACGAGTACAAGCCCCGCGACTACCTGGGAGCCCTGCGCTCGGGGCGGAGCCTCGAGCCGCTGCTGACGCGGCTGAACACGATCCGGCGCGAGCACCCCAGCCTGCAGACGCTCACCGACGTGACCTTCCACCGGGCCGACGACCCGCAGGTGCTCGTCTTCTCCAAGCACCTGCCGGGCGAGGCCACCCCCGGCGGCGTCGCGGACACCGTGATCGTGGTGTCGCTGACCGAGCACGACCGCGACAGCGGGACCGCGGTCCACCTGGACCTGGAGGCCCTCGACGTGCCCGGACCCTTCGAGGTGGAGGACCTGCTCACCGGCGAGCGGTTCACCTGGGATGCCGATCCGTTCGTGATCCTCAGCGCCGGCTCCCGCCCCGCCCACGTGCTGCGCATCGTGCGCGAGCACGCCTGACCCCGACCGCCCGAGGAGACCATCATGAGCGAGAACAGCAGCGGCACCGGCGCCCCCCAGCCCATGCCCGTGGGGACCCACGAGCTCGGCGCGACGGCCACCGGCTCCTACCACGACCCGCACTCGGTGCTCGGTGTGCACCACTACGACGGGGCCGTCACCGTCCGCACGCTCAAGCCGCTCGCGCACGCCGTCGCGGCGGTGCTCGAGGACGGCACGGCCGTGGACATGGTCCACGAGCACGACGGCATCTGGGTCGGGGTGATCGACCTCCCCGAGGTGCCCCGCTATCGGATCCGGGTCACCTGGAGCGAGGGCCAGGACCCGGTCGAGCTCGAGGAGCCCTACCGCTTCCTGCCCACCCTCGGCGAGCTGGACCTGCACCTGATCCGCGAGGGACGCCACGAGGAGCTGTGGCGCGCGCTCGGCTCCCACGTGCGCGAGGTCGGCGGCGTGCCGGGCACCTCCTTCGCGGTCTGGGCGCCGAACGCCCGTGCCGTGCAGGTGATCGGCGAGTTCGACGGCTGGGACGGACGGGGCCATGCGATGCGCTCGCTGGGATCCTCCGGCGTCTGGGAGCTGTTCGTCCCCGGGGTCGGCGACGGCGCCGTGTACAAGTACCGGATCCTCGGCGGGGACTCCCAGTGGCGCGAGAAGGCCGATCCGATGGCCCGCCGCGCCGAGGTCCCGCCGGCCACCGGCTCGATCGTCACCAGCAGCACCTTCGAATGGGACGACGACGCCTGGTTGGCCGCCCGGGCCCAGACCGACGCCCTGTCCGCGCCGATGTCCATCTACGAGGTCCACCTGCCCAGCTGGCGCCAGGGGCTGGGCTACGCCGAGCTCGCCACCGAGCTGGTCGACTACGTGGTGGAGATGGGCTTCACGCACGTGGAGTTCATGCCGCTGGCCGAGCACCCCTTCGGCGGCTCCTGGGGCTACCAGGTCACCGGCTACTACGCACCCACCTCGCGCCTGGGCTCCCCCGACGAGCTGCGCGCGCTGATCGACGCCCTGCACCGGGCCGGGATCGGCGTGATCATGGACTGGGTCCCCGCGCACTTCCCCAAGGACGAGTTCGCCCTGGCCCGCTTCGACGGCCAGCCGCTGTACGAGCACGCCGACCCGCGCCTGGGCGAGCATCCCGACTGGGGCACCTACATTTTCGACCTCGGCCGCAACGAGGTGCGCAACTTCCTCGTCGCCAACGCGTGCTACTGGCTCGAGGAGTTCCATGTCGACGGCCTGCGCGTGGATGCCGTCGCCTCCATGCTCTACCTCGACTACTCGCGCGAGGAGGGGCAGTGGCTGCCCAACCGCCACGGCGGCCGCGAGAACCTCGAGGCGATCGCCTTCCTCCAGGAGACGAACGCGACGGCGTACAAGCGCGCCCCCGGCATCGTGATGATCGCCGAGGAGTCCACGTCCTTCCCGGGGGTCACCCGACCCACCGACGCCGGCGGGCTCGGCTTCGGCTTCAAGTGGAACATGGGCTGGATGCACGACACCCTCGAGTACCTGGGCCTGGACCCGATCCACCGCCAGTACCACCATCACGACCTCACGTTCTCGCTGATCTACCAGTACTCCGAGAACTTCGTGCTGCCGATCTCCCACGACGAGGTCGTCCACGGCAAGGGCTCCCTGCTGCGCAAGGCGCCCGGCGACGACTGGCAGCAGGCCGCGAGCCTGCGCGCCTATCTCGCCTTCCAGTGGACGCATCCCGGCAAGCAGCTGCTGTTCATGGGCAGCGAGTTCGGCCAGGGCACGGAGTGGTCGGAGTCCTCGGGGCTGCCCTGGTGGCTGCTGGAGTACCCGCTGCACCGCGGCGCCCAGCAGCTCGTGCGGGACCTCAACCATCTGCTGCGGGAGCACCCGGCGCTGTACGAGCAGGACCAGGACCCGGCCGGCTTCGAGTGGCTGATCGGGGACGACGGCGCCCACAACACGGTCGCCTTCGCCCGCCGCGACGCGGCGGGCGACCCGGTCGTGGTGGTCGTGAACTTCTCCCCGTCCCCGTGGCACGAGTACCGGGTGCCGATGCCCGAGGCCGGCGGCTGGGTCGAGGTCCTCAACTCCGACGCCCCCGTCTACGGCGGCAGCGGGGTCGGCAACCTCGGTCGGGTGCGGGCCGAGAAGCTGCCGATGCACGGCCGCGAGGCCTCCGTGCGCCTGTCGGTGCCCCCGCTGGGCGCGGTCGTCCTCGCCCCGGAGCGCACCGTGCGCTGATCTGCGGGAGCGCCGCTCCCCCGGGCACGACGGCGTGAGGCCGGCGGCCCCTCCGCAGGGAGGGGGCCGCCGGCCTCACGTCATCGGACCGGGGTGCGGGCCGGTCAGAACAGCAGGTTCGCCAGGCGCTTGCGGGCCGGCGGCACGCGCGGGTCCTCGGGGCCGGCGACCTCGAACAGCTCCAGCAGGCGGGACCGCACGGCGTCCTTCGTCTCCGCATCGGCCCCGCGCAGCAGCTCGAGCAGACGCCCGAAGGCGTCCTCGACATGGCCGCCGAGCATGTCCAGATCCGCCACCAGCAGCTGCGCGGGAAGGTCCGCGCGATCCGCGGCGGCCGCGGCGCGCGCGGCGTTGAGGTCGACGCCCTGGGTGCGGCGCATCAGGCTCACCGTCGCCAGTCCCGCCTTCGCCTCGGCGTCGGCGGGGCTCTGGGAGAGCTGCTCCTCGTAGGCGGCGACGGCTCCGTCGAGGTCGCCGCGCTCGATCGCGTCGTACGCCGCCTGGATCAGCGGCGCGAGCGGCTCCTCCTCCGCCTCCGGCGCCTCGCCGGCGGCGGAGACGTCCATCCCCTGCTGCTCGGCGACCTGGACGACCTGGTCGAGCAGGGGGGTGATCTCCTCGGCCGGGAGCACGGACTCGACGATCGGCTGCAGCTGCCCCTTGAGCAGCAGCAGCAGGGTGGGGAGCTGGCGCACGCGCAGGGCCTCGGCCACCCGCGGCTGCGTGTCGGCGTCGACGGTGGCCAGGCGCACCGCGCCGGACTTCGCATCCACCGCCGCGCGCAGGGCGGCGAGGAAGTCCGCGGCCTGGGGCACGCGGGAGCTGGTCACCAGCAGCAGCGTCGCGATCTGCTGGGAGTCCTGGATGAGCTGCTCGAGCCCCTGCTCGGTGACGGCGACCTCGTGCTGGGCGGGCTCGCCGACGTGGGAGCTGGGAGCGGGATCGCGCAGCGCGGCGAGATCGGGGATGCCGTACGGATCGGTCATGGATGGTCCTCTCACGGATGGTCGGTCGGGAGCATGCTGACGGGGATCAGGAGCCGGAGGCGCCCAGCAGCGCACGGCTCGCGCCGATCGGCTGGATCTGCTGGTCGGAGTCCGCCGGCGGGATGTACAGGGCCACCACCGAGCCGTACTCGCGCACGTAGCTCTCGGTGAACTCGGTGCGTCCCGCCAGGGTGGTGAAGACGTTGTCCTCGGTGTAGGAGATCGTGGCGCCCTCCTTGACCTTCACGGTCCGGGTGGACAGGAGCGTCCCCATCACCACCGCGCCGCCGTCGTCGGTGCGCAGGCCGGCGAAGTCGCCGTCCTTGACCGTGTACCTCTCGTGGATCGTGGCCGCCTGGTCGCGCTCCACGTCCTTGTTCAGGTCGGTGCGCTCGGCCTGGATCTGCGCGTGGGCCTGCGTCTGGAAGGGGTTCTCGGCGAGGACGTCCTCGGCGTCGACCCCGTCGCCCGAGGAGAGGACCGCGGCGTACAGCGACAGCGCCTCGGCGGGGGTGAGCTTCAGCCCCTCGGCGTCCGGCGCCACGGGCTCGCTGCCGACGCTGTCCGCGGGCACCTTCGGCATCTCGACGTCGACGGCCTGCTGGGCCCAGCCCCAGGTGGTGTACGGCGACTGCGCATCGGCCTGCTGGAGGGCGAGGAAGAAGGGGATCCCGGAGGGGCCCGCATCGGGCACCAGCGCCATGGCGGTGCGCGGGAACTCGGTCGCGGTCGAGGTGAGGAGCACCATCGGCTCGGCGCCGGGGTACGAGGCCAGCTGCTCGGACCAGTCCGGGAAGGCCGCGACGATCTCGTAGGTGCGGGTGCGGAACTCGACCGCCGAGCCGACCACGCGCGGCGCAAGCAGCCCGGCGTCCTTCGCCTCGTCCGCCGCGGCGACGGCGGCCGAGATCTCCGCGACCACGGGGGCCAGCTGTTCGGTGCTCGCGGCGGGCGTCGGCGAGGCGAGGGAGGGGCCCGTGGGCACCGGCGGCGGCGGGGCGACCTCGGAGCAGGCCGCCAGGACCGTACCGGTCAGCAGGGCCCCGGCCCCGGCGAGCAGGGAGCGGCGGGCCAGGACGGGGCGCAGGGACATGGGGCCTCCCGGGACCTGGAGCGGGGCGGCGGGACGCAGGCTCATGACCGCTCCTCCCCGCGATGGGTGGGACGGTGGGGCGCCCGGGGCGCGGGATCCTCCTCCGCGGCGGGCACCGGCGGGAGGGTGTCGGTGACGTCCCCGGCGGGCGGTGCGGAGTCCGGGGAGCTCACCGGCGCGTCGCGGCCGGGCACCAGCGTGGGCGCCGCCGTGGTCGTCGACGGCGCCGCCGAGGGGCCGGCGGCGGCCGCGGCGACCTCGGGCCGGGCCGGCGCATGGTCCTCGTCGCGGCGGCCGCTGCTGCGGAAGGCGAGCACGAACCAGATCAGGCCGATCACGGCCACGGTCGCCCCGCCGGCATATGCGTAGGGCACCCAGGCGTTGCTCGCCTCCACCGGCCAGGTGATGGAGATGCTCTGCGCACCGGGGGCGGTCCCGTCGGTCACCAGCAGGATCGCGCGGTACGGCTGCTCGGAGCCGGGAGCGGCCTCCTCCCGGCGGAAGGCGGCGATGTCGATGCTCGCGGGGCTCGGCGAGGTCTCGACCTGGCGCCAGAGGTCCGAGCCGGCCGGATCGCTCAGCGTGGTGCCGCCGTCGGGATTCACGACCTCGGTGGAGAGCGTCTCCCAGCTGGGGACGCCCGTGACGCGGGTGTACCGGGTCTGGGCGAGGTAGGCGGCGATGTCGTCGTTGGCCGCGGTGATCACCGAGACGTCGGAGGCGGCGGTGATCTCCACCGTGCCCTCCTCCCCGCCGACGTACAGCACGCCCGGGTCGATGACGACCGCGGGTCCGGCATCGGCGAGGTCGGCCACGGCGGTGTGCTCGGTGGAGGGCGCCCAGGTGGTCTCGCCCAGGCGGCCCAGGACGAGGCCGGCCAGGCCCAGGACCACGAGGGCCGCGGCGAGGATCTTCTGCACGGCGGAGATCTCCTTCAAGGATGGGAACCACACCACGATACGAGCGCTCCCGCACGACCGGCACGGCGACGTGAGCGTTTCCACCCGGCGGCGGCGCCGACCGGGACCCGGCCCCTCAGGGATACCGCCGTGCCAGCCTATCGTCCCGGAGCCCGCGCGGCCTGACGTACGCTGTCGGGGTGCGTCTCGTGGTAGCTCATTGCTCTGTGGATTATGCGGGCCGGTTGACGGCCCACCTCCCTCTGGCCCCGCGCCTGCTGATCGTCAAGGCCGACGGCAGCGTGCTGGTGCATTCCGACGGCGGCAGCTACAAGCCGCTGAACTGGATGAGCCCGCCGTGCACCCTCACGGTCGAGCGGAGGTCGGACGAGGAGGCCGCGGCGGACGCCGACGGCTCCCCCTGGATCGAGCAGTGGCAGGTGACCCACACCAAGACGGGCGACACCCTGCGGGTGCGCCTGCACGAGGTGCTCGAGGACTCCTCGCACGAGCTGGGCGTGGACCCCGGGCTGCAGAAGGACGGCGTCGAGGCGCATCTGCAGGCCCTGCTGGCGCAGAACATCGACCATCTCGGCGAGGGCTGGACCCTGGTGCGGCGCGAGTACGCGACCGCCATCGGCCCCGTGGACATCCTGGCGCGCGACGCCGACGGTGCGAGCGTCGCGATCGAGATCAAGCGCCGGGGCGAGATCGACGGCGTCGAGCAGCTGACCCGGTACCTCGAGCTGCTCAACCGCGATCCGCTGCTCGCGCCCGTGCGCGGGATCTTCGCGGCCCAGGCGATCAAGCCGCAGGCCCGCGTCCTGGCCGCCGACCGCGGGATCGACTGCGTGACGCTGGACTACGACGCCCTGCGCGGCATCGACGACGTCGAGTCGCGGCTCTTCTGAGCGAGCGCCCCGGCCTCACCGCTCCCCGCCCGTCCGAGGAAGGACCGCCATGACCCAGCCCGCCGAGAGCTCCCCCTCCCCCGAGTCCGTCCTCGCCGTGGACACGGCCGTCCACGGCACCGCCGTGCTCGGGGACCGCGTCCTGCCCGGAGCGCTGGTGCTGCTGCACGAGGGGCGGATCGTCTATGCCGGCCCGGCCCATGGCGCCCCCGTGCACCGCGCGGCGCAGGAGGTGCGCCACGAGGGCCTGGTCCTCCCCGGGCTGGTCGACGTCCACGACCACGGCGGCGGCGGCGTCTCCTTCCCCGACTGCGAGGATCCCGAGCGCGCCCTGGTCGCGGTGCGCGAGCACCGCCGCCACGGCACCACGTCCCTGGTCGCGTCCCTGGTCACCGCCGATGCCGACACGCTGCGCCGGAGGGTCGCCCTGCTCGCGGGCCTCCACCGCGACGGGGAGATCGCGGGGATCCACCTCGAGGGGCCGTTCATCTCCGCGGCGCGCAAGGGCGCGCAGAATCCCGCGCACATCGTGGCCGGGGACGCCGAGCTGGTGGCCGAGCTCTGCGAGATCGGCGCCGGGGCGGTCGCCACCATGACGCTGGCCCCCGAGGCCGAGGGCGCGGACGCCGTCCTCGCGGCCCTCGCCGCCGGCGGGGCGGTGCCCTCCCTCGGGCACACCGACGCCAGCAGCGAGATCATGACCCGCGGGATCGAGCAGGCCCGGCGGGCCCTGGAGGCCGCGCGCGGACGATCCGCCCTCCCCAGCGCCACCCACCTGTTCAACGGCATGCGCCCGATCCATCACCGGGATCCGGGACCGGCCCTCGCGGCGCTGGACGCCGCCGCCCGCGGCGAGCTGCTGGTCGAGGTCATCGCCGACGGCGTGCACCTGGACGCGCGGACGGTCGCGCACGTGTTCGCCATCGCCCGCCCGGGCTGCGTGCTGCTGGTCACCGACGCCATGGCAGCGGCGGGCATGGCCGACGGCGCCTATCACCTGGGCGCTCTGGACGTCACCGTCGCGGGCGGGGTCGCGACCCTCACCGAGGGCGGCAGCATCGCCGGGGGCACCGCCCACCTGATCGACGTGGTGCGCTGCGCCGTGCAGGAGGCGGGCGTGGACCTCGGCGCCGCGGTCGCGGCCGCGAGCACCACCCCGGCGCGCCTGCTCGGCGCGGAGGGGGAGATCGGGGTCCTCGCCGCCGGCGCGCGGGCCGACGTCCTGCTCGTGGACGAGGATCTCCAGGTCCAGCGGGTGCTGCGGGAGGGCGTCGACGTCCTCTGACCGCCGCCGGCCTCAGTCGGCGTCGCCGATGACCAGCCCCATCGGCGCCGACTCCAGCCAGGCGTTCAGCGCGGAGGCCGCCGAGCGGGCCATGATCACCCGCACCCGGGCGCCCTGGCGCAGGGTGAGCTCGACCAGGACGTAGTCCTCGCCGCCGGGGGTCTTCTCCCCGATCACGCTGCGCTGCTCGCCGAGGATGTCGCAGCGGCCGATCCGCCGCTCGGGGCGGATGCGCCACGAGAGGGCGCGAAACCACTGCAGCTCCTGCGAGGTGAAGCGCATGAGCCCCTGCTGCCAGCCCTCGCGGCCCCGGACGCCCCGGCGCCACAGCACGCAGTCGAACACCCCGCGCATCCGCGAGACATGCACCTGGCGGGCGACCAGGGCGAGCGTCGCCAGGACGACGAGCGCCCCGATCACCAGGGCGATGATCGGGGCGCTCGTTCGCATCGACGTGTCCGGGACCGGATCAGCTCGCGCTGCGGGCGCGGTCGGCCTGATCCACGGCGATGGTGACGACGTCGGAGTCCATGGACACGAAGCCGCCCTGGACCTCGCGCTCGGTCACCGAGCCGTCCTCCGCGATGATCCGCACGTTCCCGCGATCGAGGATCGCGAGGGTGGGCTGCATGCGCGGGAGGATGCCGAAGGAGCCGTCGACCGCAGGCACGACGACCTGCGCCGCGGTGCCGGTCCAGACGGTCCGGTCCGAGGTGACGAAGGTGACCTCGAGCGAGCTCACTGGCCGAGCTCCTTCTGGATGCGGTGCCAGTTCTCCAGGACCATGTCGATGCCGCCGACGTTGAAGAACGCCTGCTCGGCGATGTGGTCGAACTCGCCGTCCACGATCCCCTTGAAGCCCTCGATGGTGTCGCGCAGGGCGACGTCCGAGCCGTCCACACCGGTGAACTGCTTGGCCATGTGGGTGTTCTGCGAGAGGAACTGCTGGATGCGGCGGGCGCGCGCCACCGTGACCTTGTCCTCCTCGGAGAGCTCGTCCACGCCGAGCATCGCGATGATGTCCTGCAGCTCCTTGTTGCGCTGGAGGATCTGCTTCACGCGCAGGGCCGTGTCGTAGTGCTCCTGGCCCACGTAGTGCGGGTCCAGGATGCGCGAGGTGGAGGCCAGCGGGTCGATCGCCGGGTACAGGCCGCGCGAGGCGATCTCACGGGAGAGCTCGGTGGTCGCGTCCAGGTGGGCGAAGGTCGTCGCCGGGGCCGGGTCGGTGTAGTCGTCGGCCGGGACGTAGATCGCCTGCATGGAGGTGATCGAGTGGCCGCGCGTCGAGGTGATGCGCTCCTGGAGCACGCCCATCTCGTCGGCGAGGTTCGGCTGGTAGCCCACGGCCGAGGGCATGCGGCCCAGCAGCGTGGAGACCTCGGAGCCCGCCTGCGTGAAGCGGAAGATGTTGTCGATGAACAGCAGCACGTCCTGGCTCTGCACATCGCGGAAGTACTCCGCCATGGTCAGCGCCGACAGCGCCACGCGCAGACGCGTGCCCGGCGGCTCGTCCATCTGGCCGAAGACCAGGGCGGTCTTCTCGATGACGCCGGACTCGGTCATCTCCTCGATGAGGTCCCAGCCCTCACGGGTGCGCTCGCCGACGCCGGCGAACACGGAGACGCCGTCGTGGTTGTTGGCCACGCGGTAGATCATCTCCTGGATGAGCACCGTCTTGCCGACGCCCGCGCCGCCGAACAGGCCGATCTTGCCGCCCTGCACGTACGGGGTGAGGAGGTCGATCGACTTGATGCCGGTCTCGAACATCTGGGTCTTGGACTCCAGCTGGTCGAAGTTCGGCGCCTTGCGGTGGATGGGCCAGCGCTCGGTGACCTCGAGGGTCTGGCCCTCGGGGAGGTTCAGCGCGTTGCCGACGGTGTCGAAGACGGTGCCGAGGGTGACGTCGCCGACCGGCACGGAGATCGGGGCGCCGGTGTCGGTCACGGCCTGGCCGCGCACGAGCCCGTCGGTCGGCTTCAGCGCGATGGCGCGGATCATGCCGTCGCCGAGGTGCTGGGCGGTCTCGAGGGTGAGGGTGGTCGGGTCCAGGCCCGCGCCGGTCGCCTCGATGACGGTGGTCAGCGCGTTGTACATCGCGGGGATGTTCCCGGGCGGGAACTCGATGTCGACGACGGCGCCGGTCACGCGCGCGACGCGGCCGGTCGCGGTGACGGTCTCGGGGGCAGTGGTGGTCATGTGCGTTCTCTCCAAAGGGTCGGGCCGGCGCTCAGGGCGCGGGGCGAGGTCTCAGCGCTCTGCGCGTCCTGATCCGGCGAGTGCGTCGGCGCCGCCGACGATCTCCGTGATCTCCTGGGTGATCTCCGCCTGTCGGGCGGAGTTCGCCAGACGGGTGAACTTGTCGATCTGGGTCTGGGCGTTGTCCGTCGCGGTCTTCATCGCGCGCTGCCGGGAGGCGTGCTCGGAGGCGATCGACTGCATCAGCAGGTTCACGATCCGGGACTCCACGTAGCGCGGGATGAGCTCGTCCATCACCGAGGCGGCGTCGGGCGCGAACTCGTACAGCGGGAAGGTCTGCGCCTGGTCTCCGTGCCCGCCGTCGACCACTGCCATCGGCACCAGGCGGCTGACCCGGGCGACCTGCTGGAAGCGGCTGAGGAACCGGGTGCCCACGAGGTACAGCTCGTCGACGTGGACGGCCGGGTCCTCGCTGAGCAGCGCCTCGGTGAGGGTCTGCGCGATCTCGTGGCCGAGCGCGCCGAGCTCCTCCTCCTTGTAGGGCGTCCAGGCCTGCTTGGGCGGACGGTTGCGGAACCGGTAGTAGGTCTCGCCCTTGCGGCCGACGACGTACAGGTCCACCGTCTTGCCCTCGTCGCGCAGCCGGTTGGACAGCTCCTCCGCCTCCCGGATCGCGTTGGGCGAGTAGGAGCCCGCCATGCCGCGGTCGGAGGTGATCAGGAGGACGGCCGCGCGGCCGGTCTCGCTGCGGTCCTGCTCCAGGAAGGGGTGCGCGAAGTCGGTCGAGTGCGCGCCGACCGCGCCGATGGCCTGGGTGATGGCGTCGGCGTAGGGGGTGGTGGCGAGCACGCGGGCGTGCGCCTTGGCGATGCGCGTGGCCGCGATCATCTCCTGGGCCTTGAAGATCTTCTTCATGCCCTGGGCGGAACGGATCCGCTTCTTGTACTCCCTCTGCTGGGCTCCCATGTCTCTCCTCGTACGGGGCGATGAACCGGCGTCCGCCGTGCCCGCCCGAAGGGGCGGGCACGGTGTTCGGATCAGCCGCGGACGATGCTCTCCTGGTCGATGTCCTCGTCGCCGAGGCGACCGTGCACGTCGGTGACCGGCTCCTTGCCCCGACCGGCGAGGAAGTCCTTCTTCGCATCGGCCAGCAGGCGGGTGAGCTCCTCCTCGGTGGAGGACTCGAACTTGCCCGAGGTGCGGATGGCCTCGAGGACCCCGCCGGTGTGGCGCAGGTACTCGAGCAGGTGCGTCTCGAAGTCGCGGACGTCCTCGACGTCGATGTCGTCGAACTTGCCGGTGGTGCCGGCCCAGATCGAGACGACCTCCTCCTCCATCGGGAACGGCGAGCTCTGGTTCTGCTTGAGCAGCTCCATGAGGCGGGCGCCGCGGTTCAGCTGCTGCTTCGAGGCGGCATCCAGGTCCGAGGCGAACATCGCGAAGGCCTCGAGGTCGCGGTACTGCGCGAGCGAGATCTTCAGCGTGCCCGAGACGGACTTCATGGCCTTCGTCTGGGCGGAGCCGCCCACGCGGGACACGGAGATGCCGACGTCCACGGCCGGACGCTGGTTCGCGTTGAACAGGTCCGACTGCAGGAAGCACTGGCCGTCGGTGATGGAGATGACGTTGGTCGGGATGTAGGCCGAGACGTCGTTGGCCTTGGTCTCGATGATCGGCAGGCCGGTCATCGAGCCGCCGCCCATCTCGTCGGACAGCTTCGCGCAGCGCTCCAGCAGACGGGAGTGCAGGTAGAAGACGTCGCCGGGGTAGGCCTCGCGGCCCGGCGGGCGGCGCAGCAGCAGCGACACGGCGCGGTACGCCTCGGCCTGCTTGGACAGGTCGTCGAAGACGATGAGGACGTGCTTGCCCTCGTACATCCAGTGCTGGCCGATGGCCGAGCCCGCGTAGGGGGCGATGTACTTGAAGCCCGCCGGGTCGGAGGCCGGGGCCGCGACGATGGTGGTGTACTCCAGGGCGCCGGCCGCCTCGAGGGTCGAGCGCACCGAGGCGATGGTCGAGCCCTTCTGGCCGACTGCGACGTAGATGCAGCGCACCTGCTTGCTCGGGTCGCCGGACTCCCAGTTCGCCTTCTGGTTCAGGATGGCGTCCATGGCGATGGCGGTCTTGCCGGTCTGGCGGTCGCCGATGATCAGCTGGCGCTGGCCGCGGCCGATGGGCGTCATGGCGTCGATGGCCTTGATGCCGGTGGCCAGGGGCTCCTTGACGCTCTTGCGCTGCATGACGCCGGGCGCCTGCAGCTCGAGGGCGCGGCGGCCGGTGGACTCGATGGTGCCGAGGCCGTCGATGGGCGCGCCGGTCGGGTCGACCACGCGGCCGAGGAAGGCGTCGCCGACGGGGACGGAGAGGACCTCGCCGGTGCGGCGGACCTCCTGGCCCTCCTCGATGCCGGCGAACTCGCCGAGCACGACCACGCCGATCTCGCGCAGGTCGAGGTTCAGCGCGAGGCCGAGGACGCCGTTCTCGAAACGGACGAGCTCGTTGGCCATGACGTTGGGCAGGCCCTCGACGCGGGCGATGCCGTCGGCCGACTCGGTGACGCGGCCGATCTCCTCGCGGTCGGTGGAGCCTGCCTGGTAGGTGGACACGGCGGTGTCCAGAGCATGCCGGATGTCCTCCGGGCGGATCGTGAGCTCAGCCATCGCGGTGCTTCGCTTCCTCTCGGTCATCCCGTCGCTGCGGGAGTTCTGGGTCGTGTGGTTCGAGGGTGCCTGGGCGGGAGCCGTCAGGACACCAGGTGTGCGCGGGCCTGGGCCAGGCGCGCGAGGACGGTCGCGTCGTACAGGTCGTCGCCCACGTGGACGCGCAGACCACCGACGACGTCCGCGGAGACCTCGAGGTTCATCTGCACCTCCCGGCCGTAGCTGCGGGCCAGGATCGCCCCGAGACGGGAGACCTGCTGCTCGCTGAGCGGGCGGGAGCTCTCGACGACCGCCATGAGGCGGCTGCGCCGCTCGGAGGCGAACTCGGCGAACTCGCGGACGCGGCGGGCGGGCTTGAGCTCGCTGCGGCGGGACACGGCCCGGCGGGCCAGCGCCACGGCCAGACGGTGCGCCCGGCCCTCGAGCAGCCGCGAGACGAGCCCGCCGCGGGCGGCCGGCTCCCCGCGGGAGTCGTCGAAGGCCGAGGACAGCTCGGGGCTGTCGTCGATGAGGCGGGAGACCTGGAAGAGCTCCTCCTCGACCTGGCCCAGCACGTTCTCCCGGTCGGCCTGGTCCAGCAGGGCGAGCACGCCCAGCTGCTCCAGCGCGTCGAGGATGTCCTCCTGCTCGGACCAGCGACGGCGCACGACCTCGAGGGTGAGACCGAGGGCTGCCTCGCCGACCTTGCCGGCCAGGAGGGTGCGCACCGCCGTCTCCTTCACCTCGGCGTCGCGACCGGAGTCGCTCAGCAGACGCACGAGCTGATTGCTGGAGTCGATCGCATCGGCGATCGCGAACAGTTCGTCGGCGGTGCTCTCCAGCGAGAGCCCGTCAGCCCGGAAGGCGGACTGGGCCTGCTGGACGACCTCGGCGAACGAGGTGGAGGAGATTCCTCGCATCACTGGTCCTTATCGGGTGGCGGGCTGGCTCGACTCGAGGTCGTCCAGGAACCTGTCGATCACACGGCGGGAGCGCTCGTCGTCGGCGAGGGACTCCCCGACGATCTTCGAGGCGAGATCGCTCGCGAGCGATCCGACCTCGCTGTGCAGCTGGGCGGAAGCGGTCTGGCGCTCGGCGCTCAGCTGCTGACGCCCGGTGGCGAGAACACGCTCGGCCTCGGCCTCGGCATGCGCCTTGGCCTCCTCGACGATGCGGGCACCGTCCTGGCGAGCCTTCTCGCGGATGGCAGCGGCCTCCTGGCGCGCTGCGGCGAGCTCCTGCTCCTGGGTGGACTTCAGCTCGTCGACCTGCTGCTGGACCTCCTCGGCCTTCTTCAGCCCGCCCTCGATCTTCTCCGCGCGCTCGTCGAGCACCGCGTTCAGACGGGGAAGGATGAACTTCATGAAGACCAGCGCGAAGATCAGGACGAAGATGAGCGTCCAGATGATCTCGGAGGGGGCAGGGATGAGCAGCCGGGTACCGGAGACTTCTCCTTCGGCGAAGATCATCAGGGGAGCCTCAGGCCGTTCCGCCGAAGATGAGGCCGGTGACGATGGCCAGCAGGGTCAGGATCTCGGTGAAGGCGATACCGATGAACATGGTCGTCTGCAGCTGGCTGCGCAGCTCGGGCTGGCGAGCGGTCGCCTCGGCGGTCTTGCCGACGATGATGCCGATGCCGATGCCGGGGCCGATCGCGGCGATGCCGTAGCCGATGGATGCGACGTTGCCGGAGAGCTCCGAGAGAATCATCGGGTCCACAGGGTTTCCTTTCGTTGTGCCGCCCGGACGGGCGACGGACAGGGGTCGTGCGAGGGGACGGTCAGTGCGGGGGCAGGCTCAGTGCTCCTGCGAGGTGGCCATCTGGATGTACACCGCGGAGAGCATCGTGAAGATGAAGGCCTGCAGAGCGGCGACGAAGATCTCGAAGCCGTAGATGCCGATCGCCAGGGCGCCGGTGAAGGGGGCGCCGACGAGGAGGATGCTGCCCGAGAACAGCAGACCCTGCGTGAGGCCGATGAACACCACGAGCATGATGTGGCCGGCGACCATGTTCGCCAGGAGTCGGATCGTGAGCGAGGCCCAGCGGATCAGGACCACCTGGAGGAACTCGATCGGCACCAGCAGCAGGTAGATCGGCTTCGGCACGCCGGGGGGCATCGTCTCGTGCTTGAGGTAGCCGGCGACGCCGTGCACCTTGACGCCGGAGACGACGTAGGTGACGAAGGTCCACAGGGCCAGCACCAGCGGCACGCCGATCACGGAGGTCCCGGCGAGGTTCAGCCCGGGGATCACGCCGGCGATGTTCATCGTGAGGATGAGGAAGAACAGCGTGGTGAGCATCGGGGCGAACCGCTTGCCCTCCCGCAGGCCGAGCGTGTTCTGGATGATCGTGTTGTTCACGAAGTCCAGGAGGAGCTCGACGATGCTCTGGGAGCGGCCCGGCACGAGCTTGGCGCGGGAGGCGATGATGCTCAGCACGAGCAGCACGACCACGATCATGATGAGGCGGACGAGCTGGACCCGGTTGAACTCGAAGGGGGTGCCCGCGAAGAGGATGGCGTCCGGGAAGAACTCCGCCAGCGACGGGATGTGGAAGAGCTCGTCGCCCTCCGCGTAGAGGGCCGGAGTGAGGTCTGCGGTGTTCAGCTCGATCTCCCAGGTCGTCGGTCCCGCGCGGCAGCGCGGGAACGGCTGTCATTGAATGTCCGGCACCGGTGTCGGAGACGGCCGGAGCGAAGCTCCTCGCGCGCCGCGACGGATCACCCAGCACCGACGATCCAGCTCTGCGGGAGAGGGCCGTCCATGGCGCGCAGGACGCGCCGATGATGAGTTTTCAGGGGGTTCCGTGCGGCCTCAGGGGCCTCACAGCGCACGGCCTCGAGCATAACAGAATGTCACTGCCCGACCGACGGCGGTTCGACCTCCAGACGGGGCCGACGGGCCAGCAGGGCGAGGGCCTCGGTCACGGCGGCGGCCACGGCGCCCGCGAGCAGCGCGATGCCGATCCAGGGACGGGAGATCCCGTCGACGTCCTGGAGCAGCAGCAGGACGATGACCAGCACGAACATCTTCACCAGCCAGGCCCCCACGAGCACCGCGGCGCTCATCATCGGGTCCCGGTCCCGGGTGATCCGCGCGGAGAGCAGTGTGGGCACTGTCACGACCAGCGCGAGCCCCGTCCCGACCAGCGCCCCGCGCAGCGCCGGGCCGTCCAGGAGCGTCGCCGCCAGCACGATCAGCACCGCGTCGATCACCGCGCCGACGACGATCGCCAGCAGCAGCGCCCGGTGGAGGTGGTGCTGGTTCTCGCGGCGGATCCCGGCGGCGCCGGCGGCCGGCTCCGCGCCCTCGGCGGGAGTGGGGAGGTCGTCAGTGCTGGGCATCGGCGGGCTCCTTCCGGGAGCGCTTGAGGAGACGGGTGACGGGGTCGATCGTGAGGACCAGCGCGAAGACCACGCCGATCACCCAGAAGATGACGGAGGCGCGCAGGTCCAGGAAGACCGGCAGCAGCAGGCCGACGCACACCACGACCGTCCACGTGTACATGATGAGCACGGCGCCGCGCTTGGAGTGGCCGAGCGCCAGCAGACGGTGGTGGAGGTGGAGGGCGTCGGCGTGGAAGGGGGACTTCCCCGAGCCGATGCGCCGCACCACGGCGAGGGCGAAGTCGAGGAAGGGCACGAACATCACGCCGATCGGCAGCAGGATCGGCAGGAACTGGCCGAAGACGTCGGCCGCGGAGAGCTGGGCGGGGTCGACCTGCCCGGTGACGGTGATGGTGCTGGCCGCCAGCAGCAGGCCCAGCAGCATCGAGCCGGAGTCCCCCATGAAGATCCGCGCCCGGTCGAGGTTGTGCGGGAGGAACCCCAGGCAGGCGCCGATGAGGATCGCCGTGAGCAGGGCGGCCAGCGAGGAGAAGTCCGTCGCGCTCGCCCCGCGGGTGAGCAGGTAGGCGTAGATGAAGAAGGCGCCGCCGCCGATGGCCATCACGCCGGCCGCGAGCCCGTCCAGCCCGTCCACGAAGTTCACCGCGTTCATGCTCACCACCACCACCAGCACGGTGAGGATGAGAGCGCCGCGCGGCGACAGCAGCATCACGCCGTTGATCGGCAGCGAGACCAGCTGCACGCCCTGCCAGGCCAGCAGGAAGGCGGCGAGCACCTGGCCGGCGAGCTTGGTGACCCAGTCCAGGTCCCATTTGTCGTCCGCCGCGCCGAGCAGGCACACCACCACCGCGGCGGTGAGGATCGCCCAGGGCTGGCCGTTGTCGAACAGCCTCTCCAGGAAGGGCACCCGGCTGGCGACGAGCATCGCGGCGATGACGCCGAGCAGCATCGCCACGCCGCCCAGCCGCGGCGTGACCACGTCGTGCATGTCCCGGGCGCGGACGGCGGTCATCGCCCCGGCGCGCCGGGCCAGCAGCCTCACCGCGGGAGTGGTGAGGAAGGTCACTGCCGCGGCGAGCAGCAGGATGAAGAGGTAGACCCTCACCCGGCCGTGGCCCCGGCGGCGCCACGGGCGTCGTCGGCAGCCGACTCACGGGGCAGGTCCAGCGCCCCGGCGGCGGCCGGCCCGGCACCTGCCGGGGAGTCGACCTCGCCCTCGTCCGAGGTCGCGGCGTCTTCCTGCAGCGCGGGCCCGTCCGGTCCGGCCAGGGCGCCGGAGGCGGCGGCCTGCGCCGGGTCCGCGGCATCGGCAGCATCGGCCTCGGCCTCGGCCTCGGCGGCATCGACATCGGCGGGAGCGGCGTCGGACCCCGGCGCCGGGGCGGGGTCCTCGGAGTCCAGGGCCAGGGCCGGAGCGGCGCCGGCCGGGCTCTCGCCCTCGGGCGCCGTCTCCCCCGATGCGTCGTCGGAGGAGTCGCTCGCCGCGGTGTCCGCGGCCTCGGCCTCCGCCGCCGCGTCCTCCTCCTCGGCGGGCGGCTCGGGGGCGGTGAAGATGTCCCCGACCTTCGCGACGATCTCGTCCCGGCCCAGCGCGCCCTGGCGGACGATCTCGGCCGGCGTGACCGTGGTGTCGATGATGGTGGACGCCTCGCCGATCCGCGCGGGTCCTCCGTCGAGGTAGACGTCGACGGCGTCGCCCAGCTGGGTGGCGGCGTCCAGCACCGTCAGCGCGGCGCTCTTCCCGCTGCGGTTCGCGCTCGAGACGGCCAGCGGCCCGGTCGCGCGCAGCAGCTCGAGGGCGACCTCGTCATCGGGCATGCGCAGGGCGACGGTGCCGCGGGTCTCCCCCAGGTCCCAGGTCAGCGACGGCTGGGCGTTCAGGATGAGGGTGAGCGGCCCGGGCCAGAAGGCATCGGCCAGGTCCTCGACGTAGTCCGGGACGTCCACGGCCAGCGCGAGCAGCACGGCCGGGTCGCCGATGAGCACGGGCGGCGGCATGTCGCGGCCGCGCCCCTTGGCGTCCAGCAGCGCCTGCACGGCCTCGGGGGTGAAGGCATCGGCGCCGATGCCGTACACGGTGTCGGTCGGCAGCACGATCAGCCTGCCGTCGCGGACGGCGGCGACAGCGGCCTCGATCGCCTCGGGGCGGCTGTCCTCATTCTGGGTGTCATGAACGCTCACGGGGGTCAGTCTCTCACTTCCGCCTGACGGCGCACCGCGACGAGGAACCGGTCCCGGCCGGTGAGATCGACGCGGGTGCGCACCTGCTCGAACGCCCCGGTCTCCTGCGCGATCGCGCAGGTCGCCGGGCCCTGGACATCGGCGTGCTCCATCACCAGCAGCCCGCCGGGCCGCAGGAGCCGCGCCGCACGGACGATGATCGCCCGTGGGATCTGAAGACCGTCCTCGCCGCCGCCGTAGAGCGCCGCCTCCGGGTCGTGGGCGAGCACCTCGGGGTCCCGGGGGACCTGGCCGGCGGGGATGTACGGCGGGTTGGACAGCACGGCGTCGACGCCGGGCTCGATCGGGACCTCGCGCACATCGCCCTGCAGCACCGTGCCGCGGTCCCCGCCGGCGGCGGCGATGTTCCGGGCGGCGAGGCGCGCGGCGGCCGGATCCCGTTCGACCGCGAGCACGCGCACGCCGGGCATCTCGTCCAGCACGGCGGCGGCGATCGCCCCGCTGCCGGTGCACAGGTCCAGCACCTGGGCCACGTGCTCGGTGCGGGCGTGCTCGAGGAGGACGTCGAGGGCCACCTCGGTCTCGGGACGGGGGATGAACACCCCGGCGGCCACCTCGAGCTGGAGCCGGCGGAACGGGGCGCTGCCGAGGATGAGCTGCAGCGGCTCGCGCGCCTCCCGGCGGCGGGTGAGCTCCTCGAGATGCGCGTCGAAGCCGTCCGGCAGCGCGTCGAGCAGGACCAGGTGGGCGGGCTCGCCGGCGGCGCGGGCGATGAGGGCGCGGGCATCGACGGTGGGGCTGGGCACCCCTGCGGCCGCGAGGCGGCCGGAGACCTCGCCGAGGGCCGTGCGCAGCCGCGCCGGGACGGGCAGGCTCATCGGGCGTCCTCCGCGCCGGCGACCAGCCGCGCCTCCCGCTCGGCGCGGCGGGAGGAGTCGATGACCGCGTCCAGGTCCCCGGCGAGGACCTGGTCGAGGTTGTTGGCCTTGTACCCCGTGCGGTGGTCGGTCACCCGCGACTCGGGGAAGTTGTAGGTGCGGATCCGCTCGGAGCGGTCCACGGTGCGCACCTGGGAGCGGCGGACCTGGGAGGCCTCGGCGTCCTGGGCGGCATGATGGGCGTCCAGCAGGCGAGAGCGCAGGATGCGCAGGGCCTGCTCGCGGTTCTGGAGCTGGCTCTTCTCGTTCTGGCAGGAGACGACGATCCCCGTCGGCAGGTGGGTGATGCGCACCGCCGAGTCGGTCGTGTTCACGCTCTGCCCGCCGGGCCCGGAGGAGCGGAAGACGTCCACGCGCAGGTTCGCGGGGGCGAGGGCGTCGGCCAGCAGCTCGGCCTCGTCGGTCTCGTCGGCCTCGGGCAGGACGAGCACGCCCACGGCGGAGGTGTGGATGCGCCCGGCCGATTCCGTCACCGGGACGCGCTGGACGCGGTGCACGCCGGCCTCGTGCTTGAGGTGGGCCCACACGCCGTCGGCCGGGGTCCCCGCGCCGCGCGAGCGGATCGAGATCGTGGCCGCCTTGATCCCGCCGAGGTCGGAGTCGGCCAGGTCCAGCACCTCCAGGAGCCATCCGCGCGCGGCGGCGTACTGGCGGTACATGCGCAGCATCTCCGCGGCGAACAGGGCGGATTCCTCGCCGCCGGCGCCGGCCTTGATCTCGAGGATCACGTCGCGGCCGTCGTCGGGGTCGCGCGGGGCCAGCAGCTCCTCGAGCTCCTCGGACAGCCGTGCGGCGCGGGCCTCGAGCTGATCGGCCTCGGCGGCGAAGTCGGGGTCCTCGAGGGCGAGCTCGCGGGCGGTGGCGAGGTCGGCCTGCACCGCCGCGATCTCGTCGCTGCGGGAGATGATCGCCTCCAGCTCGGCGTAGCGGCGGCCCACCCGCCGGGCGCGCCCGGCGTCCTCGTGCAGCGACGGGTCCGCCATCTCCTGCTGCAGGCGGCGGTGCTCCTCGCGCAGCGCCGGCAGGCCGGCCGGCGACGTCGGCCGATCGGCCATCTGACCTCCTGGAGGCTCCCGCCCCGCCGCGGCGACCGGGAGCGGGGACGACGACGCCGACGGCCCCGAGGGGACCGCCGGCGTCGATCGGATGTCTTAGTCGGACTTCTTGCCGTAGCGCGCCTGGAAGCGGGCCACGCGGCCGCCGGTGTCCAGGATCTTCTGCTTGCCCGTGTAGAACGGGTGGCACGCGGAGCACACCTCGGTGCTGATCGCACCGTCGGTCTTGGTGCTGCGGGTCGTGAACGTGTTGCCGCAGGTGCAGGTCACGTCGGTCACGACGTACGCGGGGTGGATCTCGGCCTTCATCTCGTCTCCTTCTCACGGGTCGCTGGGTCGACGCCCGGCGGGCGCCGTGAACCAGAACCGTCGTTCAGTGTGCCACGAGCGCGGCCGCCGCGGGAACGCCGACGGCACGGGGGTGACGAAGATCCTTCCCCGCTCAGGCGGACTCCCGCACCACCAGGCGATAGGCGTGACGGCGCAGGGTGGCCGTGCCGTCGGGACCGCCGTCGGAGGGGATGGCGTGCTCGTAGATCCCGATCGCGAGATCGACCGCATGGCGGGCGATCTCGTGGGCGTCGGAGGCCAGGCTCGTGAGGGTCGGCGTGACGAGCTCGCCGAGCGCCAGGCCGTCGACGCCGATGACGCGGACCTGCTCCGGGACGCGCACGCCGCGCCGTCGGAGGCCGCGCAGCAGCTCGATGGCGAGGCGGTCGTTGAAGGCGACGATCGCATCGGCGCCCCTGCCGTCCTCCCCCGCCGCCAGCAGGCGCTCCAGGGCCGCCTCCCGGGCGGCGTCCGCCTCGGCCCCGCGCAGGCGGTCGTCGAGCACCTCGAGCGGGACCTGCCCGGCGGCGGCGAGCGGGGCCAGCGCCGCCCGCAGGAGCACGGCGCGCTGGGAGGGACCGTGCGCGCTCGCGTCCAGCACGGCCGGGCGCGATGCCCCGACGCCCCGCAGATGCTCGCGGAGATCGGTCAGCGCGGGCTCGTAGTCCAGGACCACCCGACCGCATCGGGGATCGGCGTCCTCCGGGGCATCCAGCAGGACCACCGGCACGGCGGCGTTCCCCGGCGCGTGCTCCCCCATCGGCGAATATCCGATGAGGGCGTCCACCCGCTCCCCCAGGTACGGGACCGGACCGGCGGTGACCCGGGACTCCGCGAAGAGGACGGACCAGCCGGCGCGATCCGCTTCTCGGATCATCGCGGTCGCGAGCTCGGAGAAGAAGGCGTTGGTGAGGTCCGAGACGATCAGCCCGATCACCGGGGTCTCCGACCGCACGAGGGCGCGGCCGGAGCGGGAGGGGCGGTAGGCCAGCGCCTGCGCCGCCGCGAGCACGCGCTCCCGGGTGGTCGGGCTGATCCCCGGCATGTCGTTCAGGGCCCGGGTGACGGTCTGGCGGGACACCCCGGCGCGTTCGGCGACGTCGACGATGGTGGCCCGCCGGGCCGGGCGGGGCCCGGCGGGCACACGGTTCATCGGATCACCATAGCCGTGCTCAGCGTGCGTCGCTGCGCAGATCCAGCCAGGCGATCTCCTGCGCGCTGAGCTCGACCGACAGGCCCAGCGTGGAGGAGCGCATCTCGGAGATGCTGCGCGGGCCGAACAGCGGGAACGTCGGGAACGGCTGGGCCAGCACGAAGGCGAGCGCGATCGCCGTGGCCGGGACCCCGCGCTCGGCGCCCAGCTGCTCCGCGCGCGCCAGGCGCTCGAAGTTGTCGTCGCTGTAGTAGCAGCGCACCAGCTCGGCGTCGGATCGGTCCTCGGGACGCGCACGGCCGGTGAAGAAGCCGCGCGCCTGGGAGGACCACGGCAGCAGGGCGACGCCCCGCTCGGTCAGCCAGGCCTTGGACTCGGGATCGGTCGCGTGCTCGCAGCCGGCCCACGGCACGTCCAGCGCCTGCGCCAGCCCGAAGTGGTTGGACAGGATGGTGAAGCCCTGCTTGCCGTGCGCCGCCGCGTAGGCGTTGGCCTCGTCGAAGCGGGCCGGCGTCCAGTTCGAGCCGCCGAAGGCGCGGATGCGCCCGGCGCGGTAGTGCTCGTCCAGCACGTCGACGAACTCCCCGACCGGCACGTCGAGGTTGTCGCGGTGCATCATGTAGAGGTCCGCGTAGTCGGTGCCCTGGCGCTCGAGGGACTCCTCGAGCTGACGGGTGATCGACTCCGGATCGCAATGCGGCGTGTGGGCGCCCTTGGTGATGACCACGACGTCCTCGCGCACGCCGCGGTTGTTCACCCACTGCCCCAGCAGCTTCTCGCAGTAGCCGCCGCCGTAGATGTAGGCGGTGTCGAAGGTGGTGCCGCCGATCTCGAAGAAGGCGTCGAACATCGCCGAGGCGTGGGAGAGGTTCATCTGGTTGTCGCAGCCCATGACCAGGCGCGAGACCTTCTTGTCGATCCCGGGGATCCGGCCGTAGGTCATCTGGGTCCCGGCCTGCAGCGGCCGGCCCGTGAGCGTGGGGATGTCGGCGTCGTCGCGCTCGAAGGGGTACCGCAGGCCGATCTGCTCGCGCCAGGCGTCCAGCGCCCGCGCCTGGCCCAGGGATCCGGCGTAGGGCAGCTCGGGGACCTCGGTGCCGGCCTGCGCGGCCGCGGCCAGGGCGTCCGCCTCCAGGGCGTAGGAGAAGGACGGCTCGATCTCGATCCGCCGGGGCTCCTCGCCCACCACGTCGAGCTCGATGACCTGGCTCTCGCCCAGGGCCCACGGATCGGACAGGCGGATCACGCCGCGCGCGCCGGTGATGGTGGCCGACTGCGGGTCCGCCAGGCGCACGCCGGTGCGCAGGCTCGCGGTGATCCCGCCGGGGAGGCGGAGCTCGGCGGTGGCCCACTCGTCCACGCCGGTCTCGCCGATCGTGCCGCGCCCGACGAGCTCGGTGGGCTCGGCGAAGGGGGCTCCGGCCGCCGCGCCCGCGACGAAGCGGGCCAGCGACAGCGGGTAGCAGCCAACGTCCAGGATGCCGCCGCCGGCGGTGTCCACCTCGAACAGGCGGCCGCTGCGGCCCTTGGTGTCGAAGGAGAAGGAGGCGTCCACGTGGGCGATCTCGCCGATGGCGCCCTCGGCGACGAGCTCGAGGACCTTCACCGTCTGCGGGTGGAAGCGGTACATGTAGGCCTCGAGCAGCACCTTCCCGCTGCGCTCGGCGAGGTCCAGCAGCGCCATGGTGGTGCCGGAGTTCGGGGTCAGCGGCTTCTCGACCAGGACGTGCTTGCCGGCCTCGAGGGCCGCGGCGGCCAGGCGCGCGTGCCCGGTGTGGACGGTCGAGATGTAGACGGCGTCGACCTCGGCGGAGGCGAGCACCTCCTCGTAGGTGCCGACGATCGCGGCGCCCTGGAGGGGGAACTCCTCGGCGAAGGCCGCGGCGCGCTCGGGCGAGGAGCTGCCGACGCCGACGAGGGCGCCGGCGCGGGACTGCGGGAGCTGCGTGGCGAAGCGACGGGCGATGGAGCCGGGGCCGAGGACGGCCCAGCGGAACGAAGCGGGGGCGGAGCTCATGGAGACGTGTCGTCCTTCATGGGTGTCTGGGGGTGGTCTGCAGATCGCGGACGCCAGCCCCTCCTCGGGCCGTGAACGTTCACGATCGCATCACGCTATCGCCCCGCGGCGGGGATCGACAAGTCCTTTCCCGTTCCGGCTGCCCGCACGGGGGCGCGGAGCCCTCGCCGAGGCTCCGCGAGCGGGCATCGGGCGGTCTCCGGGTGGTCACGACGGACGCGGAGCCGTTGACGGCACGGAGAGCCGATGCAATGATCTCCGACAGCCGTGAACGTTCACGGCCTCCTGACGGCCGTGAACGTTCACGGCCGCCCGACACCACTCGATGAGGAGGGTGCCATGCCCACTGTCCCTGACCACGGACCGCCCCGGCGCACGGGGCTGTCCCGCGGCGTCGCCGACGCCCTGACCCGCCGCCCGTCGCGGCGCTCCCTGCTGCGCGGGGGTGCCGCAGCCCTGGGAGCCGGCGCGCTCGCGCCGTCGCTCGCGGCCTGCGGCTCCGACCCGAGCATCTCCGAGGACCCCGATGAGCTGGTCCTGTGGTACTGGAACCGCTCGGCCAGCCCGATCCTGCTGGACCAGGCCGCCGAGCAGATCCCCGGCACCAGCAAGCATCTGCGCGCCGACGTGATCGGCACCAGCTTCGACACGAAGCTGCGCACGAGCCTCGCGGGGAACGCCTACATCCCCGACATCACGTACATCAACTCCAACAACGCCCTCTACTTCACCAACGAGGACCTGTTCCTGGACCTCGGAGAGCTCGGCGCGGATGCCGTTCGCGGCGACTACTTCGACTGGAAGTGGAACCTCGGCATGACGCCGAAGGGCCGCTTCTGCTTCTTCCCGCTCGACATCGGCCCCACCGGCTACTTCTTCCGGCAGGACGTCTTCGAGGAGGCCGGGCTGCCCACCGACCCCGCGGAAGTCGGGGCCGCGATCGCGACCTGGGAGTCCTGGATCGAGCTGGGGACCGAGCTCAAGGGCGCCACCGGCTCCTTCCTCATGAACGACGCCCAGGCCGTGTACGAGGGCTTCCTCAACTCCTCTCCCGAGCGCTACTTCGACACCGACGACACCCCGCTGTACGAGAAGCCGGACTCCGCGGTGCGGCAGGCCTGGGACACGGCCGTCGCCGCGATCCAGGCCGGGATCACCGCCCGGATCCCCCGCGACCGCGGCACCGACCAGAACGCCGCCTGGTCCAGCGGGCGCACCGCCGGGCAGATCGGCGCGGCCTGGTGGACGCAGGTCCTCGAGGAGTCGGCACCGGACACCGGCGGACTGTGGCGCATCGCCGATCAGCCCGTGAGGGCGGGGAACAGCGGCGGATCCTTCGCCGCGCTCCCCCACACCTGCAAGGACCCCGAGGCCGCGCTGGCCTTCGTGATGTGGATCAACAGCCCGGAGAATCAGGCGATCGCCTACGACGACGTGCAGCTGTTCCCCTCGACCCCGGGCTCCTTCGACTCCCCGAAGATGGCCTACGACGGCGACTTCTACGGGGACCAGAACCCGCTGGACTTCTTCTCCGCCGCGGCGGAGACCGTGCCGTCCTCCTTCATCAGCACCTGGGAGACGGTGATCGGCGGGTCGTTCAGCCTGGAGATCACCAACGTCGAGACCTCGGGCAAGGATCCCGAGCAGGCCTGGGACGACGCCGTCGCCCAGGCCGCCAAGGTCCTCACCAAGAGAGGAGTGGAGGCATGAGCACCGCCACCGCCGCCCCCGCGTCGCCCTCCGCCCCGGAGGCCGCATCCGCCCGCCGACGCCGGAAGGTCCGCGAGCGGCTCCCGATCTACCTCGCGATCTCCCCCTTCTACCTGCTGTTCGCGGTCTTCGGGCTGTTCCCCATCCTGTTCTCGATCGTCCTGTCGTTCACCGACTGGGACGGCATGGGCGACATCTCCTTCGTGGGCCTGGCGCAGTACCAGTTCCTGCTCAGCGACGGCCGCTTCTGGAACGCTGTGGGGAACACGTTCATCATCTGGTTCCTCTCCACGATCCCGATGCTGTTCTTCGCCCTGGTCATCGCGTTCCTGTTGCATCAGAACATCCGGTTCACCAAGGTCTACCGGGTCGCGTTCTTCCTCCCGAACGTCACCTCGATGGTGGCCATGGCGATCGTGTTCGGCTCGGTCTTCTCCGACACCTTCGGCCTGGTGAACTCCGCGCTGACGGCGCTGGGCCTCGGCTCGATCCCGTGGCTGTCCACCAGCTGGGGCATCAAGGTCACCATCGCGATCATGGTGATCTGGCGCTTCACGGGCTACAACGCCATCATCTACCTGGCCGGGCTGCAGTCGATCCCGACCGACCTGTACGACGCGGCGAAGGTCGACGGCGCCAACCTCCGGCAGGTCTTCACCCGGGTCACCGTCCCCATGATGCGGCCGATCATCCTGTTCACCGTCATCACCTCCACGATCGGCGGCCTGAGCCTGTTCACCGAGCCGCAGGTCCTGCTGGGCAACTCCGGCGGCGCCGGCGAGGCCGGCATGACCATCGTGCTCTACCAGTACAACCAGGCGTTCACGCAGTTCGACTTCGGCTACGGCTCGGCCATCGCCTGGGCGCTGTTCCTCATCGCGGCCGTCTTCGCGATCATCAACTGGCGCCTGGTCTCCGGTCGCAGCGACGCCGCCGACCGCACCCCGCGCCGCAAGGAGGCCCGCCGATGAGCACCACCACCACTCCCGGCCCCGTCGCCCCGGTCCCCTCCGCCGGAGGGGCGGAGCCCCGATCCAGCTCCCCCGTCGGCTCGAAGCACCCGGTCGCCTCCCGGCGGATCGGCGCGATCGTCACCCACCTGTGCGTGATCATCGGCGTGCTGCTGTCGATCTTCCCGTTCTACTGGCTGATCGTCATGTCCACGTCGACCACCGCAGAGATCTTCGGCTACCCGCCGAAGCTCACCTTCGGCAGCAGCTTCGGCGAGAACGTCCGCAACGTCGTGGCGAGCGTGGACCTGCTGCAGGCGCTGCTGAACACGATCATCGTCTCCGGGGCCTGCGCCCTGCTGGTGATGTTCTTCGACTCCCTGGCGGCCTTCGCCTTCGCGAAGTTCGACTTCCCCGGACGCACCCCGCTGTTCATCCTGCTCATCGCGACCATGCTGGTGCCCGGCAGCCTCTCCCTGGTGCCGAGCTTCATCCTCATGTCGGAGCTGGGCTGGGTGGGGACGCTGCAGGCGCTGATCGTCCCCGGAGCGGCGAACGCCTTCGGCATCTTCCTGCTGCGGCAGATGGCCGCCGGGTCCATCCCCGACGAGCTGGTCGAGTCCGCCCGCATCGACGGCGCCGGGTTCTTCCGGACCTATTGGAGCGTCGGCGTGCCGATGCTGCGCGGCGGTCTCGCGTTCCTGGGCATCTTCACCTTCATCACCGCCTGGAACGACTACGTGTGGCCGCTGATCGTGCTGGTGGATCCGCAGCGGCAGACCCTCCAGACGGCCCTGCAGAACCTCAACTCCCTGTACCTGACCGACTACGGCATGGTCATGGCCGGGGCGCTGATCAGCGTCGTGCCGCTGATCGGCGTGTTCATCATCGGCTCGCGCCACTTCATCGCGAACATCGCGGCCGGAGCGGTCAAGGGCTGATCCCCGCCCCCTCAGCGCGACGACGCCCCGCCGATCCGGCGGGGCGTCGTCGTGCTGCGGGGCGGCGGGCGATCAGTCGTTCGCGCGGCCGTTCACGCTCGGGGTGTTCTTCTGCACCGTCATGAGGAACTCGGTGTTGGACTTCGTCTTCTTGATCCGCTCCAGGAGCAGCTCGAGCGCCTGCTGCTGCTCGAGGGCGCCGAGGACGCGACGCAGCTTCCACATGATCGCGAGCTCGTCCTTGCCCATGAGCTCCTCCTCGCGGCGGGTGCCGGAGGCGTTGACGTCCACGGCCGGGAAGATGCGGCGATCGGCGAGCGAGCGGGACAGGCGCAGCTCCATGTTGCCGGTGCCCTTGAACTCCTCGAAGATCACCTCGTCCATCTTCGAGCCGGTCTCCACCAGCGCCGAGGCGAGGATGGTCAGCGAGCCGCCGTGCTCGATGTTGCGGGCCGCGCCGAAGAACCGCTTGGGCGGGTACAGCGCCGAGGCGTCGACACCGCCGGAGAGGATGCGACCGGAGGCCGGGGCCGCCAGGTTGTAGGCCCGCGAGAGGCGGGTCAGCGAGTCCAGCAGCACGACCACGTCGCGGCCCATCTCGACCAGGCGCTTGGCGCGCTCGATGGCGAGCTCGGCGACGATGGTGTGGTCCGAGGCCGGGCGGTCGAAGGTCGAGGCGATGACCTCGCCCTTGACCGTGCGCTGCATGTCCGTGACCTCCTCGGGGCGCTCGTCGACGAGCACGACCATGAGGTGGACCTCGGGGTTGTTCGTGGTGATCGCGTTGGCGATCTGCTGCATGATGATCGTCTTGCCGGCCTTCGGGGGCGCGACGATGAGGCCGCGCTGGCCCTTGCCGATCGGCGAGACGAGGTCGATCACGCGCGGCGCGAGACCCAGCGGGGCGGTCTCCAGGCGCAGGCGCTCGTCCGGGTACAGCGGGGTGAGCTTGCTGAAGTCCACGCGGGAGCGGGCGCGCTCGGCGGTCATGCCGTTGATCGTGTCGATCTGGACGAGCGCGGCGAACTTGCCCTGGTTGCCGCCGCTGTTCTTGCCGCGACGGTTGCGGCCGCCGGAGTACTGCTGCGGCGGCGCCTCGCGCTCCTCGCCCTCGCGCGGGGCCTGGACCTGGCCGACGATCGCATCGCCCTTGCGCAGACCGTGGCGGCGCACCTGGTTCATCGTCACGTAGACGTCGCTGGGACCGGGCAGGTAGCCGGTGGTGCGGATGTATGCGTTGTTGTCGCGGATGTCGAGGATCCCGGCGACGGAGACGAGCTCGTCGCCGTCTCGGACCTCGGGATCGTCGTTCTGGGAGCGGCCCTGGTCGCGGCCCTGATCCCGGCCCTGGTCCTGGCCGCCCTCGCCGCCCTGGCCGCCGCGCCCGCGGCGCTTGCGGTCGCGGGTGCGGTTGCGCGAGCGGCGACCCCGGCGGTCCTCGCCGTCCTGGTCCTCGCCGCGGCCGGAGCCCTCCGCGTCCTCGGCGCCGCGCGCCGGGAGCTCGATGTCCTCGATGCGGCGCGGGCGGTCCCGGCGGTTGCCGCGTCCCGGACGCTCGCCGTCCTGACGCTGCTCGTCGCGATCCTGCTCGCGATCGGAGCGGCGTCCGCCCTCGCGGTCGGAGCGGCCCTGGCCCTGCTCGCGATCGGAGCGGCCCTGCCCCTGCTCACGATCGGAGCGGCCACGGCGCTGGCCGCGCTCCTGGTCCTGCTCCTGGCCGGAGTCGCGGCGGGAGTCCTCGCGGCGCGAGTCGTCCTGCCGGCCCGAGCGGCTGGGCAGCTCGATGTCCAGCTCGGGGCTGCGCGCGGGGGCGGAGCTCTCGGCGCGGGGCGCCTCGGCCGCCGGCGCGGCGGGAGCCTCGGCGGCGGCCGCGGGCTGGGCGGCCGGGGCCTCGGCGGCGGGGGCGCTCTTCGCGGGGGCCGCGGAGCCGCCCTGCGCGGGGCCGGAACCTCCGCCGCGGATCGCCTCGATGAGGTCGTTCTTGCGCAGGCGGCGCACGTTCTTGATGCCCATGGAGGCGGCGATGGCCTGCAGCTCCGGGAGCTTCTTCGCCGCGAGCGAGGTGTTCTCGCCCGAGGCGGCGGTGGTGTCGTTCACCCAGGTTCCTTCCTGTGGAGCCGATGGTCTCGGCTCGTCGTGCCCGGCATGCGGCCGGGAGCGCTGTGACGGATCCCGGACCGCCAGGGGCCGCTCTCGGCCCGCCGTGCGGTGATCAGGGGATCGTTGTCCGGCGGAGGGAGCACGCCGCGAGGAGCGGCGGGCGGGTTCCACGTCCGTCGAGAAGATGGTTCTGGTGCGTCGGCGTCCCGTGACCGGATGCGGACTGTCGCATGCGGTCGATGCGGGGTGCGGGCGCGGAGAGCCGTGGTCCGGGGACCGGGCTCATGCACCGGAGCACTGCGCTGCGAGGTGGGGTTCGTCGTTGCGGCGCCGGTCCCGGGTCCGGGAGAGGTCGTCGCAGTGGCGTTCTCCGCCTGGACGCGCCCTCAACCTACCACAGCGGGCGCCGCGCCCGTGGTGTCCAGGCCGACACGTGCCAGGCGCCACTGCTCGGGCCGATCCACCACCCGGCGCACGAGCGAGGAGAGGCGGTCGTGATCCCCTGCGAGGACGAGCACCGTCGGCCCCGCCCCGGAGATCACCGCCGGGAACCCCTCGGACCGCAGCACCCGCATCAGCTCCACGCTCTGCGGCATGCCCGGGGCCCGCTGCTCCTGGTGGAGGCGCTCCTCGGTGGCGGGAAGCAGCAGGGACGGGTCCGTGGCCAGGGCGTGCACCAGCAGGGCCGCACGGCCGGCAGTGAAGGCCGCATCGGCGTGCGGGACCTCGGCCGGCAGCAGGGAGCGGGCCTTCGCGGTGGACAGCGTCGCCTCGGGGCGCAGCACGATCGGGTTCAGGGCGCCCTCGGCGACCGCGAGACGCACGGTGCGGGGCACCTCCTGCTGCATCCACGAGAGGGTGACGCCGCCCAGCAGGGCCGGAGCGGCGTTGTCGGGGTGGCCCTCGATCGCGGTGGCGAGGGCGAGCACCGCCTGGTCGTCCAGGCCCGCGGGATCCGCGATGAGCCCGCGGGCCAGCAGCAGGCCGGCGACCGCGGCCGCGGCGCTCGAGCCCAGCCCCCGGCCGTGCGGGATGCGGTTGCGGGTGCGCAGGCGCACGCCGATCTGAGGGGCGCCCGCGTGGTCCAGGCCGATGCGCAGGGCCCGCACCACGAGGTGGTCCTCGGTGCGCGGGACGTCCTGGGCGCCCTCGCCGGTCACCTCGATCTCGAGGCCGCCGGCGACGGCCTCGACCTCCAGGTCGTCATGGAGTCCCAGGGCGAGGCCCATCGCGTCGAAGCCCGGCCCGAGGTTCGCGCTCGTGGCCGGGACGCGGACCGCCGCGCTCCGGCGGCCGATCCTCACAGGCCCATCGCCTCCGCGGCGGCGTTGACATCCGCCTCGACGACGGTCGGGGTGAGATCGCGGCGCGAGAGCGCGGTGTCGATGTCCTTGAGCCCGTTCCCGGTGACGGTGATCGCGATCCGCGCCCCGGCGGGGACCAGGCCGCGGGAGGACTGCTGCAGCAGCCCGGCGACGCCGGCGGCGGAGGCTGGCTCGACGAAGATGCCGACCTCTCCGGCCAGGATCTCCTGGGCATCGAGGATCTGCTCGTCGGAGACCGCGCCGATCAGGCCGCCGGAGTCGTCGCGGGCGGCGACGGCGAGGTCCCAGGAAGCGGGGGCGCCGATGCGGATGGCGGTCGCGATCGTCTCCGGGTTCGGGATCGGGCGGCCGGCGGTGAACGGCGCGGCGCCCTCGGCCTGGAAGCCCCACATCTGCGGGACGGAGGAGGTGATGCCCTTGTCGCGGTACTCCTGGTAGCCCATCCAGTAGGCGGAGATGTTGCCCGCGTTGCCGACGGGCAGGATGTGCACGTCCGGGGCGCCGCCGAGCGCATCGGCGATCTCGAAGGCGGCGGTCTTCTGGCCCTGCAGGCGGTAGGGGTTCACGGAGTTCACGAGCTCGACGGGGTACTGGGCGTCGAGCTTGCGGGCGATCTCGAGGCAGTCGTCGAAGTTGCCGTCGATCTGGACCAGCTGGGCCCCGTGGACGACGGCCTGGGCGAGCTTGCCGGCGGCGATCTTGCCCTGCGGCAGCAGCACCACGCAGCCGATCCCGGCGCGGGTGGCGTAGGCGGCCGCGGAGGCGGAGGTGTTGCCGGTGGAGGCGCACACGACCTTCTGGGCGCCGTCGCTGACGGCGCGGCTCATCGCCGAGACCATGCCGCGGTCCTTGAAGGAGCCGGTCGGGTTCATGCCCTCGACCTTGATGTGCACCTCGGCGCCGACGGTCTGCGAGAGCGTCGGGGAGTGCACCAGCGGCGTGCCGCCCTCCCCCAGCGTGAGCAGGGTGTCGTCATCCCCGAACGGGAGGTGCTCGCGGTACTCGGCGATCACGCCGCGCCACTGATGTGCCATGTGGATCATTCCCCTTCGAGGCGGAGGACGGAGTCGATGCTCTGGACCGCGGGCCGGGCGGAGAGCTCGTCGAGGGCTGCCGTGGTGGACTGCTCGCGGGCCCGATGGGTGGAGATGCCGATCACGGCCCGCTCCCCCGTGCCCTCGCCCTCCGGGAGCGGCTGCTGATGGATGGTGGAGATGGAGATGCCGTGCGAGGACAGGCACCCGGCGACGTCGGCGAGGACGCCGGGGCGGTCCTCCACGGTCAGCGCCAGGTAGAAGCGGGTGCGCAGGTCGCCGATCCCGGCGATGGGCAGCTCCGCGTAGGCCGACTCGCGCGGGCCGTAGCCGCCGTGCACGCGCTGGCGCGCGACGCCGACCACATCGCCCAGCACCGCGGAGGCGGTGGGGGTGCCCCCGGCGCCCTGGCCGTAGAACATGAGCGATCCGGCGGCCTCCGCCTCGACGAACACCGCGTTGTAGGCCTCGGAGACCGAGGCCAGAGGATGGGAGTCGGGGATCATCGCGGGATACACGCGCGCGGAGACCCGCTCCTCGTCGCCGTCCACGATCCGCTCGACGATGCTCAGCAGCTTGATGGTGCGCCCCATGCGGCGGGCCGCCGCGATGTCCTCGGCGGTGACCTCGGTGATGCCCTCGCGGTGCACGTCGCCGAGGCCCACCCGGGTGTGGAAGGCGAGGGAGGCCAGGATCGATGCCTTCGCGGCGGCGTCGTAGCCCTCGACGTCGGCCGTGGGATCGGCCTCGGCGTAGCCCAGCTCCTGGGCGCGGGCGACGACCTCGGCCTGGTCCGCGCCGGTGCGCGTCATCGCGTCCAGGACGAAGTTGGTGGTGCCGTTGACGATGCCCATCACGCGCTGGATGCGGTCCCCGGCGAGGGACTCGCGGATCGGCCGGACCAGCGGGATCGCGCCGGCGACGGCCGCCTCGAAGCTGAGGTCCACGCCGTGGCGGTCCGCGGCCTCGTAGAGGGTGGCGCCGTCCTGCGCGAGCAGCGCCTTGTTGGCGGTCACGACGCTCGCCCCGGACTCGAGGGCCGAGAGGATCAGGCTGCGCGCCCGCTCGATGCCGCCCATCACCTCGATGACGAGGTCGGCCTGCGTGACCAGGGACTCTGCATCGGTGGTCAGCAGGGACGGATCCACGTGCTCGCCGCGGTCGCGGTCGAGGTCGCGCACGGCCACGCCGATCACCTCGAGGCGGGCCCCGATGCGATGCGTGAGCTCCTCGCCGTGGATCCGCATCAGCCGCAGCACCTCGGAGCCGACGGTGCCGGCGCCCAGGAGCGCCACGCGCAGGGTCGGGCGGGGGTCGTCACCGGGATGGGGGGCGGGGGCCGCAGACGTCATTCGGGGGTCCTTCCGGGCAGGCGGTCGGGGCGACGGGGCACCGTGAACTCTAACGGAGCAGGCATGAACAGGTTGCCCCGTATGAACGTGTGGGACGGGCGGGATGCGCGCGGCCGGATCAGCCGACGTCCAGGGCGAGCAGGTCGTCCTCGGTCTCGCGGCGCACGATGGTGCGCACCGTCCCGTCCTTGACGGCGACCACGGCCGGACGCGGCACGTGGTTGTAGTTCGAGGCGAGGGAATAGCAGTAGGCCCCGGTCACCGGCACCGAGACGAGGTCCCCGCGCCGGACGTCGGCGGGGAGGTACTCGTCCTTGACGACGATGTCGCCGCTCTCGCAGTGCTTGCCGACCACGCGCACGACGGCGGGGGCGGCGTCGGAGGTGCGCCCCGAGAGCAGGCAGGAGTAGTCCGCGTCGTACAGGGCGGTGCGCACGTTGTCGCTCATGCCGCCGTCGACGGAGACGTACACGCGGTGGTGCGGGCCGCCGAGGTGGACGTCCTTGACGGTGCCCACCGTGTAGAGGGTCTGGGTGGAGGGCCCGGCGATGGCGCGGCCGGGCTCGAAGGCCACGTGCGGCACGGGGAGGTCCAGCTCGTGGCACTGCTTCTCGACGATCCCGGCGATGCCGTCGGCGAGCGCCTCCGCCGGGGACGGCGTGTGCTGGGAGTTGTACATGACGCCGAAGCCGCCGCCGAGGTCGAGATGGTCGATGGTGTGGCCCAGCTCGTCCCGCACCCGGGCGACGAGGTCCAGCACGCGGCGGGCGGCGACCTCGAAGCCGCCGGTGTCGAAGATCTGGGAGCCGATGTGGGAGTGCAGGCCGATCAGCTCGAGGTCGGCGTCGTGCTCCAGGGCGCGGGCCACCGCCGTGAAGGCGTCCCCGGCGGTGAGGGAGATGCCGAACTTCTGGTCCTCGTGGGCGGTGGCGATGAACTCGTGGGTGTGCGCCTCGACGCCGGTGGTGATGCGCAGCATCACCGGGGCGCGCACCCCGGTCTCGCGGGCGAGGCTCGCGATGCGGTCGATCTCCTCGATGGAGTCGGCGACGATCCGGCCCACCCCGGCGCGCAGGGCCCGCCGCAGCTCCTCGTCGGACTTGTTGTTGCCGTGCAGGGCCAGGCGCTCGGGCGGGAAGCCGGCGCGCAGGGCCACCGCGAGCTCGCCGCCGGTGCACACGTCCAGCCCCAGGCCCTCCTCCTCGACCCAGCGGGCCACGGCGCCGCACAGGAAGGCCTTGCCCGCGTAGTAGGTGCTGGCGCCCGCATGCGGGGCGAAGGCGCGGGCGAAGGCGGTGCGGAAGCGGCGGGCGCGGGCGCGGAAGTCGTCCTCGTCGACCACCAGGGCCGGGGTGCCGATCTCCTCGGCGATGCGGCTCACGCGCACCCCGCCCACGGACAGCTCCCCGTCGGCCTCGCGGCGCGTCGAGCCGGACCACAGGTCCTCGAGGAGGGCGTTCACATCGGCCGGATAGGGCAGCCAGGTGGGGGCGGGATCGTTGCCGTGCAGGGCGCCTGCTTCGTGTGCGCGCATGGTCCAGGGGTCCTTCGGGTGCGGGGACGACGGGGCCGCCGGGGTGCGACGGGACGTCCGGGATCCTATCGGCCGGCGGGCGCGCGGCGCCGGGGCGTCCGATGGCGCCCCCGAGGGAGCCCTCCGCCCGGCCGGCTCGCGCCGGGAACCATCGGCCGTGCTTGGTAGGTTGGGGCGGCCAGGAGTCGTCCGCTCAGCTGTGGAAGGTGGCCCCGTGCCCACACATGATCTCGTGATCGTCGCCAATCGGCTTCCCGTCGACGCCCGCACCCTCCCCGACGGCGCCACGGAATGGGTGACCAGTCCCGGAGGCCTGGTCACCGCCATGGAGTCCGTGATGCGCCATGTGGACAGCGGCGCCTGGGTGGGATGGCACGGCACCGCCGGGGAGGCCCCGGAGCCCTTCGCCGCCGACGGCATGCACCTGTACCCGGTGGCGCTGTCCGCGGAGGACGTCGAGAAGTACTACGAGGGCTTCTCCAACGGGACGCTGTGGCCGCTCTACCACGACGTGATCGTCGACCCGGAGTTCCACCGCGCCTGGTGGGACGCCTATGTGCGCGTCAACCGGCGCTTCGCGCAGGCGGCGGCCGCGGCCACCGCCCCCGGCGGGACGATCTGGGTGCACGACTACCAGCTGCAGCTGGCGCCGGAGATGATCCGGGCCTCGCGGCCCGACGTCCGCATCGGGTTCTTCAACCACATCCCCTTCCCGCCCGTCGAGCTGTTCTCGCAGCTGCCCAAGCGCAACCAGGTGCTGCGCGGCCTGCTCGGCGCGGACCTGGTCGGCTTCCAGCGCGAGTCCGATGCGGTGAACTTCCTCTCCGCGGTGCGCCACCTGCTGGGCTACCAGGTCGACCAGTACACCGCCACCGTCCCCGGGATCGGCTCCGAGCCGGCCCGGCAGGTCGTCGCGAAGTCCTTCCCGATCTCGATCGACACCGCCGCGATCTCCTCGCTGACGGAGGATCCGGCGGTGCGCGAGCGCGCCGCGGAGCTGCGCCGGGAGCTGGGCGAGCCGGACAAGATCGTGCTCGGCGTGGACCGCCTGGACTACACCAAGGGGATCCGCCATCGGCTCAAGGCCTGGGGCGAGCTGCTGCGCGACGGCTCCATCGATCCGCACGACGCGGTGATGATCCAGGTCGCCACGCCCTCCCGCGAGCGCGTCGAGGCCTACCGCCAGCTGCGCGACGAGGTCGAGCTCACGGTGGGCCGCATCAACGGCGACCATGCGCCGATCGGCCGGCCTGCGATCTCCTACCTGCACCGCTCCTTCGACCGTCGCGACATGACGGCGCTGTTCATGGCGGCCGATGTGGTGCTGGTGACGGCGCTGCGCGACGGCATGAACCTCGTGGCCAAGGAGTACGTCGCCTCCCGGCCGGACCTGCGCGGCGTGCTGGTGCTGTCCGAGTTCGCCGGCGCCGCCGATGAGCTGCGCGCCGCGATCCTCGTCAACCCCCACGACATCGACGAGCTGAAGACGGCGATCCTGCAGGCCCTCAAGATGCCCGAGGACGAGCAGGAGCAGGCCATGCTCTCGCTGCGCCGCCAGGTGCTGGACCACGACGTGCAGGCGTGGGCGCACGCCTTCCTCGGCGATCTCGAGTCCGCCGGGCGGCCCGAGGAGATCGCGCGGCCGCCGGTGCGGCTGACCGGCGAGGAGAAGCCTCCGCGCGAGGAGCTGGAGGCGGCTCTCGCCCGCTTCGCCCGCACCCCGCGGATCCTCGTCGCCTCCGACTTCGACGGGGTGCTGGCGCCGATCGTCGCCGACCGCGACGCCGTGGTCCCCGACCCCGACAGCCTCTCCGCCCTGCGCGAGCTCACCGAGGATCCGGGCGTGAACGTCGCCCTGGTCTCGGGCCGCTCGCTGGGCGACCTCGACGCCCATACCCGCATGCCCAGCTCCGTGGTGCTGGTGGGATCGCACGGCGCGGAGGTCGGTGCATTGCCGCCGGACATGAACGCCGGGGTGCTCGACGCCGCGGCGCTGACCATGGACGAGCACAAGGAGGCGCTGCTGGCCTCGATCACCCGCACCCTCGAGGTGATCGCCCAGAAGCACCCCGGCGCCGATGTCGAGCGCAAGCCGATGGCGAGCGTGCTGCACACCCGCACCGCCCGCGGTCGCGGCGCCGTCAACGCGACCGAGTCCGCGCTGGAGTACGCGCGCACCCTGCCGGACGTGAAGGTGACCCCGGGCAAGGAGGTCGTGGAGTTCTCCGTGGTGCAGACGGACAAGGGCACCGCCCTGGAGGCCCTGGCGCGCGCCGCGGCCGTGGACGCCTGGCTGTACCTGGGCGACGACGTCACCGACGAGAGCGTCTTCGTGCGCGGCGGGGAGCACGACCTGACCATCAAGGTGGGCGCGGGCGACACCGCCGCGGCCTTCCGGGTCGACGGCCCCGAGGAGGTCGCGCAGCTGCTGCACGAGATCCTGCGCCTGCGCCGCGAGGGCTGAGCCCGCCGGCGGCGCGGGCAGGACGGCGCGGGGCAGGGCCGGCACGATGCTCCCTCCCCGCGCCGCGGATCAGGTCAGCAGTCGCGCCCGGCGCCGTCCGCGCACCGAGCTGATCAGCGCGATCTCCTCCGCGGCGCGCAGCTCGGCGACGGTGATGCTGCGCTCGACCGCCTCACCGCGCTCCAGCAGCAGGCGCCGGCCGATCCCGGGCAGGCAGCCGTCGCCCTGCGGCGGGGTGCACCAGGTCCCGTCGAGGCGGACCAGCAGGTTCGCGATGCCGGTCTCGGTGACCAGGCCGCCCGGCGCGGTGAGCACGACGTCCTGCACCCGCGCATCGCGCGCCCGGGCGCGCCGCAGGGCCGCGTCCAGGCTCGCGCGGTCGGTCGTCTTGTGGCGCACCTCCGGGGCCTCCGGGTCCCGCGGACGGTCGTCGAGGGCGAGCAGGACCGGGCCCTCCCCCGCCGGCGGCAGCTGCCGCGCGGTGACGGTCGGGGTCCCTGACAGGTCCAGATGCAGGCGCAGCACCCCCGTGCCGCGGGCGGCGGCCTCCTTCCGCAGCAGGGCGCGCAGCGCAGCGCGCTCGCAGGGGATCGCGAAGCGGTCGGCCGACGCCTCGAGACGGTCCAGATGCTCCTCGAGATGGCGGGGGGCTCCGGCATCGACCGCCAGGGTCTCCAGGAGTCCGAACGCGGAGAGGTCCCCCGGGTCGGCGATGACGGCGGCCCCGTCCGTGCCGGGCGCGGCCGACGGCGGAGCCGGGTCGGCATCGCCGGACCGGAGACCCGCGGCAGGATCGGCAAGGCGCTCGAGCACCTGGGACTTGGTGGCGAGCTCGTCCCACTCCCCCTCGGCCCGGGAGCCCCAGGTGACGCCGCCGCCGACCCCGTAGGTCGCGGCGCCGTCCTCGCGGTCCACCACCACGGTGCGGATCGCGACGCTGAAGCGAGTCTCGGGTTCCTGCTCCCCGGCCGCGTCGCGGCGGCGCGGGGCCAGCAGCCCCACCGCCCCGCAGTACACGCCGCGCGGCGAGGACTCCAGCTCCGCGATGATCCCCATGGTGGACAGCTTGGGCGCCCCGGTGATGGAGCCGCAGGGGAACAGGGCCGCCATCAGCTCCTCGAGTCCCAGGTCCGGGTCCACCTCCGCGGTGATGGTGCTGGTGAGCTGCCACAGGGTCGGGTAGGCCTCGGCCTGCAGCAGCTGCGGGACGCGCACCGTCCCGGGCCGGGCGATGCGGGCGAGGTCGTTGCGCAGGAGGTCGGCGATCATCACGTTCTCCGCGCGCTCCTTCTCGCTGCGCAGGAGGTCGGCCCGGGCCGCGGCGTCGCGCGCCGGGCCCGCGGCGCGCGGTGCGGTGCCCTTCATGGGCACGCAGGTCACCATGCTCCCCTGCCGGTGGACGAAGGACTCGGGGCTGGCGCTGAGCACCGCCCATCGGCCCAGGTCGAGATAGGCGCTGTGGGCCGCCCGCTGCCCGATGGCGAGGTCGCGGTAGCAGGCCAGCAGGTCCCCCTCGATCCGCCCGTGCAGGCGATGGGTGAGGTTGACCTGGTAGGTATCGCCCTCGGCGATGGCGGCGCGCACCGCGGCGATGCGCTCGGCGTGCTGGGATCGGGACCATTCGCCGCGCCAGGCCGAGGCCCTGTACTCCCCGGCGCCGGAGACCTCGGGCAGGGGCGCGGGGTCGTCATCGGGCGCATCCGCGATGCCGAAGCGCACCAGCGGCACGCCGTCTGCGGCAGGGATCACCCGGGCGTCCGGGTCCAGCCCCGCCGCGGCCTCGTAGGCGATCATCCCGAACGCCCACGCCCCGGCGTCCACCGCCTCCTGCACGGCGCGCAGCGCCGGGCGGACCTCGCCGGGCGTCCGCGCCTCGATGACGCGGGAGACCTCGCTGAACTGGACGACCGTCCCGGCCAGGAGGTCGTCGAAGCGTGCGTGGGGCATCTGAGCAGGATAGTCGGCGCGGCCCACCGCGCGCCCGGCACGAGAACGGCCCGCATCCCGGATCGGGTCTCCCCGATCGGGATGCGGGCCGTGCGCATCGGTGCCCGCGACAGGATTCGAACCTACGACCTTCTGCTCCGGAGGCAGACGCTCTATCCACTGAGCTACGCGGGCGTGCCGTGCCAGTCTAGCAACGCATCGCCCCAGCTCGGTCCCTGCGGGCGGCCGCGCCGCGGTTCGAGAGATAGCTCACCGCAGCAGCGGCAGCTGGGCCCCGTGGAGGACGGCGGAGGGATCCGCGGCGATGCCGAGCCCGCTGGGCTCGGAGCCCGCGCGGACCAGGAGGTCGCCGACGGCGGCGATCATGGCGCCGTTGTCGGTGCACAGGCGCGGCGGCGGGATGCGCAGCTCGACGCCCTGCTCGGCGCAGCGGCGCGCGGCCACCTCGCGCAGGCGGGCGTTGGCCGCGACGCCGCCGACGATCACGAGCGTGGACAGGCCGCGGTCTGCCACGGCGCGCAGCGACTTGGTCACCAGCACGTCGACGACGGCCTGCTCGAAGGAGGCGGCGATGTCGGTCACCGGGACAGCCTCGCCGGCGCGCTCGATCTTCTCGACCGTGCGGGCCACGGCGGTCTTCAGCCCGGAGAACGAGAAGGTGTACGGGGCGTCGCCCTGGCGCAGCAGGGCGCGCGGGAAGGCGAAGGCCTGCGGGTCCCCGCCCGCGGCGGCGCGGGAGATGGCCGGCCCGCCGGGGTAGCCGAGGCCCAGCAGGCGGGAGACCTTGTCGAAGGCCTCGCCCGCGGCGTCGTCGAGGGTGTCGCCCAGGTGCTCGATGGGATCGAGCACGAGGTCGCCGACGTGGAGGATCGAGGTGTGCCCGCCGGAGACGATGAGCACGATGCTGCGCTCGGGCAGGGGGCCGTGCTCGAGGGTGTCCGCCGCGGCGTGGCCGGCCAGGTGGTGCACGCCGTACAGGGGCACGTCCAGCGACCAGGCCAGCGACTTCGCGGCGGCCAGGCCCACGTGGACGGCGGTGGCCAGTCCGGGGCCGCTGGTCGCGGCGACGTGGGTGATGTCGGACAGCTCGACCCCGGCATCGGCCAGGGCGATGCGCAGGGTGGGGACGGCGGCGGCGAGGTGGGCGCGCGCGGCGATCTCGGGGACGACGCCGCCGAACTCCGCGTGCTGCGCGGCGCTCGAGGCGAGGCCCTGGCCGAGCAGGGTCCCCTCGCTGACGATCCCGAAGCCGGTCTCGTCGCAGGAGGACTCGACGCCCAGGACGACAGGGGTGCGGCTCACTGGAACAGGGTCATCGGGTTGGAGTACGTGCCCGACGCATCCATCTTCGCGAAGTGCAGGTGGCAGCCGGTCGAGCGGCCGGTGGAGCCGACCGAGCCGACGACGTCGCCCTGGGCGATCACGTCGCCCTCGGAGACGGCGAAGTCCTGCAGATGGTAGTAGCCGGTGATGATGCCGTCGCCGTGGTCGACCTTGACGCGGTTCCCGGAGGAGGAGTTGTACTCGACCGCGACCACGGTGCCGGCCTGGGCGGCGTGCACCGGGGTTCCGCAGGCGGCGCCGAAGTCGGTGCCCTCGTGGCCCTTGCGGTAGCCGAGGACGGGGTGGATGCGCACGCCGTAGCCGGAGGTGATGGGGGCGTCCACGGGCTTGATGTAGCCGCTCGAGCTGCCGGCCGAGGCCTCGTACAGCTCGGCGAGCTCGGGGTCGGGGACCTCGACGTGCAGGCCGGTGGTCGTCGCGGTGGTCTCGGCCGCTGCGCTCGAGGAGGGCTGGGTCTGCACGGGGGCGCCGGGGACGGCCGCGGCCTTCTCGGCGGGGGCCTCGCTCGCGGCGGGCGCCTCGGGGGCGGCGGCCTCGGGGGCGGCCTGCGCAGCGGCGGGCTGCTCGGCGGCGGGCTGCTCGGGCACGGAGGCCGAGGCGGCGGGGGCGGCGGCATCGGCCGAGAGGGAGGCGGAGACCTCGGGCAGCGCGACCGCGGGCTCCGCGGTGGGCTCGACCGTCTCGGGAGCGGAGGTCGAGACGCCCTCGACGGCGTCGGCCAGCGGGGCGCTCGCGTCGAGGCCGCCGGCGGTGGCGGAGGCCAGCGGCACGGCGATGGTGGCGGTGGCGAGCGCGCCGAGCATGCCCACCTTGACCGCGCCCGCAGGGACGAGGGAATCGCGGTGCGCGCCCGGGGAGACCTTGAGGGGTCGCACATGTGCTCGTCCAGCAGCGCGATGATTCGCCACGGATGTACCTGCTTCCGATAGACCGTTCCGTATTCCCGTTCGCTCCTGCGACGCCGGACTGGGGGAAGACGCGTCACCGAACAACAGATTCAAATGTACGGACGACAAGAGGCAGGTCCAGGGCTCTGGACCGGGACATTGCCAAGACTTTGCCGTCGCCCGCAGGACCCGGCGCAACCTTGACCTGGGTCCTCCCGCAGGGTGACGGCCGCGACACGGCCCCGCGCACGGGGCCGTGCCGGAATCACACGCGGTGGCGCTGCATGACGTCCTTGACCTCGCCGACGAGCTCCTCGAGGACGTCCTCGAGGAAGACCACCCCGACGCTCCGGGAGGTCGGCGAGTCCACCCGCGCCATGTGCGCGCCGTTGTACTGCATGGCCCGCAGCGCCTCCTCGATCTCGTCGTCGTCGTCGACCGAGACGACGGCCCGGACCAGGCCCGGGGGGATCGGCCGCTCGTAGTCCGCGTCCTCCGCGCCGGGGGCGAGCAGGACGTCCTTGAGGTGCACGTAGCCCACCAGGTCCCCGGCGTCGTTGCGCACGCCGATGCGGCTGTACCCGGTGCGGGCGACGATCTCCTCGATCTGCGCCGGGGAGACGTCATGGGTCACGGTGACGACCTCGGAGATCGGCACCATGACGTCGCGGGCCGTGTGCTCGGAGAACTGGATGGCGCCGCGCAGCAGCCCCTGGTCGTCCTCGAGCAGGCCCTCGCGGCGGGACTCGTCCACGATCGCGGCGATCTCCTCCGCGGTGAACTCGCTCTCGACCTCGTCCCGGGGCTCGACGCGCAGCAGGCGCAGGATGCCGTTGGCGAAGACGTTGAGGATCCAGATCACGGGGGTGAAGATCCGGGCGATCACCACCAGCGGCGGGGCGAGCAGGCACACGGCTCCCACCGGCACGGCGATCGAGATGTTCTTGGGGACCATCTCCCCGAAGACGACGTGCAGGTAGGACGCGATCAGCAGCGCCACGGCGAAGGCGATCGGGTGCACGAGCACCTCGGGCGCGCCCACGCCCTCCAGCAGCGGCTCCAGGAAGTGGGCGATGGCGGGCTCGGCCACGGCGCCCAGCGTCACCGAGCAGACGGTGACGCCGAACTGGGCGGCGGCCAGCATGATCGAGACGTGCTCGATCGCCCACAGGGCGGTGCGGGCCCCGGGGGTGCCGGCGTCCACCAGCGGCTCGAGCTGGCTGCGGCGCGCGCTCATCACCGCGAACTCGGCGCCGACGAAGAAGGCGTTGCCCACCAGCATGGCCAGGCCCAGCAGCAGGGCGGCGGTGTCACTCATCGTCGGCCTCCTCCACCGGGGCGACGCGCACGGAGTCGTCCAGGACCATCAGGCGCACGGAGTCGACGCGGCGCCCGTCCATCGCCAGCACCTCCAGGCGCAGCCCGGCGCTCTCGACGACGTCGCCGGGAGCGGGGATGCGGCGCAGCTCGTCCATCAGCAGACCGCCGAGGGTGTCGTAGTCGGTGGACTCGGGCACGATCACGCCCAGCTCGCGGCGGATCTCGTCGGGGCGCATGAGGCCGGAGACCACCCAGCCGCGCTCGCTCTCGCGGGCGTAGCGCTCGGGCTCGTCCTCGTCGTGCTCGTCGTTGACCTCGCCGACGATCTCCTCGATGACGTCCTCCAGGGTCACGATCCCGGAGGTGCCGCCGTACTCGTCGACCACCACGGCCAGCTGGGCGCCCAGGTCGCGCAGGTCCAGCAGCAGGTTGTCCAGGGGCACGGTCTCGGGCAGGCGGTGGACGTCGGCCATGATCGAGCGGACCGGGGTCCCCGCGCGCTCGGCGCGCGGCACGGTCACGGCCTGGCGCACCTGCACCACGCCGACCACGTCGTCCTCGCTGCCGTCGATGACGGGGAAGCGCGAATGGCCGCTGGTCCGGCTCAGCTCGAGGACCTCGGCGGCGGAGGCGGAGGCGTCCACCGCGATCATGGCCCCGCGGTGGGTCATGACATCGGCCGCCTCGCGGTCGGCGAGGGCGAGGGTCCGGCTGAGCAGCACCGCGGTGCCGCGGTCGAGGCTGCCGGCCCGGGCGCTGTGCCGCACCAGGTAGTCCAGCTCCGCGGGCGAGCGCGCCGCGGAGAGCTCCTCCTGCGGCTCGATGCCCACCAGGCGCAGGATCGCGTTCGCGGTCGAGTTGAACACGGCGATCAGGGGGCGGAACACGGTGGTGAAGAAGTGCTGCAGCGGCGCGACGACCTTGGCGGTCGCCATCGGCGCGGCGATCGCGAGGTTCTTCGGGACCAGCTCGCCGAACAGCATCGAGAAGGCGTAGGCGATCGCCATCGCGGCGACCACGGAGACCGGGCCGACGGCGGAGCCGGGGATGCCCAGGGCCGCCGCGACCGGGCTCAGCAGGCCCGCCAGGGGGTCCTGCACCGCGAAGCCGAACAGCAGCGTGGTGATCGTGATGCCCAGCTGGGCGCCGGAGAGGTTGGTCGAGAGGTGGGTCAGGGCCGAGAGCACGCCGGCGGCGCGGCGGTCGCCGCCCTGCTGGGCCTTCTCGACGGTGTGGCGGTCCAGGGCCACGAGGGAGAACTCCGAGGCCACGAAGACGGCGGTGCCTGCGGTGAGCAGCACGCCGACGGCCAGAAGGATCCAGGTCACGTGAGGGCCTCCCCGAGGGCGGGGAGTGCGCGCACCGCCGGGTGGCCGGCACGGGGTGCCTGGGCCGCGGGCGGGCGCGCGCCGGTACTCGGCGCGGGGGATTCGTCCATAGTGGCCGGAAGTCTACGACAGGACGGAGCCCTCCCGACGGCGGCGCTCGGCGGCTTTCCGGGAACGGCTCGGGAGGCGCCAGTACAGTGACGGCATGTCGACCTCACGCCCTGATGCCGCTCGTCCTGCCCCGCCCGCCGGCGCGGCCGCGCCCACGCGCGTGGTCGTCATCGAGGACGAGCCCACCATCACCAGCGCGATCGCCGACCGGCTCACCGCCGAGGGCTGGGAGGTCTCCACCGCGCTGGACGGCGTCACGGGCGTGGAGACGGTCCTGCGGGTGCGCCCCGACGTGGTCGTGCTGGATGTGATGCTGCCCGGGATCGACGGGCTCGAGGTGTGCCGGCGCATCCAGGCCGACTCCCCCGTCGCCGTGCTGATGCTCACCGCCCGCGACGACGAGACGGACATGCTCATCGGCCTCGGGGTCGGGGCCGACGACTACATGACCAAGCCCTTCTCCATGCGCGAGCTGGTGGCCCGGCTCAAGGTGCTGCTGCGCCGGGTGCGTCGCGCCGAGCCCGCGACCCCTCCCCCGGACGCGGCCGATGCGCAGGTGGCCCTGCAGATCGGCGATCTCCTGATCGACCGCGCGGGCCGCCGCGTGATGAGGGCGGGCGTGCCCGCCCATCTCACGCCCACCGAGTTCGATCTCCTGCTGTGCCTGGCCAGCTCCCCCGGCACCGTGCTCACCCGAGAGCACCTGCTGGCCGACGTCTGGGACTGGGTCGATGCCACCGGGACCCGCACCGTGGACTCCCACGTCAAGGCCCTGCGCCGCAAGCTCGGCTCCGACCTGGTGCGCACCGTCCACGGCGTCGGCTACGCCCTGGAGATCCCCGAGGATCCCGAGGACGTCGACGCCCCCGCCCCGGAGGCCTGAGCAGATGGCGCGGCGCCCCCTGGACCGGCTGGGGTCGTTCAAGGTCAAGCTCGGCGCGGTGGTGGTCGCCGCCGTCACCCTGACCGCCGTGCTGACCTGGCTGAGCGCCTCCGCCGCCCTGGACCCGTGGCTCGCGATCCCGGTCGCGATCATCGCCGCGCTGGTGCTCACGCAGGTGCTCGCGCACGGCATGACCTCCCCGCTGCGGCAGATGACCCGCGCGGCCCAGGCCATGTCCCACGGGGACTACGGCCAGCGGATCGACGCCAGCAGCAACGACGAGGTGGGCGAGCTGGCCCGGGCGTTCACCTCCATGGCCTCGGAGCTGCAGCAGACCGACCTGCTGCGCCGCGAGCTGGTCGCGAACGTCTCCCATGAGCTGCGCACCCCGGTCGCCGGGCTGCGCGCCCAGCTGGAGAACCTCGTCGACGGCGTCACCGAGCCGGACCCGGCGGCCCTGTCGGTGGCCCTGAACGAGACCGAGCGGCTCTCGAGCCTCGTGGACCACCTGCTGGACCTCTCCCGGATCGACGCGGGCGTGACCGACGTGAGCATCGAGCGGATCGAGCTGACGCCGTTCCTGCACGAGGTCGCCGATGCCGCGGCGCTCGGCGCGGGCGCGCGGGGCCGGGACGTGCGCTGGGCCATCGACGTGGAGCCGCCCCAGCTGACCTTCCTCGCCGATCCCGCCCGCATGCACCAGGTGATCGCGAACCTGCTCGACAACGCCTCGCGCCACTCGCCCCCGGGGGGCCGGGTGCGGGTGCGGGCCCGGGCCGACGAGGAGCGGCGCACCGTCGTCATCGAGGTGAGCGACGAGGGCCCCGGCATCCCGCACGCCGAGCGGGAGCTCGTCTTCGAGCGCTTCCAGCGGGGAGGGCGCTCGGACGCCACCGGCGGCACCGGGCTGGGCCTGGCGATCGCCCGCTGGGCGGTGAACCTCCACGGCGGCACCATCGAGGTCGGCGACGACCCGAGCTCGGCCGCGAGCGAGCACGGCGCCTCCTCCCTGATCCGGGTCACGCTCCCCGATGCGTGAGCGCTCCCGCGGCGCGGCCGATGTGCATCGGCCCACACCGTGCGCAGCCCCTGCGCAGCGCGTCCCCGGCGTCCACATTCCGGTCCGTGCTCGGCTAGGCTGAGCAGGTCATCACCCACGACGTTCAGAAGGCTGGCGATCGCAGCGTGTCACAGCAGACACCACCCCCCGAGGACGAGGCCCCCGAGTTCGGCCCCAACCAGTGGCTCGTGGATGCGCTCCACGAGCAGTGGACCGAGGATCCCACCAGCGTCGACCCCAGCTGGGCGGAGTTCTTCCGCTCGCGGTCGACCCCGGCGGAGCGGGGCGTGAGCACCGCATCCGAGCCCGTCGTGCAGGAGGACTCC